>JAZGEQ010000001.1:0-78606 GCA_036478775.1 Cellulophaga sp.
AATAATGGAAAAGAAGATGTTTTGCTTATTTCCATTTTTCAAGATAACGTTGGAACAATATGGCTCGGAACAAATAACGATGGAGTATATAAATATAATGAAGAAATATTTGAGAAATTTGAACCAAGTAAATAATCCTCGGGGCATTAAAATAGTTTTAACTGATTATCTTTTTTTAAACTTTTATATTCTTTCTCTATACCTTGACCTTTTACATAGTTAACTAGTACTTTTTCTGTACCATGCTGTCCGACTGTATTTACAAAGTATCCTTTGCCCCAAAATTCTCCTCCCCATAATTGTTTCTTCACTTCTGGACAATTCTTAAAAACCTCTCGTGCGATTATACTCTTGATCATCATTACAATCTTTGTTATACTGTTAAGTTGGAACACTTTGGATTAAAAAATGAACGATGGTAGACATCAGTACCTATTTCTAAAAAATGCACATCATAACGCTTTTCTATTTCTTCGCGACTTTCAACAATTACTTTATCAACAGAATCGGTAATTACAACTCTTCTATATTTTGCACTAATCACAAAATGATACAGTAATACTGTTACATTATGACTCTTATGAAGATATTTACTATTTTGTGACATCGATGTCACAAAATAGTAATAATTAACGAGGCAAGCCTCGAGGTATTAAACCTGAAAGAGAATAAAAGCTTTTAGATCGCAGTTTAGAGGGGTCAGGGACATTCCTTTTTTCTTATATAGACTAACTAAAATCATGTGTAATTTTTACTTGTCCCCAAGTTTTATACTTGACCTTAGTTTATCGTTCAAATTCTGTCATAAGTCCATCTACAACAGTACCATCATCAATTTTCAAACTAGCCTTTAGTAAAATTATAACTCCTCTTTTTGAATCATTAATAAATAAAGTTTCTATTCCATCATTTTCCTCAATTACAATATTATATTTTCCACTATCAAGTCCAGCGTAAACATCTTCAGGACCAGTTGTAATGATATTATTTTTAATAATTAAAATGTTATTTTCCAAATCGAAATCCCATTCAACTTGCCCCTTAATGTAATCAATATTTATTCCCAATAAACTACCACTTACGTTTTTTAAATTCCATACTCCATTAAGAGTTTCTGCGTGAACTGTATCATCATCACTTTTACATTTTGTAAACAAAACAGCACAAGAAATTAATATAAAAGTTAAAACTCTATTTTTCATATTTTTATTTATTTATTAAGATATGTTTTATAGATGTAGAAATCACGTAATAGTTGCGTCAAACCACTGCCAATAACATACAAAATAACCTTTCCAGACACCCACCTAAAACCTACTTCTCCTTAAACAACCTAGTATAATCTGCCTCCGCAGCTATATAGGCAAAAGATAGTTTCACTTCTTTAGCTAGTAAATCTTCGTATGTAGCTTTGGCCAACGCCACTTCTCCGTTGTACAAATACCAATTTCCCAATCCGTACAAAATGGCATCTTCCGCATGGCCCTGTTTTCCTTTTGTTTTTAAAGAATCTAAAGGAATAGCACCTTTATAAAACAAACACATTTTATGGTACACCATATTTTCAATTACATTCATATCGGTTTTTACAACCTCCACTAGCTTCTTAGCTTCCTCTGTTTTATGCATTCTTCTATAAGTCATATACAGCCAATGCGCTCTAGAAACAATATTATCATCATTTTTAGCAACTTTTTGTCCTTCTAAATAGATTCTTAATGCATTATCCATATCGTTCTCTAAATAATATACCAATGCTAAATGGTACCAAATATTACCATGCAAAGTACTTACAGGTATGCCTAGTGGATTTGGCACGCCATCTGGCTCCACTTCATCCTCAGTCCCTTCAATTAAACTAACTGCCTTTTCAAAATCGGCAATAGCCTTTTTAAATTTCCTTATAGTAATATAACGATGTCCTCTGTGGCGATACATTTTTGGGTTTTCAGGATGCTTCTCTATTCCTTCAGAAAAAATAGCAATAGCATCTGTATACCTTCCTAAATAAGCAGTTCTTCGTCCGTACCAAATTATAGCTTCGGCATCATTAGATGCCAATTCATAATCTGATTTTGCTTGCTCGTATTTTTCAATAATTCCGCCAGTCTGATTCTTAAAACTATAGATCGTATCTCCTAAAGAAGTAATAACCTCTATACTTTTATCTTCCAAAGACTTATCTGTTTTTAATAACACAGAGGCCTCTTTATTTTTACTTTCTTCTTTACAACTAAAAAATGCGATAGTGATTACTAGTATTAATAGGTTTTTCATGGGTTGGTTTATTAGATTATTCAACCTAAATATAATGGGTTTATTTTTAACCTATAAATTATCTAATTGGTTATTCGTTTTATCGGCGCTTATTGTCCAAAAGAATCCTACAAAAAAGAATGTATCTGCAGCAGGGCGTATCGCTTGACGATCAAACATTCCATTTATATTTAAAGATCTACTATATTGATAATCACTTACATTATCAAAACCAAGAACATTATTAACAGAGAAATATAAAATCTTCTGTTGCGAAATTAAATATGCCCAATTAAAGCTAAGGTTGTTATACGATGTTGTCTTTTCGTCTAAAAATGTAGCCGTATTAGGATTGTCATAAGGTCTGCCCGATGCAAAATTATAGGAAAGACCCACCTGTGAACGAAGATCCTCTATCCAGTACTTTGCGACAAGCGATAAGTTATGTTTAGAGGCAAAATTAGGCGTTGCTTTTTCTCTGAAATTTTTATAATCACGTTCTGTATCTAAATAAGAATAAGATACCCAATAATCCAAATTCTTAATATTTTTATTGTCTCTCCAAAAAATATCTAATCCTTTAGCATAGCCACTTCCCGAATTTGTAAACACGCTGTTAAACTGCGCTCGATCTGTCTCGTATTTTGTTAACTGACTATAATCCTTATAATAGACTTCCGCTCTAAACGTTTTTCCATCGTTTATATATTGGTAATTAAAAATATAATGCGCTGTTTTCTCCGCTTCTAAAGAGGAATCAAACTTTAAATAGGTTGCAGAAGGGTTTTGATAGAAATCGCCATAAGCCATAGAAAATTGCCCTTTAGCACTACTTTTGTACGCCAATGATACTCTTGAAGAAATAGTTACCTGTTCTAAAATACTCGAATGCTCTGCCCTAACACCAACTTTCATAGCAAAACTATTACTAAAGAAAATATCTGCTTCTGTAAATACACTTCCTAAATTATCATTGAATCCAGATTTAAATACATTCTCATTACTATCTATAAAGGAATCTTTATAATCTGAAATAAAATATTCGCCTCCAAAATTAAGTTTAAACCTACTGCTAAAACTCTTCCCAACTTTCACTTTTAAGTGCGATGCCTTTTCTTTAGTTGTAATTTCATCAGTTAAAATTCCAATACTATTGGTATCATAAGAAATACTAGCTCCAGTATTTAAAGTCCAGTCATTTTCCAAAAAATATTTATACGATGTATTAAAATACACATTGGTGTTTTTCAAATTGAATCTCACAAGCTCCTCATAGTTAATATCTTTCTGATTAATATCTAAAGTACTGTGTGAATAAGCTGTGTATAGCTTAAACATACTACGCTCTTTCTTATGTCTAAAAACAGCTTCGCCAGAAATACTTTGAAAAGGTTTGTTCCAACTAACATTTGTAGTCGAAGGTAGCAATGCTTCATAAGGTGCTAAATTTATATAAGAGGCATTTATACTTAAAGATTTGTTTCCCCAAATCTCTGTATGTCCCAAACTAGCACCAACACTCATAATACCAATATCTGTTTTTTCTTGATCTGGCATATCGGTAGTATTTAGGAGCAATACACTAGATAATGCTTGTCCATATTCTGCAGAATAACCACCAGTACTAAAAGTAATTCCTTTAAATAAAAACGGGGAAAAACGTCCTCTAGTAGGTACATTATTTACCGTTGCTCCAAATGGCTGAAAAACTCGAAGCCCGTCTACAAAAACCTGCGTTTCCCCTGCTGCACCACCGCGAACAAAAAGTCTACCATCCTCACTCACCTTTGTTGTCCCTGGTAAGGTTTGCAAAGCCGCCACATAATCACCCGCTGCTCCTGCCGTAGTAACTATATCTAAAGGCTTTAGAACAGATGCTTTAGAATTGTCTCCTGCTTCAAAAGTTCCTGCTGTTAGCGTAACTCCTGTTAACTCATTAATAGCTTCGCGTAATTTCACTTTTAAATCTTTCATATAGGAAACTGCTCCCGATTCATAATAGGTTTCAAAGGACAACATAGACACTACAAGTATTTGCGTTCCTTTTTCTGTTGTTTCAAAAGAGAATTTTCCATCCGCTCCAGAAGAAGTCCCATCATAAGTGCCCTCTAAAAATATATTAGCACCTTGTATAGGATTGTTTTTTGAATCCGTTATAGTACCAGAAATAGTTGTTTGCGCAAGAGAAAAGGAAGTGTAAAGAAATAAAGCGAGGTAGATTAATTGTTTCATCTGTATTGTGTTATTGGTTTTCTATTTATTTTGATTGATGAAACAAAAGTCTATAAGAAACTATCTTAATTATAAAATAACTGACCCAACTGTTAAAAACCCCTTCTGAAATGAATGTGAAAAATAAGAATTCAATTCAGCCTTAAAAACCAACAACTCGGTAATTCTAATTTTCAAAACTTTTAAATACAATGCATTTTTGTGGTATCAAACAACTAGCTCTATGCAAACATATAGCGTACTAGAAACAAGACCGCTTTGCTGCAAGAAGCAAGATGCTTATATCTTGTCTTTTGGTTCTAAAAATCTTGAATCTTAAGCAATAGTGAATTAACCTCCTCTCGGGGAATAAAAACAAATAATTATGAAAACATTAAGTTACATTTTAGGGTTTATGCTACTAAGTTTAACAACTTACGCACAAGAAAAAGACGGAATTAATATTACAATAACTATAGATAATGTATTAAACGACAACGGAAAGGTGCTACTTTCTTTACATTCTTCGGATACTTTTATGAAAGGCAAAGGAATTAAATCTTTGGAAAGCACTATTATAGATGGTAAAATAAACGTCACTTTTAAAAATGTGGCACAAGGAGAATACGCAATTCTAGTTTTACACGATGAAAACGAAAATAACCAAATGGATTTTGAAAGTAACGGAATGCCAAAAGAAAGCTACGGTATGTCTGGTAATATTATGACTATGGGCCCTCCTACTTTTGCAGATGCAAAGTTTCATGTTACTAACGAAAATATAACATTGAATATTCGCCTTTAGTAAACTTAATACAATAGGAAATCATCAATCAGAAAAAAGCCTACTTCGCTTTACATTGTAAAACGGAGTAGGCTTTTTTTCCACCAGTGGGTTTAATACCCGGACGATTGCGTCGAATATAAATGGTTTAACCCTTATTAATACTCGGGGCTTGCCCCGAGGTTGTTTACTAAAGACTACACATCCTCTGTCAGCCATGCTTTCATCATCCAAACAGTTTTTTCTTGTTCACTAATGAAATCGCTCATCATTGCATTTGTACCTTCGTCATTGGCATCATCAGAATTCTTTATTATTCCCCTTTCAAGAAGTAATAATTCTCCAATTGACTCTACTATTAAACGAATTGCTACTTCATCCTTAAAAATATTCTTTCCAATAGGTATTTTGGCATTTGCAATATAGTCTTCAAACGTATGGTTTGGAACGCCACCTAAAGTAAGAATCCGTTCTGCAATTAAATCTACTTTTTCATTAGCATCGGTATACAATTCTTCAAATTTGATATGCAAATCAAAAAATCGCTTTCCTTTTATATTCCAATGAATACCTCTTAAATTTTGATAGTACAACTGAAAGTTGGCTAATAATACATTCAAATTTTTACTTATCTCCTTTGATTTCTCTTTGCTTAATCCAATAGTGTTTAGTTCCATCTTATTATTTTTTTTTACAAAGTTAGAAGTAAATCTTCTCCACAAACTATAAATACAATTGATGTTGTTTATATTTTAATAGATTTTATCTATCATGTTCAATTCATTAAAACAAGCTATATCAAAACAGAAATTGTAGTATCTCACTAGTTCTATTGATAACATTTGACAAAAAAATAAAAATTCACTAGGCAATCACAATTCTAAAACAAACGATAAAACTGTACCTATACTCCTTCTAGGATAAACATAAAAAACTATAGTAGTCTCCTTCTTATAACTAAAAATATAGTTAACAAAATCCTAAAGTACTCTTGGAATGATTTTTGCGGCATTTATTTTCATAAATTCGGACATAGAGCATACACTCAAAAGAAAATACGTAACAGCAACCAAAAAAATTATGAATAAAAAGAAACTACTTTTTATAGGTATTCCCGTTATTTTACTACTCTTCTCTTATTTTTATTATAATTCTGACACAGATGAAGACATTTCTATTACTGCTAAGGTAATTAAAGGGGAATTTTTAAATGAGGTTATTATCTCAGGTGAAGCGCAGTCTACTAGTCTTACCAAGATAAACGGCCCCAAAAATATGCGGAAGTTTAAACTTAGAGATATAAAAATTCAGGATTTAATACCAGAAGGAACCGTTGTTAAAAAAGGGGATTATGTAGGTCGTTTAGACCCATCTGGCGTAAATGAACAAATTATAGATGCAAATTTAAATTTAGAAACAGCACAATCAAAATACACGCAAGAACAACTAGACACCACCCTTACTTTAAAACAAGAACGTACCGCTATCAAAGATTTGGAATACAATATAGAAGAGAATAAATTAGAACTGGAACAATCTATATACGAACCGCCAGCAACCATTAAAAAATTAGAGATTGGCATCGAAAGATTGGTAAGAGATATTAAAGAGAAAAAGGAAGATTACTACATAAAAAAAAGAAAAGCTGTTGCAAAAATGGTAGAAGTAGGCACCGAAGTATCTAAAATTCAAAAAAAAATAAACGAATTAATGGAGCTTCAAAAATCTTTTACAATACACTCGGATGCCAATGGAATGATTACCTATGCAAAAAACTGGGATGGCACTAAAAGAAAAGTAGGTTCCTCTATTAGTATGTGGGATCCAGCAATAGCAACCCTACCCGACCTAACATTAATGGAATCTAAAACCTATGCCAACGAAGTAGATATTAGGAAAATAAAAAAAGAACTTAATGTTACCATTGGTTTTGATGCTTTCCCAGACATTACCTTAGATGGTGTAATTACAACAGTTGCCAATGTGGGTGAAAAGAAAAGAGGTTCTGATATAAAAATATTTCAGGTTCTTATCAAAATTAAAGAGACCCATGAAAGTATTCGACCTGGCATGACAACTTCTAATAGAATTCTAATTAATAAAGAAGAGGATGTACTTATGGTTCCTCTAGAAGCTATTTTCTCCAAAGATTCTATTAGTTATGTATATACCAAATCTGGCTACTCCATAAATAAAAAACAAATAGAATTGGGGGAATCTAATGTAGATACTGTAATTATTAAAACTGGTCTGGAAGAAAACGATATTGTCTACTTAAGTAAACCTGAAGGATTAGAAGAAAAAGATATTACGCTATTAAAATAAAGATATGATAGACAAAATTCTTTGGGAGAAAATTGTATCCAACATCACGGAAGCTATTAGGGTTATTATCGCCAATAAAGTAAGAACTTTTTTAACCGCTTTAGGGATAATTTTTGGAGTAGCTGCTGTTATTACAATGCTCTCTATAGGTAATGGGGCAGAAAAAGAAATCCTTGCACAATTAGAACTTGTTGGCGTAAACAATATCGTAATTACGCCAATACCAGACGAAGTAGACGAGGATGCTATAGAAGAAGATGATGGGAAAAACGAAACCAAAAAGTTTTCTAAAGGTCTAGATATATTAGATGTTATTAGCATTCAAAAAAACATTCCTACGGTAAAACTTATAAGTCCAGAAATAATTTTAGAAACCTATGTTATAAAAAAAGGGAGACAAAAATCCGTCAAACTTATAGGTATCACTAATTCTTTCTTTGAAACTTCTAATATTCATATTGGACGAGGTAGAAACTTCTCTGAAATTCAGGCAACAAATGCATTGCCCGTTTGTATAATAGGAGAAAAAGTAGAACGAAAACTGTTTACTGGAGAAAGCGCTATTGGCAAGCAAATTAAGGTAAAAGATGTTTGGTTAAAAGTTGTTGGTGTAATTACAGAAAAATTAATATCTGAAAAAGCACAAGAAAACTTAGGCATTAGAGATTTAAATCAGGATATCTATATTCCCATTAAAACTTTTTTAGTTCGTTATAAAGATCGAAAAATTATAAGCGACAACCCTATAGATTTTAGTGGTGGTATGATTTTCATGGGAGGAGGTAATTCTGGGCCAAAAAAACGAATCCCGAGAGGGAATTACCACCAGATAGATAGGCTAACCATTCAAGTAAATAATTCGAACGAATTAAAGGCTACGGCAGAAGTGGTAAGTAAAATGTTAAAAAGGAATCATAACGATGTCTTAGATTTTGAAATTGAAATTCCGATTCACCTTTTAAAACAGCAACAAAAAACAAAGCAAATATTTAATATTGTATTAAGTATAATCGCTGGTATTTCCTTATTAATTGGAGGCATTGGCATTATGAATATTATGCTAGCATCTGTCTTAGAACGCACCAAGGAAATAGGGATTATGAGAGCAATTGGCGCCACAAAACAAGATATTATTTTGCAATTTTTGTCAGAATCGGTACTTATTAGTATTGGTGGTGGTATTGCAGGAATTGCTCTAGGCATAATAGCTTCTTATGGACTAGAAATAGCTACAGGTATAGAAACCATTATTTCATTAAATTCTATCCTATTATCCTTTTTTGTAGCAACATTAATAGGTTTAGTATTTGGAGTTCTACCAGCAAAATCTGCTGCAAATAAAAACCCTATAGAAGCAATAAGACACGAATAACATTAAAAATCATACCTCTAAAAAATATAAAATGAGAATTATTTTCTTTTCATTATTTCTGATTTCACAAACAATAATGTTTGGGCAATCCAAAAAAATTAAACTAACAGAAGCAATAGAGTTGGCAAAGAAAAAATCGCCAGAATACAAAGCAATTAGTAACACTACTGAGGCAAGCTACTGGCGGTATAGAAATTACAAGTCCGATTTTTTACCCCAATTAAGTCTTAAAGCTACATTACCAGAATATTCAAACGCAACCAGAAGAATTATAAACGATGAGGGGCAAGATATTTTTGTAAGTCAAAACCAATCTATTATAGATGCTAGATTAAACATTGCGCAACAAGTACCATTTACTGGCGGTTCCCTTTCTATTAATACCCAATTAGAAAGAATAGATCGCTATGGTTCTCAAAAATCTAGCAATTATTCTTTAATTCCATTTTCAATCAACTACTTTCAAAGGTCTATATTTTACAATCCTTTTAAATGGGATCGAAAAATAGAGCCCTTACTTTTTGAAGAATCAAAGCGCGATTTCGTTGAAAAAATGGAACGTATTTCTGTAAGCACCTGCAACCATTATTTTGGATTGTTAAAAGCACAAATGAAATTAGAGATTGCCAAACAAAATTTATCTAATCAAGATACACTATACCAAATAGCTAAAGGAAGATTCAAAATTGGTAAAATTGCAGAAAATGAATTACTTCAGATGGAGTTAAGTCATTTAAACGCCAAAAATAATGTAACTACAAATACCATTCTATTAAAAAAAACATCCCAAAATTTAGCGCGTTTTTTGGGATTAGAGACGGAATTAATTGAATTAGAAGTTCCAGAAACAATTTCGGACTTTACTGTAGATGTAAACAAAGCACTTGAAGAAGCAAAAAACAATAGAAAAGCTGTCATTGAGTTTAGAAGAAGACGTTTGGAGGGCGAAAAAAGACTTGCCGAGGTAAAAGGAAGTAATAGATTAGAAATAGATGTGAGAGCAAATTTTGGGCTAAACAGACGCGCAAGTGAGTACGATTTGTTATTTCAAGATTATGATAAACAACAAAACATATCGGTTACCTTAGGTATTCCAATTTTTGATTGGGGAGTCTCTAAATCGAAACGCAAAATGGCTGAAGCAGATTTAAGTTTAATCAATGCTAATATAGAGCAAGATCAGCAAGAATTTGAACAAGAGATTTACCTTCATACCTTAAATTGGTCTAACCAAAGAAGTTTTTTAGCAACTTCCAAAAAGGCAAAAGAAATTGGAGTTAAGCGGTATGATATTACTAAAAAAAGGTACATTTTAGGGAAGATTACTATCACCGATTTAAATTTAGCCCAACAAGAGCAAGACAAAGCTATTTTTGCTTATTTAAATTCACTAGAAAAGTTCTGGAGAGACTACTACACCCTTAGACAATTAACCTTGTACGATTTTATTAAAAATGAAAAAATAAAGGTAAAAGATCTTTTATTTGATTAAGAAACAAAATTGAAACCTTTTAAAATGCTACATCAACAGAATAAAACAAGATTCTACTCCTCTTTTCTTCTGTAGGTTTTTCCATCTATTATTTCCTGACTTTCTTTTTTAGGAACTTCGTGCTCTCCTATATAGAAAATATTGATTGTTTTTTGTAATTTTATCGAATAAACTTATGTTAGATGACAATTACTCAATTACAGTATGTTTTAGCAGTTGCTGAACACAAGAATTTTACTTTGGCAGCGCAAAAAAGTAATGTTACACAGCCAACACTAAGCATGCAAGTGCAAAAATTAGAAGACGAACTAAAAGTGCTTATTTTTGACCGAAGTAAAAAACCAATTTCAATGACTGAAGTAGGTAAGAAAATTGTTGCACAAGCACAGATTATTGTAAATGAAGCAGATCGTATTAAAGATATTGTACACCAAGACAAGGGGTTTATTGGAGGCACCTATACTTTAGGAATTATCCCTACAGTAATGCCTACATTATTGCCTATGTTTTTAAAAGCATTTATTAGAAAGTACCCAAAGGTTAACCTTATTATAAAAGAACAAAACACAGATACCTTAATTAGAAATTTACAAGACGGCTATATAGACGCTGGTATTGCCGCTACACCTCTAGAAATAGAGTTTATAAAAGAACGTCCGTTGTATTACGAGCCATTTGTTGGTTATGTACCTCCTAATCATAGATTGGGCGCTATGGACAAGCTAAATCCGAGTGATTTAGAAGTAGGAGATATTCTTTTACTTAAAGACGGACATTGTTTTAGAGATGGTGTAATTAACATTTGTAATACGCCTAAAGAAAATTCAAAAGAACATTTTCAACTACAAAGTGGGAGTTTTGAGACTTTAATTAATCTATCTAACGAAGGATTAGGAATGACTTTGTTGCCTTATCTAAATACATTAGAGCTAGATGAAAAGAAAAAGACACATTTAAAACACTTTAACAAGCCTGCACCAGCAAGAGAAGTCAGTCTTATTTACCACAAAAATGAATTAAAAATACACATAACAGAGGCGCTTAAAGACGTAATTTCTGGTATTGTAAGAGGTGCTATTGCTTTTCAGGATGTGAAAATAATTAGTCCGCTAAATAAATAATAGAGGAATATAAAATTGAAAATAATACTAAATTTAAAGAGCCACTTTACAGCGGCTCTTGTGTTTATTTATTCAAGTAAATTAAACTTTCTTTTAATTCTGGCTTATCCGTAATAAACTGTGTAAGCCATAATTTCAATTCTTCAATTTCATAGGGTAGTAACCGTGAAATTGCTTTTTTTAGTTCTCTGCTAAAAAGTCTTACATCAAAACTAACTTTTTTGAGTACTGTTTTAGTGTACTCAAGCATAACTCTAGCCATTTATAAAAAGATTAAATTAGACACTTCTAAAATAGTGATAAAAAACTAAAAAAAATCCTCTAAATCGTTAAATTATAGATAACTTCATGTTAAATTATTTTAATTTTCTTTCAAACCTATGCGAATAAGAATACTGTATATTGTGGTTATTACATCTTTAATTGGGTGCTCCTCAGCAAAACATAAAAATGAATTTAAAAAAATAGATTCTAATTATAAATCCAACTTTTTTAACACTCATTTTGTTGGTGTACTAATCGTTGATGCAACAACTAAAGATACTATTTACAAACAAAATGCAACAAAATACTTTACGCCGGCTAGCAATACTAAAATTGCAACCTTATACGCCGCTTTAGAACTGTTACCTGAAGTTATTCCATCTTTAAAATATATAGAAACCAAAGACACTTTATACATAGAAGGTACAGGAGACCCATCCTTTCTACATCCATATTTAAAGGATTCTACAACTCTAACTTTTCTTAAAAAGCAACCTAAGAATATCGCTGTACACTTAAATAATTTTCAGGAAAACAAATACGGACCAGGTTGGGCTTGGGAAGATTATGATGTGTACTATTCTCCGGAAAGAAGTGCTCTTCCGATGTATGGAAACCTAGTTCAAATAAGCTATAAGGATTCTAGTATAATAAGTCCTAACTATTTTGAGAAAAAACTAATTCAAAAAAAGCATCCTAGAAATCGTGCACTTTTCGACAATACCTTTTATTTTCATACAAATAGAAAAGACACCTTAGAAATTCCGTTTATAGTAGATAGTACCATTACAAAAGAGCTATTGTCTTCTGTTGTAGAAAAAGAAATTTTCTTGACGACCAAAATGCCTCAAGAAGAAAAAAGCATTCTATATGGAATTTCATCCGATACGCTCTACAAAAGAATGATGCAGCAAAGTGATAATTTCATAGCAGAGCAGTTACTAATAGTAGCATCTTCTACTCTATCGGACACCTTACAAAGTGCAATCGCAAGAAAGCACCTATTAAAAAACCAATTGGCTAATTTACGACAACCTCCAAGATGGGTTGATGGTTCCGGACTTTCCAGATACAATTTATTTTCACCTGAATCGATTGTATTTCTACTTCAGAAAATATATACTAAAATTCCACAAGAACGTTTGTTCAATATATTTCCTGCTGGTGGTGTTTCTGGTACTTTAAAAGGTAGGTATAAAGGAAATCCAAGCCCGTACATATATGCCAAATCTGGCTCCCTAGGGAACAATTATTGTCTAAGCGGTTACTTACTAAGCAATTCTGGAAAAACGCTTATTTTCAGCTTTATGCACAACCATTTTAAAAAACCAACAGCAGAAATTAGAAGAGAAATAGAAAAGGTATTGGTGCAACTACGAGATAATTATTAATGCTGAAAACAGAAACAACTATTATTCAAAAATCCCTTGCATCACGGCGTATTGCAAAAGCATAATGGTTTTTGCATCTTTAATTTCCCCTGAACGTATCATTTGTAAAGCAGTAGCAAAAGAGTATTCCAATACTTCTATATTTTCGGTTTCATCCGGAGCACCGCCACCCTCGCCTACTTTCATTTTATCTTCATAAGCCCCGAGGAAGAAATGTAAAATTTCGGTTACAGAACCAGGCGACATATATGATTCAAATACTTTCTGAACAGTAGTAATCTTATAGCCAGTTTCTTCCGCTACTTCTTTCTTAATGCAATCTTCAGGATGGTCACCTTCTAAAATACCTGCACACACCTCTACCATCATTCCTGTAGGATTACCGTTAAGGTAGGTGGGCATTCGAAACTGTCTGGTTAAAATCACGGTTCCCTTCTCCTTATTATACAAAAGAATAGCAGCACCATTTCCACGATCATAAGCTTCGCGGACTTGATGCTCCCATGTGCCATCTTCTTTATGATAATCAAAAGATACTCTTTGTAAAGAATACCAATTATTTGATAAAAGTTCTTTTTTTATGTTTTTAACCTGACCGTTTTTCAATCTATATTTTTTTAATAATATACTAAATTAGCTTAATGTATCAGAAATACGACCGTTTCACTAGAAGAACCTAGATTTTCGTCTTATGTCTCTAAAAGTCAAAAAACATCTACGCTTTACACAAAGCAAATACCAAAAGAATTCTTTATACTAAACCTCAAAATATCTCCCAACAATTAATAACTATTGTCGCCATCTAGCAAATCTCCTATACCACCAAGAATACTACCTTCTCCTTTGCTTTTACCACCTGCCCTTGGAGCAGCTGCCCAAACTCTACCCGCTAATCTACTAAAAGGTAAGGATTGAATATACACCGCACCTGGTCCTCTCATAGTGGCAAAAAACATACCTTCCCCTCCAAAAACAGTATTTTTTATACCTCCTATAAACTCAATATCATAATTTATATCTTTGGTAAAGCCTACGATACAACCAGTATCTACTTTCAAAATTTCTCCTGCGACCAATTCTTTTCTAGCCAAAGTACCTCCTGCATGTACAAATGCCATTCCGTCTCCTTCTAATTTTTGCATTATAAACCCTTCACCTCCAAAAAGACCTCTCCCTAGCTTCTTAGAAAACTCAATTCCCACAGATACGCCTTTCGCAGCGCAAAGGAATGCATCTTTCTGGCAAATGAATTTCCCTCCATATCTAGTTAAATCTATTGGAACAATCTTCCCTGGGTAAGGCGCGGCAAAACTCACTTTCTTTTTCCCTTGGTCCATATTTAAAAAGGCAGTCATAAATAAGCTTTCTCCAGTTAACAACCTTTTGCCTGCTGAAAACAGTTTCCCAAGAACCCCTTTGTCTTGGTTAGAGCCATCTCCGAAAATAGTATCCATTTTTATACCGTTATCCATCATCATAAAGCTACCAGCTTCTGCCACAACGGCCTCTTGAGGATCTAACTCTATTTCTACATATTGCATTTCTTCTCCGAAGATTTCGTAATCTATTTCATGATCGTTCATTTGTTTTTTTTGATTTAATGGTTAATGATTTCTAGTAAATTAAATTAATAAGGAGCTTGAAGATATGCTACCATTACCCCTTCTGTGTAATCTATTACTACTATTTAGTTGTCTAAAATCTATTTTTGTTACAAAATATGCTGAGAAAAATCTCCTCTATAACTTCTGCCTTTTCAAATTAACCTTTTCATGGAGAAAGTTTCTAAAGTTTAGTCCAAGGGCCATCTCTGGTTATATTTACAAATGAAGTGCCGTCATAACGATATGTTCCAAAGAAACCACCACACCAAATATACCCATCTTTATCCTCAAATATGCTCATTATTACATGACTAGCAAGACCTTCCTTTTTTGAGAAATTAGTAACTAATTTTCCGTCGTAGCGGTACACCCCAAAACCTTTAACACTAAACCAAATATTGCCGTTTTTATCTTCAAGAATCTTCCCTATTTCTTTACCTCCAATAGCTTCGTTATCGGCAAAACTGGTAAATGATTTCCCATCATAACGGCATAAACCATTATGTGTAGTTGCGAACCAAAAAATTCCATCCTTGTCTTCTACTATATTATTTATAGTATTACCACAAAGTCCATCTTTCTCTGAAATATTAGTTAGTGCAATTCCGTCATATATATAAGCACCACCATTAGTCCCAAACCACATTCTCCCTTTACTATCTTCCATAATACTATGTACTATCTTGGCACTTGTAACACCTCTTGTATAATCGGGTTTAGCCTCAGGAATAGCAAAGGTTGTAAAAACCTCTCCATCAAAACTACTAACGCCATGCAAGGTTCCAATCCAAATTGTTCCATTACTGTCAGTTCCCATGCTCCAGACATCATTATTCACTAATCCATCACTTTCATTATAACTGGTAAAATATTCCCCATCATATTTGGTTATACCACTTGTATGCCCAATCCATATATTTCCATCCTTATCTTCTACTATGTCTTTTACCGTAATACCTTCTCCAAGATTGCCTTTAATATCATAAAAAAGGAGTAAGGCTCCATTGTAATGGCACAGTCCACTTTGAACACCAAACCAAATTCCCCCACTTCTATCCTGAAAAATTGTGCGTACAACAGCACCTATTTGATTTCCTTCAGATTCTTTTACCCAAGGATCTGTTTTAAATTCAGGTAGACTATTAGCAAGAGCACTAATACTATCTGCTGCCACCTTTATTTTTAAAATTACGGTGTTTTTTTGAATTGTATTTGTTTTATTTTGCCCATTACAGGACAGAATAAAAACAGAAAGGAGTAATCTAAAAAATGTTAATCCATTCCTTTTAAAGTATTTTTTACTTTTAATTTCTTTCATACTTTATATTCATTTCTTTACTGTATTTGTTTTTGGGTATTCATGTTTATTTCGCTCTACTATATTACTGTAATTCCCTTATTTCCAATTCATTATTGCTATTTTCGAAAACTTCTCTAAACTTAATCTCCAATTGCATTTCAATAACTATTTTTTTTATCTCTTTCTTATGTTCTTTTGGTGTTAAAAGACCAAAAATAATCGATTTAATCTTTGATGGGAATTCGTATAGTCTTCCTCTTGCCGAATTTGAAATTTCTTTAGAGTACTTTATTATTTCCTCATCATTAGTTTCTTTATCTATTTGGGCTGCTATTTGTATTATTTCTTCTCTCTTAATTGATTGTAATGGTTTATTCATTAATTCATGAAGTTTCCAACAATTCTCATTTATAATCTTACTCTTCTCATCAGTTTTATCACTTACAAGTTTTGAAATCAATTGTACTTGATTTTGGACTCTAAATTTCGTTCCTAACTGTCTTAGAATTCTAAATTCACCTTCAGATTTCCATTCAATAGATTTTGCTACAAATATTCTTCTAAAAAAATCTCCTTTAGAAGCTTCTAAATTTTTAATTGTAGGTATTTTAAAATCATCAAAATAAGACACTTCCAAAGCTTCTATGGATGAAGTTGAAGATTTCATTATTGAATTTGTAACAATTGTATTTTCTCCTTGTATTGGATCTGTGAATTCAAATTCAATACAAAACCCCCTGTCCGAATTACCATAACGTGACCATAGCAACTTACTATTCCAACATTTACTCAAACTTAACACTCCAATATCACCTCCCATTGAAATTAGAACGCTCTCTAAGGTTTTACCTCCTATTAGGTTTGCTTTATGTAGTTCTTTAATATCATGAAACGAATATTTATTATTAAGCTCTTTAATAATTTTATGAAAATCAAAAGGATCGTTTAGATACTCTCCATGAGAGAACCAAATTTGTTGATTTCTTAATTCATCTAAACTTTTATTATTATAGCTTCTATATTTGTATAATCTATTCATTTTCATGTTGCTGATAATGTAATAACCAAATAAACTATTGTCATAAATATATTCTTTTTAATCATTCTCCTTTTCGTATTTCATAAAAAACATTGTAATTCCAAATAATATTACATCACAATTAAAACAATTCATTTTAACCAAAGCTCCCTTAACTCCTAACTCTAACTGTCCATTCAAAATTAAAAGTAGAAACAATTACACCTTCCGAATTTACGCCAACAGATTTCATCCAAAAGGTCTGCCCCTCTCCCGTTCGTATAGTTTCGTCTATTGCTTCTTTAATAAGATGGCCATCTTCACAAGTAAATGTTATTCTACCAGTAGCCTTTTTTGTAAAATTGCCGTTGTTATTTGCAACAAGCATAGAAATTTTCCTTCCACAATCTTTAATCTGATTCATAACCATAATACCTGTACTAAGCTCCGCAGCCATGCCCTGTACTGCCCAGAAAAGAGAATTAAAAGGGTTCTGATTAAACCATCTATGAGTCACCGTAACAATTGCTTTGTTTGTATCTATATATTTAAGACGGACTCCACACCACCATGCAGAAGGTAATTTAAAAAAGGTAAACATGCTTATTTTACTGGGAGTTAAAGACATAATGTAGTTTTATTTGTCTAAATATATGAAAATTAAATCATCTTAAATATGTTAATTAAATGTTAAATAATAGTACTATGTGTTGCATACTACCTTTTAAAAGACATATATTTGCATAAGAAACTATTATACCATGACAGGAACTATATCAAAACATGAACGAAATTTAGGAGCTATCATACATGCTTCTACCTTTTCAAAGTATTTTATTCCATTTGGAAATTTCATACTACCTCTTATTTTATGGAGTGCTAACAAAAAAGAGTTATCGTTTGTAGACCACAATGGAAAACAAGCTTTAAATTTTCAGATAAGCCTTTTGCTATATTCTATATTATTAGGTGTTGTAACTGTTCCTTTTTTTATAGGCGCACTTCCAGGAATTTTGGATTTCGATAACTTTAATTTTAATGGTTTCGGAATCTTTAATAATATGAATTTCAACTTTAACCACCATAATTTTAATTTTAGTCCATTCTGGTGGCCAATAGGGGTTGCAGGAATACTGCAAGGGGGTTTGTTTCTAATGAATCTAATTTACACCATTTTAGCAACCATACGAACGAGTGAAGGGGAAAAGTTTAACTATCCTTTTACAATAAAGTTTATAAAATAAGTAACCAAAATATACTATTAGTCTTAATCACACTAATTAAATGTCAGGAGTTTATTCATCAACTATTAAATCAAAAAAAATCATTAATCATCACGTATTACAGTAGAGAAATACAAAAAACGAACAGTCATTAGTTACGGTCTTTTCACAACAAAAGACAGCACAAAATCGAATCATGAAATTATGAATATAGAAAACACAAAAGCACAAATGCGAAAAGGAGTTTTGGAGTATTGCATTCTTTCCATTCTAAAAGGAGAGGACAAATATACTTCCGAGATTCTAGGCGCACTAAAAGATGCGAAAATGCTTGTTGTAGAGGGTACTATTTATCCACTATTAACAAGATTAAAGAATGCAGGTTTGCTCAACTATCGTTGGGAAGAATCTACATCTGGACCACCACGTAAGTACTATTTGCTTACAGAAACAGGAATTATGTTCCTAAAAGGGTTAGATTCCACTTGGGACGAACTTAGAAGTGCTGTGAATATGGTTACCAACAAAAAAAACAAGAAGTAATGAACAAGACAATAAATATAAATCTAGCAAACAACTTTTTCCATATGGACGATGTAGCTTATAGCAAGCTACAACGCTATTTAGCTGCCGTAAAACGTTCTTTTGCAGACACAAAAGGAAGCGATGAAATACTCACTGATATTGAAGCCAGAATCGCAGAATTGTTTAATGAAAAGTTAGTTAGTAAAAAGGAAATAATAACTGAAAAAGAAGTCGATGAAGTAGTAGCCATTATGGGCAAACCAGAAGACTACATGATCGATGAGGACATCTTTGATGATGCCCCAAAAAGTGCTTCAAGAGTAAGTAAAGCAAAAAAATTATACAGAGACATTAACGCCAAATATATAGGTGGAGTATGTTCTGGATTAGAGCATTATTTAGGATTCGATTCGCTTTGGATACGTATAATTTTCATACTACTTACTGTATTTTCTGGATTTGGAATACTCATCTATATTTTACTTTGGATTTTAGTTCCAGAAGCTGCGACAACTTCTCAGCAATTGGATATGCGGGGAAAGGCAATCAACATCAGTAATATAGAACGCAAAGTAAAGGAAGGCTTTACTGATGTTGCAGATAAAGTAAAAAATGCCAACTATGAAAAAATGGGAAACTCAGTAAAGAGTAGCTCTAAAACCTTTTTCGATACTATTGGAGACGTATTTATGTTTTTCTTTAAGGTCTTCGCTAAGTTCATTGGTATTATTATGATTATCACTGGTGCATCTGCATTAATAGGCTTATTTATAGGCATGTTTTCTATTGGTATTATGGACATGATCCATGTTCCTGGAATAGACTTTGTAGACATGGTTAATTCTACAAACACACCACTTTGGTTACTCTCTATATTAGGTTTCTTTGCAATAGGAATTCCTTTTTTCTTCTTACTATATTTAGGATTGAAAATTTTAGCAAAAAACCCAAAATCGATTGGAAACACTGCCAAATATTCTTTACTAGGATTATGGTTAGCCGCTGTCATCGGTTTAAGTACACTAGGAATACAACAGGCATCGTCTCATGCTTATTCAGGAACAACATCTATTCAAGAAGAAATTTATTTAGACAATCCAATAGATACTTTAGTCGTAGCCATGAATTTTTCAGAAGCGTATAAAAACCAAGATAACATAGGTGTAGACGGAATTACAATGGCCTATAAAGAAAACGGGGACCGAATCTTATTTAAAGATGGTTTGCATTTTAATATTAAAAAATCTGCCGATTCTATAGTTCGAATAAAAATTAAAAAAGAAGCAGACGGAAGCACATTTAACGATGCTAAAGAACGTTCCGGAAAAATAGAATACAACTATGAGGTAAAAGAAAACACTATTATTTTAAACGATTTCTTAGTAAGTGCTTTAGAAGATAAAGTTAGAAATCAGGATGTAAGAATCACACTATATATTCCTGAAAACATGCAAGTGAAGTTTGATAAAACTGCTAAGAATCATTTGGGTTGGGATACCAGTTACGATCAAAAATACTACAGAGGTGTAATGACAACCTATACTTGGAAAATGGATAGAGAAGGGGAGCTAATTTGCTTAAATTGTCCTGAAACAGAAGAAGAAATAGAAGAGGATAATAATTCTAATGGGCCAGATAAAATAATTATAAATGAAGATGGCATAGACATAAACATTCAAGGTGATGAAGAATCTCTTACAATTGAGATTAATGAAGATGGTGTTAAAATTGAATCTAAAGAAAAAGATTCTACAATTCAGAACAATTAAATAACAGTTCAGTTCAAAACAATTTTTATAATCCTTAAAAAGAAGGAAATTTAATCAATCTAAAAAAACAATCATGACAACATTAGCAAAATTAGCCATTGCAGTTTTAATGGCGTTACTTTTCTCCTCCTGCGGATTCGACGTTAATTTTAATAACGGAAAAAAAGGAAATGGCACGGTAGTAGAAGACACAAGAGAAATTACAGGAGAATTTACTATCGTATCTGCTTCTGAGGGATTAGATGTTTACGTTACACAATCTAACAAGTTTAGCATTCATGTAGAAGCAGATGAAAATATCATTACCCTTATTGGAACGGATATTAAAAATGGAAAACTACATATTCATGCAATAGAAAACATTGGAAGAGCTACTAAAAAAGTATATGTTTCTTTACCTATAATTGAAGGTTTAAGAAGTTCTAGCGGTGCAGAATTAATGGTGAAAAATACTATTGAAGTAGATGAAATAGCAATTGACGCAAGTAGTGGGTCAGACATTATAGTCTCACTTAAAGCAGATAGAGTTACGGCTAATACTAGTAGTGGTGCAGGTATAAAATTATCTGGACAAACAAATAGGTTACATGTAGATGCAAGTAGCGGTTCTGACATAAAAGCAAAAAACCTTTTAGCAAAGATTTGCGATGCAGATGCAAGTAGCGGTGCAGGTATAACTATAAATGTTTCAGAATCTCTTGTTGCAGATGCAAGCAGCGGTGCAGATATTAAATATTCTGGTGATGCTAGTGTAAGAAAAAATAAATCAGCATCGGGAAGCGTACGTAAATATTAAACTTAAATTGTAAGCATTCCCTATAAATAATTAAACATTTTATAAACGTTTAAAGAACCTTATTGAAATTTCAATAAGGTTCTATTTTTTTAGCATATATAGTTTTTCTATTTTAGTGCAAACAACGAGAAAATGCAATTCCGATTAAAAAAATACATACTACCTCTTAAGCATACGTTTAGCATTTCCAGAGAATCGCACGATTTTCAGGATTCTTTAGTAGTCAGCTTAAGTTTTGATACTAAAACGGGCTATGGTGAAGCAACCGCAAATCCGTATTACAAAATTACTTTTGAAAGTATGGAAGCAGAGATTGAAGCAATTCGAGCAGAAATTGAAGCATTCCCTTTTTCTACACCAGAAGCTTTCCATGCTTTTTTAGTTGAAAAAAAACTAAGCAATTTTGCTATTTGTGCTCTAGATTTGGCAGCCCATGATTTGTATGGTCGAATTTTAAACAAACCACTTTACGAGGTTTGGGGAACAACAACTAACTCCTACCCTATTAGTAACTATACCATAGGAATAGATACCATAGAAAAAATGGTTGAAAAAATAAAAGAACAACCATGGCCAATTTATAAAATAAAGCTTGGAACAAAAAACGATGTTGCCATTGTAAAAGAGCTACGCAAGCATACCGATGCAATTTTTAGAGTAGATGCAAATTGCGCATGGACCGCTAAAGAAACCATTTTTAATGCACCACAACTAAAAGATTTAGGAGTAGAATTTATAGAACAACCACTAAAAGCTGACGATTGGGAAGGTATGGAACTGGTTATACATACCAGTGTATTGCCTATTATGGCCGATGAGAGTTGTATTGTAGAGTCCGATGTAGAAAAATGCGGAATGCACTTTACAGGCATCAATATAAAACTTACCAAATGTGGTGGACTAACTCCTGCACTACGAATGATAAAAAAAGGTAAAGAGCTAGGGTTAAAAATTATGGTAGGATGCATGACAGAGTCTAGTGTAGGAATCTCGGCAATTGCACAACTTCTACCACAACTAGATTATGTAGACATGGATGGTGCCATGCTTTTAAAAGAAGATATAGCAGATGGAGTTGTACTTGAAAAAGATGGAAAAGTTATTTTTCCTTCCTTAAACGGAAGTGGTATAATTTTACGATAATGGTACATTTAGTCGACACAAATCCTGGTAGAGAGCTAATAATACAAAATCAAAAATATCTTTATTTTGGAGGCACTGCATATTTAGGATTGCAAACTGATGTTGAATTTCAAACTATTTATATTAATAATGTAAAGAAGTACGGTACTAATTATGGCGCATCTCGAAAATCGAACATTCAATTTTCTGTATACGAAGAGGCAGAACTTAAACTGACTGAACTAGTAGGGTGTGAAGCCAGCACTACCTTATCTTCAGGTTTTTTGGCAGGTCAATTTGTTAGTAGTTTCTTTAATACAGAAGAATACAAATTGTTTTATGCCCCAAATAGCCACCCTGCACTCTATCAAAACAATAGTAAACCCGTTGAAACGTATACCGCACTTCAGACACTAATACAAGAACATTTAACTTCTAAATCGTCTAGTATTCCTGTTTTGTTTTTAGATTCCATTGATTTTTCCGGTTGTAATTATCCAGAATATTTGAGGTTACAATCGCTCCCGTTAGACAAACTAATCTTGGTTATAGATGATTCTCACGGAATTGGAATAACAGGAGAAAAAGGAGGAGGTTCCTATAGAAAAGTCTCAACATTACAACCAAAAGAGCTAATTATTTGTGGTTCCTTAGGAAAAGGATATGGCATACTTGCAGGAGCGGTTTTTGGTACAAAAAACAGAATAGCACAGCTAACGGGTACTGCTTTTTTTGGCGGCGCTAGTCCGGCTACTCCAGCCAGTATGGCTACTTTTTTAGACAGTCTCGAAATTTATTCGACAAAGAGAGATGTCTTAAAAGAGCGAATTGTCTATTTCAAGAAACATGTAACAAACATAGAGAACTTTAGTTATATGAAAAACCATGCAGCTTTTAGTTTTTCTAATAATTCTCTTACTAACTACCTAGAAAACAATTATATAATTATAACTAATTTTAATTATCCCTTTAAAGATTCTCCACTTATGAGTAGAATTGTTTTAAGCGCCCACCATACGGAGAAGGACATGGATAAACTCATAAAGTTAACCAACGCATTCCATTAGTAATATCCTAACAAAAGAACTAAATCACTAATCAATAATCAATTTTACTCGTAAATAATTATGATTTAGCAATATAAAATCGTATATTTTAGTATTCACTAATTTCAAAAACAGATAACCATGAAAAAAATACTTGGATTGGTTTTCGTGATGTTACTTTTAATATCTACAACTAAAATTACATCATCTAAACTACACAATGAAACGTCCTTAGAAGGAACATGGGAACTTACCAGTCTATACAATTATGACGATAATGAAGTTTCCGATACGATACAATTAACAGATGGGTATCGCCAAATTAAAATGTATTATAACGGTAAGGTAATGTGGACAAGATATGTCCCCAAAGACTCTGTGGAGTGGTTTGGTTATGGCTCTTACAAAACAACAGAGAAAACCTTAACAGAAAGCTTAGAGTATATGTCGGCCTCTATGGGTAAAATGACAGATACCTTGCGAGTTTTTAGCTTTGAACTAAAATTAGAAAAGGAGTTTTATAGTCAAATTAGTGTTGATGAAGAAGGGGATCGCATGTTTTCTGAAAATTACAAACGAATTGATTAAGCCCTATTTATGCATTAGCAAAACTATTAAAATCCCAAGTTGACGCTAGGAAAGAGAAAAGCCGTTGTTTAAAAAAACAGCGGCTTTTTTTTATTCTATTTTTCCTTAAGAAACTACTTCAGCTGTTTCTACAGTTGCCAAATAACGTTCGGCATCTAATGCTGCCATACAACCAGTACCCGCAGCTGTAATTGCTTGTCGGTACTCTTTATCTTGTACATCGCCACTAGCAAAAACACCCGGTTTACTAGTTTTTGTAGATTTTCCATGTGTTATAAGATACCCAGTATCATCCATTTCCAATTGCCCTTTAAAAATATCTGTATTAGGTTTATGTCCAATAGCTATAAATAATCCAGTTATTGCAATATCTTCTTTCTCTCCAGTTTCGTTGTTTACCATACGTAAACCTTCTACCACCTGTTCACCTAATACCTCTTCTACTTCGGTATTATATTTTACTTCAATATTTGGTAAACTATTCACACGATGTTGCATTGCTTTTGACGCTCTCATAGCATCTTTACGCACCAACATTGTTACTTTATTACAAATATTGGCCAAATATGAAGCTTCTTCAGCAGCTGTATCACCAGCACCAACAATAGCTACATCTTGTTTTTTATAAAAGAAACCATCACATACTGCACATGCAGAAACACCACCTCCACGCAAACGTTGTTCACTAGGGATGTTTAGGTATTTTGCTGTAGCTCCTGTTGAAATAATCACTGTTTCTGCTTCGATAATTGCACCACTATCCACAGTTACTCTATGCATACCACCTACTTCATCACTAAAATCAACCTCGGTTACCATACCAATTCTAACTTCCGTTCCAAAGCGTTCGGCCTGTTGTTGCAATTGCACCATCATTGTAGGACCATCTATACCTTCTGGATATCCTGGGAAATTATCTACCTCAGTAGTTGTAGTTAACTGTCCGCCTGGCTCCATCCCTGTATACATAACAGGTTTAAGATCTGCTCTTGCAGCATAAATTGCCGCAGTGTAACCTGCTGGGCCTGACCCAATAATTAATGTTTTTAATCTTTCTACTTTATCTGACATCTGCACTCAAATTATTTAGTGTAAATGTAGTGGTTTCCTAAAAAACCTTACATTAAAAGTTATAAAATTTATTTATGGTGAAATAGATATAGTATACCCTACTTATGTTTTCATTCTCTATTGAATAATACTCTGGTCATTTTCCAATCATATTTATACGATAGAAACTATAGTTTATATCCATATGGAAATTCTTAGTCCTCGAAATATTCGCTCAATTAAAATTATAAGCACCCCAATAACTATGGCTCTAACAGTTAATAATATTGGCATTATTCTTATTGCTTTTCTTCAATTACAGCCCTATTTATTGACGCATATTTGGCTACTTTAATGTTAACAAAATCAATTTTTAGCAAAAAAACGAACAATGATTTATATCATAAATCAACACTTATTATGGGTTTAATTTTGATGTATTATTAATTAAATACATAAGGTTATGAGAAAGTTAATGGCATGTTTATTAGTAGGGGTACTGTTTTCAGCAGGAAGCTATGCACAAGAAAATGAAACGAAAAAAATGAACGATTTTAGCAAATGGCAAGTCCGTCTAAGAGGTTTAGTTATTACGCCAAGTGAAAGCGCTTCCATAGAAACGATTGGAGGTGACGTAGAAATTTCTACTGCTATTATCCCCGAATTAGATTTTACTTATTTCTTTACAAAAAATATTGCTGCCGAATTAATACTGGGGACTTCTAAACACGATGTAAAAGCGGTGGAAACTGCCGCTGGCAACATAAATTTAGGAAACGTATGGCTGTTACCTCCAACACTTACTTTACAATACCATTTTACTGGCGGGGCATTAAAACCCTATCTAGGAGCAGGTGTTAATTATACTATTTTTTACGGAGGAGATGAGGGAGCTGTAGTAGATGCGATAGATTATGAGAATAGTGTTGGATTAGCTTTTCAAGCTGGTTTAGATTATAGCTTAAATGACAATTGGTTCTTAAATGTGGATGTAAAGAAAATATTTATCCAGACAGATGCGACTGTTAATGCTACAACAGCATTAAGCGCAACAGTTGTCGCAGATGTGACTATTGACCCTATAGTAATAGGCTTTGGAGTTGGTTACAAGTTCTAAAACTTAACTACTAAAAAAACCCTCGTAAAACTAAATTTACGAGGGTTTTTTATTTAAAATGATTAGTACAAACTAACCACATTTACTTTCTACGAAATCACTTTTATCGCTTCTAGTTCTAGACCTATTAATTTAAGTCGGTTTTCACAAGTTTTCAAATCCTTTAAAAGCACATTTCTAACCTTATCAAACGAGTCAATAAATGTATTGAATAAACCGTTATAATAAGAAATACCTTCGTTAAGATTTTTTGAAAAAGTGGTTAAATACTTTTCTTGCTTTTTGTCCATTGCATCTTTAGATTCTTCTAATTTTTCATTTAAATAATCAATATATAAATTCAATTCTTTAATAAACATATTAGGACGATCTGTTCTTGTAATTACAGTAGATTTTCCATAAATATGATGTACCATATCCTTTAAACTGATTACTTTGGAATAATACGCCATATTTGGTCCAGGGCATATGGCAACACCTTGTCCCTCTACTTTTGTGTTAATATCATGTACCAACAAAGCAGAAGTACCTAAGCCTACACAAATACAAGATTTTTCAATTATTTTATTGTACTTTTTTTGGTATTCCTTGGTAGGTAATTCGGCCTCTTTTAATTCTTTTATTTTTAAATATTGATACTGCCTAGAAGCCGTACAAATACTCTGTTCTGTAAACTCTTTATTTAAAGAAACATATTTTTTAGGACAAGAACTACCAGGTCTATCTCTGGCAATTAAAGAAAGTCGTTCTATATCTTTTGTATTTCCTTTGAGCGAATTAAAAGGAACTCCCAATGGCGAAATATTGCTTAAATACAAATCTTCTTCTTTTGCATCTATTAACAAATCCATTGTTTTTTTATCTACTGTGGTCGCTTCTGGAACCAATAAAAATGGAGAACCCCAACCAACGGAATCAACCTTATAATAATCCACTAAAAAACTGTGCTCTTCTGCCGTACCAACACCACCCTGTGCGGTAATTAGTAGCGGTAATTCTTTAGTAGGAACAACACGATCTTTGTTTTCTAATGCTTTGGCTAAAATTTCAAAAACGGTACTCACCAATTCTTGTTTGCTATTTTTAAATTCCTCTAGTATTGGTCCCATAAGAAAACCATTTGTAGCAAAGGCATGCCCTCCACAATTGAGCCCAGATTCTATCCGGTATTCAGACACCCAAATACCTTTTTTAGCAAGAAATTTTCCTTGAATTAAAGCAGATCTATAATCACTTACTTTTAAAACAATTTTCTTTTTAATAACCCCTTTCACGTCGGGATAAAAATCATCAAAACCTTCAATATAGGCATACAATCTTGGGTTCATTCCTGCCGAAAGAATTAAAGAAGAAGTTAAATCACTTTCTGCATAACCTCTTAAAGCTGCATGAGCATCATTGAATTCTACAGGCAGTTTTACTTTTTTTACGTAATTATCTTTATCAATTTTGGTCATGATATTTACATCAATACTACCCAAAGTAAGGTTCTCTTTTACCCAATTTCTAATTTCATGTATATTAAAGTTTTTAGAAGTTAATTTTTTATACTCCTCTTTAATACTAGAATTATCTGGTAATAAGCTTAGGTATTCTTTTATTTCATCTCCTTTCTCTAGAGTGCTATTTTTCAAAACCTCAAATTTTTTCTCTACCAAATCATTAATAAGATTTAGATAGGATGTAATTCGTTTTGCTCTAAAATCGTCTATCTTGTCTGTAATTTCTTTGTAAGGAATCTCAAACTTCTGACTGTACATTTTTCGTAATTTTTCGAGTAAAATATCATCTACAAGAGAAATAACAGAATCCATACCATATTGCGCCACCTTTAAAGGGCTGTCTATAGTAAAGCCAATTCCCATTACTGGGATATGAAATGAATGTGCTTTCTTCATTTTTTTTGTGATTGTTAATTATATTAATACTAAGATTATTGTTGTAAATAGGATTAAAAAGACAAGAATACAGCCTTTCCAAAAAGGGTGCGCTTTACCAAGTTCCATAAACTTAAAGGCGACACCTATAAATTTTAATACTGCTAATAACATTATAACTACCACTGCATATTTCCAACTTGAGGTTGAAAAAGCAGAAGATACCAGTGTTAAAAACAATAAAAACAGCCATGTTCCTGTACTAGAATTTGTGGTTACTTTCATATCAAAATAATAAATAGATTATAGGAAAAAGTAAGAGCCATATTAAATCGCACATATGCCAAAAAGCAGCGCTAGCTTCTACATCTTCCATTACTGTTTCTGTTCCTTTTTTCTTTATACCTAAGAATACCGATACTAGAATAACCAAGCCCACTAAAACATGTATTACATGGAAAAGTGTTAGCATCCAGTAAAATGTAAAAAAAGTGTTGTATCCTATGGTGTAACCTGCTTCAATTTTTTCGAAATATTCAAAGCTTTTACCCCCTAAGAACAATAACCCTCCTAGCATCGTTAGCTTTAAAAACAATAAGGATTTATCCGTATTTCTAGCTTTTAAAAAGTGAACAGATTTAGCCATAAAATAGCCACTTGTAATCAAAAACAAGGTGTTTATAGTACCTACAGTGGTATTTAGAAGTAATCGCGATTCTTTAAAGACAACCACTTCTTCGCTTCCATAATACACCATGGCAACCAATGCCATACCAAAGGTTATGAGCTCTAAAAAAATTATAATCCACATCAAAATTCCTCCCGGTGGGTAGTAGAAATTTTTAGGGTTTATTACTGTTGTTTCCATAGCGGTTAGTTTAATCCCAGTCTAGCAATCGTTTTTGCCCTTCTAATTTTTGAATATCTGTAATATCCTGAGACATTTCTATTACCCCTCTATACTTTTTATCGTTATCCCGTATGGCAAAATACCTAACATGAATTACACTTTCTTTATAATTAAACCAGAATTCGGCTACATCTTTGGTGCCTTCTTTAAATTCTTTTACAATCCGAAGAACCATATCTACACTCTTTGGCGGATGGCAAAAACGAACTTCACGACCAATAATACCCTTGCTTCTAGGAAACACACGTTCGTCCCCTCTATTGTAAAATATTACTTTATCATTTTCATCTACATAGGTGATATCTATTGGTAAAAAACGTAGCAATAGGTTTACCTGCTTTGGTGTCATATACCCTTCATCATAATGAAAAGTATCTTCTAACGAAAAGGATAAATCTCGTTGTGTAAAATCTTCACTTGGGTGAATGTATGTTGTTTCTTTTTCAGGATATGGTGCAGGTTTCTCCAATAGCATCCATCCTATTTCTTCATCTCCTATATAAAATTCTTTCCAATCTTCTTCCGATAATAACTCAATAGCAGTAGGAAATAAACGCATATCTTCAATAGTAAGAAGTCGCTTTATCCCTTCAATTAAAAAGGGAAGGTTTTCCTTAATTTTTTCTGTATTGAATGCTGCGTTATGAGTATTTAGCAAACGTATTTGCTCTCGTAAATTATCATGAAAAGACCACATTCCCTGACTAGGCCCATTCCATCCATGTTTTTCTAAATAAGGAAATAATTGGTTCTCCTTACGTACAAAACGTTTCTCTATAGTACTAAGTTGGTTATAGATATTAAAGTATTTCTGAAACTCTTCAGCTATGTTTACCGTAGACAACTCTAGCAATAAATCCTGAATAAGCAGGCTCTCTTCATAGTACACTTTTATAGGGTGTCCTTTTGGTAATTTCTCTACTATTGGTAAGAATGAATTCATTTAATTTTGATATTTAATTTTTTCATAGAGTTTTACCAAAGACTCTAATAATTCTACTGGTGTTGTTAAAATTTGATAGTGATTTTGCCCAAACATTTGTGGTAGGTAATACTTTGCCTGTGCTTCTATTGCTAAGGCATACGAGTTTATTTGACGCAGATTCAACTCTCTAAGAGCCTGTTTTACATCATTAATGCCATACTTGCCTTCATATTTATCATAATCATTTGGCTTACCATCCGAAATTAGAATTACCCACTTATTCTTAGTCGAACGTTGGTCTAATAATGCTCCAGAATGTCTTAAGGCAGCACCAATTCTTGTGTATCCGCTTGGCTCTATTGCCCCTATTTTATACTTTGCTCTATTCCAATCCTCATCAAAATCCTTAAGCGTTATATAGGTAGAATGGTTTCTTGTTTTTGAATAAAAACTCTGTATAGAAAAATCAATTTGAAACTCCTCTAATATTTCTCCAAACAATATAGAAACCTGCTTTTCTACGTCTATTACTTTATTCCCAGCGGCATAACCATCGCTAGACAAACTACTATCTAGTAATAGTAAAATGGATAAATCCTTCTCTTTTTTTCGCTTAGAAAGATAAATTTTATCGGAGGGAGTATGTCCAGATTTTACATCTACGAATAAATCTGTAATTGCATCCAAATCAAATTCTTCTCCCTGCGTTTGTCTACGTTGCTGCTGGTATCTGTTGTTTACCGTGCGTAACATTTTTCGCAATCCAATTAAGGTTGAATTGTTTTTAAGCATCGTTTTTTTATAATACGAAGCATCCGTTTTAAGCTGTGTTTTAGGATAAACTTTACAAAAGTCATCTTTATAATGGCGTTTTGTATAATCCCACTCCTTATATTTAATATGATACCCTTTACTATCTAATTCTGCACTTTCAGAAATTGTAGTGTTTTCTACAAAATCTGCCTGGTATACGGAATGCGCCATATCATCTACACGCACCGTATATTTCATATGTAAGTCCTCCAAGGCATTGGAATGATCTGCTAATTCGTCATCCCCATCCATATCTCGCCAATTACCACCAAATTCCTCTGCAGTTTCTACTTTTTCAAACTGATGTTGTAATACAGCATCTTCCAATTGTTTTTGATCTACCTGTACAGATAGTATCTCTTCCACTGCATTTGCTTTAATAATAGTCTTTGGTTTCTCTTCCTTGGCTATTTTTACTTTTTCTGAGAAATTTTGTAATTTATTTTTGGGAGCCTCTTCAGGTGTATTTCGCATCCATTTTCCGAAAATAAAAGAGAAGTCAGCCTCCTGCTCTTCTTTCGCTTTTTCTTTATAAAACAGAGTAAATTGTTGGTAGTACTCCTTCGTTATAGGAAATTGCTCAAACAAATTATTTAGTACTTGTTTCGATGATTCTTTTGCTTTTTTCTGCGATTCTTCTAATGCATGATCTTCAGTATCTGTCCAGTTTAAATTATAATTCCGCTGAACAGAAAGGTATAATACTCGAAATAAATAAAAAGCCAAATTATCGTCTACAGTAGGAAAAACGGATACAGACACTGGCAAAAAGAAATTATGGTTTCTATAACCTCCTTCTCTTTCTGCATCATAGATTGTAATTGGGTTTCCAGTAATTGCTCTAGCCAAAATTGTAAGCCTTGGTTTTATGTCATTCAAATACACCGCATGTACAATCTCTTGCTGCTTTCTTTTTTTTCGCCGCTTAAAAAAATAAGCAAGCTTTGTAAAAATGTATTCGTCTGGTTCAAACATTATAATCTAGTCTCCAAATTTTATTTTTTATATCATTAAATCACATAAATCTTTTAGTGCTGCAACAACATCTATATCGTCCGATAAAGGTTCTACGATAGCCACCTCAACAGACAAACGTTTTGGCAAACCGCTCTTTATTAATTTGGCGGCATCTACCAATAACCGTGTAGATACTGTTTCTGCCAATCCTAATTCCGTTAAATTCCTAATTTTGGTTGCTATGTTTACTAACTTCTTAGCAACATCTATAGCTATACCAGTTTCCTTCACTAAAATTTCTGTCTCTATTTTTGCTTCTGGATATGTAAAAGTTGTTGCTACAAAACGCTGACGTGTAGATGGTTTTAACTCTTTAAATCCACGTTGGTATCCTGGATTAAAAGAAGCAACCAACATAAAATCCTTATGTGCTTTTACCGTTTCGCCTAGTTTATCTATAAACAATTCTCTTCTATGGTCTGTGAGTGAGTGAATTGCAACAATCACATCTGGTCTTGCTTCAGCTATCTCATCCAAATAAATAATAGCACCTTCTTTTACAGATCTAGTTAGCGGTCCATCTACCCAAATTGTTTCTGCTCCTTTTATAATATACCGGCCTATTAAATCCGTTGCAGAAGTTTCTTCATGGCAAGCAATGGTAATTAATGTTTTCTGAAGTTTATGTGCTATAAACTCAATAAAACGCGATTTCCCTGTGCCTGTAGGCCCTTTTAATAGAAATGGAATCTTATTTAAATAGGAATGCTCAAACACTTCTATTTCTTTGGCGGTAGCGTGATAATATGGTGCGGTAACTGACATTTTATTTAGTACATTTTAATTACTAATGAAGAGTTTTTAAATTTCTTCTCTACTACTGCAAAATTAGATAGGATTATAGGCTGATAATATGATTTTTATCAGGTTTTACACATCTTATAGGGCGAAAAGCAAAGAGATTCGAAGCTAAAAATTGATATATCCTACAGCATCCCAAATACCTTAGCTAAAACAATCCTGAAAATCATAAAAAAGTAAGCCTGCATTGTGCAATTGCTAAGCAATTTTGCAATGCAGGCTCACTACAATTTAACTTTCTAATTTGTTGGTTTGAAAGAAAATAAATTTGGTTTAAAAGTAAACATTACCCAAGCCCAACTATTATTGGCATCTGCATCACCACCTTTTAAAACTTCCATTGTATCGGTTGCAAACATTTTAGAATAGCCTGCACTTAGTTTTATATCCTTGGCTATGGCATACCCAATTGTTAGATCAATTTCTGTCCCCAAACGATTACTCACTTCTTCTGTTCCATTATATACAGTTGCAGCAGAACTAAATAAATGAGGTACTAACTTGGCATAAAATTTATCTTTTTTATAAGCTATTGTTGCATTAATATCTGTTAAACCAACAGAACCTATATGGTTTCCAACATAAAAATAGTCCATCCACCCATTAAACTTATGGTTGGTACCAAACTGTGGCGTAAATGATTTTGTATCAGTACTCGTATCATTCATATCCTTTCCAGAAAGATATTCCATTCCTATTCCTGCCGTAAACTCCTCAGATAATTTATAACCGATATTAGCTGAAAAATAACTTGCATTTACATCAGAATTTATTCTTTTCCCTGTCTGAAAATAAGTTGCAGCATTAAAATTGAAATCGCCCACTTTATAAGTCAGTCGAGGTCCAATAGTCTGCATATAATGTACTTTTTGTTTGCTAATGTCGTTAAATTCCACGCCAGTATTTAATACTAAAACACTTAGACCTAGCTTATCAAAATTACCATGATACCATGCATATTGAAAGGTTTTATACCCAGCGGCATTACTGTATAATAAATCTGTCCCAGACTGGGTGTCTGCGTTAAGAGCCAAACCTATATCTAATCTGTTATTTGCATCTGGTTTATACAGAAAAAGAAAAGCATCGTGACTTCTGGCTTGTTGTGCCCATCCTACATTTCCGAAAATTCTGGAATCATCATAAACAATTTCTTGTCGTCCCAAGCGTAAAGACACTTTATCCGATAGGATAGCTTCTGCCCAAGCTTCATGCAATGCCGTGGCATTATCATCACTAGCCATTGTGCTAACATCTCCCCAAACTCTAACATTCTGAAGAACTACTTTTAGCTTAATCTTGTCCTGTTCAAAATTAAAATTTAATCGAGTACGTTGCGATACAAAATTAGCACCATCATCATTGTCATTTATAAGTGTTTTAAAGCCATGCTTATTTTCGTATCTGGGACGTACTTCCGCAGATAAATCAAACTGTTGCGCAACTAAGGGAATTGAGATTAAGAATGTTATAATAGTGATTATAAATATTTTTTTCATTTGTTTTTAATATTGGATAACGGACTCAAATAGAGATCCGTTACAGATTACACTTCTTTTTCTAATTCAATAGCCTTTGGAAACAAAATATTATTCTCTAAATGTATGTGTTGGTGCAAATCTTGTTCAAACTCTTGCAACTTTGAATACAGCGCTTTAAAGGTATTACAAGCTCCTTCTGGTGGTGTATAATTTGCGGTTAACTTTTCTATAACCTTAAAAATATCCCCTGCTGTTTCATGTTCACTTTCCATCATTTTAATTGGATTGTTAATTGTGCCAAAATGAGGAGCTAGTACTTTCGCTCCTTGTTCTTTTGCCAAAACCATTCTCTTTATAAAAGGAAAAAGAATAATCTCTTCTTTTTTCAAATGGCCTGCTAACTCTTTAGCAACAGCATCAAAAAGTATTTTAATCTCTACTACTTCTTTATAATGATGCCCATGAACCCTAGCTACCTTGTCTGCATATTCTTGTAACAAGGGAATATTTTCTTCTACATATATATGGTGTACACTAACAATATGATCTATTAAAACACTCAAATTCATACTGTCAAAATTGAACTCCTCATCTAGTTCTATGTCAATAGTTTCTAGTTCTCTTTTTAACAAATCGAAGTCAACGTTATTTTTTTTACATGCTTTTTCGACAGAGATACCACCTCCACAACAAAAATCTATACCATGTTTCTTAAATATATGCGCCGTCTTTATATTTTGAACGACAACCTCTGCAACGGAATCTTTCTCTGTTATATTCATGATTTTTATTTTACTAATTCCTTAATCTGTTCTATTGTCTCTTTATTATCTACTCCCAATCCTTCTTGTTGATGTACTAGTTCTCCTTGCGTATTAAAAACACTTATAATATTAGAATGTGAAAAATCTAACGGAGTTATTTCTTTGTATTTAATTGCTAGTACATTTGCAAATTCCCGAACGCCATCTATTGTTCCTTGTAAAAATGTCCAATTTTCATCATCCATTAAATTTTCTTTTGCAAATTCTTTTAGTTTTTGTGGCCCGTCAGTTTCCGGATCAATACTCACTAAAACGTACTGTATTTCTTCCTTATATTCCTTTGGAATTTGTTTTTCTATATTTCGCATATCTGCAACTAGTCTGGGGCAAGCAGCCTTACAACTAGTATAAATCATAACCAATACTAAAATTTTCCCTTTTAAATCTACTAGTTCTATGGTTTCTCCTTCTTCTGTATTCCATTTAGTTGTTAAATTGAAAATAGAATTGTCTGAAATTTCTCCAGAACTAACCTCCTTAGTTATAGTATCTGACAAAAGTTCTAAATCCATTTTACAAATAGGACAACTCTCTTGAGTATCGTATATTTTTAGACCTTCACATTGCATAGGACATTGGTAAAGTGCAACATTACTCAATGTGCTTTTTGTTTTTTTTTGATTACAAGAAATCAAAGTTATTGTTGCTATAAAAAGAAGGATTATTGGAATTCTATTTTTCATTTACATTCTATTTTTTTCTTTTATTAACACTTATTTTGAAGCAAATTATTACTATTTGACACATCTAAACCCTAAATTTTTCATTGTATATTTTGCTTTTACACTACCCCGAATCGCATACCGCATAAAAGCAGCATAATTCATTAAATCGGTTGCTCCTACAGCAGCACTTCCACAGAAAAGATTACTATCATTATCCACATCTTTACGGGATTCCCCAGAAACTAAAACTGAATTAAAATCAGAAGTCCATTCCCATACCAACCCATGCAAATCATACACTTTCCAATAATTCATAAAAGTAGATCCTATTTCATTTTTAAAAGTTTTGGGCTTTTCATACCAGGATAAAATAAACTGATTGTAGGTCTTTCGTTTTCTAGCATCTGCAAGGTTTTCGTCTGCCATAGCCACATACTCCCATTCATCTACTGTAGGCAAGCGCTTTCCTAGACATTTACAATACTCTTTGGCTGCAAACCACGAAACACTTGTAATTGGAGATTTAGAGGGTTGGTTTTCTCCTAAAACTAAATCAGATTTCCAACCTAAAAGATAGCTTCCATCTGCAAAAATTTTTTTCACCGAAGATCTTTTCCATTTAGGATTCTCTTTAATAAATTTTAAAAAATCCTCGTTTGTTACAGGGTACACATCCATTTGAAAATCGGCAATTGTAACTTGTAAAGAATCACTTCCATAAAGCGGAATATACTTCCCTCCTTTAATAGAAACCATTTTAGACTGGCAATTTGCAGTGGTAATAGTACAAAACAAAATACAAATTATCAGTCTTAAAATAGTTCTCATTTTTTCTGTATTTAATGACCGTTTTTCACTTGGTTAACTTGGTCTACCGTTACGTTAGTTTTATTATTACCCCATGAATTATATACGTAGGTCAATACATCTGCAACCTCTTCACTAGTTAGAGTTTGTTTAGTCATAACACTATTGTATTTAGCACCATTAACCGTTATTTCTCCTGTTTTTCCATTTAGAACAATGTCTATTGAACGTCTTACATCTGCATTTAAATAATCTGATTTTGCCAACGGAGGAAATGCACTTGCAATACCTTCGCCATTTGCTTGGTGACAGGCAAAGCAAGTATTGGTATATATCTGTTTTCCAGATTTAATTTTTTCTGCTAAACTTTTATTAGAGTTTACTACTACTTTAGAAGTTTCACTGTTTGGCATTTCTTGAAGTGTACTACCCTCTGGGTTATAAATACCTTCTTGTTTCACCCCTGAATATAGTCTCTTGTTCTCCTCTCCATTCACTTTTAACATTCCCAATGCTCCTTTATTAAAAGCACGAAAAATGGCATGATCCACAATAATAAAAGTTCCAGGCACATCAACCTTAAAATCAACAATAACGGCACCACCTGCAGGAATTAAAGTAGTCTGCACATCTTTATTAATCATTGATCCACCTTCAACATGTACATTGTCAAATATCTCCCCAATAACATGAAAAGATGAAGTAAGGTTTGGCCCACCATTACCCACATACAAACGAACCGTTTCTCCTACATTTGCAGTAATTGCATTGTCTCCTGTTAAAGCACCTACCTTTCCGTTAAATACAACATAGTCTGCATCTTCTTCAACTGCTTTTTCCATATCAAAAGGTTGCAACCCAGGTTCACCATTGTCTCCTTTTGTATAAAAATCACCTTGCATAATATAATATTCCTTATCCACAGGAGGTAGGCCACCTTCTGGCTCAACCAAAATTAGACCATACATACCATTTGCTATATGCATTCCTACAGGTGCCGTTGCACAATGGTATACGTACAATCCTGGATTTAGTGTTTTAAAAGAAAACGTTTTCTCTTGCCCTGGAGCTACAAACGAAGATGTAGCACCGCCACCTGGACCAGTTACCGCATGTAAATCTATATTATGAGGTAGCTTATTATCTGGATGGTTAGACAAGGTAAATTCTACCTCATCTCCTACTCTAGTTCTGATAAAGCTTCCTGGAACTGAACCGCCAAAGGTCCAATACATATATTTCACACCATCTGTCATCTCGCCTACTTCTTCCAATATTTCCATATTCACAAGCAGTTTTTTTGCGCGACGATCCCCTACAGGCTTTGGAACGAATGGTGGTGCTGTTAGTTCTGCTTTCATCGTTCCTTTAATGGAAATTTTGGCATTATCCAATACTATATTTTTTTCTTTTTTAGTCTCTGTATTACATTTAGTGAATAATACTATAGACAGTAATAATAGTCCGTAATTAATAATTTTAAATCTCATATTCCTCAATTTATGCTGTTGTACTCTCTTTTTTTAATTTGATATTTTCTCTAAAGCCTCATCGGTTGGTCTACCATGTTTATAAAAATCTATCATGTATAGTATAATCCCAATAAAAAAGAGAACTGCACAAGTAATTAATACCATAAAATGCACTTCTATTTCTTTTTGTACTAGCATGAAATCCATTTTAAACTTTCGTTCTAAATATACCTGTGCTACACCAGCAACACCAAAAGAAACTGTCATGCCAACCATCCCAATATTAGAAAACCAAAAAGCCATCCTTCCTCTAGCAGAATCGTATAATTTTCTTCCTGTCATGTTGGGAAGGCTATAACTAATTATCGCTAATACAATCATAGCATAAGCACCCCAAAATGCTAAGTGACCATGCATTGCTGTAACTAAAGTTCCGTGTGTGTATAAATTTGTTTGTGGTAATGTGTGTGCAAACCCAAGCAGACCAGCACCAACAAAAGATACTATTGCGGCTCCCAGTGTCCAGTACAACGCCAATTTATTAGGATGTTTTTTCTCTCCTTTTCGATACATATTCACTGCAAATAATGCCATCGCTAAGAATGCTAAAGGCTCTAATGCAGAGAAGATTCCCCCAACAATTAGCCATACTTTATTCACGCCAATATAATAGTAGTGGTGTCCTGTTCCCAGGACTCCAGAAAGAAAAGTTAATCCAACAATTACATACAACCACTTCTCTATAACTTCTCTATCTACTCCTGTTAGTTTAATTAATAAGAAGGATAAAATACCACCCATAATTAATTCCCATACACCTTCTACCCACAGGTGAACAACCCACCAACGAAAGAATGAATCTGTTACCTGACTATCAAAAGGAAGCATTCCCGGCAAGTATAATAATGCAGCAAAAAAAAGTCCCATAGTAAGTACTAATGACGTAGTGGTTCTTCGTTTTCCTTTATAAAGTGTCATTAAAATTATTCCTAAAAACAACAATACATTAATCACCACTAAATAATCCAATCCTCTGGGAATCTCTAAAAACTTCCTGCCTTCCCAAATATTAAAGTGAAAACCTATAATTGCGGCAACACCAACTAGAGCCAAACTAATTAGCTGTGCGTATGCCCATTTTACACTAACGAGTTCGTGTTGTGCCTCTTCGGGAATAATATAATACGCTGCCCCCATAAAACCAGATAACAGCCATACTACTAATAGGTTTAGATGTACTGCTTTTGCCGTATTAAATGGGATAAATTCGTGTAAGCCATCGAATCCTGCATGCGCAAAACCCATAATAAAACCGTATATAATTTGCAAGCCAAACAAAAGCATAGAAAGAGCAAAAAACCAATACGCTACTTTTTGTGATTTATATTTCATAATTCCTCTAGTTTAATCGTTATTTTTTTTTGATAATGGAGATATGGTACGGTCAACACCTACGACTTCTCCAAATCCGTTTAAATCTATTTCTCCTATCCATTTAAAAAAGGCAACCATATCTTCTGCCTCATCCTCTGTCATTCCGTATGCTACCATTTGTCTCCCATTCGGTTGCCAAGGCACGGGTGACATTAAAATCCCTTTAATAACATCTTCACCGGCACCATCGTACTTATAGTTTAATCGGTCTACAACCTTAGTTAGTTCAGGAGCATAATAGCCTCCTTCTCCCAATAGTGTATGACATCCCATACAATTATTAGTTTCCCAAATCTCTTTTCCTCTGATAACAGATTCTGTTAGGTTTTCATGGTTTGTTTGATCATTTTCCTCTGAAAAAGAATAGATAGTAAGTCCAATAAAAATTAGAAAGGTTACTACTGTTCCCCCAAGAAAAAAAGCTCGTGCTTGCTTTTTAGATAACATGTTTTTAATTGGTTTAAAGGTTATAATATAATAAAAGACAAAATTGTCTTTTATTATGACAAAAGTAGGAGTTAAGAAAAGTATAAAATATGATTTAAATCACATTTTAGGAGAAACAGAAAACCACCTATCTCAAAAAAACAGGTGGTCTAGTTTTAAAATCACAAATATTCCTACTCCTTTATCTTACACGTATTTATCCCAAATATGATATATAATGGGCAAAAATTTATAAAACTTGTAAGTACAAATATTCCTGCAAGCCCCAATAAAATATAGGCCAGTGTTCCTTCTATAATATTAAAATAATACATTATTGCAATAAGTGCAGCAACTGCGAACCTGATAATGCGGTCTGAACCGCCCATGTTTTTTTTCATACGTTTAAATTTTACACTAGGTTAAAATATGTGTTTAAAATTCAAGAATTCGAAAATTTTCTATAAATTTCTTCTTTCATTGATTCTGATACAAACTTCATAAACAAAACTAAATATTGTATTTTGTAAAACTGGTAACATATGTTACAAGCAATACCATTTTAGATGAAAATTGAAGAATTAATAACATTATTAGGAGGGATAGACCTCTATTTATTGGATCAAATACTGAAACAACGCTACCATATCGAACATAAAATACTTGACGCCGGATGTGGGATCGGTAGAAACATCCATTGGTTGCATGAGCATGGTTTTAATTTGTGGGCTGTTGACCAAGAAGTAAAAAGAATTGAAATTATTAAAAACAAATATCCCAAATCAGCACATCGATTTGTTGTTGCTTCTTTAGAAAAAATGTCATTTAAAAATGAAGAATTCGATCATATTATATGCAGTGCCGTTTTACACTTCGCGACAAGCATTGCCCATTTTAATGTTATGTTCTCCGAATTAATCCGTGTCTTAAAAAAGCAAGGGACCTTATTTATTCGAATGACTTCGGACCAAGGTATTGAAGAAAAAATTTCTCCCCTTGGGAATGGCATCTATCTGCTTCCTGATAAAACGAAACGGTTTTTACTGACCAACAAACATCTTGAAACTTTGATAAGCACTCATAACCTTGCATTTTTAGAACCTTATAAGGTTGTTAATGTCGCAAATATAAGGTGTATGAACACATTAATGCTTCAGAAAAAATAACAGCAAATATTATTGTAACTTATGTTACGTAGTAGTCGTAATTGAAACGTTACTTTTACACTACTGTTTTTTTTAATCCCTATGACCGAATATATAAATGCATTTTGGAATTCCTTTTTAGGCAGCCTCCATTGGACATGGAAATCGATCCTATTCGATGTTCCCTGGTATACCAATTATTTTTGGGGACTTATTGTTCTTTCCATTTTCGTTTGGTTGTTGGAAATCAGTTTCCCTTGGCGTAAAGAACAAGCCATTATTAGAAAGGATTTTTGGTTGGATGCTTTCTATATGTTTTTTAATTTTTTTATTTTCAGTATTATCATTAGTGGATTTTATAACGTTATAGGAATTCTCTTTAATGCCATAGGCATCTCATCTAAGAGCTTTGCTGTTTTTTCGCTCACCGATCTCCCCCTGTGGTCTCAGCTCCTATTGTTTTTTATCGTATTGGATTTCGTGCAATGGTTTACACATGTGCTACTACATCAATTTGAATTTTTATGGCGTTTTCACAAAGTACATCATTCTGTAAAAGAAATGGGATTTGCTGCACACTTACGCTATCACTGGATGGAAAACATCTTGTACAAACCCCTAAAAACCGTTGGTGTCATGCTTTTAGGCGGATTTGAACCTGAACAAGCTTTTATCGTTCATTTCGCAGCCATAGCTATTGGACATTTGAACCACGCGAACCTAAAAATTACCTGGGGGCCTTTCAAGTATGTTCTGAACAACCCGGTAATGCATTTGTACCATCATGCATATACCATTCCCGCTGGAAAAAACGGAATTAATTACGGAATTAGCTTAAGCTTGTGGGATTATTTATTTAAAACCAACCACATTCCAGATGCCAATGGTGCCATTGAGCTCGGTTTTAAGGGCGATCAAGAATTCCCCAAAAGTTTTATGGGACAAATTACCTATGGATTTAGAAACCCCAGAAAACAAAAATAAGCATCCTCCCTACCCTAACGTTGACAGCCTTGATTATCCACAATACCATTTTAAATTTAATGTGCCGTATAAAAAAACGAAATTGCTTTTTCATTTAACAACGCCATAATCTTGTTTTATAGCAATAGTTATAGAAAAGATGAGTAAAGAAATAAAACACGAATAAGCTTATGTGTAACATTTTGATTTTTAATTGGTAAGTTCTATTGCTCCCAATTTTAATCGAACAATACCATCGTGTTCCAACTTTTTTAATAATCTAGAAATGACCTCACGTGAAGAACCTAAATCATAAGCGATATGTTGATGTGTAGCTTTAATAGTATTACTATTACTCAGCATTGCCTCTTTTTTTAAATATTCCAGCAACCGTTTATCTTTATTGGAAAAAGTCAGAATTTCTATAGTATGTAGTAACTCTTCAAATTTCAGATGAAATAAGTCGTAAATAAAATCGTTCCAGCTAGGGTATTTTTTTGTGATAACCAGCATCTTGTCTGCAGGTAATAGTACTATTTCTGCATTTTTTTCCACCACCGCCTTTACTTTACTCGTTTCATTTCTCATTAATGTCATGACGGACATAATACAACTTTCTCCAGGTTCTATATAATACAACAGTACTTCATTTCCGCTTTCGTCTTCTTTAAACACTTTGATCAACCCAGATACTAACAAGGGAATTCCTTTTATATACCCTCCTGTCCTAAGTATCTCGGTACCTTTATCTACCGACACCAATTTGCTTACATCTTGTATTTCTTCTTTAAGAAAAGGAACATCCGTAAACTGAGGAAAGTGTTGGTCAAGAATTTTATCTACCTTCATAAAATCATATTAGATGTATTTTTTCAAATAGATTTAAGCCCCCTTCGCTATAAACCCAGGAAACAAGCCCTAATCATACCAATTAGAACTTACGATCCTTAACCGTTTTATAAAAAACACTATTTAATCAAAAGGAATTTTACATCCGAAATGGGGTACACACCATGATCTATATCCTTAGGCAGGGTTATCATTTCTCCTTTTTCCAAAAAATATGCCTGCGCTCCAATAGTTACCTTTGCTTTGCCTTCCAAAATTAATAATGGCGTACTCATAGGCGCCGAATGTGGTTTTAAGATCTGATCCTTTCGCATTGCAAAAAGAATCATTTTGTAATTCCCACTATCTAAAAACACCTTGTTGTTCATTTTATCCTGATAGGAAATTTCGCTTACAAGATTAGCAATCTCTGTTGTTTTTTTAATTTCCTGAGCACTTCCTATGAAAACCCCAAAGCATAAAATATATAGTACTTTCTTCATGAATATCGTTTTTTAACTTATAAATTAATCAATTCCAATTAAGATAGCCCCCTTTTAAATCATAAATTCTCGTGAAACCCATTGATATCAACTTACGTGCAGCTTTCTGACTTCTATTACCAGATCTGCAATACAGGTAAACTGGCTTATTTTTATCGAATTTTTCAAATAAGGTCTTAAAATTCTCCTGCTTAAAATAATCAATATTGATTGCGTTACCAATATATCCTGAGTGAAACTCCTGTGCAGTCCGAACATCTACCAGTTGTACTTTCTTTTCAAGTATAGCAACTTTAAATGTGGCTGTATCCAATATTTCTATTTTATCCGACTGAGGAGATTTCAATCCAAAAAGGGAACTTAAAAATGTCATAATTACAATTGTTTTTTTATTACTATACCAATAATTTAGTGATAGTACAAAATTATAAAATCAACATATAAAACACAGTAACAAATGTTACATACATAGGAAAATATCTATAATACCATCACTGCGAGAAAAGCATAAGGTCTAAAAAATTATTTGCTTTAAAATTGTGTCTAAATGTAGAAATTAGAGGGAATCAAATTAATATTATTCATTAATTTTAAAAAAAAGAAAGAAGAAAATAGATCATCTAAGTTATCGATACACTTTTCTATTTATTATTTTTATGTCGCCTTTACTTTCTAAAGATTTAATTGCGCGTATTACAGTTTCTACTCTTAATCCTGTAAGATTGGCTAGTTCTTGCCGTGTAAAATCGAATTTATAAAGCGTATCAGAAGTGTTTTTTTCGATATAAATTTTGAAATAATCGAGTACACTTAAAATTCTATGCTCAGGTCCTTCTGAGGACATTTCTACAGCCAATAACGACTTATAGTACAATCTCTTTGCAAAAGTCTCTAATACCTCTATGCAAGTATCGCGACGAAGAACGTCTTTTAGAAATTTTGCTTTGGGCAGTACTAATACTTCCACATCTTTTAAAACTTGCGCATTAGATGGGTAAACTCTATCGATAAATAAAGGTGGTTCTCCAAAGCTTCTCCCCTCTTTGAATATACCTTGTATAAACTCTTTCCCCATATCATTAAAATTGTTCATTTTAACTTCTCCAGAAATAATTTGGTAATAATACCTAGCCTCATCTCCCTTGTAAAAAATAAACTCTCCTTTTCTATAGACTTTTCGAATAGCCCCACATTCGATTAAGATTTCTTCCTTTATCATATATATAGAATTATATCTAATCCTTTTAGCTAGATTATGCATTAGAAAATATGCTTTAACAATAAAATAGTGTATAAATAAAATTACCAATAGTAATCAGATAAATACTGTATACTATTGGTAATTTTAATAGGAGATAAACCCCTCTTATAAAGAAAACACTACTCTACTATAAACTTTCCTTTCATAATAGCATAATGTCCAGGAAAAGTACACATAAAATCATAGGTCCCAGCTTCTGGTGCGGTAAAAGTAATTGTAACGCTTTCTCCACCACCAATTAGCTTCGTATAGGCAATAGTTTCATCTCCTTCTGGTATGTAATCGTTATCGATTGCATTCATAGCTTTCATTCCAAAAGTGGCAACATCAACACCTTTTTTTAAAAGAACAAAATTATGTCCCATTACATTCTTTGGCATTTTCCCAATATGTCTTAAGGTTAAAACAATAGTTTTGCCAGCTTTTGCTTTCAATTCTTTTTTATCATACTTCATCATGTCATCAGAAGAGATACTCAATTTAGTACCATCTACATCTGCACTAGTTGTAGCCTTATTTTCTTTTTTCACTTTGAACTGAACTTCTTTTTTAGCTGAATCTGCTCCGTCTTTTTTATCCTTACCACCACAACTTACCATGGTTAATCCTATTAAAGCTATAATCAATACTTTTTTCATGAATGCAATTGTTTAATAAATTATTAATAAATATGAATTTCTAATTTGGCACTTCTTTTACTCTTGAAATACTGTCTGACTTAGATAGTGTAAGACGTACAATACTATCTTCAACAGCCATTAAATCATGAGAAACACCACCATCCAAAGATACTAAATCTCCTTTGTTTAATTGGTATGTTTTTCCTTGAACACCAAAATCTATTTTACCTTCAAATATTTCCACAACAATGGGGAAAGGTGTTTTATGTTCTTTCATTAGCTGTCCTTTTTGCATAGCAATACGGATTTCTTTAGAATATTCTGTTTCCATCAATAATTTAATTGCTGGTTTTCCCTCTTTGTATTCAATTTCCTGTGTTAATGAGCTTGTTATCATACTATATTTATTTGTTGTTTATTTTACTTTCCAAAAGTATTCCATCCGTGATTTTCAGTATTATCTGAAGCAGGGAACTTTACTAATTGTGCTTTTTCAAAAGAAAAAACCTCCTTTTTATAAATTGTTATATTCTTATCCGAAATCTCTTTAAAGAATAGCACATAATGAAATTTATTATCTGGATTAAAACCAATAAATCGGTCATTACGAGCAGTAAATTCCTTTTTCAAAATAACATAATCCGCGTTTCCAATAGATCCAGAAATCTTATAGCGAATACTATCTTGGTATATTTTATAAGAAACATCATGTAGGTTTCCTAGACCAGCCTCAAATTGACGTTTCCAAACTCCTGTAAAACTAATTTGTTCTTCTAAATCGGGCGAAGAATCGTCTTTTGCACAACTAAATAGCACTCCAATTAAAATAAATGTGATTACTATATATTTCATGTTCGTTTCATGTTTAAATTTATTTAGAATTATTATAAACAAAGATAAATAGGAAATCCACCCACTTTTATGATTTAAATCATATTAGGGGTTTTTCTAAACCTAAGCTTTGCTTAGAAATACTTATCTTGGGCTGAGGTCATATAAAATTGAATAAAAATTATCAAATGAACTACCTATCACCCACCTACTTCTTTGATTATAAACATAAAGGAGTTCAAAAATTACTGATAGGCTTTATAGATTCATCTCTTTCACCAACAGAAAAAACAATTGGTCTCTACCTGAAAATTAGAGATGGCATTCGCTATGACCCTTATTCCATTAGCCTAAAGAAAGAGAGTTTAAAAGCAAGTAGTATTGCACTAAAACCAAAAGGACATTGTGTAGATAAATCGATTCTTTTAATAGCTTGTCTTAGAGCTGTTGGTGTACCAGCAAGGATTCATTTGGCAAAAGTTAAAAACCATATTGCTATAGAAAGGCTAACAGAAAAATTTGGGACAAACGAACTAACACCACATGGTATGGTTGCTGCTTTTCTAAATGGAAAATGGCTTAAATTATCGCCAACCTTTAATGCTTCTATTTGTAAAATGTTGCAGGTACCTCCTTTGGAATTTGACGGTAAAAAAGATTCTATTTTTCAACAGTTTACTTCGGATGGAAAAAAATTCATGGAATACTTAGAAGATTATGGTCATTTTGAAGATGTACCATATGACTTTATACGTAATAATATAATGGAACATTATCCTAAATATTTTAATTCAAACACTACAGAATATAAGTTTTGAGTAACATTAAACACGCCTAACTCCCAAACAATATTATTCTATTTCTATATTATAACATATCTATTTTCATTCTTTAAAAAACAAACACTAATTTCGCCAAAAATTTATTGTAATGAATGTAATTCTTACTGGAGGAACTGGAACACTTGGGTCTCAAGTTATATTTGAATTATTAGCACAAAAAGATATAAAATGTATCTATCTTTTGGTTCGCGAAAAGAATGGGAAATCTGCTGAATCTAGAATAAAAAAAATACTTAAAAGCGAAGCAGCAACAGAAGATATTTCAGAAAATAGTGATGCTATATTACAACGAATAAAAGTACTGGATCAAGAAGCTTTTTTTAAACCGGAATCCTTTTTATCTAAAGACCAAAAGAACTTCTTTATTCACTCTGCAGGTTGTGTAAACTTAACGACAGATAGCTCTCAAAGAGATTTATTGTTTAAAGAAAACTTGGAACTTACCAAGGATATATTTACTATTTTTTCGCCATTCATTCATAAATTCACCTACATAAGTACTGCTTTTAGTATTGGTAATATTGGCGGTTTAATAGACAACGACTACCACCATAACAAGACTCCTAATTATAGAAACTTCTACGAAGAATCTAAACATATTACAGAAAAATATTTATTAGAAGAAGGAAAGCAAAAAGATATAGAGATTCAAATTTTAAGACCAAGTGTTTTGGGCGGTAATATTATAAACCAACCAACGCATTTTATATCTAAATACATGGTCTATTATGTTTTTGGCAAATTCTTTTACAAAAATCCTTTTAGCGGTTACTCTATGCGATTGGCAGCGAATTTTAAAACGGGATTAAATATTATCCCCGTAGATTATGTAGCTAAGGTAATTGCCAAAGTATTTACACAAAAAGTAACGCAGTTAAACATAGTACATTCCAAAGGAACTAATATTTTTGATGGAATGAGCAAAATTATAGAAACAGTAGGTTTCAAAGATTTTTCATTTATTAATACTACCAGTGGTGGCATTTTATTAGAAGGAAAAAACAAACTAGAAGAAATTTATTACAATACTATTGGCTTACATCTAAATCAATATTTAATATCGGATCCCTACGAATTTGATACTACTTTACTAGAATCTATTGTTCCTATGCCACAATACAATGTGGTAGACTATTTACAAGACACCATAAAATACGCTATTAGCAATAATTTTAAAGGACAAGGCTGGTAGGTTTTCTTTATTAAACCGAAGTATTTGTTGTGGATTGGTGTGGATATTTTTTGATAGACGTTAACAATTAGACTTTAGTTATGTATAGAGACTTTATAACTAATGAATTTGCAAATGAAAAAAATTTAGAAAAAGAGCTTCATTAAATTCATTTGAAGAGCTTTATAATGATATTCCTATACTCACATAGCAAGAACTATAGAAATTAGAGAAATGCTAGAAGAAACAGACCTTCCAAAGCCTGTTAGCGCCGTTCCTGATTTAGACATACTTCTGTAGGAATTTTATTATATAATTTATTAAAAAAAATCAGTACATTTCCACTCCCTAAATTGTACAATTAAAATGGACTTACAAGATCAGCTTAAAAACTTGTTTCCGGAACATGTTCCAAAAGAAACAAAAAAGGTTTCAGAAAAAGGAAAAGTACTATGGATGCAAGACGCTCCTATCCTATGTAAATACGAAAAACGAAAAGGAAAACCAACAACCATATTAGAAGGGTATACAGGTGCCACCGAAGATTTTAAGAAACTTGCCAAAGAATTAAAAACAAAACTTAGTGTTGGCGGTAGTTTCAAAGATGATTCTATCATTATTCAAGGAGATTACCGTGACAAAATAATGGAGATACTAAAAGAAAAGGGATTCAAAGTAAAAAGAGTAGGAGGATAACTTTTTATCGAATTTATTTTGTTATGTCACAATTAATAGTACTTTTATTAGTCCAACACTTACATAATACCAACAAATAGAATGAGTTCCCCATTACACATTACGAACGGAGATAGTTTTACCGGTAAATTAAAAACTTTAAAACTCGATGGAGATATCATCACATGGAGAGAGATGCTATGCGAAGGAAAAACGTTAACCAATGTTGGTAGCGAATCCTTTTGGAAAACACGTTTTGAATTTTTAAATAAAACCTACAAAGTATCTAAATCTAGTTTCATTGAGAAGACATTAAAGGAGTATCGCTCTCTTTGCAATCATAAAAAACAAGATAAAATTGTTTTGTGGTTTGAACACGATTTATTCTGCCAGGTTAACCTATTAGCTGTAATTAGCTGGTTAAAAATGCACAGGAAATATGCTGAAATCTCCCTAGTTTGCAGTGGTAAAGAAGACGATTCTGATAAATTATATGGTTTAAGTGAGTTAAACGAAGAACAATTACGAAACTTATACGAAAATAGAATTACGCTAAGTAGAGATGATATTGAATATGCCGATTATATATGGCAATTATATTGTAGCGATAACCCTATTCGATTAGAAAATGTAAAGGATTTTGGTAATTACCAGTTTAATTATTTAAATGATGCTATAAAAAGTCATTTAAAAAGATTCCCTTCTATTTCAAACGGGTTAAATGAAATAGAAAATAACATTCTTAAAATCGCTTTGGAGCAAAAGCCTACCTCAAGAGATGGTCTTTTAGGAACTATTCTTCGCTCGCAAGACGTTCATGGTTTTGGAGATACACAATACAATAAAGTAATTTCTAATTTAAAACCACTTTTCACTTCTTTTGACCCTGTGAAATTAACAAAAAAAGGAAAAGAAATTTTAGAAAGAAAAGCGAATTATTACGCTACTATGCGGAATAACGAAATCTACTTAGGAGGTGCATTAAAGTACAACTACCTTTACAATACGGAAAGTAATAGAATCCTAAAATTATAGAATGAAGCTAAGTCCGTCAGAATTTATTCTGAATGCTGACAAAAGCATTTACCACCTTAATTTAGTACCAGAAGATATAGCAAACACCATTATTACTGTTGGTGATCCTGATCGTGTGTCCGATGTTTCCAAATATTTTGATTGCATCGAAATAAAGAAAGGAAAACGAGAATTTATTACCCATACAGGAACGCTTAACGGAAAACGAATTACCGTAATTTCTACTGGAATAGGCACAGACAATATTGATATTGTTTTCAATGAATTAGATGCTTTGGTAAATATTGATTTTGAAAGTAAATTGATTAAAACAGACAAAACCAGTTTGGATATTATTCGTATCGGAACCTCTGGTGCTATTCAATCTAATATTCCTATCGACTCTTTTTTAATGAGCGAATATGCTATTGGTTTCGATAGCTTATTGCATTTTTATAAAAGTGAATCTATACAACACCCAGAAATACAAGATGCCTTTGTTGCACATACAGAATGGCTACACCATAAGTCTATGCCGTATGTCGTAACCTATGACAAACAACTTGGAGCGCAATTATTTTCAGATAAAATTCGACTAGGTTTTACCGCTACTAATGTTGGATTTTATGGTCCACAAGGAAGAAAGTTACGATTAGAAACTCAGGACACAAATCTAAACTCAAAACTAGCCTCTTTTAATTTTGAAGGAAAAAAAATCACCAATTTAGAGATGGAAACTTCCGGGATCTATGGATTAGCTAAACTATTAGGACATAAAGCCGTTTCTATGAATTGTATTTTAGCAAATAGAAGTACTGGGGAATTCTCCAAGAACCCAAACAAAGCAGTAGATTTGCTAATACAATACACCTTAGAAAAACTAACAGCCTAGTGAAAACTGTAAAAATTATTGGCGTACCAGAACATTTTAACCTGCCTTGGCATTTAGCTATTGAAGAAGGAGCTTTTAAAGAAAGAGGAATAGACCTACAATGGACAGATATTCCTGAAGGTACTGGTAAAATGTGTCAATTATTACAAAATGAGGAAACAGATTTAGCAATTATTCTTACGGAAGGTATTGTAAAAAGTATCACAGAAGGAAACCCAACTAAAATTACCCAAGAATATATTACCTCTCCCCTTCTTTGGGGAATACATGTGGGTGCAAAAAGCACTTATAATTCAATTAGCGATATTAAAAATACAAAAGCTGCCATTAGTCGTTTTGGAAGCGGAAGTCATTTAATGGCCTATGTAAATGCCCAAAATGAGGGATGGAATACCGATGCCTTGCAGTTTGAAATCATAAACAATTTAGACGGGGCTGTAGATGCTTTAACCTCAGGACAGGTAGATTATTTTATGTGGGAACGTTTCACAACAAAACCTCTTGTAGACAATGGTACTTTTAGGCGGTTAGGAGATTGCCCTACACCTTGGCCTTGCTTTGTTATTGCGGCTACAGATAGTTTTCTTTCAGGAAATGAGGGTCTTTTAAAACACATATTAGAAGTAATAAATATTTATACAGAAGAATTTAAATCTATTCCCAGTATAGATAGAACCTTGGCCAATGGGTACAGTCAAAAACTAGAGGATATAAAAGAGTGGCTGTCTATTACGAAATGGAGTCAAAAGCAACTACCCGAAAAAGTATTGCAAAAAGTTCAAAATACATTACTTGATTTAAAGCTTATAAAGACAATACGCCCAACAAAAACAATTCTATATTCCGAAAATAAATATGGAACTTAATTTCTACATTACCAAACAATAGGCTTTTCTCCGCGTTTCACTAAATTCTCATTAGACGCACTGAAATGCTTATTACCAAACCAATACCCTCGGTTAGCGCTTAATGGCGATGGATGACCAGATGTAAGTATGGCGTGCTTTACCCCATCAATAAGTTTTACTTTCTTTTTGGCAAATCCGCCCCACAGCAAGAAAATAACGCTCTCTTTTTTATCCGATATTTTTTTTATAACCGCATCGGTAAAAGTCTCCCATCCCATTTTCTGATGACTTGCGGCTTCCTGTTCTCTTACCGTTAAAGTAGCGTTTAATAACAATACGCCTTGTTTTGCCCATCTTTCCAAATTACCCCTTTCAGGAATTTCTGTTCCAATATCTGTTTTAACCTCTTTAAATATATTAATTAAGGATGGCGGATGTGGAATAGCATCCTGCACAGAAAAGCACAATCCATTAGCTTGGTTAGCCCCATGGTATGGATCCTGCCCAATAATTACAATTTTAATTTCTTCAAAAGAACAATGATTAAAAGCAGAAAAAACGTCCTCCTTTGCTGGGTAACAAATACCCTTAGAGTATTCCGAATCTACAAAATTAATTAAGTCAGAAAAATAAGATTTATCAAATTCGTCTAATAACTGCTTCTTCCAACTAGCATCTATGTTGATGTTCATATAAAATATACTTATTTTTGTATAGTCTAAATTATGGCTTTTAATTACTATGCACAAGATACATCCCAAAACTCTACAAGATTTAGAATTTCCAACGGTACTAAATCAACTTGCCTTGCGCTGTTATACAGAGTTGGGAAAAGAAAAAGTAACTACCATTGCCCCACTAGAAGATAAAGAAGCCATTATAAGCAGTCTTAAGCAAACTTCAGAATACCTTGCTTCGTATACCAATGAGAATCGGATTCCTCCACATAATTTTGACGCTATTACGCACGAGTTAAAATTATTACTTATTGAAAATGCTACTTTAGAACGAAGCGGGTTTCATAAAATTGGTGCCCTTTGCACAACCGTAGCTAACCATCTTAAATTTCTTAAAAAATTTAGCGAATACTACCCGTATTTGTACAAAACTACTGCTGGAATGGAATTAAACAAAGAAATTCCGGCACATATAAATTCCGTTTTAGACAAATTTGGAGAAATAAAAGATAGTGCTTCTAATGATTTACGAAGTATACGGCTCCAAATTAATGCCGTAAAAGTAAAAATTAATCAAAGTTTCAATTCGGCATTAAGCACATATAATTCCGCCGATGTTTTAGATGAGATTAGAGAATCCGTAATTGAAAACAGACGTGTCCTTGCTGTAAAAGCAATGTATCGCAAAAAAGTAAAGGGCGCTATTATGGGTACTTCTAAAACAGGAAGTATTGCATACATAGAACCTGAAATTACTCTAAAATACAGTAGAGAATTAAACAACCTAGAATTTGAAGAAAAGGAAGAGATTCTTAGAATCTTAAAAAAGCTTGCAAAACATATTAGACCGCATGCACCTCTACTAGCTTCTTATCAGAGGTTTTTAACGCAAATGGATATTACAGCTGCTAAGGCAAAATACGCATCAGAAATGAATGCTGTAATGCCAAGTATAAGTGACGAAAAGAAAATGTTTCTACGGGATGCCTACCATCCTCTGCTGTTTTTAACGAATAGTTTAAAAAATGAAAAAACATTTGCACAGACTATATCCTTACATCCCGAAAACAGAATTATTGTTATTTCTGGACCAAATGCTGGTGGAAAAAGTATCACGCTAAAGACTATTGGGTTATTGCAAATTATGGTGCAAAGTGGTCTACTAATTCCAGTTCATGAAAGAAGTTCCGTTTGTCTTTTTGACAAAATACTAACGGATATTGGCGACAATCAATCTATTGAAAATCATCTTAGTACGTATAGCTACCGGCTTAAAAACATGAACAATTTCCTTCGGAAATGTAACGAAAATACATTATTTTTGATTGATGAATTTGGTACTGGTAGTGACCCAGAATTGGGAGGTGCTTTGGCTGAAACTTTTTTAGAAGTCTTTTATGAACGAAACGCTTATGGTGTAATTACAACGCATTATGCCAATCTTAAAGTATTGGCCAATGAATTACCGCACATTAGTAACGCCAATATGTTGTTCGACTCTAAGTCATTAGAACCAACATACCAATTAGTATTGGGGCAGGCAGGTAGTTCTTTCACCTTTGAAGTTGCGCAAAAAAACGGAATTCCATACAGTCTTATTAATAGAGCAAAAAAGAAAATTGAAAGAGGAAAAGTTCGTTTTGATGCAACTATAGCTAAGCTTCAGAAAGAACGAAGTAAGATGGAAAAAACTGGTTCAAAGCTTAAAGAAGAAGAAATAAAAGCAAGAGACGAAGCCAGACGTATGGAAGAACTCAATTCTAAAATAAAAGTCAAACTCGAAAATTACCAAGTACTTTACGACCATAATCAGCGAATGATTTATTTAGGAAATAAGGTAAATGACGCAGCACAACGTTATTTTCAAGATAACAAGAAGCGTTCGTTTGTTTCTGAATTAATTCGAATTGCAGAAACGGAAAACAGCAAACGAAAAAAGAAAACACCCAAAGAGATTAAAGTAGAAAAAGAGAAAAAGATTAAAGTAGAAAAAGAAGTTGAAAAAGAGGTTGTTATAATTAGAAAAGAGAAAAAAGTACAGAAGAAAAAAGACATTGTACTAGAAAAAAACAAACCAAAACCCATTTATAACATTGGAGATAGCGTTCGTATGTTAGATGGAAAAGCGGTTGGCACTATAGATCGCTTAGAAAAAAATAAAGCAATTGTAAATTATGGTTTATTTACGACTAATGTTAGTGTAAACCAGTTAGAATTAGTAAAAAGAAAAAAATGACAGTAACCTCTTCTACTAAAAAAATTGTGCTTTTTGATGGTGTTTGCAATATGTGCAATTCCTTTGTTTTGTTCGCTATTAAAAGAGACAAAAAAGATATTTTAAGGTTTACTTCTCTGCAAAGTGAAATTGGTCAAAAACTTATTTCAGAAAGAAATATTGATACGTCTAAAATAGATTCTATACTTCTAATAGAACCTGGTGTAGCTTATTATACAAAAGCGGAAGCCGCGTTAAAAATTGGACAAACATTTGGTGGACTTTGGAAAACGACTTGGATTTTAGAACAGTTACCATCTATTATCACAAATACTATCTATGATTTTATAGCCAAAAACAGGTACCGTTGGTTTGGCAAAAAGGAAAGCTGTATGCTACCTACTCCTGAATTAATAGAGAAATTTTTGGAGTAAAATAGATTTATAATTGGTACTTTCAACAGTAAGTTTATTTTTTGACAAACTAAATTGTAAAAGGAAGAAGCTAGCGTGAGAGATTAAGCTGCTCAATTAGAAAAACGCAACGCTAAAACAAAATCAAAACCTTCTAAACACCCATCGGGTTCTTTTTAATGTATTCTTGAGGTGAAAGACCTGTTATCTTTTTAAAAGCGCTAAAAAATGGATTGTAAGAAGAAAAACCTGTTTTATGAGCCAAAGACTCCATGGTGTTTATTTTTAAATATCCATCATTTATCAAATTCAATGCATCCTTAATTCTACCGCTCATTCTGTATTCCGAAAAAGAAATCTGGGAATGGTATTTAAATAAATAAACGATATGGCTTGCTGGCACTCCCATTTTATAGGCAATATCCGCAGAAGAAATTTTAGAATCTCTAAAAATACGATCCGTATGGCTTAATTTATCTATAACTTCCATATAGCTATGAATATTAGCATTTATTTTTTCTTGTAAGCGTACATCTTGATTTCCTTTTAAATTAGGTGTAGACAGCTCCCAGTCACCGATAACCTGAACGTCATTTGATTTACTAAATAAAAGCAGTTTTTTATTTAATTCCTGAACGTCATTTGATTTACTAAATAAAAGCAGTTTTTTATTTAATACAGGAAGACCATATAATATTTCAGGAGAAATTAAAATTTTGAAAAAAATAAACAACCAAAACAATAAAAGGAGGGTTGCCATAGATTTTCCGTTTATGGCGGCCCCATCTGTAATCTCTTTGAAAATTGAAATTAAAAAATTAAGCACTCCTAATGTATTTAATATGAACAAATAGATAGTCCATTTTTTAACCAAGCTAAAATGAGTCAAACCAATCGGAATATCCGATTTACTCCAAAGCTTTTTTTTAAGCAATCTATAGGTTAGAAAAAGATACAGGTTTATAAATAGTGTAATAAAAACCACATTGGTCAATAGCCCGTAATGGTATAAAAAACTGTTTCGTATACTAGGTATAATTATACTAAAATAAAACAGGGCGATAAATAAAAAGTGTTTTAAATCTTTTATAACAAAAGACTTTTGCCCACTAATTAGACTTTTATAATACAGATAAAAACATGGAACAACTGTTAAGTATAAAATGGAAATAGCCCCAGAATCTGGCGTTAAATATGTTTGAAGACCCAATTTAAAACTACCATGAATTAAGAATCTAATCGAGGTAATCACAAAAATAATTAATAAAAATATATTCAGGAGTTGATTGGATTTATAGGATGCAACCATTAAAACTATGGTTATCAAACCAATAACACCAGTCAATAAAAACAAGAAATTTTCGAACATACAAAAGGAGGAGACTTTTACTTACAATATAACATATTATAAAGACTTAATCCTAATAGAAACAAGGGAAATCAAAAATTTAATTATCCAAAGTACATCACGATACTGATGAAATAATTCAATTAAAAAACAATAAAACTACCACCGTACAACAGCGGATAATGAAATAAGATATTCATCTAGTTATAGAACAACATCTCACTCCGACCCCACAAAGCTTCATTAGAAATCATGTTTTTCATACACAGAACACTAAAATTGACTTACTGATTAGGTAAAATACTTATTGATTTCTGCAAAATCTAGGCAAAAACAAATATGAAGGACAATTCCTACAGTAATTGAAGGTTATGTTTGAGATGAATTTTTACTAACAAGAAAACAATTCAAAAATCACTCTTTATAATGAAACAATTTTTAATGACTTATATCTGTATTGCTTTCTGCTATGCTATAAATGGACAAACAAGCTCCAATAAAATTTTAGCAAGGTCTACAGTAGGAGTTTCTGGTACTTCAGAAAAACTAACTGTCGGTGGTAAGACCTATGTTATTCAGCAAAGTATTGGACAATCGAGTATTACAGGGACACATAAGACTAACAAACATGCGCTTCGTCAAGGTTTTATTCAACCAAGTGTATGGAATAAAATTATTACCAAAAATGTGCCTTTAAACTTAGAAGTTACCCTCTACCCTAACCCCTTTACAAATTTTATTTCATTGGTATTCAATGAAAAAATAAGTGGGAATGTTACCGTTGCCTTATTTGATTTAACAGGGAGAAAAGTTTTTACAGAAGTCTTAGTTGCAAACCAAGAACTACATATTAAAACAAACCATTTACCCTCTGCCAGTTATATTTTAAGAGTAGCCGCCAATCGCAAACAGTTTGCAAATCATATTATTAAAAATTAAGAATTCCTATCCGTCCAAAGTAAAACCAATAATTAAATTTAAACTTAAAATGATTAAAAAAATATATCCCCTATTATTAGTATTCCTATTAAGTATTTCAACAAAAGTAATTGCCCAAGAAATATATTTAGAAACAGGAAAAACGGTATCGTCTTTTGATTATAAAAATTCACAGGGAATTACGCTAGATAACCTGCAAGCATCTTCGCACAATTATATATCCGCAGGCTATTCCCATCCTATTTTTACAGATAAATTAAAACTATCCCTTGGGGCGAGTTATGCTGGCTATGGTGCAATAGGTAGTGATGACGCCTTAGGAAACAGAATGAAATGGGACATAAACTACCTCGAATTTATTCTAGGCTTAAACTATACAGTAGTACAAATCAATACTGTTTCTTTATACGTAAGAGGAGCTGCATCGGTGGGTTTTCTACTCCAAGGCACGCAAACTTTTAACAATAAAATTATAGACTTAAAAGGCAAAGATGATTTTGACAAAGCATTGAGAGACTTTAGAGTTGGAGGCGGACTACAAATTTATGCCTCAGACAAACTAACCTTTTATATACAATATATGTATGGCAAAACACTTTCCAACACAAGTGATAGTAATCAAGCTGAAGATAAAGAAGTCTTGCGGATTCAAAGTAGTACTATTAGTCTTGGAGTAGCAATACAGCTCTTCAAAAAATAAATAGAACAAATAGCCTAAGAGTATTAAATACTCTTAAAAATGCACAATGTAACTATGATTACAGCTATTCCCTTACATAAAAACAACATTTAAAGTAATCCTAAAACAAATCAATAATCAGATAAATATAAATTAACATGAAAAAAATAGTACTAGTAACCTTACTGCTACTGTGTGCATTGCACGGTTTTGCACAAACCGAAGGAATAAGTTACCAAGCGGTAATCCTAAACCCGGATACCAAGGAAATTCCTGGTGTAAATGCCCAAGAAACCATTTTGGCAAATAGCCAGGTGGCCATAAAATTTACTATTGTAGATGATTTAGGAAATATAGAATATGAAGAATACCATAGTACCAGTACAGACGCCTATGGCATGATTAATCTTCTTATAGGAGGAGGTTCAGCAACAGGAAACACTAATTTTGCAGAGGTATTCTGGGACGGTTATACCAAAACACTAAAAGTGGGAATAGATTTTTCTGGTGGTAGCAATTATACAGTTTTGGGAGAACAAGAACTTACGTATATGCCACAACCACCAAACCAAGATATGGTTGCGGCTATTGAGAACAATACCAATGCTGTTGCGGCTATAGCAGCTTCCATAACCACAGACGGAGGCATTACTGATCCTGCCACAGCAGAAAACACTTTGGCAATAGCATTAAATACAGCCAAAACAGGAATCACATCTGGCCAAGCAAGTGCAATTACAGCAAATACTTCTAAAGTTGGAGTAACGGCAGCACAAGAAACGGTATTGGGTAATACCTCTGGAAGCAATTCTGGGGATCAAGATATTTCTGGAATAGCAACTAATGCGACCAATATAGCTGCCAATGTCTCAGCTATCGGAATAAACACAGCGAAAACTGGAATCACAGCTGGCCAAGCAAGTGCAATTATAGCAAACACTGCTAAAGTTGGAGTTCCTTCTGCATATGCCCTGCCAAATACAGACGGAACATCTAGCCAAGTATTACAAACCAATGGAAGCGGAGTATTAACATGGGCAACACCAACAACAACAACAACTGCAACATCTTATTCTGGTGTTTTACCGGTTGCAAATGGAGGAACGGGTTCTGCTACACAAAACTTTGTAGATTTAACTACCAATCAAACTATTGCAGGGAATAAAATATTTAGTACTAATGGGTCTTTCAATGGAACGTTTATCGGTATAGGTAATGCAAGTGGGAGTAGTAATACAGCAGTTGGAAGAGATGCTTTAAACGGTGCGAGTACAGGGCATAGAAATACAGCTATAGGACAAAGTTCTATGTTAAATTATGTAGGTACAAGTTTTGATAATAACACGAGTGTAGGGTACAATAATTTAGTAGGTTTAACTACTGGGTCAGGGAATACTTCTATGGGAGCGGAGTCTATGATGGCACTGCAAACAGGCACTTCTAATACTTCTATTGGAAATCAATCTTTAATAAACACGACAGGTAATAATAACATTGGTGTGGGGCAAAGATCTGGTGATATATTAACTACGGGGTCTAATAATACTATTGTTGGAACTAGGGCAAATGTATCAGTAAATAACCAAACCAATGCTACTGCACTGGGTTATGAAGCAGTTGTTACGGCAAGTAATACTATTCAATTAGGAAATACAAGTGTCACCGATGTTATAACCAGTGGAAAACTTACAACCGGAGCGATCACTTTACCAAATACAGATGGTGACGCCAACCAAGTATTACAAACCAATGGTAGTGGTGTTTTAAGTTGGAGTACGCCTGCAACAGTGAGCCTTGCTACATTTGACACTACTGGTAATGTAACCTCAAACAGTAATGGCACAATTGCTACTGATGATTTTGTATTTGGTAGTACATCTTTAGATAATATCGGAGGTAGTACCGATAATTCCCGTATGTTTTTTGATAAAAGTAAAGCGGCTTTTAGAGTAGGCAGTGTCTCTGATAATCATTGGAATACTAGTAACCTTGGAGAGTATTCAATCGCCATGGGGGCCAATACGAGAGCTAATGGAAAACATTCAACCGCAATGGGTCATTTTTCTAATGCAAGTGGGAAATATTCAACCGCAATAGGGAATTCTACCACTGCAAGTGGAGTATCTTCAACCGTAATGGGTTTGAATACCAATTCAAAATCATATGCAGAAACCGTTATTGGTGTCTATAATACAGATTACGCGCTAGCAATAGATGGTGCAACTCAATTTAATGTCACCGATCGCTTATTTATTATTGGTAATGGTACAGGAAATACAAACAGAAGCGATGCCTTAGTCATGCTTAAAAATGGTAATACCACTTTAAAAGGACAGTTAACATTAACAAATGGTACAGACAGTTATACGCTACCAAACACAGATGGTACAGCAAATCAAATATTACAAACCAATGGTAGTGGTGTTTTAAGTTGGAGTACCCCTTCAACAGGTAGCTCCAGTACATTTGAGACCACTAGCGGTGTAACGGCAAACAGTAATGGCACTATTACTACAGATGATTTTGTATTTGGGAGTTCTACTTTAGATCATAATGATGCTGATGGTATTGATAATCATGGTGGTGACTATCTTGTTTCTCGTATGTTTTTTGATAAAAGTAAAGGCGCTTTTAGAGTTGGAACTACTGAAGGAAATAATTGGAATGAAGGAAATGTAGGAAACAATTCTATAGCGATGGGATATAATGTTAAGGCTAGTAATCAATATGCATTAGCTATGGGAAATAGCTCTAAGGCTACAGGTACTAGCTCAATAGCTATCGGAGAACTTGCCTATGCACGTGAAGATTTGTCATTAGCCATAGGGCGTTCCACTAAAGCCTATGGAAATAGCTCAACGGCTATTGGTTTTTATACCGTAGCTATTGGAGAACGTTCAACAGCTATGGGAGCATCAACTATTGCAGAATCTTATGGAGAAACAGCCATAGGTATTTATAATACAACCTCAGTTTCTAAAAATGCAACCTCTATTGTAGCTACAGACCGTTTATTCGTTATAGGTAATGGCACAGGTAATTCAAATAAAAGTAATGCCTTGGTCATGCTTAAAGACGCAACTACAACGGTAAGTGGCAACTGGTCTGGCCCTGCTTTTACAGCAACCTCAGATATTCGATTAAAAGAAAACATAACAAACCTTAGCTTAGGAATGGCTGTTTTAAACAGAATAAACACCAAACAGTACTACCTGAAAAAAGATGCAACAAAACAATTACGTTTTGGGGTTATTGCCCAAGAATTAAGAGAAGTTTTACCAAACTTGGTCTATGGTGAAGAGGGTGAAAATAGTTACCTTTCTGTAAACTACACAGAGCTTATTCCGATACTCATAAATGCTCTAAAAGAACAGGGTCAAAAAATAGATGCTTTAGAAAAGCAAAATCAAGTATTACTCCAATTAGTAAAGCGTGTCGATAATTTAGAAAAGAAATAATTTTAAGTTTTAGTATAGTAGTAAAGGCTGTTCTTAATGATAGGAACAGCCTTTGTTTTTTAATACTACTCCTAAAATTGGAATAAAATAACTAGTTCTAATCGTTGAACTATCTCAAAGGACTGTTTCCCTCATTAGACCATCCCATTCACCCAGTATTGGTTTTTTACGCAAACAAGGAACACTAAGTTAGCGTAACTTTTAAATAACCAATCATGAAAAAAATACTAATACTACTTACATTATTTCCATTTTTAATTTTTGGAAACGACACCAAACTTCCCTCTAAAATAAAAGAAGTAACCGTTTATTTAAATGGTGCTCAAATAACTCGTTTAGCCCATTGTCAGCTAAAAATTGGCACTTCTGAAATTACATTTACGGGTTTATCGCCAAAGATTGACGAAAGTAGCATCCAGATATCTGGATTGCAATGGGTTTCTATACTTGCCATGTCTTATGATATTAATTATTTGGAAAAGTCAACTAGCAGCCCTGAAACACTTCTATTAGAAAAACAAATTAGTAGTACTGAAGCTGAAATTTCATCCCTTAAAAATTTGGTCCTTGGTTTACAAGAAGAAGAAAATGTAATTAAATCTAATAGTCTAATTAGAGAATTAGATTTAGAAAAAATAAAAAGGCTTAGCACCTACTATAGAGAACGAATTACAGCAATAAAGAATGAAATATTTGCTACAAATAGTAAAGTGAATACCTTACGTTTAAAAACAATAGCTTTCAAAAAACAACTAGCAGAATTTAATAATACTCCAGAAAAAAAGAAGGGAGAGCTTACTTTAAAATTTGATGCACCAATAGCAAGTAATTTAAATTTAAAAATTTCTTATACCATACAAGATGCAGGTTGGATTCCCAACTACGATATTAAATCTAAAAAAATAAATGCGCCATTACAGCTTAGTTACAAAGCGCATGTGTATCAAAAAACTGGAAACGACTGGAATAATGTAAAAATAACATTGGCTACAGGAACTCCTTATACTAACGTTGTAAAACCTATTCTGGGCGCAAAACACTTAAATTTTGTTAGTCGGTATAATAAAAGAAAACAGACGGCATCTATAGGACGAAAAAAATATTATTTTAACCCAAGTGTGAAAACCGTTAGTGGTATTGTTACGGATGAGTCTGGAGAACCATTGTCTGGTTGCACCATTGTTATTAAAGGTACTTCTACTGGTGTGCAAACCGATTTTGACGGACACTACTCTATTAAAATTAAAAACGGTAAAAAACTGGAATATTCCTTTATAGGCCAAAAATCACAAATAATACCAGTGTATGCCTCTCTAATCAATGTTCGTTTAGATACAGATGCCTCTACATTGGAAGAAGTTGTTGTAGTTGGATATGGCAAAGCAACCGAAAATGTTTTTTCTTCTCTTCAAGGTAGAGTCTCTGGTGTCCAAATTAGAGGAAATTCTACCATAAGAGCGCCTAAATTACCGCTATACATAATTGACGGAATTCCTGTAAAAAACTATACGGAAGGAGATTTAAATGAAAATGAAATTCAATCTATGCAGGTATTAAAAAAAGGCGAAGCATCAGAACTTTATGGTAGCCAAGGAAAACATGGCATAATTGTTATCACTACAAAAAAGAGCGTTACTAAAGATGGTATAACCAATACCAAGTTTAGTATTAAAAAACCTTATTCTATAGCTTCTGACGGAGATATTACAGCAATTGAAATCAACACCTTTAAACTAGCAGCAAACTATACCTATTTTGCAGCTCCTATTATTAATGAAAATGTTTTCCTAACGGCGACTTTTGCAGATTGGGAGCAGTATAATTTACTCCCTGGAGAAGCTTCTATTTATTTTGATGGCAGTTATGCTGGAAAAACTACGATAGATCCGTATCAAGTAACTAAGGAAATGACCATTTCTTTAGGAATTGATCCATCCATTACCGTAGCTCGGAAACAGGACAAAAACTTTAAGAGTAGATCATTTTCAGGTAGTAATAGAATTCTAAACCGCAACTACACACTTGAAATTAAAAATAACAAAACCGTTGCCATTTCTTTACAACTATTGGATCGAATCCCTATTTCTCAGAATAAGGAAATTAAAGTAGGGGAAATAGAAACCTATGATGCCGATTATAACAAAAAGAAAGGTGTGTTAACATGGGAATTACAATTAGCACCAAAAGAGAGTGAAAAGAAGCAATTTTCTTTTCAGGTAAAATATCCGAAATACAAAACAATATCTTTATAAATAAATAACCTCTACGCAAAGGTCTTAGATTAAAAAACCCTTTCAATTTAATTCTTGAAAGGGTTTTTATATATTACTTTACATCTTCTAAATTGTCATCCCAATTTTTCACATTGGGCTTTCCTAATTTCCCGACGGATTTGGCAACCATCATTGCTACCATCGCATCGCCTGTAACATTTACAACGGTTCTGCACATATCTAAAGGCCTATCTACCGCAAAAATTAATGCTAATCCAATTGCTAATTTGTCTGGTGGAAATCCAATAGATTCTAATACAATAACTAACATTACCATACCAGCTCCTGGTACGGCTGCAGAACCAATAGAAGCCAAAAGAGCTGTTAAAACAATCGTTAATTGATCTCCTAAAGATAAATCGAAGCCTAAAGCTTGGGAAATAAATACAGCCGCAACACCTTGGTAAAGGCTTGTACCATCCATATTTATTGTTGCTCCAACTGGAAGTACAAAACTAGAAACTTCTTTATCCACACCAATATGCTCTTCTACTCTTTCCATTGTTACAGGAAGTGTAGCTGCACTTGAGCTTGTTGAAAAAGCTAATAATTGTGCTGGACTTATTTCTTTTAAGAACCAAAACGGGTTCTTTTTTGTATAAACTGAAACTAATACCGAATAAAAAACAATCATTAAAAATAGACCTAATACCACTACTCCCGCATATTTCAGCAATGCAAGTAATAAATCAGGATCTCCGGAGGATGCAACAACATTTGCCAATAGAGCAAATACTGCAAATGGTGCAATTAACATTATTAAATCTACCATTTTTAGAATAATATCATTCAGAGCATCAAAGAAACCTTTCATTGGCTTGGCTCTTTCTTCTCCAATTAATAACATAGAAATTCCAAAAAGAATGGTGAAAAATATAACCTGAAGCATTAAGCCATTATCGCTCATTGCTTTAAACAAGTTATCTGGAACCATATCTTCTAAAAACTGAAGCGGTCTATTACTCTGTTGCTTTGACGCTTCTGCTAACTTAGAGGTTACACCACTATCATTAGCATATGTTTCTGTAAGTTTTGTAATTGTTTCTTCCGAAATACCATCTCCTGGTTGCATTACATTCACCAAAATAAGACCAATACTAATAGCAATTACTGTAGTAGAAATATAAATGGCAATGGTTCTAAGTCCTATATTCCGAAACTTTGAAATATTTTTTAAGTCTGAAATCCCTTTTATTAAGGAAGCTAAAATCAGTGGAATTGCAATTAATTTTAAAAGTTTAATAAAAATAGACCCTAATGGATTAATCCAATCCAAAACAAATTCTTTACCCCAATCAACTTGAAGCATTACATAGCCAAAGATTACGCCTAAAAGCATCCCTATAAGAATCTGCCAGTGCAATTCTAATTTTTTCATAAAAAAGTAAATTTTAGAATAGAAAGATACTGTTTTGTGCGGAAAAGCACCAAAAAACTATAAATAATTATTTATTTATCAATAATAGTTTAGTGCTGAGGCCGTTTAACAGAACAAAAAAAGACTACCCTACGTTAGTATTTAGCAACGTAAAATCTGCCAAAACAAGTGCAGCCATTGCTTCTACAATTGGCACTGCTCTAGGCACAACACAAGGGTCATGGCGTCCTTTTCCTTTGGTCGTTATCATTTCACCCTCTTTATTAATCGTATCATAAGGCTGAATTATGGTTGCTACAGGCTTAAAGGCTACTCTAAAATAAATATCCATTCCGTTACTTATTCCACCTTGAATACCACCACTATAATTTGTTTTGGTAGTACCATCTGTATTGTATTGATCATTGTGTTCACTACCTTTCATGAGAACACCATCAAAACCACTTCCGTATTCAAAACCTTTTACTGCATTTATAGAAAGCATTGCTTTACCTAAATCGGCATGCAACTTATCAAAAACAGGTTCTCCAAGTCCGATCGGAACATTCTTAATAACACAACTAATTACACCACCTATGGTATCGCCAGATTTTTTAATTTCCTTAATATAAGCTTCCATTTCTGCTGCCTTTTCTAGATCAGGGCAACGAACCGGATTCAATTCTATATTCGTAAAATTCAAGTTTTTATAATCTGTGTCAAGCTTTAGGTTTCCTACCTGAGAGACATACGCATTTATTTGAATAGTACTTAGAAATTGTTTTGCAATTGCACCAGCTACTACTCTACTTGCTGTTTCTCTTGCAGAACTTCTTCCGCCACCTCTATAATCGCGAAATCCATATTTTTTATCATATACATAATCCGCATGTGATGGTCTATACGAATCTTTAATATGGGTATAATCGTGAGATTTCTGATTGGTATTATGAATAGCAAAACCAATAGGTGTACCTGTAGTAATGCCTTCAAATATTCCAGAATAAAACTCCACCGTATCTGGTTCCTTACGCTGCGTAACAATGGCAGACTGTCCAGGTTTACGACGGTCTAACTCTTTCTGAATAGCTTCTGTATCTAATTTTATTCCTGCCGGACAACCGTCTAAAACTCCTCCTATTGCTACACCATGAGATTCTCCAAAAGTTGTTAATTTAAAAAGGGTTCCAAATGTATTTCCTGCCATTTTATTGTGTTGTTTGGTGTATTTCTGTTTCTTTTTATTCCATCCGTATCTTATAAACAAAGATAATTAATAAATAATCGCAACCCAAGGGGAGGATGTATTGAATAGGAATCCTTTTTTATTCGCTCTGCGATTAAAATTACTTAATCTACCAATGCTTCTTTTAAAATACTAATGGGATGTTGTGCTTTACGCTTAGTACCATCATAAATCTGATGCCTACAACTAGTCCCGTTTGCTGCAATAATCACCTCTTTATTAGTTTTTCTTACGGATGGAAACAGTTTTAATTCTCCCACCTGCATACTAACTTCATAATGTTCTTTTTCATACCCAAAAGACCCCGCCATTCCGCAACAACCTGAAGCAATAATAGAAACTTTATAATTCTCTATTAAATTTAGCACATCAAAAGTTACTTTCTGATTTGACAGTGATTTCTGGTGGCAATGGTTATGTATTTTAACAGTCTTTTCTTCTTTGGTAAAACTAGCAGCGGTTAGGTTTCCATTTTCAATTTCTGTGGCTAAAAATTCTTCAATTAAAAAAGAATGTTTCGCAATAGATTCCAATGTTTCTGGTGCATCTACCAATCTTTTATATTCGTCTCTAAATGTAAGTATTGCAGAAGGTTCCAAGCCTACTATAGGTAACCCCTGATCTACCAATACTTTTAATTTTGCTACGTTCTCTATTGCCAACTTTTTTGCTTCTTTTAAAAAGCCTTTAGAAAGATACGTTCTGCCACTTTCCGTATAAAAAAGCTCTACAGAATACCCTAATCTAACCAACACATCTAAAGCATCTTTACCCAAGTCTATATCTAAATAATTGGTAAACTCATCTATGTATAAAACAACCTTTTTTCCCGTTGGTTTATACTTCTTTTTAAGGTAAATTAAATGTGCATCAAAATTAAATTTAGCCACTTTCGGAAGGCTTCTTTCCAAAGCCACTCCTGTTGCTCTTTTTATTAGTCCGCTTAATAATTTAGAATCGTAAGTTGCATTTGTTAACCAAGCAACTTTACTTGCTAGCTTATTCATTTTAGTACTGTGTGCAAATAATTTACTTCGTAAAGTATACCCATTTGCTTCTTGGTACTGGTATGTAAATTCTGCCTTAAGTGCTGCTACATCTACATTACTCGGACATTCACTAGAACAAGCCTTACAACTTAAACAAAGGTCAAAAACTTCTTTTAATTCAACTTGATCAAACTTATTCTTCTTTTCAGAGGTAGTTAAAAACTCTCGCAAAGCATTAGCCCTGCCTCTTGTCGTATCTTTTTCATTTTTGGTTGCCTGATAACTAGGACACATTGCTCCAGACATATGGTGTGTTTTTCTACAATCACCACTTCCATTACATTTTTCAGCAGCTTTTAAAATCCCTTCGCTATCTGAAAAATCTAATAAAGTTTTTATTTCTGGTTCTTCTCTATCAATAGTGTATCTAAGCGACTCATCCATAGGAAAAGCATCTACAATTTTCCCTGGATTAAATATATTATTCGGATCAAAATAAGACTTAACCCTCTGTAGTAACTCGTAATTCTTCTGTCCTATCATTAATGGAATAAACTCGGCACGAACAATTCCATCACCATGTTCACCACTAAAAGAACCTTTATATTTTTTGGTAAGCTTTGCTACATCTGTAGTAATTTCTCTAAAAAGCGAAACATCTTCCTTCTTTTTTAAATTAAGAATAGGGCGTAAATGCAATTCCCCTGCCCCTGCATGTGCGTAATACACGGCATCTTGCCCATAGCCTTTCATTATCTCTGAAAACTCAAGAATAAAATCTTTTAAATCGCCAATAGCCACCGCAGTATCTTCTATACATGCAACTGCCTTACGATCTCCTACCATATTCCCTAAGAGACCTAAACCAGCTTTTCGTAATTCTATAGCTTTATTAATCTCTTCGGATTTTAAAACTGGACTAGCATAACTTAATCCAGATTTTTCTATCGTCGCTAAAAGTTCTTTTAGTTGTGCATCAAGACTCTCTTCTGTATCTGCTTTAACCTCTAACATTAATAATGCTGCAGGATCTCCTTCAACAAAAAATCTATTTGCTAACTGTGCTCTATTACTTTTAGTACAATCTAAGATTACCTTGTCCATCATTTCACAAACATGCAAACTATGTTGCATAACTGGTGCTACATCGCTAAGACAATCTTCCAAAGTCTTATAATGTGTAACTACCATTGCCGCAAGTTTTGGCGGAAGAGGATCTAATTGTACTGTAATTTCCGTTGTAAAAGCTAAAGTTCCTTCACTTCCACTTAATAATTTACAAAGATTTATAGCTTCTTTTGAGTCGCTAAAAACAGTATTTTCTAGCAATTCGTCTACTGCATAACCTGTATTTCTTCTATGTATTTCTGGCTTTGGAAACTCTTTCAGAATCTCTTCTCGAATAGCAGGGTTTTCTAATTCTTCCTTTAGTTTTTTATAAATAGTACCTTCAACAGTTTTCAAAATGGTCTTTTCGTGAAACTCCGATGGAGACATAGTCTTAAATTCTGCTTCACTACCATCTGAAAGAATGGTTTTTAAACTAATTACTTTATCTCTTGTAACACCGTATTGTATAGATGTAGTTCCAGAAGAGTTATTGCCTACCATTCCCCCTAGCATACACCTATTAGATGTGGATGTATTTGGGCCAAAAAACAAACCGTGAGGCGCTAAATATAGGTTTAACTCATCTCGTATAACTCCCGGCTGTATGGTTACTTGTTTCTTTTCTATATCTAAACTTATAATACGTGTGAAATGTTTGGAAACATCTACAACAAGTCCGTCCCCAACACATTGTCCTGCCAAAGATGTACCAGCAGTTCTAGGAATTAAACCAATTTTGTTTTCTGAAGCAAAAACCACCAGTTTTTGAATATCGCTGGTTGTTTTAGGAAAAGCAACGCCCAAAGGTGTTTTTCTATAAACAGAAGCATCTGTAGCATAAAGAGCCGTAGTTAATGTATCCCACACCAACTCTCCTTCTAAACTTTCTTGTATTTTTTTTAACGTATTATTATTCAAACCGGAACAATTTTGAAAGCAAATTTAAGTTTTATTTATGGTAGACAGATGATGAATGACTACTTTTGAACATTATTTAATTATTAAATATAATACTTATGAAAATTTTAAAATTCACGGCATTTTTTTTCTTTGCTGCAACATTACTTACTAATGCGCAACAAGTATCTGACCATGCGTTAGGTTTACGATTGGGAGATAGTGATGGATTTGGTGCAGAAATATCCTATCAGAAATCATTATCTAGCGATCGACGTTTAGAATTTGATTTAGGTTGGAGAGATAGTAGACATTTTGATGCTTTTAAAATTGCTGGACTTTACCAATGGGTACAAGTTTTAGATGGAGATTTTAATTGGTATTATGGTGCTGGTGCTGGTTTAGGGAGTGTAGACTTTGCTCTGCTTCCAGATGATGGTGGCTTATTTGTATTTGCTGCAGGAGATATAGGAATTGAATACAACTTTGATTTTCCGTTATTACTCTCTTTAGATTTCAGACCAGAATTAGGAATCTTAGGTTATAGTAATTTCTCTAACTCTTTCGATTTTGATATTGCACTTGGAGTACGTTATAAATTCTAATAAATTCAACTACCACATTGTGTGGTAGCTAAGAATAACTATTCTATAAATCTCGTAGTATACCAAATGTATAGTACGAGGTTTTTTTGTTTCAAAAAATCATTTTAAGTGTTCTTTTTAAAATTCAAATGGTATAAGTACCTTTGTTCTTCAACAAAAATAAAAGAAATGAAAAAAATTCTATTAACGCTATTGGTTATTGTATCATTTGCGTCTTGTTCTAAAAACCAAGATGGTTTTACTCTTAATGGTACCCTTAGTGGCGATATTGAAAATGGCACAAAAGTTTTCCTTAAAGTAATAAACGAACAAAACCAACCTGTAGATATAGATACTACTACAGTAGAGAATGGTGTATTTGTCTTTAATGTTAAGGCAGAAATTCCAGAATTACATTATATTTTTATTGATAAAACACAAGGAAACATTCCGTTAATTGTAGAAAAAGGAGCTGTAGATTTAATAGCACATAAAGACAGTTTAAATAGTGCTAGTATTAAAGGAGCACCCCAAAATGATTTTTTTTATAAGTTTTTAGGAGACTATAGAGAATTAGGTTTAAGGTCCCAATCTATAAATAATGATATGAGAACAGCATCTGCTAGTCAAGACGAAGCTACCATGAATGCTTTACGGGACGAATACAAAGAGTTGCAAGATGAAGCTAAAAACTATGAACTAGATTTTATTAAAAACAATCCGGAATCACTAATTTCAGCAATAACTCTATTTGACAAACTTAGATCTAAAACATTGCCTCAAGATGAGGTGAAAGAAATATTTGATGGTTTTACACAAGAAATTAAAAATTCTAAACCAGGTAAAAAGATTTCTACTAGTTTAGAAAACGGAAAAAGTACCGCTATAGGTGCTAAAGCACCAAACTTCTCTGCTCCTACACCAACAGGAGAGACACTTGCTTTAAATGATGTCTTAGGAAAAGTTACTATTATAGACTTCTGGGCTGCATGGTGCAGACCTTGTAGAGCAGAAAACCCTAATGTGGTTAATGTTTACAACAAATACCATGAAAAAGGCTTAAACATTATTGGAGTTTCTTTAGACAGAAAAGCTGAGGATTGGAAAAAAGCTATTACAGATGACGGACTTACTTGGAACCATGTTTCTAATGTAAAGTACTTTGATGAAATAGCACAACTTTATAATATTAATGCTATTCCTGCTACTTTTATTTTAGATGAAAATGGTATTATAATAGCAAAGAATGTTAGAGGTCCTGCATTAGAACAAAAAATTGCAGAGTTACTTCCATAAACCGTGCTTTATAGAATAAAAATAGAAAGCCCAAAACTAAATAGTTTTAGGCTTTCTATTTGTGTGTATTAATATTAGAATTTGTCTCTTACGTCATCAAATTCTCCCGTTACGGTAGCAGAACTAGCTTTGGTAACATTTCCAAAAATATTAGCAGCAGAGGCATCTCCAATAAACTCTATTGTTGCATTATCTTCTAGAATTAAATTACCATAAATTATTAAGTTTCCTTCAATTCGTAAAGTTGCACCTTCTTCTACTGTTATATTTTTACGCTTGTTATACCTTCCTACAACAAGGTTTCCATTCATTTCGAATAAGGCATCTTCTTCAATATCGACTTGGTTTCTTACCGTCCAAGAACCACAAAGTAATAAAGAACCAGAAACATTTATACTTTTAAATCTTTTAGAGCCTCTATACGCCTTCTCTACTCCATCTGAAACAACAAGTCGAGAGCTACCACTGTAACCAGACAATGTAGAACAACGCGCCGCAAGACTTTCGTCTGGCTTATTCATTTTTATAATCTGAAGTCCAGCTTTTCCTGTTGCCGCAAAAATATAATCTCCTTTAGTTTCTACATAATTGGTAGAACCGTTTAGCTCGATTATTCCAACCAAATTTGCACCGTTATTTTTTTGTTCGGATAAACACAAACCTGCACCTCCATTAGCCATCAATAATACCTCTTCATTTACGGCTACCCCATTGGTAACAATATCTTCTAATGCTACGCCTGCAGGATTTATCAAAATTGGAATATACTCTACTAAAGATCCGGTAGAATAATTATAAACTCCAGCTCCTTTAGAACCTTCTGAAACAATAATATGTTCTCCAGAAAATGCAATTGTTCTTTTTGCTATGCCAAAATCTGTATCAATATTTATAACATTCGTTACAGCATAATTTTGGTCAAGAATATGAACTCCTACGCTTCCATCTAAAAGCGCAATTTTGTCTTCCTTTAACGCAACAGAACGTAAATCTAAGAAAGAGTACTCTTCTATGATTTCCGCTGTATTTTTATCATAAATAGTAAAAAAACCGTCTTTACCACTGGTAACCATAATTGTGTTTGCGGTAACTTCTAAATCTGTTCCTACAAAACCTTCCTGAAATCCGTACTGAATTCCAGATAAATTTAATCTACCATTAGTAGCCCTTATTTTTGCAACAAACGAATTAGCTGTCGCTCTTACAGAGGTTTCAGAATCTACACCTCCAACAGCATATACATAACCATCTTTGTACTTTAATGCATTAATATCGGCATTACTATAATACAATCTGGAAGTTACTCTTGGCTTGTTAGGGTTACTAACATCAATAATATCTATTCCGCCAGCATAATCATCATCTACAGTATTATATGCTACATACGCATAATCACCTACCACATGAACATGTGATGCTGTTAAGTTTTTACCACTGTTAAAATACGGCGGTTTTATTTGCGCCACTAAAGTTAGCGGGTAATCACCAGCTTGCTCTTCGGTTGATTTTTTTGAAGTTTTTCCACTAATTTGATCTTCACTGGTTATATCTAATACGCCAGCAGTATCATAAATTATACTATTATCTAGAATTTCTTCGCTCGATTCTAAAGCAATTTCATCTTGAGATTCACTAAAAACTGTTGTTTCATCGCTACAGGATACTAAAAATAGGAATATCCCTATAAGTAGCAGGGAAGTATTTTTCATTGGTTAAGTATTAGTTTAAATTGGGTTATAACCTAACGATGAAAATCAATTTTAAGTATCTAAACAAACCTAACTCTTATCAAACAATACATAACAACCTCATAAACAAAACTATATCTTTCCAGTTTTTTCCATTGCAAATAGAATAATAATGGGAATAGCCAATAATCCGACCATTAAAGTGCTCGATTCTAACAAGCTTGGCATAAAAAACAAGGTAGACAAATACCCCCCTATTGCACCTCCAAAATGCGCTGTATGTCCAACATTATCCCTTCTACTTTTCATTCCGTAAATAGAATAGAGTAAATAACCAATACCAAAAACGTAGGCAGGTATCGGAATTATAAACATAAGACCAAGTTGCATATTGGGTTGTAATAAAATAGCAGAATACAATATTCCGGTTACCGCACCACTAGCACCAACAGCACTATACTGATATTCACTTTTATGAAATGAGAAAGACAATAAACTACCTGCTGCCAAACTCACTAGGTATATAATTACAAACTTTATAGGGTCTAGCCAATCAATAACAACATCGGCAAAAAAATACAGCGTTACCATATTAAACAGAAGATGGGACATATCTACATGTAAAAAACCAGAGGTAAACATACGTTCCCTTTGTCCTGAAAGAATAGATCCAATATGAAACTTATGACGATTAAAAAAAGTAGCATCCTTAAACCCTTTATAGGACACCAACGCATTGATTGCAAGAATAGCAATCGTAACCATATGTATATTATTCAAATTCATAATCTAAGTAAGATTTGGTGTCAAATATAGCTATATTTGCCTATACTTTACCAGCATGCAATTAGTTGTTTTTATTCTTGTATATCCAATACTTTGGGTTGTTTCTAAACTTCCTTTTGGACCGTTCTATCTTTTATCCGACTTCATTTTTTTTCTTGTATATCGCGTTTTTGGGTATCGAAAAAAAGTAGTTTACAACAATCTAAAGCTTGTGTTTCCTGAGAAAGAGGAAAAGGAACTAATTCAAATTCAAACTAATTTCTATAGCCATATGTGTGATATGTTTATGGAAATGATAAAAACAATGAGTCTTTCTAAAGACGAAGTAAAAAAAAGGTATAAGGTTAAAAATATTGAAGTTTTACAAGAGATTGAAAAAAAGAAAAGCATAATAATTGTTTGTTCTCATTATGCCAATTGGGAATGGAATGTTAGTATTAACAATTATGTAAATGCTAAAGGATATGCCGTGTATCAGAAAATTGGCAACCGTCATTTTGATAAGCTTGTACGGACTATTAGAGCAAAATGGAATACGACACTTATTACCCAAAACGAAACCGTTAAAACTGTAATTAAGAATGCTAAAAATGGTATTACTGCGGGTTACGGAATGGTAAGTGACCAATCACCGCAAGTACATAGAGCTCAATATTGGACTGAATTCATGGACATAAAAGTTCCTATTCATAATGGCGCGGAAATGTTGGCAAGAAAACTAGATTTAGCAGTGGTCTTTCTAAAAGTTACCAAAGTAAAGCGTGGTTATTATGAGGCCGAATTTATTCCGATTACGTTATCTGGAAAAGAAACGGAAAAGAATGAAATTACAGATCGATTTTTAAGGAAAACAGAAAAGCAAATACGAGAAGAACCTGCTTATTATTTATGGACACATAGACGCTGGAAACATAGAGATAAGTTACCCATAGCCTTTAAGAAGTAGTTCGTATAAAAGAGAGGTGTGTTTTAGTTTCTTTTCCTATATTCATAAGAATAATTTATTCTTTGTTTTTTATGGCTGTTCTCGACACACTTTATAATGAAATAATTGACTTTTTAGGAGTTTCTCAAATTTTAGAAATATTAAATTCTGGTGACTATAGCTCATTTTTAACCTACGATGGAATAACCGCTGCAATTTACCCGATTATTCCTTTCCTGTTACTTTTAGAATTATTCTTAGGATTGGTTTATAAAAATCCGCAACTTAAAGTGTACAAAGTCATATTCCTAATGTATATTTTTAATAGGTTTATTGGTCGTTTTATAGCATTAGGTATGGTAACCGTCTGCATTGGGTTGTTTCAAAAATACGCTCCTTTTCAAACAGAACTAACATGGTATTGGCTTATATACGGCTATATTGTTTGGGAATTCTCTCATTTTATCTACCATTATTTAGGACATAAAGTAAGACTCTTTTGGTGCTTACATTCTACCCACCATGCCGCAGAAGAAATGAACCTTTCTGTTACCCACGCTCATTTTTTCCTAGAAGCTCCTTATGCCAATATCATAAGAACTACGATATGTATTCTTTTAGGCATTGACCCTGTTCTTCTATTTTTAATTATGTTTATAGATGGTACTTATGGAGCTTTTATCCATATAGGAGAAAATCTAATAAAAGATGCTCGTTTCGGATTTTTAAACAAAATTATTTTAACCCCTTCTCATCATAGAGTACACCATGCTAAAAATCCATTATATATGGATACTAATTTTTGCAACCTACTTAATATTTGGGATAGAATTTTTGGAACATACCAAGAGGAACAAACCGATTTAAAAATAGAATACGGCATTACCAGAGAAATGGATTCTGGTAGTTTTATGGACGTTTATTTTGGTGAAATTACCGCCTTAGCCAAAGATGTTTTTAAGGCACCAGGTATAAAAAACAAATTCCTATATATAGTAATGGCTCCTGGTTGGAACCATACTGGAGCGCATCAAACCGCAAAAATTGTACGGGAAAATTATTTACATAAAAAAAGATAGCTAAATTGTTAGTATAAAAAAGGCTGTTTAGAAATTTCTAAACAGCCTTTTTTATTTATAAATAGTAGCCTTTATATTCCCGCTACTACCTTAATTTCTTCTATTATTCGTTTCGCAAGATTATCTGCCTCATCCTGACTTTTTGCTTCGGTATACACACGAATAATTGGTTCCGTATTCGACTTTCTTAAATGCACCCAGTTTTCAGCGAAATCAATTTTCACACCATCAATAGTAGTAACATCTTCATTTTTGTATTTCTCTTCCATTGCTTTTAACAATGCATCTACATCTAACTCTGGCGTTAACTGAATCTTGTTCTTACTCATAAAATAACTAGGATAGCTATCTCTAAGTTCTTTAACTGTACCGCCACGTTCTGCCATCAACATTAAAAACAAAGCGGATCCAACTAAAGAATCCCGTCCGTAATGACTTTCAGGATATATAATTCCGCCATTACCTTCGCCACCAATAATTGCGTTATTGTTTTTCATTTTGGTAACAACATTCACTTCGCCTACGGCAGAAGCTTCATAAGTTCCTCCATGTTTTTCGGTAATATCTCTTAATGCTCTTGTTGAAGATAAGTTAGAAACTGTATTTCCTTTGGTTTTACCTAATACATAATCTGCACAAGCAACTAAAGTATACTCCTCTCCAAACATTTCACCATCATTACAAATAAAAGCCAATCTATCTACATCTGGATCCACAACAATTCCGAAATCAGCTTTCTCTTTAACTACCAATTTACTTATATCTGTTAAGTGTTCTTTTAGCGGTTCTGGATTATGAGGAAAATGCCCTGTTGGGTCACAATATAACTTTATCACTTCTACCCCTAATTCCTCTAATAATTTTGGAATAGCAATTCCTCCAGTAGAATTTACGGCATCCACAACTACTTTAAATTTAGCTGCTTTAATAACCTCTTTATCAATTAAAGATAATTTTAGAACTTCATCTACATGAATGTCCATATAAGAATCATTACGTACAATTGTTCCTAAATCATCAACATCTGCAAACGTAAAATCTTCTTTTTCTGCCAACTCTAAAATAACACTGCCTTCTTCTGCATTCAAAAACTCCCCTTTCTCATTCAGTAATTTTAAAGCATTCCATTGTTTTGGATTATGACTTGCGGTTAGAATAATTCCACCATCAGCCTTCTCCAAAGGAACCGCAATTTCCACCGTTGGCGTTGTAGACAGGTCTAAATCTATAACTTTAATTCCCAATCCTACCAATGTAAAAACAACAAGATTCTGTACCATTTCTCCCGATAAACGAGCATCTCTACCAACCACAACAGTTAGGTTTTCTTTTTTAGAATAAGCCTTAAGCCAAGTGCCATATGCTGCCGCAAACTTAACAGTATCTATTGGCGTTAAATTATCTCCTGGTTGCCCTCCAATGGTTCCTCTAATTCCTGAAATTGATTTAATTAATGTCATGTGTTTTCAAAAGTTTTTGCAAATATACAAGTATAGCTCTAATTAGTCTCTTATGAATTTGTAAATTCGACCTTATGAAGTCTTATATCGTTCTATGAATTTTTTAGCACATATTTACTTATCGTTTAATAACGATGAGATTACCATAGGAAATTTTATTGCAGATAGTATTCGCGGTAATAAATACAAACACCTTCCTGCAAATGTTCAAAAGGGAATTACATTACATCGTGCTATAGATACATATACAGATGCGCACCCTACAGTTAGAAAAAGCACCAAAAGGCTACATGAAAACTATGGACATTATAGCGGTGTTATTGTAGATATTTTCTATGATCATTTTTTAGCTAAAAACTGGAAACAATATTCTGATGTGTCTTTAGAAATTTTTGTAGATAATTTTTATGATTTACTAGAAGACAATTACGAAATTCTACCAATAGGTGTTAAACGAATGATGCCTTATATGATTACCGACAACTGGATTTTCAACTATTCTAAAATTGTTGGAATTTCTAGAGTATTAAATGGAGTTAACCGAAGAACAAATAACAAATCTAAAATGAACTTCGCCGTCTTAGACTTAGAACGACATTATGAGGAATTTGAAGCCGAATTCACCTCGTTTTTTGAAGAGTTAACAACTTATGCAAAACAAAAATATACGACACTATGCGAAGAATAGTTTTCTTATCGATTACACTTTTATTAATTCAATGTAAAACCAATCCAAAAGTTATACCCACAGGATTGATTACCGATAATGCAATGGTAGTTTCCGCAAGAGTAGAAGCCTCTAAAATTGGAAGTGCTATTCTTGAAAAAGGTGGAAATGTATTCGATGCAATGGTAGCTACAGAAATGGCACTTGCTGTTGCTTACCCTTTTGCTGGAAATTTAGGTGGAGGTGGCTTCCTAGTTTACAGAACCAATGATGGAGAAATAGGCGGATTAGATTATCGTGAGAAAGCCCCTTTATCTGCACACAAAGACATGTACTTAGATTCACTCGGGAATGTAATTCCTGGAAAAAGCACTGTTGGCGCTACAGCTGTTGGTGTCCCTGGTACTGTCGCAGGAATAATTGCAGTTCATGAAAAATTTGGTTCTTTACCCCTAGAAGAAATACTGGCTCCTGTTATTGCACTTGCAGAAAGAGGTGTCGTTGTAACACAAAAACAAGAAGAACGTTTGGCTAAATACCAAAAAGCAATTACTAAAGTAAGTGGGGATAGCACTTTTTTCGCTACTACTTTTAAAGAAGGGGATACTATAAAATACCATCCTTTGGCTGCCTCTTTAAAAAGAATAGCTAAAATGGGAAGGGATGGATTCTACAAAGGAGAAACAGCAAAATTATTAGTCCGTTTCATCCAAAAAAATGGCGGATATATTATGGAAAAAGATTTAGAACAATACGAGGCAAAATGGAGAAAACCTATCACCTTCACTTATAAAGATTTGAAAATCATCTCCATGAGTCCACCTAGCAGCGGCGGGGTTACTATTAATCAAATTTTTAAAATGATAGAGCCTTATGATATAAGTAAATTTGGACATAACTCTGCCAAAACAATCCAACTTTTCACAGAAGCTTCAAGGCGTGCCTATGCGGATAGAAACTATTTTTTAGGGGATCCCGATTTTGTAGAAATTCCTTTAGATAAATTATTGAGTGATACTTACCTTCAAGAAAGAATGCAAAATTTCTCTTTTGAAAAAGCAACAAAATCAACTGACGTAGGACATGGGTCTATTGAAATTA
>JAZGEQ010000002.1:0-146770 GCA_036478775.1 Cellulophaga sp.
TTTGAAAACGTGCTGCTTAGGTGATTGTTCCGGAATATCATTTATTGATTCTACTCCAGTAAGGGTCTGTAAAAATAAGCGCATACACAATCACAAAGTATTTAAAGGTATTGCTACCACTGGAAAGTCTACTATGGGTTGGTTTCATGGTTTTAAGTTACATATTATAATAAACGACAAAGGAGAAATTTTAAATTTTACTATTACCCAAGCTAATGTAGATGATAGGAAACCCTTAAAATAAGAATGTTTTTTGGATAAAATTTACGGGAAATTATTCGCTGACAAAGGCTACATAGGAAAGAATTTAATGCAATTATTGTTTGTAGACGGCATCCAATTAATCACGTCGGTTAGAAACAATATGAAGAATTCATTAATGACTATGAGTGATAAAATACTACTTAGAAAACGATCCGTAATAGAGACGGTGAATAATGAACTTAAAAATATCTGTCAAATTGAGCATTCTAGACACAGAAGCTTTGGTAATTTTCTAGTAAATATTATCACAGGCCTTATTGTATATAGCTTTTCACCTAAGAAACCAAGCATCAAATATCAAACGGTGAAAACAAATCAACTTATAATGTTTTAATCAAACTCAGGTTACTAATAATTATTTGTCGAATTTAGAGGTCTCCTAAGACGGGGAAGGCTACAATTGCATCTTGAATCGATAACAAAACAACTTGTTAATCTTATTCCTCTACAAAAGGAACCTCCAAATCCGTTTATCTGTAAAGTTTATCATATAAAAAAATACACGTATGCAAACGAATTAAAATTAACGAATTACATTCTTACCCGTTCAAAACAGAGACCCTCATATATACAAAAAATCTATTAATATGCTATTCCCAAAGAGAGAACTACCTCAAGAAATTATTTTGATAAAATACTATTTAATATAAAAATAATCAAGTTATATTACAGCCTTTATTTTTTACTTAAACACTAATAATACTTCTATAAATGTTCATCATAAAACTCCTTTATTCACTAACTAAACTTCCACCATTTTTTCAAACTCTTACCATAGCCATAACCATATTTACCACCATATCCCAAATTCGAAGTCTTAACATCATTTACAATATAACATAGTCCCTTTATTTTTCCTTCTTCTCTCAACTTCAAAGGAAACTCAATGGCTTTCTCGTCTGTAACTCCGGCTCTAGTAACATATATTAAATGATTTGCATACTGACTCAATAACAATGTATCCGTAACAACCATCATCGGTGCGGTATCTACAATTACATAATCATACATCTCTGAAACTTCTTTAAATAAACCTTCCAAGCGATTACTCATTAATAATTCTGCTGGATTTGGTGGAATCTTCCCTGAATAGATAACATCTATTGTATTAGTATGCACCAACATTGGATTTATAATATCTTTCACACCTATTGTATCACTAAACAAAAATTCAGTTAAGCCAGCATCTTTGTTCCTACTAGGTCTTTTCATTTTATCTATTTGATCCCCAGAGAAAAAAGAATAAATTTTCGGATTTCTAATATCAGCCCCAATAAGGAGTACTTTTTTATTAGTACTTGCTAAAATCATGGACAAATTAGATGATAAAAATGTTTTACCCTCTCCTGGCACACTAGATGTAACAAAAATAATATTATTTTTATTTCCAGATTCTACCTTAGTTTTTATTAAATAATCTAAATTAGTCCTAATAATACGGAGTGCTTCTGACAAGACAGAACGATCCTCCCCTAAAACCATTTTCTCTTCCTTTTTAAGTAACTTAGGAAGTTCTCCTAGTACTGGTGTGTTTTTTGTTAATTTCTCTAAAGAATACATGTTGCTCACCTTATTATCCAATAAATCTTGCACATAAATAATTGAGAAAGGGCATAAAAAGCCTAAAATTAAAAAAGCCAAATACGTCATATTTCTTTTTGGCGACACTGGAAATTTACTAGGAATATATGCCTCATCAATAATTTTGGACTTAGGAGATGTTGAAGCTACTCCTATTTGAGATTCTTCTCTTTTTTGTAATAAATACAAATAAAGTTGTTCTGTTGTTTCTTGTTTTCTAGTGATATCTCTAAGTGCTCTTGCATTTTTAGGTGCAGAATATATTTTTGAATTAATAATTGCCTGTTGCCCACTTAACGTATTAACCTGTAGTCCCAAATTATTAACGGTACTACTTAAACTAGAATACACATTATTTTTAAGACTATTAATTTGTTGGTCCAAGGCTACAACTATTGGGTTTTTCTCATTGGAACTTTTTAACAACCGTTTTCTTTGAGATATTAATTCATTATACTTGGCTGTAGTAGCCGCAATTGTAGGATCCGAGATACCTAAATTCGCAGGTAAATGCTCATAGCCTTCCTGCTCTTCCACAATACCTTTCATAGATGACACTATCTCTAACTGAGTACGCATTGACGTTAGTTCTCTTTGGTTTGCTGCCCCTACATTTAAGTTCAAACTCGCTTCATTTGCTATATCTGTAACTCCTCTTCCTGTTTTAAAATCTTGTGCGGACTGATCCACGCTTGACAAACTAGATGAGATTTCAGCTATACGATCATTTATAAACTGGGAAGTTCTATCAGCTATAGCTTTTTTATCATCAATAGCATTCTTGTTATATATTCTAACTAACACCCTAAGAATATCTTTAGCCTTCTCTTTAATCGGATCTTCCAAATAAAGATCTATAATGCTAGAGTTCTTTTCTGCTAGGCTAACATTTATCTTTCTTCTATATTTCTGGGCCACATCATTAACTGGGAAAATTGATATTTTTATTTTTTTTCCTTGAAATTTCTTAAAATTTAAAACGTCTGGAGTAATAATAATACCACCTATAGGACTTACAATATTTTTACCGAATGTGTATACTTTTTCTAGCCCATCTTCTTCTTCACTAAAACCAAAAGTTGTTGATGAAGACAATGTAACATAAAAGCTATATTTTGCACTATTAATAATAGAATCCGTAGCAATAAAATTTAATTTTATTGGTGTCCTTTTATATACCTCAGAACTAACGACACTCCCTACTACCATGATTCTGGTATTCAAATGAAGTTCTTTAACAACATCAATAAAATTTAATCGAGACGTTATTATTTCTATTTCATCTTCTACCTTAACATTTCCTCCTGAAAAGAAATCCATCTCTTTGAACATATTACTAAATCCCGATGCGGAACTATCATCTTCTAGAATTTGAATCTTAGCTTTAGCTGCATATTCTGGAATTGCATATCGTAAAATTAAAAACGCAATTGTAAGAAAAGCAAAAACTGATAGCACAAACCATTTCCAATGCTTTGTATAACTCGCTATAATTTCTTTCAAATCTATACTTTCCGGAATAGTTGAATTCTGCATATTTATGAGTAATAAAAAATTATTATATCTAAAATTATCTAATTAGAAGTATTGTTGAAGTTATAAGTAACGATAAAATAGATATAGATATTGTTGTTCTACTATCCAAACTAGAGGAAGTAACCGCAGATTTATTTGGTTCTACATAAACAATATCATTCTGTGTTAAATAATACACAGAAGAACTTAACGATTCTTTCTTTGTTAAGTCTATTTTTGTAGAGACCTTGGTTCCATTAAAATCACGAATAACCGTAACATTTTTACGCATTCCTTTAATAGTTAAATCTCCCGCAAGCCCCAATGCCTCAAAAATAGTTATACGTTCTCCCGGAACAAAATAACTACCTGGTCTGCGTACCTCTCCTAAAACAGTTACCCTAAAGTTTTTTAATCTAATATTTATAATGGGATTTTTCAAATAATCTTCCAACTCTTTGGTTAATAAAATTCCTAACTCCTCTGGCGACAACCCTACAATTTTTAATTTCCCAATTACTGGAAAATTTATTTCCCCTGTTGAATTTATTAAATAATCTACTTGCTCTGGACGCATGCCTCCTTCTGCCGCTCCTCTAAATAAATTAAATGGAGCACTTGCTTCGGGGTCATAAGTGGATACGTTTATACTTACCAAATCGTCTACCTTAAACTTGGAAGAAAACTGATTCTTAGCAACTATTGTTTCATAATCACTTATATCTTGAAAATAGACTACATCTTTTTTTGACCCACAAGAAGATAATAGGGTCCCAACTAATACAATCTGAAATAAATTTCTACTAAAAAAATGGATTTTTCTTAACATTGGTAGTGTTTTTTTTTGCAATAATACTGAATTTATGACTGAAAAACTTTATGTTCTTTCTTATCTTTTTTGTTTTCTTTTTCCTTCGTATCCAATTCACATAATTTGGAATTATTAGAAATATACTCTGGAACAATCTCTTTCATTAACCTCACTGTATCTCCATTAAAAAACATATTAGAAATACACAACTCATCTACCTTAGCTCTTACCCCTGCATAATTTACATTTCTAATCTTACTTATCATTATTTTCTTATTATAAGTAGGCAATGTATTTTCCCCATTAGCCAATAATTCTTCATATAATTTTTCTCCAGGTCTTAATCCTGTTATTTCTATATCTATATCTTCTGGATAGCGTAGTCCTGATAGTTTTATCATGTTCTTTGCCAAATCAAAAATCTTTATAGATTTCCCCATATCAAAAATAAATATTTCTCCTCCTTCTCCCATCGAAGCAGCTTCTAAAACTAATTGTGATGCCTCTGGAATAGTCATAAAGTATCTAGTAATGTCTTTATGTGTTAATGTTAACGGCCCGCCTTTTTCAATCTGTTTCTTAAATAAAGGAATTACAGAACCATTAGAGCCTAAAACATTTCCAAATCTAGTTGTTATAAATTTTGTTTTGTTTTCTTGCTGCGCACAACTAATATACATTTCCGCAATACGCTTCGTTGCTCCCATAACATTGGTAGGGTTCACTGCCTTATCTGTGGAAACAAAAATAAACTTATCCACATTGTATTCCAAACACATATCTACCATAATCTTAGTTCCTGCAACGTTAATTTTTATTGCCTCATAGGAATTATACTCCATCAACGGAACATGTTTATATGCAGCAGCATGAAATACCATTGTAGGTTTGTATTCTTGAAAATAGGAATTCATTCTATTTTTATCCCGTATATCTCCTACTAAAGGAATAAAATTATGATGTCCATTTTGTTTTAATTCTTGCTGTAAATCGTATAAAGCAGATTCTGCCTGATCAATTATTATTAAAGTTTTGTAATCATAATTTGCAATTTGCCTTACAATCTCACTTCCAATAGAACCAGCCCCTCCGGTTACCATAATGACCTGATTTACTAGTTCATTAGAAACTTTAGATTTCTTGATATCTATTGGTGTTCTATTTAATAAATCCTCTATCTGTACTTGCTTTATTTGCGAAACTTTAAGCTCTCCATTAATCCAATCTTCTACTGGTGGAACGATCTTAACCTGTACAGGAAAATCAACCAAGCTTTCTACAAGTTCTCTTAGCTCACCAGCGTTTATATTATGAATAGCAAATATTACTTCTGTGACCCCTTTTGAGTCTAAAAAAAAATCTGATATATTTCCTCTACCATATACGGTAATGCCATTTATACTTTTTCCAATCTTTTTCGGATCATCATCTATATAACCAACAACTTTTGAAGAACTAGAAATAGCACTTGTTATCGTATTGTAAGTCATAATTCCCGACTCACCTGCACCATAGATAAGAACATTCTTAGTAATAGTATACTTTCTTACCAAATTAAAATAAACAGCTTTAAACACATACCTTGAAGCAGTAAGTACAATAAAACTAATTAAGCTATGAATAATAATTATAGAAAGTGGAATTGTAAATCCTTCCATAAGTTCAAATTGCCTATTTACAATTACCAAAAAAATGGTTAAAATACTAGACAAACAAATAGCATTAAATATATTATAAACATCTCTAACTCCTGTATGTCTAACAACTCCTCTAAATGACCCCGTAAACATAAATGCTACTATTGCTACCACAATAACCAAAGGTAATTGTGTAAACAACATATTAATATCGAAGTTTAAAGTTAAATTAAATCGAATTAAATAAGATAAGATAAAAGAGATAGTTATTAGAAATACATCTATTCCTAATACTAGCCATTTCGAGGCGTATCTATGTGCGTTACTAAGTAGATAATTTTTTATCATTGGTTAGTTATTTTTATGATTTGAGTAACAATTCTTTCTAAATCTTCTCTGACAAGATTTGACCCGCTTGGCAAACACAATCCTCGTTCGAATAAATCAGCTGAAGTACCATCGGTATAACTAGGATACTTTTCAAAAATAGGCTGTTGGTGCATTGGCTTCCATAATGGTCTTGATTCTATATCCTCCTCCAAAAGAGCAAGCCTAATCTTTTCTCTGAATTCAAAGGATGGTGTTAGAATACAACTTAACCATCGGTTAGAATAAAAACCTGTTGGCTCTTCTACAAATTCTATTTCCTTTATTTGATTCAAATTCTCTTTGTAAAATTCAAAATTAGCTCTTCTTGCAACTATCCTATCATTAATCACTTCCATTTGACCACAACCTATACCTGCTAAGACATTACTCATTCTATAATTATAACCAACATGAGAATGTTGGTAATGCGGCGCTTCATCACGAGCCTGGGTTGCTAAAAAAATTGCTTTTTCTATATATGTTTTATTCTTTGAGACCATTGCTCCTCCTCCCGAGGTCGTTATAATTTTATTTCCATTAAAAGACAGCACCCCTATATCTCCAAAACTTCCACACTGAATGCCTTTAAATTCACTACCTAATGCTTCCGCACTATCCTCTACAATTGGTATACCAAACTTATCGGCAATAGTTCTAACTTCTTCTATTTTATAAGGCATTCCATATAAGTGAACAGCTATTATTGCTTTTGGTTTCTTTCCATTTGCTATGCGATCTAAAATAGCCTTCTCTAACAACTCTGGTGCTATATTCCATGTATCTCTCTCACTATCCACAAAAACTGGCGTTGCTCCTAAATACATGATTGGATTTGCAGAAGCTGAAAAAGTAAAACTCTGACATATCACTTCATCTCCTTGAGAGACTCCTAATAATTCCAAAGCCAGATGTATTGTTGCCGTCCCTGAACTTAGTGCGGCTACAGACACATCATTTCCAATATATTTTTCAATAGAATCTTCAAAACGATTTACATTAGGTCCTAATGGAGCAATCCAATTCGTATCAAAAGCTTCTTTTACAAAACTCTGTTCATTACCCCCCATATGCGGAGAAGAAAGCCATATTTTAGTAGTTGTTGTCAATTATTATGGTTTTTTTGTTTAGTACTCTTTAAATTGAAAATTTACTTTTTTTAAACAAAAATATCTGCTTATCTCTATAATCAAATATTTTCACTTAAAATGATATCATAACTTATTCACTAAATCAATCAATTACATAGATTTTCTATGGTAAAAATAGTTAATAGGTTTCATCCCAAAGAAAATTGATAATAGATTTCGTTAAAGCGATTATTATTTCGGTCTATGACCAAAAAACAAATTATCTTTATGGGAAAATGCCCAATTTCATTAAGAATCTATCTAATAAATTGTAGTTTTATACTACTGTACCCCTCCTTTTATCCGTTAAAAATCATAAATCTATAGACTAACCACTCGATAGATTTGTTTCACAACAATATATTATTTATATCTAAAAAAAATTTCAATATTTGCATCTTAATTAAGTAATCTCAAAAATGAAAAAAATCTCAAAAATATGCTGTATAGGAGCTGGTTATGTTGGCGGACCAACCATGTCTGTTATAGCAAACCAATGTCCTAACATCCAAGTTACCGTTGTAGATATTAATGAAGAGAGGATTGCCTTATGGAACGACTCTAATTTAGACAATCTTCCGATATACGAGCCTGGTTTAAAAGAAATTGTTGGCGCTACAAGAGGAAAAAACCTCTTTTTCTCTACTGATGTGGACAAAGCCATAGATGAAGCTCAAATAATTTTCATATCCGTTAACACTCCTACCAAAACCTATGGAAAGGGAAAAGGACAAGCTGCTGATTTAAAATTTATAGAGCTATGTGCTAGAAATATTGCAAAAGTGGCAAAAGATGACAAGATTGTTGTTGAAAAATCAACACTTCCTGTTAGAACTGCCGAAGCAATTAAAAGCATCTTAGAAAATACTGGAAACGGCGTAAACTTTGAAATTCTTTCTAATCCAGAATTCCTTGCAGAAGGAACTGCCATAGAAGATTTACTTAACGCGGATAGAGTTCTTATTGGTGGTGACGAAACTCCTTCTGGACAGGAAGCTAAAGATGCACTTAGTAGTATTTACTTACAATGGCTACCTAAGGAACGTGTTCTACAAACAAATGTTTGGTCTTCTGAACTTACAAAACTTGTTGCAAATGCTTTCTTAGCACAACGTGTTTCTTCTATTAATTCCATCTCTGCTTTATGTGAAAAAACAGACGCTAACATTGCAGAAATATCTAAAGCTATAGGGTTTGATAGTAGAATTGGATCTAAATTCTTAAATTCTTCTGTTGGATTTGGGGGTTCTTGTTTTCAAAAAGATATTCTTAATTTAGTTTATATAGCAAGTAGTTATGGCCTTCAAGAAGTAGCCGACTACTGGGAACAGGTTATCATAATGAATGATTACCAAAAAAGACGTTTTGCTGATAACATTATAACATCATTGTACAACACTGTTTCTGGTAAAAAGATTGTTTTTTACGGCTGGGCTTTTAAAAAAGATACTAATGACACAAGAGAGTCCGCAGCTATTGCTGTTGCAGACGCACTTCTTGAGGAAAAAGCAGAACTCACAATATACGACCCAAAAGTATCTGCAAAAACCATTTATGCCGATTTGGACTATCTAAACACAAGATCGCCAGAAGAAAACAGAAGGCTTTTAAAAGTGGTAAATACACCAACGGAAGCTGCAAAGGATGCACACGCAATAGCAATACTAACAGAATGGGATGAGTTTAAAGATTATAATTGGGAAGAAATTTTCACCAAAATGTTAAAACCTGCTTTTGTTTTTGACGGAAGACGACTACTAAATAAAGAAAAAATGGATAATATTGGATTTAAATATTATAGAATAGGGCAATCTTAAAAAAATGTTCTAGTCACAAGGATAATAAATTCAGATAGCATTGTGTTTTTCATGATGCTATTTTTTATTTTATTACGTTTTAATTTTTCTTTATAGATGCTTGTAAGTTGGAATTCTACATTTGATTCTCGTGTACACAAAATAACTTCGATAAAAGCAATAAAGTGAAATTTACATCTAAGTTTCTCAACAAACCTTTCCCTCCTTACCTTTGCAATTAAACCTAATTTAATACTTAAAATAATCGAAAATCTTAAATTAAACCCTGATTACAATATATTGGTTACAGGTGGCGCCGGATTCATAGGGTCCAATCTATGCCAATACCTCATAGATAACGGAAATAAAGTAGTGTGTTTAGATAATTTATCTACGGGCAAAATTGAAAATATAGAACATTTATTAAAAAACTCTAAATTTAGCTTCCTTAATGGTGACATAAGAAACTTAGAGGATTGCCATAACGCTTGCGAAAACATTGATTATGTTCTACATCAAGCTGCTTTGGGATCCGTGCCAAGATCAATAAATGACCCTATTACTAGCAATGACGTAAATATATCTGGTTTTTTAAATATGTTGGTCGCAACACGTGATGCTAAAATAAAACGTTTCATTTTTGCGGCAAGTTCTTCCACCTACGGGGACTCACAAGAACTCCCAAAAGTAGAAGATACTATTGGGAAACCATTATCTCCATATGCCGTTACCAAATACGTAAATGAACTGTATGCTGATGTCTTCACAAAAATTTATGGAATAGAAACTATTGGGTTAAGGTATTTTAATGTTTTTGGCAGAAACCAGAACCCCAATGGAGCATACGCCGCAGTGATTTCAAAATTCGTTATTCAATTCATTAATCACGAGTCACCAAACATAAACGGTGATGGAACCTACTCAAGAGATTTTACATATATTGATAATGTTATAGAAGCGAATATTAGATCTATTATAACACAAAACACAAAGGCCATCAATACTATTTACAATGTTGCATATGGAGAAAGAACAACATTAAATGAATTAGTACAATTATTACAATTATACTTATCTCAATTTGATTCAAAAATAAATGAGATAACCATCAATTACGGATCAAAACGTCCAGGAGACATACCTCACTCCCTAGCTTCCATCGAAAAAGCAAAAAAGCTACTACACTATAATCCAAAATACAATATAAAAAAAGGTCTCAAAGAAGCTGTAGACTGGTATTGGAAAAATCTTAAAACTTAGTTGTAAAACAATTAATTTCATTGTTCTTTGTATTCTACAATATATACATTTGCTACTATTAATAAACTTCACAAAATAAATGAGCGCTATTAAAATATCGATTATTGGTCTTGGTTACGTGGGGTTACCACTTGCCCATTTATTTGCAAGTAAATACGCCGTTATAGGGTATGACATTAATTATAAAAGAATAAATGAGCTACAAAAAGGTATAGATAATACATTGGAGCTTTCTTCTGAAGAACTAAAAAAAGTATCTTTAGAAAGTTCGAACACAACATTCCCTGGATTATTTTTCACCAAAGACATTGGAGATATTAAAGACTCTAATTATTATATTATTACTGTCCCTACACCTGTAGACAACAATAACAAACCAGATTTAAGCTCTCTTTTTAAAGCAACAAAAACTATTGGACGTATTTTAAAAAAAGATGCTATTGTAATATATGAGTCTACGGTATACCCTGGAGCTACAGAAGAAGAATGTGTTCCTATTTTAGAAGAAGAAAGTGGACTCCTTCTTAATAAAGACTTTTTTATTGGCTACTCTCCTGAAAGGATTAATCCAGGAGACAAAGAACATACTATAGATAAAATATTAAAGGTTACTTCAGGCTCTACACCAGAAATTGGGCGAAAAATAGATAAACTATACGCCTCCGTAATAGTTGCAGGAACTTATCTAGCCCCTAGCATAAAAGTAGCAGAAGCTGCAAAAGTTATAGAAAATTCTCAAAGAGATATAAATATTGCATTTGTTAATGAGCTATCCAAGATATTCAACCTTATGAATATCGACACCAATGAAGTTTTAAAAGCAGCAAGAACTAAATGGAATTTCCTCCCTTTTCAACCTGGTCTCGTAGGTGGTCACTGTATTGGAGTTGACCCATATTACCTTGCTCAAAAAGCACAGGAATATGGTTATCATCCTGAAATAATTTTAGCAGGAAGACGCATGAACGACAGCATGGGGAAGTATGTGGCCGCTGAAGTTGTAAAACTAATGCTTCGGAAAGAAATAAAAATAAAAGATGCTTCTGTTTTAATTTTAGGGATTACTTTTAAAGAAAATTGCCAAGATGTTAGAAACACAAAGGTTGTAGATGTTATTAAAAACCTAGAAAGCTATGGTTCTAAAGTTACGGTATACGATCCATGGGCACATCCAGATGAGGTAAATAAAGAATATAACATTGCAATAGCAACTAAACTTCCATTAATAAAATTTGATACCATTGTTTTGGCAGTTGCACATAATGAATTTCTAAGCCTAGACTTTAAAAAACTACGGAATCCTTTGAGTATTATATATGATGTTAAAAATTTTCTAACCATTAATGTTGATGGAAAGCTCTAAGTCGACGACTATTTTTTTATTTTCAAAATTCTTAAGCATTTAAAGGGTCAAGTCAAAAAGTTGTGGAGTAAATTAAAAGGAGGTACTTTGTTATTAAAAATAAAGTATGTCTACAGATTCATTATTAGGTATATCTAAATTATTACTCCCAGAAGTTCTCATCGACTATTTTGAGCTTACCAAACATGAGATTAAAGATGATGAGATTCACTTTTATTTTACGGAGTTAAATACTATTCCAAATGAATTTAAAGGTATTAAACTTCATTCCAAGGTTTCTTTGCCGAAGCTACTATACAAGATCCTATACGAGGAAAGAAAGTATTTCTACATATAATACGGCGTAGATGGCTTAATGAAGCTACAACTAAAGTAGTTACAAGGGATTGGCAATTAGTAGCAAAAGGAACTAGAATCACTAGTGAGTTTGCTGCTTTTTTAAAAGAATTCTATTAGTAATAATACTTCTAGCACAACAGTTGTAGCGAAGTTCTATGCTGTTAACCCTAGAAGTATGCAAAAGCAATACAAAGATTATTTGAGTGACTTTAAATCTTGGAATCAAAAACAACATGCCAAAGACTGGTTGTTATTTTCAAAGAATATTGGCAGCCACCTTTCTTTAGATGAAACCGCTTTCTCTAATGGAGACCTCTATACCATACTAACCAATAAGAAAGCAAAGAAAGAAGCTTTAGTTGCAATGGTAAAAGGAACAAAGGCAGAAACTGTTATAAAAATATTACATAAGATTCTCTTAAAACAAAGGAAGAAGGTTAAAGAGGTTACTCTTGATATGGCAGGAAATATGGGGTTGATTGTTAAACAGTCTTTCCCAAACGCTACTTTAGTCATAGACCGCTTCCACTTTCAAAAATTAGCCCTGGATGCATTACAAGAAATTAGAATTAAACATCGATGGGATGCATTACACAAAGAAAGTGATGTTATTGAAAATGCTAGAAATAAATCTTTGAAATATATCCCAGAACTACTGCCTAATGGAGATTCACTAATACAGTTATTAGCCAGAAGTAGATATCTATTATATAAATCAAGCAGTAAATGGACAGAGAATCAATTCAAAAGAGCAGTGGTACTTTTTAAACAATATCCCGATTCAGAAAAAGCATACAAATTATGTCAAAACCTATCCTGGATATTTAACAATACAAAAGATAAAACTTCGGCATTGATACGATTAGCCAAATGGGACGAAAAAGTAAGACAGGCGCAGTTCAAAAGCTTTAATTCAATCTCTAGAACTATGTCTATTCATTATAAGAATATCTTAAATTACTTTGAAAACAGAAGCACCAATGCTTCTACGGAATCTTTCAATGCTAAAATAAAAGCTTTTAGAGCGCAATTCAGAGGGGTGAGAAACGTGGAATTCTTCCTCTTTAGACTAACAAATATTTTTGCCTAAATCAATAACCCCACAATTTTTTGACTTTATCCAATTTAAACTACACTCTCTTTCATCATTACATATCAAATACAATGCTTTATTAACTCCTATTTTAAAGACCAAAGTAAAGTTGAATACTTCCAAAAATCTTAATGTGCTCTTAAAAAAAAGTGTAGTTCATCGAAAATAGAGTTTTAAAAAATCCAAAGGCTCTAACAATTCGTAAAACCACAAAACTATTCATTTAACGTAGTTCATCGAAAATAAATGAATTTTCATCGATGATACTTAAATAATAGATAGTTTTACGAAACCCAATATCTTATCATTAACTATTTAGAACTCTAGTTTACCTTATGAAAAAACACTTTCACAAAAAAAACGTCCTTCACATGCTTTTACTAACCCTACTTATTCTCCTTAATATTTCCTGCAGTAAAGACTCGGACTTATTATTAGATGCTGTAGCAAATGAACGAATCTCTTCCATTGTGGAGAAAAAAAAGGAAGATAACGAACCTAAAAATGAAAATTTCACAATTAAAACCGTTGCATTTTCAGCGTTAAATGACGCATATCTACAAAAATCAAAAGGTTATAATCAATCTATTGTACGATTAGATGAAAATCATCGAACAAGTTATCTCATGTTCGATATAAGCCCTGTTAAAGACACTATTACTGAAATCACGCTTCAATTTACTGTAAGCAGTGATTCTGGCAATGGAAATATCGATGTTAGCAAAGGACTGACCAATGACTGGACAGAGAAAAATTTGACTTTAAATAATGCTCCTAGTGCAGATGTTGTTTTAGGCTCAGTAAATAAATCATATAAAGTAGGAGAAATCCAAGAAATACCATTGAACATTGAAAATATTGTTGCTCAGAAGCTTTCACTGGTATTGACTCATAGCGCTGGAAATGATTTAGCTTTTGCTTCTAAAGAACATTCTAAAGACAAAGGACCCAGACTCATCATTTCTTACAAAGCTCCTATTGGATCTGAAGATATAGTAATACCAACTACTCCTGAAGAGCCTGAAGAGCCTAAAAAACCCGAAACCCCTAAAGAAAATACAACCAATAGCAATGTTGAATACTGGAAAAAAATGTTTAACGACGCATGGAATAAAGAATATTCACATGCAGTAGCTCAATCAGAAAGCAAAAATAGAAATCAAGAATATTATCATTTAGCTTACCCTCTGGATGGTCTTATCCAAATTTGGCAGGCAACTGGAGATAACAACTATTTAGACCTTGCTTTGGATTTAATAGAAAACACTATAGATGACGCTAAACCTATGAGTGGAGACAACTCTGGATATTTGGGATGGTCAGCTAATTCATCTATCTCTGCCGTTTTTGCCGAAGAAGGTGTTCCTCTATGGGAATCTTATATGTACAAACATGTTGCTACACTTTTAAGAATAATGCATCAATCACCAAATTTAAGAGCAACAAAAACATATCAATTACGATATGAAATTATATTAGATTTTGTAAAGATTCATATCTGGGAAAAATGGTATCAATCTGATGACAATTCAACTGTTCTAAGCAATATTTATCGAAATAGAACTCACATGGCAAGCCATTGGGCAAGAATAGGCATGGAACTTTATATTATTACAGGAAAAACAGAATACAAAGATGTTTTTGAAAATATTTCTTTTAAAGGCATGGAAGCTTGGGGAACCAAAAGTTTAAGAAGTAGAATTTACAATATTGGAAATGCTTATTCCTGGAATCAAGAATGGAGTAAATCCACTACACAAGACACTTCACACGGGTCAGACATGATTAGCTTTTGGGTAACTGCATATGAAAATGACATGTACTGGGATATAAACGACATGAATGCATTAATATTCACCTTGGATAATCATATTTGGTCTAGCAATTCACCGTTAAAATTTACTGCAAATGTTGATGGTTCTGGAGGAAGTAGTGCTGCCGATGCTGCTTTCCATAGTTACCTATCTCTAGGTCGATTTAATGAAGCATTACAACAGAGAATTCGTAATTATTGCAACACCTCAACGGTGAAACAAAACACTGCAGAAGCCATGGCTATAGCTGCTTTAAATAGAAGAATACTAGATGATGGCGCTCCAATATACCCGGAAAACTATTAACTATACAGTATAAACTATTTTAAAAATATTATCTAAATCTAGAAAAGCCTTTATTTAAAATAAAGGCTTTTTATTTTACAAATACTTTTAAAAAATAATTGGCAATAAGCCACACTTCTACTTTCTAAACAATTTTCAGCATAGGGCTTAAAATTTTTGATTAAGTAAAAAAAAACTAAAATAGCCAAATATCATGCTCAAACTAGTAATTATTTTTGAAAATTTTTCACGTGATGTTTTTATCATTATTTCTGCATTTTTAATACATTTAGAACTCCATAAATCCTAAAATTTTAAGGTATCAACAATAAAGCAACCAAAGAACCGCAAGGTCATACATCATAAATACACACCATTTACAATCAGATTTTCAGTATATATTAGCAAGTAAACTAACCTCAGAAGAAATAAATATTATAATAACGTACTATAAGGATACTCTTATCCATACAACACTAAGCTAAATAAATCACCTTATTTTCTACAACAACTACAAACTTTGAAAAGATGAGTCATTTACAAAAATACAGACACAAGCATGAACTACAATAATTTTGTTTACAAGATAACAGTAATTGTTTTAAATTCTATCTACTATAGATAACCAACTTATTTACGATTTCTATAAAATTTTCAAAGGACTTGTAATAATAAGCCTATTATTTCTTCGTTCATTTGTATAGGATAAATTTAAACAGAAAACTGAGCTTTCCTTATACTTAAAGAAGTTAAACTATTTAAACCCTGTCACTATTAAAGTTACACCAAACCAAATACGCCCTTCAGTTAATAAAAAATAATGATAGAAAAACTTAAAACTCTCAAAAATAACACTGGTTTTATTAAGTATTTAAAGAATACTTCCTGGCTGTTTGGCGGTCGTATTTTACAAATATTCTCTTCCTTAGTTGTTGGCGTATGGGTTGCACGTTATTTAGGTCCAGACAATTATGGCATTTTAAGCTACGCTTTAAGTTTTGTAGGTATTTTTTCGGCATTTTCAACATTAGGAATAAACCAAATACTTATTCGCGAACTAGTTAAAACCCCTGATGAAAAATCAAAATTATTAGGGACCTCTTTCATTTTACAAACATTTGGTTCTGTAATTTTAATGATTCTACTGATAATAGGATTGAGTCTTAGCTATAATGATTCTTACACAAACAAAATTATAATTATTCTAGGTACAGCAACTTTCTTTCAAAGTTTTAAAGTCATTGATTTATATTTCCAAAGTGCTGTTCGTAGTAAAATAGTAGTTATAGCAGGCTCTTTTGGCTTAATAATCTCGGCATTACTTAAGATAACGATGATTCTTCTTGATGCTCCCTTAATTGCATTTGTCCTTGTTATATTGTCCGACAGCATTATTAATGCCCTTTTATTAATCATTTTCTACCTCAAGAACAAACAATCCATAAAAAAATGGCAATTTTCCAAAATAAAAGCTAAAGAATTATTAAAGGATAGTTGGCCACTTATTTTAAGTGGTATTGTGGTATCGGTATATATGAAAATAGATCAAATCATGTTAAAAGAAATGTTAGACAATAATGCAGTTGGGCAATACGCTGCAGCGGTACGTTTAAGTGAAGCATGGTACTTTATTCCAACGGCCATTTGCGCTTCTTTATTTCCAGCAATAGTCAATGCTAAAAAGAAAAGTGAAAAATTATACTATTCACGTATTCAAAAACTGTACGATTTAATGGTTTACATTTCGGTTTTCATTGCAATTCCTATGACCTTTTTAAGTTATTGGGTTGTTAATCTGCTGTATGGAAGTGAATTTAATATGGCTGGAGAAGTACTTAAAATTCACATATGGGCTGGCATTTTTGTATTTTTAGGCGTATCGAGAGGAGGTTGGATAATAAATGATAATTTACAACGCTTTACAGCCATGTATCTTGGAGTAGGAATGCTTGCTAACATTGCATTAAATTTTATTATGATCCCAAAATTAGGAATTGTAGGAGCTGCATATGCTACATTAATATCTCAGGCTATCTCTGTATTATTTGCTCCCTTGTTATTTAAGAAAACAAGAATTTCATTTTTTATGATGATAAAATCATTATTATTTCTAAACTTACTAGACATACTAAGGAAAAACAAACATGAATAGCTTTAGAACTTTTCTAAATCCAATAAAAAAAAGAGCTCAGAAAAGTAGTTTGTTCTCTAATTATTATCGCAAACTTTTTTCGTGGCGAACCAAATGGATAGAGCTAAAAGTTTTAAAAAAGCTAAAAGTAGTTGAAGGATTTTCTGAGAAAGAAATTTTCAATTTGCAAAATAAACTACTATTAAGTACCCTTTCATATGCATACAATAATACAGATTACTACAAAAAACTCTTCAATGAAAATAATATAAAGATTAATTCTTATAAAGATTTAGAAAAAATCCCACTTCTTTCGAAGGAAATTATTAAAAAAAATTTTTCAAAATTAATAAGCAAAAAATACAATATTGAGTATTTAATTAAGAAGAAAACGGGAGGAAGTACTGGTGAACCCCTAGAATTTTATTGCAATTCATATTCAGGTCTATTTGACTATGGACACCATTCCTATTTATGCTCATTAATGGGGCATAAAAAAGGAGATATAATTATTTCTTGTGGAGGGGTAAACATACCCGAACATTTATTATGTAAAAATATTTACTGGGTTGAAATAAAAAAAGGGAATCCTTTTGGTGACTATATTTTTTCCGTACTGCACTTATCAAATAATAACATTAACATATATGTTGACAAAATTATTGAGATGCAACCTGCAATTTTACGTGGATACCCCTCCTTTTTCAATAGTTTGGCCAACCATATTTTAAAACACAATATAACACTACCCTTTAAAATAAAAGGAATAATTTTAACTGCAGAAATGTGCTCAACAAATCAGCAATTAAACATAGAAAAAGCATTTTCTTCTATGGTTTATTTTGAGTATGGCCATACTGAGGTGTGTCTTTTCTGTTATACAAAAGACAAAACATACACATATGAATCCTCTCCTATTTATGGATATATCGAAATCCTAAATGATGATGGTAGCGAAACAAAAATAGGTCAAATTGGAAATATTATTGTTACAGGGTTCATTAACATGGCAATGCCTTTCATAAGATATAAAACGGGAGATTTAGCTAAATTAAAATATAGAAATGCAGGCGTAGTCTATTTTGACGAGTTTCAAGGCAGACAACAATCCTATGCCCTGTCAAAAAACAAAAAGAAAGTATATTTAAATACAATGATTTTTGGGTTATTGGCAGAAAATTTGAAACGAGTACTCAAGTGGCAAATAATCCAACACAAAATTGGCGAATTAGAGTTTTACATTATTAAAACAAAAGATTTTTCAAAAAAAGATGAATTAAATATTGAGAAGGTGATAAAAAACGTAATTGATTTAGAAATTAATTTTATATATGTAGAAATTATTCCTCCCACAAAAAATGGCAAACATTTATTTTTCATACAGAACATATCTCCTTAACTTTCTTAAATTTGCAATATAAATTTCTAACCAATTTTAAATAATGCATAGAAAAAATGCATAGAAAAATAACTATGAGTGTAATTAGCACCAAAATTAACTCCTTAAAAAAAGGGTTGCAAAAGAACAGGCTGTCATCCAATATTTATACTAAACTTTTTTATTTTAAAACTAACTGTATTGAAAGAAAAGTTGTCAATAAATTAAAAAAGATAGAAAATTACAGCGAAAAAGACATCTTCAATTTACAAAATAAAAAACTATTAAACATACTAAAATACGCATATTACAATACAGAATATTATAAAAATCTCTTTGATGATAACAATATTAATATTAACTGTTCTCAAGATTTAAAAAAAATCCCCTTCCTTTCTAAGGAAATTATTAAAAATAATCCCTCTGCTCTAATCAGTAAAAAATTCAGTAAAAAATATCTAAGTAAAAAAAACACAGGAGGTAGCACAGGTGAGCCATTAGTATTTTATTCCAACACACATTCTGGCTTAATTGATTATGGTCACCACACATATTTATGCTCCCTAATGGGACATAAAAAGGGGGATGTTATTTTAGCATGTGGAGGATTCAGCATACCTCAAGAATTAAGAGATAATAATGTTTTTTGGAAAAAAATGAGAAAAGGAAACTCTTTTGGAGATTATATCTTCTCTGTTCTTTACCTCAATGATGCCAACATTAGTATTTATATTGATAAATTAATAAAACTCAAACCAAATATTCTAAGGGGTTACCCCTCATTTTTTGATAGTATTGCCAACTACATTCTAAAAAACGAAATTGAATTAAATTTCAAAATAAAAGGCATTATACTAACGGCTGAAATGTGCTCAAAAAACCAACAAGAAAACATTGAAAAAGCATTTTCATCGATGGTATATTTTGAATATGGCCACACAGAGATAAGTCTTTATTGCTACACAAAAGATAATACCTACACCTACCAATCGTCACCAATATATGGATATATTGAAGTTTTAAATGATGATGATACTGAAACCAAAATTGGTGAAATTGGAAATATTGTAGCTACTGGATTTATCAACACAGGCATGCCGTTTATACGATACAGAACAGGAGATTTAGCGAAAATAGTTAGTAGAAATGGTGGTGTAGTTCAGCTGAAACCAATATATGGTAGATTACAAGATTACATAATTTCAAAGAATAATGTAAAAACATATTTAACTTCTCTCATTTTTGGACAGCATTTTCAAGCCTTTTCTAATATTGAAAAATGGCAAATCATACAAGATAAAGCTAACAAAATTGAAATTTTAATTATTAAAGGAGCAAATTACTCCCAAAACGATGAATTGGAAATTTATGACAAAATAAGAAAAGTAGTCGCATTGGAAATCACCTTTAAATATGTAAATAGCATTCCAATTACAAAAGGAGGAAAACATTTATTTTTAAAACAAAATATAAAAATATAACTCTACAATAGAAACTTTTATTTTCGTCGTATTTATTGACTTTTGATAGTCGTTGATTTTTTTATCTAACTGCAATTGAAGATATTTGTTTCTATATAGTCTTATGATAATTAATATATTAAATGAAAAAAGCATTAATAACCGGGGTTACCGGACAGGATGGAGCATATTTAAGTGAATTCTTACTTAAAAAAGGATATGAAGTTCATGGATTAAAAAGAAGGTCTTCTTTATTCAATACAGATAGAATTGACCACCTCTATCAAGATCCTCATATCGAACACAGAAACTTCATATTGCACTATGGAGACATGACAGACAGTACTAATCTAATTCGATTGATTCAAGAAATACAGCCTGATGAAATTTATAATTTGGCAGCAATGAGCCATGTGCAAGTATCTTTTGAGGTTCCTGAATACACTGCAAATGCCGATGGTATAGGTACTCTACGAATATTAGATGCCGTTCGTTTACTAGGTTTAGAAAAAAAGACTCGAATTTATCAGGCCTCTACGTCTGAATTATATGGAAAAGTACAAGAAGTTCCACAATCAGAAACAACACCTTTTTACCCAAGAAGTCCATATGCTGTTGCTAAAATGTATGCTTATTGGATTACTGTAAATTATCGTGAAGCATATAATATGTATGCATGTAATGGTATTCTATTTAATCATGAATCACCAATAAGAGGAGAAACATTTGTTACTCGAAAAATCACCAGAGCCACAGCTAAGATTGCAATGGGATTACAAGATAAAATATACCTGGGAAATCTAGATGCTCAACGTGATTGGGGACATGCGAAAGATTATGTACGAATGATGTGGATGATATTACAAGCTGACGAACCAGAAGATTGGGTTATTGCAACTGGTAAAACTACAACAGTTCGAGAATTTGTCCGTATGAGTTTTAGGCATGCAGGTATTGAATTGGAATTTAAAGGTGAGGGAATAAACGAAAAAGCTGTTGTAAAAGCCTGCAACAATCCTGAATACCAAATTGAAATCGGAAAAGAAGTACTGTCCATTGATTCTAAATACTTTAGACCAACAGAAGTAGAATTACTTATTGGTGACCCAACTAAAGCAAAAACTAAATTGGGTTGGGAAATTGAATATAGTTTAGAAGATTTAGTAAAAGAGATGGTTCATAGCGATTTACACTTAATGAAGAAAGAGCAGTATTTAAAAGATGGCGGCTACCGCATTTTAAATTATTTTGAATAATATCCATGGTGAAAAACGATAAAATTTACGTTGCTGGTCATAGAGGATTAGTTGGTAGCGCTATTGTAAATAACTTAAAAGCGAAAGGCTATAATAATATTGTCACAAGAACTCATAAAGAGCTAGATTTAACGGATACAAATGGCGTTAGTCTTTTTTTTATCGAAGAAAAACCAGAATATGTGTTTTTAGCCGCTGCTAAAGTTGGTGGCATTGTTGCCAACAATATTTATAGAGGTGAATTTATTTATGAGAATCTAATGATTCAAAATAACATAATTCATCAATCCTATTTAAATAATGTAAAAAAATTATTATTCTTAGGAAGTACTTGTATATACCCTCGGAATTGTCCACAACCAATGAAAGAAGAGTATCTACTAACTGATGTGTTAGAATACACCAATGAACCATATGCCATTGCCAAGATTGCAGGCATTAAAACATGTGAAAGCTATAATTTACAGTACGGCACTAATTTCATATCTGTTATGCCTACAAATCTTTATGGCCCTAATGATAATTTTGATTTAGAAAAATCTCATGTTTTGCCAGCTCTAATACGGAAAATTCACTTGGGGAATGCTTTACAAGAAAATGATTGGAGCACAATTCAAACCGATTTAAACAAATTACCGATTGAAGGTATAAATGGAAATCATCCTAAAGAAACTATTTTAAAAAAACTTTATGAATATGGTATTTCTATTTCAGAAAATAATGTAAATGTTGAAATTTGGGGCTCAGGAAAACCGATGCGTGAATTTTTATGGTCAGAAGATATGGCTGATGCCTGTGTATTCATTATGAAAAATAGAGATTTTTCTGAATGCTATAAGAGTGCCGATAACGAAATTAGAAATACCCATATTAATATTGGTTCTGGAAAAGATATTTCCATTGCCGATTTAGCTTTAGTAGTTAAGAAAAATATTGGTTTTAAGGGCGAACTAGTCTATAACACATCCAAGCCAGACGGAACACTTAAGAAGCTTACAGATGTCTCTAAATTAAATGCCCTTGGCTGGAAACATTCTATAGAATTAGGAGATGGTATTTCAAGACTATACCAATGGTATTTGAAAAATATTTAAGAAAATAATGAGAAATAACGTTTGTTGTATTTTTAATTTGGCTCCACATTATAGAGATCCAATATATACTCTAATGGATGAAGAACTCTTATGTGATTTCTATTTTGGAGATAAGGTTGATACGCCTATTAAATTAATGAATGTATCAAAACTTAGGGGCTATAAAAAAACAGTAAAAAATAAACACATACTCAAAACAGGATTTCTCTGGTTAACAGGCACATGGAAACTCGTTTTTAAACCATATAAATATTATATTTTAACAGGTGACCCTTATATTCTTTCCAACTACCTTATAGCTTTTTTTGGCAGAATTCTAAATAAGAAAGTATATGTATGGTCACATGGAATGAGAGGTGGGCATAGTGCAAATCAAAAAATTCTTTTTAAGTTTTTCTTTTCCATTTGCCATAAAGTTTTGCTATATGGTGAACACGCAAAAGATTATATGTTAAGTGAAGGATTCAATGAAGACAAATTAATCCCTATTTACAACTCTTTAAATTATAATAAACAATTAAAAATAAGGGAGAAGCTAACAGCCTCTGTAATATATTCTGAACATTTCAAAAACAATAATTCTGTTTTAATTTATATTGGAAGAATTCAAAAAAACAAAAAACTAGATTTACTAATTGATTCCATGATTATATTAAAAAATAATGGGATTAAATGTAATTTGGTCATTATTGGACAGGATATTGAAAATACGGGACTAGAAAGTAAAGTAAAAAAGCTTCAATTAGAAAATCAAGTTTGGTTTTATGGTTCTTGCTATGACGAAACCCAAATTGGGAAATTAATTTTCAATGCAGATTTATGTGTTTCTCCAGGGCCTATTGGTCTTACAGCTATACATGCAATGACATATGGCACTCCCATTATTACAAACGACAATTACACTAAACAAATGCCTGAATTTGAAGTTGTTATCAAAAATAAAACTGGTGATTTTTTCAAAGAAGGTGATTTAACAGACTTAACGTCTAAAATTTCTAAATGGATTAACCTTAATCCTGAAAAAAGAAAAGAAATTAGGAATAATGCATATTCGATTATTGACAACAAGTACAACACTAATTATCAGATTAAAGTACTAAAAGAACTAGTCAACATAAACTAAAACAACATGAAAATACTTTGGGTTACCAATACCATTTTTCCAGATTTATCTATTGCATTAGGAAAAGAACCACCTGTATTGGGTGGTTGGATGTATGGTTTAGCCAATGATTTAGTTAAAAATGGAATCTCACTTGTTGTTGCTACATCTAGACCAAAAGTTCAAACTTTTCATAAAGTGATAAACAATACAACGTACTACTTATTGAGAAGTGAGAAAAAGTGGACCGATTATGACAGTTCTTTAGAATTTCAATGGAAAGAAATAATCTCTGAAGTAAATCCTGATGTTGTTCATATTCACGGTACAGAATACCCACACGGACTAGCGCTTATGAAAGCATCTCCAACTCTAAAATATGTAATTTCTATTCAAGGTATGACCAGTGTTTACACAAGATATTATCTTGGAGGATTATCAAAAAAAGATGTTTGGAAAAACTATTCTCTTCGAGATTTTCTTAAACAGGACTCATTACTACAAGCTCAATCTAAATTTAAAAAACGAGGACAACAAGTTGAAGTCCCCTATATAAAGAAGGCTACTCATATAATTGGAAGAACCAATTGGGATCATGACCATGTAAAAACCATAAACCCAAAATGCACCTATCATTTTTGTAATGAGTCCTTAAGAGATGCTTTTTACCAAGCTCCTAAATGGAATATAAATGATAAAAATGACTATACCATATTTTTAAGTCAGGCAGGATACCCTCTAAAAGGGCTACATATGGTAATAGAAGCCATTAACCTTATTAAAGACACCTACCCTACTATTCAAGTGAGAATCGCGGGTAATAATATTTCCAAAACAACTACCATAAAAGATAAAATGAGAATAAGTGGTTATGGTAAGTATATCAATAAATTGTTGAAGAAATATAATTTATTAAATCATATTACGTTTACAGGCTTATTAGATGGAGAGCAAATGGCACGAGAATATCTAAATAGTCATATTTTCATATGCCCTTCTAGTATTGAAAACAGCCCCAACTCTTTAGGAGAAGCACAGTTGCTAGGAGTACCTTGTATCGCTTCTTATGTTGGCGGTGTTGCTGACATGGTTATTCATAATGAGACCGGACTACTGTATAGATTTGAAGAGGTAGAAATGCTAGCTCAAGCTATAAAAAAAATATTCTCTAATTCCCAATTTGCAGAGAAGCTTTCAAAAAATTCAATTATAGTCGCTTCAGAAAGACATAGTAGACAAACAAATGTTTTAAGACTTATGGAAATTTATAAAACTATTAAATGAAAGTTTTACAAATCATAATATTCTTTAAACTATATTGATAGTTTAAATTCGTGAAATTTAATTTTATTAAAAATACCATAAAATAAATTATTCGCGAATTAAACTCCAAGAAAGTCATTTTTTTCACAACAAGGTGTAAAATTTTTCATAATGGTTGAAATTTTAAAATATTTAAAAACTGTAGGACTTCCTTTAGTGATTCTTTTAGTTTTTTTTCTAATAGACCCCTTTGCAAAAGGTTATTTAGCTGCATATTTATTAACAGCATTGATTTATGTAAAGAAAGATTTTATACAGAAAAATTTTGATTTCGATTTTGTTATTTTATTTATATTTTCGATTACATATGCCCTATTCTCCTTATTAAACCCCGATATCTATAAACAAACTATAATTTTTTACGGGGTCTTTCCTCCAGTTTTCTTCTTATTGGGTAAATATTTTGTAGTCAAGTCTAAAAAAACGGAGCATCTTTTTATTCTACTAATTTCTGTTGGCTTCTTATTTTCATTTTCTGCGCTAATTTCTGTAGTTCTTAATTTAACAACGGGCGGCTTTGCTCAATATGAAAGATCAATACCTATGTTTTGGAACGGCAATGAAATAACCGCCACCTTAATGGGTGCTTTTTTTACATTTAACATGTGTCTCCCAGCCATACTTCTAACTGGAAATAAAAAACATAGTTTATTATTCAGAATAGCATCTATTATTGTTTTTATTCTATCATTACTTTGTACGTTTAGGCTTGGTAGTAGAACCCAAATAGCTATTTTTATACTCACCATTTTAATTAGCTTTGTTTTTATTATTCCAAGACTATCTGGAAATAAATCAATTAAACTAATTTTTATTTTATTTACCATTGCTATATTAGTTTACATGTACATTCCCTCTGATTTAAATTCGGAATACTTGTCTACTTTAGGAAAAAGACTACAAGAAAGTGATAATACTGGAAATGCAGGAGGCAGGACAAATAGATGGGCTAAATCTATTATCAATTTATTTAAAAAACCTTTAGGCTGGAGTGTCAATGAATTTGGATATAGCCATAATTTATGGTTAGATGTTGCCCGAATTAATGGCTTTATTCCTTTTATTCTTTTATTAATATTTTCCTTAAGAACATTCTTAAAAACAAAAACGGCAATCTCTATTGATAAAAATCAATTACCCTTTAATAATTTAATTTTAATATTCACTATCGCTGCCAATCTACTATTTTTCGTTGAACCAATCACAGAAGGGTTATTTTCAATGTTTTTAGTCTACTGCTTCCTTCATGGTGTAATTAATAAATATGTTTCTATAAACGCAAAGGCTCCTAGAACCATCTAAAAACAGCAATTAAATCTAATTACAAATTGTCAACTCCAATTAAACATTTTATTTGTCGAGCAAGTGTATTATCATACAATCTGATATGAACCACTTTTTTTCACCTTTAAACAATAAAATAAGCTATTATGGGTTAATATAACTTGTATTTACTAATATCCTAATTCTCATTTTCATGCTAAAAATTGCTACTTTACTTACTTGTCATAATCGAAAAGAAAAGACTCTAAATGCGATGAAAACATTGTATACCGCATTGCATAATACTTCTACAGAAATCAAATTAGATGTCTATTTAACAGATGATGGCTCTACTGATGGAACAAGAGAGGAAATCTCTAAACTGTACCCTGAGGTTATCATTATTAAGGGAAGTGGAAATTTGTTTTGGGCAAAAGGAATGCGAAAATCTTGGGAAAATGCACAGAAGAAAGAATACGACATGTATTTCTTACTTAACGATGATGTTGAACTATACCCAAACGTATTTGAACAAATTCTATTAACACACAGCTATTCTTTAAAGACCTTTAATAAGTCTGGTGTGTATATTGGAGCTACAGAAGACAAAAACAATCATAAATTAACCTATAGTGGATCCGTAATACTTAATAAATTTCTATACACTCAGGAAAGATTAACTCCTAACGGAAATTTTCAGCAGTGCGATATTGCCAACGCGAACATTATGGTTGTTCATAATTCGGTCGTTGAAAAAATTGGAATATTATCAGGAGAATATTCACATGGTGTCTCGGATTACGATTATTCGCTTAGAGCCAATAAAAACAACATTCCAGTACTTGTAGTACCCGAATACTGTGGTCATTGTGAATTTGACCATAAAGATATTTATGAAGGATTTAGCGAAATGTCTTTAAAAGAAAGAAAACAATTACTCTATAGCCAAAAAGGTCTGGCGTATAAATCTTATACAAAATATATGCGTAAATTTTTTCCTTTGCGATACCCACTAGTTGTATTTTTCGGTATATTCAAATTGTATTTCCCAAAAACATATTTAAAATACATTCGAAGAAACTGAAAATAACAACCCTATTTATAGCACAAATGGAATATGTATTTTAGATGAATCGCAATTTGGTTCTTTTTAAAAAGCCTCTAAATACAGCCAGTTCTCTAGTTATAAAAAAAAGGAGATTATATTTAATAGGAGATTTCAAATATATTTTCAAATATTCAAACATTAGCGTAAATGTATTTTTAGCATCATAAGAAAATTTAATCCTTTTCCTAGAAGCAGACCCTTCACGAAGTCTTCTGTAATATATTACATCAGATGAAGTAAATGAAACAGTTTCAATTCTATCGGAAACAGAGGCAATAAACAATGCATCTTCTCCTAGTTTATACTTTAGGTTAAACCTTCTATCATTTAATACAATAACAGGAATTAATTTAGCACAAGCGGTAGATAGAAAACTCCTAGCGGATACAATATTATTACTTTTATTTAACCCCATTTTCTCAAAAGACTTGGTTAAATAATCTGATCCAGTTTCATTAATATTATTCTTAAAAGTTCTTACATTACTACAGGCCAATATCCTATCATCACTACTTGCACTCAACAGCGATTCTAAATAATTCAAGCTAACTAAATCGTCATCGTCAACAAATGCAATATATTCCCCACTAGCAATTTCTAGCCCTTTGTTTCTAGCATTAGAAACACCTGATTGTTCAACATAAGCTAATTTTATAGAAACTTCAGGAAATTTTTCGATATAACTTTGTATATTCTTAAAAAAAGGATCCTTAGAACCGTTTAGCATAATAATTATTTCATACAAAGACGAATCCAAGGTCTGCTTCACTAAACTATCTAAACATTCATAAATATAATGTTTTGGTTTATAGGTCGGCACAATTACAGTAACTTTAAACATATAAAACAACTAATATTAATATAAATAATTTATCTTTTCTAAAAAGAAATTAATTAAACATTTTAGTAAATTTACAACCAATATATATCATATCAATGACTTGTCTTAAAAAACATAATTTGAATTTCACGATACTTAATAAGTCATACATTATAAGAAAAGAATATAGAATATTTCCGTTCTCCATCAACGAATGATAATTGTACCAATTCTGAATTCTATCAATAAACTCTAATTATTAAAAATAATTTTATGATTAATTACCCTGAAAATTAGGATAATTATTTACAGTAATCTTACGCTATTACTACCAAATTGGATAAACATATATGATAACAAATCTTAAACATAAAATAAAGAACAATAAAAGCCTTTTTAAATACATTATGATTTTAAAGAATCAAAAACACCGATTTACTCTTAAAGGTCGTTTAAACAAAAATATCACTGGAAAAGGTAATGAAATTATTTCTAACCAGACCACTGAATTCCAAAATGTAAAAATTAGAATTAAAGGAAATAATAACAAGATAATTATAGATGATTATTGTAGATTTTCTAATGTAACTTTTTTTATTCAGGGAGACAGTAATACAATTAAAATCTCCTCTAATGTCAGTTTTAAAAGAGGTGGTTCTATATGGATTGAAGATTGCAATTGCTTAATAGAAATAAAATCTCATACTACTTTTGAAAATGTTCACTTGGCAGCTACAGAACCCAATTCAAAAATAATAATAGGAAAAAACTGTATGTTTGCATATGATATTGACTTGCGAACAGGAGATTCACATTCTATTATAGATACCATTACAAATAAGAGAATAAATTATGCCAAAGACATACAAATAGCAGACCATGTATGGCTTGCTGCACATTGTACAATATTAAAAGGCGTTAGCATTGCTGAAAATTCTATTGTAGCAACTGGTAGTATTGTCACCAGTTCATTTAAAAAAGAAGGTGTAATTATAGGAGGTAATCCCGCAAAAGAAATAAAGGAAAATATTAACTGGAACAGAGAGAGAATCTACGACCATTAATGTTTTCAATAAGTTAATTTACAAAATCCCCTTATTTTAATTACTAAATTAACAGCACTTGGTTTTATATTATTCAAATTATAATTCTCACTCAATAAATAGTAATTAATTCCGTTAATTAAGTGTCATTAACCATTTGAATAATATAATATATCAGATAACATAAAGATAACCAGCAACATAATACCAATAACATAAATGCTATAAAAAATTATAATTTTTAAAGTTTAGCTTTTATCTTTTTCTTTCCCCCATAACGATTTTTCTTAAAACATTCATAAGAAACAATTTTCAACTTGTAAAAGGAAAATAAAATTATAAAATAGCATATCAATCAACAGAAATAAGTGTTACAAAATGGCAATAATAGACAAACGTTTACAAGAAAAAATTGGGGAAATCCTTTTAAGTCCTTTCTATCGTATTTCTAAATTGAGTTATCGTCCTAAAACGATATTGAGCAATACAAGATTAGATGAAAATTCATTTAATTCAATTGAAATTAATAATTTAAGAAGAAAAAACAAAGTACAATCTTCAGATAACTCTAAAAACATAAGCCCTATAATTTACAACATAAACGATGGTGTGGTAATTACAGATAATACTGACAGTGACTGTTTTATTACACAAAAAGGAGAATTAATAAGCGAAATTACATTTAGCTATAGTAAAGGTAAAGAAGTTTCATCTAGTCAAAATAACATTTTCAAAAACTATTATAAAATAAAACCTACTACCTTAATTAAGGGAGGAGTGTTTTCTTTATTGTCTGGTGGAGGTGCAAACACTAATTATTATCATTGGTTATTTGATTCCCTTCCAAGATTAAAAATTTTAAGCGAATCTGGCTATAAAAATAACGTAAATAAATATTTAACACCAAATTTAAAACAGAATTATAAATTGGCTACACTAAACGCTCTCAATATAGATTCTGGACAGATTATAGATTCAATAGAATATTCAAATATAAAAGCTAATAACATAATAGCAACAACACATCCAAACCATCCAAGTTGGGCTGCGGTGCCTCAATGGATTTGTCAATTTCTTAGAGATAGTTTTTTAACATCTAACAATAACATTAAGGTTAATAAACATATATATATAAGTAGAAAAAATGCTGCAATACGTAGAATAATAAATGAAGATTTACTATTTGCTGAATTAAAAAAATTAAAATTTGAAATGATTTTTCTTGAAAATTTAACCTTCCAAGAACAAGTTGATCTTTTTTCAAGTTCAAAAATTATAGTTTCACCACATGGAGCAGGGCTGGCAAATTTAGTTTTTGCAAGTCCTAATACTCAAATAATAGAAATATTTCCTCCAAATTCAGATTCTTATATATATAGAAATATTTCCGAAAATCAAAATTTAAATTACACAAAATATAACGGATATATAGACAATAAACTTAATAAAGACTTAGATTTACACTCTGATTTCCTTGTTGATATCTCCATGGTAAGAAGTCTCATTAATATAAATAATTAGCCACTCACCACTAAAAAACATGTCCTACATATTTAACCAGAATAACAATAAATCGCATATAATAGTTTTAACGATGCATAGTTAGAGTAATCGTTTCTTTAATAAAAAAAATACCTTTTAAAACAATATAAATGAGAATTCTATATATACACCAATACTTTACAACTCCTGATGAACCAGGTGGAACGAGATCTTATTGGATAGGTAAAGAACTTGTAAATAACGGACATGACGTAAGCATGTTAACGACCAATACAAGATTAAAAGGGAATACAAAAAGAAAAGTTATTGATGGAATGAATGTAACTTACTTAAATATCCCATATAGCAGTCACATGAGTATTTTTAAAAGACTTCTATCTTTTTTAAAATTCATGACCTTGTCTACTTTAATGGTATTAAGAGAGAAAAAATATGATTTAATAATTGCTACTTCTACACCTTTAACAGTGGGGTTTCCGGCGCTTGTTGCAAGAAAAATAAAAAAAACCCCGTATATATTTGAAGTGAGAGATTTATGGCCAGAAGTTCCCATTCAAATGGGGGGACTTAAAAATAATCTAGTCATAAAACTAGCTAAGAGCTTTGAAAAAACCATTTATAAAAATGCCAAGCACATCGTTGCATTATCACCTGGAATGCAAGACGGGATAATTTCTACTGGGATTTCAAAAGAAAAAACTTCCTTAATCCCAAATATGTCTAAAATTGATAAGTTTTGGTCTCGCAAAAAAAACATGGCTCTAATTAATGAATTTGAGTTAGACCCAAACTCTTTTAAAGTTATTTATTTTGGCTCCATGGGTATCGCTAATGGAATGGAATATATTATAAATGCAGCTAAACAAATTAATCCTAATGAAAATATTGAATTTGTTTTTCTAGGAGGTGGGGCAACAGAAGAGATTCTGCAAAAAAGATGCAAAGATGAAAACATTCCTAACATGAACTTTTACGGATATGCTTCTATGGAACGATTATCAGAAATAGTTAATATTTGTGACGTCTCTCTTGTTACATTCGCTAATTTACCTATTTTAGCTACAAACTCTCCCAATAAATTATTTGATTCTTTATCAGCAGGTAAACCAATAATAGTAAATTCGAATGGATGGACCAAGGAAATGGTAGAAAAATATGATTGTGGAATTTTTGTAGACCCAACTACCCCGAATGAGCTTGCAAAGCAAATAATCACCTTAAAAAATAACCCAAAATTATGTGAAAAAATGGGACGGAATTCCCGTAAATTAGCTGAGGAAAAATTTGATAAATCAATACTATGTAAACAATTTTCAGAAGTGGTGAATAATCTTCAGCTATAACGCATGGTTCTTTCTTAATAATTCTACTTTCCGTTTTAAATTAAAATTTATCTATTAAAAATAATAGTTACTAAATAAAAAAATATGTATCATTTGTTTATAAAGCGTGGACTCGATTTACTCTTATCTATAATTGGCATTATTCTAACATTACCAATATTACTAATTATCCTATTTTGTCTTTTCATCAGTAATAATGGTAAACCATTTTTTTTCCAAAAAAGACCAGGTAAAGATGGAGTTATATTTGATATAATTAAATTTAAAACCATGAATGATAAAAAGGATATAACTGGCAATTTACTACCTGCAACAGGGAGAATAACTAAAATAGGATCTTTTATTAGAAAATATTCATTAGACGAAATTCCTCAACTAATAAATGTATTAAAAGGCGACATGAGTTTAGTTGGACCTAGACCTTTACTGGTAGATTACTTACCTGTATACTCAAAAGAGCAAAATCGTCGCCACTTGGTTAAACCAGGAATTACTGGATGGGCACAAATCAACGGAAGAAATACGATAAGCTGGACCGAAAAATTTAAACATGACGTCTATTATGTTAACAATTTAAATTTTTTACTAGATTTAAAAATTATTTTATTGACAATAAAAAAAGTATTGATAAGAGATGGTGTTAACTCTAGTGCAGAAATTACCATGCCTTTTTTTACAGGAAACAATTAAAGTTCATATTTTATTATGTCATTATTAAAGAACACGATTATATTAGGTGCAGGATCGTATGGTGAAGTTTTTTTAACATACCTGTTAGAACAAGGTTTCAATGTTATTGGATTTTATGATGATGATCCTTCTCGTTTAGGAAAAAAAATTCATGGGGTGAAAGTTCTAGGTAATTTCAAGGATCTTTTTACAGTAGAATGCAAACAGAATATTCATAAAATATTTTGTCCCATTGGCAATAATATTATACGCGAAAAATACCTTAAGGAACTTTTTGATTTTGGATATGAAACTCCAAATTTAATTCATAAATCTGTCATACTGAATAAAGATGTTACTATTGGTAATGGCGTCTACCTACTCCCTGGGGTAATTATTATGCCATATACTAAAATAAGTGATTATGTAATAATAAGTGTTGGAAGTAACATCTCTCATCATACTGTTATAAAAAAAGGTGTATTTATATCTACTGGGGTAAACGTTGGAGCCAATATAACAATAAATTCCAAAGCGTTTTTAGGAATTAGTTCTACTATAATGACTGGCGTAACTACAGTAGGAACCGAATCCACTATTGGTTGTGGAGCCGTTGTAATTAAAGACGTTGAAGATTATCATATCATGGCAGGAGTTCCTGCTAAAACACTTAGAATAAAAACCCCTTACAACTAATTTCCTTCTATAAAATAAATTAATTACCGCTTATCCTCTTTAGCAAGTTAATACCAAACTAACAGATTAATGATAGAAATTATTAAAAATAAGGAAAAATGGGATTTATTGGTAAATAATGCCGATATGTCTGATTTTTACCACACCTATGATTATCATCAGTTGTCTAAAAACAATGATGAAACCCCTGTTCTTTTATATTTCTCCCAAGGAGAAAAGTACATTGCACTACCTTTATTTATTAGAGAAATAGAAAACACCTCGTATAAAGATGCCACATCTGTATACGGATACTCTGGACCAGTTTGCAAAAATATTCCTAAAAATTTCGACAATTCCATTTTTAAAAAAGAATTGCAAAAATTACTTCTAGATAATAATATAATTTCTATGTTTTCTAGATTAAATCCTTTCATAGATAAACAATGTATTATCCTCAAAAATATAGGCCTTGTAAGAGCATTAGGTAATGTAGTGTATATAGACCTGTCTCAAGATCTTGCTATTCAAAAACAACAATACAATAGACGCTTGAAAACGCACATTAATAAAACAAGAAAACACTGCACAATTAAGAAAGCAACCACTACAGAAGAAATAGACCAATTTATAGAGGTTTATTATGAAAACATGCATCGAGTAGATGCTAAAAAACACTATTTTTTTAAAAGAGAATATTTTCATGATCTTTATAATAGTGATTCTTTTGAAACTGAAATCTTGCTAACATACCATACCGAATCCAACATTTTTATTGGAGGAGCTATGTTTATTAAAAAAAACAATATTACACAATACCACCTAGCTGGAGCTAAATCAGACTATTTATATCTAAACCCTATTAAATTATTAATAGATGAAATGCGAATAACTTCTTCAGAAGAAAATTATACTTTTTTAAATCTTGGTGGCGGTTTGGGTAGTAACGAAGACTCATTGTTTAGATTTAAATCTAGCTTTTCTAAAAATTTAAAACCATTTGAACTTTGGGAAGTTATTGTAAACAAAGAAGTTTATGATAAATTATCTAAGAAAAATAAAACAACTAACACCTGTACTTCAATAGAATACATAAATGGATGTAAAGACTTTTTCCCATGTTATAGGTGTACAATTGAAAAAAAGGATAATTAAAAAAGAAGAAATATGAAGAATAATCCGTTTTCCTCGGATAATTTCACCTCTATTTGGCTAAAGCACTTTCACAAGGCCAAGAAAGGTATTGTTTTTGAATTCATCTCAGATTTACTTTTTATAAAACACCCTAAACTACCTCTTTTCATTAACGTTGGAAAAACACTATCTAAAGGAATATATTACACCTTGTCTTCTAAAATTTCGGGAGACTTTAAGAGAAAAGTATTTCTAATATATGACGTTCCTGCCTATTTTAACCTTAATACATCCCCTAAAAACAACTTAAAGGTTCATCGTATTAAACAATACAAAGGGTTTTCTGTTGGAATAAATGAACATAATGATTTTAACGCCTATATGAGTGCTACATTTAAAAAAAGTAGCCGATATAAGCTTAAAAAATATAAAAAAAGATTAGAACTTTCTTTTAAGATTACTTATAAAATGTTCCATGGTGATATATCCAAAACGGAATACAACCACATTTTTGATAGCTTTAAAATATTATTGGAAAAACGCTTTGAAGAAAAGTGTACTTCTAATAATAACCTGAACCCTGATGAATGGAATTTTTATAAGGAGGTTGCTTATCCAATGTTATTAGAAAAAAAAGCATCTCTATTTGTAATTTATGACGATAACGTTCCCATCGGAGTGACACTCAATTATTTCTCTAATAGCATATTATTCGATGCCATTACAGTTTTTGATATTAACTATGCAAAGTTTCATTTAGGGTCTATAACTATAATGAAACTTATTGAATGGAGTTTTGAAAATGATATTAGAACATTTGATTTCTCTAAAGGATATTTCGATTACAAAAAAAGATGGAGCAACAATACTTATAATTTTGAATATCATATTTACTATGATGCTTCCTCCATTAAAGCAACAGGCATTGCTTTTGGCTTAAAACAACTATTTAAACTGAAACAGAGTTTAAGAGAAAAAAACATTAATGATAAATTACACCTACTAACTTACAGCTTAAAGAACAAATCATCTAACAAACCAATAAAAACAAAACATACATTACTAGATTTGGAATACAATACTGATTTAAGAGCATTTGAAAAAATTAATCCTCAGACCAGTAAGTATGATGTGCTAAAAACTACCCTATTTGATTTTTTATATTTAAAACAAGAAAAACGCTACGAAACGGAAGTGTTCAAAGTGTCTGATGACACCTATATAATTAAAGGCCAAACTAATATATCTAAAGTTTTTCTACATCCTTAAAACCAAGATATGAAAATTTTTAACACTTCTTCACACCCATTCATAGTAGATTTCTTTCATAAAGATTCCCTATATCCCTTTTATAAAAATACTTTTAATAAAAACGAAAACCAATTACAAACAGACACCAATTCTATTTACATTATTCATGACATACCTCCATATGTAGATTTAACTTTAAACACAAAAGAAACCTCTTTTACTTCTTATAAAATAAAGAAAGACAATGGTTATTTGGCGGACATAACCTCCTACTCCAACTTAGAAGAGTACCTTAAAAAACAGTTTAGCAGCAAGAGCAGATCTAAATTAAGACGTATCAAAAATAGGCTTGAGATTTGTTTTAACATTTCTTACAAAGTATACCATGGTGACATTTCTTCAAGAGAATTTAATTTTCTTTTTAGTTCATTACATGCCATGATTAAACGCAGATTCTCGTAACGAGGAGACAAACACCTTGCATTAAAAAATTGGGAAACTTTTGAAAACAATGCATACTTCCACATTTTAGAAAAAAAAGCTTCACTTTTTGTTATTTATGATAACGACACCCCTATAGATATCTGTTTAAATTACCATCACGAAGGTACAATGAGTAATTTAATACGTTCTTATGACATTGATTACTCTAAGTTTAATTTAGGTTATATTGACATTATTAAACAGTTAGAATGGTGCTTCAAGAATAACTACAAAGCATTTGATTTATCAAGGGGTTTTATGCGTTATAAGAGAGAATGGTGCAACGTAACCTACCAATTCAATTGCCATATACTATACAAAAAAAAGAATCTTTTAAAAAGAGCACAAGCCTTATTTATTTCAAAATCTATAGCTTTTAAAGAATTTCTAAAATATAAAAAAGTAAATGTTATAATTTACAAGCTAAAATCTTCGCTAAAAAGAGAAAAACCTGAAGTAACTCCTGAAAAAAAAACTCTTTATAAAACAATAGCTATTACAGCAATGCCAACCGATTTGGATCTTATCAAAATTGATGGAACTGAAGTAACTTATACCTTTTTAAAAAAGATTATTTACGACTTTCAATTTATAAATTCTTATAATTCATCACATATTACAACATATAAATCTAATACAGAAAATACTTTTATTATAAAAGGTAAAAACAAACAAATAATGATTAACAGAACTAATTAAGTAATTTGTATGAGCCAGCAGCATCAAAAAAAAAATATCGTGTTTTTAACAGACCTACATTACAGTAAGGATGTTTTGAGCCAATGCTGTAAAAATATTACATACGACTCTGATGAAGCTCTATTAAATGATGTTTACTCTTCTGAGAGTATTTCAAAAGAAGCTCTTGTTTTTTATGCTATTACTAATGTTCCTGAATATATCCATATAAAATATAAAGACAGCTATAGCATAAAGAAGTTTAGCTGTAATAAGGGGTACTCCATTTGTCTAAATGATTCTTCTGATGTTAACACCTATTTAAAAGAACATTTTCAAAACAAAGGAAAACCCATTAAAAAATCTTTAAAAAGATTAGAAGCTTGTTTTGACATTACTTACAAAATGTTCTACGGAGAAATTACTAAAAAGGAATGCGATTCTCTTTTACACCTCCTAAAAGAAATGATAGCAAAGAGGTTTCAACAAAGACAAGAAAAAAGTAGTACTATAGCACAGCTAGATTTAATTATTACAACTGCTAATGATTTAATAAATACTAAAAAAGCATCTTTATTTGTAATTTATCATGAAAGCAAACCCATTGAGATAGCCTTTAACTACCACTATGATAAAATACTATTTGCATTTATTTCTTCTTATGATTTAGACTATTCAAAATTTAGTCTGGGTAATATAGAAATCTATAAACAAGTAGATTGGTGTATTCAAAATAAATATGACTATTTTGATATGGGCTGGGGAAATTTAGAATATAAGAGAAGATGGAGCAATAACATTTACACTTACAAACATTATTATGTGTATCCCGAAAAATCTATTTCAGGCTACTTTATTGCACTTTTAAAAGGGTGCAAAACGATATTAATAGCCTACTACTTGGCATCTAAAAATATAAATGTATTCTATAACAAACTTAAAAAAATAGGAAGCAAAAAAGAAACTGTGCTAAACGACAGTTTTAATTATAAAATAGACCCAATAGAAAAAGGTGTTTTTATAGAAAACCAAAATTGTATGGATTTATCCACCAAAAACAACCAGCGATTTAAAGAGCTTATTAACAATTTCTTATATTCATCGCAAGAAAATCATAATAACGTAAAACTATTCCTATTTGAAACAAATAAGTATGTGATACAGGGAATTAATTCTTTTCAAAAAATCACCATAATATCAGCTAACGAGTCTAGTATTTAAAATTATGAAAATCAAAAAAACACCAATTCTATTAACCGCAGTATATGGTATCTGTATACTACTTTTAGTTTGCTGCTTTTATGTTGGTACAACATATAATATTCCTTTTGAAAAAATAACGGGAGACCCCGCTAATTATTTCCAGTCACATCCTCTAACAGGTATTATTTCTAACCTTGGTGCTCTATTATGGTGTATTACCAGCAGTATTTGTTTCTATACTGGGTTTTATCTTAAAGAACAAACTACTAATAAAAAGGCTCTATTTTTAATCTACTCTGGACTTTTTTCCTTTGTTCTTTTAATAGATGATTTTTTCATGTTTCATGATTTCCTTTTCTATTCTATTAATGGTTTTTACATGGAGCCGCTATTTTACGTTGTCTACCTTTTCTTTTTAGTTAGATACTGTATAGCATATTACAAAACAATACTAGAAAACAACTACATTCTTTTGGGGGTAGCAGTTGCCTTTTTAGGATTATCTGTAGTATTGGATTTAGTAATGAAAAGTGAAGGACTACAGTACTTTTTTGAAGATAGTTTTAAATTTATCGGTATTGTTAGCTGGATGTTATTTTTCACAACTTCTTCCTATAAAATTCTTTCAGAAAAAAACATCTAATCTTTTGAAGAAAATTTGGTTTTTAATATTAATAATACTTTCACAAAGAAAGGCACAGGGTCTTTTATAACATATCTAAAAGAAGTATTTCCTACTATATAATTGAATTTTGTAATGAACCCTGCCTGTTGTCTAATACGCTTCATTAAGCCTTTTAAGCTAAGAAAACTAACTAATTTATAGTGTAGAAAAACAAAACTACGTCCTTTGCTCAAAAGGTAATACAAATACGGGAAATTTACACCTGCAATTAAAGAAGCATCTAAGGACCCCCAAAATCTAGTGTTTATTTCAATTACTTTAAATTGTTTATCACTTTCATCATACCTTAAATCTACATGAGCAATACCAGACCAACTGAGTGATTTCATTAACTTTTTAACTACTTTAAATAGTTCTTTCTCATGTAAAAATTCTAAACCAATTGCTGGCGAATATTTCTTGCGACTATACAAAACACCTTTTTGAATCGTATACCCTTTTATTTCACCATCCTTACAAAGAACACTACAATCAATATCATACCCTTCTACATACTTTTGTATGAGGTACTTTTTATCATTTTTCTCTTTTTGCAACCAAATAGCAAACGCCTCTTTCTCTTGAAAAACGTGTATTCCTGAACCTCCCTCTTCCCCTTCTACAGGTTTTACAATAATTGGAAACTCATAATTATCATCTCCTATAGCGTAATCTACTGGAGTAGGTATACTATTCTTATATAAATGCGCTGCCAATAACTTTTTATTATTTGCAGTATCAAAATTTAACAAGGTCGGCATCAATCCGAGTTTACTAGAATCTTCTAACAAACCTTTATGTTCTATTAGTGTTCTTATCCCATGTTCGTAAATTGGAAGTATAAAATCAATCCGAAATTTCTCTACTTCAATATTTATATATTTTATCCATTGACTAGCTATATCCGTCTTTGGATAATAAGAAAAATGTGCTATAAAACGCGAAAAACGATTAGGAGTATCCTTTCTGTTAGACATAAGATACAACTCCACATCGTCATTTGTAGAAAAACAATTTTTAACGTGATTTGTTAAAATTTCCCATTCTGCATCCGGAATTAGAACTCTTACTTTATTAGACTTCATTTAATTATGCTTGTTAATGTACAGTATCTAAACTTCTTGTTATAAAATATTCTGAAACAATCGAAGCTATTAACTCTCTTCCGTTGTTATTCCAATGTTTGTCATAAACTAATGTAGTTGGGCTATCCGATTCTTCAAAAGCCTCCGAAAAATCAATATAGCTCATTCCATTTTCCTTACAATAATTTAGGAAGGAAGCACTTGTTTTTCTAGAATCTAATAAAATGTGTGTCTTGTTGTTATCAAAACCGTACAGCTTTACAAGTTGTTTAAAATTATTAAGAAACAATTCTTCCTTTTCAATTTGCGCTTCTTCGCCTTCAATGGTATTCGATATATCCTTATTATTTTCACCTAACATCTTTTTAAAAGAATCTAGAATTCCGATTTTAGAGGTATAGGAAAGCAACTTTATATTATCCCTTAGCTTAAACAAAAGGGAGGATAACATGGCTATTCTACCTGTATTTGGAGTGTACTCACTACGACCTAAATCACTTTTATAATTTAGATACAGTACAATATGGTCTATTTTTTCAAAATCTTCCTTATAGGCATGAATCAAGTGCATTTGGTTAGCCATATCATAGCCAGCATAACCATACTCATAAACTTCTATATTGTTCTTAAGTTCATCTTCAATCTTATTACCTAAAGAGTCATCAAAATCCTGATGAAACCCTTCAATAAAAGAATCTCCAATTATAGCGATTTCAATTTTATCCTTTGAAGGTGTGAATTCTCTGTGCGAATTAAAACCAGAATTGTTAATACTAAATTTTGAATAATTTTGATTTCTATTACCCGTTACCGCATAGCCTGTATGATTAGGAACTCTTTTCTCAACACCGTAAGAATCAATAAACCTTGGCGGATCTTCCGTATACAAGTGTAAAACTCTTACCAACCCTTCCAGACAAACAAGCATCAAAAAAAAGTATACAATAAATTTTAAAAGTATTTTTTTCATCGCCTTATTAAAATTGAAAATAAATAAAAGATCTGTTTACACCATCATCGTAAAACAACAACATAGCCAGTATTATAAGTGTATACACAAAAAATCTAAGGTATTTTGATTTAAAACTAAATGGGTTGCGTTCATCTTTTCTTATTATATACTCATATACTATAAATACAATTATGAGTATATAAAAATCTAGCATTCTATAGCCAGATGGATGCACATAGGGTTCATGAGAAAAATTAAAAAATATCCTTTCTATAAAACTAAAGGAATCTGTTAGGCTTTTTGATCTAAAAAATATTCTTGAAAAGGTTACAATTCCAAATGTTAATAGCACCTGACCAACCTCTTTTATTGACGGAAGCATAGAATTTTCGCCAATTACTGTGTTTTTATAAATAGTGTTTCTTCCCATTAAAAATACAGGAATGAATGCTAATGCATGAAAAGCACCCCAAAAAATGAAAGTCCAATTAGCGCCATGCCAAAATCCGCTCACTAAAAAAATTATGCAAATATTTCTAATAGATTTTAATTTACTAACTCTAGATCCTCCAAGTGGTATGTATATATAATGCCGAAACCAAGTAGATAAGGATACATGCCACCGTTGCCAATATTCCGCCACATTCCTAGAGAAACTTGGAAACTTAAAATTAGACATTAACTCTATTCCAAATAGTTTTGCTGTACCTATAGCTATGTCAGAATAGCCACTAAAATCTCCATAAACTTGAAAACTAAATAGCGTGACTCCCAAAATTAATGTAGTACTTGGATACATACCATAATTAGCAAAAATATCATCTACTATTGGTGCAAGACTATCTGCAATTACAATTTTTTTAAACAAACCCCATAAAATTAACTTTATTCCTTCTATGGTTTGATTGGCATTAAAAGTCCTTTTACTCGTAATCTGTCCCAATAAATTTGATGCTCTCTCTATTGGCCCAGCTACTAACTGTGGAAAAAAGGCTACAAATGTAGCAAAAGAAAGAAAATCTCTAGTTGGTTTTATTCTTCTATAATAAATATCTAAAGAATAAGACATCGTTTGAAAAGTATAAAAAGAAATACCTACAGGAAGTATTATTTGTAATGTCCAAGTACTTTTAATAGTATACCCAAACAACTGGAACATATCTAAGAAAGAATCCGCGAAAAAATTGTAATACTTAAAAAAACCAAGTAACGATACATTGAATAAAATGCTACCCCATAAAAAAAATTTTCTTGCTTTTTTATTTTCATTCTCTCTATGTATAGCTATGCCGATAAAATAATCAACTACAGTACTACCAAAAATTAAAAATAAAAAACGCCAATCCCATAGCCCATAAAACAAATAACTTGCTATTAGAACAAACATATTTTGCATCCTAACCTTTTTCTGGAAAACATACCAGTAAAGAAAAAATACAATTGGCAGAAATATAAAGTACTCTATAGAATTAAAAATCATCCTATTAATTATTTGATATGGTTTGGTTTGATTTGTTTGTGAATTTTCCTTTTCCTATGTTTCCATGATTTTGATTCTAAGTATTAATATAACAACATTATTAGGCAAAAAATTGATTCTGTTATTGTACATATTTTTTACAATAGAATAAATATTACTTAAAAAAACCATCGCAATTGCGATGGTTTTTTTAAGTAATATTTATAAAGGTAATTAATACTTTATAATAAGAAACTCTGACCTTCTGTTTTCTCTATGTTTCTTTCCTGAACAGGTAACATCATTACCACATTCATTTGTTAATTTATTTTCTCCAAACCCTTGGGAAGTTAGTCTATCTGAGGTAATCCCCTTTGAGATTAAATAATCATATGTACGTTTTGCCCTTCTTTGCGAAAGTGTCATATTATACTCATCCATACCCCTAGAATCTGTATGTGAACCAATTCCAATGGTAATACTAGGATACGTATTCATAACGGCAACCAATCTATCTAAAACTCCTTTTGTTGTTCTATTTAAATAGGAAGAATTTAAGTTAAAATATACAATCCCTACATTCAATAATTTGTTTTTTAACAACTCTTTTCTTTCATTCTCTGCATCAAGATTCGCTTTCTCAATAGCCGCTAGCCTAGCATTTTCTGTTTCTTTGGCCAACCTCTCTGCCAATAACCTAGCTTCTTCTGCCATTTTATTAGCGGTAGCTGTAGAATCAGTAATACGCTGTTGTTCTTTTTCGAATGCTTCTATTAGTGCCTTTTTCTCAAGACCTTTTTTAGATAATCCTTTTTCTATTCCAAATTGGTATACAACTCCAACTGCATGCTGTATATGATTTGTTCCTTTATCTGCCATTCTCCACTTCCCTGAAGAACTAAAATCTAGTCCAAATCTGTCTGAAAACCAAGTTCTAAATCCTACAACACCATTATAAGTTCCTCTTCCTATGTCATTAGCTTTTGTATACCCTAAACCAACACCAAGATATGGATCAAACCAACCCGTTTCTCCAAATACCTTATTTAAATCATAAGTTAACCTCGCATCCAAACCTAAATAATTAATCTCTTTAGTATTTACAACGTTATCTACCAGTTTACCTACCTTATATTTATTTATAGTACCAATTGCCTCTATTCCCAGGCCATTTTTAAAATAACGTCCAATACTTAATCTTGATGGATAAGGAACCGAATTCCATTGATCCGATGGTGATACAAGGTTATCAAATATATCTCCTGAATCATCAACAAAATTTAAACCTAAACCAGCCATCCAAGAACTTTCAACAATGCTATCCTTGGCTGTTAATTCTAAATCCTGAGCATGGCTAAAAGCAATACTCAAGAAACACAATACAATTAAATTAATTTTATTTGTTTTCATTACATACTTATTTTGGGACTATTTAAGAATCAAAATTATTGCAACTAGCTCTTTAGATAAAATATAATAGTGAAAACGTAAGAATAATCGTTGTGAAGCGTAAAACACTACGTCCTGCATATATTCTATGTTATGAAATTTTATTCATTTTGAGTAAACCTAGAGGCAATAATAAGGAACAGGTCATTTATATTCAACGCAAACGTTGGGGTATTAAACCCACTAGTGGGAATAAACTAATCTCTGCGATTATTTTCAAGGGCTCTTTTATAAACGGCTTCGTACATTGGAACAACATTCACTATGTCGAATTTTAAAGCTCCTTTCTCTGCGTTTTTCTTAAATAACTCTAAAGTATCCTTATTGCCAATAATATTTAAAGCATTCTGTGCCATTTCATCGACATCTCCAATAGCACTTAAAAAACCAGTAACTCCATGTTGATTAACCTCTGAAATTCCACCTGCATTACTCGATATTACAGGAACTTTATTAATCATAGCTTCCAGTGCGGCTAAACCAAAACTTTCTGTTTCCGATGGCAACAAAAACAAATCTGAGAAGCACAAAATTCGATCTATCTGGTTGCTATTTCCTAAAAATATTACTTTGTCTGTAATTCCTAATTCCTCACAAAGACATTCTGCTTTCTCTTTTTCGGGACCATCGCCCACCATGACTAATTTTGCAGGAATTTCCTTTTGTATTCTATAAAATATCTGAATTACATCTGGTATACGTTTTACTTTTCTAAAATTACTAACATGCGTAACAATCCTTTCATGGTCTTCTGCCATTAAAGAACGTTGACAATCTGTAAAACTAGTATTGTACTTTTCTTTATCAATAAAATTAGGTATAACCTTTATTTCATTCTTAATATCAAACAACTCTAAGGTGTTTAATTTAAGACTTTCAGAAACGGAGGTTACTATGTCCGATTTATTTATACTAAAAGTCACCGCTGGCTTATAAACCGGATGGTTTCCTACTAAAGTTATATCTGTTCCATGTAACGTAGTCACCATCGGTATATATATTCCTTCTTCTTCTAATATCTTTTTTGCCATATAACCAGCATAGGCATGCGGTATGGCATAATGTACATGTAACAACTCTATTCCATAATGTTTAATCGTATCTACCAATTTACTGGATAGCGCCAATTCATAAGGTTGGTAATGAAACAATGGGTACTCTGGAACATGCACTTCATGAAAGTGAATGTTGCTATTACGCAATAACTCCAATCTAACTGGTTGCTTATAGGTTATAAAATGAACCTCATTTCCTTTATTGGCTAAGGCTATTCCTAACTCTGTTGCGACTACACCACTACCTCCAAAGGTAGGGTAACATACTATGGCTATTTTCATCACTACAAAGCTAAAAATTAATTTATGATAGCATCATAAATTGCTTGTTGAATTCGTGTTCTTAACCCAGATTTAACTAAAAGTCTATTCGATGCAGATGGATACGTCCTATTAGATAAAAATACATATACAATTTCTTCATCGGGATCTGCCCATGTATAGGTTCCCGTAAAGCCACTATGACCAAAACTCTTTCTGGACACACAACCACAGGTAGGGCCACTTTTCTTTAATTGTGGTTTATCAAATCCAACACCACGCCTAACATCTTTATGACAGAAATAACAGGTGTTAAACTTCTTGACTGTTCTACTATTAAAATAACGCTCTCCCCCATAAAACCCTCCTTGCAAATACATTTGCATTATTTTTGCAACGTCATTTGCATTACTAAATAAACCCGCATGACCTCCTACTCCACCTTGCATTGCTGCTCCCATATCATGAACGTACCCCTGTACCGTTTGGTATCTATAATAGTTATCTATCTCTGAAGGAACTATCCTGTTTTTGGCAAACTTATTTAACGGATTAAAACTGGTGTTTGAAGCTCCAAGCGATTTGTACATAAAATCTTCTGCCAGTTTATCTAAACCGACTTTATAAGTACTTTCTATGTATTTCTTGAATACATAATAAGCAACATCACTATACCTATACCTGTTAGATTTCAAATTCTGCCTTCCTATCCTATTATATATAGAATCTTGATATACATCAGATAAGTACAGGTTATCCGTTACCTTATAGGAAAAACCTTGTGATGGGGAATTTCTATAAAACTCACTTGAAGGCTTTCTACTCTTGTTTAATGTGCTTATATAAAAGGCAATCCACGCTGGTAATCTACCATAGTGAGATAGCGCCTTAAGAACCGTTACGTCCTTTAAATCAGTATCCGCATACGCAGGAACAAGTTCTTTAAAAGTATTATTCAATGCAATTTTACCCTCTTCTTCCATCTTCATTATTAATGGTAAAGTGGCCAATATTTTTGTTATAGACGCCAAATCATAAATATAATCTGGCGTTATTTTTTTGTTAGAATTGTAGGTAGGCTTTCCAAATCCTTTATTGTAAACTACTTTACCTTTTCTTGCGATTAACACCTGAGCGCCTGGGAACATTAAAGAATCTAAACCATTTTGAACCAACTCGTCTACTCTAGCTAACTTTTCAGAACTCAAACCAACACGTTCTGGTAGTGTATACCCTAGCCTCTTCAAAGATTTTAGAGGTATAGATGTATTCACTGATAAAGATGCATTAATCGTTACAGGAATTACACCTTTTGCTGGTATTGCTCCAAATACAATTTGCGCAGCCTTTTCCTGTGCTATTTTACTATTCTGATATGCTAATACAACTGCATCTATATTCTTAAAAGTTGGAATATCCAATAATGAATATGGTTTTGTAAATACGGTTAAAACAAGATTTGAACTTCGCTCATTTGCTATTTCTTGTAACCAAAAAAGTTCTTTTTTCGTGAATTTATAAGGTTTCCACGGACTAGCATTACTTCTATGCAATCCAATAACTACAAGATTAAAACGTGATAATTTCTTTTTTAAAATCGCTATATTATTTCCGTTAACCTGAGTTACTTTTCCATATTTATTCAACTCTTCTAGAAAATACTTGTTTGGTGCATTACCAAATTTAACGTAGGCAATTTTTTTATTTTGTAATTTCTTAATTGGTAATAATTGGTACTTATTCTTAATTACCGAAATAGCATTCTCTATTGCCTCTTCATAAATAATGTCATTCTCTAACGTATTTAAGTCTTTGTATAAATTCTGAAGAACCACTGGTTTATAGTGATGTAGTCCTACTTTATATTTAGACGTCAGAATTTTCTTTACAGAAGCAGCAAGTCTATTGTCCGTTATTCTTCCCCTTTTATATGCTTTAAGAAGTTTTTCTTTTGCCTTGGCAACATCTGTTGGCATTAATAAAATATCGTTACCTGCGATAAAAGCAGTTAATTCTACCTCCCCTTCTTTTGCATAATTAGATACACCTTTCATATTCAATGCATCTGTAAATACAAGTCCTTTAAACTGTAATTTTTCTTTTAACAAATACGATATAATTTGCTCTGAAAGTGATGATGGAAAATCTTTTTTAATTTCTAAACTAGGAACATTAAGATGTGCTACCATAACACTACTCAACCCTTCCTTTATCAGTTTTTTATAAGGATAAAGCTCTATGCTGTCTATTCTTTCTTTGGTGAAGGTTATTGTAGGTAAGGTTTTATGCGAATCTACAGATGTGTCTCCATGTCCAGGAAAATGCTTCCCACTTGTTAGAATACCTGCTCGATGCATACCCTTCATTATTGCCACACCCTTTTGTGCAACATTCTCTTTATCTTCTCCAAAAGAGCGATTTCCTATAATTGGATTATTAGGATTTGTATTTATATCTATATCTGGCGCAAAATTAATATGAACTCCTAAACGTTTTGCATGCTTCCCTATTTGATAACCTACTTTTTCCACAATAGCATTATCTGCAATTGCTCCCAAAGTCATATTCCATGGAAATGCATAAGTCGAATCTAACCGCATCGCCAAACCCCATTCCGCATCCATTGCTATCAACAACGGTATTTTTGATGCAGACTGATAGCCATTTGTCAACTTCGCTTGTCTTACTGGTCCTCCTTTAGAAAAAATAACACCTCCTATTGCATGGTTTCTTATTAAAGTCTCTACTTTATCCGTACTTGCCTTATCTTGATTTGAGGCCACACTTACCATAAACAACTGTCCTATTCTTTCTTCTAAAGACATTGCTTCATAGGTAGCATTCACCCATTTTTGCTGCGCTAAACTATCTTTGGTGGCTAAAGGGCTCGATTGCCCATTTGCAAGAAAACACATGGAAATAAATACTAAAATGAAAGAGCTTAATCGCATAAAATATTTTATCGCTTTTTAAGAAAATTGTTCTTTTTGTTAAATTTTAAAAACGAAATACCATTACATAAAACGCCCATGCCAACTTTCATGTGCTGGAACTTCCCAATTATTTTGATACTCGTATTTATTAGTTACAAGATTATTAAAAACAATTGTTTTTTTCGAAACCGATTTGTTCTTTGCCATTTTCTTAAAATCTGTCAACGATTTGTACGCTACAAATTCCCCTTGTTTATAAGATACATTCATTCTATCTAATAAATCGATATTATATTTTTTCTCTAAAGTTTGAATAAAGCGAACCGAAGTATCAATAGAACATCCCGAAGCTGCCACAATAGACTGATCTATAGCTATTATTATAAAACGTTTGTATTTTATCTCGAAGCCAGCGTTTAACTGACTTCCGTGTGCTGCCCATTCGTCCAAAAAATTAGACACACTCTCTTTTACTTCTTCCAATTCTTCTACAGAAAAACTTCTACTCGCTTGGTATATCCAAACCTTTGCATTGTCTGGCAATGTATTAAACTCTACTTGCATTTATTTTTTTACTAAATTAATCTTCTTTAAATTATCTACTTCTAACGGATATTATATTTGGAAATTTTCAGATTGAAAAACCAATTACAAATCTTGTGCATTTGCAATTAGCTCTGCTATATCTAAAACAGCTACGCTACTTTCTTTTTCTTTACTTTTAATTCCATCGGTCATCATAGTATTACAAAAAGGACAAGCTGCTGCAATAATATCTGGTTGCTTTTCTAGCGCTTGCTCTGTTCGTTTTACATTTATATCCTGACTTCCTTTTTCTGGCTCCTTAAACATTTGCGCACCTCCTGCACCACAACACAAACCTCTTATCTTGCAGTTTTTCATTTCTACCAATTCTGCATCAAGCTTTCTAATTAACTCTCTTGGCGCTTCATAAACATTATTGGCTCTTCCTAAATAACATGGGTCATGGTATGTTATCCGTTTTCCTTTGTACTTTCCTCCTTCTAAAGACATTCTACCTTCTTTAAGCAGTTGTTGTAAAAACTGGGTATGGTGTAGCACTTTATAATTTCCTCCAAGTCCAGGGTACTCATTTTTAATGGTATTAAAACAATGCGGACATGCTGTTACAATTGTCTTAATTTCATAGCCATTAAGTACTTCTATATTTGTAACTGCTTGCATCTGAAACAAAAATTCGTTTCCAGAACGTTTTGCCGGATCCCCAGTACAACTCTCCTCGGTTCCTAACACCGCAAAACTAACATTCGCTTTGTTCAAAATTTTAACAAATGCCTTTGTTATTTTCTTTGCTCTATCATCAAAACTACCTGCACAACCAACCCAAAATAACACTTCTGGTCGCTTTCCTTCAGCAAATAATTCTGCCATGGTTGGTACTTTCATTTCATTTCCCATACTAATCCATGATTTATTTATGATTCATCTTTCCAATTAAGCCTGTCCATTTGATTAAAGGGCCATGGCGCTCCATTATTCTCTATATTCCCCATCATATTATTTAAATCTGACGGTGCTGCAGATTGCTCCATTACTAAATATTGTCGCATATTCATAATAATAGAAAGTGGATTTATACTAATTGGACAAGCTTCTACACATGCATTACAAGATGTACATGCCCATAATTCTTCTTTTGTAATATAATTATCTAACAACTGTTTGCCATCTGGCACAAACGTACCTTTGTTAGCTTCCATATTCTTTCCTACTTCCTCCAACCTATCCCGGGTATCCATCATTATCTTTCTTGGCGAAAGTAATTTCCCTGTTTGGTTAGCCGGACATTCACTTGTACAACGCCCACACTCTGTACAGGTATAGGAATTAAGTAATTGCACCCAGTTTAAGTCCATAACATCCGATGCTCCAAATTTCTCTGGCTCGCCAGTATTCTCTCCTTCTGCCGGTGCTGCAAATGGATCTGCTGAAGGATCCATCATTAATTGTACTTCTTTTGTTACTGCTTCCAAATTTTCTAATTGCCCCTTTGGTTTCAAACTTCCAAAATACGTATTAGGAAATGCTAGTAAAATATGTAGGTGCTTAGAATAGTATAAATAGTTTAAGAAAATCAAAATTCCAATAATATGCATCCACCATGCAGTACGCTCTATGATTAGTAAAGCATTCATAGACATTCCTTCAAATAAAGGCGAAATAAACTGACTTATAGGAAATACTCCTGCTTTAATATAATGTTCTGCGCCTAATTGCTGTAACTCTATATCTGCTGCATTCATCACCAAAAACAATGTCATCAATACCATTTCAAAATACAAAATAATATTTCCATCATTTTTTGGCCAACCTTTCATTTCTGGCTTTAAAAACCGTTGAATTCTAATGATATTTCTTCGTATCCAAAAAATTATAACCGATACTAGCACTAAAAACGCAAGTACTTCAAAAGATCCTATTAAAAAATCATAGACTACTCCTAGTGGCGCAAAAATCCTGTGCGTACCCAAAATACCATCTATTATTATTTCTAACACTTCTATATTAATGATGACAAACCCTAGGTAAACGATTATGTGTAGAGCCCCTGCTATTGGTCTTACCACCATTTTGGATTGTCCTAAGGCAATTTTCGCCATGTTTTTCCACCGTTGCGGTTTATTGTCATTAACGGAAATATCTTTACCTATCTTTATGTTTAAAACAAGACGTTTTACGTTTTTTATAAAAAAACTAATTCCAACAACAAGTAGTATTGTAAATATGATATTTGGAATATACTCCATACACTAGTTTCTTATTTCTCTGCTGGGTCATTATCTGGTAACGTGTACTCCTTCTGCTTTTTTCCGAAAACAGAAACATTTACATATCGTTTCGGATTTAATCTAAAATCTTGAAGCAGTAAATCTAGCTGTTTTGAAGCAGCAGTTAAATTTGTGTACAATTCTTCATTATGCATTAACTTACCCATTGTACCTTCTCCTTTTTGAATTCCAGATACTATTTTGTCCAAATTAGCCATGGTAGTTTCCAAACTTCGAATTGTTCTTGGTAATCCTGCATTTGCCAAAGAATCTGACAGCATTGCCAAATTCGTTGTTACTGTATTTATATTTGTTAGAGAACTATTTAAGTTCTCCTTATTATTGGCTAAAACACCATTCAAATTTCTAGCTGTAACCTGAAAAGACTGTATCAATTCATTTAAACCCTTTATACTTTCTCTTAAGTTTTGCTTTGTTTGCAAATCTAAAATCTGGTTAAAATTAACCAATAGGGAATCGGCATTAGAAACAGCTCCCTCTACCATATTCTGTAAAGGTGTTAAATTCTGCTGTACCAAATCTGTTAACCCTGGCTTTATAGATGCACGCAACGTATCTCCAGATTGCGCAATATTCCCAGATTGAAACACTGGTTTTATCTGTATTCCTTTACCCCCTATAATTCCTGTATCGTAAATCTCTGCAATACTGCTTTTAGAAAACTCAAAATCACTATCTACTTGAAAAGTAACCAGTAAATCTCCTGTTGTATCTTTAAATTCAACATCATTCACCTTACCAACTGCTAGTCCATTAATAGATACGGCCGTACCAGCCTGCAACCCTCCTACGTGTTTATAAACAGCATAAAAAGTTTTACTATTGTCGAAAAGAGAGGATGATTTAAGATAGCCAAATCCCAATATAAATAACAGAATACCTCCTATTACTATTATCCCTGTTTTAATTTCTCTAGTTATTTTCAAAAGATTTTTTTTTCAGTTATAAACAAAATTAGAAATAAATTCTAAAGGCAACCACTATTCTTCAACGTATTTAAGCGCATCATCTAAATGAATACGCTTGCCTTCTTTATAAGCAACTATATACGAAGACGTAAACCCCTTAATATCAGCGTTTGATTTTAAAAGTTTTGCTTGAAAATAAGAATTTGTACTTCCATACAAATACCTATACAAACCATTAAATGGTTCTTTAGATAACTTATTTAATCCTTTAAAATTGTTAGATTCTAAGGATAAATCTTTTGCACTTGCAAAAATTTGAACTTTAAAAAGAACATTTTCCTTTGCTTTAAACTGTTTCTTAACCAATACCTTTTCTGGAGAAGTTGAACTTTCTGTTTCTTTCTTCTCCTCTTTTATTTTTTTAGGTTCTTCTTTCGGCGCTACAACAACTACCTCTGGCTCCTTTTCTGAAATTACTTCCTTTACTTCTTCTTTTTGTTTTTTAATCACTTTCATAGGTATAGCAACACTATCATCTGCTATACTTCTACTAACAACCCCTATCAATGTTTTTTTGTATTCTAAAATAGCCTCTGCAATAGCAACTCCCATTTGTGACTGCCCATTTTTAGAATTTAAATAAACTCCTTCCTTTTTATTTGTAAGAAAACCTGTTTCTATTAATACACTTGGCATAATAGTTTGGTGTAGAACTATAAACCCAGCTTGCTTAACTTTTCTATTAACCCTATCTAATTTATTAGAAAAATTATCTTGAATCTGTTTTGCAAGTTCAATACTTTGGTCTAAAAATTCTTCTTGCATAATAGTGAGTCCAATTACCGATTCCGGAGAATTAATATCGTATTCCGCATACCTAGTTTCGTAATTATCTTCTAAGTAAATAGAGGAATTCTCTTTCTTTGCAATTTCAAAATTCTGCTTGTTTGCATGTAACCCTAGCACAAAGGTTCCTGCTCCATGAGCATCTGACGTATGTGAGTCACAATGCACAGACACAAACAAATCTGCATTGGCTTTATTTGCAATTTCTCCACGCTTATATAAATTTACAAACGTGTCATCCTTCCTAGTGTATATTACTCTAAAATTGGGGTTCTTTTCCAAAATTTCACCAATCTTAAGAACAATTTTTAAAGCTATGTTTTTTTCTAGATAACCATTTCCCAAATTCCCTGGATCATGCCCTCCATGGCCTGCATCAAGAACTACAACAAACATATCATTTGTATTTGTAGTAGTGTTAATAGTCTCAAATGAAGTCAACAAACCTATCAACATTAAAAGAGAAATTGTATAGAACGATTTTGTTTTCATATGGTAAAAATAGTTTTCTAGTTCTTAATAAGGTTAAATTTATTGTAATGTTCTATAAACAGAACAAAAAATATATGTAATTTTGAAACCAAATATTGTGCCTAACTTATTACAAAAATAGGATATATAGTCTTGCAATCAAACAAACATCACCTACTTTTCCTATTGTTACTCTTCATGGGTACTACATTTTTCTTTGCTCAAGAAATACCTACAGTTCTTCTACCTATTAAAGCAGTAAAAGACACCATAGTTCTTCCAGATATTGCTAATCTTATTGTTAATGACACAACTATATCTAGCAATAAAAAGGTGGACTCACTTCCTAAAAAGAAGCCATTACTTTTAGATAAGATAAAGTATAAAGCTAAAGATTTTGTCAAATTAAACAAAAAAGAGCATAAGATATATCTTTACAATAAGGCTGAAATTTACTACCAAGGTACAGAATTAACGGCTGGTACAATTATAATGGATTATGTAAAAAACGAAGTGTATGCTGGTAGAATTAAAGATTCTACAGGAACATATTCCCAAATACCCTATTTTAAACAAGGGGACAATGAAGTAAGGCCCGATTCTATCCGATTTAATTTCGATACAAAAAAAGCTCTTATTTGGAATTCTCGCACTGAACAACAAACAGACCTAGATCAACTTGGTAGTGACGCAATGAAGGTATATGCTGAAATAACAAAAAAAGAAAACGATTCTGTCTATTTTTTGCATGAAGGAAAAATAACCACTTCTAAGGACACAGTTAATCCTGACTATTATATTAGAATTCGAAAGGCTAAATTTGTTCCTAAAAAGAAAATTATTGCTGGTTTTAGCAATATTTATATTGCCGATGTCCCAACACCTATTGCTTTACCTTTTGCTTATTTTCCATTGACGGTGGGAAGAACAGCTGGACTAATAATGCCTTCTTATGGAAACGACCCAAATAAAGGGTATTTTTTGCAAAATGGAGGATACTATTTTCCAATTAATAATCATATAGATTTAACGGTAACTGGAGACCTATATACTAACGGCAGCTATGGTTTGCGAGGGCAATCTGTTTATGCCAAACGTTATAAGTACAGAGGTAATATTAACATTAGGTATGAAAACCTAGTGTCTAGTCAAAAAGGCTTTAGCGATTACAGCAATAGTGTTATTTATAATATTCAAATATCGCATTCACAGGATCCAAAATCGAGTCCAAATTCGCGATTTTCCGCATCGGTAAATATGGGAAGCACGCAGTATTTTAGGAGTTCATTAAACCAAATAAACTCGCCAAATACACAGAATAATAACCTATCGTCCTCTATTTCCTATTCCAAAACGTTCCCTGGCTACCCTTCTATTAATATGAGCCTTACCGCAAATCATAATGCGAACATAAACACTAAAAAAGTAAACCTTACTCTACCTACGTTACAAGCGAGTATGGAACGTATATATCCTTTTGCTAAGAGAGATGGTCTAAAAAAAGGACTTATTCAGAATGTTAATTTTCAATATAGCGTAAGAGGCGAAAACAAAATACAAACTACAGATGAGTTTTTCCTAACTTCTAAAATGTTCGACGATGCAAGGGTTGGTGTAGGCCACAGCATTCCCATAAGCACAAACTTTAAAGTTGCAAAACATTTGAGTATTACAATGGGAGGAACCTATGAAGATGTTTGGGCTATAGAAACATACCAAAGAGGTTATGACGAAACTACTAAAAGAGAAATTATCACAGATACTATTTCTGGGTTTGACCGCTACAACAAATACAACCTCAGCACAAGTATAGGCACAACTATATATGGTAAATTTGAATTTGGTGATGATAAAAAAATTCAAGCATTAAGACATGTCATAAAACCGTCCTTAAGCTATTCTTACAATCCTTCTTTTGATCAGTTCTATGATGAATACTTAAACACAACCACTAACGAGCTTGAAGAATATAGTAGGTTTGAAGGCACATTGTACGGGGCTCCTAGCCTAAATAAATCCAACACCTTAAGTTTTTCTTTAAACAACACTTTGGAAGCTAAAGTAAGATCTAAAGATTCTACGGACACAGAACCGAGAAAAATTAACATTTTAAATAGTTTTAATTTAAGAGGAGGGTATAATTTTGAAGCGGATTCCTTAAAATTAAGCACTATAGGATTAACGGCAAGCACAAATATCCTTAAGAAGAAAATGACTGTCAATTTCTCTGCCAACTTTGACCCTTATACTATAGATAATAACGGAAGAAGAATAAACACATTTAACATAAACAATGGCGGGAGCTTACTTCGCTTAGTTGGCGCCAATGCTTCTCTGGGCTACACCCTAAACAATAAAACCTTTTCTAAAAAAAGTGACAAAGAAGAGGGCGAAAAAGACGAGGATGAATACGTCTCGGCTAGTGGTGGACGCACCGATGATCTTTTTGGAAAATCGAATAATTTTAACGACAAAGAAGAGTACGGAAATAGAAAAAAAGGAAAAGAAGACGCTACTGAAAACCCATATTACGGCACAAAATTACCGTGGGATTTACGAGTTTCGTACCGTGTCACATATACCAATAGAAATAGAAAAGGCAACTTTAGTAATAATTCCTTAATGTTTTCTGGAAACATACAACTATCCCCTAGCTGGAAAGTTGGCGCCTCTTCTGGATACGATTTTAAAAACAATGGTTTTGTAAATACACAACTTCGGTTTGAACGAGATTTAAAAAGTTTCAGATTAAATTTTAATTGGACACCATTTGGACGTTATGAAAGATGGAATTTCTTTATCGGAATAAAGAGCTCTATCCTAAAAGATCTTAAATGGGAAAGTAGAAGCAGAAGGTAATATATAGGTTTTATTTCCATAATAAATTAAACAATATGAAAAAAATAATAAATACTCCAAACGCACCAGCTCCAATTGGACCTTACAACCAAGCTGTATTAACAGGAAATACACTTTATATTTCTGGACAAATTCCTATTAACCCTGCCACTGGAGAATTGATAGAGGGCGATATAAAACTAGAGACCAAACAATCTATGGAGAACCTAAAGGCTATTCTTACAGAAGCAGGAATGACCTTTGAAAATGTGGTTAAATCTTCCATATTTATAAAAGACATGCATCAATTTGCAGCTATAAACGAAGTATACGCTGTTTATTTCAATGGAGAAACAGCTCCCGCAAGAGAAACTGTTGAAGTAGCTAATTTACCAAAATTCGTGAATGTTGAAATCTCAATGATTGCTATTAAATAGATTCTTCTAAAGAATATAATCAAAAAAATCCCAAGGTTTAGTTGGGATTTTTTCTGATTATATCGTTTGCTTATGAAACTCCACAAGTCCTTCTATGGGTTTTTGCCTCACCACTCCGAGTATCATGTCGTTTCGTTCTAAAACAATGCTCAACTCATCTTTAAGATAGTAAGCTATACTGCCAATAAAGTTTATTGGAACTTTGGTCGCTAGCTCAAACTGCATAATGTAATTATTTACAAATTGTTGCAGACCTTTATCTATAACTCCTTTACAATAAGGATGTTCTTTGTTCTCTATTAAAAAACGAGCAAAAGTCGCTAAATAAGTATTAGGATTTGGCTGCTTGTATAGGTATTCTTTAATTACATCTGCACCCAAATCATGTTCTTGTGCAAATTTAATCCCTAAATCTTGTGGCATTTTATGAAAATAATAGTCACGCAATAATTTTCTTCCAAAGAAATTACCACTTCCATCATCCATTAATATATAGCCTAATGAAGTTACTTTCTGAAACAACTGATGTCCGTCATAATAACTACAATTTGATCCCGTTCCAAGAATACAAACTATTCCTTGCTGCCCTACTTTTGAGGTTGCATATATAGCTGCGTAAGTATCTTCTTTTACCTCTGTCTTAGCATTAGGAAAATAATCTTTAAAAATATCTTTTAAAAATATTTTCATGCGATCCGTACCACAACCAGCACCATAAAAGTGTAACCTACTTACTTTCTCTCTGCTTTTTGAAAGTTCAAAGTTATTAGCAAGTCTATCTTCAATCACCTCACGGGTTAAAACTTCTGGACTTAATCCTAAAGTTTGCGTTAAAAATAATTGATTCCCTTCTTCGTCTAAGGCAATCCAATCTGACTTTGTTGCGCCACTATCTACAATCAATATCATATATCAATTTTTAAAAATAAACCTGAAAATAAACGATCTACTGTTTACTTTCAGGATTAATACGATTAAAGAACTATAACTTAGTTATGTATTCTGCTAAATCTATTAATTTATTAGAATAACCAGCTTCGTTATCGTACCAGCATATTAATTTGAAAAATTTAGAGTTCAACTCCATTCCTGCTCCTGCATCAAAAATACTGGTTCTTACATCACCAATAAAATCCTGAGAAACTACAGCCTCTTCCGTATAACCAAGAATGTTTTTCAACTCTCCTTCAGAAGCCGCTTTAAATGCCTTTTTTATTTCTTCATAAGAAGTTTCCTTTTGTAAACGCACTGTCAAATCTACTACAGAAACATCAGCGGTAGGCACTCTAAACGCCATACCAGTAAGCTTTCCTTTTAATTCTGGAATTACTTTAGTTACTGCTACCGCAGCCCCTGTTGATGATGGAATAATGTTTAGTAATGCACTTCTACCACCTCTCCAATCTTTTCTAGAAGGACCATCTACTGTCATTTGTGTTGCAGTTGTTGCATGTACAGTTGTCATTAACGCCTCTTCTATTCCGAAAGAATCATTTAAAACTTTTGCCATTGGCGCCAAACAATTTGTAGTACATGATGCATTTGAAACTATAGCATCTGATGCATTTACATCTTTATGGTTAACTCCCATTACAAACATTGGAACATCTTTAGACGGTGCAGAAATAACAACTTTCTTAGCACCTCCGTCTATATGATATTGAGCAGTTTCCATAGAAGTAAAAATACCTGTACACTCTGCAACTACATCTGTTCCTACTTCATCCCACTTTAAACTCTTTGGATCTCTTTCTGCTGTAATACGAATTGTTTTTCCGTCTACAACTAGGTTTCCATCTTTAATCTCTATTGTTCCGTCAAATTTACCATGAACAGAATCGTATTCTAACAAATAAGCTAAATGTTCTACATCTAGTAAATCGTTGATTGCTACAACATCTACATTCTCTCTTTTAACAGTTGCTCTGAAGACTAATCTACCTATTCTTCCAAAACCATTAATTCCAATTTTCAAATTTGACATTTTCTATTTTTAATTATTTATATTATGTACTCATTATATCTGATACCCTAATAAGCTCCTTGTCTATTTTTGACTTACCGCTTATGGCATCAGCAATAGGAGTTAGAGTAATCTCATTATTCATTGTGCCTACCATAAGGTTTGATTTCCCTTCTAGCAATGTTTCTACAGCTTTCACACCCATTCGACTAGCCAATACACGATCAAAACAAGATGGCGATCCTCCTCTTTGCATATGCCCTAAAACAGATACACGAACATCATATATTGGAAGATGCTCTTCTATATAGTCTTTAAGTTCAAATACATTTTTCCCTGTTTTATCTCCTTCTGCAACAACTACGATACTAGAAGATTTACCAGATTTCTTACTCTTCTTTAAAGACTCTAACAAACGATCTAATCCTAAATCTTCTTCGGGTATTAAAATTTCCTCTGCTCCTGCACCAATACCAACATTTAATGCTATATGACCAACATCTCTCCCCATAACTTCAACAAAAAACAAACGGTTATGAGAACTTGCTGTATCTCTAATTTTATCTATAACCTCTACTACAGTGTTTAATGCGGTATCGAAACCAAGGGTATATGTAGTACCATAAATATCATTATCTATAGTTCCTGGTATACCAATTGCTGGAAAATTATATTCGTCATTAAATATCTTTGCTCCAGTAAAACTTCCGTCTCCACCAATGACAACAAAGGCATCTATCCCTTCTGCTATTAAATTATCATATGCTTTTTTACGACCTTCTTTTGTTCTGAATTCTAGGGAACGTGCAGATTTTAAAACTGTTCCTCCTTTATTTATAATATTATTTACATCACGAGGACCGAGTGGTTTAAAATCTCCTTCTATCATCCCTTGATACCCTCTATAAATACCAACACAATCAACTTTAAAATACGCACATGTACGCACAACTGATCTAATTGCGGCATTCATTCCAGGTGAATCTCCACCCGACGTAAAAACCCCTATTTTCTTAATTTCTGAAGCCATTAAAATTTTTCAAGTAGTAAACTTAGGGAACTTATTCTAATAAATCTACCCCAAAAGATATAATTTGTGTCATGTAAAAATCGCAAACGTTTTCGTTAACACTTTTTTAATATTTATCAAAAAAAATAACAAAATAAAAGGAAAAATACAATGGATTTACGCCAGGAAACTATGCGTAAACAGAGAAACATAACTGGATATTTCTAATAGAAATTATCAAAAAATAACCTAAAAAAAACTATTCTTTCGCCTTCTTTTTAAAGATTTTTATCATGAGCTCTCTAAAAGTGCTAAAATCTACTTCATAAGACAAACCAATTCCCTTTGTATACCCATGTCTTTCTGCCAAAAATGCTCTAATTTCATTTTCGCGATTGTAAATTTTGGCACTTAATGTCCCTTCATCATTCAACAAAATTTGAATTTCAATATCTCCTGCCACAACAGATTCACTTACTCCTCCACCCACGGGAACTCCTAATCTGCCATTTATTAAAACCCTATCATTGATTTTAGTAGAAACCGTAAATCCAATTTTATTCTCTGTCTGAATTTCTGCATTAGGCCCCAATATTCCTTGCTCATAGGAAAGTCCTAAATTTAATTTATCATCACCACTTCCCATTATCTGATTTAATAACCCGAAAGCAGTTTGAGATAAGTTTCCTGTAACAGCTTGCTGATTTATACCACTCTCATCATTCACAAAGGTACCTTGCATTAGTAAAAACAGAGCGTTTCTCTCTTCTACTGTTGGATCCTGCAAACGATACTCCAATTCCGACTTTACAATAGAATTTGTCCCTGGAAATTCTATACCAAAACTTATTTCTGGCCTTTCTAACTCGCCGTCTATATGAATTATAACATCTGTAGGTATTCTTCTTTTATAGCCTGAATTATCTAACAATGGCGCTGGATTAGCATTAAGAGAATACACCGCTTTCATATCTATTTCCGCTTCTAGCGGCTCTCCTTGCCAATTAATTGTTCCGCCAGGCTCTACCTTAAAAGTTTTATCTAAAATATTACCGAATTTATAATGGTATTCTCCTTCTACAACAACATAACCACCATACATATTAAATTTACCGTTGGTATTAATCTCAATTAGAATAAGACCTTCTCCCCTACCTTTTAAAGAACTTCCTGTTTTCTGATCCACCACAATTTCCACTTCTGCATCGGAGGTAATATCTAAATTGAAAGCCATTTCTAAACCTTGGTATTCTTCTAACTTACGTTCTCCCGCCTTAATTTCCACATCCCCTTTTTCAATGAAATTTATAAAGGAATAATCGCCAATACTTGCCACATCACTCAATGGTATCTTTATAGATGTTCCCCTCGCGGTTTCCCCATTCACCTCTATTGTTAACGCCTTGGTAGAACCAAATATATTTCCCGTGCCATTTAAGAATCCTGTACCATAATATAAAATCTCCTCTTCATAAGGTTTATTTAATATTAAAAAACGCTCTCCTTTTGTATCTACCGTTAAATCTAAACTCCAATCCCTAAAATACTGGTGATTTATTGTACCATCTAATGTTGCTCTTGTCCCTACTTCAACATCAGTCAAACGAACACTTTCAAAATCGAAAGTTTGTTTGTATAGTCTAACCAACGAGTTAGATCCAAAACTATAATCTACATTTAAATATGGTACTGCCAATCCTGCTTTGTCTAATCGCAACAAACCATTAATATCTGGATTATCTATTGGCCCTACTACCCTAGCACTCCCATTTACTTCCCCTCTAATATTGTCTATAACACCTTTTCCAAGCGGACTAAAAGGGTCTAAATCCATTTTATTAAAACTCACTAGCAAATCGGCTTCTGGTATTTTCTTCTTCGTATTTACCTTTCCTATTATACTTAGTTTTTCAACTCCTTTATCCAAAATCTGTGAGTTTACTATAAAGTTTGTCAAATCTTTATTCCCTGCAATCCCTATTTTCAGGTGTCCCAATTTCATGTCATTTATAGAAAAACCGGAGATATCTAAACTAGAAGATGGGTAATACACATTATTCTTCTGATAAACCTTTAAAACTCCATTAACTTCTCCTCCAAGCTTTAAACTATCAATTACTGGAGTTATCTTTTCCAAAGACACTATTTTAAACTGCAACTGAATATCTTTATAAGTAGAGTCTGCCAGCTTACCGCGTAGTCGAATCTGCTCCTCTTTATCATTATTCATCACTATTTCTTCTATAGTAATACTATCTAAAGTCTTGTTTATAATAACCTTATTCTTCTTGTTTCCTTCTTTGTTTAAAACCCAAGTATTTCCTTTTAAATTAACCTCCGACGTTTTTAATCCAATGACAGAATTATTATTTTTATCAAAGGTGTGGTAAAAATTTAAGTGGTAAATATCATCGTATTCACTACCTCCTTCAAACTCTGTTCTAAAGAAAAGTGTATCTTTTATGGTGGTATTAATTAAACTGAAATTTTTAACATCATAATAACTTGTAGAAAGATTATCTACAGAAACATAGGTATTAAACAGAGGGTTTTTATTATCTATTTTTACGTCTATATTTTCCATTTTATTACCAAAAGCTTCTATGCTTGGTGATTTAAATGTCAACTTAAAGTCACCCTCATCGGCAACAATATCACCTTTTATAAATGTATTTGGATCAAATGCAACTTCTGGAAAAAAGACATCTATAATTTTATTGTATATTTTAAAATTGAAGGCGATTCTTTGTCCGTCTGTAATCTTATATGGTTTATAGTTTGTATAAATACTTCCCAGCGAATTCTGCACCAACTTACCTAACTCTTTTACCTTAAAGTTACCTTTTACGTATCCCGTAATAATATCGGGAGAATTAATAGCCACAACCCTAACGGAATCGTTTTCATGGACGGAGGAAACCTTAAAATCTTTAAAATAATAGGTCTCATTTTTATTGGTAAAACTGGTCTCTGTAAATTTAATATCACCTATAATATTATCTACAGAATTTCCAGAAATATCCATATTTACGTTCCCTTTAAATATAGATACACTATCTTTTATAAAATTCAATTTTTTTAAATCTGCATAATCCACAGAGGCAATAAAATTAAAATTATGACGCTCCGAACTGAAATCTGCTAGCCCTTTAAAATTAAACTTTACGTTTTCATCATTACTAACTACGGAACCATCAAATAACTGTTCTTTTAAAACACCTGAAACTTTTAAATTTTTATATTGATATCCGTTAAAATCTGCCGTATAAACCTCCCCTATAACTTCTGTATTTAAAGTTTCTTGAACAAAACCTTTGCCTTCTACATTAAAATCCAAAGTTGCTTTCCCAAATTTCTCTTTAGCTGTAAAGTTCCCCAAATCAAAATCTATCAAGGACACAAAACCTGTATAAGCTACTTCTTCAATATTATTAATATTTGATAATGCTAAATCTACATAACTATTACCTATAGGTGTATTAATATTCACCTCAGCGTCTATAGATGTTTCTGTAATCTTAGTATTCCCTCTTATAGTAAACTGACCCAATTTTTCCACAAATGGAGGCAATGTCTTTCTCCCCAATATCTCTGGCAATAAGGAACGTAATTGATAATAATTAGTAGAAATATTCCGTATATCAGCATCCAAAACAAACTTTTTCTCTTTGCTGAAAAGGTTTTTAAAATTAAAATCGCCTCGAATACCTGTGTTGTCCGATTGCAAAAACAACTCCGTTGCGGTTAGGTCATTTAATACACCACTAATTCTCGCCGAAAATGCTGCTTTTTTATTTTTTCCAAACCCATTATACACCGAATTAATTTCATTAAAAGAAACTTCTGACTCTTTAAATTCCGCAGTAATATTGACTTTGTTAAGAAAATCTAAAAAATCTTTTCTATCGTAATTAAAAACCAAATTTCCCGCGAGTTTCGATTCTGGCGTTTGCACACTTAAAGAATCAAAACGCATTTGCTTTTTAGAATATTTAAATGCTGTTGTCAACTTTTTAACTTCTAAGCCTTGCTTGCTAACAAAAGACATGGCTTTAATATCTGTAATAATTTCTGGTCCTACAATAGTTAAATCAGACGCATTTATAGCAAGAGATCTAAAAACCAACCTTTCCGAATGGTCTATATTTTCATCGATTAACTTAAAAAAACTACCTTCAATTTCTACAGTAGACGAAGAAAAGAAAAAAGGAGGCGTCCCTACTTCTCTGGGTTTTCCATCGTCTAACTTAGCAATAAAAACTTCTAGGTTAGAATCTTTGGCATCTTCATAGGTCTTTAACTTAAAGTTTAATCCCTTTATTAAAATGTCGCCAAATTCTAATTTGCCTTTAGTTAAATTCCGAAGACTTAGAATGGATGTGTTTAAATTGTCTATAAAGAATAAAGTATCTTTTTTATAATCTTCTATATAAACCCCTTTTAAGGTAGTATCCCAATTAATTAAAGAAAATTTTAATTTATCTATATTAATGTTTGTACCATACTCTTTGTTTATAGATTCTGTTGCATATCTAGCAAGCCGAGTCTGTACAGCCGGCAACGACAAAAACAAAGTTCCCAAAACACATATTAGTAAAACAACCAATAAGGTTCTAAGCAATATTTTTCTTAATTTTTTGATAGGGCTTTATGTTTTACCTTTGTTCTGTTCAATTTTTATTCCAAACTTAAGTGGAAAACCAAAATATTTTTATTCTTGCTATCGAATCGTCTTGTGATGATACTTCTGCAGCCGTATTACACAACAATAAAACACTTAGCAATATAGTGGCTACGCAAAAAATTCATGAGGAATACGGGGGTGTTGTACCCGAACTTGCCTCAAGAGCACACCAACAAAATATTGTTCCTGTAGTGCACCAAGCATTAGCCAAGGCAAATATCGATAAAAAACAGTTATCCGCCATAGCTTTTACACGAGGTCCTGGTCTTATGGGTTCACTATTGGTTGGCACTTCTTTTGCAAAGTCCTTAGCTTTAGGATTAAACGTGCCTTTGATAGAGGTAAATCATATGCAAGCACATATTTTAGCGCATTTTATTTCAGATGAAGATCAATCGCCTCCTAAATTTCCTTTTCTTGCATTAACTATTAGTGGTGGACACACACAAATTGTTCTTGTAAAAGACTATTTTGATATGAAAATTATTGGAACAACACTTGACGATGCTATTGGAGAAGCTTTTGATAAAAGTGCTAAAATTATGGGATTACCTTACCCTGGTGGTCCTTTAATAGACAAATATGCGCAACTAGGAAATCCTAAAGCTTTCCCATTTCCTATTCCTAATGTTAAAGGGTTAGATTTTAGTTTTAGCGGATTAAAAACAAGTATTCTATATTTCATTCAAAGAGAAACAGAGAACAATTCTAATTTTGTTAAAGAGAATTTAAATGACATTTGTGCTTCTATTCAATACACCATTATCACTATTTTAATGCGGAAATTAAAAAAAGCAGTAAAACAAACTGGAATAAGAAAAATAGCTATTGGTGGTGGCGTTTCTGCCAATTCTGGAATAAGAAAAGCACTTAAAAATGCCGAGAATGAATTAGGATGGAGCTCCTATATTCCTAAATTTGAATACTGTACAGACAATGCTGCTATGATTGGAATTGTTGGCTATTTAAAATATAAAAACAACGACTTTACTAACCAAAGTGTTACAGCAAAAGCCAGGTACGTAATAGAATAATTTTTAAAATTAAACCTATAATCATAAAACAAATACGCATGCAACTTTTTTATTATCCCAATTTAGATAATAGTATTTCTCAATTTATATTTTCTGAAGAAGAAAGCAAGCATATTGTAAAAGTGCTTCGGAAAACGGAAGGGGACATTCTTTTCATAACAAACGGTAAGGGCTATTTTTTTGATGCTAAAATTTTAATCGCAAACCACAAAAGATGTAAAATGGAAGTTATTTCTTCTAAGAAAAAGCATGCAAAAAGACACTGGCTACATATGGTTATTGCACCTACTAAACTAAACGATCGTTACGAATGGTTTTTAGAAAAAGCTACGGAGATTGGTATTGATGAAATAACGCCTATCATTTGTGAGCATTCCGAACGAAAAGTGATTAAGATAGATCGGTTAAAAAAAGTTATTGAATCTGCCATGAAACAGTCTTTACAAGCTTTTCTTCCAAAATTAAATGAAGCAATTTCTTTTAAAGAATATATAGAACAATCTAAAGATGGCTTACTGTTTATTGCGCATTGTGAAGATGATGAAAAAATGGAGCTAAAACGTCGTGTTGCACCAGACAAAGATGTTACTATTCTTATTGGCCCTGAAGGTGATTTTTCGCACTCAGAAATCACTACTGCAGAAGAGAAAGGATTTATTCCTATTTCCTTAGGCAAAAATAGATTACGAACGGAAACCGCCGGTATTGTTGCCTGTGCTACAGTAGCTTTAATTAATAATAGCTAGAACTAGTTGCTTTCATTCTACTTAGAATATACTTAAATTTAGCGCGTACCAAGTTTATATTAAATGAAACAACTTACTAAGACATTTGCTTTCCTATCGTTGCTCGTCAGTTCTCTAGGGAATTCTCAAGAAATAGCCATTTTAAAATACAATGGTGGTGGTGATTGGTATGCAAACCCTACCGCTCTACCAAACCTCATCGCGTTTTGCAATAAAAACATAAATACCAATATTACGCCAAAGGCGCAGACAGTAGAAGTAGGAAGTAGTAACATCTTTCAATACCCTTTTATTCATATGACCGGCCACGGTAATGTGGTTTTTTCACAAGAAGAAGCGAATAACTTAAACACCTATCTTTTATCTGGTGGCTTTTTACATATTGATGATAATTTTGGAATGGAACCCTATCTAAAGAAGGAAATAATAAAAATTTTTCCGAATATGGAATTTATAGAATTAGGAAAAGAACATCAAATCTTTACTCAAGAATATTTTTTTCCAGAAGGACTACCTAAAATACACGAACACGAAGGCAAAAGACCACAGGCCTTAGGCATTTTCCATGAAGGTAGACTAGTTCTCCTTTTCACTTATGAAAGCGATTTAAGCGATGGTTGGGAAAACAAAGAGGTTCATAATGACCCTGAAGAAGTTAGACTAAAAGCATTACAGATGGGAGCTAATATTGTATCTTATGTCTTTAAAAACTAAACCTATGACACCTAAAACAATAGCTAACGGCATATTAAGAGCTTTAGGAATTCTTGCCGGAATTGCGCTTGTATTGCTCTTTTTATTCAAAATACAGTCTGTTTTAATTTACCTTGCAATAGCCGGAGTTATTGCGCTAATAGGCAGGCCTGTTGTTTTGTTTTTAAGAAGGAAATTAAAGTTCCCGAACACTTTAGCCGTAATACTTACTATGCTACTACTTATCGGGATTTTGGTCGGAGTGATTGCTCTATTTATTCCTATGTTAATTCAACAAGGACATAATTTGCAATTACTAAACATGGAGGCTTTACAAATTAATGTAGAAAACTTATACCGACAGATTATTCATTATTTTGAAATTAACTCCGTAGATATTGAACAAAGTATAAAAGATTCTAGTCTCTTAAATAATATTAATTTCGGATTTATTCCCAATTTTCTAAACTCCATGGTTGGGGTTTTAGGAAGTCTTAGTATTGGTGTTTTCTCTGTATTATTTATCACATTTTTCTTTTTAAAAGACAGCGGTTTATTCGAAGGAGGAATTCTTGTTTTTATTCCAACAGATAAAGAAAAACGATTAAAAAAGTCTATTGAAACTATTAAGAACTTGTTGTCTCGTTACTTTGTTGGACTTGTTTTTCAAATTCTAATCCTATTTGTAATTTACACTATTGTACTTTCTATTTTCGGAATTGAGAATGCAGTTGTAATAGCCTTCCTTTGTGCGCTATTAAACTTAATCCCTTATGTTGGGCCAATTATTGGCGGAATATTAATGCTTATCTTATCTATGACAAGCAATTTAGGAGCCGATTTTAGCACTGTAATTCTACCTAAAACCTCTTATGTTATGATTGGTTTTATTCTAGGACAACTTGTAGATAATTTTTTCTCGCAACCCTATATTTTTTCAAATAGTGTAAAATCACATCCTTTAGAAATTTTCCTTGTAATTATTATTGGCGGATTACTTTTTGGTGTTACTGGAATGATTGTTGCTGTACCTGGATACACAGCTATTAAAGTAATCCTAAAAGAATTCTTTTCTGAAAATAAAATTGTAAAATCTCTAACTAAAAATCTCTAATACACATTGAATAAAGAGATATTAAACCCAGAAATACAATCCTTTGTTACTGCTAATTTAGATACTGACATTGTATCTCTATTATTAAAAAATACGCTTTTTAATAATGTTACTATTCAAGAAATAGCAGAACAGATTGAAGCCAAGAAAAAATGCAAAAACAAACTCCCTTCTTGGTATAATAATTCTGGGATTTACTACCCAAACAAACTTAATATTGAGCAAACTTCTTCTGAAATTACAGCTACTTATAAAGCGAAAATTACAAATGGAAAATCGCTTATAGATCTTACGGGTGGCTTTGGTGTAGATTGTTTCTATTTCAGCAAAAAAATAGACAAGGTTATCCATTGCGAAATCAATAAGAACCTGTCGGAAATAGCGACACATAACTACGCCGTTTTAGGTGTGAAAAACATTATAAACAAAACAAAAAATGGTGTTGAATTCCTAAAAGAATCAACTAAAACATTTGATTGGATTTACATAGACCCTTCCCGAAGGCATGACCAAAAAGGAAAAGTATTTATGCTTTCTGATTGCCTCCCTGATGTTCCAAAACACCTTTCCCAATTATTTGAAAAATCTACCAATATATTAATTAAAACCTCTCCACTTTTAGACTTTTCTATTGGAATAAATGAGCTGAATTCCATTAAAGAAATTCACGTAGTTGCGATTAAAAATGAAGTAAAAGAAATCTTATGGGTATTAGAAAAAGATTACAAAAATTCTATTCTAATAAAGACAGTTAATATTACCAAGCCATCTACAGAAATTTTAGAATTTCATCTTTCTGAAGAAAAAGCAGCAATTTCTAATTTCTCACTGCCACAAAAATACCTTTACGAACCAAATGCTGCAATTTTAAAATCTGGCGCTTTTAAAACTATTGGAAATAAACTACGGCTCAACAAACTACAAGAACACGCACATTTATATACCTCTGATGAACTTTTAAAATTTCCTGGAAGGTGTTTTAAAATTGAAAAAACTATGGTTTATAACAAAAAAGAATTACAACAATTAAACCTGAAAAAAGCGAATATAACCACTCGTAATTTTCCAGAAAGCGTCGCCAACATTCGGAAAAAATTTAAGATTAAAGATGGCGGGGAAACATATCTATTCTTTACAAAAGATATGTCTGGCAAATTAATCGTTTTAGCATGCTCAAAGGTTCTCTAGCCAAACATACCATTGTTTTACCCAATTTTTTAAGTGCTTATTTTTCAAAGCCAATGAAAAACCATGTCCTCCTTCTGGGTATATATGCATAGTAACTGGTACACTAAACTGCTTTAAGGAACTAAAAAACAAAAGGCTATTCTCAACAGGAACAGCTCTATCATCTGTTGCATGCATTAAAAAAGTTGGTGGTGTTTTCGACGATACATGCAACTCGTTTGAATAATGCCGTACTAATTTTGCTGTGGCATCTTCTCCCAACAAGGCTTCCTTAGATCCTTGATGTGTAAACTGCTTTTTCATAGTTATGACTGGGTATACTAATGCCATAAAATCTGGTCTTGCACTAAACGTATCTATAGCATCCTGTTTCGAATATACTTCTTCCTTAAAATGCGTACCTAATGTAGCTGCCAAATGCCCTCCTGCGGAAAACCCTATAATTCCAATTTTACCTTTATGAATACCCCATTCCTTTGTCTTGCTTCTAACTATTCGTATTGCACGTTGTGCATCTTGCAAAGGAATCTTATGTTTATCTACCAAGGACTTTGATTCGGGTAATCTGTATTTCACAACGATGCCAGCAATACCCTTATCATTTAACAATTTAGCAATATCCGTACCTTCCCAATCATATGCTAAGAGATGATAACCTCCTCCAGGAAAAATAAGGACGGCTTGTCCTGTTGCTTTTTCCTTAGCTGGAAGATATACTTCTATTGTAGGTATCTGAACTTTTGATATCCTTAAAATTTCACCCTTTTTATGAACCTCTTTTTCATTTGTTATGATATTGCTGGGAATATCTTTAGGCCAAAGGGGAATAATAGTATCTTGCCCCACAACTGTTATGGCACATGATAACATAACAAATATCAAAAAAATACTTTTCATTTCTTAAATAGATTTATCCGTTACTGAAATAATACTAGTCAAATAAGAAATTCAACTACCTAGTTACAATTCCACTTAAAGTTAGCAATTTTATCATTTGAAGCTGTAGAAAGATTATAATGCCACCATTCCGTTCGAATTGACCAAAAACCATGTTTTTCCATTGCCTCTTTCAATAGTTTCCTATTGGATAGTATATTTTCAGGTAAATCTAAATTATCATGATACGCTCTTTTTCCAAAATAGTCAAAATCTGTACCCATGTCTAATTCTTCTCCTTCCAACGTAACTAAGGTTATATCTACTGCGCCTCCTTTATTATGAATAGATCCCTTTTTTGGATTTGCAACATACTGCGGATTTGGAACAATCTCCCACATTTTATACTGTACCGAATTTGGTCGGTAACAATCATAAAATTTAATTTTATATCCTTTTTGCATTAAATATTTATTTGCAATAATTAATGCCTTTATCGTCTTTACTCGTGCATAACATTCCGCACAATCGTATACTTTTGCTTTTAAAAAATTGTTTTCCGTAGCATACCGCATATCATAAACAAAATCAGTACTATAATCTTTCAATCTAACAAAAGTAGTATCTGCCAAAGCTTCTAATAAAACTGTCGATTCTTTATTCGATTCCTCCCCTACTATGAGGTCTTCTTTAATTGTATCTTTTACTTCTATTATTTGCGGTACTTCTATCTTTTTTGAATTCTGCTTCCCCTTACATCCAATTTGCAAAAGGATTAACATTAGGAATAAAATCTTAAATAATTTGCACATCATAGCATTATAATTTATACTCTAAAAATAAGTAATAATTATGGAAAAAGTAATTAATTGGTTCCTGTTTTACTGTGGATTCCTTCCTGTAAAGCATTCTCAAATTCAATAAGAAATTCTTTCTAATTTAAAACATAAGCACAAACAAATTGAAGAAATCGAGTTTCAAAATTCTATTCCAAGGTTTTAAGATACTTTAGGCTTTTTGGCACTTGACTTAAAACATTAGATGATTCATCTTCTATAAATAAATACTTAATTCCATTTTTTTTTGCTTCCGCGACTAAAGATTTAATACCAACATCTCCGGTGCCTAAAACAACATTTGCTTCCTGGTCTGCACTTCCTGTATTATTACTTACAGTGCCGTGTTTCCTATCTTTTAAATGTAGTAATTTAAACTTATTTGGATATTTTCGAAGAAGTTCTAATGGATTCTCTCCGGCTTGTTTCACCCAAAATACATCCAATTCAAAATCAAAAAAATCGGCATTGGAAACCATATAATCAAACAGAGTTCCTTGCTTATAGGGTCTAAATTCATACCCATGTGGATGGTACACCAAATTCAACCCTTCTGATTTAATCATTTCCCCCGCTTTATTAAAAACAGCTACGGCTTTCTTTACATTTTTTAAAGTGAATTTATTTCCAGAATGCGGAATCCAAGCACACATAATGAACGAAGCTCCAAAAAATTTAGCTCTCTTAATAACCTCTTCTGGTGAATCTCGAAGATCTTCGAATGAAACATCATAACTAACCATTGTTAAATTGTTTTTCTTCAGCTTATCCAAAAACTCCTCCTTAGATAATCCATAAGTGCTTCCCCCTTCAATTTTGGTAATTCCCCAACTACTTATGGTCTTTAGAGTAGCATCTACATCTTCCTTAAACTGGTCTCTAAGACTGTATAATTGAAAACCTACTTCTTGTGCTTTTAATTCACTCCCCATAAAAAGTATTAAAAATAGCACTAATAGTGAAACCTTGTTCTTATACTTCATATCCATAATTTAAGTTAGTAAGTTTCCTTCTTCATCCCATTCCGCAATATCTACTCTTTTGCTTTGATCCACACATTTTGCAATCCATTCCGGATCATAAGACATATTATGTTGCGCTAATACATCTTCCGGAACACCATCCCAAATATTGGGCGCATTCCCCTTATACCCTAAATCTTTTATCCCTTCCTTAGAAGTGTAATAACCTGTTAGGGTTAGGTTCCTAATTAATGTAAAAAACTGAATTTCTAAAGGATGTTCATTCTTCGGAATTTCCATATCGGGATATGCTATTATATCCAAAATTTGTTTCTGTTGCTCCTCTGTAATAGACATAAATTCGGCTCCAAAATCGCCATTACTTTTATAGTCTAACCACATTAAGCCTCCTCTAAGAGGCGTTTGCATTTCTGGAATGTCCTTCGACATAAACTCTATGAATTCTGGCACACCAACATCTGTAGCGCTTTTATAAGTTTCATTTGCAGGCATAATTAAAGCGCATAAAATAGCTAGAGTTTCCATCTCATGCCCATTAAAAAATTGTCGGGCATCTAGCTTTGCTATTTGTTCTAATTCCTTTGGTGTTCTTCCGAAAAACTCATCAGCCTTTTTCGGAATATCAATTTCTTCAACAACTTTTCCATCCGAAGTACAACTAGTAATAACAAAGGAGCTAGCCACGGTTCCAAGGAAAATCGATTTTATACTTTTTCTTCTATCCATGGTCTATAAATTTTGCTTTTTCAATTGTTCTATTATATAATCCGATGTTCGCCAAGACAAGGCCAAAATTGTCCAAGTAGGATTCTTATCTGCCTGGGATACAAACACACCTGCATCTACAATAAAGACATTATCCACATCGTGCAATTGCTGCATGCTGTTTACTACAGATGTCTTTGCATCATCTCCCATCCTTGTGGTACCAACTTCGTGAATTATTCTTCCTGGATTTAATATTCCATAATCTTGTTCTTTGGTAGGTTTACTGCCCAATACTTCGCCTCCCATATTCTGAATTATTTCTTCAAAAGTATCTTGCATATGCTTTCCTTGGTTTCGCTCAAAATCGGACCATTTATAGTGAAAACGTAATACTGGAATCCCAAACTCATCTACTGTCGTTGGATCTATTTCACAATAATTATCTTTTCTAGGAACAGATTCCCCTCTACCCGCAAGACCGATAACGGAACCATAATATTTCTTAACATCGGAACGTAAGCTATTGCCATACCCTCCTACTTTTAGTCCGAAAAATTTATTTAATTCATTTGCATTAAAGCCAAATCCATAACTTGGCATACCTAAACCTCCCCACATTTCTATATGATATCCTCTTGGGAAATCTAATTTCTTATTATCTAACCACCATGGTGTGTAGACATGCATTCCGCCAACACCATCTTCGTTATAGGTTTTCCTATTGATTAAATCTGGAATAAACCCCATTCTATTTCCCCCTGTAGAATCATGCAAATATTTACCTACTACATTACTACTATTCCCTAAACCGTTAGGATGCTGCGTACTCTTTGAGTTTAAAAGAATTCTTGCTGTACTACAAGCTGATGCAGCTAATACAATTACTTTTCCTTTTAATCTATATTCTTTTCGGTCTTCTTTATTAATATAAGACACTCCTGTTGCTTTTCCTTCTTCGTTGGTAAGCACTTCCCGAACCATTGCATTGACAAATAAATCTATTTTTCCTCCATTTTTTTGTGCCGGAAATATTAGACAAGTTCCTGATGAAAAATCAGCATGAACAGAACAAGCTCTTGAACACTGTCCGCAATAAAAACAAAGACCTCTATCTTTGTTTATTCGTTTGGTAAGCATAGACATTCTAGAAGGTATAACAGGAATGTTAGATTTCCGAGCACCTTTTATATAGTATAACTCATGCAATCTTGGCTTTGGTGGCGGAAGAAAAAATCCATCTGGTTCATTAGGTAAATTTTCCTTAGTTCCAAAAAGTCCTATTAATTTATCTACTTTATCGTAATATGGCTTTACATCTTCATAGCCTATAGGCCAGTTATCGCCTAGACCATCTTCATTTTTATGCTTAAAATCTCGTTCTGAAAATCGAAGTGAAATTCGCCCCCAATGGTTTGTTCTTCCTCCTAACATACGGGAACGAAACCAATCGAATTTAGTCCCGTCTTTATGTGTATATGGCTCACCTTCTATCTCCCATCCTCCATAAGCATTGTCAAACTCACCAAACGCACGAACAGTACCTGCTCCTCTCCTTGGCGATTCATAAGGCCATTTTAACTGTGTCATTTGCTTTGGTGCTGCTGGGTCAAAATAAGGACCCGCTTCTACAACAGCAACCTTTAATCCTGAATCTGCCAAAATCTTGGTTGCCATACCTCCTCCTGCTCCAGAACCAACAATAATTACATCGTATACTGTAGAAGATTCAATTATTTGCATATTACTATATTTATTAGTTCAATAAAAAAAGTAGGTAAGATACCTTTTTAAGGTCTAAACTAGTCTAAAATCATACTTCAAAATCACATAATTCATGAAATCATAGGTGCTTTGAATAGATGATTCCATTATATGTGTGATTTTAAAGTAAAGACATAACAGACCATAATTGATTTAATAACCATTTAAGTTTCATGCAAGGTTTCATCTTTTAGTTCAAAAACGAATTCTACTGCACTAGTGTTATTTCAGAAAAATCCTGTCTATACTTACTTGGTGTACAATTTTTTATTTTCTTGAATGTTCTATTAAAATTAGCAATATTATTGAAGCCACACATATAGGCAATCTCTGAAACACTAAAATCTTTTTCCACTAACCACCTTGAAGCATACCCAATACGCACATCATTAAGATAATCTACAAATGTTTTTCCCGTTCTCTTTTTTATAAATCTATTAAAAGAAACATTACTCATATTTAATAGGCTCGAAACATCAGATAAAGTGATTTTTTTGTTGTAATTCTTTTGAACATAGTCATACAACACCTCTATCTTCTTACTGTTTTCAAATTTTTTATACTGTCCAGGAGCAGCAGAAAGCAAACGTTGGTTTCTAGTATTCGCCAAACAAAATAAAATCGATAGTAATTCCAAAAAATAATCTGAACCCGACAAATTAGACACATTCATAATTCTTGGAGCAAGTTTCCGTGTTTCTTCTTTCGAGAATAATATACCATGAGCCGCTCTTTCAAACATTTCGCGCAATGGCTTCATTATTCTACGTTGTAAAAAAACTTCATCAAAAAGGTTTTCATGAAATTGTATCGTTACTTCATGTACTCTACGATGTGGACAATGGTACATTTCCCAACCATGACTAAGATTAGAACCTACTAGAACCAATTCATATTCCTGTATTTCATCAATACTATCACCAACCATCCTTCGCATACCTTTCCCATTTTCAATAAAATTTAATTCTATTTCTGGATGAAAATGAACAGGGTAGTCAAAACTATCCCTATACCTATTAAAAACTTTAAAACTATCATGTGGTGATAATGATGTTATCTCCCTATGTATTTTGTTTGAATTCTCCAATGTAATATTTTTTATGCCTCTACTAAAGAACAGTGATATTATTTTATCAATACAATAATAGCAAAAATATATCTTATTTTAGTTTTAAACTTCCTATTATTTTATAGTCAAAACAAAAGACTAAAACACTAGACATCACGTCAAACCCTTAAAACAAACCTAATTCATACATCTTAAAATCTAAAAAACAATCTATTATTATATTAATTTAATAAAGCAAATTCATGAATTCTAGCAAAAGCACGTTTTTTTTATTTGTAAAATATATTATCACTATTTGATAAAAAAGTACACAAATAGCGATCTTCTTTTATCTAATTTTATCGCTTAACTCAGGGTAACACTAGTAGCTGTGTATGAAATAGATGAAAATTCGTTTTTACAAACATGTATTTTCTCTACAAATAACGTGACTATTACTACTTACCAAAACTAACTTAACATTATGATTATGAAGCAAAAAAGAGATTGTAAATCATTAAAACCTAAAGGCAAGTGGTACGCATCACTATCCTTTAAATTAAAGGTTTTATCGGCGCTACTTTGTTTTGGGGCACAGACAACCATGGCAAAGTCATTTTCTTCTATTGAAAAAGTAAGTACTTTAAATGTAGTACAAAATACCGTATCGGGTACGGTTACTGATGCTGACGGCGCTCCTTTACCAGGCGCTAACGTACTAGTTAAAGGAACAACTAACGGTACACAAACAGATTTTGATGGTAATTTCACCATTAATGCAGATAGCAATGCAACATTAGTATTTAGCTATATAGGGTTTAAGACGCAAGAAGTAGCTGTTAATGGACAATCTTCTATTGCTGTGACTATGGAAGAGGATGCTAGTCAGCTTAGCGAAGTAGTAGTCTTAGGATATAGCACCCAAACAAGGGGGGATATAACTGGTTCTGTTGCATCCGTTAACATGGAGGATGCATTAAAAGCACCGACCGTAAATGCAGCCGAAGCTTTACAAGGTAGGGTTACAGGAGTAACAGTTGTATCAAACAGCACTCCAGGGTCTGCTCCAAAAATTAACATTCGTGGATTTGGAACAAGTAATAATACTAATCCCTTGTTTATTATTGATGGAGTACAAACTGATGATCCGGATGTCCTAAACAACATAAATGCGGCGGATATTGAGCAAATGAACATTTTAAAAGATGGTGCAGCTGCAATTTACGGAGCTAGAGCATCGAATGGTGTTGTTATTATAACTACAAAAAGTGGTGGTTATAACATGGACAAGGCTGTTGTATCTTTAGATATGTATACTGGATTTTCAAATATTACAAACGCACCAGACTTACTAAATCCGCAACAGCATGCAGAAATGATTTGGGCAAGTCAATCTAACGATGGTATTGCGCCATCTCATCCGCAATATGGTAGTGGAGCTACACCTGTTGTTCCTTCTTCCATAATTGGTCATAGAAGAGTTGTTTCATACGACCCTAGTATTCAATTTGGTAATTTCAACGCTCCTGTAAAATCAGGAGGAACGGACTGGATCGATGCTATTACTAGAGCCGCTCCAACATCTAACCTTTCTTTATCTATTGCTAATGGTACGGAAACTGGAAAATATTTCATGTCTGTTTCGTATTTAAAAAGAGATGGAATAATGAATTATACTGGTTTTGAACGTGCAAGTACAAGATTAAATTCTGAATTTAAAATTGGTGAAAAATTAAAAATTGGTGAACATTTAAATGTTTCTTTCTCTAACACAAGGGATGGTGTTGCTGAAGCAATTGAAGGTGCTTTACGTATGACTCCACTATTACCTGTGAGAGATGAAACTGGTGATTTTGCAGGTGTAGCAGGTCCAGGATTAGGTAACACTAGAAACCCAGCAGCTCAGTTATATAGAACAAGAAACGATTTTGACAAAAGCCTATCACTTTTTGGAGATGTATATTTAAGTTATAATATACTTGATGAGCTAACTTTCAAAACCACTCTTGCTGGAGGATACAGTGCTAATGACAGTAGAGCTTTTACTTCTTTGGATCCAGAACATGGTGAACCAATATCTTCTAATTCTTTAAGAGAGGGTGATTCTACAAGTTATAATTGGAGTTGGACAAATACTTTAAATTACAACAAAACATTTGGCAATCACAAAATTAATGCTCTTATAGGTATAGAAGCTTTAAAGGATGGTCGTAAACGTAAAGCTGTTTCGAGATCAGGATATTTATTTGAAAACCCTGATTTTTACTTACTAAACAGTAATGGTTCTGGTACACCAAATGTTGTTTTCGCTGAAGATGGGTATAATACATTATCTTCTGTTTTCGGAACAGTGAACTATTCTTTAAATAGTAAGTATTTTGCTACAGTTACACTTCGTCAAGATAAATCTTCAAGATTTTTAGGAGATAACAAAAGCGATTTATTCCCTTCTTTTAGTGCTGGATGGGTTATGAGTGAAGAAGATTTTTACCCTGAAGATGCTATTATCAACAGAGTAAAACTTAAAGCTTCATGGGGGCAACTAGGAAACCAAACTCTTCCTGCCAACAATCCAACAATTAACATTTCTAACTTAGATGAGAACCAAGCGAATTATTCCTTTGATGGTAGTACTATAACTACAGGTGCCTTATTAACTCAAGTTGGAAATGAGAATTTAAAATGGGAAACATCTGTTACAACAAATTTTGGTGTTGATTTATCTTTATTAGACAGTAAACTTGCAGTATCTCTAGAATATTTTAATATTGAAACACAAGACTTAATCACGAGAGATTTGAGTCTAATTAGTACTACTGCTATTGATGCTGGAGCTCCTTTGGTTAACCTTGGAAACATCAAAAACAAAGGTTTTGATTTAACAATTGGTTATAACGATGAAACAGAAAGTGGCTTCTCTTATGGTGTTAATGCTAGTATTTCTCACTACAAAAACGAAGTTACTAAGTTAATTAGTGATTTTATCCCAGGAAGAAGCGACATTAGAAATGGTGCAGTAACACGTACTGAAGTTGGTGAAGAAATGTCTTATTTCTATGGAAGACAAGTAATTGGATTCACAAGTACTGGAAGATTTGAGTATAAAGATGTTAATGGTGACGGAACTATAGATGATGATGACAGAACCAATATCGGTTCTCCTCATCCTGATTTTACCTATGGTCTAAATTTAAATGCCGGATACAAAGGTTTTGATGCGCAATTATTCTTTACTGGTTCACAAGGGAACGAAATTTACAACTATAATAAAGTATTTTCAGATTTCGGATATTTCTTTAACGGTAACAGAAGCGCTAGAGTACTAGATGCTTGGACACCTACGAATACAAATGCTACGTTACCTGCTCTGTCTAATTCAATCACAAATGACGAAGCCAATTCGAATTCTTACTTTGTTGAAGATGGCTCTTATTTTAGACTTAAAAATATTCAAATAGGATATTCATTACCAGAGACTATTATAGACAAGTTAAAAATGAATTCTTTGCGTGTTTACGTACAAGCAACAAACTTATTCACTATTACAGATTATCAAGGATTTGACCCCGAAATTGTTTCTTATGACAATTTAAGCTTAGGTATTGATCGCAGAATCTATCCAAATTCAAGAATTTTCACAATTGGTGCTAACATTAAATTTTAAAAGATGAAAAAAGGATTAATATATGCTCTATTGCTAATCGGTGTATTAGCTTGTAGCGATGAATTTACAGAGTCCCCTGCAGTGGGAGCTCTAAGTGATGATGCTCTTAAAAATGAAGTTGGAGTTAATTTACTACTAACGGGAGCTTACTCCACCTTAGATGGTGTTAGAGCAAATGGCATTGGTAACGCTTGGGCCACTTCTGGAGATAACTGGATTATGGATGTGGTTTCAGATGATGCACACAAAGGAAGTACAGATAGTGATCAATCTGATCTATATTCTGTCGAAATTTTCGATTGGTCTACTGGTAACGGCTATTTTTTAGGGAAATGGGGAGTTACTTTTGCGGGAATAAATAGAGCCAATGCTGTTATTGCATTAATAGCCTCTATTGAAGAAGGTGATTTTTCATCTCAATTAGCAGAAGCAAGATTTTTAAGAGGCCATTTTAATTTTGAACTTCAAAAAATGTGGGGCAATGTGCCATATATTTCTGAAGAAAACTACGCTAACACAGAATTTAATCAACCTAACACTGGTCCTATTTGGGATCAAATTGAAGCTGATTTCCAATATGCTGTAGATAACCTTCCTGCTTCACAAGGTAATGATGTAGGTAGACCTTCTTCCTGGACTGCTAAAGCGTTTTTAGGAAAGGTTCATCTATACCAATCTGAATGGGCTGCTGCTTCTACATTACTTAATGATGTTGTAGATAATGGGCCATATTCCTTAATGACAGATTACGTAGATAATTTTAGAATAGCTGGTGATAACAGTACAGAATCTATTTTCTCTATTCAATTTACTACAGATGGCGGTATGTCACCAAATGCAAATGTTAGAGGTACTTTGAACTTTCCAAATCCTGGTCCTTTTGGATCTTGTTGTGGTTTTTACCAACCTACTCAGGATTTATTAAATGCTTTTCAAACTGATGCTACAGGGTTACCTTTATTAGACACCTATAATCAGACAGATGTAAATAGTGATTATGGTATTGATACTGCAGATCCATTTACTTTATTTGCAGGAAATTTAGACCCTAGAGCTGATTACACTGTTGGAAGACGAGGGATTGATTATAACGGCTACGGTGAACATGTTGGTAAAGAGTGGATTCGTGCTACTTTTGCAGATATTTCAGGCCCATATTTATCTAAGAAAAATGTATATTGGAATGGAGAAACAGGAAACCAAGCAACTGGTGGTTGGGGACAACAACATTCTGGTGTAAATTATCATATAATGAGATTTGCTGATGTTCTATTAATGGCGGCAGAAGCTGCAGTTGAAACTGGAGATTTGGTAACAGCTTTAGCTAATGTTAATTTAATTAGAAATAGAGCAAAAAGCTCTAATTATATGAAAACCGTAGATGGTAGTGCAGATGCTGCTACTTATGTTATAGAACCATATACGACATTTGCAGATGCTGATTTCGCTCGAAAAGCAGTTCGTTTTGAGCGTCGTGTAGAACTAGGTATGGAAGGACATCGTTTGTTTGACCTTAGAAGATGGGGTAATGCAGAAACTGTAATGAATGCGTACTTCGCAAACGAAGGCAGAACTATTACTAATTTCGGCACTAAAGCCAAAACATACTCTTCAAGTCATAATCTATTCCCTATTCCGGTAGGTGCAATTGACTTAAGTGGAAATATTTTAACTCAAAATCCAGGATTCTAAAGACTATTTATTATTAGTTTTTATTTAACAGGGCATTGTTTTCAATGCCCTGTTTTTTTTACCCTCCTATCAAACATTTATTACTATATTTAGAGCTTTAATTATACAATGATAAAAAAAGCTTTTTTACTAGTTATTTCCGTTTCGTTTCTATTTTCTTGCAATTCCAAAAACACCATTTTCAAAAAATTAGAACATACCGAAACTGGTATCTCTTTTTCTAATGACTTAACAGAAAACGATTCCCTTAATTATTTCACATACGCCTACCTATATATGGGTGGTGGTGTTTCTGCTGGTGACATCAATAACGACGGACTTATAGACCTGTTCTTTACAGGAAATATGGTTTCGAATAGATTATTTCTTAATAAAGGAAACCTAAAATTTGAAGACATCTCAGAAAAAGCTAATGTCCTAGGTGATGACAGGTGGTTTACTGGAGTTACTATGGCAGATGTAAATAACGATGGCTTACTAGATATTTATTGCTCAGTAAGTGGGAAATTCACTCCTAAAGAAAATCTACTTTATATTAATAATGGCGATTTAACATTCACAGAAAGTGCTAAAGAATACGGAATTGCTGATGTTGGAAATAGTGTGCAAACTACATTTTTTGATTACGACCTTGATGGGGATTTAGATTTATATGTTGCCAATTATCCTAGCACAAATTTTAATGCCCCAAACGACTTTTACAGGTTTAAAATGGCGAATCCTAAATTAAATGATACCGACAGATTATATAGAAATGATGGAGGCACAACGTATACAGATGTTACGGAAGAAGCGGGTCTTCGAACCTTTGGATTAACACTAAGCGCTACAATTGGCGACCTCAATAGTGACGGATGGCCAGACATCTACGTTTCCAATGATTTTAGTACGCCAGATTTCATGTACATCAATAATAAGAATGGAACTTTCTCCGAGCAAGTAAAAAAAGCCACCAAACAAACTGCCTTCTATGGTATGGGAGTAGATATTGCTGACTTTAATAACGACCAATTATTAGACATTATACAAGTAGATATGATGGCTAAAAACAATAGAAGAGCCAAAGCTAATATGGCTAGTATGAACCCTGCTCTTTTTTGGGGAACTGTATATTCTGGTTTCCATTATCAATACATGCAGAACAATCTACAACTAAACAATGGTGTTCTAAATGACTCTACACCAGATTTTAGCAATGTTTCTCGCTTGGCAGGCATCTCATCTACCGATTGGAGTTGGGGTCCCTTAATTGCCGATTTAGATAATGATGGGTGGAAAGATATTTTTATATCCAACGGAACCAGAAGAGAAATAAATAACAGAGATTTCTTTAAAGATACTGGAAAAACTAAAACGGATAAAGAAAATTTCTTAGAAAGAAGCCTTTCTATTCCTTCTGAGAAAATTGATAATTTTGTATTTAAAAACAACGGAGACCTCACTTTTGAACAAGTAAATAAAGAATGGGGAATATCCTATGAAGGTTTTTCCAATGGTGTTGTTTATGTTGATTTGGATAACGATGGGGATTTAGAGATTGTCACCAATAATATTGATGACTACGCTTCCGTTTTTGAGAACACAAGTTCTGAGAAAAACAACCACATTACTCTAAAATTCGATGGTCCCAACAAAAACAAATTTGGTCTAGGTGTAAAAGCGTACTTAACATCTGATGGAATTACACAATTTCAAGAAATGACATTAACTAGAGGTTTTCAATCTTCGGTAGCACCACAACTACACTTTGGCATTGGAAAAATTACCACTGTAGAAACAATAAAAATACAATGGCCCGATGGAAAAGTGCAAATCCTAAACGGGATTGATTCTAATCAAATTTTAAACATTAATTATTCTGATGCAATTGCTAGTACCAATACTTCTAAAAAAACACCTACAACTCTTTTCAAAACAGAAACAGATACTACCATTGTTGTAAAACATCTGCATGAAGAAAATGTTTATAACGATTACGAGAATGAAATTCTACTTCCACATAACACCTCCAGATTTGGCCCTGGACTTTCCGTTGGGGATTTAAACGGAGACGGATTGGATGATTTTATAGTAAGTGGCGCGTCTAAAAGCAAAGCTGGTATTTATTTTCAACAGAGTAATGGTTTTAAAAAACAAGCTGCTGAAGACATTTTTAAAGATATAGAGGCAGAAGATATGGGTAGCCTAATCTTTGATGCCGATGGTGACGGTGATAATGACATTTATATGGTTAGTGGCGGGAATGAATTTAAATCGGATTCTGAAATGCTGCAAGATCGGTTTTACGTTAACGACGGAAAAGGGAACTTTACAAAATCTGAAACAGCTCTCCCAAAAATGATTACAAGTGGATCCAGAGTCTATAGTAATGATTTTGATAAAGATGGCGATTTAGATTTACTCGTTCTTGGAAGACTTGTTCCTGGCAATTACCCCCTACCTGCCAATAGTTATATTTTAGAAAATATAAGTACAAAAGGGAATCCAAAATTTATAGATGTAACAAAAACAATAGCGCCTGAATTAGAAAACTTAGGAATGGCTACTAGTGCCCTTTGGACCGATTACAACAAAGATGGTTGGATGGATCTAATTATCGTTGGAGAATGGATGCCTATTTCCATTTTTAAAAACAACAAAGGTGTTTTTGAAAACACTTCCAAAAGCCTGAATGTTGACGATACTACAGGTTGGTGGTTTAGCATTAACGAAGGTGATTTTGATAATGATGGCGATATCGATTATGTTGTAGGAAACTTAGGTTTAAACTACAAATACAAAGCCAATAGTGAGGAAACTTTTGATATCTACTTTAAAGATTTTGACCAAAACAAAAAGAGTGATATTGTACTTAGCTACTATAACGAAGGTGAAAAATTCCCTGTTAGAGGTAGGGAATGTTCCTCCCAACAAATTCCTGCAATAAGCAGTAAATTCAAAAATTATGATGCCTTCTCCAACGCTACATTAGAAGACATATATTCTGAAGGTGATTTGGATCAATCTTTACATTACCAAGTAAAATCTTTTGCCAGTATCTATCTAGAGAATAAGGATGGTAAATTCGTTATACACAACTTGCCTAATTTGGCACAGGTTTCTAATATAAACCAGATACTTGTAGATGATTTTGACAACGATTCTAATTTAGATATTATCATTGCAGGAAACCTTCATGCCTCGGAAGTTGAAACCCCAAGAAATGATGCTAGTAATGGACTTTTCCTAAAAGGGAATGGAAAAGGAAATTTTAAGCCTATTACAGCTTCTGAAAGTGGTTTGTTTACAGCTGGTGATGTAAAAGACATGACCACAATAAAAATAAAAGACACCTCCTATATTCTTGTTGGAAAAAACAATGACTTTATACAATTTGTTAAGTATAAGTAATACGTATATACGTCAGTAGCAAAAATATGAAAGCAACCTATGAAGTACATCTTATTATTATGTATGTTTTTTCATTTTTCATATGCATTCAGCCAAATATCTGAAAGTGACAAAAATGAGAATTTTATTAAAATTTGGGGGTTATTGAAATACTATCACCCAGAAATAAGTGATGGGAAATTTAATTTCAATAGAGAGTTTATTAATGAATATCAAAAGTTAAAATTGACTGAAACAAAAGAAGATTTTAATAACGAAATGATTCATTGGATAGAGGGTTATGGAATGGAAAAACTTACATCAGAAGAAACGGAAAATTCAGATGAAGTATTTGACAAAAACGTCAATTTCGAATGGATTAATGAAATAAATTTCAACACAAAACTGACTAAGTTATTAAACAAATTAAAGAATAATAACAATTATAATTACCATTACGCAGAAGCTAAAAAATTAAGTAGTTCAGTAGATTTCAGTAATGAAATTGCGTTTTTAGATTTTGATTATTCTAAAAAAGAACATCGATTATTATTTCTTGCTTCGTTTTGGAACGCAATGAAATATTGGAATGTAAATATTTATTTGACAGACATACCTTGGGAAAAAGTATTAAAAAAATCTATATCAGAATTTAGCATAAATAGCAAGGAAAATTTTGAAAAGGCAAAAGAAAAATTATTCAGCAGAATGAATGATTCTCATTCGAATTACCAATATAGTCATACACTTAATTCATTAAGTAAATTCCCAAACTTTGGAGGAAGAATAATAAATGATTCTTTAGTAATAACATCAATTTATAACAAAAAAATATTTAAAAAAGACTCATTAACTATTGGAGATATAATTTATACAATAAACGATACAAAATTAAAAGAATATTTTCAAAATAAATTTTCAGAGGTAATAAGCGTTTCAAATCAAAATTATTTAAAAAGAGCAATTGAAAAAACATATTTATTAGCTTCGAATAAAGATTCCATATTGGTTAATATTTTGAAAACAAATGGACAAATTATAAAACAATACATTCAATTAAGTTCTTTAAAATATCCAGCAGAAAAGTATATACGTTTAAGGCCTTTAAAAACTGAAAATTGGAAAGAATTAAATATAGAAATTGGATTAATAAATTTAAATAATATTGACAAAAAGGAATTAAAGCAAGCATTTAACCATTTTAAAACTTTTAAGGGCATAATTATAGATTTGAGAAATTACCCAAGAAATATTGGCGCTTCAGAAATAGCAAAATACCTTTATCCAAAAAAAAATAAGTTTTTAAAAGCACTTATCTCAATACGACCATCCTATGGTGATTATGGTTCAAATTCAGCTTTGAGTTTCATAAACAATCCTTTCAAAGCAGGTAAGAGAAATAAAGGCTTTTTTAAAGGTAAAGTAATCCTTTTAGTCGATAGAACAACAGCGAGTAAAGCAGAGTGGATAGGAATGGCAATTCAATCATCTCCAAATTGCATAACTATTGGAGAACAAACTTTCGGAGCAGTTATGAATAGAAACGAAATACCTCTCATTGACGGCACTTCAATTGACTTTACTGGAGTTGGTGCTTTTTATCCAAATGATGAAAGTGTACAACGAAAAGGATTGAAATTAAATTATGAGATAAAAGAAAGTGCCTCAAGTTATGATGCTAATTTATATATTGAAAAAGCAATAAAATTAATTAATGGAGAATAACTTTTGCTCACAAAGTATAACTGCAATTACGGCGAATTCGACTACGTCCGAATCCACGCATAATTGTTAACTTCAGTAATGAAACCGAAATTAGCTCATTTTTATACCGTAATATCGATTATACAAAATAGCTCAAAACATAAATTTTTCTGAGCAAATAAATCGAAAATCGAAATCTTCTCCTTCAAATATTTAGCCATTTCAAGGACATAAGTCACCGATTTTTATTGAATTTCCACAAACTCTAAATGAATTACCCAGAAAATTTTCGAAAATGGACTTCTCTCATTGGTAATCGTAACGCTGAAGGACTTCTATGTTAAGTTGTAAAACGAATTTAACACTACCTTTGCACCCGTATGCAAATGAACAAACTTTCAGATTGGTTACCAACAACGAACAAAGAAGTAAAAATTCGAGGTTGGGAAGAATTAGATGTTATTCTATTTAGTGGAGACGCTTATGTAGACCACCCTTCATTTGGACCTGCTGTTATTGGTCGTATATTAGAAAGTTATGGATTAAAAGTTGCTATTGTTCCGCAACCAAGTGTGACCGATGATTTGCAGGATTTCACAAAATTAGGAACACCAAAATTATTTTTTGGCGTTACTGGTGGTTGTATGGATCCTATGGTGAGTAATTATACTGCAAGTAAAAAACGTAGAGATAAAGATGCCTATACACCAAATGGTGATAAAGGGTTTAGACCAGATTACGCCACATCTGTTTATTCAAGTATTTTAAAAGATAAATTTCCAGATATTCCTGTTTTAATTGGAGGCATTGAAGCGTCTTTGCGTCGTGTAACGCATTACGATTATTGGAGTGATAAATTAATGCCAACTATTTTAGAAACTTCTAAAGCAGATATGTTGGTATACGGAATGGGCGAACAACCTTTACGAGAAGTTGTTAAGCTATTGCAAAAAGGAGTACCTTTTTCAAGTTTAAAAACTATTAAGCAAACCGCTTTTTTCTTAGATAAAGATGAAATACTTCCGAAGAATAAAAATTGGGAAGATGTCGAAATTAATTCGCATGCTGTTTGTTTAAAGGATAAAAAGAAATTTGCGTCGAACTTTAAAGTGATTGAGCAAGAATCGAATAAGTTAAACGCAAAACGAATTCTTCAAGGTGTGCGTGATCGAAAACTGGTAATTAATCCACCTTACCCAACAATGCTAGAAAAGGAAATTGATGCATCTTTCGATTTACCTTATACGCGTTTGCCACATCCAAAATATAATAAGCGTGGCCCAATTCCTGCGTTTGAAATGATTAAGACTTCTATTAATATTCATCGTGGTTGTTTTGGTGGTTGTAGTTTCTGTACAATTTCTGCTCATCAAGGAAAATTTATTGCGAGTCGTAGCCAAGAATCTATTTTAAAGGAAGTCGATAAAGTTGCCAATATGCCAGATTTTAAAGGCTACCTATCAGATATTGGAGGGCCTTCTGCTAATATGTATAAGATGAAAGGGAAAGTGCAATCTATTTGCGACAAATGTGTGGCGCCTTCCTGTATTTCGCCTGTAATTTGCAGCAACTTAGATACGTCTCATAAACCATTAACCAAATTATACCAAGCTGTAGATAAACATCCTAAAATTAAAAAATCATTTATAGGAAGCGGAATTCGTCATGATATGTTGGTGCCCGAATTCAATAAGAATGCTGACCCAAAAGAATTAGATGATTATACGGAAGAAGTGATGACAAAGCATATTTCTGGACGTTTAAAAGTGGCTCCAGAACACACTTCAGATCCTGTTTTAAAATTGATGCGAAAACCTTCATTTAAATACTTTCATAAGTTTAAAGAACGTTTTGATAAAATCAATATAAAGAATAATTTAAAGCTTCAGTTAATTCCGTACTTCATTTCAAATCATCCAGCTTGCGAAGTAGAAGATATGGCAAATCTGGCAGCTGAAACTAAAGACATGGGTTTTCAGCTAGAGCAAGTACAAGGCTTTACACCTACTCCAATGACGGTTGCAACGGTTATTTATTATAGTGGATATCACCCATACACACTAAAACCAACCATAACTCCAAAATCTAAAAAAGAAAAGGATGAACAACATCGTTTCTTCTTTTGGTATAAAAAAGAAAATAAAGCTTGGATTAGAAAAACCTTGAATAAAGTAGGTAGAAAAGATTTGGTAGACGTGTTAGTACCAGAAAATAATTCTTGGAGAAGCATTAAACCAAAAGACGTAAAAAACACTTTTGATGATGCTATTCCTTCAAATGACATACGTCCTAAAAATAAATATAAATCAAGAAAGAAGCGACGCTAAATTATAGGCTCGCCTTTTATTTTGAATAGCTAAAAATCTGGATAAAAAAATAGCATCTAAAAGCCTTGAACGTAGTACTATTATTCTGAAACTTGAAAATAAAATTACAAATGCCTAAGCTTGAAATCCTACATGAAAACAACGATTATCTAGTTGTAAACAAAGCTGCGGGACTTATAAGTGAAAAAAGTCTTTACGAAACTGTTACTGTAGAGACTCAAGTTCTTAATCACCTTTTAAAAAGTAAACAGAAGCCTTATATAGGAATTATCCATAGGTTAGATCGCGTAACAAGTGGCGTATTAATTCTGGCAAAGAAAAAAAGCATTCTGGTAGAATTTAATACACTATTTAGTAGCCGTAAAGTTCAAAAAACGTATTTAGCAATTGTTAAAAACAAGCCAGCAAAGAACAAAGGAAACTTAGTAAACTTTCTCGTAAAAAATAACAAAGAAAAAAGAGCAGATATAGTTCAATCAAAATCAACAAACTCCTTAAACTGCATGCTTTCCTATGAAGTTATAGGTGAAAATGATTTTGGTTATCTTTTAGAAATAAAGCCGAAAACTGGTCGATTCCATCAAATAAGAGCCCAATTAGCGCATATAGGGCTTCCTATTATTGGAGATAAAAAATATGGTTCAGATCAAGAATACTTACCGCTTTCTATTTGCCTTCACGCATGGAAATTAACCCATGAAGTCTCTGGATCTAAAGAATCCCAGACCTTCGAAGCACCTTTGCCTAATCACGATTTTTGGACATTCAAATCCATCTAGACTTAGCAACTCTTTTTAATAAGTACTATTATACTATTAAATGATATAGTTTCATTAAAAGAAAAACCTTTTGATGTGAAACCAAATATAGATTTTGACAATATATTCAGCTAAATTGCCATTGCCGACAAAGAACTACAGTACTAATACCCCCCTATTTCCATAGGCTACAATTGGTATTAGTTTTTATACTCTTCCCACCATTTTTCTGTAGGAAAATCTGAATCATTTATAATTACCTGTTCTCCTATTTTCGGCGTTGTTATTGGCATATTTAATTCTTGGGCCTTACTTAAAATTCTTTCTATTGGGTCTGTCCAATCGTGAAAAGCTAAAGTAAATCCTCCCCAATGTATTGGCAGGGCTAATTTGCTTTTTAAATCTAATGCTGCTTGCACGGTCTCTTCGGGCATCATATGTATCAATTTCCAATCCTCATTGTATTGACCACATTCGATTAAAGAAATATCAAATGGACCATATTTTTCCCCTATTTCTTTAAAATGCGTATCATATCCGCTATCCCCACTAAAAAAGATATTATCTTTTCCTCCACTAATAACCCAAGAACACCAAAGTGTAGTTGCTCGGTCAAACAACCCTCTACCCGAAAAATGCCTTGCTGGTGTGCAAACCAATTTAATTCCACCAAATTCAATACTTTCCCACCAATTCAATTCCTTAATTTTTTCTTTTGGAATGCCCCATTCTATTAGATGATTTCCAATACCCAAAGGAGTGAAATATAGACCAACTTTTCCTTTCAATTTTTGAATAGATTCATAATCCAAGTGGTCATAATGGTCATGAGATATAATTACAGCATCTATAAATGGTAATTTTTCAATCTCAATTGGCAGTTCTTTTGAATACCGCTTTTGCCCAAGTAATGGGTGTGGTGCTGGTACTTCCCCAAACATTGGATCCATAAGAATTTTCTTTCCATTTAATTCTAACAAGAAGGCAGAATGACCAAACCATGTTAAGTATGTATTCTTTTTATCGTGATTTTCTATTAGTGTACTGTCTATTTTTTCAACTGCAATATCTTTATTTGGTTTTCTATTTGGTGCTTTCTTAGTAAATTCTTTAATCATTTTCCAATAATTAACATCTATCGGACTTTCATGTTGATTTTCGAATTTCCCATTTTGATAGTTTTCCAGTTTAGCATAATTCATTTTTTGTTCTTCACTACTCCCCTTCCCGAACTGAGGACTAAGGTTTAAAAAAAGGACTCCAATAATAATTAGTAACCCAATAAATGCAGCAATAGAAATTCCAATCATCTTAAATATTTTCTTCATTTAATTATACTTTATGCTACTGTCTTTCAAGAAACATCAAATTACACCTTCAATTTCTACTCTAAATTGAATAAAGCACTTAATTCCTTTATGGTTTCTTCATTTATTCTAGCAACAATATTCTTACCTCTTCTTTCTGTAATAATCAAATCAGCATTTGAAAGTTCTTTTAAATGGTGAGAAACGGTAGGAGCTCCTATATTCAACTTTTCAATAACACTATAAATAAAACATTCTTCCTTTTCAAAAGAAGTTTGTTTATTGTTCTCAAAAATTTCCATAAAAATTTCATAGCGATTTTTATTAGAAAGTGCTTTCATCACCTTTATAATCTTTTTTGAATCCACAAAATCTTTTTTATATTTCGACAACTATCGAATTATTAAACAAACTTAATAAATAAATTACTATTTAATATAGTAACTCGTATTATTTTAATTCTAGCTTCTAAATTTTGTTTAAAATTGGCATCTATGAATACAGTGATTTAAAAATTATCCAACTGCTCCACAGCTTCTTTCACTGTAGTTACTGGTAATTTACAGGCACTATCCTGACAAACATAGATGTAAGTATCCTCTTCCACATACCTTCCTTCAAACAGAGACATTTTACTTTCCAAGGTGCTAGCAACAACCAAAACATTAGGAAGATGGTACTTTCCTAATTCTATCAACTTATTCTCAGCATTTTTTCCTACAATTGCAATCTCAAAATAAGAATAGGCATTATTTAACAACAAGGAATTCCAATTAGAATAGCTGTAGGCATTCTCTATAAGAAGTGGCGTGACGGTGGCCAGCATTGTTTTAGATTTCTTTACATATCCTACATTGTAATAAATATGTCCAAGTTCAAATAAATTTTTCGCCATTACCGCATTTGGAGAAGGAATAACGCCATCATTGGTCTTTATTATTTTTGAAATAAGCTCATTGCTCCTATTGTACACAAACATACCAGATGCTTCATCCTTAAACGTAGACAAAACCACATTGTTTAAAGTATTTGCCATTTCCAAGTATTTAGTATTCATTGTTACTCCGTACAGATTAAGAGAAGCATTTGTTAAAAATGCATAGTCATCTAAAAAGCCATCTATACGTTTACTATTCTTTTTATACGAATGAAATAGCTCTTTATTCTTATAGCTTTTAGCGACAATAAAATCATACACTCCCTCTGCCCTTTCCAAATATTCTTTGTTTCCAAAAGCTTTATAAGCATCTACAAATCCATTAATCAATAGAGCATTCCATGAGGTTAGTATCTTATCATCTGTATTTGGACGGACTCTCTTCGCTCTAACTTCTAATAGTAAATCGCTCCATTTTTGCTTTAATTTTTCCAAATCGGTAGAGGCTACTTTATTTTCTTCACCAAATTCAATATCACTTATACTATTGTACAATACATAATTTCCATGTTCCCAAACATTCTTTTTTTGAACATTAAAATACTTAGAAAAAAGTTCATAATCTTCTCCTAAAGCTAATTGCAACTCTTCTTCTTTCCATACATAAAACTTGCCTTCTTCTCCTTCACTATCTGCATCTAAAGCAGCGTAGTATCCGCCTTCAGTATTTTTCATTTCTCGTTCTAAAAAGGCAATCGTTTCTTCTACCACTTCCCTATATAAGGGCGACTTAAAAACAGTATATGCTTTAGAATATAAACTAAGTAATTGTGCATTATCATAAAGCATCTTTTCAAAATGAGGTACTTTCCAATATTTATCCGTGCTATATCTATAAAAACCTCCTCCAATTTGATCATAGACCCCACCCATAGCCATTTTATCTAAAGTCTTTTTTACATGCTCTTTGCTAGGTTCATCTCCAGACAGAATTGCATAGTCCAATAGAAAATTGACATTGTTTGGGAGCATAAATTTCTGCGTAAGTTTATCTCCTCCAAGTTCCAAATCCCAATTAGATTTCCACTTTACCACACTATTTATTACGGTTTCCGTATTAAGAACTTCGAAATCTGTTAGTGGTTGAATTAAATTTACTTCTTGAATTCCTGCTGCTAACCTATCCGCATATTCATTCGCCTTTTTTGGATCCTCTTGATACAACTTATTTACTTTCGCTAATACTTCCTTCCATTGTTTATTGGTATGGTAAGTCCCACCATAAATAGGCTTTCCGTTTGGTAAGGTTATCACATTTAAAGGCCAACCTCCGCTTCCTTTTAGCAACTGTAATGCAGTCATATATACCTGATCTACATCTGGTCTTTCTTCTCTATCTACTTTTATATTAATGAAATTTTCATTCATCATTTTAGCCGTTTCTTCATTCTCAAAAGTTTCCTTTTCCATCACATGGCACCAGTGACAAGAAGAATACCCTATACTCACCAAAATTAGCTTATTGCTTTTCTTTGCTTCATCTAAAGCTTCTTGTCCCCAAGGCCTCCAATCTACAGGATTATGTGCATGCTGTAATAAATAAGGACTCGTTTCTTCTATTAATGCATTCGTGAATTTATGCGCCTTTTTCTGACTCTTTAAATCTGCACAAGAAAATGGGAGTATCAGTAATGGAAGTAACATGCTTAAAAAAGAAATTTTCACAGAATAACTACGAGTCATAATTTATATTTTATATGCGTTGCCAATTTACAATAATTGGCACTAAAAATTCCGTCAGATCCTATTTTTGTAAAAAAGTTAACGCTTCTTATTTTTAGAATAACAAACGCTATTCCTATATTTATATCAAAATGAACCTATGCATACTACTTTTAAAGTAAAAGTGAACAACACTTTTGATTTTGAAATATCCTTCGAAGATATTTTAAGTATTGATACGGCCACAAATGAAAGTTTAGAACAACACATACTTGAAAATAGCAGATCTTATAATGCAAAACTTATCTCTTCCGATTTTAGTAAAAAGCAATACCAAGTTTCGGTAAATAACACCTTATATACGGTTGCAATAGCTTCTCCTTTAGATGAATTGATAAAAAATATGGGGTTTTCTGTTGGAAACTCTAAACAAGTAAACGTTATTAAAGCACCAATGCCTGGACTGATTTTAGACATTATAGTGGAAGTTGGACAAGAGGTAAAAAAAGGCGATACTTTATTAATACTAGAAGCTATGAAGATGGAAAATAGCATTACTTCTCCTAGAGATGGGAATATAAAACTGCTTAAAAAAAGCAAAGGAAGTACCATAGAAAAAGGAGACCTTTTAATTGAATTTGAGTAAATCTACAGCATGAAAATAAAAAAAATATTAATTGCAAATAGAGGCGAAATTTCTATTAGAGTTCAACAAACGGCTCACAAGCTAGGAATTAAAACAGTTGCTATTTATTCTACAGCAGATAGAAATGCTCCTCATGTAAAACTTGCCGATGAAGCTGTTTGTATTGGCGAACCTCCTTCTAGCGAATCTTATCTTTTAGATTCTAAAATAATTGAAATTGCAAAAGAACTTAAGGTCGATGCTATTCATCCCGGCTATGGGTTTTTAAGTGAAAATGCTGATTTTGCAGAGGAAGCAGAAAAAAATAACATCCTATTCATAGGACCAAAATCAAAAGCTATAAAAATTATGGGAAGTAAATTAGCGGCTAAAAATGCTGTTAAAAACTACAACATTCCCATGGTTCCAGGTATAGATGAGGCCATTACAGATGTCGCCAAGGCCAAAAGTATAGCTAAAGAAATTGGCTTTCCTATTCTAATAAAAGCCTCCGCTGGCGGTGGCGGAAAAGGTATGCGTATTGTAAACCAAGAAAACGAATTAGAAGCACAAATGAATAGGGCTATTAGCGAAGCTACTTCTGCTTTTGGTGATGGTTCTGTTTTTATTGAAAAATATATTGAATCTCCTAGACATATAGAAATTCAGATTATTGCGGATAGTCATGGGACTATTGTTCATTTGTTTGAAAGAGAATGTAGCATTCAGCGTCGTCATCAAAAAGTGATGGAAGAGGCTCCGTCTAGCATCCTAACACCTAAACTGCGAAAAGAAATGGGAGACGCGGCAATTAAAGTTGCCAAATCTTGTGATTATTTAGGTGCGGGTACGGTTGAATTCCTTTTAGATGCCAATAATAATTTCTATTTTTTAGAAATGAATACCCGATTGCAAGTAGAACATCCCGTTACCGAATTGATAACTGGACTAGACTTGGTTGAATTACAAATACGAATTGCTGAAGGCGAAGCACTCCCTTTTTCACAAGAGGATCTAAAAATTAAGGGACATGCTTTAGAGTTAAGAGTGTATGCAGAAGATCCTGAAAATGATTTTCTTCCTAGTGTTGGTAAACTAGAGCAGTATCAAATTCCAACTGCAAAAAACATTCGTGTAGACAATGGTTTTGAACAAGGTATGGATATCCCTATCTATTATGACCCTATGCTTTCCAAATTAATTACCTATGGAAAAACGCGCCAAGAAGCCATACAGCTAATGGTTAATGCAATTGATAATTACCATATAAAAGGAGTGCAGACAACACTATCTTTTGGAAAGTTTGTTTGCCAACATGATGCTTTTCTTTCTGGAAATTTCGACACCCACTTTATTAAAAAACACTACACTAAAGATGTCTTAAAAAGAAGAAAGGAAAAGGAAGCAAAAATAGCAGCAATACTGGCTGTAAAACAATATATAGAAGATCAAAAATTAGTTAGATTACCTGAATAATTAGAGCATCACAAAACCTATGGATTCAAAAATTAAAATTCTAAACGATAAAATAGCACTGGCGCATTTGGGCGGTGGTAAAAAACGTATTGAAAAACAGCATGCCAAGAAAAAATTAACCGCTAGAGAGCGTGTTAACTATTTGTTAGACGAAGGTTCTTTTGAAGAAATAGGAATTTTGGTTACACACAGAACTATTGAATTTGACTTAGATAAGGAAGTCTATTACGGCGATGGTGTTATTACCGGTTATGGAACTGTTAATGGAAGGTTACTTTATATTTTCGCGCAAGATTTTACTGTTTTTGGTGGCTCACTATCAGAAACACATGCAGAGAAGATTTGTAAGATAATGGACTTAGCACTTAAAGTTGGCGCACCACTTATTGGTCTTAACGATTCTGGTGGCGCAAGAATACAAGAAGGCGTTCGTTCCTTAGGTGGTTATGCCGATATTTTCTACAAAAATGTACAGGCTTCTGGAGTAATTCCGCAGATATCTGCTATAATGGGACCTTGTGCAGGTGGTGCTGTTTATTCTCCCGCTATAACGGATTTCACCATGATGGTAGAAGACACTAGCTATATGTTCGTAACGGGTCCTAATGTTGTAAAAACAGTAACTAATGAAGAGGTTACTTCAGAAGAACTAGGTGGCGCTAGTACCCACTCCACAAAATCAGGTGTTGCCCATATTACCTCTGCCAATGATATTGCCTGTTTGGAAGATTTAAAAACTCTTTTAAGTTACTTGCCTCAGAATAACAAAGAAAAAGTTACAGCTATTCCATATGAATTAAAGGATGAAATAAGAGATGTGCTTTCCAATATTATTCCAGAAAATGCAAACAAACCTTATGATATGCATTCTGTCATAAACGGAATTATAGACGAAGGTTCCTTTTATGAAATACATAAGAATTACGCCGAAAATATCTTAATCGGTTTTGCTAGGATTGGTGGCGAAAGTGTTGGAATTATTGCAAATCAGCCTTTATTTCTAGCTGGAGTTTTAGATGTGAATAGTTCTAAAAAAGCAGCGCGATTTACACGCTTTTGTGATTGCTTTAATATTCCGCTATTGGTATTGGTAGATGTTCCCGGATTTCTACCTGGAACCGACCAAGAATGGAATGGAATTATAGTCCATGGTGCAAAGTTATTATATGCTTTAAGCGAAGCTACAGTTCCCAAAATTACGGTTATTACTCGTAAAGCCTATGGTGGTGCTTATGATGTTATGAATTCTAAACATATTGGGGCGGATATGAATTTTGCATGGCCTACCTCTGAAATTGCAGTTATGGGTGCTAAAGGTGCAAGTGAAATTATCTTTAGAAAAGAAATTAAAGATGCAGAAGACCACGAAGCAAAACTTGCCGAAAAAGAAGCAGCCTATGCCGCAGAATTTGCAAACCCATATAGTGCAGCTAAACGTGGCTTTATAGATGAAGTAATTCTTCCAAAAAACACAAGAAGAAAATTACTTAAAGCTTTTAGTATGCTGAAAAATAAAAAGGTGGTTTTACCGGAACGTAAACATGGGAATATACCTTTGTAGATAGATGAAATACCAATTTAACTTTCAAATTGGGATTAGAACGCTTCGCTGTTAGATAGGAGATATTAGATTGTTTTTTGTTGATTGGTGTTCGTACTATTTTATTGTCGTTCCTGTGTAAGCTGAAATTTATTATGAAACCTTTATTATGGATCCCTTTTTTCAAAGGGATGACAAAAATGACGCTTACAACCAACTACTAATTCGGGAATAAACTCTTATCTAGTCCCGGCACTAAACGTAATGCATTTTTATAATATACCTTTTTAAGAACATCATCGGACAAATCTAATCCGTACATTGCCCAAAAAGCATGGTATTTTTTGTGGTATGGAAAATACTCATCGGCACTTTCTAACACTCTAAAATACGTAGGGAATTCTTTTGGTTTCCAACTATCTTTTCCAAACAACACACGATCCTGGTATTTGGTTATAAATGCTTTTGCAAATCTTGGTTGCCTACCTAACTCTGCTATTATAGCTCCTATACCGACATGCATGTTTGGCATTTCGTCTAATAATTGCCCTAGTTTCGCTAGATCGTTTGCATACCATCCCATATGGGCATTAATAAATTGTGTTTTAGGATGTTTCTTAAACATACTATGCTGCTCTGCTATTAAGACTTCCCATGGTGCTGGATTATTCGCATCGCGCTTTCTTCGTGGGTGTGTTTTAAGTTCTAACCATCGTTCATTGTCGGTATTAAACTCGTCCCAAAATGGTTTTGGATCTGCCGTATGGATTAATACGGGAATACCCAATTCGCCACACTTTTCCCAAATAGGATCTAAACGCACATCGTCTATGGAGACTCTTTTTCCAGACACATCTTTATTTCTTAACCCAAGACTCTTATATACTTTTAATCCTCTTGCTCCGCTTTTTACATCATTTTCTAATTGACGCACAGCATTCTCTGTCCAGTTCTTACCTCCTACTCCATCAAAATTAATATTGGCAAACACCACAAAACGATTTGGATAATTATCTGCTATATTCTTAACAGATTTTTGTAAATCTTCCCCAGAACGACCACTTAAATTCACCATGATTCCCATGTTTAAAGTATCCATTGCCTCTATAACGGGTGCTAAATCCTGATTTGGCATTCGGTATTGGTGTCCATGAACATCTATAAAAGGGAATTTTGCTCTTTTAATAATTTTCCCTGGAACTACTAATGTTGTTGTTGGATTATAATCTTCAAACGATACATCTTGTGCTGTTATAATTGCACTAGTAAATAGGGCTATTGCAATTACCAGTGTTTTTTGTTTCTTCATTTTATTGGTTGTTCTTTAAAAGGTTGTTCCTAGCTTTCACTAATGTAACCAGAAATTATTCCATCCTATTTCTTTTTAGGAAATATTTAGGGATTTTCCGCTCTTAAATGTTCAGGGAAAATCGTTCTTTACTTTTTGATATTGCCCCAATTTTTCGATAGAAATCTATAGCTTTTTTGTTGAAATCAGGCGTTTGCCATTGAATAACACTACAACTTTCAGTTTTTGCATATTCCTTTATTCGTTCCATTATAAGTCTGCCCAAGCCTTTTCCTCTTGTAGTTTCTTTCATAAATAAACAGTCTAGATAAATGTAATACTCTGCATCCCAAGTTGAAAACTGTTTCATAAAGGTTGCATAACCAACTATTATATTTTCGTGTTCTACCACCAAACATTTTAAACTGGGGTTTTTCCCAAAAATAAAATTAGATAATACCTCTGATTTGTTTTTTCGTTCGTAATCTGCTTTTTCATAATCAGCGTGTTCTTTACATAATTCGATAATTTGTGACAAATCTTTTTTTTGAACAAATCTTATTTCCATTTTAAGTTTTTTTTTAGCAGGCACATTCCATTTGAGTTCCTTTGATTGGCTGTGTTCCTTCGGTTGCATATCCATCAAATTTCCACCATTCGATTCCGCCCATTAGTTCCTTTACCGTAAAGCCAAGTTTGGTCATATTTAATGCCCCTTTCGTGGAAGCATTACAACCAATTCCGTCACAATAACACACGTAGGTTTTTGACTTGTCTAAATGTTTTGTGCTTTCTTCGTTCATTTCTCTGTGAGGAATATTTATAGCGGTTGGAATATGTTCTTTACCAAAACCAAATGTTTGGCGAGCATCCAAAGCTACTACTTTTTCGTTGTTTTCCAATGAATCCCATAAATCGGATGGGTCCATTTCGTAAGCAAGTTTGTTTTCGTAAAATTCAATTTGTTTTTGCATAATCTCTAATTTTTTGTTTGGTCAAAACTAATTGAGATAGTCCTCAATTTTAAACTTTCAAATTGAAGGTTTTAACTTTAAGGCTGAAAATTCCTCAACTATGGTATCTCTACAAATTGTTAACTTTGTTCCTTATGGAAATCAAATATTTTAGGCTGATTAAAACGATTGCAGAAGAAGGCAGTATCGCTAATTCTGCCGAAAAATTGTTTTTAACACAATCGGCTTTAAGTCATCAATTAAGGGAATTAGAAGAACGTTTAGGTTTCAAGGTATTTCTGAGGACACGTAACAAATGGAATTTAACCGATGAGGGTAGTGAGCTTTACAAATTAGGAAACTCAATTCTCGAAAGTATTGAAAAAAGTTTTCAGAATATTGAACAGTTGCGAACTGGCTCTGTCGGAACTATTAAAGTAAGCACAGAATGTTATAGTTTTTATCAAGGTCTTTCCTCTTTTATTCAAAAAATGGGACTTTTATACCCTGAAATAGAGGTTGATTTAATTCTTGAAGCTACGCACCAACCAATCACAAAAATTTTATCGAATGCTATTGACATTGCCATTGTTACTTCGAAACCTGTAAACGAAACTTTGTCCAGTATCGAGGTTTATGAAGATGAGATTTTTGCTATTATGCACAAAGAAAGTCCTTTGAACAAAGTTGATTTTTTAGACCCCAATAATTTCTCGGATGCACATTTGATAATTCATTCTTTTCCATTAGAAAGCGTATCTGTCTATGAGCAATTTCTAAAGCCAAATAAAATTACTCCATTTAAGATTTCCGCTATTCCTCTTACCGAAGTGGCTTTGGAAATGGTTAATGCCAATATGGGAATACTATGTATGCCTAAGTGGGCTTTAAAGTCTTTTAAAATTTCTGATGGTTTGATTTTTAAGCGAATTGGCAAAAACGGACTGAAAAGAACTCATTATTTGGTGTTTCGAAAATCTGATAAAGTAAAAAAGTACATTAATGATTTCATATCCAATTTTGAAGAGGATTTTTCGAAGGGTTGATTGTTTTTAGCTTGCAGATAACTTAGAGTTATACTCGCATTAGTGATTGTAATGGCATCCTTTTCTTTATTTTAAAAGAAAAGATATAATGGAAAGCACGACCCCAATTTTTCATTGGGGTAATTGCCCTAAAAATTATTTTATAAACTATTGTCCATTATTTCTTGTACTATTTCTGGATTCAGCAAGGTGCTGGTATCCCCTAAATTACTTGTATCATTACTAGCAATCTTACGTAAAATACGTCTCATAATCTTACCAGAACGTGTTTTTGGCAAGCCGCTTGTAAACTGAATTTTATTCAATTTTGCAATTGGTCCAATATGCTCGGTAATAATCTGATTTATCTCTTTACGCAAGTTATCCTGATCTCTGGATTCTCCTGTTTCTTTAAGAATTACATAGCCGTAAAGCGCATTTCCTTTAATATCATGTGGGTAACCTACAATTGCAGATTCCGCCACTGCCGGATGCTCGTTAATAGCATCTTCGATTGGAGCGGTTCCTAAATTATGGCCCGAAACAATTATTACATCATCTACTCTGCCTGTAATTCTATAGTAGCCAACCTCATCTCTTAAGGCGCCATCTCCTGTGAAATACATGTTTTCATAGGCAGAAAAATACGTTTCCTTGTACCGTTGGTGGTTATTCCAAATGGTACGTGCCATGGATGGCCATGGGAATTTAATACACAAACGACCGTCTACTTGATTCCCTGTTATTTCTTGCCCTTTTTCATCCATCAATGCTGGCTGAATTCCTGGAAAAGGTAAGGTTGCATAGGTTGGTTTTGTTGGTGTTGCAAAAGGTATTGGAGAAATCATGATTCCGCCAGTTTCCGTTTGCCACCACGTATCTACAATTGGACTTTTCTTTTTCCCAATATTATCATTATACCAATGCCATGCTTCTTCGTTTATTGGTTCTCCTACCGATCCCAAAACCTTTATAGAGGACAAGTCGTACTTTTCTACATAACTTAGATTCTCTTTTGCCAAAGCACGAATCGCTGTTGGTGCTGTATAAAATTGGTTGACTTTATGCTTTTCTATTACTTCCCAAAAACGTCCATAATCTGGGTAACTTGGAACTCCTTCGAACATTAATGTTGTTGCTCCGTTTGCTAATGGTCCGTATACAATATAACTGTGTCCTGTAATCCAACCTATATCTGCGGTACACCAGTATACATCGTCTTCTTTATATTGAAATATATTTTTAAATGTATAGGCGGTATACACCATATAACCAGCCGTTGTATGTACCATTCCTTTTGGTTGACCTGTAGAACCTGAAGTATACAGTATGAATAATGGATCTTCTGCATCCATTATTTCTGGTTCGCAATCTTTGGAAGCTGCATCTAATAATGGCTGTAACCATTTATCGCGACCTTCTTTCATTGGAATATCTGTATGGATACGTTTTGCTACCAATACTGTTTCTACACCCGGACAATCTTGTAAGCCTTCGTCTACAATTCCTTTTAAATCGATTGTTTTTGACCCTCTAAAAGATCCGTCTGAAGTAATTACCAATTTACAATCTGAATCGTTTATTCTTGTAGAAAGTGCTGTTGCTGAAAAGCCTGCAAAAACTACCGAGTGAATTGCTCCTATACGAGCACATGCCAATAACGAAATTGCCAATTCTGGAATCATTGGCAAATAGATACAAACACGATCTCCTTTTTTTACTCCTTGCTCTTTTAATACATTGGCAAATTCACAAACACGTGCATGTAATTGCTTGTAGGTTATGTGTTCTGCTTCTTCTGTAACATCGTTTGGTTCAAAAATTATTGCCGTTTTATCTCCACGTGTTAGTAAGTGCCTGTCTATACAGTTTTCTGTTATATTTAATTGTGCGCCTTCATACCACTTGACTTCTGGTTTTTTAAAATCCCAACTTAAAATAGAATCCCACCGCTTACGCCAAACAAAATGTTCTTCTGCTACTTCTTCCCAAAAACTTTCTGGATTTCTTACTGATTTTCTATAAACTTGATAGTATTCTTCAAAGTGCTTAATGTGGTAATTACTCATACTAATTTTTGATTTGTGATAAAAGTAAAGAAAACCTTTAAAAATGAAAGGTTTCTTTAATCAATTTTAATTATTTATACTGGAAGTCTAAAAAAAGGTTTCAAAAATTATGAATTTGAAAATAGGCTACCCATTGGTGAAAAATAAAGATACTAGAGAAAAAGGAATTTTTTGCTTTTCTCTAGTATCTATACTTTTTTTTTATAATAAGATTCTCGTTTTTACTGGAATAACACTACTTAAATTTCGCTAATGGTCTACAGCATCACCTGCGCCACTAGGTATTCTTATATTCTCAACAATTTCTTGTACTGCTGGTGGCGGTGGCGGTGTAAGCCTAGAAACAACCAAAGAAACTACAATATTAAGCGTCATAGCAATAGTACCAAAGCCCTCTGGAGATGTTCCAAACCACCACTCACTTTCTGGTCTTGGATCCATTACGCCTATTAATCCTGTTTTGTATCGAATCATATAAAATAGCATAATGACAATCCCTACAACCATACCTGCTATTGCGCCTTCTTTATTCATTCTTTTATCAAAAATACCGAGTACAATTGCTGGAAAAAAGGATGCTGCAGCGAGTCCGAAGGCTAGCGCAACTACTGCGGCGACAAACCCTGGCGGATAAATTCCGAATATTCCTGCGATAACAATTGCTACCACAATACTAATTCTTGCTGCTCTAAGTTCTCCCTTATCTGATATATTTGGTCGTAATTGCTTCTTTATTAAATCGTGAGAAATAGATGTTGATATTACTAGTAATAATCCTGCTGCGGTAGATAATGCTGCCGCTAATCCGCCTGCCGCTACTAAAGCGATTACCCAATTTGGTAAATTTGCGATTTCCGGATTTGCCAATACCATAATATCTTTATCTACGTATAGTTCATTAGTTTCCGTACTTGGATTCGTTATTAATCGTTCTCCGTGTTCTCCTCTCTTTTCTGTAAAAACTGGTTTTTTTCCATCAATTGCACTTCCGTTTACATACTGAATTTTACCATCTTCGTTTTTATCTGTCCAAGAAATAAGTCCTGTGTTTTCCCAATTTTTAAACCAATCTGGAATGGTAGAATACTCTTTATTACTTACTGTCTCTATTAAATTTGTTCTTGAAAAAACTGCTATTGCTGGCGCTGTTGTATACAATATTGCTATAAATAACAATGCTAATCCGGCAGATTTACGAGCATCTTTTACTTTAGGAACTGTAAAAAAGCGAACAATTACATGTGGTAAGCCAGAAGTTCCTGCCATTAATGCCAGCGTAATTGCAAATACATCCCAGGTAGATTTGGATCCTGAGGTATATTCTTTAAAACCCAATTGTGTATGAAGTGAATCTAATTTATCTAACAAATACGTACCATCTTCTACGGTTCCTCCCATTCCAATTTGTGGAATTATATTTCCTGTCATTTGAATGGATATAAATATAGCTGGCACCATAAAGGCGAAAATTAACACACAGTATTGTGCCACTTGGGTATAGGTTATTCCTTTCATTCCACCTAAAAAGGCGAATATCAGTACAACGGTCATCCCTATTAGTACTCCTATTTCTATATCTACTTGTAAAAACTGAGAAAAAACGATTCCTACACCTCGCATTTGTCCTGCTACATAGGTAAATGAAACTATTAAAGCGCATATTATAGCTACGGTTCTTGCTGTATTTGAATAGTATCGATCTCCTATAAAATCTGGCACTGTAAATTTTCCGAATTTCCGAAGGTAAGGCGCTAACAAAAGTGCTAATAGTACGTAACCACCTGTCCATCCCATAAGGTAAACAGAACCGTCATAGCCACTAAATGAGATAAGACCTGCCATGGAAATAAAAGATGCGGCACTCATCCAATCTGCTGCTGTAGCTAATCCATTTGCTAATGGAGAAACGCCTCCGCCTGCTATATAAAACTCTTTTGTGGAACCTGCTCTAGCCCAAATCGCAATCCCAAAGTATAGGGAGAAGGTAATACCTACTAAAATCCATGTCCATGTTTGAACGCTCATATTTTTTGTTTAAATTGTTGTATTGCTTATTTGTTTAACTGTTTACGATTGTACAGTTAGGTGCTCTTTATTTATATGCTTTCTTATTGACTGTTCTCGATACCCATGCGAAAAAGCATGGCACTCGAACTGACATTCTGCTAAGTATCATAGCCATACTTTTTATCTAGCTTGTTCATTAATCGAACATATACAAATATGAGTACTACGAATACGTAAATTGATCCTTGTTGTGCAAACCAAAACCCGAGTTTAAATCCACCTAAACGGATAGTATTTAATTCATCTTTAAATAAAATCCCTGCTCCAAACGAAACTATAAACCATATAATTAATAAAATAACTAAATAGCGTAGGTTCTCCTTCCAGTATGCTTTTGCCTTTTGTTTATCTTCCATAATTTTAACTAAACACCAAGTAATTCGTTTTGTTTTTATTTTAAACAGTGCTAAATATAGTAAATGTTAACAATATTCAATACTATTTGACAAAAGTGTCCTAGCATCCAAATTTGATGTTTCTATGTATTAACTAAATCGCTATTGGATTTGACATCTCTAGTTTTAGCAAAAGAATGAACCTCTTTTTTTTAATAAATACCTGGCGTTTAAGCGAAAGCAGGAATGCCTTGCTGAAAAATGAAGAGTGGATTCCGCATCAAGTGCAGAATTGACAAAATGTTACCGAAAAGGTTTCGATAAACGAAACTAACTATTGGACTGCTTTGTAATAATGATCGACTTACTATTGTTTCTAAATAACTTAGCTATAATCACTATTAAAGTAACCTCCCTTGTTTTCTTTTCGATCTATAGATTGATTAATAATTAAATGAGAAGTGTTAATCATATTTCGTAACTCACATAGTTCCGTTGTTATTTTAGACTTTTTATAAAGATAATCAACTTCGGCATACAACTGCTCTAATAGCTTTTTTGCATGTAATAAATCATTATTACTTCGGACAATACCCGCGTAGGTGCGCATAAATTGTTGTAGCTTTTTGCGGTATTCTAATAGCTGTTCCTGACATATAGAAAAAGAGAGTTCCTTAATATTCCAGTTAGGAATATGGGTTATCTTAACTTCAACGGGCTTACTGGCAAGAAATTTAAAAATTCGATCTGCATATACCAAAGCTTCTAATAAAGAATTTGAGGCTAATCTATTTGCTCCATGTAAACCTGTTCTTGACACTTCTCCGCAAGCAAATAACTGCTGAACCGATGTTTCGCCATTGGCTGTTACTTCAATACCCCCACATAAGTAGTGAGAAGCAGGTATAACCGGAATCCAGTCTTTACTAGTGTCTATATGCAACGATTTGCATTTGTTATAAATTGTTGGGAAATGTTTTTTAAAAGAAGGCATCTCTAAATGAGTACAATCCAAATAAACACAGGCATTCTTAGTCTTCTTTAATTCTTTATCTATGCATTGGGATACAATATCTCTAGATGCCAATTCCCCTCTTTCGTGATAGTCTAACATAAAGCGGTGTCCTTCTTTATTTCTTAAATAGGCACCAAACCCTCTTACGGCTTCAGAAATTAAAAAAGAAGTTCCAATCTCCTGACTATATAATGCAGTGGGATGAAACTGAATAAATTCCATATCCTTAATCTTTGCCTTTGCTCGATACCCCATTGCTATCCCATCACCAGTAGCAATACTAGGATTTGTTGTATGTCCGTAAATACAACCAACACCTCCCGATGCAAGAATTGTTACCGCCGCATTTATGGTTATAATTTGCTCTTTTTTCTGATCCAAAACATAAGCGCCATAACAACTTCTTTTTTTAGAAGACGTATTCCCTAATTGATGCTCTGTAATAAGATCTATTGCTAAATGATGCGTTAAAAACGTAATATTCGAAAGCTTATGCACCGCATCTAACAATGCTCTTTCAATTTCAGCACCAGTACAATCTTTATAGTGCACTACTCTATTTTCGGAGTGTCCCCCTTCTTTTCCCAAATCAAAATTTCCTTCTTGATTATTGTCAAAACTAGCTCCCCATTGTAACAGTTCCTTAAGACGTTCGGGGCCTTCAGTAACAACCATTGCAACAATTTCTTCCTTGCACAAACCATCGCCTGCCTTTAAAGTATCCTTAATATGCTTTTCAAATGAGTCTTTTTCTTTATCCAAAACTATCGCAATACCGCCTTGTGCATATTTAGTATTGGATTCATCTTCATTTGCCTTTGTAATTATGGTTACCGACTTCTCTGGAAACTTTGTTGCCATTTTTATGGCAAAAGTGAGTCCTGCAATTCCAGAACCAATTACTAAATAGTGCGTGTTACTATTCATTTTAAGAAAGTGCTAACATACGTTCTATAGGAATTAAGGCTTTTACTCGTATACTTTCTGCAACTAGTATTTCTGGCTCTTCTAATAACAAACAATCGTGTAATTTTTGCAATGTATTTACTTTCATATAGGCACATTCACTACAAGCACAAGTATTATCTTCTTGTGCGGGTGCAGGAATGAGTATTGCATTTGGTACAACTTGCTGCATTTTATGAAGAATACCTACTTCTGTTGCTACAATGAATTTTTCCCTTGGGTGATTTTTTACATAAGCAATCATTCCAGCTGTAGAACCAACGTAACTTGCCGTTTTTAAAATATGCGCTTCAGATTCTGGATGTGCTATGATAATTGCATCTGGATGCTCCTTGTGTAAACTTAAAAGTTTGTCTATAGAAAAGGCTTCGTGTACAATACAACTGCCATCCCAGAGTAACATATCCCGACCTGTTTGTTCGATAATATATTTTCCCAAATTCTTATCTGGTGCAAAAATAATTGATTTATTTTCTGGAATAGATGCAACAATTTTAAGCGCATTTGAGGATGTACAAACAATATCTGTCATCGCTTTTATTTCTGCACTACAATTTACATAAGTAATAACTATATGATTTGGATGACGCTCCAACAGCTTTTTAAATGCCTCTGGCGGACAAGAATCGGCTAGAGAACAGCCAGCATCCAAATCTGGCAGTAATACCTTTTTCTTTGGACTTAATATTTTTGCGGTTTCTGCCATAAAATGAACCCCTGCAAAAACAATAATATCTGCTTCTGTTTCTGCCGCCTTTTGGGACAAGCCTAAACTATCTCCCACATAATCTGCTACCTCTTGTATTTCTGGAGTCTGGTAATAATGCGCCAAAATAATAGCATTTTTCTCTTTTTTAAGTACCGCTATCTTTTCTTTTAAATTCATTCCGAGTATTAAAATAATAATAACAACAAACATAACTGCCTTAAACCTTATAAAACATGATAGAAATCATATTTGAACATGCTTTAATTCTTCTAAAAAATTATTTGGAATTACTCTATTTGGAAAACAACAACATTACTGCCTTGTTTTTTTGTTATTGACTTAATACAGCCCTAAAACCATCATCTTTTAAAAACGACTTAAAATCTGTATCTGCTAGAAACTGTGAAGCTTCTTTACCGTTTTTTATAGCAAACTTTGTTGCTATTATTAAGTTTTCTTTATCTCCTTTTACGGCATAATAACATGCCAAATTAAAAAGCAAGACGGCATTATTTGTAGTTTGTATATTAAATTTTTCATTTAATATCACTTCAAAAACAAGCTTACTAATTGTATCGTCTTTTATTAAAAGAGACAAAACCAATGCATTACTGGCTACATCTTCACTTTTCTCATGGAATCCTGTATAGACATAAATATTTTTAACATAACTAAAAAACAACTGCTTAGAAGCTTCAAAAAATGATTGTTGTATCGTCTTAATCAACAGTTTTGTAGTATAATTAGCTAAAGTAAAAGAAAGACTATCGGGGTTTTTACTTCCTCTGACTAACTCTTCAGAATTATGAATATAATTAGCCACAAACGCAACATCTTTCCTAGCATTATCAAAATCGGTTTCTAAGTTATTACGCAACGAAAGTATTTTATTTGCTGTTTTCTTATCCTGATTTTTATTCAACAATATATTTAAACAACGTTTTTCTAAAATAATATCTATAGCTTCCATCGTTTTATTATTTTTCGCAAGCTCTTTATAGATTGGTTCGTTTAATTCTTGGTTGTAAGCAGCTTTCAAAACATTCTTTGCTGTACTTTGAATAATTTCTTTATTGTCTGGGTATTTTATATAAAACGCCAATACGGTTTCAATTGCTATATCTGGAGCATTTAAAAAGAGCATTACAAAACACTCTTTCATGGTGTTTTCATTTACTAAAGAAGCTTTTAGGAGTATTTCAAAATAGTAAGAAATATCATCAAAACGCATGCTTAAGTAACTTTTATTTTGAAGAAACCGTTGCATAAAATACCATTTCAACTCTTCTTTTGTTAACTCAATAGATTCTTCGGCTAGGTGTACTTGTGGTAAGCTTACTATGTGCAGATATAAATCGAGATCCTTTAAAAGCCTAATTTCTCTAAGCAAATGAAACCTATTGTATTTGCTATTGCTTCCAAATAGCGCACCTTCTTGAATCAGATAATCAATAATATTATTTTGCCTGGCTATGGTCTGTTCCGTACCGTATAAACTAGATGTTTCATAAGCCAATTCTAATGGCGTTACAAGATCATTACAATAAAAAGATACAGGTATGCAAAGATTTATATCTGCATTATTAGCAACCAACAATTTCACCAAAGAAATATTTCTGCCAGTAATGGCTGTACTCAAAGCTGTTTCTTTCTCTTTGCTTACTATATTTGGATTAGCTCCTTTAGCTAATAAAAGTTTTACTACATCTGTATTACTTACTGATACGGCTTTTATAATTGGCACGGCGGTTTCTTTGGCTATTCCATTTGGAGATAGTCCTTGCTCTAGTAAGTAAGCCACTAAATCCTTTGCATTGGTTTTTTGTACTTGATTCTTTTTTACAAACAATTCTGATTTAGTTTTAAGCCCCGCAGCTACAGAAAGTAAAGATTCTTCTTGAGAATTGATGGTTGTAATAGTAGCTCCTTTATACACTAGAAAACTAAAAACAGGAAGGCTTGTTAGGCAATAAAACAAGACGTTCTCTTGGTTATTATTTAATTGATTAACAGCTGCTTTGTTTGCTAGTAATAATTCTACCATTTTTAAATCATGATTACTGGCGGCAAACATAACTGGTGTTTCTGCTTGGTTATTTATACAATTAACTACCGCATTAGCATTAATTAAAAGCTGAACTGCTTCATTATTTTTTGATTTTATTGCAAAATGTAGTGCTGAATTCCCAAAGTTGGTTTTACGGTTTATTTCTTTAACACCTTGGGCTATATGCTTAACTAATACTTTTAATTGCGCATTATCTGCGGCTATATGAATTGGCATTAGCTTTTCATCGGCACTATGAGAATGCCCATTAACAGAAAACCTTGGTGGTCTTAAAAAAGGATTTAAAGCATAGAGAAAAACCATTACACAGGAGATAAATAATAAAAAAAAGGGATTTCCTAATGATAAATTAAATGCATCACCTATTAAAAAAAGCAAAAACAACACTAAAATAGCGGGACAATAACTTAGCGTATAATAGCCCAAATCTCTAGTGGTTAATCCTACCGGAAATTGATAAAAGTGAATGGATATTTTTTTAGCAAAGTAAGCAGTTCTATAACTTTTAAAGTGCAATTTTAGAAACTGCATTGACGCACCTAGTAACACCAACAAAAAGGAGCTTTTATAATCAAAAGGAGAGGTGGTAGTTATAAGAATTAGAATACCTACTAATGGAATAGTCACTATGGGTGTAAGAATAGCTTTTAACCCTTTTACGACCAGATGAAGAAGAAACAATATAATCATAGGTATGTTTGAACAAGTGTTAGTTTAACTTCTCTGTAATAATTTCTCCAAACCTATAGGTATTGTTTTTATCAGAAAAGGTAAAATCATCTTTATTTTTCCTGAAAGTAGCTACATCTGCTTCTTCCATAATTTCCCCATCAAAAAAAACATTATTAATATCTTTGGCATACCTATAATCAAATACTTCCATACTAGGACTATCAATGCCTTTTACAAGCTTAGCTTGAAAATAAACAGTAGTATCTATTCTTAGGTAAAAATCATTATAAAGCTGAACATTTTTTCTATTACGATTTGGCATTTCTATAAAGCTATCTTCCCCTGAAAATGTACCATTATCATAATAATATACTGCTTTATCATCGCAAATATACTTATCCCCAAGTACTTCTGTTTCTTGAGAATTTGCTTTTGTTTTTGTGATTAATGTTTCCGAATTGTAATAATAAACTCCACTTTTATCTAGACAAAAACAACTACTCAACACCTTAAAACTACTTACATCCAAATCCGTAACAACGTCATCATACAAAAACACATGATTTTTATCTATACTCCAATTATAATCCATTGTAGCATAGGTTTTGGGATCTGCCTCTACTATTGGTTTTAAAATATTAGTAGTATTATATTTTTCATCATAAGGCATAAAAGTATAAACGTTATTCTTATCTATAGGAATATACCCTTCTTTTACATCAAAAGTAGCAAGGTCTATTGAAGCAAGTATTTTTTCTGACTCATAATAGGCATAGTTTTTATCCTTGGCATAATTTTCTGATAACACAATAAAAGTCGCCTTATCTACATCCATTTTTGATTCTCCTAAAGAAAACCAGTTTCCGTTAGAACAATACAAAATAGCATCTCCCTTTTTGGTGTAAAAATAAGAACTCGATTTAGTCTTATCTAACAAGTCCCCAAATGGATTAAAAAAACGATAAATACCATAAGCACTCAGAACAGAAAAACCGAGTATAACAACTAAAACTATTATCATTATTTTTTTGAATATTTTATTATTCATACTAAAAAATCACTTATGTACTATAGCTTGTATTTCTTTCCAAAATTAGTACAATGTAATCCTAGAATGCAATTAATTTTGTAGAAAAAATTGCTAGCTATTGTGTTAAAACTGCAGCTTTCTTATTGTTTTTATTCTGTAGTGCTAAGAAGTATTTAAAAAACAAACCGATACATTGTTTAAGAATACACAATAAATACCTTTCAACTAAAATACCGTATACTTTATAGAAAAGAATATCAAAAAGCACTTATGTATTAGCGCAGTACATAGATTATGGATAAATTTACCAATAAACTTATTTCATTTCACAACAATAAAAATTATAAAATGAATAAAATATTTAAAACTACAATTATGCTCTCTCTTGTTCTTACATTTTCTTGTAATGGACAAAAAAAAGAAATGCCTGCTACCATGCAAACTGTTATGACTACGCATGACGAAGTAATGGGACAAATGCCTGAGCTTGTAAAATTAGTTAGCAAATTACAAACAAAAATGAACAAGGATGCTTCTGTTGAAAAGGAACCATATACTATTGCCATAGCAGATTTAAAAAAGGCTAATACCTCTATGAGTAATTGGATGAGTAATTTTGGCCGTCGCTTTAATGCAGATGAAATGATGAAAGGAAAAAAACTTACGGAACAAAAAATAAAGTGGTTAGCAGAGGAAGATGTAAAAGTAGGAGCTTTAAAGGAGCAAATTAATAAAAGTATGGAAAGCGCAAAAGCGCTGTTAAAATAACACTTCCTATAAAATTATTAAAAAAAGCAAACTCTTTCGGGTTTGCTTTTTTTGTTCTTATGTTTTGTTGTGATGGTAGGTTTATGCGGTTTCATAGAATTGAAAATAAAAATAGCTTTTTAATTGCTTTGTGGAAAACCGTTAGCTTGGACTAAACAGGAGTTGTAAGCTTGTAGTAAAATAGCGCAATTATATATATGATATTTATAACTAGTGTTATGGAAATGTTTTATATTTAGCTTAAAAACATATACTTATAACCACAACTAAAACAATTACTACTAAATAAGATATGATTTTTTACCTATGAAATAATAAGTAAGAGTTTATTTGTACTGCTTTTGTTTCGTTTAGATTTATGTTGTGCTTAATTAAAATCAAGAATGGAATTAATAGAAAAATCAAACAGTTTACAGTTTCATTATTTTTTTAAAGACAATAGTCACTCTATTGATTCTATATTAAGAAATGAATGTGAAAAAGAAATTTTACACATTTTTAAAGAAGTCTCCGAAACTCTAGGACTTAAACTAAATATTGAAACATTACCAACTGAAGAAGGTGGGTTTAAAGAAACTTGGAAATTTATCGGGAAAAATTCTGTTCAAATTACATTAATAGCAAGTGTTGCAGCAATTGTAATATCCCGATTTCCAGTAGAAAACAAAGAATTAACAAAACTTCAAATCGAAAATTTAAAACTAGATAATGAATTAAAAAGAAAGGAATTAGAAAAATTAAATCTAGATTTTTTACAAATGGATGATGAGCTAAATAAAAAAATAGTCGCCGATTCTGTGAAACTAGTAAATAAAAATTACAAAATCTCTTGGCGGAAATCTAATCTGTATAAGAAACTTAACACATATCATAAAGTTGATTCTGTGGAAATATTGAGATATGAAGATGAAAAACCTGTTGGAAAACCAAGAAAAACACCAAAACAAGATTTTTCGAAATATATTTTAAAAACAGACGAACTACCAAAACTTGAATTAGAAAATGTAATTATTGATGTAATTTCTCCAGCAATAAAAAGAGGTAACTTTAGATGGAAAGGGTTTTACAACAAAGAAATCATTAACTTTTTAATGGACGATTTTCCATTTAAAACTCTAGTGTTAAATGGAAATTCAAATTTTTCTAATAAATATTATATTGAGGTTGAAATGACTCAAACTAGAAAGATAAATCAAGACGGAGACATTAAAGCAACTAATACAATAGTGCATAAAGTTATTGCTTCAATAGAAAACGGAAATAGAATTGAATATTAGATGAAATAACTAAACACAAAAGAAGTAAAAAAAATAATAAAGCTTATGTACTAGACCCTAAGGTTATCAATTATTTACAAAATTTCGCCAAATTTTTAATTTGGCTCTAAAAATAGAAAAAATAAACAAGTATCAATTAAGGTTAAGTCAAAACAAGGTGTTAATTACTTGCCTTAACGAACATTATTCAAGAATCGAAAATGAATTGGTATTCAAACAATATAAAACCTAAATTTAAAACAAGTCTAATTTCTGATTGGGAAAAGCTACTAAATCAAAATTTGACCGAAAACAACTATCAAACTTTTCTAACAAATAATGCTGGACTATTTTTAGCAAACGAAAATTGTCATTTAGTTATTTCAAAATTAAAATTAGGTAGTGAATTTGAAATAGATTTTGTTACTCTAACTGACGGATTTAGCAATGGAAATCAATTTGAATTAATAGAAATAAAGCAACCTGGAGCGAAACTGTTTACCGAAAAAGGAGTTATGACTTCTGACTTTAATAGAGCGACACAACAGATTAGGGATTGGAAAAGATGGTTAATAGACAATCCTTCTTGGTTAAGAAAACACTTGCCAACTGTTTCAACAAGAGTAATTTCGGATAGTTTCTTAAAGTTTAAAATTATTATTGGACGTAGGACTACAAATCAATATGAAATTGAAAAAAGGAATCAAATAGGAGCGGAAATTGGTGCAGAAATAAGATCTTTTGATTATTTAACAGACAAGTTAAAAACTAGAGAATTCTATCCAACAACTTGGCTTTCTGATGAAAGCCAACATTTTTCAGAAATAATGGCAAATCCTTTTTATAAAGCAATGTCAGATTCTGAATGGAAAAAATTTTGTAAAAGTGAAAAACTAGGAACGTTTCATTTTTACAGCCTACACGCTAAAGAAATTCTTGAAAGGAGAAAATATAATAATCTTCTGAAATAATAAAACTATAGCTAACATACCTGTATAAAACATAACTAGTAAGTGCTAAACCAAAGATTAAGTGCCTTACTATTATGCAAACCTTTGCTTTGATTATTACATTTTTCATATAGAACACTAATTAAGATATATTTACACTATTTTTATCCTATACCCTTAAGTCTACAACAATCAATACAAACCAAGAAGATTATGTTTGGAATACTAAACTTTGAGGCATTTTTAATCGCTGGATTGGTAATGAATTTAACACCAGGTGCAGATACTTTATATATCCTAGGAAGAAGTATTTCACAAGGGAAAAAAGCTGGGATTTTATCCGCTTTGGGAATCTCTACAGGAGCAATTTTTCATGTTATTTTTGCGACATTGGGTTTGTCCATAATCCTTGCGAAATCTGCAATAGCTTTTGAAATAGTAAAATACTTGGGAGCTGCATACCTAATATTTTTAGGAATTAAAGCTATCTGTAAAAAAACAGACGGAAAATTTGAATTGACTAATAAAAATGAAATTACTAATTATAGGAAAATCTACCTTTCTGGAATTCTGACTAATATTTTAAACCCGAAAGTAGCTTTATTCTTTCTTGCTTTTTTACCGCAGTTTATTGACCCAAATCATGTGCAAAATGTACTACCTTTTCTAATACTCGGACTTACTTTTTTACTTACAGGAACAATTTGGTGTTTAATTTTAGCACTATTCGCTTCAAAGTTGTCTAGCCAAATTAGAAAGAATTACAAAATTAAAAAATGGCTAGATAAATTAACTGGTGGCATCTTTATTATCTTAGGTATAAAACTCGCATTGCTAAAAAAATAACTGTAGTACTTTAGTTATTACGGTTTTATATATAGAAAACTCATTAAGCGTCTAATTGCACTATTTTTGTTTCTTTTAGCCGTACGTTGGGCGTAATTGAACAAAATTAATACCATTATAAATAATTTATGTATACAAGAAAAGTTTTTAAAGTTATCGACATGGCAAAATGGACTCGTTTTGAGTCCTTTAAGTTTTTTGCTATTATTTCTGTATTTGTAGGAGTATACTATTTCTTCGATTTAGGGTGGCTTAAAATCCCTTGGAGTTCTTTAGCATTAATTGGTACTGCGGTTGCCTTTGTGATTGGTTTTCAAAATAATTCTGCCTACGGTAGAATATGGGAAGCAAGAAAAATATGGGGAGGAATTGTAAACACCTCACGAACCTTTGGAATGTACGTGCAAGACATGGTAAACAATGATTATGCTACAGAAAAACTTTCAAAAGAAGAATTACAGCGAGAGACAAAAACCCTAACTTACAGACATATAGCTTGGATGACTGCTCTACGACATGACATGCGTACATCAAGACCATGGGAAACTGTTATCCATGAAAAAACTAGCAAAGAATGGAGTAAAATTCTTCGTCCGCCAGAATGGGATTCTAATGTTGAAAAAGACATGAAACCATACCTTTCTGAAAAAGATTTAGAGTATGTAATGAGCAAAAACAACAAGCAAACTGCCATACTTTATTTGCAATCTCATCACCTTAAAAGATTAAAAGAAAAAGGTGCTATTTGGGAGTTTTCTTTTTTAGAGTTGGAAGGTGTTTTACAAGAAATGCTCACCTTACAAGGTAAGTCAGAACGAATAAAGAATTTCCCTTATCCACGTCAATTTGCAACTTTAAATCATTATTTTATGTGGATTTTTGTATTACTATTACCATTTGCACTTGTTCCACAATTTGCAGAAATTGGAAAAGAAATAAGTCTAACAAAACCATTTATTGGTTCTCTTTTCATATGGCTTACTGTCCCTTTTTATATTGTTGTCTCATGGGTGTTTCATACTATGGAAAAAATTGGACGAACAGGGGAAAATCCATTTGAAGGCTTAGCTAATGACGTTCCCATTTCAACAATGGCTCGCGGAATAGAAATTGATTTGAGACAGAATTTAGGGGAATCATTAGAAGAAATTCCAAAACAATTTCCAGTAATTTATGATACTCAAATGTAAAAAATAGAGCTAAACCTACGTCCAACAAAGATGGTAATAGCTAATACGGGTTTGGTACTTATCCCAAGGTCAAGTACCTTTAATAGATATGCGAAATTGAAAATTTCGCATATCTATTAAATAAAAAAATGAAAATTTCGCCTAAGTGCAAATTCGAAAATCTAGTTCTTTGAATTCCCTTACTAAAACTACGAGTCGAGACGTTATGAGCAAAAAACATAAAAACATATTCATTTATCCGTTTTATTGGAACTCACACTGCATATGACAAAATTGATACTGACACAATTTAAAATAGTATCTTTTCACACGCTACGTACTGATACACAAGATCATTAATTGTCACTACGTTTTATATATGGAAACCTTATTAAGCGTCTAATTGCACTATTTTTGTTTCTTTTAGTCGTACGTTCTGACACATTAAAACATATGAAAGCATATAATATTAAAAACTACGGAGAGCCTACCAAGGTTCTAAATCTTGTAGAAACGGAACTCCCAAAACCAAAAAATAACGAGGTTCTAGTTAAAGTTCGTGCCACTACAATTAATGATTACGATTGGTGTATTACCTCTGGAAAGCCTTTTGCTTATCGTCTGATCTTTGGACTTTTTAGTCCCAAGAAAAAATTAAGGATACCAGGAATGGAGCTAGCAGGAATTGTAGAACAGCTAGGAAATAATGTTACAAAATTTAAAGTCGGCGATGCCGTTTACGGAGATATTTCTAATTTTGGATTTGGCAGCTTTGCCGAGTTTCTTTGCATAGATGAGAAAGCTCTTACACGCAAGCCAGACGGTATGAGTTTTGAAGAGGCTTCTAGTATTCCCCATGCAGCAATGCTTGCCCTTCAAGGTCTACGAGATGTGGGACAAATTAAAGAAGGACAGAAAATCTTGATTAATGGTGGTGGCGGAGGTGTTGGATCTTTCGGACTTCAATTGGCAAAACTATACAATGCCAATGTTACTGGGGTAGATACAGGTAAAAAATTAAAAGCGATGAAAGCCCAAGGATTTGATAAGGTCATTGACTATAAAAAAGAAGACTTTACCAAAAGTAATATGCAGTATGATCTAATCCTTGATTGTAAAACCAATAGATCCTTGTGGCAATTTTTAAAGGTTCTTAAACCCAAAGGAAAATATATTACAATAGGTGGACAGTCTGGTAAACTAATGCAATTGCTATATATGGCGCCGATGCTAAAATTATTCAGTAATAAACGTTTGCATATGGTAGCCTTAAAAGCCAATAAGGACCTTGAATATATCAACAGACTTTATAAAGACAATAAAATTAAATCTGTTATAGATGGTCCATATACTTTTGATAAAATACCATGGGCAATCCAACGATTTGGAGATGGACTACATAATGGAAAAATTGTAATTTCAGTAAATTAAAACGTAACTTAGTACTATGTTGCCATTCATTTCTGAATGAATCAAAAAAGGAAATTATGGAAGAATTAAAATTATATTCTTTTGGGCAAAATGACCATTTGGAATTCTTAAAGAAAAAATACGAGTCATTGATAAATAAGATTAATAATAAAAACTTACCCAAAATTGAAAAAAAAGTAGCGTTAGAGTCCTTGAAAAAATCATATAGAAAGGAAAGAGAAAATTCTAAAAACAATCTTTATTAAATTTAAAAAAAACCTTTGAAACTAGTTAGAGAATTTTACTCAAAATGGACTAAAATGAAACCTTTAAATTTTATTTTAACAACGACCTCTTTGAATTTTATTTTAATGATTCCAATTATGTTAGTTCTCCTTTATTTTGAGATAGACGATAATGAAATTGGCGGAGTTGACTTTGAAAAATATTCGTTTTTTGGTTTCTTTTTTCTTTTAGTAATTTTTGCACCAATTTTTGAAACATTAATTGGACAAGTATTACCCATAAAATTAACAGAAAAAATATTACGGAATAAACATAAAGTAATTCCTATGTTAATTTCTGCAATATTATTTTCATTAATGCATTTTGGATATAGTATTTGGTATAGTCTTTTAACATTCCCTTTAGGTATATTATTGGCAAAAACATATGTTATCTTCCAGAAAAGAAAAGAATCAAGTTTTTGGGTAACAGCAGCTGTACATTCTTTACGGAATTTAATTGCAGTAATTTCAATTTACAGCGGAATTGAATAACGGAATTCTGAATAGAAACAACGAAATGGCAACAATGTACAACTGCAATTAAAGTAGATTCTAATTCATCCGAATCCACACATAATTGCTTAATTCGGTAATAAAGTAGAAATTAGCACATATTTAAACCGTAACTTCGGGTATACCCAACGTCATAGTTCATTAAAACAAAAAAATAATGAAACAAAGCCTAACCTACTATATTACGCTATTCGTTATTAAACTAAAAGGTTTAAAAAAGGACTTTAGTGAAGACCCTATAGACTTCAAAAAAATAAGAAAAGAAGATGTTCCTTATCCAAAGGGTACATTTTTCAAACAAAATATATTACGTGATTTTAAAATTCTGAACTCCCTAATTACTGAAATAGGTATATCTGAAAAGTCCGACAATCTTCTGATATTCATTCCTGGAGGCGCTTTTATTTCTGGTCCGGCGCAACATCATTGGGATACCGCAAAAAAAATTACGAAACAAACAAATTATAAGATTTGGATGTGCGATTATCCCAAATCTCCCGAAAATAAGATATCAAAAATATCAGAAAATATAGATGCCATATATAATACTGCATTAGAGAGCTATCTGCCCAATAAAATTACTTTTATTGGAGATTCTGTGGGCGGAACTTTGGTCACAAGCTTAATGCAACGACTGATTAAAACGAACATCGCATTACCAAGTAAAATAATTCTTGTATCACCTGTTATGGACGCAAGCATGTCTAATCCTGAAATTGAAAAAGTAGATCCTCTTGACCCTATGCTATCTAAAATTGGCGTGTTAAGTGCGAAAAAAATGTGTGCAGAGAATAACGATTTGAAAAACGTAATGATTTCACCTTTATACGGAAGTTTTGAAAATTTCCCTCAAACACTTCTATTTCTTGCAAAAAATGATATTACTTATCCAGACCAAAAATTGGCCGTCCAAAAAATTATTGAAGCTAAAATTAACCTTGAATTAATTGAAGGAAAGAATATGCCACATATTTGGCCTTTATTACCTGTAATGAAAGAAGCTAAAACATCCTTAAACAAAATAATTAGAACGCTAAATAACTAACCACAAAACACGTACAAGACACAGTTAGAACATGCTTTCCGAGAGGTTGGTATTTATTTACAAAGCATTAACCATAAGTAGATAAGACGAAAAATGGAAGAAAAAGAAAAACCAAGACTTTCTAGATTAACTGCTATTATTACGCAACTACAATCCAAAAGAATTATTACGGCAACGCATCTTGCTGAAAGGCATAATGTTAGTGTAAGAACTATTTATCGAGATATTCGTACACTCGAAAAGTCAGGAATACCGATTGTAACCGAAGAAGGTAAAGGGTATTCTATAATGGAAGGGTATCACCTTCCTCCTGTACTATTTACAGAAGATGAAGCCAATGCCCTAATTACTGTAGAACAGTTGGTTATTAATAACAAAGATCAATCGTTTAGTGATAACGTTTCTAGCGCCATAGAAAAAATAAAATCTATTTTAAGGTATTCTCAAAAAGGAAATGCAGACTTATTAGCAGACAGAATCTATTTTGGCGGTCATCAGAAGAAGAAAAAAACGAGCAATAACCTAATGCAGATTCAATCGGCAATTATCCATTTTCAGGTCTTAAAGATGGACTATCATTCTTCTGAAAAAAAGTACACCACCAGAAACATAGAACCTTTTGCAATTTACAGCATCAACGGAAACTTTCTGCTCATCGCTTATTGTAGATTAAGAAAAGATTTTAGAGCCTTTAGAATAGATTTTATTAAAACACTCACTCCACAAAACGAAAAATTTACCCCGCATAATATGACGATACAAAAGTATTTTGAAAAGTATGTGCAAAAGCAAAAACACCCCTGACATAGGTCTGTCACAACCCCCATATATATTTGCACTATAATAATCTTAAAACAATTAAAATGCAACTATTAAATATTGTAACACTATCAATTTCAGGTTTATTATTATTAACCGTAGGAACATTAAGACTAATTAGTCCTATAAAAAACTACTTAAAGAATTCTGGAATTAAACTTGAAAAAGAAGTTAATCTACTCAATGAAGTTAGAGGGGTTAGCTCGGTTATGATGTGTGGTGGCATACTAATTTTGTTGGGAACTATTATTCCTAAATTAACAACTGCATCATTTGTTGTTGCAACATTAATTTTTCTTGGATTTGCAATTGGGAGATTACTAAGTATTCGTTTAGATGGTAAACCAAATAAATTAATAGTTCAAGGATTAGTTTCCGAACTAATTCTAGGTAGCCTAAATTTGTTTTGCCTTTTTTATAATTTAATATAAATCGTTAAACCAAATGATTTGTGCTAAAAGCCAGTAAATAACCGAGGGAAATAATGTTAAAACAGAAGGCGTTCAGTACTAAACTGAACGCCTAACTCATTTACAATGGTTCGCATATAAGTTAGAAAAAGTACCTTGTGTATATCAACATGCTTTAAAAGACAATAAAATTACATGTGTCGTAGATGGCCCTTATACTTTTAATAAAATACAATGAGGCAATCCAACGATTTTGAGATGGGCTACACAATGGTAAAATTGTAATTTCAGTAAATTAATCCTGCTACAACAATGCTATACAGTATAAAAACGTAGTTTAGCTATATGATATAATGACAGAGGAAATGAAACAAATACTATTTATTCTATTACTTTTAATAAAGTGTCACTGTTATTCACAGAATTCTACAACTGTTTTATTTCACCAAACTGAGTATTCAGCAACGGATTCAAAAATCAAAAAATGAAATATCCCTATTATCAGGAATCAATCATATGTTAGAAAATCAATTGATCGTATTGGCAGAACTTCAAAACTTGATTTTTATAATTGGAAGGGTGAATTAGACTAGTCTGGCTCCGGATTTTGGGTGCCATTTAACTGTGCAAAAACAATAAATAATGACATTTAACAAAATTTGGAAGATTCACAAAAGTCCTTTACTAAACTTTATCAAAACTAAAATTGATGATGCCCATATTGCAGAAGATATTTTGCAAGAAGTTAGTATCAAACTATTTGATACTCTGAAGCGAGAAATAGAAATTAAGAACTATAAAACTTGGCTTTTTCAAGTGAGTCGAAATACAATTGCAGATTATTATAGAAAAGACATTAAGCGTTCTGAATTATCAATAAATCAGCCTGAAACAAGCAACAATTCAAGTACTTGTGTTTGTGATTTGTCAGGGTTTGTAATTCAAACATATCTTCCCGAAAAATATAGCAAACCACTTTATTTAAGTGATATTGAACAAAAACCACAGCAAGAAATTGCCAAAATGCTCAATTTAAGCTTAACAGCAACAAAATCAAGAATACAAAGAGGGAGAAAAAAACTAAAAGAATTAGTGAATGAATGTATTGACATCTCTTACAATAACAGAGGACAGATATCTGATTTTCAGATTAAAAATAATTGCGAACTTCCTCAAGAATTAAAAACTGAAATGGAAAGAATAAATTTAATTCCATAATCTTGCATCTTTTTGCTTACTTCTTACGACTACAAGAAAAAGTAGGCAAATGAAATCTAAAGTAGCATCTTCTGTAGTTGTACCAACATTATTAATATCAACAGGAATTTTTAGTTATTTAACACTTAAAAATCATTGGAATTATGAAATTGCATCCTATTCATTTTTTGTATTTACACTAATCTACATTTTAATTTTAGAACGATTTATTCCTCTAAAACAAGAATGGAAACCTAATAAATTGACACTTTGGACAGATATTAAACATTTCATTTTTTCTGTAGCCCTATTTGATGCTTTAGGTAAAATGGTTGCTTTATCTTTAATCGTTTATCTTCAAAAACACTTCTTTACAACATTCAATTTTTGGAACTCCTTACCTTTTTTAGCAACATATTGTATTGCAAATTTAATAGGAGATTTTCTTCCTTATTTATACCATCGAATTAGTCATAAAGGTGATACAAACTCCTACTTAAGCCTTCTCTTGTGGAAAATTCATTCGATTCATCATTTACCTACAAGTTTAAATTGGTTTAAAACTAATTGGATTCATCCTGTCAATATATTTTTAAATACCTTTTTGAAAATGACACCTATTTTACTTTTAGGATTTAGTAAAGAAATCATTTTCTTAGTGGGTATTACGCACGTGGTAATTGCTTACATCTCTCATGCCAATATTAAAACAACTAAAAGTTTTTTGGATTATTTGATTGTTACGCCACAAGTACATCATTTTCATCACAGTACTAAAATGGAAGAAGCAAAAAACTTCAGTAACATTTTTCCTTTTTGGGATTTACTATTCGGCACATATTACAATAGAAAAGGAGCCGTTGAAAAAGTAGGAATAATGGAAAACACTGAAATTAATTACCCAAAAGATAGAGCATATTTTAAGCAATTACTATTTCCTATGACCACTTCAAAAGATTGTTGTAAGATTGAAGAATAAGCAAGTGCATGAAAATCATGCTGGATTAGTGAAATTTGAAAGACTTTAAAAATGTACAGATAAAATAACTAGTGGAATCTTTATCCTCTAAGCTTTAAAACTTACATTGCTAAAAACAACTGTTGTTTATTTAGATAGTACTTTTTTTTATAGATGGAAACCATATTTAACGCCTAATTGCACTATTTTTGTTTTTTTTAGCCATACGGTTGTGATGCATCAAAAAACATCTTTCACTCCTTAAAAACATTCAATGAATTATGCTATATTAATAAAAAAAAATCTAACCAGCAGAAATCATTTTAAAAATTAACAATTGATCAAAAAATTGGACAAAATCGCACTTCAAATAACTCTAAACTATTGCGATTTAAAAGAGAGTACATTAGCAGATTGGAGTAATAAGTTTACCATTTCCAAATATAAAAAAGGATCGCCCTTAGTTAATCTAGGACAATGTCAGCATAAATTATATTTTGTTTTAGAAGGTTCGCTAAAAGCATGTTACCTAAATGACGGTAAGCGAATTATGGACTGGTTTGTCTTCAAGAATGAATTTATTACTTCTAGCAGTAGTTATTTTACAGATGAACCTAGCCTTCATGATATTGAGACGATGGAAGACTGTATCCTTTTAGAAACAAATAAGAAAGATGTTGAAGTATTGTGTAGTAAGCATCATGATTTTGAGCATCTATTTAGGATTGTATTATCTAAGGTAATTGTACAGTATAGACATCGAATGATTTCTATTCAGTTCAAAACCGTTAAACAACGCTATCAAAGCTTAATTCTACAGTACCCAAAAATAGAGCTTATTGTACCTTTGGGAGATATTGCCTCTTTTTTAGGAATCACACAAGAGACCTTGAGTAGAATAAGAGCCTCAAAAGAATAATTTGATCTAGGTCAAAAGAAAATACTGTATAAACAGGTAGCTTTGTTTCTACTTTTTAAAACAAGACAGTATGAGAATTATTAAAAAAATCACAAACGGAATATTGCTAATAATAATTGGTATAATGCATACACAATTTGCATTTTCTGCCGGCGGTTTTCAAAAACAAATGCTTCATTTCTCAAAATCCTATTTCTATAAAGTTAGTGACGGGATGAAAGAATTACCTGCATCTTTAGGTCATACTAATTTCGAAAACCTTGCTACATTTTGGTTTTTATATTTCGGCATTTTCCTCATTCCTTTAGGTTTACTAGTACATTCTATTGAAAAACAGAAACAAGTTTTACCTCATTATTTTACCGCCAGTTATGTTGTAATTGTGCTACTTGGCTGTTATATGGTACCTAATTCGGGTATTACTTTTTTTATGTTACCGCAAGCAGTTTATATGCTAATTAGTAACAGTATTAAAGCTAAAAAAAGCAATAAAGCAAGATGACATGTCTAAATTTTCACATTCCCTTGTAGCTCTATTACTTGTTGTTAGTCTACAAATAGCAAGTACACTTCTATTTTTTCATCCTTATCTCATTAAGTGGGGAGCCACAGAGAAAGTCGTAAATACTTCGCTATTGGGAGATGATTATGCCGAAGAAATACGATCTACAAGAGCAATTACAATAAATAGTTCGGGAAATAATGTTTGGGAATGTTTGGTGAATATAGGAGCCGATCGAAAAGGTTTTTATAGTTATTATCCTTTAGAATATTTGTTTGGATGTAAAATAAATGAACAGAAACCTTCTAGTGAAAACACCATAGAGTTAGGTCGATTAGTTCCCATAAAATCAATGGACAAATCGGGTAAATACACTACAGGATTTAAGGTTGTTGCAATAAAAGACAAGCAAGCATTAGTATTACATAATTGGGGGACTTTTTTTATTGAAACTCGAAATGACAATACGGTTCAATTAATCATCAGAACACACGGAAAAAAAAGCAACAATTTTATTCAAAAACTTAGAAATAAAATTTTTGATGTATTACATTATGTAATGGAAAAGAGAATGTTATTGGGTATAAAAGATGAAATTGAAACCAATGGAAAAAATTATACGACAACAACAGATAGTATATGGATGCTTACAATAGCAGTAAGTATGATTATTGGTTTGGTAATGATTTTTGTATCAAAGCATATTTATAAGATAATTGTGCCAACGCTCATTTCTATAATTATCCAGTATTTCTCATTCGTTTTAAAACCAAATCCGTATTTAGGAATTCTTCTATTATGTATAACATTAGGTATTGCTTTTTTATATTTTAAAATACCCTATTTAAAAAAAACATAACTAAAATCACATAGTTTCCTTCATATTGAATATACAAAGTTCTGCTAAATTATTAATTTGGCTTTTAAAATAAGAAAGATAAAAATTTGGCTCTATGCTGAACCTGAAATTTATCGTATTTTTATACGCTACGTTTTCATATACCGAACGTTAGTAAAATCAGCATGAAAAAGATACTACTAAATACAATTATAATTATATATGGCTTCAGTTTGTATGGGCAAGATTCCATAATTTGGGAATTCTCAGCAAATTCAGGAATTTACTCCTCAGCTGTTACAGATGGTACTACTATTTACTTTGGAAGTAATGATTCTATTTTATATGCTTTAGACAAAAAGCAAGGAAACCTACTTTGGAAGTACAAAACAAAAGGAGAAATTAAATCCAAACCACTTCTATATAAAAAATCCATAATTATAAATAGTACTGATGGTTATATATACTCGATTGATAAGACCGAAGGTAAAATTCTATGGACTTTTAAAACAAATGGAGAAAAAAATTATGATTTATGGGACTATTATATTTCATCCCCAGTAATATACCAAGACACTATATACGTTGGTAGCGGCGATGGTAATGTATACTCCATTAATGCGAAAACTGGTAAACTTATCTGGAAATTTAAAACAGGAGGTATAGTTCATGCAACTCCTGTTGTAAAAGAACAGAAAATATTTATAGGAAGTTACGATGGATATTTCTATGCTTTGGATGCCAAGTCTGGAAGCCTAATTTGGAAATTTAAAACCGTTGGTGATATGTCTTTTCCGATAGGCGAAATTCAAAGAGCGGCAGTAATTTATAAGAACTCTTTAATTTTTGGGAGTAGAGATTATAACATATATGCTTTGGATATAAACTCTGGTCGAGGACTGTGGAATATGAAAGAAAATGGAAGTTGGATAATAGCCACTCCTCTTGTGTATGGCGATAATATTTACTTTGGAACATCGGACACACACAAATTTTACGCTATGAACGCAACTACTGGAAATATAAATTGGTCTCTTCCTTTAAATATGAGGGTATACTCTACCGCTTTGTCTTTTAATGACAAAATACTTTTCGGCTGTTTTAATGGGAAATTGTTTGGGGTAGACAGCAATACAGGAAAAATTGAACAAACTTTTCAAACAAATGGAAGTAAAAAGAACTACCATACTGTTTTTAAAGAAAATGATCATTTTAGAGATGATTTTCAATTATATGGTACTAACACAAACGAAACTGAAAAACAAATACTGGATTTAGGTGCCATTTTAACAACCCCACTAATAGACAATGGGATAATTTATTTTGGAGATGCTAATGGAGTTTTTTATGCGCTACAATTAAAATAATTCTTTGCTAACTAAAAATGTACAAAAAATATAGGGTGTTTGTGCTAAACTCAAAGGTTTGCTGTTGTTAAAAAAGTATGTTAAATCTAAAGTTTGGCGTTTATAGAAGAAAAAGTAAAATATTTATATTTAGCTAAAGAATAAACCAAAAAGTAAGTGCTTATCTATTGTCTCAGGTTTCTTACACCAAACATTTGTAATAATAACGCAGCCAAAATAAATTATGATTTTAGAAAAAAGAATACCTATTAGATATTGGTTAAACACTATTAAATGGGACATACTGATAGTATCAATATTTTCCTCAGTAGTATATTTTTTATCGAAATATTTGATTGATTTAAATATTCCTATTTCCGTTGGAGCATTTTTAGGAACTGCTATAGCATTGTTACTTTCTTTTAAGTTAAGTCATTCTTATGAAAGATGGTGGGAAGCTAGAAAAATTTGGGGATCAATTGTTAATGATTCTAGAACTTTTGTAATTCAACTTAAAGGATTTACAAAAAAAGGAAACAAAGAATTAACAGACAGGATGGCCTATAGACAAATTGCGTGGTGTTATTCGTTATCACAGAATTTAAGGAATGAAAATGCTTCTGAAAATATAAATGAGTTTATTTCCCAAAAAGAATTAAAATCTTTTAAAAATAAAAACAATATTCCTTTAGCTCTATTAAACAATCAGTCACAAGATTTATCGATTTTGCACAATGGAAAATTAGTTAATGACTACCAACAAATTCAAATAGATAATACCATTCTAAGGCTTTGTGCCTCTATGGGGAAAACCGAAAGAATAAAAAACACAATTTTTCCTAAAACATATAGACTGACTTTGCACCTTTTTATCTATGTCTTTTTGATTATACTTTCATTTTCCCTGACAGAAATGCATAGTCTTGTAGAAATACCTCTTATGGTTTTCATTTCTATTCCTTTTTTTTATTAGAAAAAATCGCTTTTGACATTCAAAATCCATTTGAAAACAAGCCTACAGATACTGCAATGACAAGTATCTGTAGAACAATAGAAATTAACATCAAAGAACAATTGGACGTTAACAACATACCCAAACCCATAACTTCGAATAAGTTTTATATATTATAATATATAAAAACAACAAAAATGTGTGTAGGACATAACTAATAAAGGCTTCTCGTGAAGTTTATACTTATTTGCAAAGTTCTGCCAATTTTTAACCTGTCTTTTAATATTGGTGCTGTGTTAATCCAAAAATGTAGTACCTTTTTACGCGCTATGTTTCATACACAAGACCCATGGCAACAAGCTACCTAATGAAACAATTAAGACTTAAAAATATTTCCGATAATTATTTCCACGAAGCCTGGGAACTCTATGAGGATGCCTTTCCTTTAGAGGAACGAAGATTATTGGAAGACCAGGTCTCTGTCTTAAAAAAAGACAATTATCATTTTGATATTTTACTAGAGAAAAATCAATTTATAGGATTTATCCTATGGTGGGATTTTGAGACCTATAAGTACATAGATCATTTTGCTACATCAAAACAGCAAAGGAATAAGGGGTTCGGAAAGTTAATTCTTAATACGTTTGTAAACAGCAATCACAAACCAATTCTATTGGAAGTGGAACTGCCTACATCTATTATTAATATAAGAAGAATAAAATTCTACGAAAGAATTGGGTTTAAATTAAACGAACATTATTACGAAATACCTCCTATACAAGTAGACCAATCGCCATTACAATTATTACTAATGTCTTCTCCAAACCTTATATCATCAAAAGATGTTGAACAGTTTATTAAGAAGTGCCATCCAATTATTTTCGAAAACGAATAACATACCTCTCGATTTTACGAATCGTAAGTAAAACCTGCTGAGAATAGCGGTAACCGTAGCACAATCCTCAGATACTAAATAAATCTATTGCGTTAGAAAACGCAAGCAGCTGATTATTAGTTGTTATTTATATGCTCTATTAACTTAAATAAGATATATCGCCTTTTGTAGTTGTGCTACTTTCGTTTCCTCTATACAATGTTCGCGGTCATTAAAGAACAACACCTAATAAATTATATATTGATTGACTCCCTTTTGAAGTAACAACAAGTTCTCTTGAAAACTTAACTTTTTTAAACCAGTTGTTTTCTAGCATTTTCTCTAAGAATATTGCTCCAAGATGTCCCGCCAAATGCGAACGACGTTCCGACCAATCAAGACATTGGCGAGTTAAAGGTCGGCGACTTTTCACCAAATCACTTTCCAAAATTCCAAATTGTAAAAACCAATCCCAACCTTTTTTTGTAACAAAGTAACTATTTTCAGATTTTGTTAAACACCCCTTTTCTACCATTGCTTCTGTAATGGTAACACCAGCGTAACCTGCAAGATGGTCATAACACGTTCTACAGTATTTGACTCCATTATTAATTAATTGCTTGTTTGCTATAGTTGGTGATTTTTCATTGGCAAAATTCGCTAACGATTCAACAACATAAGCTACTTCAGCATTAGCAAAGGAATAATATCTATGCCTTCCTTGAGCATCAACTTTTACAAGGTTACCTTTAAGTAATTTTGATAAGTGATTGCTTACAGAACTAGAAGACAAATCGGAAACAACGGCTAATTCACTAGCTGTATAGGCTCTTCCGTCTAATAAATTCCATAATATTTTTGCTCGTGATGGCTCACATAGCAATGATGTTACCGAAATAAAATCATTCTCTTCCATTGTTCAGTTTCAAATGAAATGTAAAAGTAATAATTCAATTTACTTTGCTGAACATTAAAAATTATAAAATGAAAGACATAGAAATTTTATTTGAGAACAAGCTTGGGCAATTGGCTCTTATGGGGGAAACACTAGGCAAAAACAAAATTAGTCTTGAGGGTGGTGGTGTTTTTCAAAATGGCGCCTTTTCAATAGCTCATTTTTTGGTTGAAGAAGCAGATAGAGCAAAAATAGAACTAGAAAAAGTTGGAATAAAAGTTACAAAAATCAATGATGTAATCATTCAGAAACTTAGACAAGATGTACCAGGACAATTAGGAACGTTTTGCAAAGAATTAGCAAATGCTAATGTCAATATTTTAACTCAGTATAGTGACCATGAAAATCAATTAATTGTCGTTGTTGATAATTACGAGAGTGCAAAAATAGTATCCGATAATTGGATAAAAAAATGGTAGCGTTAATTAAAATATAAAATGTATGAAAGGGCAACATACTTATACTACATCTGTAAAATGGACAGGAAACAAAGGAAAAGGAACTTCCAATTACAGAGATTTTGAAAGAAGCCATATTGTATCTATTGCAAATAAACCAGATATTTTATGTTCTTCTGACCCTGCTTTTCTAGGTGATAAAACGAAATACAATCCAGAAGAACTTTTACTTGCATCATTATCTTCTTGCCATATGCTTTGGTATTTACATTTGTGTTCTGAATCTAATATAATTGTAACTAACTATTTAGATAATGCTACTGGAGTCATGATGGAGAGACCAAATGGTAGTGGGTATTTTTCAAAGGCTATTTTAAATCCAACTGTTATAGTTGCAGAAAATTCAATGGTAGAGAAAGCAATTGAATTACATAAAAAAGCGAATGAACTTTGTTTTATTGCGAACTCTGTTAATTTTAAAGTATTTCATAATCCGAGTTGTTTGCTTGCATAAAACTAAACAACACAAATCACTAATTTATATAAACAATAGCAGTTAGGAACTAAACTTAAAGTTTGGTTCTTTTCTGCTATATTCGCTTATTATCCAAAAAATAGCGACTATAAATCTGCTGCTTTTCATATACGAGCCACTGTATAATTAAACAAGATTGATTTGATAGAAACAAAATTCAACATAGAATATGATTTAGCACCATATATTAATTGCATAATGATTGGTGAAAATTTGGATGCGGATTCTCTTACTAATATTCCATTATTTGCAGATGGTTATCCGGGAATTATGTTCCAGCAATCTAAAAATGGTTTCTATTTACTTCCGAAAAAGGAAAAATTGTCCGAATTATTCCTATATGGTCAGACACTACAACCAATATCTTTAAATGTAAATGGTTTGCATAGCTATGTGGTTGTACAATTATACCCTTTTGCATCAAAATACTTGCTCAATATTGACCCGAAAGAATTAAATGACAGCTGTTATGATTTATTACAAATTGAATACCTTGACATAGAAAAATTCAAAAAACAATTACTAGAAACGGAAGATTTAAAGGAACAAATTCTAATCATCTCAAATTTAATAAGACAATTAATTAAGTTTCATAAAGTACCTGAAAACGATAAAATTGAAAAAGCTATTTCAATAATTCTTAATTCTAAAGGGCTAATGAAAATAGAAAAATTAGCAAATGAAGTTTGTATGACAGAACGCACTTTAGAACGCAATTTCACATCTTTAATAGGGCTTTCCCCTAAACAATTTTCTAAAATTATTCAGTTTCAAGGCTCTATAAACAAGCTGACACAAGCGACTTATAACTCCTTATTAGATATTGGTTTAGATAGCGGATTTTCTGACCAATCTCACTTCATTAGAACTTTTAAAAAATATACGAGTCAAACCCCTTCTTTTTATCTTAATGCCTATAATGACAACTAAATTTTGTCGGTTTTGTTCTATTCCTTCTTATGGAGTGCAATTACTTTTGCTTCTTAATTATAAAAAGAAATATGAAAGTAATAATATTTGGTTCTACAGGAACTATTGGAAGACATCTTATAAAACAATCTCTTGAAGAGGGTTATCTGGTAACAGCTTTCTGTCGAGATGTTCAGAAGCTTAATGAAGTTAAACATCCAAATCTAATTATCGAAAAAGGAGATGTGCTTAATCTCAAAGACGTTACTAATGCAGTTAAAAATCAAAATGTAGTTATCATTGCTCTAGGTTCCGGTAAAAATAGAAAAGGTGTTATACGGTCTGTAGGTACTAAAAACATAATTTCTGCGATGAAACTTAATGGTGTTAGTCGGTTAATTTGTCAAAGCACCTTAGGCACGGGTAAAAGCACTAATAATCTTAACTTTTTCTGGAAGCATATTATGTTTGGTTGGTATTTAAAACAGGTACTTTTAGACCACGAATTACAAGAAAAATATGTTCTAGATAGTAACCTAAATTGGACTATCATAAGACCAGCAGCATTTACAGATGGCGAAAGGACAGGGAATTATTTACACGGTTTTAGCACAAATGATAAATCAATTAAACTAAAAATTTCGAGAGCAGATGTTGCCGATTTTATTTTAAAACAAATTACAAATCAAAGCTACCTTCTCAAAACGCCAGGGGTATCCTACTAGATGAAATTTCATGAAAACTGAAACAATAATTTTAGTCCTGGCTACATTATCCACAGGGGTAATGGCTGGTATATTCTTTACGTGGACAAATGCTGTAACTCCAGGAATTGGTACGTTAAGTGATATGGGGTATTTACGCGCATTACAATCCATGAATAAAGCAATATTAAATACTTCTTTTCGTATTGTATTTATTACCTCTATAATAACTGTGGTTTTAGCTCCTTTATTCTACTATAAAGCTTTTCCAAATTATTTATTCTGGATATTAACAGCCGTTTTTATTATTCATTGGGTGGGTGTTTTTGGTGTTACTCTTTTAGGAAACATTCCCTTAAACAGAATGTTAGACAATACTAATCTTGAAACTATATCTGTAGAGAATGCCAAAATTCTAAGAAACACTATTGAAACTAAATGGAATAATTTGAATTTGATACGTACAGTCTCGTCTACCATATCATTTTTGATATTGCTGATATCTGTTCTATTAATCAAAAAATAAAAACTACATAGAACAATGGTAACCGTTACACAAGCCCCGAAACCAATTGAGGAATAAAATTTATTTTATTAAAAAATACAAACATATATCTTTTGACAATCAAGTTTTTATTTTGACTTTAAGCATTTATTATAATAAATTTGTTACTGTAAAATGGAGGTGAGAGTTGCCTTTATTATAGGTATTAGTGCTAATTGTAAAAAACTAAACTTGAACATTAAAACACATCTAAAATAATATGATAACCAAAAGTGACAATGAAAAGGATTTCAACACTATCTACGAAATAATAAACGATGCCTCAATTGCCTATAAGGGAATTATTCCTGTTGACAGATGGAAAGACCCTTATATGTCCAAAGAAGAATTGAAAATTCAAATTGATGAAGGAGTAGAATTTTGGAACTATGAAGAAAAGGATAAAATTCTAGGGGTAATGGGAATTCAATTTAAAAACGATGTGACGTTGATACGACATGCTTATGTCCGAACTTCCGTGAGACAGAAGGGAATTGGAGGAGAACTATTAAAGCACTTAACTAATATTTCAGAAACGCCAATTTTAATTGGAACTTGGGCAGATGCATCTTGGGCTATTAGTTTTTATAAAAAATACGGTTTCCGACTATTATCAAAAAAAGAAAAAAATAGATTATTGAAAATTTACTGGTCAATACCTGAAAGGCAAGTCGAAACTTCAATAATTTTAGCTAGTGAAGATTGGATATCGAATTTTTGAATTAGGTTCCTTACAGAAATAACACTCTCATGAATTAAAAAAACTAGTAATGCCGTAGAACTGTATGGAGTTACAGTAATCCCAGATAACTTCTTAATTGGAAAAGAAGGTAAAGTTCTTGCTAAAAAAATCAGTGAAGAAAATTAAAAGCTTGAAGAACTATTGCCTACTACTAACGATGGCAACAGTAAGACAAGCCTCACAACTAATTAAGGAGTAAAACCTATTTCATTAAAAAATAATTTATACCTCTCTGATAATGAATATTTACTTTGGCTTTAAACGTTTATTATAATAGATTTGTGACTGTATAATAATGGTAAGGGTTACCTGTTTTTAATTGTGGGCTCTCATTATTTATAATCTCGTAAATTCTATTGATGTAGCTTTAAAAACAAAAAAGTTACTAATTATTCCCTTAATAATCATGGCTCGAACATTAGCAATAATTATAAAATGAAAAATACACTTATTCTAATTTGGTTGTTATTTTCAACAAGCCTTTTATTTTCACAAGTATCAGAAGATATGCTGGTAAATATTCATTCTGTTTCCAATATAGAAATGAATAATCTTTCACCTAGTACAGGTTCATTAGTATTCAATACAGATTACGAAACAGTATATGTTTTTGATGGATCTACTTGGAAAAAATTAAACAATAACCTTAGCAATACTTACGAAACTGTTTCTTTATCTCAAGGAAATCAAACAATAAGTGTTAGAGATGCTGACAAAATTGTTGGATTTACATTAATATCAAATTCAAATTGGTTAGCAAACAATTCTGGGAGAATGTCTGGCACTTGGATGCTAGGAGAAAATAGGGAAAGAATACGTTGTTATATACAAACACTGGAGCATCCTTATGTGAAATTTTTAGTTGTTTCTGTACTTATAAATGATAGTGCAAATGAAATTGTTTTCACCAACTATTCGTCACGATATTGGACAATAACTAATACCACTCCTCAAAATAATCTTTCTAATAATCAGAATAGTTATAGATTAGGCAAAATTGTAATTATTAGAAAAGAATGAGGAAATTAACTATTGCTAACAAAGATAATCGTTGTACAACCCCATATACCAAACAAAACCTATTGCATTAGAAAACACAAGCACACCTCTCTTTGAAAATCAAGTTTCTATTTTGGTTTCAAAGATTGATTATGATAGATTTGTCACTGTAGAATGCGTGTTGCTTATATCCTATTGTTGCCTACAATTTAAACAAACATCTTACTACATTCAATATTGCTAATAAAGATGAGATCTTTTACCAGATGCCAAAAAAAACATTCGAATTGTCACTAGTAACAAACTTCAAGGTGATTATTCTGCCCCTTCAGAACCCATTAGCGCAAATTGGGTGGAAGGACGAACAAGTATTAAAATTAATAGGGAATGGATAGTCTATTTTGATTGGTATCTAAAAAACAAAATGGGGGCTGTTACATCTTATGATTTAATTATATAGAAGGATATCTCTGATGAAATCATTTTCCCTGAAGGAACAAGATATGGTAACGTTTTTAAGGTTAAAGAAAGTGTTCTAAAGGGACTACTATCGCAATACAATAGCGATAAGCGTTATAAAACTCCCTCAGAGTAACTGAAAATAGAATACTTTTTCTACACTTTTTACGGTAAACCCCTAGATTTAAATGTATTATTATTGTAAGTGTGCAATAGAAAATACCTTGTAGCAATAACTCTTCATAACAAGCAACGATTGTTTTTCTAGGAACATTTAACTATTCTGCTAAAGTTTTACTCATGGAAGTTTACTATTGGGTTCTAACGTTTGATTTTTAACAAGTTGAATAATTTTATTTGATTTGATAATTGCAAATACAATGCTTGGTTGCTTTTTCTATTAGATTGAATACTGGTTTTACATAGAAACATCTGGACTATTATCTATATAGATTCTGGATGACTCTAACAGTCCATAAATATAGTATTTTTGAACTGTAAAGGCATAAACATATGATGGAATTCAAACCACACAGAATTGATTTTGCAAAAGAATTTGCAAAAATGAAGAATGTTCCTGAAATTCTTGACAATGGATATGATAAAACACCAAACCCATATACTGAAAAAGATGCTGTTGAATTTATAAATAAAGAAATTGGAAAAAAACCAGAGGAACGATTTCTTATTTATTGGAATAATGAGTTAGCTGGCGAAATAGGAGTTACAATTAAAGAGGATGTTTTTCGCCTAAATGCAGAGATCGGATATTTTATTTCTAAAAAATACTGGGGAAAAGGATTGGCCTCTCAAGCAGTTAAAAAAATGACGGCATATACATTTGAACATTTTGATGTCGTAAGAATAGTTGCTGGAGTTTTTTATTTTAATAAATCTTCAATGAGAGTGTTAGAAAAAAACGGCTATTATTTAGAGAGTGTGCGAAAAAATGCTGTCATAAAAAAAGGTGAAATTATGGACGATTATATATGGGTGAAATTGAAAGGCAAATAGTCAGTTATTATAATTAACCCTGATTTTACCCCTTAACAATATCAAAGTCACACAGAATAAATATTTATAATATGTTAGAAATAAGACCTAATTGCGAGCATTGTAACAAAAAGCTACCAAATATAACAACAGAAGCAATGATTTGTTCTTTTGAATGCACTTATTGTACTGAATGTGCACTTGAAATATTTGAAAATGTATGTCCAAGTTGTTCAGGAAATTTTGTTAAACGTCCAATTCGACCAGAAAAAAAGATTGAGAAATATCCCGCTTCAATCAAACAAATATTCAAACCAAAAGATTTAGAAAAGGCAAAAATAAATTCAGAGGAATTTAAAAATACTCCTCCTGAAAAAAGATAAAACATGAACGTTATTTTAATTGATAGTATTGGTTATGTAGCTTTAGTCATCAATTTATATTCAATGTCTACCAAAGGTGAATATAAACTAAGACTTGTTTCACTAATCGCTAATATTTGTTACATTTTTTATGGAACATTGATTGGTGCTACTCCTATAATAGTAGGGTGTACTATCGCTGTATTTCTTCATGGGTATCATATAAGAAGGTTACGAATAAATAAGAATAGTAATGATTAAAATAGAAACAGCTAACGAAGTAAATACAGACGTTTTAGCGCTATTAGGACGACTAACATACGCCGAATCTCATGGCCATTTATTGGTCATAAAAATGATCTATTAAAATACATTGGTAAAGCTTTTTCGGTTTCAAAAACGAAACAAGATATAAATAACCCTAAAAACCTTTTCTATATTATTTATGTAGACGATTTACCAGTTGGTTATGCTAAACTAATATTAAACGCAGTGCACAAAAGTATTGTCTCACAAAACAATTGTCGATTAGAACGGATATATATCTTAAATGATTTTATACCGTTGAAAATTGGACAACAATTTCTAACTTTTCTTGAAGAAAAAGCCAAAGAATTACAATTAGATACAATGTGGCTTTCCGTTTACATAAAAAACAATAGAGCGATCAGGTTCTATCAACGAAATGAATTTAAAAATGTGGGTGAATTAAATTTTATAGTTAATGGAAAAGGTTATGAAAATATTGTTTTCTCTAAAAAATTACAAATCTGCAAGAATATTCAAAAACGAAATTGAACAGGAAAAAACATACCATATACATTGTAAAACCATAAACTTTTTATGATTTCGTTGGTTTAATTAAACAATACGCTTTTTCTATATATTTTGTTATAAACCGCTATATTTAAATGTGTTATTGTTGTGTATATGCAGTAAAAAAAGCGGAATTTTATAGATGTTTGATGACTAATATTTGATGGAATATAGTTGGTCTTACTTATATTTGTGTGTTAGCAAATATTTCATTTGTAGAAACGGTGCAACTACAATAAAACAATTACTTATGAGAAATAAATTTAATATCAAAAAATATTTTTATGTCATTATTTTAATAATATGCACTCCTCAATGGATTAATGCACAATATCCCGTAATTACGCATGGCCCCTATCTCCAATATCTAACCTCCGAAGAAGTAACTATTTGCTGGAGTACTTCCAAAAATTGTATCTCATGGGTTGAATATTATGAGGAAGATGGATCAAATTTTTATCAAAAAGAAAGGGAAAAAACATTTGATGCAACAGATGGATTAAAAAACATTGGTAAGCTGCACAGTGTAACTATAAAAAACCTGAACCCTGCTACCAAGTATGCCTATCGCATATATTCAAAAGAAGTAAAAGACGACAGGAGTTTCGGAAATACTGCGTCAACCAGAGTATACGGTAGAAAACCACTATATTTTGCAACACAGCCAATTGAAAAAGAACAAACATCAATTATTGTACTCAGCGATATGCACGAAAAATCTGCTAAAGTAGGTAGTCTTCTAAAAGGAATTGAATGGGAAAAAATAGATTTTGTGCTGTTAAATGGGGACTTTATGGATTCTTTCGAATTGGAATCAGATCTATACGAAGGGGTACTCGATACTATTGTTGATGTCTTCGCGAAAGAAAAACCGCTAGTTATTGTAAGAGGAAATCATGAAACAAGAGGTAGAAAAGCACCTGAGCTAAAAGATTACTTTCATTTTCCAGAAAACAAATTTTACTATACTTACACCATAGGAACTACAATGTTTATTGTTTTGGATTCAGGGGAGGATAAAGCCGATTCTGATATTGAGTATTACGGATTTGCAGATTTTGACTCCTATCGAAGCGAACAGGCAAAGTGGCTATCAGAAGTTGTAAAATCAGAAGCTTTTAGAAAAGCTGAACATAAAATTGCTTTTATGCACATACCCCCATACGACAACTACCCAGGACGAGAATGGCATGGGGATCTTGAAGTAAGAAACAAATTTGTCCCTATACTTAACCAAGCAGGTATTGATTTAATGGTCTGTGGACATACACATAATTATTCATATCATGCTCCCAAGGATGGAAAAAACAATTTTCCCATTATAATTTCAGGTAGTAGATCTAGAATTAATCTTACAATCGATAAAACAAGTATTAAAGCTACAAGAGTTGGCATGGATTCAAAAGAAATCTCAAGTATATTCATAAAAAAAAAATGATTAAGCTACCTGTATTTTAACAAAAAAAATAAAACGGGATTAATAAACATTTGCTAACACAGTGTAAAAATAATTGCTTGGTTCTGGCCTACTCGGAAAATCCTGCGGATTTTCCTCTGGTTCGTTCCATTTTTGTTAAGTTAGTTGCTCAATCACGCATCTATCCTTACACCAACCGTCAGACTGCGCAAAAACCTATTATAATTAGGAGCATATTCAGGTAGGTATCGGAGAAGAAAATCAGATACGGGATTCTAAGAAACTGAAATTTAGTTTATGCGCAGACTCCCGTTATATGCAATTCCAGAAAAACACATTAAGAATATGAATATCAAAACTTTTATTGTAGATTCTTTTACAAATATACCTTTTAAAGGAAATCCAGCGGGGGTATGCCTATTAGAAGAAGCTCTAAGTATTGAAATAATGCAGTCAATTGCAGCTGAACTAAATTTATCCGAAACCGCTTTTTTGTTAAAAACTGAAAACAACCATTTTACAATAAGGTATTTTACTCCAACTATTGAAGTTGATTTTTGTGGTCACGCAACTTTGGCGGCTTCAAAGATTATTTTGGATAAATTCAATAATGAGACTGTTAATTTTACTACTCATAAAGGATTGCAATTAAATGCTAATATTGAAGGTGAATATCTAAAGATGTTGTTCCCGTTGTATGAAACAACCGATTATAATGCAAATAAAAAACTTTATGATGCTTTTGGTATAGAAAGTGCTATTTCCACAAAATTTTCAAAAGATTTGGATATGCTTATCATTGAAGTAAAAGACAAACAAATTCTTTTGGATATAAATCCAGACTATCAAAAAGCCATTGAAAGTTCTAAAACTATAAAAGAAGTTGTTATAACTTCAAAATCGGAAGATAAAGATTATGATTTTTATTCAAGATGTTTCTGTCCTTGGATTGGCATTAATGAAGACCCCGTAACAGGCGCTTCCCATTCTGTTTTAGCAAAATATTGGAGTACCATTTTAAACAAAAAAGAAATGTCAGCCTTTCAATTATCAAACCGTGGAGGTTTTTTAAAACTGAAAATAATAAACGATACAGAATTGGAAATTAGAAGTAACGCCAGAATTGTATTTGAAGGAGAAATAAAATTATAAAAAGCATATAACGTATAAAATTAATTGCTAGTGTAAGCCTACTTACGAAAGTCCTCGTGCATTTTCTAGTTGGTTTTGTATTTACTAAATTAAGTGCTTAAACACGCAAAAAACCTTATACAAACACGCTGGCAGTAATTATGAAAATGTATTCTCTATTCAAAAACCTAAAACAAGTTAATTGGACAAATCAATAATTAACAGCTATTTTCATTCACTTTTTCCTATTAAAAAAGAAATTGTTCTAAAAATTACTGAACCGTTTAGTGATTTTACATTAAACAAGAATGCTATCTTACTAGATAGAGACATAATCAGTACAAAAATATATTTTTTAGAAAAAGGATATATGCGTTCATATATTCTAAATAAAGACAACGAAGAGGTTACAACAAATATTTATTCTGCTCCTTGCTTTGTAAATGATTGTTTATCAAGAACAAAGCAACCTGCAAAAGAAATCTATCAAACTATAACTGACTGTTCCTTTTGGGAAACAAACTTAGAAAATGTACACAAAAACTTTCACGAAATTGCTGAATTTAGAGAATTTAGCAGGCTTCTATTTGTTATAAATAATTCCAAACTAAACGACAGACTAATTAAAATGGCTAGTCAAAAAGCAGAAACAAGGTATTTAAACCTCTTAAAACAACAACCTCATACTTTCAAACACGTTCCTCTTAAAATAATAGCTTCCTATTTAGGTGTAACAGATAGTACTTTGAGTAGAATTAGAAAAGGAATTAGCAGAATGTAATTTCTTGTCATTTGTCAAGTGTTAATTCAATAGATAGTTTTCATTTTTGTTAAAAATAAAAGAGTTATAATTTTAACTTTAAAAAGGAACAAATCAGAAAATGAAAAAAATCATACAAATCACAGCGGTCATATGTATCGCCTTAATTATGTCTTGTAGTTCGGACGATGCAGAACCTATAATTGTTCCAGAACCGGTATCATTTCCTGAAATCCCTAATGGTGATTTTGAAAGCTGGAGAGTTGAAACAAAAGATCACTTAACAGGAACAGAAGTAAATTACGATGTGCCCAATGAATGGACAGAGTTTTTTATAAATGATGTTTTAAGATTTACTAGCGGTCATGGCTTCTTTAATAAGTACGATTATCCTACAGGTGATGGAAGTGCTTTGCTATTAGAAAGATCTTTTCCTGGAGCATCAGAATCAAAAAATAATGGTTTTGTTAGGTTTAACTGTATTACTGTGCCTAATAAACTTACAGGAAGATATAAATTCATTGGTTCTAGTTTGGCTAGTACTGGTATTGTGGATACTTTAAGAATAGCCGTTCACTTCTCTAAAATTATTGATACACTTACAACTCTTAATCTTCATAATAATGTTTTACCAGATAGAGCAAGATATATAACAATTATTGAACCTACCGAAAATTTTAATTATTTTGAAATCGATGTTAGCGAATTTATTGATCAAGAAATTGATTATGCAACGATTCAACTTATTATGAAAATGGGGGATTCTGGTCTTGATGCAGAATACTCTTCTGCTATAATTGACGATTTAAAATTTGAGTAAAAACTACTGCCGTATAAATTAATTGCTAGTGCAAGCTTACTTACGAAAATCCTCGTGAATTTTCTAGTTGGTTTTGTGTTTACTAAATTAGGTGCTTTAACACGCAAAAAATCTTATACAAACACGTTACCAGCAAGCCAAAAAAATGACAGAAATAGAATATTATTTAGTAGATGTTTTTACTTCGATAAAATACGGAGGAAATCAACTAGCAGTTTTCGTTGATTTCGAAAATAAAGTTTCTACCGAAAATATGCTCAAAATTGCGAGGGAACTTAATTTTCCTGAAATAACATTTATTAAAAAGAACCATAACAACAACGAATTCGATGTTAGAATTTTCACCCCTGAATATGAAGTGCCTTTTGCTGGTCATCCATCATTAGGAACTGTTTTTATTATTTCTAAATACTTATTACCAAAACCAAAAGAAAGCATTACTCTAAATTTAAAGCATTCAAAGATTATTGTTAATTTATCTTCTGTTAATGATATTGGGAAAAGTGATTTTACAATGAAACAACCCCAACCAAATTTTATTAAGTCTTATAATCATCAAGAAATTGCAAATGGCTTGGGAATAGAACTCAAAGCTTTGAATAAGCAAAAACCAATAGAAGAAATCAGTACAGGATTACCATACATTATCATCCCAATTATCAGTTTGGATAAAATCAACCAAATAAAACTTAATTCTCGAAAAGTTATCGATTTTTTAATCCAAAATGAAAAATATAAGACCAATAACACAACAGGGCTTACTACTTCCTTGTTCTTTGTAACAGAAGAAACTTTTGAAAAGTCAAATAATTTCAATGCCAGAATGTTTTGTATTGAAAATGAGAATTTAATAGAAGACGCAGCCACAGGAAGTGCTAATGGTTGTTTCCTTGCTTACTTATTAAAAAATAGAACATCTGAGATCTCTGCAATAGTAGAACAAGGGTTTCAAATGGAAAGAAAATCATATCTACATTTAGATGGAAAGTTTAAAAATAATAAATACAGCTTAAAAATTGGTGGACAAGTTGTTGACTTAAGTAAAGGCAAATGGAAAGTATAGCCCGCTGGTAACAAGATGTATATAAAACATAACTTTTAAGTGCTAAACCCGAAGTTCTGTGTTTATTTACAAAGTTCCGCCAAATTTTTATCCCGAACCGTCGGGAGGCTTTTAAAATAGAAAAGATAAAAACAAAATGTTTCTCTTAAAATTATAGCTTCATGTTTAGGAATTATAGACAGTACATTGTGTAGAATTAGAAAAAAATTAGTAAAATATAATTTCTTGTCATTTATCAAGTGCTTCTTTACTGGTGAGTATTCATCTTTGTAAAAAATAAAAAATTGAATAAAAAACATATTGTTATCATTGGTCTTGGTGGTGTTGGTGGTTATTTTGGATTCAAAATAAACCAGAGTAACGAAACGAATAAACTACATCAAATATCGTTTATAGCCAGAGCTAAAACATATGAAGTTGTTAAAGAAAAAGGACTTACACTACTTTCTTCTGAACATAAAAATAGCACGACCAATCCTGATGCTATTTATCAAAATATTTCAGAAATTGAAAATCCTGATTTAGTATTTATTTGCGTTAAAGAATATGATTTAGAGAATGTTTGTTATCAGTTATCCAAAGTTATTACAAAAGAAACCATTTTATTACCAATGATGAATGGAGCTGATATTTATGATAGAATTCGTGAAATAATACCTAATAATACTATTTTATCCTCTTGTGTTTATGTTGCTTCACATATAAAAGAAAAAGGTGTTGTTGAACACAAAGGAAAAGCTGGGAAATTAATCTTTGGTAAAGACCCTAAACACATTGCTGAAAATATTGATTGGGTTATTGACTTAATAGATAATAGTAAGATAGATTTTGAGTTTAAAGAGAATTCTTTAATTGATATTTGGACAAAATTTATTTTCATTGCAAGTTTTGGTTTAGTAACTGCAAAATACAATTCATCTATAGGAGCCGTTTGCTCAATAGAATTACAAAAAGAAGAGGCCACAAAAATAATGGATGAAATAAAATTAATTGCTGATAGAAAAGGAATTTATTTACAAGACAATATTATTATAAAGACATTTGAAAAAGCAGCTACGTTTCCTCCAAAAACACCTACTTCATTACAACTTGATGTAAATTCAGGAAAAGAAGAAAATGAATTAGAACTATTTGCAGGTGCAATTATTAAATATGGAAAAGAAATGAATATTAATACCACTTTTACTGAAAGTGTTTATCAAAAAATAAATGCCAGACACAATAAAGACGTGTAAAAAGAATATTAATACTTAAACCAAAGTGATGTGCATTTAAAAATCATTCGAATTCCCAATCGACTTTTTCCCAGTCTCCTTCTTTATCCTTGTATTTATCAATCCATCTTTACTTTTTAGCATGTAGATAAACATTTTTTGTATATTCGTAACCAGTTACGTACTTTAAAATATATTTAAATGAATTTTGATGAAATTGGTGAAATGGCACTGGGCAGTAGACTAAGAGCATTAAGCGATAAGGTTACAAAAGATGCCGAACAAATTTATGGGATTTATGATATAGAGCTAAAACCAAAATGGTTTCCAGTTTTCTACTTTTTATCTAATCAAGATAAAGGGAAATCTATCACGTCAATAGCTAACGAAATTGGACATTCACATCCATCTGTTATTAAAATTGTTAGAGAAATGTCAAAAAATGGATTGGTTTTAGAACGAAAGGATAAGTCTGATGGACGGATAAATAATATATTCTTAACTGTAAAAGGCAAAAATATATCGGCAAAAATACAAAAACAATATATCGATGTTGAAAGTGCAATAAAAAAAACACTAAAACTGACCACACACAATATTTGGTTAGCTATTCAAGAGTTTGAATACTTGTTAAAAGAGAGGTCTCTTTTAACAAGAGTTATTGAAGAGAAGAAAATAAGGGAATCTTCAAAAATTGATGTTTTGGATTATTTACCAGAACACCACACTGCTTTTCAGGAAATGAATGAAGAGTGGATTACCAAATATTTTAAATTAGAAGATGCGGATAGAAAAGCTTTAGACAATCCTAATGGCTATATTTTGGACAAGGGAGGAAAGATACTTGTAGCTGTTCAAGGTAAGGCTATTTTAGGGGTTTGTGCCTTACTAAAAATGCAAGATGACAAATATGATTATGAGCTTGCAAAAATGGCAGTTTCCCCAAAAGCACAAGGGAAAGGCATTGGTTATTTATTAGGTAAATCTATTATTGAAACGGCAAGAGAATTAAAAGCTTCTAACATATATCTTGAAAGTAACACCATCTTAAAACCAGCAATTTCATTATATGAAAAACTTGGATTTAAAAAAATCGTTGGTCATTACACACCGTATGAAAGATGCAATATTCAAATGGAACTTAAATTAAAATAATCAAAAATGGAAGTTGAAAATAAAATAGCTATTGTCATCAAGAACGATCTATTAAATTGGCAAAAGCTCAATGTAGCATCATTCTTAGCAAGTTCGGTCGCAATAAAATTTCCTGAAACACACGGAAAAGAATTTGTCAACGCGTCAAAATCAGAATACCTTCCTTTTATAAAGCAACCAATTCTCATTTATAAAGCCGATGACCAAGCTCAAATTAATAGCGCATTCTCAAGAGCCAAACAAAGAGAATTAAATATCGGAATTTACACAAGCGCTCTTTTTTCGACAAAAAATGAAGAGGAAAACCATATTGAAATAGGTAAGTTAACAGACGAAAATCAAACTTTAGTAGGAATTATAGTTTATGGAGAAAATAGAAAAGTAAACAAAGCGCTAAAGGGACTTAAGTTTCATGAATAAAAACGCCCTTGGCAGTATCCAAAACAGAGCAAATTAAAATCAAAGTTGAATACTTATCTACAAAAGACTGTTAAATATTTAAATCTTAAGATTAACACGTTAAAAACAAAATAGAAAAATGGGTTGAGTGCCTAACCGCCAAGTACAATCCTTTTTTTTGAACACAAATCATTGCCTTAATTGGCTATAATTATAATACAAAACTAAGAAGACAAATAATATGAAAAAATCAATTCTAAATTCATTTCTAACTTTTAATTGCTGTTTATTCTTTTTTGTTTCAGCCTTTGGACAGAAGACAGCTGATACGAACAATATACTACCTGTTGTAAATGATGAAGTATTTAAAGCAATTGCACAGTTTTACGAATACGATGCGGATATTCCTTTAGACGCAAAAATTATTGGTAAAAACGAGTTTTCATACGGAAATAGAGAAAAAATTGTTTTTACTGGAATCAACAACAGTCGAGTTCCTTCTTATTTAATTATTCCGAAAAATGGTGCAAGTTCTCATCCTGTTGTGGTAATTGTTGATGGTATCAATGGTAATAAGGAACGTTGGTTTGAAGATGAAAATTGGCCTAAAGGAGGTTTGGTAACCAAGGCATTGCTTAACAATGGTTTTGCTGTAATGGTTTTAGATGCAGTTTATCATGGAGAGCGGTCTGCTGAAAACGATTATGTTGGACCTTCTGTTACTTATCCTATTGCTGCAAGAGATATGATTATGCAAACCACCATTGAATATAGACGTTCTATGGATTATTTGGCATCTCGTACGGATATTGACACTACCAGAATAGGTGTATTAGGGCTTAGTATGGGTGCATTAATTACACTTCAACTAACAAGTATTGATTCACGCATCAAAACTGCTGTTGCTGGAGTAACTCCATATCTTAAAGATCCTAAATATCAACCTGTAGCGGCCATTACGTTTGCTAGTCATATTGTTTGTGATTCTTTTCTCATGTTTGTTGGTAACAAAGATCATTGGTATACAATGGAGCAAGCCCATCATCTATATGACCTCATTCCCGCTACCCAGAAAGAATTTGTCGAATATGATGCAGGACATGAGCCTCCAGCTAAATACATAGAAAAAGTAAGCAATTGGTTTGTGAAGTATCTATAACTATAAAATTATAGGATAGCGTAAAGACGAAACAAAATGGTAACAAACAATGAAGTTATGAATACAAAACATATCAATTACAAAATGAAGAATGCAATTATAAACAAAAAAATATACATGATTTTAGTGCTTTTTTTGCTTACAAGTAACATGAATATACAAGCACAAAAAACAGATCAAAACTTTACTCAAATTATAAACACTTTTAGTAAAGCAATAACAAACCCTGAAATGGAAACTGAATTTTACAATTTATTTTTACATGATTCAATTACCTGGGCTACTGTAAATGAAGGTAAAACAAAAGAGGATCTTAAATCAAAAAATGATTACCAGCCTTATTCTAGCGCTTCGTTTAAGACTTTTTATAAAATGATTAAAACTGGTAGTTATGAAGAAAAATTTTATAATATTATTACACAACAAGATGACAATTATGCAACTATAAGTTTCGATTACTCTTTTCATAAAGATACCGAAATTAAAAACTGGGGTAAGGAGTACTGGACTTTATTAAAAGTTGATGAGCAATGGAAAATTACAAGTGTTCTCTGGACAACCAATTATCAATATATTGAAAAATGCCCTTTTAAATAACACCGATTATAAAGAGTGAAAAAATCGGAAAAATATAAGTGTAACTAAATCGAAAATTATTCGAGAGGAATTTTACTCGGAATGAAAAATATAAAAGGAATTTAAAATGACAACAGACACTAAACTTTTTGAAGAGCTATCATTTTACACATTGTCACATTCAGATTCTGATTTTTTCATACATCAATTAATTGTAGATGCTTATACTGCTCAAACTGCGAATGAAAACACCAAAAAAATTAGTTTAGTTTTTTCACTAGTCGGACTATATTTATTAATTGAAAAAAATTATACGGGAAAAGAAATTCAACGGGCACATACATTACTATCCAATTACAAAGAGTTTCTTCCTGAAGTTAAGCTTCCTAATGATCGGGGAAACATTACAATTTCCGAGGTTTTGGAAAGCGAATTAAATCATGATGAAATGATAAAAAAATGGTGTTCTTCGGTTTGGAAGGAGTATGAATTTAGCAAAGAAGAAATTAAACAGTATTGTGAAATGTATCTATTTGAAAAAAAATAAAAATGCAAAACTATATAGATTTCGCAAACAAAAATGGAATTTCCCTTCTCAATAAAGGGAAATGTCAATTTTGTGGAGCAAATGTAATTGAAGGAATAAAAGAATGTGTTGACACATTTAATAAAGGATTCGTTTCTATAATTGATTTTTATAATCCAAACAATACAATTTATAAGTTCCTGAGTGTTGACGCACATACTTTACAACATTCAGAGATTCACGGAAGGTGGAATAATCACTTGCACCTTACAAGGTTACATCTGATATTTAATTATGAAACAAACTGGACATACGAATCAACTCCTAAACTTAGTAAGTGCTTAAATAAGTATAAACAAACACACTTAGATGAATACCTAATTCCCCCAAGACCACTTGAAAGAGGTTTATTAACGATAAGTGAAATAATGAATCAGTCAATAAATGAACATAAATGCAAAGAAATGATTAGAAAGTGGGCTCAGGAAGTTTATAAAAGTTGGGAGAAACACCATAAAACAGTTGAAAAAATTGCTGAACAATATATTAATACCAGTGGCCGTATAAATTAATTGCTGGTTTTAGCCTACTGACGAAAATCCTTACGTACTTTTTATCTGTGATTTATTTACTACCCTTAGTGCTTGAAACACGCAACTAATCTTATACAAAACGTTACCAAACATAATGACCCGTCCTGAAATATGTATACAAAAAACAAATGTATATGTATAAAAATGATGGATATGTGAGACGTTATAGTGAAAGCTTTAAACTCAAAGTTCTAGCAGAACTTACCAAAGGAAACTATTCT
>JAZGEQ010000003.1:0-3364 GCA_036478775.1 Cellulophaga sp.
AATCATATTAGCTATATGAATTAATATAAAACGGGAGTCTCAGTAAAAAGAGTCTTTATTATTCTCTTATGGCAAACTATAAATGGTTTTTTTCTTAATTTTATAGGAAAGTAAAAATTAAAAAAAAACAACTTACAACAGGTCCTATAATTAATGTCCTAAAAACCTATTAGCCTGAAAAAGAACACTAATCATAGCCCTGTCGTTAGGCACTATGTTACTCAAATGAAAAATCTTTTACCTTTTATAACCTCATTCTTCCTTCCTGGAGTTGGACAATTTATCTTGAAAGACTTTAAAAAGGGAGTAATTATTTTTTTGTCAAACATAATTTTGACATATCTACTTATATCTTATGGCTTTTTGGACTTTCTTCCTTCTTGGGCTCCGCACATTGTTTTAATGATTTGGGCCCTTTTTGATGTATATGATAAAATTGAAATACGTGACGGAAAAAAATCAGCTACAAGATACCTTGCATTTAGCTTACTTATAGTTGTTGTTATATTCCCGTTAACTTTGACCCTGTTCACAACTGGACTTTTTAAAGGAGCGGAATTTTTTACTAATGAATATTTGAACGAGGACAGGACAAAAACGGAAATGAACAAGATTTCGACTGAATTGGAACTCTATAAAAATCATTATGGTGTTTATCCAAAAAATTATGAAGCATTCATTGGCCAAAAACCTATTTGGGGGGATTGGAATGCCGATAGTTGGAAAAACCTATATAAATATGAACTAATGGACTCTTTAAATTATAAACTAATCTCAGCAGGAAAAGACGGGATTTATTTTAATGAAGATGATATTGCTAGAAATAATTAAAAAGTACAGTGCCTAACAAAACCTAAACGTAATGCGGACTTTAGGGCTAAATCGAAAGGTCTGTATATATTTATAATGCCGCTAAATCTTATGGATTTAGCTTTGGACAAGAAAAATAAAACTAAACAATAAGCTTTAGCTTCGTGCGCAGACGGAAACGAAAAGTTTCCTTGCCTCCGCACTACGCTTAGCCCAGCCGTTACCCAACATTTGAACTAACTACAATCAATTGATAACATTTTTATACATAATTGGTGGAATTGGAGCTATATTCTTTATCTATTATTTTGTTTCCATATATATCCAATCAAATTCAGTCGAACATAAAGAATACAAACGTAAGCTAAAAGAAAGTTTGGAAGATGAATTCATTATAGACCCAGAAACTGGAACCAAAATCACATTGGAAGAAGCAGAATCAGGACATTGGGTAGCTCACGATAACGAATACAGAACAATACCTGAAACTGAATTGGAAAAGCTACTTACCGAAGACGAAAAACAAATTGAAATCGCACTTAATTATTTAAGAGAAAGTAAAGATTATAAAAAAACTGAACTGACTGATGAACAATTTGATGTTTTTGACAAGTCTAAAACTTTAAATAATTGCGATGATTGGTCTTACTCAAACCCATTCTTTTTTGAAAATGGAATTGTTATATTACCTGCACCTGAACTACACGGAATGACTTATTATCAAGACGATTATAAAGAATCCCATTTAATGTTTTGGAAAAAAATTAAAAATATAAATGGACATTATTATTTAAGAGAAAAATCAACAGCAGAAAAAGTATTTGACAAATTTAGAAATGATGATGACCTTAAGCTTGAAGACTACGAGTGTTTTACTTTTAAAAAAAGTTTTGACTTAATACTAATTAACAAACTTCTTGAAAAATTTGAGAATCAGAGAGGTTTAGAAATTGAGATTAATAATGACAATTTATTTGTTAAAACATTAAAGCTGACAAGTATAGAAGACATTAAACGGATTGAAAAAATATTAAAAAACGTTGGGTAACACCGTATATAATTTATTACTAGTTCCTGCCTACTTACGAAAATCCTCGCGGATTTTCTATTTGGTTTGTATTTGCTAAATTAGGTGCTTAAAACACGCAACAAACGATATACAACAACGTTGTGCCTCATTTAAGAAAAATCGAACATATGAAAGAAAATATACTAAAACTATCATTTTTTTTACTGTTGATATTCTCATTTACGAGTAGTCATTCACAGAAGAAAATTAAAAACCTTGTAGGATTTGAAGTTTCAACCGATTCGATAAATACCTTCCTTAAATCGAGAATGGACTCATTGAATATTCCCGGACTCTCAATTGCTTTAATAAATGACAGTAAAGTTGTTTATAATCAAACTTTTGGATTTGCTAACCTTGAAAAAAAATTACCAGTTACTAACAAAACGATTTTTGAAGGTGCATCAATGTCTAAATCAATATTTGCTTTTTTTACAATGCAATTTGTTGAAGAAGATAAATTAGATTTAGATAAACCATTATACGAATATCTACCATATCAAGATATAGCGTATGACGAAAGATACAAGAAAATAACAGCAAGAATGGTTTTAAGCCATAGGACAGGATTTCCAAATTGGAGAGAAAATGAAGATGACAAAAAACTTAAAATTAAGTTCGATCCAGGAACAGCTTATGAATATTCTGGAGAAGGATATCAATACCTCGCTATGGTTTTGAAACAAATAGAAAATACAGATTGGAATGGTTTAGAAGCTATTTTTCAGGATAAAGTTGCAAAACCATTGAAAATGGAACATACAACTTTTATTCCAACAACTTATATCAACGAAAACAAAGCCGAACCTTATAATAATCAAAAGCAATGGATTGATTGGAAAAACAACTATTGGTATAAAAAAGATAAAGGTAAATTTGTTTCATCTTCGTCTATTCATTCCGAACCATTAGACTTTTCAAAATGGATGATTGCAGTAATGAACAACAATCTTTTATCTAAAGAAAGTTACAACGAATTACTCAAACATCATTCAACGATATCAACATCTTCGACTGGAATGAAAGTTTACTACACTTTAGGTTTTATAACTGCCGATAAACCATATAATTCAACATACTTTCACGGAGGAAGTAATGACGGTTTTACTTGTTACTATTTGATGGATATTACAAAAAAATGGGGCTATGTACTTTTCACAAATTCGGAATATGGAGAAAAACTTGGAAACGAAGTCTGGAATTATTTTGAAAAGGAATATTGAAAAAACAGACGAAACAAACGTGGCACAACAACGGCTATAACATATTGTGGGTAAGTGTTTTACTCGAAGTACGAGATAAAAAAAAAGATATAGCTAATTTAACCACAACATACCATAGCCAAAACGTTGTAACACATTTTGACCCGTCCTGAAATATGTATACAAAAAACAAATGTATATGTATAAAAATGATGGATATGTGAGACGTTATAGTGAAAGCTTTAAACTCAAAGTTCTAGCAGAACTTACCAAAGGAAACTAT
>JAZGEQ010000004.1:0-2217 GCA_036478775.1 Cellulophaga sp.
AGTTATTTAACGAAATGCTTAAAAAAATCAATTCTAAACATATAGTAGCAAAAAAAACTAAATTTTCTGGCTTTTATAGATAGTCAAGAAAAATTAATCAAAACTTTGTTTTTCCGAAACATAAATATAATCAATTGCGGATATTACATATTTTCAGAGTTATGCTCTAAACCCATCACGTCTGAGCTTCATTATATGAAAAAAAGACGTACTCCTTTAAGTGATCAAGATCAATCTGTGTGGTGGGATGAAATTAAGGTTCTTGCATCATCTAAAATTGCAGGAATAATATTAGATGATGGCTGTAGAATGCAGATTGAATCTGAATATGCACAGATTCAGAAAACGGTTTATTGGGCAAACAGCTATAAAGTTGGTGAGTTTATACCAAAACATCGTGATTCTGAAGGTGACTTACAATTGATTATGCCGCTTATTCTGCCAGAAAAAGATAATGGTGGAAACTTATTGATTTATAAGAAAGATAAGTCAGAGGTTGTAGAATTAATCTCTGGTCAAAAGTTTCTGTTTGATGCGACAAAAACATTTCATGAAACTACTAAACTGGTTTCCACTTCTTTATCTCAAAACCCTATAAGGGTTGTTTGTATTTGTCGAATATTTTTTTGACCCCTTATCCGAATAATACAACAAAGAAAACCTAACCCTGTCGAGTTTAATCTTCTCCAATAGCCTTTGCTAATTTTCTAATCAATGCTTTATTATAGTGTATACCTTGATTAGACATGGCTTTTGCACTTTCTGTAAATGACTCAATCCAGCCGTTTTGTTTGGCTTTGAGTAATATACCTAGTGTACCAGTTACTTCTAACTCAAGGTATTCTGCAATATCACGTCCAATTTTTTCATCTATAATTACCCTATCTGCCTTCAATTCCTTTGCCATTTGCAATGTGTACTTTTCTCCCTTGTCTAGCTCTAATAGAATACTAATTGTTACAGCTTGGGATGGGGAAATTTCAACAACCCAGGGTAATTTTCTTAAATCGGGAACTGGAATTATTCCACCTGCGGCACATTCTTCAATAACCTCAGTAACAACATGTATTTGTCCAAACAACTTTGGAAGAAGCTCCAGTTTATTGATGCTGGAAAGTGCAATAAAAGGAGTTGTATTGCTAAAAATAATCACAATAAGGATGTTTCACGACGGTAATCATCATTGGAATCTTGTAATAAGGTCGCTCCAGCATCTGAGGCTAATCTTAAAAAACTTGTTCGGGGAATATTTAACCAATTTGATGCTATTCCAGAACTAATTTTTCCATCTTTAAACAAGCTGATAGCAGCTTGTTCTTTTAGAAAAATTGAAAAGCCTTCGGCATTAGTATGTAAGCCAATTAAAAGTTCAGAGGGTAAGTCTATTTCAACAACTTGTTTCATGGCTATTTAGCTCCATTTAGTTTTTACTTTGATGAATTATAACGCATAGATTGCCTGTGGAATATGAAGTAGAATTAAATTCTCTCAAAATATGGTAATGTATTTGCAAATAATTAAGTTTGATTATAGGTCAAGCAGGTTAAAACTTGAGATTGGAAAAAATAAGCCCGATACCTGTCAAGCTTTCTTGCTGTGAAAAAATTAAGAATAATATCGCCGTTGAAAATTAAATACGTGACAACTTTGAAGCTTTTATAACTTGTCGTTCAAGCGGTCGAGCCGCTTAACTCATGGTTATAGCCTTCTTTGAAGGCATGTAGCGGAAAAGAAACTCGTTGCGGAAAGAGCAAAAGCGAGTTTCGATGTTACCAAGTTTAGAGTGGAAAAAATAAGCTCGAGAGTATGCCAAGGGCTTTGGAAAGAACAAAAGCGAAATTCTGATGATTACCAAGCTGAGTGCAAAAAAGAAAATGCGGACGACTACCACGCGATTGAAAAAGCGAAGAGCAAGAGAACAGAAGAAACGAAATTTTATTTTGTTTTAACGAGAAAACAAAGAATCCAAACACTTATTGTTATTGAACGAATAAAAAGCTGGGGTAATTTTATTCTTGGCAAAAGAACAAGTTATAAAGTATTATTCCAAATCTAGTATAATTTTCTTAAATATCATTTCTGATGTTTTAGGAACATGATGCCCTGTCGGGCAAAAAAGCAAGAGCATCAACATTCTACTCTCAAAAAAAAACTTCCTCTTTTCTATCAGAGCTGATTATAATCCAGTTCTATCATGGAAACCATCCAACAAAGCCC
>JAZGEQ010000005.1:0-71534 GCA_036478775.1 Cellulophaga sp.
CTATCTCGACCAGACCTTTACTAGCGTGGTTCACGCTAAAAAAGCAACAAAAAATGCAATCAAGTTGTATAACAATAAAAGATTACATTTATCTTTAGATTATAAAACACCTAATTACGTGCACCAAAATGCCGCTTAAATTTTAATATAAACCTGTAGCCGTATTTTAGGACGTGACATAAATATTAAAGAAAATGACAACCTTTTTTTTACTTGGAACAATACAAGTTATGGGGGTTGCATAAGTTACTTATCTCATAGATAACCGGATAAAACTACCACTAACAATGGCTATAGTTAATACAGGTTCTGGTGATTAATCCAAAGTTTAGAGCTTTAAACTAAGTCCGCCAAATCTTTTGATTTGACTTTAAAAACAAAAAAGATAAAACAAAATAAAAAGTTTTAGCTAAGTGCTTAACCGAAAGTTTAATTACTTTTTATTCCCGTACTAACCATAGCCGAGTCGTTGGCAAACATTTATAGACGATAAACTACATGAGAATAAATTACATAATAGGAAATGGTTTCGATATTAATTTGAACTTAAAAACTTCTTATATAGAATTTGTAAAAGAATATAAAAAAGTTGAAAACGAAGAGAAGGTAATTAAATCTTTTAAGTCAACTCTTGAAAATGACTCTAACTTATGGTCTGACCTGGAAAGTTATTTAGGAGATTATACAAAAAACATTAAAGTAGCTCAAGATTTTATTAAAATATACGATGATTTACAATTGGAATTGTCTAAATATTTAATCAATGAACAATCAACTCTTGAAACATCAAAACTTTTAGGAGAAAAAATAATGAATGACTTTGTTAACCCGCAAAACCTTCTTCTTCCAAATGACAAAAGAAATTTAATTTCTCTTTTTGAAAACCATTCTCACAAAAAAATAGCGCTAACTATTTCAACTTTTAATTATACAAATTCTGTTGAACAAATATTAAATTCTTTTAAATTTCCCATACATACAAATACATCAAACATTTATAAAACAAATATTGAAATATCTAAAATCAATCATATTCATGGTTTAGTTGATGACGGCTTAATATTTGGAGTAAATGATGAATCTCAAATTGCCAATAAAGCTTTATCAAACAATATTGATATTCAAGAGCATTTAATTAAACCTTTTGCAAACGATTCATTTGACGTAGTTACTAATCAGATTTTTGAACGAGATATTAGAAGTTCTGACCTAATCTGCCTTCATGGTGTGTCATTAGGTGAATCAGACAAAAAATGGTGGAAAATAATTGGAGAAGAACTTAAAAAAGGAAAACATCTAATTTATCATAAATTTAGTAAAAATGGATTATCAAATTTAAATAAGAACAAAGTAAATCCTATTATTAGAAAGGAAAAAAATAGGCTACTTGAAAAATTTGAAATACAAGCTGAATTACATGAAAAAATAAAATCTCAAATATATATTGAAATAGGCAATAAAGTTTTTAGCGTTTCGGAATAAAAACGTTTGCCAACAAAAGTAACCGTTGCGCAACTCATTAAAATGAAAAAGCAGAAATTACAAAAATGACTTTTAGAAATATTATCTCTGTAAATCAGCGTGTTACATCATTTGCTAATTGCGTATTTTGTCAATATTTTTTCAAATTAGTGTTGTGCAACAGCCACAAAACCTATAAGTAATGCGGGGTAAGGTGCTAAATCGAATGGTTTTCGTATTTTTATGATGTCGCAAAATCTTTAGGATTTTACTTTAGACAGAAAAAATAAATTAAAACAAAAAGCTTTTACTAAGAGCTGTGGCGGAATGGGAATTGCTTCTCTGCTCCCGCACTACTTATAGCTGAAACGTTACCAGCAATTAAAAAAATGAATAAATCAGACATAAGTAGGGAATTTCAATCTAAGAGGGATGACTACAATAGACTGGGACAAAACTTTGTTGACGCATTAAAAATGTTTCTAAATGATAAGGAAATTCCATATCTAGAAATATACCACAGAGTTAAAAAATTTGATTCATTCTTTGAGAAAATAGATAGAAAAGGATATAGTGACCCCTTTACAGAAATTGAAGATTTCTGTGGAATAAGAATCATATGCTATTATGCGTCTGATTTAGAAAAAATTAATGATATTATAAATGATGAATTTATGGTATTAGAACAACAGGATAAGTCAAAACTTCTGGGACTTAAGGAATTTGCCTACCGTTCAAATCATTACATAACAAGTGTAAAAGGTTCTTGGCTAGCTGCTCCAAACTATCGAAAACTTGAAGGACTCAAATCAGAGATTCAAGTTCGAACAATATTAATGCATGCTTGGGCGGAAATAGAACATAAACTGAACTACAAAAATGATGCCCAAGTACCAGATAAATTTCAAAGGAAATTATTCAGATTAAGTGCGAAATTTGAAGAGGCTGATGAACAATTTGAAGAATTGAAAATAGGAATTGAAGAATATAACAATTCTTTATCAAAAAAAATAAAAGAAAAAAATGAATTTAGTATTATAGATGATTTTAATATAGATTCTTTTAAAACATATTTATCGCTTAAAATTGAGGAATTAAATCATTTTGAACCAAATTTTTCAGATGCCTTTGATATTTTGTATGGCTACACTAATAACATTCAGAAGATTAAACAAATTTTAGATTTTCTTATTAAAAATTATTCAAAATTATTACAAGAATTATCAAAAACTGAATATGGAAAAGTAAGCACCCTTGATTTGAGTGAAATAATATATCTTACAATTGATATTATTGACCCTGAATTATTTAAGGAGCGTGCTCCTGAAGATTCTGATTGGGTAGATATTGTTGAAAATTGGCAAATAAAATAAAAAAAAGCTGGTAACAAAGAACTGAGCTAAAAAACAACTCTTTTCTTTATTAAATTTATGCATTATTATTCTAGGCTTATAATTCTATTAATTAGTATTTTGAGCTTTTATTTTTTATGTAAACACTACTTATTTTTATAAAACTGAAACGTAAGTTTCATCATATGGCAATCCTGATTTTGCTATAGCAAAACTCTGTTTAATAAGCTTATTTGAAACGGCTATTAATGCCAATTTCTTACTCTTACCTTTGGTTTACGATTCGTTCATAAACAGCCCTACAACCTTTGTTATGTTTACATGCGGTAAAAGAACAGAGAAATAATAGATTCCGTAACTTTCTATTACCAACCTTACTTATCCTGCTCCTACCTCTTACACTACTCCCTGACTCTCTAATAGTAGGTGTAATCCCTACATAACTGCATAATTGAGAAGCCGTTTCAAACTTATTAAACCCATCGGTTACTACTATTAAAAACAAAGCCGTTTTAAGACCAATTCCAGGGATACTTTGCAACAAAGTTAATTGTACTTGCTGGTCTTGTTTTACTAAAGACAGAAGTCTATTTTCAATCCCTAACATTTCTTTATCTAAATGCTTTCTGTCTCTCATTAATGAGCGATAAACCCATTTTGACGGAACTCCCAATACGTTTTCTCCATGAATTTTATTCTTGGTCGCTGTTCTTTTTTTAAGAAAACTATCCATTAATCGAAATAGTTGAAAACATTCACTTTGAACATCGGTAAGCGCTGTGTATAATGGAACTTCATTTATTTTACCATATTCACAAATAGCCTTAGCGTCACTTTTATCTGTTTTTACTTTTGCTAATTTCATCTGAATGAAACGTTTTACGGATAAAGGATTTACTACGGAAACTAAAACGTCTTGCTTGTACATAAACTGAGCTAACCGGTAATGATAGTAACCTGTAGCTTCCATGATTACTAATGCCTTTTTCGGAAGACTTTTTAGAAAGGAATTAAATCCAGATTCATCATTTTTAAATTAATCATGACCATTTTTACTTCCGTAAACATCGAATACATCTTTACTGATGTCTACTCCAAAAATTTCCTTATATTTATTCATAAGAACTGATTTATCAAAGAACAATCTACTTTTACTCACAACAACTTGAAAACGAGATCTTGGTCTCACAGAACTGAACGTGGTTTACAGTAGAAAAGAGAGAGGATTATCAATGTTGTCGAAGTCTAAGCTTCACCGTATAAATTAACCTTAATTCTCTCTTTTATTCTTTCTGATTAGATAGCAAATTTATTAAAAGACAAACTTAAGCCGTATAAAAATAATTGCTAGTGCAAGCCTACTTACGAAAATCCTCGCGGATTTTCTATTAGGTTTTTATTTGCTAAATTAGGTGCTTAAACACGTAACAAACCATATACAAACACCTTAGCACAAAACCAACTGTAGTACTGTTATTTGTTATATTTGACGGATATAATTACTCTTACGTGTACTCGTTTGTTGCCATTAATTTAACACTATTGAAAAATTTAATAATCCTATTGCTGATTATCGCTTTTTCGTCTTGCCAAAAACAAAAAAAAATACCAAAAGAATTGATGTATTCTTTTGAATATATAAACGAGAATTGGGATAAAAATGAGATTGGTATATTCAAAAATATATCGGAAAATGATACTACGCCACGAGATTATCATTTTGGAATTGGTCTGCATTTAAGAAATAATTTACTTAGACATAATCGAGAATCGGACTCAATTGTAAAATTTTTCAATGATTTAGATATAAGTCATTATGATTATATGTCGGGAATTATATTAACATCCTATCACAGATATCTAAATGAAGAAAATATCAAACTCAAAGAACAAGTGGATGGGATTATCAAAATGCTTAAACCCACCAAGGAGACTTTAGAGTGCCTAGAGAAGCAAAAAAATAAAAGATTAAAAATATACAACGGACATAAAGTGAATGATACCGTAAATATAAAAATGCCTGTTGGAGACAATTATAGTGTTGTAAATTATAGTTGTCCCAATTTGGATTGGGACTTTAATCCATCAAAAGACTTATCAGTAAATGGAATAATAACAAATAAATACTTTGTACAAGATTCGCTTGATTTATTTTTAACGATAAAAATTTTAACCAAAAATCATACTCACATCGAAATATATTTGGAGGAAGTAAATGTTGGAGACGAATTTGAAGTATCACTTTATGAAACTGCATGGAAAATAAAAACTAATGGCAACAACACCTATAATTAATACGGACTTAGGGATTTACGCCAAGGTCTGTGTATATTTGTGAAGTCGCAAAATCTTTGGAATTTTGCTTTGAACAAAAAAAGAAAAAACAAAACCAAAAGATTTTGCTTAGCGCGTAGCTGGAAATCCGTCCGATTTCTGCGCCGCACTAATAATAGCCTAGACGTTAATTACTACTTCTCACAGTGAAAAAGGAAAATGCAATTCGAATAAATTATACTTTTACAATTTTCAAATGCGCTTCATCTTGTGCCACTAAGGAAAAATTGTTGGTATAGATACTGGTTGTCGACTTACTCTTGTGGCCAACTATTTGTGCTGTAATTCTTTCGTCTACCAAAAGTTCTTGCGCACGGTTAATAAAGGTGTAACGTGGTGTTTTTGGTTTTAGAATTTTGGACAATTTTAAATCTGTGCAAACTTTACGGAATCTTGTGATAAAATTTACTTCCTAAAGTTATACTTAATCCGGAAAAGTCAAGAAAGAGCCTAAAAACAAAAAACCTCTATAAATAGAGGTTTTTGAGTGGTGATGGCAGAAGGATTCGAACCTTCGACCGCCTGCTTAGAAGGCAGGTGCTCTATCCAGCTGAGCTATGCCACCATTCGCTAAGACTTAGCGGGTGCAAATATACAATTAACATTAAATAACTTCCTATTATATTTTAGAATTATTTTCTTTTTTTTCTTCTCCAAAAATATCAATTTTTCCCAGTCAACCATTATCCGCCTCTTCTCTTTTATATCCTACTCTACTTAAAACGATTAACCAAAAATATAAGTGCCACAATTTCCTTATATTTCCTTTTCTAATCAGTACATCTATCCAAATTCTTCGCTACAATGCCTATGAATATACCTGAAGAAATATCTAGTGAAACGCTTACAGAGCACTTTTTTAGAAATGAATATGGGAAAATAGTTTCTGTAATTACCAGATATATTGGTGCTGATCATGTAGAAACCGCAGAAGATATTGTTCAAGAAACCTTATTAAAAGCAGTTGACCATTGGCAACAAAATGGTATTCCTAAAAATCCGCAGGCTTGGCTATACACTACGGCAAAGAACTTAACCTTAAATATCTTAAAACGAAAGACCTATACTAAAGAATATACTGCCCAATTGAAACATTTGCAGCAGACGACTATACCCTTAGATGATTTTCATCTACCTGAAGATTTACTTGCAGACGAACAATTAAAAATGATGTTTGTCTGTTGTCATCCATCAATTTCAGAACATTCTCAAATAGCACTCATCTTAAAAATTTTATGTGGATTTAGTATTTCTGAAATTGCCCATGCTTTTTACACAACAAACGAGACAATCAACAAACGATTGGTCCGTGGTCGTAAACAGCTACGGGAAAACAATGTGAATTTTGAAATCCCTCAAAATGTCACTAGTAATCTTTCGATTATCCTAAAAACCATTTATTTACTTTTTAACGAGGGCTATAGTCCTTCTAAGAAAAATCAGATTATTCGATTTGACCTATGCCTTGAAGCAATACGCCTAACAGAAATTTTGATCCAAAGTAAATTGATTGAGAAAAAAACTGACTGCTATGCTTTGTTGGCACTTATGTACTTAAACGCTTCCCGTTTTAAGGCCAGGACAAATACCGATAATTCTAGTATAGAAATGGAAAAACAAGACCGTCGTCTCTGGAATAAAGAATTAATTAACAATGGGGTACATTATTTAAACAAGGCCATTGCCGAAGAACAGGTATCCCAATACTTAATCTTAGCAACCATTTCTGCCAACCACTGCGTTGCCCCAAGTTTTAATGTAACCAATTGGGACGAGATACTTTCACTCTACGATAAACTAATTCTTCTAGAAGACTCTCCTATTACCAGATTAAACAGAAGTGTTGCTTTGGCAGAAGTAAAAGGAAATACGCAAGCCATTAAAGAACTGCTTTTACTCGCATCTAATTCCGATATTGGTAATTACTATCTCTTTCATTCTACCTTGTCCGAATTTTATAAGAAAACTAAAAATGTTGTAGCTGCCTTAAAACACTATAATAAAGCAATTTCATTGGCCTTAAATAAAAGGGATATCGATTTTTTACAAAAAAAAATAAAAACTGTTGTCCCTATTTAGGAATCTCATTTGTTATAAGGGTATAACCCAATAATTAAAACTGATATGAAAGAATTTATGTTATTTATTAGGAGTGAAGAAAGCCCTAAAGCAAACTTGTCTCCTGAACAATTACAGCAACACATTGAGAAAGTAGGTGGATTCATTAAAAAGTTAATGAAAGAAGGACGAATGAAATCTGCCCAACCTCTAGAAATGGATGGCAGGATGTTATCCTATAAAAATGGAAAAATCGTAGACGGCCCCTATAATGAAACCAAGGAGGTTATTTCTGGTTACTACCACCTTTTGGCAAAGGATTTGGACGAAGCTATTGAACTGACAAAACAAGACCCAAGGTTTGAAGAGGGAATTTGGCGTATTGAAATTAGACCGATTAAGAAAGTGGAAGGAATCAACTAAGGAACTGGTTAAATATATAAAATAATGAAATCCATAGTGGTTTAAAACGACCTTGTTTTTAAACCATTGTGGATTGAATACTAACACTATAAAATCCATATTCTTTTTAAAAGTTCAGATCAGTTGATAATAAATATAAAAGACATCTACTGCTTTTTCAAAGTTGACTTGATCAATCTCCCTCCCTCCTAACACAAAAAAAATATATAATTTCCATTTTCTTACTATGTTAAATATATGTTAATTTCATTTCGTAAAATCATATAGTTAGGAATCCTAACTATATTTGTATCGAATTAATATATAAAACTATATCAAAATGAAATTCCTTAAAACCTCCTGTGTAGCGACAGCATTAATTACTTTACTCTCTTGCAGTGCGCAAACAGCTACAAACGAAGATGTCAATTTTAAATCCTCCGACGATTTAAAAATCACCAACACTAAAGTCTCCTATGATGCAAGTTTAGAACACCATGTTTTTGAAATTACTGTAAAAGGAATCGCTGGTAAAAGTGTTCCAAAGGCAGTAGGAAGTCTTCATGGTGCTCCTGTCTTAGGCTATGTATTTCCTACGAGTCTAAAATCTACCGATGTTGGCTATTCCCAAACAGACGGCATTGTTGCCTTGGCAGTTACCTCCCATCCCGATTTTGACGATACGCCACTATGGGATGAAAATTCTAATAGAAACTATGGTGATGACGGTATTGTTTGGCATCCACATTGGGTAATCCTTATTAAAGATGACCGTGTTCCTGGTGGTTTATCCGTAAAAATGTTTAATCCTAAAGACGAGTCCGTTAAGTTGCCTCCAACAAATCCTGGAATGCCAATGTATATGGATTCTCCTGGCTACAATGTCATTACCAAAGGAAATACGATTAAAGTGGTGGTTCCCAAATTCCGAATTAACAATATAAAACAATTCTCCTTTGATGGTGTTGCTGCCTATATGCAAGTGAATACAAATTGGAAGGAAAGTAACCTACCAATGTTGGGTGTGCATGCTGTTTATAGCATTGCCTCAGGAGATTTATCGCTTCCGTATACCGTAAAGTAAATAATTTCAGTAATCTAAAATCAAATAATTATGAGCAAGTCAATTTTTTATCACGCAGGATGCCCTGTTTGTGTAAGTGTCGAACAAGACATTTTAAATCTATTAAATCCTTCTGAGGTTGAAGTCGTAAACTTTGCTGATGGTGATGCCGATAGAATCCCCGAAGCCGAAAAATATGGTGTAAAATCTGTTCCCGCCTTAGTAACTCCAAATGGAAATGTGCTTCATATAAACTATGGAGCATCTATGGAAGATGTTAAAGGGTAATCCAATAATTTAGAGAAGATATTTAACAGGCTAGTAGCGTACTTTTTTGTACGCTACTAGTTTACAAAAAAAGTAAAATTTAAACTTATGAAAATAGCTGTATACGATACTTATGTTACCACAGATGCTAACACTACAATGCATTTTGATATTTTGGTTGCTGAAAATACTACCGTTGAAAAAGTCTATGCCTACGGAAAAACATACCTAGCATCAAAAGGAGTCCTTGATTATAAGCTTACCACCGAAGAATGTAGGTTCTGCCATATGGAAAACGCTCCTGAGCAAATGGAAAAACTAGTTCTACGCAATGGGTATTATATAATAGAAATGGAAAATTGCTAAATAGTTGGAATTCAAAAAATGATGGTGCTTTATAGTTCTTAATCTAACAAGGATTATTAATTTTATCTCCAAAACCATATACTAAGATACATGGGTGCTTATAATTTAACAATCAACGCTACAGAAACCATAATTCCCCTAAAGGATATTCATTTCAGTAAGGAGAATAAAAAAGCTTTACAACAACTTTTAAAAGAGTTTAAACATATAGAGGCACTAAGCGTATATAATTTGCCCGTAGATAACAAACTACTCCTTTTTGGTAGTTCTGGCTGTGGTAAGACTACAACTGCTAAAGCGATTGCCGCAGCACTGGATAAAAAAATAATTACGATAGATTTAAGTAGCATCGTATCTTCCAAACTTGGTGAAACTTCGCAAAATATAGCTTCCATTTTTAAAAAAGCAGCAAGAGAAAAAGCCATATTATTTATAGACGAATTTGACTATATTGGAAGAAGTAGAGATCATGACAATAAAGATTCTGAGGAAATGAAACGATTGGTAAACACAATTATTCAACTGGTGGATTATTTTCCTACCGATGCTGTTTTAATTGCTGCCACAAACCTAACGAATACAATAGATACAGCTCTTTTAAGACGTTTTCAGGTTCGATTAAGATTTGCTTTGCCTAATCGTATTCAGTTAGATAGCTATTACGAGGCCATGTTGTCCAAATATCCAGAAAAATACAACCAAATGGAACGTATTTATGGTGTATCCTATGCCGAAGCTAAAGATATTTTGTTTAAAAGTGTAAAACAACAAATTATAGCCGAAGAGGAAGAGAAAGCTCTAAAACCAATGGCTTCCACCTCTAACTAAATATTCACCTTGTAAAAACCAACTACAAAGGTTGCACAACTAATTAGGAATACTAACTTTACGTGTTTCTGAGAAATAACAATGGGGAAAAGTATTTTTGATATCGATTTTCAGCAAAAGAGCATTACTAGTAAAATTGTAGTGGGTCTGGAACGTATATCAGAAGTATTCAAAGTTTTGTTATGGGAACATGCAAAAACTATAGGCCTCAGCCCTATTCAAATTCAAATACTTATTTTCATTGCCTACCACAAAAAGGAACTTTGTAATGTAAGTCACTTAGCTAAAGAATTTAACATCACAAAACCAACCATTAGCGATGCCATTCGCGTTTTGGATAAAAAAGGATTCATTCTAAAAGACCATTCCTCCGCTGATAGTAGGAGCTATTCTATTTTGTTATCTGAATCTGGTAAAACAATTGTTGCAGAAACCGAGAATTTCGCCAACCCTATACAAACACAGCTACAGAATTTTAGTCAACCAGATTTGGCAAATGTATTCGATACCTTAAGTAAATTAATTTACCAACTCAATAAAAATGGCGTGCTTACCGTACAACGCACCTGTTTTGGTTGTAAATTTTACGAAAAACAAGAGAACAAAGCATATTGTAACTTTTTAGAGAAAGAATTATTTAATGCCGATATACGTTTGGATTGCCCTGAATTTGAAGAAAACGGAGTGAATTTTGTTTAAACAATCTTATTGGTTAACTTTAAGATGAAAATTTCAATTGCGTAGAATCGCAGACTCTTAAATCTATTTTTTCAAATTATTATACAGAAAAACGGATACTATGAAAACATTAATTCAGACCCCCACCAGCAATCTAACAAAAAGTCTTTCTTTCTATTTAAAATTAGGCTTCACCCTACTCTCCAAAGAAAATCCTGTTATCGTTTCCGATGGAAAAGCGATACTAGAAATTAATCCTGACAACTATGCCAGAGCCGGAATAAAACTGCTAAATAAAGATTGGGGAACTACAGTAGAAAAATTAAATGTATTAACAACAGTTCTAAAAACACCAAGCGGGTACTTGTTAAATGACACCAATGGAGTATGGATTTATTTAATAGAAGCAGAAAAGGAATTCCATTATACCCAAAACAAAACCTCATCTTCCGTATTAGGTAATTTTGCAGGCATTAGTATCGAATCTATAGGGATTGAAAAATCAAAACAACTGTGGGAAATTCTTGGATTTAAAAAAACAATGGGAGCTGTAGAACAAGGCTGGATAAGTCTAACAAATGAAGATCATTTTACCATTAGTCTAATGAAAGCTAATAGTTGTCCTCATCTGTTTTTTAATCCTTCACTCACATATTTTAATGGTAAAAATAATGTTACTATTATAAAGAATATCAGGAAACTAAACATTCCCATTATTGAAGAAATAACACATTTTAATCCAAAAGGGGAAGTCGATAATATTAGCATTAAAGATCCGGGAGGACTTGGATGTTTTCTATTTAGTGACTAATACCTATTTGACTATAATAAGTCCCATTTCTGAGAAAACTAAAGTTTGCATGGAATTAAAAAAAGCATCTATTAAATATCTTCCTAAATTAAAGGCGATTTGTACCGAAGCCTATGCAAAGAACTTTCATAACCATTGGAATGATAATGGCATGGATTTATATTTGGAAAAAGAATTTAACGATGCCAAACTTACATTAGATTTGAACAATCATGATGTAGATTACTATTTTATAATTGCAAATGTTACTACCGTAGGTTTTATTAAAACAAAAAATACATCTCTTCCTGGTTTACTTTCGAGTAAAAGTGTCGAATTAGAAAAAATCTATGTGTTACCAGAATATAAAGGAAGAGGATATGGAAAAAAAGCATTAACCGAAATAATAGGGAAAGCTACAATACAAGAAAAAAAAATACTCTTCCTTTGTGTTATCGACAGCAATAAAGGTGCTATTGCTTTTTATAAGAAACTTGGTTTTAAATTTCATAGCAAAACGCGTTTAGACGTTCCCTATTTTAAAGAAGAATTAAAAGGAATGCACCGAATGTATCTTGAATTAAGTTGAAGGGTGTTTAAGTGTTGTAAAATCACTTCGAGTTAAATACCAAAAGAATTTAGTATCGAGAAGTTTTCAAGTAAGAAATATATTTATTTTATTACGACTCGCTATAAGGAGTGACAATCAAACTGACCTAAATTCCATATCTATTATTCATTCTGAACAAAGTTGAAAAATTAAGAACGTTTAACCCTACAAAAAATGATAAAGACAATACGTACTAATTCGACGAACCAAGATTTTATTGCTCTTGTAAAAAAACTAGATGCTGACTTGGCAATTCGAGATGGGGATGATCATGATTTTTATGACCAATTCAATAAAATTGATAGGATAAACTATGTGGTGGTGGTCTATGAAGATGCTACTCCCTTAGGTTGTGGGGCTATTAAAGCATACGATTCTGGAAGTATGGAAATAAAACGAATGTACACCGATCCTAAAAGCAGAGGAAAAGGTATCGCTACAAAAATTTTAACCGAGCTAGAAAATTGGGCTATAGAACTAACCTACAAAAAGTGTATTTTAGAAACAGGGATAAAACAACCAGAGGCTATTGCTCTATACGAAAAATGCAATTACAAAACCATTGTAAATTACGGGCAATATGCGAATATAAAAACAAGTGTTTGCTTTGAAAAGCTATTAAAATAAATGGAAACGCCTTCTTTTTTTGTATTGACAAGCGCTACTTGTTTGTTTTTTAAATAGGCATTGCGCAAGTTTCGGGTTGTCAGCTGCTGTATTTCCAAATATTTTTGCAATAAAATCACATACTTATGAATGCTCAAAAAGATATTGACTACAACAGAATAGCGGAGGCTATCACATATATTCAACAGAATTTCACAGCGCAACCCAACTTGAAAGAGATAGCAAAAAAGGTGCATTTAAGTCCTTTTCACTTTCAACGGCTCTTTACAGATTGGGCTGGAGTAAGTCCTAAAAAATTCTTGCAATACATAAGCGTGCAATACGCCAAAGAAATATTAAGTACTACACAGGCTACATTATTCGATACCGCTCATGAAACTGGTCTTTCAGGTACAGGAAGACTGCATGACCTATTTGTAAAGATTGAAGGAATGACTCCTGGCGAATTCAAAAATAAAGGAGAAAACCTAACGATAAACTATAGCTATGAAGCTAGTCCTTTTGGTACTATCCTAATTGCCTCTACCAATAAAGGTATTTGCCATATCGGTTTTTCGGATGATGTGCAACTTGCCTTTTCTGAATTAAAAAATCGATTTCCAAAAGCGAATTTCATTGAGAAAACGGATGCTATTCAGCAAAATGCATTACAAGTTTATACACATGACTGGAGTAAAATTAGTCAGATAAAATTACACTTAAAAGGTACCGATTTTCAACTAAAAGTATGGGAAGCCCTTTTAAAGATTCCCTCTGGGAAATTAACAACTTATGGTGCCATTGCAAATGAAATAGCGCGCCCTAAAGCTTCCAGAGCCGTGGGTACCGCAATAGGAAATAATCCTATCGCCTTTCTAATTCCTTGCCATAGAGTTATTCAGTCCACAGGAACTTTTGGTGGATATATGTGGGGGAAAACACGAAAAACTGCTCTAATTGGTTGGGAAGCTTCCAAACAAAACATGGTATCCAATACCATATAGCCATGCAGAATATTAAAACAAAATTGGATACTACCGACTGGCAATCGGTAGCAGATGAAATGAACACTATAGGCTATGCAATTATTCCTAAACTGCTCTCAAACACACATTGTAATGAGCTTATAGCCAATTTTGAATCTGAAAATCTATATCGAAAAACTGTTGTTATGGAACGCTATCGGTTTGGTTTAGGTAGCTACAAATATTTTAATTATCCACTGCCGCTTATCCTTCAAACTATACGGGAAACCATTTATCCAAAACTTGCGCCTATTGCCAACATATCGATGAAAGTGTTGAAAATAAATACCCAATTCCCCAATACCCTTAAAGAATTACAAAACCAATGTAGGGCGAACAATCAGATGATGCCAACTCCCCTAATTCTTAAATATGGTAAAGGTGGATTCAATACCCTTCATCAAGATATCTATGGCGAGGTATATTTTCCTATACAAACCGTATTATTCTTAAATGAGCCTCTAGTAGATTATTCTGGAGGCGAATTTGTATTGACACAACAAACCCCGAGAGCGCAGTCCAAAGCCATTGTTTTACAACCAAATAAAGGGGATATGCTTATTTTTACCACTAAATTCCGACCTATAAAAGGAATGAAAGGCTACTACCGTGTACAAATGAAACATGGAGTGAGTGAATTAAAAAGTGGAGAGCGCCATACCTTGGGGATTATATTTCATGACGCAATTAGTTAATACTACTTCTACTCGAAATATGCTCAAACACAAATCGCTTAGCGCAATAGAACTCCATCAGAAAATTAAACAAAACAGCATTGTTTACGGAGGAAATATAAAACTTAAAATTTATGGTACGCTCCATTGTAAATCTGGTAAACAAATGAAAAAAGAAAATAGGGTGTTTTTCACATCCATAGATGACGTTTTATTCCATAAATTTAGACCTTGCGGACATTGTATGCGAACGGAATATAAAAAGTGGAAAGATGGACTTATTTAACCTAGATAGTATTTCTAACCTATTGCCTTATGATGGGGAAGTAAATTATCATGGCACCATTGTATCCGTAGCAGAAGCACAACTATACTACCAAATACTCTTAGATACTATTGTATGGAAAAATGATGAAGCCATTATTTTTGGCAAACGGATTATTACCAAACGTAAAGTTGCTTGGTATGGGGAAGAAGCTTTTGAATACTCCTACTCTAACACCACTAAATTGGCGCTACCATGGACAAAAGAATTATACGAATTAAAAAAACTTGTGGAGTTTCATTCTAAAGAAACCTACAACTCTTGTTTACTTAATTTATACCATGATGGCGGTGAAGGTATGGCATGGCATAGTGATGGTGAAAAGGACTTAAAAAAGAATGGCGCTATTGGCTCTTTAAGTTTTGGTGCTGAGCGTAAATTTTCTTTTAAACATAAAAACACAAAACAGGCTGTATCGCTAATTTTAGAAAGAGGAAGTTTATTGGTAATGAAAGGAACAACACAAACCTATTGGCAGCACCGATTGCCGCCTACAAAAAAGGCAAAAACTCCAAGAATTAATTTAACCTTTCGGACAATCATGAAATGATTTAAGAACATTTCGCTAAAAAACTAAGATAATTCGATTCTTTTCCGTCTGTCTAATTAATCCGTTTTTGTTGTTACAAATTTTCGCCAATCTATCTGAATTAGCACAAATTACAGAACTTTGGTCATCATCGAATTTAATTTATTTTTCTTAAATTCGGTTTTACTAAAAATACATCGAATATCGTAAAATGATCAAACAATTATACTCCCTTTGCTTTTTATTCGGCTGTACCTTTTTTATGTTCGGTCAACAATCGAAAACCATTTCAACCTCAGCTACCAATAACCTGCAAATCCAAGAAAAAAAAGGCTTACAACTTGATCATACCACAGATACTATTGCTTTTATACTTACAAAATATAACAATATTACGATCCGTAGCATTCTAAATGAAAGAGATACAGTAAATCTTATGTTCCATACAGCAGCAAGTCATGTAAGCTTAACCCAAACTGCAACCCAAAGAATCAAAAGCTTACGACTAGATAAATTATATACAGGAGTCAAGAGCTGGGGAGGAACAAATGGAACTTCGAGATCTTCCGAAAACAACTCCCTCCGTATTGGTAAGTTAACATGGGACAATATCGCTATTGACGAAAATGAATTGTCTGGACATACCACCGACGGCAAATTTGGCCCCAATCTTTTTAGAAATAAAATAATCGAAATAAATTTCGATACCCAAATTATACTTATCCGAACACAACTACCAACGATTGGGGAAGATTATGAGAAATTCGACCTTATTCTAAAAAATAACTATATGTATATAAAAGGGCTGCTTGATGTAGGAGAAACTAATAAATATTCCGCTGAATTTTTAATCCACTCAGGATATTCAGGAACCATATTGTTAGATGATAAATTCGTAGATGCCCATAATATAGCCTCCAAACTTAAAATTATAAGTGAGAGTCAGTTGAAGGATGCGCAAGGCAATGTTTTAAAAACAAAAAAAGCCATCTTACCCAATTTGGTAATTGGCACCATTAACTTTCCTGAAATGCCTATAAGCTTCTTTGAAGGCGCAATAGGTAGACAGAAAATGAGTGTATTAGGCGGAGATCTTTTAAAACGATTCCATATTATTATCGATATAAAAAACGCGGCAATCTATTTAAAACCGAACAGTCTTATGAAAACTCCTTATACTGATATTTAAATACACTCCATTAATGAGCGAAATGGTTAAATTCCTTATTCCAATTCCTAGATAGTATTTTAACCTTATCGAATTTGAGTCCGAAGATGGTACAAAGAAAAGAATTTCTTATAGTGCTAATAAAAAAGTTAAGCCGAATTCATTTCAAAAAATAACTTAAAGAATTATCTACTTAATTTTTGCACCCCTGACATAAGTTGTCTCTACAGCTTGCTATATTTGTAATCATCATCATAAAAAAAACCAATAGTTATTCCGAAATGGCAGAATTATTTAAAAACGTTTTCAACCAAAAATTCTTTACTGTTTTTACAAAAGCAGTGTTGCAAGTCACCCCCGGTTTTAATAAAGACAATTTCTTAAATGACATCTATGATGATGAATGGGAAAACCGGGAACTCAAACAGAGAATGCGGCATATCACCGTTGTTCTTAAAAATAATTTATCGGATGACTTCCCTAAAAATGCATCGATACTACTAAAAATAATTGAACAGTTAAAGAAAAATCAGGTCAAGGAAAGTAGCCTTGAATATATGTTTTTTCCAGATTTTATAGAGTTGTACGGATTGAATTATTATTCCATTTCGGTTAGAGCTTTTAAAGAAATAACACAATTTACAAGTTGTGAATTTGCTGTCAGGCCTTTTATTATAAAATATGAAGCACAGATGATAGCGGAATTGTTTCAATGGTCTACACATGAAAACGTGCATGTAAGACGACTTGCTTCCGAGGGTTGTAGGCCTAGATTACCATGGGCTATGGCTATTCCTTATCTTAAAAAAGATCCTACTTCCATACTTCCCATTCTAGAGAATTTAAAAAATGACCCTACCCTATATGTTAGGAGAAGTGTGGCAAACAACTTAAATGATATTGCTAAAGATAATCCGAATACAGTATTACAAATCGCGCAACAATGGAAAGGAGCAAATGAAGAAATCGATTGGCTTATTAAGCATGCATGCCGAACTTTATTAAAAGAAGGGGGAACCGCAGTTATGGCTCTGTTCGGTTTTGGCGCTATTGACTCCATAAAAATAGCCGATTTTAAAATTCATACCCCTAAAGTTGCTATTGGAGGTGTTTTAGAATTCAGCTGTAAATTAATAAACTCGGGGAATTCAGCATCAAAACTTAGGCTGGAATATGGACTCTACTACCAAAAAGCTAATGGTTCGCTCTCACGAAAAGTTTTTAAAATAAGTGAGAAGGAATATCCTGAAAAATCGAGTACTACCTTGACCAGAAAACAATCTTTTAAGGTTATTACTACACGAAAATTTCATTTAGGAAAACACCAACTATGCCTTATTATAAATGGTAATGAATTTCAAAAATTAGATTTTGAGTTGGTGGAAAAATAAAATTTAGACACTCCTCTTTCTGTTAGGAAATGCTTTTAAATGCATTAAAAAACTATTCACAAAAAGGAGTGGTAATTCCGTTTCAAGAACGAGAATAATTATGTCTATCCAATACTAGTGCATTCTTCTCCCTCTCCATGAACCTCTTCCTCTCCCTCGAGAAGCTTTCCCTCCTACTCTATTCACCTTATACGTAAAGCTCAACATAAAATAACGCTTTAATAGGGTACTTTGAGAATCTTCAATATAATCTGCTGTTATGCTTCTTCTGGTATTTATATTACTATCTAATAGATCATACACTTTAAGTTTCACTACTCCCTTTTCTTCTAATATTTTTAAACCAAGGCTCATATTCCAAAAAATAGCTCCTTTATCAAATCCGGCTGCCACATCTGGATTATAATTGTACTGTATATCATTCCCGAATACAATATTTTTTGGCCAATAGGTTGTAGTTCTTAAACCCACTTTATGTGATAAAAAATCCCGGTCTTCTATTCTATCCAAACTATAACTCGCCTTGTTAAAACTAACGGAATATTCCGGTTCTATTTCTATTAAGTCGTTATAGCTATAGGTAAGACGTAAACTAGGAGAAACACCTAAACTCTGTGTAGAAAACTTAGTTCCGTTACTAAAGTTATATCGTTTGCTATAATTAGTACTTAATCTAATTCTATATTTTAAAGACGAATTATCTCTTTTTATTGTCTTGCTGAAACTTGCTCCTAACCTTCCATCATAATTACCATCTACATTTGTATACGTAGAACGTCTTATTAAATCTTCATCAATAATTGTAATTGGTGTAATTCTATGATCTGTAAGATTTAGGTTTGCCCAAACAAAAATTCCTGTTCGACTTCTAAAATCAAAATTACTTAACCCTAAATTTATTCTATGGTTATATTCTCTATCCAAATTTGGATTTCCTGTTACAATATTGGTCAAGTTAGACTCATCTGCAACAGGCTGTAATTGTGCAGCACTTGGTGTATTACTTTCCGTATTGTATCGTATAGATATACGTTTACCTCTGCCCATTCTATAGCGAATACGAGATTGCAAGGCTACATCATTAAAGGTTTTCTCGAACTTCGTATTTCTAGAGAATTCTTCAGTTATTAAATTGGTTCGTAACAAGCCTGCACTAAAACTTGCATATAATTTATCGCCTTCAAAATTTAAGCCTGCTGTAGTTCTATGCACGGCACTTGTTGTTTTTAAATTAGAACTTAGACGTGCATCAAAATCGGAATACGCATTAGTCTGTGCATTAAAATTATGAATACTTAATTTTTTTCGCTGTTTTTCCTTCTCCACTTCATAGTTTAAATCTAAAAATAAATTTTTAACTATAGGTTGTCTTAACTCCAAATCTAAATTCCATTCTCCTTCCGTAGTATTGTCCTTTGTAAACTGATTTCTATTTTCGAGCGATGCATTACTTCCAAAAACTTCTTTACTAGTAACTAAAAAATCCTCTTCGTTATTTTCAATATTTCTATTTCTAAAACGTGCACTTATATACGCTCCATTACTCCCTATCTTTTTTATAATACTAATTGAATTTGCAAAATTTCTTCGGTCACTAGTACCTGTGCTTTCAATACTACTTTCGTTAATTAATTGCTGGAATTCATCAGATGATTTTGTAGAACTTACACTAGAAGAAAATCCGCTTGTATAATTAAAAGAAGGGCGAATGGTTATTTTTAACGTTGAATCTGGTTCAATTTCAAACTTACTACTTGCTCTATGACTATCATTATTATTTACCGTAGCCGCCAATGTTTCTGTAAAAAAATGACTGTCTGGTAAAATAGTTTCTCTTTCTTTTCTAGAATTATTTTCTGTATCTGACTTTGCATAAAAATAATCAGCGGAAGCTTCTTTACCCTCTCCCCAAACGTCTACATAATTTGCTCCTATATTAGAGCTTGTTGTAATTCCCTCTCCCTGACGGAATCCTAAATTTCCTCTACGATTTCCCATCATATCAAAAACCTCATCCGATGAAAATCCTGAACTATTTATATTATTAGAGCTTGCTAATACACTTACCCGTTGGTCTTCATTAAAGTAATTTCCAATACCGCTCATTTCATAACGACTATCGGTACCATAACCCGCAGTTACCCTACCAAAAATTCCTTTGTTTTTTCCCTTTTTTAGGGTAATATTTACCGATTTGTTATCCGATGTACTTTTTCTTCCTGTAAATTTTTCAGAATCACTTTTGGTATCTGTAATCTGAATTTTATCTACAATATCCTTGCTTAAATTTTTCGTTGCTATAGTTAAATCGCTTCCAAAGAATGGTTTTCCATTCACCAACACTTCATTTACCTCTTTACCGTTTACCGTGATTTTTCCATCTGTATCTACTTCAATTCCTGGTAGCTTCTTTAGCAAGTCCTCGACCATGGCATCTGGTTTTGTTTTAAAGGAACTTACATTAAACTCTAAAGTGTCTTTTTTTATAGTAATTGGTGCTCTTTCTCCAACAACCTCTACGCCTTGTAATTCTTCGGCCAACTCTTCTATTTGAATATTTCCAATGTCAATAGTGGCTTTATTCAGGCTTATTTTTCTTGTGATTTTTTTATAGCCGTTGTAGGATATAAGCAGATTAACTTCTTTTGCTTTTGTTCTGCCTGCTAATTCAAAATTCCCCTTTTGATCAGATATGGTATACGTAATTAGCGCATTGTCTGTGATAGATTGAATATAGATTGTAGCGGCCTCCAATGGTTCTGCATTCATTTTATCTGTAACGCGTCCCTTTACTTCAAAGCTTTGGGAATAAACCGTTAAGCTAAGTCCCGTAAAAAGTAATACTAAATAATATTTCATTCTGATTGTAGTTGGTTTGCAATGATTAATTTGCGTTTAAGACGCCTAAATTAGCTTATGGTTTAAACCCCTTTTTCTATTTTAATATAACTTTAACAAATAGAAAATTAAAAGGACTACCTCTATTAAATTATAAAACTAAATTGGTACATTTTAACTATATTTCCATACTAAAATTTCATTACTATAATACGTACAGCATGATAATCAAACCAAAAAAAATAAAATTCCTTTTTATCATTGTTTTTACATTTTTTTTCAACTCCTGTCAAGATAAAAAAGAGACCAAAGAGGTAGTTAGGAATACAACTGTTGTTAAAACAAAAACGCAATTACAAATACCTACTCAAACATCTATTGTTATTTTAGGAACAGTACAAGATGCGGGATCGCCACATATTGCTTGTAAAAAGGATTGTTGTAAAGACTTATTTGAGAATCCTGATGCTGACAGAAAAGTGGTTTCTCTAGGAGTGGTTGACCCCGAAAATGCAAAAAAATATCTTTTTGAAGCCACACCCGATATGCCTATGCAAATGAAACTATTTAAAAGGTACAGCGCTGCTGATTCCAAAGAAACTGCGGATGGAATATTTCTTACCCATGCACATATTGGACACTATACCGGATTAATGTTTTTAGGAAAAGAGGCTATGAATGCCAAGAGCATCCCTGTTTTTGCAATGCCTACAATGAAAAATTATTTAGAAACTAATGGCCCTTGGAGTCAATTAGTTTCTAATAGCAATATTGTACTGCATGAAATGGAAAATGAAAAGCAGATTACACTTACAGACAATCTTAAAGTTACACCATACACCGTTCCACATAGAGACGAATATTCCGAGACTGTTGGCTATACCATTACTGGACCAAATAAAAGTGCACTCTTTATTCCAGATATTGATAAATGGGGAAAATGGGAGAAAAATATTATTAATGAAATATCAAAAGTTGATTATGCTTTTATTGATGCTACTTTTTTTGATGCTAACGAGGTTGGAAATAGAGATATGTCTGAAATTCCTCATCCGTTTATTGTAGAAAGTATGTCTCTGTTTAAAAACCTTACGTCTGAAGAGAAAAGCAAAATTATTTTTATTCACTTTAACCATTCTAACCCTGCCTTAAATTCAGAAAGCATTCAATCTAAAGAAATTTTAGAAAATGGATTTAAAATTGCTCGGGTTGGTGGAGTTTATGCTTTGTAGCACGAAGAAATACATTAGTATTGAAAATAATATTTCCATACTAAAATCTCAGAAAATCATAAAATTAAAATTGTCTCTACTCCTACTACTTTGTTTTTCACTGTCGGCTGTTGTCTCGCAGATAGACACTCTAAAAATATGGAGTAAGTCTATGAACAAGACTATTCCTAATTTGGTAATTACTCCAGAAGGATATTCTTCAGATAGCAAAGAAAAGTACAACATGTTGTATTTATTACACGGAGCTGGTGGTAATTACACAGGATGGGTGTCTAAAGCTCAAAATATAAAAGTATTAGTAGATAAATTTAATAGGATTATTGTTTGCCCTGATAGAGATCGTACAAGCTAGTATTTTGACAGTCCAATCGATGAAACCATGAAGTACGAAACCTATATAGCCAAAGAACTTATTGAAGCTGTAGATAGTAACTACAACACGGATACAACAAAATCTTCTAGAGCAATTTCTGGACTTAGTATGGGCGGACATGGTGCTTTCTACCTAGCTTTTAAACACCAAGATGTTTGGGGTGCTACTGGTAGTATGAGTGGGGGATTAGATATTCATCCTTTTCCGAAAAATTAGGATTTAGCAAAACGCTTAGGGGACTATACAACTCACAAAACAAATTGGGAAGAAAACACAGTAATAAATATCGTGTACTTATTAAAAGGAAACGATTTAAAACTAATCTTTGATTGTGGTATAGACGATTTCTTTTACAACGCTAACCAAAGAATGCATGCAAAACTCCTAGAACGAAATATTCCGCATGATTATACAGAACGCCCAGGAAATCATAATTGGAACTATTGGGAAAATGCAATTGAATACCAAATACTGTTTTTTTCAAAATTTTTTAAAGAAGCTAAATAGTATTGCACATATAGCATAGCAAGAAATACTTAAATTGCCTTTCGAATTCTTCCATCTGAATACCTCAATGCCTGTAAATTTATTTATAATAATTCTAAATAACTTTTTTTTCAAACATTTCTGCTTTACTTTTACCCTTTATTTATTTCCGTTTTGGATAAACGAGAATACCTAATAGTACAAGCATGAACAAAACATTTGGTTTAATCTACGGTTCGGATACCGGAATGACAGAAGAAATTACACAAACTATTACCAGCCTTTGGGAACAATATGATATGGAAGTGCTAGAGGTTGCAAATAGTAGTGTTGAAGATTTTAACCGATTTGATATTTTAATTATCGGCCTGTCTACTTGGTATGATGGTGATTTACAAAGCGACTGGGAAGATTATTATGATGAATTTAAAACCATTGACTTTACGGGAAAAACTGTTGCTCTTTTTGGTTTGGGAGACCAATATGGCTATGGAGAATATTTTATAGATGGTATTGGCATCCTAGCTAAAACAATTTTAGAGAACGGAGGTCGTATTATTGGTTATTGGCCTACAGCTAATTATGATTTCTCCGAATCTAAAGCACTTTATAATGAAGAGTATTTTTATGGCTTAGCTATAGATGAAGATAATCAGCCAGAGCTTACCCAAGAGAGAATCACTGCATGGTTATCTATTCTTGAAGAAGAAATAAGCGTAATGCTTCAAGAGGCTTAGTATTCTTGTTAGAATCACTTTCTTGCTTTCTTCGTAGAAAGCATATTGTAAAAAAGTAGGTTAGGCAATAAAGAATAAATATTTTTTTTTTTGTTCTCTATCAAAATTAAAATACTAAGTTCTAATTAGTATACTGAATAGTTGTCATTTATACTAAAACCACTTATTCTTAGAGATAAAAAACAATGGCTGTTACTATTTTCCATCTTAGTAATTGCGTTCTTAATTTTCTTCAAAAACTAAGAACCAGCTCAAATAATTTTACAACTGTTTTGTAGTCACACCATTGAAAAATTCTCTGAAACCTAATGGACCCCTATAAAATATATTTTTTGTAAAACTATTACAGATTTAAATTAGAACTTAGCTATGATTTATTGTTGTTTTATTTCAATATTTATAACCACTTCTACGTCTTTTCCTAGCGAGGACATTCCTTTACCTATATTAAAAGCTTCTCTTTCAATTTTTGTTGTTAAGGTTAATCCTGCTTTATGTTTTTCGTCTTTTTCATTTTTAAGAACACCGTTAAGTTTCCCGTTAAATGTTGCGTCTTTTGTAATTCCATTTATTGTAATTTTTCCGGCTGATTCAAAATTACCATCTTCTAATTGTTTATAAGATGAACTAACAAAAGTAATTTTTGGATGTACTTCAACATTAAAAAAATCTGGCGATTTTAAATGTTTATCCCTTCCTTTTTGGTTTGTGTCAATACTTTCTACATCAATAGAGACATTAAATGTTGGGTTCTCAAATTTATCATTTGTTATTGCTTCTACATCAAAACTTCCAAAGCGTCCTGTTATATCAGATATCATATAATGAGATATAGAAAAATTAATTGATGAATGTGATTTATCAACTTTCCATGTAGATTGTGCATTAGCTGTTAATAATGCCACTACTGCAAATACTGTTAAAATTATTTTTTTCATTTTTTTGTTTTAAATATAATTATTCTAGTTCTTAGGTTTCTTTATGAGTTTTTCTTTTTAAACATGTTTTTTAAATTTAAGTAATCCAAATAATAGGTTATTTTTAATGAGAAAATATGTGTGAAAGGTTGTTTTAATAAATTATCTAAACTGGCTAAATAGTTTAAAGTAGATTCCTCTGTATTTTGAAATATAGAGTTCCTGTATAGAAAAACAGCCTGACTTCCTGGAGCGAATTGCCAAGAATAGTTTAAATCTAAATTCCATACATTAAAATTAGTATCTGGGTTATAATCGGGTTGTTGCTTTGTAGTTGCTAATGACCCGTCTTCTTCAAGTGTAAAATACCTGTTTTTATATTGAACAGTAGACCAATAATTTCTAAAGTTTAAGCCTATAGCATGTTTTGTATTGTGATTATAAGTAAAGCGTACACTATTCTCTATCTCCCTAACATCACGTCTCCCAAAAAGGATATCTGTATCAGTGGTTGTAATATAACCTGGTTCAGATTTATCAAAACCACCATCAAGAGAATAATTAATTTTAAAATGATTACTCACACGAATTTGTGGGCGAATAGCAAAACTAAATCCGCTTTCATCATCATTAAATCGTTTATTATAACGTAATGTAAATCTAGAAGATATTTTTTTACCATTGTCTGTATTGAAATCTGAATTTAGAAAAATGTCTGAGTTTTTAACAAATACATGATCTGGAATTCTTGCTTCAAAATAATCATGGGTTTTAGCAGGAGATAGATACACTCCAAAACTATAAGAAAGTTGCTTTTTTGTTCTGAAATGACTCCTTAAACTAAGATTAAATTCTGTATAAACATTAGGGCTATATAGGTATTCCATATCTGTAGATAAGGATACTCTATAATTATTGAAACGTCCTTGTGGCGTGAATTTCTGATAAGATACTCCTCCAGAAAAATTGCTAAAATTATTTCTTCGTTGTCTCCCTACGTCATTAATATCAAACTTATCGTCTGCCATTCGGTATTCAAAATCATATCTAAAATTCCCTGAGGTTTTTCTAAATTCTAGATTAGCACTAAACCCATTGATTGTTTCAATATCATTAATGCTACTAAATTTAAAATCTCCTTCAAGATTAAAAGTATTAGATTTGGTTGATAGATCATATACTAAAGCAGTAACATTAGCATCTCTAAAATGCCCGTTCCTTGATACATTAGTATTTACTAAAGATACCGATGAATTATCATTAAACTGTTGGTCAATGACTAGTACATTATAATTGGTTAAAGGCTCTATAACTTCTTTTCTACTTGTATTAGTTATGGTGTTTTTTATAGTAGCCTCTGTAACTCCAGTAATAGCATCTAAAAAACCAATTCCAAGACCATTTTTAGTTCTTCCAGAAATTTTAAATACATTTAAAACTTTAACTTCACTTGGACTGTCTATAATTTCTTCCCCATCGCTTGTGGAGGCAGATTCGCTTGGTCTTCCACCAATTCGACGTGAGAAAAACAAACCTCCTTTATTAAAAAGCTGTACGCCTTCAGTAAAAAATTGACGTTGTTCTCTAAAGGTTTGCTCAAAAGGCCCTAAATTAAGAGATAAGGGGTCAAACCCAGTCTGACTAAAATCGGGAATTACTGTAGCATCTAATGTGAAGTTTTCAGTTATCCCGTATTTTAGATCCAAACCGGCGGTTATTTTCGTTTTAGTATTTCCTTCAGTTGTTTCAGAAAAAGCCGATACAAAAGGAAAAAAACTTAAACGTACTGGTGGTTTAATATTTGTAATACCGTTTAAAATACCATTGTATTGTGATTCATTACCAACGCTTCTGTCTACATAGTTCCAAGAATAAATTTCATCACGTCTCTTTATTTCACGCATAAAATTAATGCCCCATGTTTGTACATTGGTATTTTGAAAACGCAATGCAGAGTATGGAATTTTAATTTCCACAACCCAACCAACATCCGTTATACTTACTGCGCTCTCCCAAACTGCACTCCAATTATAATCATTAGTTCGCCAACCACCTTGCCTTGTTTTTGAATCGGCTTGTGTACCAGCAGCAGTAACATAAAATTTGTTTTCATTAATACCGTCATTAAAGGTGTTTATAGCTACAGTAAAGACATCGGCCTCAACAAAAACATTGTCTCTTTGGCTAAACTCTCTAGAAATGGCATTAGCATCATTATCATAGAGTATGGCTCCTATGTAAATGGCATTATCGTCATAAAGCACTTTCACCTCTGTTTTGTGTGTGTTTGGTGCTTCTGGACCATTATCAGGTCTTAGCATTTTAAAACCAGTAGCCGAAGTTATGGTCTCCCAAATACTTTCATCTAATTGCCCATTAATTTTGATGTTAGAAGTACTACGTAATGTAGTTGTCTCTTTTTTTTCTTGTGTGACACCTATAAAAGATTGTACTAATGCAAGAACAATAAGGTACTTTTTCATTATGTTATATAAATGGGTTTCACTAATTTTTGAATCGAAAATATTTATAAATTGACTAGTTTAAATATAAAATCTGTTAACTATCTCTGTTTTTAAATAAGTAACACATTTCTTTAAATAAAGTAGCTATTTATAGCTTTACTGAAATTTATAAGTACTTTACTGAATTAATTCTTATCCCGTTTACTACTTATCTTATATTTACTTTATGAATAAAAAATGGAAATATATCTTGTTTTGGGTGTTATATGCATTCTTTATATTCATGCTATATAATATCCTTACCAATTATTTGCAGGCAATAATGAGAACCGTCGGAATTATTGGTTTGCAAATAATTGTGTTTTATGTAAACATTAATTATTTATTGCCAAAATATTATAGCAAAAAGAAATTCCTTCTTTTTGGTTTTTTTAATACTTCCTTATTATTTATCTCTGTATATACAATTGATTTTTTAATACATTTATCTTACTATATTAAGCATATAGGTAGAAGGCATAGTTATACAATTGGTAGTGTTTTTGAATATGACGGTTTTGATATTAGAAGTGTTGAAATAATCTTCAATCACATGATGCCAATTTTATTAGCTATTTTTTTTAGTTTTATGTATTACAATTTTAAAGAACAAAAAAAGCGAGAAGAAAAAGAGGTATTACTCGCTAAAGCTGAAAAGAGCTTTTTGGTATCTCAAATTAATCCGCACTTTTTGTTTAATACTTTAAATAATATCTATTCATTAACTTTAGATAATAATTTAAAAGGCGCACAGGCAATTTTGGAACTTTCTAAAATGTTAGATTATTCATTATATGGCACTAGTAAAAATACTGTAAGTTTAAAGGAAGAAATCCAATATATTAATCATTTTATCAGTCTTTTTAAACTTAAAGATGATATGATAAAGAATGTTGTTTTTAATTTTGATGATGTAAATTCAAAAACTCAAATAGCACCAATGCTCCTTATTCCATTTGTAGAAAACGCTTTTAAACATGGAAGTATTGAAGATGTTATAAATGGCAGCATTACAATTACATTAAAAACAAGAAACGATATTGTTCTGTTTGATTGTAAAAATTCTTTTTTACCTGAAAAATCCGTGGACCAATCTAACGGTATTGGAATCACAAATGTAAAAAGGCGTTTGGAATTGTTATATCCTGACAGGCATGAAATAAGGATTCTTAAAAAAGGCAATTATCACAATGTGCATTTAATTATAGCAACACAGCATGAAACTTAATATCATTATTGTAGATGATGAACAACCCGCTAGAAGGCTTTTAGAAAATTATGTTTCTAAAATAGAGTATTTACATCTTTTAGGATCTTTTAAGTCGCCTTTAGCAGCTTTGTCTATTTTAAATGAGCAAAAAATAGATATTATATTACTTGATATTAGAATGCCGGAAATTTCTGGCTTAGAATTTTTAGCTACATTAAAATGGTCTCCTGCAATAATCTTAACAACGGCATATAGGGAATATGCTTTAGATGGCTACGAACATAATGTTACCGACTATTTGTTAAAACCAATTGAGTTTACACGGTTTCTTAAGGCTATAAATAAGGTAAAAACGAATAATAGAACTAGTAATATTATTACTAATCAAATCAAAGAAGAAAAGCAACTTGAGCACATTTATTTAAAACATAATAGAAAGGAATATAAAATCGCTTTAGACTCTATACTATATATTGAAGGAGAAAATGAATATGTGAAATACCACCTTAAAAACAAAGAGAACTTGTTAGTTTATGCCAGTTTAAAGAACATTGAAGAAAAATTATTACCTTCTAAATTTTGCAGGATACATAGGTCTTACATTATCAATCTTGATGCAATAGATTTTTTAGAAGGTAATAGAGTTACTATTCAAGGACAAAAATTACCTATTAGTAAAACGTATAAAGATTTTTTTAAAAAAAGTTTTAAAAGAAACTAAAGATAAGAACCCAAAAAAGTAAATAATATCTCTTTATCCGTGGAGGGTATTTATAACTAACTAGTCGACTCAATAAGAATGCTAATGCTTTTGGTTATATTGAAACTTTAGCTGTTTCATTGGTTTTTTCTCCTTTAGTAAATATCTAAGACTATTGGCTATAAAAATAAACCCATTGTGGCATATAGGTTAGGTAGCACGCCAATTTTGTTTTTAACATTGCTGAAAATTGCTTGTAAATTTGTGTTCGCTTCTTCTAAACGTAACGGTTTTAGTGTACTCATGATTAAACTATTTATGTATGATAAAATGATTATAATTTTCTTTCTGATTCCTTTATTTTGATATCATTGGCACTCATATCCCGTATTTGCATTAGTCCATTGTTATCAAATTCCCAATGCTCATTTCCATGGGTTCGGTACTATTGTTCCATGGCTCTATCTTGCCAGTCATACTCAAACCGAACGGAAATTCTATTCTCCGTATAGGACCACAAGTGCTTTTTAAATGTGTAATGAATTTTATAGGATATAATTTCATATTGTCCTTTATAAATCATGAAAAAACAAACGAACAAATTTATCTATACAAATAAATAACACCTTATAAAAATCACCCTATAGAGACTCAAAAAAACATACAAAATGCAAAAGATAGGTTCTTCTAGAAACTCTTAGATATAAGAAATCTAAAAACCACACTAAAATTCATAAATTTTAGTGTGGTTTTTGAAAAATACAACAAATTCATATAGTGAATAAATATATTGCGCTCACGAATATCAAAAAAACAAGAATTTTAATGAAAAAAACAATCTCACTACTTACAACTACACTACTATTAGCAACATTTTTTATTACTTCTTGCAGCAATAATCGTGATGCCGAAACAAGTATAGATAAAGAAGAAATCGGTATTGTTAAAAACATAAAAACTTCCTCTGAAAAAGATGGATTTATAATTAATGTAATTAATACTAAGTTTTCAATAAGTCAAGCTCTTGTAGATGAATTTATAACTATTTTTCATGAAGTATATCCCAAAATGGTAACAGAATATAATTCTAATGCCACTAAAGTAGTAGATGTAATTATGAGTACAACCTATGATGGCGTTGCTTATGCCGAAATTGATAAAGGACAAATTACAATTAGCTCAGTATATATTAATAACCAACCCAATGACACAGATTTATTTACGCATGAGTTAATGCATATTGTACAGTCATATCCTTATGGAGGTCCTGGTTGGTTAACGGAAGGCATTGCCGATTATGCAAGACATCTTTACGGTGTTAATAATGCAAAAGCTGGTTGGTCATTGCCTCCTCATTCATACGGTCAAAGTTATATTGACGGCTATGGTGTTACCGCCAATTTTTTAAAATGGATAAAAGAAACCTATGACGACGATATAATTAACAAATTAGATTCAAATCTTAGAAATGAAACATACACCTATATTTCATGGGTAGAAAACACTGAATTTACTTTACCTGATTTATGGCTTCTATATTCAGGAAAACCAGTTGGAGATAAAGACTGGACAATCGGATCTACATTAAAAGTAAGTAAAGAAAATAGTGATGGTGCAAATTCACTAGAAGGCTCCTTAAAAGTTGTAGATGGCGACCCAACTAGTAAGTATTTAGTTTTTGATTATCCATCTGATTTATGGATGCAACAAACACTTTCTGAAGAAATAATTGTAAATAAATATACTATAACATCTGGCAATGATACTCCAGAAAGAGACCCTAAAAATTGGACATTCTCTGGATCAAACGATGCGTTAAACTGGACCGATTTGGACAGAAGAAGTAATGAGGCCTTTACTAATAGAAATCAAAGTAAAGAATATACCTTTGACTCAACTACGGCCTACAAATACTATCGAATATCTATTACTGCTAATAATGGAGCTCCAATTTTCCAATTAAGTGAATGGAGATTATACCAAATAGATTCGTGAAAATGGGATAAAATGGAACACTTAAACTAAAAGTAGATAAATATATAGTAATACTTTTCTTACAGTGAATATTTATTTATAACTTTATTCCAACTAAATAAGTAATATGTACTTGCGTAATAATAAAAAAGAAGAAGAAAAAAGCGCATCACATATCACTTCTCCCGCTCTACAAAATAAAAACAATGCTTCCTCATCATCAATAAGTTCTAATAACCGATTAAATAATAATTATCAATTACAACAATTGGCAAATGGTAGTAATGCTGTTCAAAACCTAAAAAAAGTACAAACTTTAACCCAAACCGTTTCAAATCCTATCCAAAAAAAAGAAAACAATACAGGCTTGCCTGATAAACTTAAAACTGGCATAGAAAACCTCTCTGGTTATGCAATGGATGATGTAAAAGTACATTACAATTCTAATAAGCCAGCCCAACTACAAGCACATGCCTATGCTCAAGGAACAAATATTCATTTAGCCTCAGGACAGGAAAAACATCTGCCTCACGAGGCTTGGCACGTGGTACAACAAAAACAAGGACGAGTAAAGCCAAGCTTACAAATGAAAAGTTCTATTAATATTAATGATGACCCAAGCTTAGAAAAGGAAGCGGGTGAAATGGGTATCAAAGCACTTTCTGGAAAAACAACACAACTTGTAGGCCAGATTAATCAAAAATATGTTTCCACTTTTAATAAAGCAGTGGTACAAAGAGAAGTTTTCAAGGTCAGAAAAGGGCTCAATTCTGGTAAATTTTATACGGATCGAGATGAAAGTAGGTTATTTGATACAGAAGAGGAAGCCAAAGCCTACCAAAAAACATTAATAGAGGCTAGAATGAGCGAAAAAAAAGAAGCTGAAGCCGTAAAAAAAGAAAATAGACTAAAAAAAAGAAAACAAGAGTTAGTAGAGAAATTCCCTGACTATAAAGCTCCTGAAACAACCACCTCAAGGTTATTTAAAGAAAAGGATAGTGCCTTTGATGATGTACCTGTAACAGAATTGAGTGCTACAAATGCCAAGGAATTCATGGAAGTCCAAATGGCAAAACGAAGAGCGGGAACCTTCACTTCACAAGTGGTAAACCTTGGAGGATTTCATCATGTAATGGATCCTGGCTCAGATATTGGATTAACCCCTGCCTTAAATAGACCTGATCTTACTGAAGGGCATGATTTTCTTCCCCTTTCTAGAGTAGGAAAACCTAAATCCTATAATGCCCTCGCCCTTCATTTAGATACCATTGCCGCAAAATATACTAAAATATTAAAAATCTCTTTGAAAAGTATTAGAAGTAGAATGGGTAAGGATATAGATCGTATAACCAGAGGTAATGCCGTTAAAGGAGAAATTCGCTATACGGAGGAAGAACAAGCTATTCTAAATGAAATAGCAATAGTGCTTAGGTTGGACAAAGGTAGAGTGCCCAAGGCTACCAAATACATAAGAGGAGCTATAACCACTGGCGGAGTTAGTTTTAGTGACCTTTTTACACGCAACCACTATGTAGGCGCAGGTACTGGTGGTGTTAAGGCCTTAAGAGCTAAAGCATCGGTCGCAGAAGAAGATGGTGAGATTTCTGAAGGTTCGGATATTGAAGAAGAAGAATATACTCCCCAGAAAAAAAGAGCAACACCTACCACTGGAGTAAGGGCCATAGCACATGTACTTAATTTTGCCGAAGCTCTAGAAAGGTCATGGAACCCTGGGGATCTAATGATTGTTGAAAACTTTGATGAAGGCCATAATGTGCGTATTCGATGGCTAAAAGTACATCATGGTGGACTTGGTTTTACAAAAGGTGATTTTAGAATAGAATTACAGGGAGGTTAAATTATCCTAGTCCTATTTTGCTATAAATTATATAACCATAAGAAAGAATACCAAATGCCAAAAAACACACCAAAAGAACATAAACCAACTCAAATAAAAGAAGGCCAGCCATCCCTTTCCAATAACACATGCAAAACCGCCCATTCCTTTTCGGATCAAAGACCAGCTACCAAACAAGTTAGTCAGTTACAAAATCAAGCAAACTACTATACCAGTAAGCAAATACCTATTCAGAAAAAAGTTAATAACACCGGTTTGCCTGATCAATTAAAATCGGGCATTGAAAATCTATCAGGTTACGCCATGGACGATGTTAAAGTTCACTACAATTCTCCCAAGCCCGCTCAACTACAAGCGCATGCCTACGCACAAGGTACAGATATTCATTTGGCTTCTGGCCAAGAAAAACATTTACCCCATGAAGCCTGGCATGTTGTACAGCAAAAACAAGGACGAGTAAAGCCAACCTTACAAATGAAAAGCTCCATAAATATTAATACTGATCCTGCATTGGAAAAAGAAGCAGATGTTATGGGGGAGAAAGCCAACGCTATTCAATTTCTTATTAATTCAAAAAAACAACAGAAAACAAAATCAAATTCCAATCAAAAAAATATCGTGATTCAACCAATGCTAGCTTGTTACACCATGAATGATGTTCAGCCTGGAAAGGAGGACCCCTCAACGGATTTCGAAAATGAAACTATTCTTAATATTCGCTATCAAAGACCAAGTTCTATGCATTATACAAAAACTGATGGGGATGATGCAGGATCAATAAAGCACTATGTACCTCATCAATGGATATGTAAAAATTTAATAAACTCTATTGAAGGGTTAACTAGACAAGAAGCTATAGGTAAATTAACATTAATGTTAGGAGTTTTAGGGCTTACACTACCTGCATTGAATTGGAAAACAAGAATAGGCTTTGACGTATGGGTTGAAACCGCTTTTGATAACATTTGTGATTGGGAGGAAAACCTTTACAAACATTCTGATTCTTCTGGTGATGGCGCAGGCACAAAAATAGACGAACCCAATGACGCTGGAGTTAAAGCACGGGTTGACGCTGCCAAAGCCAAATTAGAAGCTATTGGTTTAGGAACACCTCATTTACATAAATAATCACGACACCTCACACTGCGTTTGCCCAGGACTTGTAATAGTAATTACACCACCCCAAAGGCAATTAAGGGTACAACTATTGTTTAATGATGGTATGCTGCCTATCAATACATCTGGGGTTCCTGGGGTCCAAGGAGCTACTGTAGCAGGCAAACAAGGCATTGGGGTTAATACACCAAAGGCGGCTGTAGTTGCGGCAGCTACTGTCGGGTTTGCAATTGAAGAACACATACCGAAAGTAGGTATATTAACAATAGGTATATTGTCCATAATAGTAGCAGCTGGCATATTACTCGTATTAACCATATTGGTGGGTAAAACACTTAAAGTAGCGGGAGCAACCCCAAATGGACAGGTCATCATGGCTCCCATACAAACTTGTATAGACATAGTTATATTGTTTTATTTGATTTTTGGTATTCTCTTTGAATACCTTTTATAATATCTTTTCGGTTTATCAATTTTTTATTTCTCTTTGCAGCGGCCAAAGCACAATAACGCAGCACATTTATCATTTCTCCTGCGCTTAGATCATAAGTCTGGGTAAAATAATCCAAATCTACATTTTCATCTAATTCAAATGATTTTTTAAATAATCGTTCCCATAAGAGCTTTTGTTGTTTTTTATCAGGTTTAGGGAAATGAACCATTGCTTGAAACCTTCTTGAAAAGGCTTCATCTATGTTAGTCTGTATATTTGTAGCCAATATTACCAATCCAGAAAAATCTTCAATTCGTTGCAATAGATAAGCTACCTCTTGGTTGGCGTAACGGTCGTTGGCTCCTTTTGTCTGCGTTCTTTTCCCAAATAAGGCATCGGCTTCATCAAAAAACAAAATCCAATCCTTATTTTCTGCCTCATTAAAAAGCTGTCCCAAATTCTTTTCGGTCTCGCCAATATATTTAGAGACCACTAAAGAAAGATCTACTCTAAAAACAGGTCGTTGGGTCTCTTTACCCAATAAGGTTGCCGCCAATGTTTTACCTGTACCTGAAGGACCATAAAACAGACATCTATAACCTGCTTTTAAATCTTTCTTAAGATTCCACTCCTCTAATATAGTTTCACTATGTATTAGCCAATCTTTTATTTCATTGAGGTTGTCCATCACATGATCATCCAAAATTAAATCTTCCCAATTTAATAAGGTAGCAATAGATTTGGCTGGAAATTTGGTACTGTATTGAGGTAGTGCCCGGTTGCCCGCTGTAAACCATTCTAAATACTCATTACTTATGGAAAGTTTTTGATGCAATCCAAATTCTTGCTCCATATCATAGGTAAGAATTCCTTTTTTATAAAGTTTATGATGTTTATTAAATGTTTTCATAAAAAGACATCTTTCTTCTAGGTCATACCCCTTAAGAACAAAACAAGCCGTCTCCAAAGTTGGATAATACTTTCCACTAACAGCATCCTTATACCCGCCAAATTCTGAAAAAACACTATTAAGAGCCTGGTTATTTATTAAAAAAATATCTAAACATTGAGGTTTTACATAGGGAATAACAGATAGAATGAGAACCAATCTTTCGGCATAATCTAAATTTAAGTCCTTGATTATTTTCCCATAAGGAGTCTCATTTCCATTTACCGAAGACGGATTACAACTATAAATAGCCTCATTTTCGTCTTTGTTTGCAAAATAACTATTGAGCGTAAGGTTTGCTATTTTCTCAAACCAGGCAATTTCTTCTTCTAGTATTTGTACCGATGACAATTCCTTTATCTCCATGATACTTCCAATATTTTTTGCATCCAACTTAATTTAATTTTACCAATACTCCATGGTATTTGATCCACTAACATATCATAAGAAAGCTGTTCCACACTTAAATAAAAGTGCTGACCCGTATCTTCTAACTTTCCACTTCTATTTAAAAAAGAATTTTGAAACCCTTGAATGGATGTCTGGTTAAGTGCTTTCCATTGTGCAGTAACTGCCTTAAGCATTCCATGAACTATTTCTTTTTCACTTTCCTTTAGACTAATATTTACTGGCACTGGATCAGTAACTGTTATTCCGCACAGTAACTTATTAAGAGACAACTCATATTCCTCTTCCGCAACCTTTCCAGTTGCTGCATATTGTAATAAATGAACTGCTTTATATTTACTTTCCACATCATGGAATTCCCCAGTATCCATAATCCCACACCTTTCAAATAACATCCTTAGGAATGGTGATAAGATAATCAGTCCTGCATTTTTTATAAAGATTGGGTTTATAAATTCATAACCGTCTTTATCGCCCAACTTTTTATATGTTTCCCTTTTATCACTATCTACATTAGAAGCGTTGGGTTTTATTCTTAAGGTTTTTTCTAATCCTTTCCCTATTTCATGGAATAATAATTGCATTAATTCTTGCTCTTTTCCAACATATGCTTTTCCTATTCCCTTTTCTGTTAATTTTTTAATTACCTCATAAGCTACCTCTCCTTTTAGAACATTTTTAATACTCCTTGCAAAAAGATCACTCCATTTCTCCTTGTTCCAAAAGGCGAACTTGTTATTATCAATATTTATAAAAAGCTTTAAAAAGAATTCCCTCTTTATATCCCACAATTGTTGTTTAGATATATAAATGCTCATTCCATCCATGATAACCATTAACTTATTAAAATAACCTTTGTTAGAATCGTTCATTACCTCCCCAACCAACATTACTTCATCAGCCGTTTCTAGTGCACACAAAAGGTCTATTCCAAAAGTTTTATTGGACAATAGTTTTATAAATTTTTCTGGATGTTTAGATACCATTTGATTTAGAATATTTCTTGTAGCTATACTAATCTGCTGCTGCTCTGCATATAATTTAAGTGTGTTTTCTAAAAGAGGTATGTCCGCCTTGATAGTGCTTCCTTGTAAAAAAACAGCAATAACTTTTTCGAAAGCAACCTTTAATCTAGTTCCTTTTATATTTTTTTTTAGAGCTATGAATGACACTATAATAGTTTGGACTTCTTCAAACTTTCCATGCTTCAATAAAGTATCTCTCCAATCATTAAAAAATAAATTAAGAAAGTCATCATTACTTATATGGCGATCATATAATCCCCATTTTATGGACGAAATTTTAAATTGCATATAGGAATTACTCAACCTATTCTGTAAAGAAAGTGGCTGTGTTTGGTAAAGCTTTAATATTCTATTAAAAAACAATGAAGTTTCATAACCAACCAAAGTTTTATAAATTGCCACAAGGTTTTCATTACTTAAAAAAGAAGCTAAAACTTGTTGAACTCTTTTTTCTTTCGCATTTTTTTTTATTAGCAATCTATATTTTAATTCTTTCCATAATTTAGCGAAATCCAAGTTAAATCGTCGTAACGTATATTTAAAATTCCACCAAGGTAAAGCCCCATTTTCAAGTACATAGCATACATGCTCCCATTGTTCTTTAGGTAATTTCATACTGGCTGTCAAATAATCCTCAAAAGAAATTTCCTTAATGTTCCTCTGTTTATGAACAACAATACCACTACCCTCTTTTTTTGATAAAAACAACCTTATTATCTCTTTGTAATCACTAGATACCCAAGGTGAAATTTCTTTTAACAATTGCAAAAAAGGAATGTTATCTCTATAAAAAAAAGTTTCTAATTCTTTAAGTAATTCATATTCTATATTCCTTTTTTTGCTAATAAAACAATTAAGTATTAATAAATATTTATGATTTATTGCCTTTTTAAATAAAGCTTTAGAATTTGGGGTGGTAAAAGTTATTTTATTTTCGATAGCAGAAAAAAAGGAAAACACCCTTACCAGAAAAAGATTATTTGAATTCTTTATTAGAGTCATCAAATTATTATTATCTAAAAGATGAATAATTCTTAAGACACTTTTAGAATCGATTAATCTCCTTAATAAATAATTCTCGACATTTTGAGGTTGGCTCTTTAAATGCTTCTTAATCCTTTCTTGGAATACATATCTTGATTTTGGCTGAGAAAGTATTGAGAAACTTCCAAATTCCATAAAATGAATAAACTGTTTTTCAATAGAGATATTTAAAGGCGACTTGTCCGTGTCTTCTTCTTTTTTTTCTGGTAGTCCTTGACTAAGCTCTAATACAATTCTTCCAAATTCGTCCTCCTGCTTTGACCACTTATGACTTTGAATACCTTTTGCAATAACCATTAACAAATAATCATAACCCAAATTATACTTTTGAGCAGTTTTTCTTATTAAGTATTCAAGAAAGTTTTTTTTATGGTAGTATCCATTCGTTTCTACAAATAAATAAGAAAGCACCACTTCCCATACGGCACTTTTAAAATTAGCATTAGACTCCTCTACTAATCGGTCTTTTTGATGGCTAGCAATTATATTATTTTTATATGCAACAATACTTTCTCCTTCTTTTTTTGCAACAACTATGACTAAAGTATCTAACACATCGTCTCCAAATTGAAATATGATACGTTTTCTAACTATTTCTTTTTTTCCTAATCGAATAAACAAATCCACTAATCCTTCCTCATTCTCTTCCAACAATTGCTTCATTAACCCTTTTGCAGACTGATTAGGAGAAGAATTCCAAAGAAAATAACCCCACAAAAGAAAGTGTTCTAACTGGTCTAGTTCCTTATTCTTAAGTATAATTTCCTTTCCATTTTTTAAACTACCACTGGAAAGTATTTGGGTGTTAAAAAAGTGAATTAAAGCTTCCTCTAACCGGAACACCAATTCTTCCTCAAAATTCCAATTAGCAATAGTACCTATGTCCAATACTACACTATCAAAATGATATACCTTTCCTTCTTGAGAAAAACGTTCTAATATAGCGTTTAACTGTTTTTCTATTCTTGAGGATTGCAAAACACTTATGGCGGACTGTACATCATGACCTTTTTTGGGATCTTCCAATGAAATCTCAAATTGTTGTGACTTAATGATATGTTCTTTATTAGCAATCACAATTCTGTTTTATTCTTATAGCCTTTTAGTTTTACAATAAGATCATAACAGGCATCAAGGTAATCATGTCCCGTACGATCATTCAGTAGTAATGTAAGCCAATTATAATAACTCTTTTCAAAAGTGATCATTTGATCTAGATCTATCCAATATTGATAGTACGCGGTATGTACTGGCACTTGCTCTTTGACTACATTATTAAATTTAATTCTAAAATTAGTATCTTGGAACCTTACGGGCCATGAAGGGAGTATAAAACTCATTTGAAACGAAAAAAAAGTCTCATCTACTCTATGCCTTCCGTAATGGGCATAATAGTTTATCTCTACCACAGAACTGCCATTCTGATTCAAAATAAGGTTATTACTCAAAGTGGTTATGGCTTTTTCTGCTGCTTCTTTATCGTGATATACTTTGGTGCTTTTGGCCCATGGTAATCCATCTTCGTTTAAAATTTGTAGATGGTATTTTCCATTTGCCCCATCTACCTTACATAGTACTACATCATTTTTGTCCAATTTTCTTATAAGACTATTCAACTCCTCATCTCTACTTCTATAGCATTTTAATGCCATTTGGGAGAATTTATAAGACCCTTTATCAAACGCTAATGTTATGGAAAATCCATAATGATTATTTTGATAAGGAGGTGCCAATAACAAGTGTTCTAAGAGATAAATCCCTTCACAACGCGCACTAAGTTCAACAAGAAAACGTATTGCCTTTTGTATGGCTGATTCTGCTTGGGTAATTGACTCTGAAATATGAATTACAGATGTTTTCTCATTTTGACTAAAAAGAACATTGTAAATAACTTTACCTCCTATTGTGCTTTCTTTAATCTGATAATTTTTGAGTAGAACACCATGTTTCATTATATCTTTAAGTATACAATTGTGCTTACCTAAAAAATAAAAAGAACCAAATAAATCTAATACTTCATCATTTATGATAATGATTTCGTCAAAGGCCAGAGTACTACTATTTTCATTAGGAAACACAACTTCCAAAATTTGGGATAGAATTTCCATCCCCTCATCTTTAGTATATATTTTTAAGCCAGAATTGGCCATTATTTCATATATAGGTCCTAAACCAAAATTTTTAATACCTAAAAGAATAGACGTTTTCTCTATAATGGGCGGCGCTAATTTTTTTTCAGTTTCCTCTGATATATTTTTTATAGAAGTTACTCGTTGGGTATAATCAAAGGATTTTGCTCTATAATAACTTAGGTACCCATAATTAGAAATTAACTTTCTTTTTAAATATAATAAGCGTCTTTCAAATTCATCATCATCATCATCATCATCATCATCATCATTCACTTTTTTTCCATAAGCTCCTTCATTAATATTCTTAAGAGCATACACAGGAAATTCTTCACTATACCTTGCCAACAAACTATTGGCTACTACATTTAATCTTTCAAGTGCATTGCGATCAAACCTAGTATTTAATTTTTCTAAGGTTTCCCCCCACTCCTTTAATACTTCTTCATCAGATAAAAAATCGTTGCGCTTTATTAATTGCAATAATTGTGGCATATCTTCTAGTTCTTGATAAAAATAGGATTGTATCTCTTTACCATGTACATCATATATGTTATACAAATGAGTTAGTTGGGATAAAAAATCTGCCATAAGCTGATCGAAAGGCAATAAATATGCTTTTAATTGATTCGCTTGAGCATATCTAATAGCTGGTAGACCTTTTTGTAAACCATACCCTCCAATGCCATACACCTGTGGAAATTGTTCTCTAATGGGGTAATATGAGGAGATTTCTAAATTTTCTCCTTCAGGAATACCTAGGGTATTAATTGCTTGCGAAACCGATTTAAAATTGCCATAATTCATTGCCTTAATATAAGCCAACTGCTTCTGTACTTCATTAAGGTCTGGTGAAAATGTTACTCCATTGGATTGAGAAACCCAATCGACATTAGTTACAGGAAAACTTAATATAGGTGTTGTATTGTCTGGTATTTTTATTGGTGCTGTTTCCATAGGAGTACTACTATCACTCTGGGATTCATTATTGTTTGACATCAAAAAATAATCCACACTTATTACGCCTTCTATATCTGAAATTAATTTTATCACTTCAGAGGGCGTTATTTGGCTAACCCTGTCTTTTAATTCGCTATCAGGAATAAAACCATTTTCCAATAAAGGGCCATTAAAGATGGTATTAATATTTACTTTTTCCGATTGTAAATCCCAAAGGGAAAAAAACCTCACTTCATGAGTTATATAATTATTTACAGCAAAATAAACATTAGCAAAAACTTCATCAGCAACGACTTCGCTATCCAAAGTTAATTTCAACTTTAATTGTAATTGATAAGGCTCTAAGACCTCTACCTTATATAAATCTTCGCAAAGGTTTCTGGAAGCATGGAATAAGTTTTCTACTTCTTTTATAATTCTTTCTTTTTCATTACTAATTTCTTCTTGGTCTGTAGGATAATCATATACTTCCACAGCAATATGAAATAAACCTTTTAACGAGGATTGTGTTCCATTCTGAAGTTTTTCTGTTACTATATCTTCCGTTGTTACCCATACATTTTTAACGTTGGTGATTTTATCGATAAATACTTTTCTAAAATCATTTAAGGTTACTGGATTAGTAGTTAATATTTCTGAAGCAACAAAGAAACCATTATCTCCAGACTGTAATTTTTCTCCTTTAGATTCCCTTAAAATATTTTTTATAGGAATTTGCGTTTTATAGGAAAGACTTGTAAGGGTATAGGATAAATTCTCTAAAATAGTTACCCCAGGATCATGCTCATTATAATCTGTCCATTCATCACTAGAAAGTTTTTGCAACAACTCTATCCCCTCAAGATAGAGATCATTATAAATTCCTTCAGTAGGATCCTTTTTGGCTACATATGCCTTGTTTGTTTCTTCGCTCATCTATACCAAATAGCATTATTCTGGTTCCTTAATTAGAGACATAATTTCATTATCCCAAAGCTTCGTTATATGAAATTTAATAAACTGTCCTTGTCCATAATTAGACCTTGTTTTCACTTGTAATTCGTAATTAAAAGTACTTCCATGCCATCTAAGCGAAATCTTGTTCCACCACCAACCATAATGCGCTTGTACGGTTTTTATTTTACTTCTGGATTTACCAAATGTGCTTAATGCCATGGCATGAAGCAAAGCATATTTACCAGTTTTTTCTTTTCCTACTTGTGCCATAAGCTCAAAGGCATTACAACCGTCTAAATTAGAAATTATAGTATGCCATTTGCCGTCTGCGGGGGCTGTTGACATTTTATAGGTCCCAATTCTACTTTGAGCACCCAAAATACCATTGACCTCTAAAGTAGTTTTAGGCTGGGCAGTATTTATGCCTACATTTCCGCCAGATTTTAAAAAAAGCCTGGTTTGGGATTCATTACTTGAAATGGGTTCTACTATGTCCAATCCTTTTGCTCCTTCTTTTACCAGCTCTATAGACCAATCAGGTTGGTTATCTAAAATGTTTTCGTAAAAACTTACTAATCGGTTAGATTCATTTCCTTCAGGTGAAAGAACTAAACCATCTTCCATATTCTTAGAAATACCATCATCTACAATATTCACGGTAGAATCTATTAAACTACCAAAATTTGAAGCATCTGGTCGAGTACCATTTCCGAAAACGGATTTTAGACTATCTCTATTTAGTGGTTTTGCTTTCATAATTTTATTCCTTGTCTTTAAACATAAGAATTGCATTGTCTGTCAATTCTTGATCTGGGGATACGGTTTCCTATATAGGGTTTGTTTTTTCCGCTACATCCACCGGCTTATCCCCGCCTATGACAAAATCCAATCCTATTTCTATATTCCCAATACCTAAATCGAGGGTGTTCTTTATTGCTTCATTATTGCCCATCGTGATTATTTGGTGGTTTCTTTCTGGAGATAAAATAGCCTCTGGAGTTGTTGTCTTAATCTCTTCACTACCTGTGTAGATTCCTACAGAATAATTATTAAGTCCTTTTCTAACTATATGCTCAATGGTCAATGTGCTTACCAATTCTATAAAGGATCTTTTTTCTATATAACTAACTAACATGGTTGGAACAACATTTCCTCCTATTCCTCCCCTTCCACTATCAATATTGGCAATTGGTGATAAAAAATGGGAAATTTCAGTATTTAACTTGTTTATGTAATACCCTCCATTATCCTCCGATTTAAATTTTACAATACAGTTCACCAATAAATATTCCACCTGTGGGTTCATTACAGTGATATTAGCAAAAGGGCTGGACCATTTTTGCAGAAAGGTTTTTATACTGTTCAGGCTTCCTCCATCAAAATAATTTCTTTCATCATTTGTCCATTTTGCACTTAATACAATAATTTTTACAACACCAGGAATGGGAGTAAAAGAGTCATTTAAGTTGGTGCATTTAGCTACCAATACTTCCTCAAAATTCTCTAGTACTAGCCGTTCGTAATCCCAAATAGACAGTGCTCTCGATTTGTGACGTAGCCGTTCACTAATACGTGTGTAATATTCTTGTTCTTGCTCTACGGGAATACCTCCATATGAGGCTGCTGCCTGATTTGTTTTTTTTATATCAGGAAATTTCCCAACAACCTTAATAATACTACCTTTTGGTATTTCTTTTCCAATAACCAAACTACTTGTATCGGTACAAACAGTTTCCACCGCATTTAGATAAACACCCTTTATTTTGGGGTAATGTATACTATCTTTTTGTGTAGAAATTCTAATCCTATATGTTTCATCATCAGCACCATCATCAGTAATTAAGCTTTTTTTAGGTAAGACCATTTCAATAATACCCGATTTAGAAAATCCATTAGTGCCATCCAATATAATATCGTCTTCTTCAAATCTAACCCATTCATCCATATAACAGTACTCCCAAACCAAACCGTCTTTGGGAAGGTTTACAGCAGTACTGGAATGTAAAAAGTGAAAATAGAGGGAAACAGTTGTTGTTGTATACACCCCAGAAAAACCTAAAAAAAGATATCCTTCTGCTTCAAAATTTGGCAATAAGGTATGTTTCTGTATTCCCTTATTTTGCTCAATAATGGTATCGGTACCAAAAGGGGTACTATGTATAAATTCTCCTATATTATTACCGCTTTTTTCACCAATACCAGGGTTTGGTTTAAAAAATAAAATATCTGAAGCCTTGTAATTTAAACTTACACTGCTAACCCTTGGTATAAAAGGTTTGTTTGGGTACGGAATTAACGCCTTATTTTTTACAATTGCTCTTGCATTATATGTTGCTATTTTTAGATATTCATCTTCATATACCTTAGTCCCAAAACCTTCTTGGGGGCTAGTTAATACAAGCTTAACAAAACCTGATTGAGAACTAACCGTATACAATAATGGGGTAGTTGGGTGCAGTTCCTGATCGACCACAAAATCATCAAAATTGTTTATTTCAATATTAGTGAAATTATTTAGTTTATTGCTTTTATATCCTTCTGGCGTTAGGCAATCAGTACTCTGAAACAAATTACACTCAGGGTTTTTATCCTTAGTTGGCTGCCAATTACCATTACTAAGAGCATTAAAACCAACTTTAAAAGAATCATTTTCTATCGGTGGAGTATACCCTTTATAATAAGTACTTAATCCTCCATAATCATTTGGTATATTCTCCCATTCCAAACCTATATTAAGAACGCTTGTGTTTTTTTTAAAAATTTCATTCTTACCTATCATTAGATAAGAGCCTACATTTGGTGTAGGCCCAAACAAATCAAAAGATTTTCCTGTGGCCATTTTCCCCACATTATTATATAGTACAACATCTTTTATACCTTGTACATTTACATTAATCTGTATGGTATCTACATCTACTCCCTTAAAAAATGAATAGGCATAAGCAGAAGCATATTCATTTAAGGTTACTTTTATTGATGGCCATGACAATGTTTCATTCGTCTTTGTTGTTTGTTCTAACTTTGAATCACCATTTTGCAACACTAGATTAATGGAGAAATACTTATCATCTTCCTCATATTTATACGTAATAGTGTACTTCTCAAAAGTCACCCAGCCCTTTTCCGTAGTATAAGATATTATAAATGCTTTCGAAAAAACCTTATAAAATACAGCTTCTAATGAAATACCTTTATTGTTTTTTATTTCATTCAACAGTTCCCAAAATATACCCTCGGATGAAACCTCTTCCAAATGTATTTTAATTTCTATTGCCCTATTGCCCTCAGATAAAAAAAGTACCGGGCTTCCTATTATAAAACCCATTTCCGCTAATTGGTTTTCTGGAATATTTGTGTTTTGGGCACTCTGTTTATTAGCTCCAAAAACAAACCAATCTTCAACAGAACCAACTTGTTTTCCTTCTATAATCATATCATTTTTGGCTACATAGGAAATTGTAGGATAATTAGTTCCTACATCTACATATTTAGAGGCATTAAACAAAAGCGTTTGCATTTGAGTCACTTCAATTTTATACGCTACAAGCGGTTTATTTATTTCGAACAACACATCTGTTGTACTGCCAAAAAGTTTACCGGCAGAGAATAACGTTCCTTTTGAAATAAGAGAAGTCTGCACATTGGGAAGTAGCGTAACATTTATGATTGCCTTTGTAGGGCTGCCGTTATCTAATTGTTGTTTAAGAATATCTTTATAATAGAAATCTAAATGCCTCTTAGATAACCCATTTAATTGATGTTGTGCTTCTTTAAACAACAATGTAAAGGCAATATACATCGCATTATTTGGCCTATGATTGTTTTTAGCATAGATGTTGTTTTGGAGGTATTCCTTTACCAACTCTTTAATATGGATAATGATTCTATGAAATGTATTCAATATTTTTTTTGATGCTGTCTTTTCCGTTGTATAAGAAGGAGGAAGCACACTATTAAGGTCCATTTCCAAGGTTTCTTCTTCATAAAGTAAAAGCATGTTTTTTTCTGGAAGCAATACATCCACTATAACATTCTTTATTTTGTATGCCAGCCTTTCTTCTCCAAGTCCCATTAATATCTGGCACCAATTATTAATTTTATCGTACCAATTAAATAGTACTTCTATTTCATTTTTAAAATTAGACTGCTTAATTGAATTTTCCTCGTAGCCTTCCATTAATTCTTCGATATCCTTAAGAGGATAATTAATAACCATTACCATAAAAATAATAGGATCTCCCTCCACTAATACCCGCCAATTACCATCCTGTTTATTCTTAAGATTGTAATAATTAATTTTTTCTAAATACAATGCTATATAGCCAATAACATCCCAAAAATAACGCTGATCTATACGGAATGGAGCATCCAATAAATTTTTTGGAAGTCTATTATTATTTATAGTACCATTTCTTCTTTGAATCATTCTGAATTTGCTATAGAATTTTGTTCAATTTGTTGGTGGTATAGTTGCGGTAAATGGGTGCCTTCTACCTTGTAATAGGGAAATACCAGATTAAATCTTGTATTGGTGCTTTCTATAGAATAATCTATTTTAACCCGTATAATACCATCCTGATAATCAGATTGATCAATAAGAATTTCATTTAATATTATTCGAGGCTCATAATCAATAATAGCGGTTCTAATGATTTCACTTATAAGGTGCATTTTTGAATTTGATATAGATTCAAAAAGATATGTCTGAAGGTCACAACCATATTCAGGCAACATGATACGTTCTCCTACCCCTGTGGACAAAAGCACTTCTAGAGATTGTTGTATATCCACCTCATTTTCAACCATACCTATACCTATACCTCCATAATTATAAAATGTGGGGGGGAAACTCCAACCTCGACCTAAAAATGTTATATCCTTTGGCATATATTAATTAATCATTACGGTTAATCCTTTAACACTCATTTGTCCATCACTAGAAATATCGCAACTTGCACTCCCAGTAATAGATGTAGACTGGTCTCCTGATACCGAAACCGTAGCTCCAGATACGGTTACAGATTCACTCCCAGTTATCTTAATAGAACTTCCTTCAATATCTACTCCCTCGGCAGCTTTTAAGGTGAGTTTAGATTTACTCTCTATCACTATTCCTTCTTCGTTCATTTCTATACTATTTCCACTTTGATCTGTTATATAAATACCCTTCTCTTCTTCATTCAATAGAATACTGTTTCCCTCTGGTGTTTGCACTGTTATTGCTTTATTCTCCTCATCAAACCTAAGTTCTAACTTGCTTTGGGTTACTAGGGTTTTAATAGTATTATCCTCATTTGGTTCTTCAGATGGCGGTATGACACTGCTATAAACCCCTCCCAAAACAATGGGAAATCTAGGGTCATCATTCATAAAACCAAGAATCACTTCATCATTTACCTCTGGCATAAAAAAGGCTCCAAAACCATTTCCAGTATAAAAAGTAGATAGTCTTGCCCATACAGATTCTCCTTCTACTCCCAATATGGGTATAGTAACCTGAACCCTAAATTCATTATCTGGATCATCATAAATTTGCTTTACAATTCCTGTTTGCAAGCCTTTAATACCTGGAAGTAAACCAGCGGCAATAGGGCCTGAAATAGTCTTATTTTCGGAAAACCAATCATCCGACAATCCTATTTTTGTTTCTGTATGCCATTGTCCATTCTCAATGGTATGGGTAATTCCCGTTATAAAAGCATTTCCATTAAAACGACTACCAAGTCCCATTAATTTAATTGTAGAATTTATTTTTGCTTTGGATGACCCTTGAAAAGTGACATAACCATTATATTTAGATAATCGTGATTTTAACAAAGCGGCATTCGCCCATTCTTGAATTGCTTCAGAATCTATTGGCACTGTAGTTCTAAGTTCACTTGTTCCAGCATTTAATACATTAGCCAAAGTTGCCCCAGAAATATCTCCTTGATTATTTACTGTTGGTTCATTTGCAGTGGCCTCAATAATATTTTGTGTTGCTATATCCCAAGAATTACCTGCGACTCCCGAATATTGATACGTTGCATCTATTTCCCCATCAAATTCAATAATATCATAACCATACTGTAATTCTAATGCGGGTGTTCCAGATACGTTTGGTGTTGCAACTACCAGCTTTCCGCTATCGGTTATAACCATCATACCGTTAACCTCCGCTCTATTTACAATAAAATCCCAGTCGGCAGCATAATATTGTACAATTTCATCATGTAAAACTGTTGATGCATCTATATCAGTTTCTAACCCATAATTTTGAGCAATTTCAGCTATTATCTCTTGATCTTTTACGTCTTTGAAGATGGCATTTTTTCTGGTAATCGTCATCGCAAGCGCCTTATCCTTTAAAGTCACTATTAACCTAGAATCATTATCTTGATCTATTTTAATTGCCTGCTTAACAACGACTCCTTTATAAACAGAATCGTTTAAATTTTCATAGCCTAATTTTATTTCTACTTCCTTGCCTGGTGTAAAAATACTAGAATCTGTTACTTCAAAAGTCTGATTTGCAGTGCTACCATCTCTCAATACTATTTCTGCTTCGGCTATACGGTTAACAAACTGTTCGGTCCTTATAGACAATATCTCATAAGTGCTAGGAATTTCATTTCCTTCAGATAGAATAGTAAATGATATTAAATTGGTTCCTTCAACAAATGGGGATGTAGACATAATTACTTTATTGGCGGGAAATATATGGTAGCCCCTGGTTTTAAATTTCTAAAATTCACTATACTATTATACTTGGCCACATCTAAATAATATTGACAATCGCCATAAGTTCTAAAACACAATAAGGGTAAGGTATCCCCTTCCTTAACAAGAATAAAATGAGTAAGGTCTGGTGATTTGTTATTGGCTTCCTTAGCTATTAAATTGGCATCTATAGCCTCTTCAAATTTAACAGATGCCTTTGCTCTTAAAGGCGTACCGTCCTGTTTAAATAAAGTATAGTTAATATTCATTGAGGTAAGCTTACACTTAAAAACCAATGACCCCCATGAAATAATCAAATAATTAGGCTCATGTATATCTCCATTATACAAAAAGCAAACATTTTTAAATTGGTCTAACAGTGTTTTTACAGGAGTTGTATTATTTTCTATTGCCCCTGTGGCATCAAAATAAATTTCAAAAGAGACATTCTCAGGAGGAATTCCTTTAAATTTCAAGGTAGCCCCAGGTGCACCTTGAGCTGTATCATTATTATACTTTACTTGATAGTCATGAGAATAAGAAGAAGGATTAATCTTGACATCGCAACTTCCAATTTGACTAGAATATTTGTTACTATTATAAGCCACAATGGACATATTGTTCTTCCCCATATTATCTTTCTTTAATTTTGCTTAGTTGCTTTTTAATTTCTCTTTTACATTCTTTTAGAAGTAATTGCTTAATAGCAACAATATCAATTTCATTCTGCATTATTCTCTCAGGTTCAGCAATCTTAACTTTTATAATTAGTTCTCTTATTTCTATGGACATTCTTATAATATTTTAAAATAACTGTAAGAAAACTCTAAAGTTTCAATAGCAATTTCATTGTTCATTGAGTTAAAATCGGATATAGCCCATTTTACCGGCCATGCATTAACAAAATTCCATGACTTTAATGGAATGCCGTTTTCATCTAGTAAATTCACTATAATACTTCTGGTTTCTATAATCTCTTCCAGTCCTCCTTGTAATGTATCCGTAATCCATAAGGCAATCAAGGATGTTTTTGGAACCAGTCCTCTTTTTAAAACAAGGTTTGGGAATTTAACAGAAGTTGGGACACGGTGTTTATAACCGTTTACCCCGCCCTCTGAAATTTCCTCTGTACCCATTTCCATTGTAATTCCAGAGACTTCTCTAAAAGAAGTATCTGAAACCCCAAAAGTTCCAGAAAACACCAATTGAAAATAAAAGGATACTGGTGGATATACATTATCCATAGATTAACTATTCTGTATTGTAAGTCCTTCATGTGCCAACTCCAATGTTTCTACAGCAACCTCATTGGCATCTGATTTTAAGTCTGTTCCCGTGATTTTTGTTGGCCAAGCATTAGCAAGAGTCCACGTCATTGTAGGGTTTCCTCCTTCATCCAATAATTGAATGGTCACCGTCTCCCTTTTAATAGTGTTCATTTTAATTGCATTATACCAATCCCAAAAATTATTGTCCTGTACAAAAACACCTTTTTTTAAGGTAACATTACCCGTTTTTGCTATCCCCGGCATTTTAATAGTAGAAAATTGCTTACTGTCTCCATGCCTGTACTCTATTGGTTGAGTTTCGGTATCCAATCCTGAAACCTCTTGAAATGATACCGTACTGTCTTGCGAACCTAAATCTACTTTAAAATAAAACTTAGGTAAAGGCCATACATTATCTTGTGCTGATCCATCTGCCATGATATATTATTTTTAATTATTAATATTTATTTTTATTATCCTTTTTGCATTTCCTGTTGGAAGGTAATCTCTATAAATTCAGCTGGATGAGAAACCGCCACCTTTACCGCTACCCTCATTATTCCGTTAAGAATATCATCAGAAGTCATTGTACTCCCTAGGCCTATACTTACTGAAAAAGCATCTGAAGATTTTGACCCAACAAGGCCTCCTTGGTTCCACAATCCAGTTAAAAAATTACTAATCATACTCTGAACAGTAATCCAAGTACTGGCATCATTAGGTGCAAACACATAGGCTATAGCTGCATCTTTAACAGATTGTTCAATATACATAAGTGTACGCCTAACATTTATATACCTCCAATCATTAGAATTTCCATCTAGAGTCCTTGCTCCCCAAACCAAATTTCCACGTCCAGTAAAAGATCTTATTACACAAATAGATTTACCATCAATAGGAACATTCAAATCTTCTTGTCCCTCATTATCTATTTTAATAGAAGGCGAAACGGTACTTTGTATACCTACATTAGCCGGTGCCACCCATACTCCAGAATTATTATCTACTGAGGTATAAATCCCTGCCATTCCTGCGCTTGGAGCCATTAGGTTCATATTATCCATGATTGCACCCATTAGCAATTGATATGATTTACTTAAACTTTGTAAAATTTTATCGGCTTTCTCCAAGGATGTTTTTTGATCTGTTGGATAAAATGCCGAAATAATATCCGCCATTTTTGGGTCCAAAACCCCATTAGTATCGGTAAATTCAACCGTTAATAATTGAGTTACTTGATCATAAGATTTTGTGTTAATATTTGAATACGAAATTTCTGATGTTTGGTATACTGTAGTATGTAACCAAGGATAATATGCTGCGGCATAACTGTTGAATTTTGCATCTAAGGGTTCCACACTGTCTCTAAACTGATCTACGCTAGAAGTCCCTACTAAAGGCTCAGAGTATCCTCCTGGAATATCCAATATGGCAATTCTACTCGTTAATTCCCCACAATTATTTATCATTTCATTTTGCAAAGAATAGGCATTAGCATATTTATCCTGTAAGTACGTATCAGAAGTTGGATCTGCAGTTGGATCTGCAATTTCTACTACATCAGGGATGACCAACATTGTAGGATCCGTTTCTTTTTGAAAGAATGTTATGGCACTCATAAAATCCGTAGTATCTGTTATAGATGATTTAGTATAATCGTAACCACCAATACTCATTATATAACATTCTGCCCCACCGTTTTCATAGAAAAACTTAATACCACTATACATACGATAATTAATAGTAGTGGTGTCAATATTATAAGCATACCCTCCACTAACAAAACTCGCATTATTAACTAAGTCATCTATTGTTGTCTGTGCCGTTTTTACATTCTGCTCTAATTCTGCAGTTTTGGTAACATCAGTATTGTTTGCTAATGCATCCTGAGCATCTGTTAGCGCTTTAATATTAGGGTCTGCTTGTGCTTCTGTCAAAGCAGTATTAGCTGCCGTATTGGCCTCTGTTGCAGATGTAACCGCATCCGTTTGATCTGTAGTTACCTGACTCCCTGCTTTTGTAACAGCCGCATTGGCATCATCTAATGTTTTAGAAGTTGAGTCTACAACCACTTGCAAATTATCTACCCTTTCTGGCAAAATATCCGAGGTCATAGCATACTGTACCTGCGGGGGAGTGCTTCCAAAAATGGTTAAAAAATCAGTTAAGGAAGTAACTTTTACTGCCTTGTTCAATAGACTTTGCCCATTATAGGAAGTCTGGGCCGTATATCCAATAAATGCAGGTATTGCAGTTGGAATTGGAACGACAGCGTTCCCAAAGGCATCCAGTTCCTGGATATACACCCCTGGGGTTTTCATTGTTGTTGACATAAATATGAATTTAAATTAGACATAAACTAGTGATGTTGAATAAAACTCCCCCTGATGGGGGCCATTGGTATATTTACCCAATTGGCCTGAAGCAGGGTTGGGTAATTTAATTTCAAGCTGTTGGGGCCTATCTAAAAAATCAGTTGTATAATTCAATTGTAGTAGCGGGGTGGTTTCTAATTGGTATTGCAATTGTTCTGGTGATGCTGTTGTATACACTTGAACATACTGGTCTTCCGTTATTTGCTTTTCTATTGGTCCCTCATATGTTTCTCCTTGAACACCTACAATTTCCATGTGCTGTATTTCAATTTTTCTTGATTTTCCAAGAGTTATTTCGTACTGCCAATGGGTTTTTCTTGCATTAAAATCTAAATTAAAAGATAACATAGACATTTCTGTATTCAAAAAAGAAGACACATCTAGGAGCCAAACTCCAATACAATTTTTCTCCAATGATTCGCTACAAAAAAACGTCTCTTCTAACTTACCATTAATCCATAAGGCGTAAACCCCAACGCTTTGGGCTACTAAATTAATAGCATAGCTCTTACTCTTATTATCGTTTATGGTTTGTTGCCATACAACCTTATTATCCGCATCTTTCACCTCTATATTTACATCCCCATCAGGTATAGAAATATTAAATATTTTTGTTCTAAAACTTATAGTATCATTATTTGAAACATAACTTTTTTGTTGTAAGAGTGTAGCATTCTCCTTTTCACTATCGCTTTTAAAAAATAAAATTTGACCCTCCTTCTTTTCTGGTAGTTCTGTATAGTTATAAAAAGTAGCATCTGTATTTAATAACTGAAAATAAAGCTTATCTAAACCATCCAAATTTGTATTTATATTAAACGTAGAAGAACCATCTACCCCCATATAAAAGGACACCATATTACCTTTCTTATGTATTAAAATTTCATAATTTTTAAACATTTTTTTTGTATTAAAAAAAGGAACTACCTCAAACAGAGAAAAAATAGCTTTAGGAAAGTAATTATTTGTTACCCTTAACTGTAGCCATTTATGATACTTAACATTCATAAGGAATCATTTTCTATTGTTAAACTTCCATCTAAGGCAGCTATACCACTAACAGTTTCTTTAATTACTTCTTCCTGAATGGTTATCATGCGAACTTTATATAAAATAGAGGGAACATACTTTGCTCCTATGCCACTCCAAATATGACTTAACTCATTAATAGGTAAATTGAATATTTCCAAAGTAAGACGCTCTAACGGAGAGGGCATATCAGGGTTTAGCTGTTTGGTAAAGTATGGGTTGGCTTGAAAAACACTAATTACTGTCGATAACATTTTCAATGCTTCCATATAATTTGCTGAATTATAATTTGCTGAAATCAACAAGTATAAGTTTAAGTAAACTGGTGGGGCAATTTTTCCAAATTGATTATTATCATTTACCACGTAATTCCCCAATGATTTAACTGTTGTCTCATGTTCTAGGTTAATAATCGAAGCAACAATCTTATTTTCTATATTTTCTGTAACACTTCCGTCTAGATTAATAAGGCTCCCTACTATAACAGCAGCATCTTTAATGCCGTGCCGCAAACGAATTTCGTAATTAAGAAAATCCGATATAAATGTCATTGCCTTATCTATCATTATTGTGCTGCCTCTTTATTGGTTAATGTTTTAATAGCTCCTATCACCATTCTTGAAAAATAAATTCCCGCAAGATTTACCACATAAGCGGCTGTATAAAACTCCTGTTCTTCTAAAAATCCAGTAATGACGGTGTAAAGCTCTTTACTACCATAATTATTTAACAAATAAACCGTAACTGCCGCCAAAGGCAATGCTAGGATAATACTGACTAATGCCCATAGAAATTCTTTAGCAATAATTTTCTTGATTGCTGCATAAAGTTTTGTCCATTTACCTTCTTCCGTTTCTAATCCTGTCATTTGCCTTAAAAGCATGATGCTCATGGTATATTATTGTTCGTTTTCTGAATATACTTATTGATAAAATAAAGGGCTATAGCCCCTAAAATGAATCCAAATATTATTGCTACTGATAAATCTGTTATTGCATCCGATAACCTAGAGGCTACAATTATAAATAGCAATACAAATGCTGCATAGTATATGGCATAAGAAGTAGTTCCAAAAAAGTAAACCCGAGTATTGGGTTGGAACATGGAAATTACAAACCCAGTACCACCAAAGACTACAACAAATAACAAAATGAGCAGGAGAAAATTTTTATATTCCGTTACATTTTGGACAGAACTGACAACATCGACAATCTGTTTCCAAATACTATCATCATCTGTACCCGTATCATTACCACTACTTTCTCCACCACTTCCATTCTCATTACCTCCATTATTTCCGTTTTCGGTATTGGCTTGATCAGAATTATTGTCGGTGGTAGTACTGTCAGTTTTAACTAAGTTAGTAGCTATTACTTTCCATAGGTCATGATAGCCTTTATCGTAGCCCAAAGCCCACATACCCATTCCTTTAAGTTTTTTACTCTTTATATAATTTAATTTAACGGTTAGAGAAGAATCATTGTCGAACCAACACTGTCTAAATTGGGTTTTTTCATCATTAACCGCATAACTACACCAAGCACTTTGACTAACACTATCATATTGTATGGGTACGTTTATATTTGCTTTTATATAATCATAAGTTCTAGAGCCAATAAACTTCTTTACTTTAGATCCTTTATTTCCATTTTCTGTTTCCCAAATAGTCCCGTAATATGGTAATGTTAAAATTAGTTTAGAATTAGGCACGCCACTGGCCAAATAATAATCTACAGAGGTAGAAAGGTTATAGGGTTCCCATATTTTTCCACTATTTAAAGGTGCCACTGGACCCGCCACCTTACTCGTAGGGCCATAATATCCATATCCCATTATTAGAAAACGATCTACAACGGGGATAATAGTTTCAAAATCGAGGCTTTTCTCAAAGTCAACACTAGGTACCGCCATATATAAAAGGTAATCTTTATTCGCTGCTTTTAATTCTTGACTCAAGAGTAAAATAAATTTTGAATAATCATTTTTCTCCGATTTTTTAACTCCCTCAAAGTCAAGACAAATACCATCACCATTTCTTTTGTTTAACAAGGATTTCAATTCTTCAATAAGGGTGTTGATTGCATCCGTATTTTTCAAAAATTTCCTGTTGTTTTTTGTTCCAAAATTGGTAACAGTAAGCAGAATTGTTTTTCCATTAGTTTTAACTGAATCTATAAGTGGGGAGGTCTCCCAATCATTAGTAGTTATTGCTTTTCCTGTTTTAGGGTTTAGTTCATAAGAAAAATATGCTACAGTGCTTAATAAAGAATAATTTAGATGCTTATAAAGGTTTTTTTCCCAATTAGGATACCATCCTATAACCTCATAATCCAAATCAAAATTTACGGAGGGTTCATATGCGGAAACATTTAACCCAGAACTGGTATAGTCCAAATCATAAGGGTAATCCCTTCTTTCTTTAAGTAATTTTTGTTGCTCATTTATATATTGTTTGGCTAAACGAATAGAATCATCATGATGAAAAAAATTTTTAAACGTTAATATGTCTTCTATTTTTTTTAAATCTTGTCCAAGTTTGGTCTTATTCGCCCTTAAACTATTTGTATTGGTAGAATCACTTGATGAGTCATTAGTTGCGTCACTGAAAGAGGTACTCTTAATAATACCACAACAGCATATCGTAAGAAAAAAGAAGTAAATAATCAGTTTTCTAAACTCCATAGTCATTTACCATTTCCAATGTTATTTTTATCGGTGTAACCATATTAGCATATCGATTATATGTCTCCATAGAATTAACTGGGTTACATTCGTTTTATAATTTCTAAAAATTACAAATATTGTAAGTTTTTACTTACAAATACTAGATCCACTTATTAACAGTGAAAAGCATTTCTGATTGTTTTAAAATATAAATTTCAACAAAATAAATAGCAACTATCTTATTATCAACTTCATACATAGGTTTTGAAATACATTGCAATTGTTAATAAATCGCTTTACATTAAGAAAAGAGTTCTATGATAATTATATTTAGAAATTAACTTATCTATTGGTAGAATAGAAGAATTATGGTTCCTTTTGAACAGTTCGTATTCCTAGATTAATCTGTTAATGTAATTTAGGTGAATAATCATACAACTATTTGCACACTAAAACTTTGAAGATACAATTTGATCTTCTTTCGCTTTTTGCATATAGAATCTACCAATAGGAATAGTTTTGTTTCTAATTTCAACATAATTGTTTATCCAATTAGTAGTATTTTCTTTCTTTTATGAAATCAGTTAAAAATTGCCTCTATTTTTTAATATTACCCCACTGATTCTTGAAATCACTACTTTTAAGCCTTATTTCTGATTACTTTCTGTTCAAGGTAATACGTATAGTTCATAGGTAGAAAGCTGATTGGTGTTGCTTCTTGGTTTTCTTGTAAAGAAAATAACAGCGAAAGTTCTTTTTATTACACACCGATTTACATAATTTTTAATGAGTTTAGATGCTTTTATTTGATATCAAACAAAATGTATAAAAACAAAAAAGCCTGATAATCATAAGATTAACAGGTTTTCGGTATAAATTTATACTATAACAAATAGGCGTGATAGAATGAGAGACTCCTTCTCAAAAAACTCACACTCAATATTTTATTTTTATATTTTAAATTACGCACTCCTATTTGCACACTAAAACTATAAAAAGAACTTTGAATATATAATTTACTCTTCTTTACTATAATAAAGATACCAAAAGTATTAAACTAAGAACACTCAATAGATTTAACGATTATCTAGATTGATGAATTACGTAAATGAATTTTCTTTAAAAGGCAAGTACGCTAATTCAATTTTAATTCTGTAGCTATATCTAAAGCGGTTTCAATATCATTAGCCAGTTCTTCTATAATTTTTATAGAATCTGAACAGTACCTAGATCCAAATTAAAAGAGATCGAATCAAACGCGAGTAAAGGTGATAAAAGAGAGTTATAGCTTTAAAATTTGAATAATGGAAAATAGATTAAAACAATGTTTGGGCATCGATGTTTCTAAATTAAATTTATCAATGTATTTGGGCTTTTTAACCAATAAACTATGATTCGTACGGGAATTAAAAGTAACTAAACTTTCGTTCCGACACTTCGGGATTGCGCTTAGGTAAATTTTTTTATTTTGTTTTTAAAGCCTCCCAACGGTTCAGGATAAAAATTTGGTGGAACATTATAAATAAGCACTTCAAAATTATGTTTTAGATTCTTCGTTACCAATTGTATCTTGTCGCTCTAAAAGTTTTTTCGAAACTTTATATGTTGCTGCATAAAAAAGTCCAGCTTGACGAGTCTTAAACGTTAAAAATGCTTTTTTGTACCATCTTGGGTCAGTTGCTTTCTTATTATGATCTTCATGTCCAGAAACATCGTATAATTCACCATTTAGCCAAGGCTCAATTCCATAAACTCCAATTCCGAAGTGTTCAACTCGTTTAAGAACTATTTCGAAATCCGATTCAGAAAAATAATGAATTGTCTCCGCGTCGAATCCATCATTCATGTTTTTCAAATCAATAAATACATTTTTCTCTAAAAATTCAGTTTTTTCCATATTGTGGGTAAGGTGTTTGTATAAGATTTTTTGCGTGTTTAAGCACCAAATTTAGTAAATACAAAACCAACTAGAAAATCTGCAAGGATTTTCGTAAGTAAGCTTTCACTAGCAATTAATTTTATACGACTTATGGGTTTAGAGTTGTAAAATTATATTAAAGTTATTTGACTAGGGCAGGATTGATTCAACTATTATTTAAAGGCAATGGTTATATAATGTATTTCGTTTTCATCAATTTTTAGATTTTCGTTTTTATCCATATAAATGGGTTTATTTATTTCAGAAACAACCATTTCTTTAATCCCATCATGCACTTTATTAATAGTTGTCTTGCTTTTACTCTCTAAACAAGAAACTAAAATGACACTTACAATTAGAAAACAAATAAATGACGCTATTCTTTTTTTGTTTATGATAAGTTCAATTTTAATTCTGTAGCTATATCTAGAGCGGTTTCAATATCATTCGCCAATTCTTCTATAATTTTTATAGTGTCTAATTTTCCAGAAGGAAAAGAAAACAAGCCATTAGCATTTTCGACAGCTAAATACATTTGTTGGTTCTGAAAAGATAAGAGTATCGGTTGATCGAATTTTTCTTTTAAAGCAACAATTCGTTCCATAAGTGCAGTAGATAAAACATAACGAGCTTCTATTTGATCGGTGCTGTACACCAAAAACTGATTGGTAAACCTAGGGTCTTCTAAGTTTATTTTTTGTTCTTCTTTAAAATTAGAACTAAAAAATCGATCTAATTTTGAACTCTGGTTATTGGTTAAAATCACGGTATGTCCGTTTAACTTTTTCTTAAAACTGAGCCAACAAAACATACCTCTAAAAGTGAAGTATACAGCGTCCGCAGACTTATTTGTGAATATATTTTTTAATACAAATTGGTAGAGTATCGCAAACATATTTAAAAAAGGAATACGCATTAATCCTTCTAGGAATTTATTATACACATTTTCTTCTACAATACCAATATCTGCAATATTCACAACAACATTATTTTGGGTACTTCTTATTTGTCCATAACTATATATGGGGGAATTTGCTTTTACCCAAGCAAAGAGTTTACTTTTAGCAATCTCTTTACTTGGAGCTGTCACACCTTGTGTAAATTCTACTTTCGGAAATAGCAGTTGCACCATTTTAGAAATGGTTTCCGTTTCTTTTATTTTAAATTTCTGAAATGCCTTCGTAAAGAGATATGTGGTTGGATATAGCACTACAATTAATCCCATAAAAGGATATATATTGGCATACGGATTACTTGGGGTCGCTTGAAATTGTTTAAAAAAGCTTAAAAAAGAATTTTCTAAATTCGGAAAATAATTCACGCCCATATTCAATAGCATTAATACAAAATACACCCCTGTGATAATCCACATTATTTTTTGAAAAAATAACATGCGTTTTCTCTTCTTGTAAATAGTGTTTAATGCACCTTTAACAGCTGAATACACTTTCTGTATTAGACTATCCATAGCTGTTTTTTTACCAGTTAATAGTATTCCAAGGGCTTTGGTCATTTTCCAAAACTTGTTTGTAAATGTGGTACACTTCTTCTCTATAGGAACTCTCAGCGTGTTGCTGGTCAAATGCAAAGCCAAGGATAAAACTCTTTCCGAATTCTTCCCAAGAAGAGAAATGTTCTAATGCAAGTTTCCTAGCAAATTTTATGACCTTAAAAGCTTCCTCTTCTGTAATTATGTTTGTGGTATAGGCTTTTCTGGCTTGTCCTACCAGCGTTGCCGCATCATAACCTGCAATACCCAAATCCATTTCAGAATCAAAAGAGATAAAGCCTTTTTGTTTGAGCTCGTTTAGTGCCTTATTGGTTTTTAAGATTTTTAGGTAATTGAAGGCTCTTTCGTTATCACCAAAATAATCTTTCATTAACGCATCCCATTTTTCTTCGGGTTGGGTTTTTATCATGTTATAAATAAAGTCAAAGTACCAACGTCTACCATCTTTCATAAAATACTCCGTCATACCCCAATACCCTTCCTTGGTATCCATACGCCATCTTTTTAAATAGCGATTTGAGGATTTAGGGTCAAGAAATGTTAGGGTATTTGTGTCTGCGCCCCACCATTCTGCAATGGGCGTGTAAAGCGCAATGGCAAACTGTTGTTCTTTAGATAGGGTACTTTCTTCGGATGTTTTAAATTTTGCTTTTTTTAAATCGGCTTCATCATAGCCTTCTTTTGCTGTTTTAAAATAGCGATATCCATAAGAAATAATAGCTATTGCGAGTATTACATAGCCATACCACGGTAAGTTTTCTAACATTTGCATAATTTATGAGTTTAATAGTTGGTTAATATTTACTTCTTTTTGTTCTGCTCTAGGAATTTCTAAAAGCGTCTCTGTTTTGTCTTTTCTATAACCTGCAATAATATTTGCAGGGAACATTTGTATTTTATTATTATAGCTAGTTACTGCTGCATTATATGCTCTACGCGCTGCAGAAATTTGATCTTCGATATCGGTTAATTCAAATTGAAGGTTCAAGAATTGTTTATCTGCTTTTAAATCCGGATAGTTTTCTACATTAATATTTAAGCCACTCATTATATTAGTTAACTCATTGGAGGCTTCAATTTTTTCTTGCGAATTTTTAGCATTTTCAGCCTTAGTACGCAATTCGGTTGCTTTTAGTAGTACCTCTTTTTCATGTGCCATATATTTATTGAGCATAGCTACGAGATTCGGAATTAAATCGAATCGTTTTTTAAGATAGATTTCAATACTACCAAAGGCTTGCGCTACTTGGTTTTTTTTAGCAATTATTTGATTATTGATTACAATTGCTATGATAGTTAGCAGTATTAAAACGACAATACTTATTATTAATGGTGTCATAATCTTATTTTTTAATTAATTTTTAATCCAGCCTATAATACTGATGTCTTTCTCTTTGTACACTACTAACAGCCAGTCTTCTTGTTTTTTAATAACAGTAACCTCTATATTTTTGATGGCTTCTATTCGATTTCCTGTTCTTAAATTTCCAGTACAGGGGTTTTTTTTCTCTTTATCATCTAAAACAGGTTGTGTTCTTAACATTCCTGATACTTTTTTCTGCTCAAATATTTTATCAATATTTTTAATAATTGTTTCGTTATGGTGCATTATTAAGCTATCAGCAATGGTATTGTCATTATTAACAGTAAGTTCTATTAGCATAGAAATAGGATGACAAGCCACAGAATGGGATTTCACATAAATAATAGCTTCTTCTTGTTTTACTTCTATTAATTTTCCTGGACCACTCCAAATTTCTACAAAATTATCGCCTTTTTTCACAAATAATATGGTTGCTTTATAATGCCTGGTATCTTGATAAATGATGTCTTTATTACCATCATTATTAAAATCTACATAATGTATGTTTTTGCTATTAATAATAAATGTATCAGCATCACCGCTTTCTGAATAGAATTGAGATTTTTTTAATTTTGAAAACCCAGTACTATCTATTGAGAATTGGAATTCTGGAGGTTTTTGCAATAGTTGTAAACTCGTTTCTAAAGCGCTGTTAGTTTGAGCATATCCTATTAAGATATCACACATGAAAATTGTTGCAAAAAGAAAAGTCTGTTTTTTTATCATTGTAAACTTGTTAGTTATTTTTCTTTTTCCCAAGAATTTTCTCGAATTCAATTTTATCAGTTGTTTTATTCCTTCTTTTTTTATTGCCGATAATTTTTTCGTTTTCAACTTTCAGAACTAAGTCTTTTAAAAAACCATGTGCTATTTCATTTGGATTGCTAACTATTTTAGTTTCAAAATTTTGAGTTAATTCCCACTTATAAATTAACTTAGAAGTAATGTTTTCGGTACCACAACTTGAAATTTCTTTTTCTATTATTGAGATATCCTCTTTAGTAAAATTTAGAATCAAATAAATTTCTATACAGGCACAATCATATCCATCAGGAGTTTCTTCACATATAGATCCAATGTTAGCCATAAAGGTTTTATTAATCAATAAACTTCGATTTTTTTGGGCTTTACAGGATAAGGTTAAAAGCAAGATGGATATAAGAATAACTGTTTTCATTTTTTAATATTTATTTTAAAATAGTGTACTACATTATTGTCTTGCCCATATATTTTGTTGTGTTATTTTTATTATGGTGATGTTGTTTAGGTCTATATCAATAATTGCTCCTGTATCACCATAGCAAATTAGGTGCTTGTTTAGTACTTCTGCTTTGTTAATAGGGTTTGAAAAAGTAAAAAAGATAGCCCAGTTTAATTCTCCAGTTAATGTTGTTGAAGCAATGTAGCCTTCGTTACCCATTGCACCATCGCCAAATACAAACTTTTGATTTTCATATTCAAAGGCTCCGTGAAAAATGTCATACTCCATCCAAATATCTTCATCATATTTTTCTATTCCTTCTAATGTTGTATCACATAAAGGAAACCAATAGCGTTTACTTTCGTTAGTTTCGGTGTGAATTACATCATAAGTATTGGCAATGGTTATTGTGCCGTTACCGTACGTTATACAGTCAAAACCTGGCAAATAGCCTTGTTTCCATTTTTCTTGTATTTTTTTATGTATCGCCATCTTCTAAAAATTCTAAATTGTTAAACTTTACCATTTCTATTTCCTGCACAATAGCACTTTAAAACTCGGTTCCTTTTCTCCATAAATAAGCATCTTTGGGTACTGATTTTTCTTGTATAATTTCATACCAAACAGTTATCCAAGTATTTTTATCCTTCTCCCAAGTAACTTCATCAATTAAAATGGATTTATTTTGCCTTTCTTTTGGAGTGTATTTATCAGAAATACTATTTCTAAATTCTCCTTGAGCATCATCTAAAATAAATTGTTTTATAGAAGAAGGTGTACCGTATTTTTTAATAGCTTTATCTTTTGTTAAAAGCATCAATTCTTGGATCGACAAACTGTCTCTTGAATTCACGAAACTTGAATTTCCTTCTTTTTTAAGTGTCTCAATTGCAAGCGAAACATCTTTTTCTTTGTATTCTTCTCCATTAAATTTCAATAACGTTTCATCTGTAGTAACCTTTTCTTTATCATCGCAATCACCATTTTCATCTTCAAAGTTTGTAGTTTTAATAATCTTGCTTTTTACTAGAATATTAAAATAGCCATTTGTCTTTTCTTTAGAGATTATAAGTGTGCTCTTTATATCAGTAGATTTTCCAACACAATCGGTGTCCCATCGTCCCCTGGAATTCATTACATTATAGTTCTTTAAAATGTTTTTTAAAGTGTCTCCTGATTTAACAAATAAAGAAATGTTTTTATTACTATACGGATTTGGTTGAGACATAGTGTAATGAAAAACTCGTATTCCAAATGCTCTTTTATTTTCTGCGAGAATATAAGGAGCTGTGTCAATTGTTATTTCAGATAGTATTAGAGCATCCGATTCCCAATCATTTGTTTTAGAACTCTCAAAGTATTTGTGCGTTATTTTTCCTGTAGTATTGTTTACTAATACGATATAACTGTTGAGTACAAAATGGTGCTCGTCATAATCTCCTGCAATTTCAGGGATTACTACAATGGTTTCGTTAGGATTATGGGGCTGGACTTTAGAGCTAATAAAATCTGTTTTAATTTTCAACTTATCTAAATTGAGTTGTTGTATAACACTTTCAATAAGGTTTATATTATTAGACTCAGCAATTGTATTAGTTACAATAAAGGGTTTTATTTTTCCTTTTACATCTATTTCAAACACTTCAATTGTTTGTTGCTTTTCGTCCATCCAAAAGATGTTGTTAACCGTTAGCTGGTTGTGTTCAATTTTAGATTCAATTCTTGACTGGCCTTCGGCAATTTCATCATAAGAAACGACTTTAGAATCGATGAATTTTCCGCTTAATTCATAATTAATTAATACCGATTCCATTTCATGGTCGCCTTTAAGAATTGTTATAACTATGGAATGATAATCTTTTGAAATTTCAATTTTATAGGAAGCAGTTGCCTTATAATTATAGCCTTCCTTATAAAAATTAGGATATATTTTTTCTAGTTTCAGCGTATGAACTTCTTGTTTGGTATAGAAGTTTATCTCCTTAAAATTGTCAAAGTTTGTAGAATCTATTAATGGTGTTGTTTTGGTTTTAATTTCGTTGATGATTTTGTTAAAACTTGAATTGTCAACTTCTTTAGGCGAATCAATTACAAAATCAACTGCATCTTGTGCGTTAACTACAGGTTCTTTCTTTTCTTTTGTGTTTTGAGCACAAGAGATGAATACAAATAGGATTAAAATATATTGAATTTTCATTTTTTATTGATTAATGCCATAAGATTATACTTTTTGTTTAAAATAGGAAGTGCCGTTTCACCTAGATTTGTTTGTATTTCTGAAATACATATATCATCGTATTTAGTCCCTTTATAATAGGTTTTAGGGGCTAAGGTGATTATGCCATTTGTTTTAAAAACTGTATTCACTTTAAACTCTTGCACTAATGGTGTATCAAGTAAAATTACAGATTGTATGTATTGATTATTAATAGATACGTTCAACTCCTTAACTCTACCATTTTCATGAAAAAGCGCTTCTGATTTAACATACCCATTGATTAAGCTCAGTTTTATGGGGTTCACAATAATCTCATTTGTTCTCAGTAAGTTTTTGTTTGCGTATTTACCGCTCAAAAAAGACCCCTCTAAGTCCAGTTGTATATTTATTTTTATATTTGAACTTGGTTTAAAAACAAATGCCGTAGCATAATTGGTGTCCCATATATTTGTTATCGGATATTTTTCATTTTTAAAATTGGAACTGATTTTAAAGAATAAATTTTCATTGAAAGTCAGATTGGTATTTGAGCAACACCTTCCAAACATCTTAGGAGACCAAGCTGAGTATTCTTCTATTGTTTCCTGTTTGTAGTAGTTAAAAATAGTTGGTAGCTCATCATCTATGTACCTTTTTATTTGTTTTATACTTACAGAGTCAATTTTAGAAAAGACAACTATCTGTTCGTTATCAACTTTACTATTTTCACTAAGGTTTTGTATCTCATAGTTGACGGTGTCCACTTCTTCCTCTTGCTTTTTATTTGTATTACAAGCCAAAAACACCAACGAAAGGATTACGATGTAGATTAGTTTATTCATTCTCTTTACTATAGCCACTATTTGTTTCGGAACCTACATTTATCACCTTAATTAAGTCAGGTTGTCCGTCAAAATAAGTTCCTTTTGGCCCATAAGCTGTAGCTAGAATAACTTCTCCAAGTACTACTAATTCTTTCTTAATGTAATCTGAATATCCAATTTTGTCAAGACAATATTCTACTGAAGTTGTACAACTTGATGGATTAGTGATTTTCTCTTTCTTATATTTTAACGATATAAACGCTGTAGTATTTGCTTGAAAATAAATAGTATCCGAAAAATATAAACTTGTAACTATGCCGGTGACCAATCCATCAGTAAGATCATCACCATCCAAAACATGTCCTTTTGCGGTAAGGTCTACTTTAAGATTTGAAGCAGCTGCTTTATATGTTGCTTTTGTTTCGAAAAAAGAGCCATTACCACAGCCTGTAAGGCATATGACTATTAATATTATTAGAAGTCTTTTCATATATAATATTTATCAAACATTTTTATTTTAATAAGTAAAATAGTATCCCCTTTTGTTTTTTGAATTTACAAAAGCGTAATTCGAATTTGTACTCATAGGAGTGAATTCTACTATTTTAGGTTCGTATACTGTATGTCTACTATATTTTGGCGGATAAATTATGTTTACAGCGACTGAATTTGTTGCAGGAAATGGAGAACTACTTAATTTATAATTCACGGTGCATAAATAGTTATCTTCCTTTTCTGCTTTAAAAAGTTTACTACTGAAAGAAGGTTCATACGATATAAAACGTAGTATAGAATCCGTTTCGATTTTAAATTCCTTGACTTTATTAGGGTAGAAAAAATCAGTTATGTTATAAGCGAAATTACCACCCCATAGCACACTTCCTACCTTTTCTTCAGATTCATGAGAAAGTTTAGTTTGTGGTAAAGAGATATATGTACCTGACTTAATTATATAGATGCCTTTTTTGTTTGAGGGTTCTAGTAAGGTGATTTTCAGGCTATCTTTTTCGTAAATAGGCAAATCTATTACCAGTTCTTTAAACCCTTCTTTTTTTATAACGATTTGATTTGTATTTTTTCTGAAATCAAAATAACCATTATTAGTCCCATACTTTGAACTATAGGGTTCTGTAATAGAATCCGTTAAAGTTATATTAACATTCTTTAAAGGCTCTTTAAAGAGATTTAGGACATTGCCAAATAGGTTTATTTTTTTAAAATCTGGATTCGTATTTAGTGAAATGTCTTTATAATTAGCATCTGGATTACTTATTTTTTTTAACGTTATTGTGTTAAAATTATAAGGAGCATCTTCAGAAAAATTATTTATTTTGGTAGACAAAAGGTGGTATCCTTCTTTTTTAAATTCTAAAAAAAGAGTTCTGGGTTCATTCAAGTTAAAACCTCCAATAGCATTTGTTTGAACGGAAATAAAAGAAGCTCTATACGAGATAGACACCTTCTTTAATGGATTTCCTAGTTCATCTTTTACATATCCCCTTATTCCAATTCTATCTTTATCATTTATTGAACAGGCCGAAAAAGAAATAACTCCCAATACAATAATTAATTTGATGAATTTTTTTTTAATCATTTTGGTTCTATGTTTATTAACGTCTCGGCTATGGTTAGTACGGGAATTAAAAATGCATCTAAATTTTCGATTAAGCACTTAGCCAAAACTTTTATATTCTTCTATACTGTTCCCATTATTAATACTAGTTTTTATGCCCTACAATAGAACTAATTTGCTCACAAAAATCTGTGTAATCTGAAATAGATTTGAATTTTTTTGCATAAAACTGGTGGTCAAAAAACTTTCCTGAATCGATGCATATAGAACTTCCATCATCTTCGCTATCTTCAAATGAAATTTCCTTAAAATCAGTATAGTTTACAACAACTTCTTTATTTATGATAGTCCCTTTTGTATAGATTAGTTCTCTTTCACCTAGCTCTACACTATTCTTCTTTTTTGCTTTAAAATAGGTGTAAATTAATGGCAATAAAAATAGAATACCTATAGTTGCTAAAAAATAAGAACTTCCAGGATAGGTCATAATTAATTTCCCTCGATAGCCAAGTCCTCCTTCATTAGTAATTGCAGCATAGATACAAAATGCGCCTATTGCTGGCGTTATAAAATGAGTGTATGAAATTTTAGTACTGTATTCGTATATTTTACTATTCATATTATATGTTTTTTAAATTATTAATTGTCTTTACTACAACTTCAGATTGCCCTTCTCTAATTGCGAGGTGAACAAAATAACTTAGAAAACCTCTATCTGGAATCAAATAACTAGGTGCGATACCTAAAACGTCTACAGTATTAGGTTCTATAAACCTAATTTTTGCGCCATATCTCTTGCTCTTTTTAACAACAATACACTTTTTGTTCGCAATAAAATCATCATTCCAACGGTCTCTTTGTATGCTATATTTGAAATCGTCTTTACCAATTAATTGTTCCAATACTTTTTCAAGAGTATTGTATTTTGGGTTTATTTTTTTAATCATTTTGGTTCAATTTTTAGTAGGTTCAACCATTAAAGTGCAGGTTCATGGTTGAATCTACCAATAGTTATTTATCCTGCTGCTTGATGTTTAATTAGTATCAGTTTATTATTTTGTATTTCGAATGTATACCAAGATTGATATTCATTTACTGAATAAAAATCACTACCAAAACTAAATGCAGTTTCGTCTTTAAGTAGTTCAGAGTGTCCTATGCCTGCATATTGTACTATAACTCTGGAGCCATTTATTGTAACAGATGTTTCGTTTAAAAAATGACCATCATCTGTTGTTACTTTAAATAATCCACGTTCATTATACCAATGAATTCCATCGATGTTTATTGAAGTTAGAATTTCTTTTAATTCTTTTCTTATTGCACTCAAATTTACATATTCATTATCAGTAACAAACTTACTTATACTAGAGTTAGTCGTGATTGTATCCTTATTTATTAAGGCTTGTTTAAATACTTTTAGTTTTTCAATTATTGTTTTTTTTAAAGTGATTTTCTCATTTTCTTTTTTTAAGAAAAGACTACTATTTTCCTGTTCAAAATTGTTTAATTCTATTTTGTTTTTTGATTTATAGTCAGGTTTGTACCAGTCATACCTTTCTAAAAAATAATCTTTTAATCTATCGTTTTCAAAAATATACTGATGTCTTGCGAAAATTTCATTCCGTAATATTTTCAGTTCTAATAATGTTAAATGATTAATATCTTTCTCGAAATAATTTTTTGAATCACATTTACTACAATCTTTAATTTGTGAAAATATACTTTGAGTAAGTGCAAAAAGTAAAATTAATATCGTAATCTTTTTCATAATTATTGCTAACTCCGTGGTATGCGAAATTTATGGCTTTTTAGTTATTAAATAATTTAACTATTTACTATAATGCGTCATTTTTGCTCCAAATTCATTCACAAATAGATCATCTAAATCATCTGCTTTAACGGCTAGTTGGGCAATACTATCAAGTATTTCATCCTTATTATCAGAATACAAATCACTTATATGCACCCGATAGGATAGGAAAATTTGATTGTCTGAAATAGACAGTCTATGTTTACCTGTATCGGCTGTTAGTATATATTCATATACTTCGGCTAAATTTTTACGTGGTAAATCGTTTAAAGGGGAGGTGGCAAACAAATAATTATTGTCATATACAAACATTCTTATTTCTGCACTACCCTGATGAAAATACCAACGCTCTCTACCAGACCTAGCTAAAACAGGGTCTCTGTTTAATTTAGTTATGGCCTCTTCAACTTTTAGACTAAAATTTGAAAGTGGATTCGCCTCAAATATTTTTTCGTCAATGTCATCGCCACAATTAGGGCAATAACTCGTTTTCTCTTCAATTAAGCCATTACAACTAGGACAACCAATAGTAAGCTTATTGGTTAATTCACTAACAATTTCTAATTCTTCTCTAAGTATTTCTATAGGAATTGCAAAGCCCATATTATCAGCTTCCGTAAATTTAGAAGTTACAATACCTATTAATTCGCCCTTTTCATTAATTACAGGACCACCACTATTTCCAGGATTAATAGCAGCATCTGTTTGTATAAAATTACTGCCTCCTATAATCTGTCTTGGGTTAGATACAATACCTTCTGTTACTGTAAATGGCATACCAAAGGGATAGCCAAGTACGATTACTTTATCTCTAGAGGCTGTTTCATTAGTATGCTTTGTAAGTACAGTCTCTGTTGGCTTTGGCAGGTTTTCGGTTTTTAAAAAAGCAATGTCTTTGCCTTGATTTACATAGACTACTTTGGCTAAATGCCTGTTCTTATCTTGACCCTCTACACTAACTTCTAAACTACCAGCTACAACGTGGTGATTGGTTATAATAATGTCGTCTTCTAGACTATAAAAACCTGTTCCAGAGCCATTAGCTGTATTAATTCTATATACCGAATTTTTTATATTTTTTAGGATACTCATTGTTTAGTCTGTTTTAAAATTTGCCATCATTTGTTGCATTGCCGCCATAGATTCTTGCATTTTAGCTCCCATTATTTTTGATAAATCCATGCCAAAGTCGTTACCCAAAAGAGTGTCCTCCATAATGGCTTCCATACCTTTTAATAAAATGGGGGCTGCCTCATTCCAATCTAAACCATTGGCTTGAGTCATAACATCTGTTATAGGTTTACTAATGCTCTCATCTACCAAATTATAGTAGAACAAATCATAAAAGCAGGACTGTAGTACATTGGAAGCATCTTCAAATTTGGCATGCGCTATCATATCTTGTGCACTTGTATAACTGTCTTCCCAATTCTCTCTAATGTTTTCTTTTTTACTGTTGTATTTATGAGGGATAAACGTTTCTATTTGATATAAATCTTCCGAAAATTTATCGCTTGCATAACTTTTTAACTTTTCTAAGCTTGCCTTTCCGTTTAGTAATCGGTTTTGAAAAGGCCTGTTTCTGTCAAAAATTCCGTCTATTGTTTTTTCTAATACAGTACGCAAATACCCTTGTGGTTCTGCATAAAACGCTATTCTTTTTAAGGTAACGTTTAGTGTATACCAAGCATTGTTTACGTGGCGTTTTTCCATATAATGGTCAAAACGTTGTATGCCTTCTTCAATTATTTTTTGATAATTGGTAAAGGCTTCTTGTTTTAATTCACCTGAAAAAGGCGTTGTTTTAGGTTCTTGAAGATGTGTTGCTCCAAACTTTTCTATAAACTCGTCATCATAACTATCGGCATAATAACAAATTTCTCTTAACACCGCATAAATTTTATACGGTTCACATAAATTAATTGGGCAAGAAAAGGAAAAGTAAACCAAATTGTCCTCCAAAGTCACATTGGTTAAATTAAGCGGATGCATTTTTATTTCTGCTAATCTGCGCATTAATGGTACTTTTTTAGCATTTTCTATATTTAGAAAAGGACATTTTACCAATACCTCACTATCTGTTTGGGTAATACTCACCACTACGGAACCATGTGCTATTTCATAGCTGTTTCCCTTTTTTTTGCTTTGTAAGTGATTTCCAACATACGCTAACAATGTGGGGATAACTTTATCGTATTGTTTACCATTGAAAAATGCCACAGCTTCATCCCATTTTTCATCTTGCCGTGTAGAAATTTGTTTTGTATCTATTGGCGGAAAATAGGTGTTGTTTTTATCCATAGTTTTTTATTATTTTATTTTACTTATACAGCCGCTTTTCTAACTATATTTTCTAGTTCTTCAAATGCCTTTTTCTGAGCTGGGGCAAGTACTACTTCCATTATATTTCCAATAATAATTTGAAGTATACTTCTGCGCGCTTTTACACTTTTTCCAAAATAAGCATGCATCACTTTACTTGGAATAACATGGTTTATTTTTACCTTATTTTCATCAGTGAAAAATAGTTTAATTGCGTGCATCGAACTTTTTTTAAGCACAATGCATTGCGCCATTTGTCCGTTAGCATCTGTTCTGTGCTCCCAATTATCATAGTCTTTAGAAGTTTCAAATGATGATGCTGTTTTTAAAAAATTATGGAGTGTATCCAAAGAATTGTATTCGTTTTTAATTGTGATTGTTTTTTCCATTAGTTTAATAGTTGGTTTTTAAATAAAAAGCCACTTATAGTTTATAACCGTAAGTGGCTCTCTAATTTGTTTTTTTAAAAATTCATTAAAATGCTCTTACTGCACGAACTGCTGCCGTATTTGATTTGAGATTTAATGATTGAAGGTTCTGATTTCCAAGAAATTGAAAATATGAAGAAGTAGCGTTCCCTTCAGTTGAAGACCAGTAAAAAGAAGCGTCAAAGGCAGTTCCACCATTTGCAATTAATGCTGCATTTATAATTACTCTATTTAAATACATTTCATTTAATTCACTTACAGAAGGTAAAAACCAATCAGAAAAAACGGTTCCGTCGTAATTAATAGCTATATGAGCTGCAATTCCAGTTGTTGTACATGATGCTAATATTGCTGCTGTATTTGCTGCTCCACTGCCTATACCTCCATTTGTAACAAGTACACTAGTGCCTGCACATCCCCATACTGCAGAGCCACTTTGATCATTTATTGCACATACCAAACCGTGTGTATTATCTGCTGGATCTACCCAAAATACTATTCCACCATCTCTAAAATCACCAATTGCAGCTGCTTCATTTAAGTCATTAAGATCAATGTATGCATTTGCCGATACCGAATACACCCCGTTGTCTA
>JAZGEQ010000006.1:0-3649 GCA_036478775.1 Cellulophaga sp.
ATATATCAGAACTTCAAGAATTAAGTATTTATGCGTCTAATACAGCTCAAATTAGTGAGCCCATCGTAGGAATTGCAAATGAACCATACATCACAACCCCAGAACCACTTACTAGCATTGATTATAAAATTTTAAAGACTCTTAATAGAAATTCAAGGAAACCTGTAACAGATATTGCAGATGACGTTGGACTTTCTACTAAAACCGTTAGAAAACGATTAGATCGTATGATTGAGAATAACCTCGTTGATTTTGGTATTGAGTGGACTCTAAAAGCTGAAAATAATTTGACCACAGCGTTTCATATTTACTTAAATGAAGGTACTAACTTAAACACAACAATACAACATATATATGAGAAATATAGTCAAAATATTACTCTTATTATGAGCTATAGTAATATACCTAACTTTTTAACGATGTTCATATGGACAAAAACTGCTCAAGATTCCCAAAAAGTTCAAGAAGAACTGCAAACTGAAGGATTCAAAGATATTATCCCCCATATTTTCTTATCTTCAAAATATTATAATTGTTGGATTGATCAATTACTTAGGACTAAATGATATAATAATTCAACTTCCCTTCCCAATTTTCAACTAAATGGAAAAAATATTGGTATTTTTTATTCCAAACTATTATCTTTTAAGAGGAAAAATGTGGATTTTACTGAATATTTTATTATTTTCAATTCTATATTTTCATCAATAGAATTCTATTTCTTTTATCTAAAGACCATAAACCCTCATTTTTCATTTATTTTTGTATCAGTGAACATGCTCTTATTAGAGCCCCAATACCTATTTAATTTAATAATTAAAAATAATAAAAAAAAGGTGATAAAAAATTACACAATATAAAAATTATGAAGCTGTTACTGATATGGAGATTATAAAAATGACGAATAAACAGACGATACTGATTGCTGGAGCGACCGGAAACATTGGGGGAGGTGCTGCGCTCGCTTTAGCAAAACGTGGTGCTAGAGTTGTGTTACTTGGGCGTTATTCCGAAAAATTAAAAGCTAGGGCGAATCTTATCCGTAGTGCTTTATCTGAAGCACAGATCGATTATCAGGATACGGACATTGCCATGCTGGTGGTCGATTTCTCTGATATGGAGTCTGTGAATCACGCGGCAGCCGAGGCTATGAACCGATTCCCGATGATAAATGGTCTGATACTATCTGTTGGCGTTCTTATCCAAAAAGGTCCGAAACTCCTGGACAGCGGTCATGAGGTGATGTTTGCTACAAACGTGATGGGGCCGTTTTTGTTCACCCAGCTGTTGTTAAAGAGGATGCAGCAATCAGACGGATTGGTCCTTCATGTGATTAAAAAATCCTATAAAGAAATCGATTGGGATGATCTTGAAAGCATCAGAAAACACAAGACAGATACGGCATACAACAGGACCAAGACATGCAACCTGGTGATCGCTACGGAGTTGGCTCGACGATATGCTGGAAAGATCTCCTCTGTAGCATTCAATCCTACATTCATCATCGATAAATCAGACCCGGAGTTGGACAAAAGGTGGCCATCCGGATTCATGGGTTTCTTCTGGCGGCTATTGACAGTACTCCTTGCAAAGCCACCTGCGGTCGCGGGTGAGCCTATTGCGGATCTGATGATTTCATATCGAGATCGTATTGCAATCAATGGAGCCTTGTTCAAACTGGATAAACGCGTCAAAAAACCTTATAAGGCAATGAATGACGAGGTATTAGGAAAAAGGTTGTGGGATGAGTTGGTTCTACTAACAGGACTAATGGCTGAATGAATCCTGAGCACTTGTCTTCAACCTTATATTTCGTTTTCAGCTGCCGTCTCAGTCATCGTTCTTTAGTCATACGTGATACATATGTTAAATCAATAACTTTTGAACTTTTCTAATGGTTAATAGTTTTCTTTTTTAAAAACCCATTCCATTAAAGGAATCATTGAATTTCTAAGTTCCATTCCATCTTTAGTCAATGAATATTCAACTTTTGGGGGTATTTCGGCAAAATATTCTCTTATTATTATTCCCGATTTTTCCAATTCCTTTAATCTATCTGCTAATGTCTTTGGACTTATATTCCCCAAATTCGCCATAATCTTATTAAACCTAATTCTCCTATTATTGCCAATTATACTAATGATTAGTAGTGCCCATTTTTTACTAATAAGATTTATAATGCCTTCAATTGAACATAAGCAAATATTATTATTTTCAAGCTTCTTATCAGTACAAAGGTTTGTAATTTTAATACTTTCTTTTTGGGTAGTATATCACCTTTTATTTACTTCCTATGTTATTTTAAACTTGCTAATTTAAATACTTTATTATCTGTATTAAATATAAAAAAGAAAGTAATAGGTGAAATGTCAAAATATGTGTGATAAATGTATTCCAACACAACTTAGGCGAAATAAAACTAACAATTTCGGATGTGGGTGTGGTTGTATGGGAAATAGACGTCTTTCAATACTAGATGAAAAAAAAAAAATATTAAAAAGTGATAAGAAGTTAGAAAAAAAATAATGTAAAGTATAAGGTGGATAAGATGAATATAATCATAGCGCTATTAGAATGGTTACACTTATTAGCGACAGTTGCGTGGATTGGTGCAATGACACTGCTTTTGCTCGTAATTATTCCAAGCGCAAAAAAAACTCTCCTGCCAAATGAAACCACATTTAAAGACTTCATGAAAGCAATAGGAAAAAAAATGACGTTACTAGTAAATATCTCCATCCTTATTTTTTTTATTACTGGAATTGCCCTCGGAATACTGAAAGAATCAAAATCTACGGATTGGTTTACAATTCTAATAATTAAACATATAATTGTATTTTTGATGGTTGGAATTCATATCTGTCGGTTAAAGGTGATTGCTCCATATCTTGAACGAAAAGCGAAAGAGGATCCTTTAAGTAGAACATTTATGAAATTGAAAAAGTTTCAAATGAATCTTGTGTGGGTTAATCTGATCATAGGCATTATAGTACTTCTTCTTTCCGTGATTTTATAACAAACAATGGTATTAACTCTTTTTATTTCTAATAAAATTTATTATTCTAAGATAATTCCAAAAAAGTTCTTTACTTCTTAAAATATAATTCCCTTTAATACATTCAATAACTCTTAAAATTTGAGCTCCTAAAATTCATGAGAAAATTTAAATTTCCCTCAAAAGAGATCAAATCTCGATACAGTTTTGCGAAATTATTTAATGCGTTATAAATAATTCAATCAATGTTAAAAGATAATATAATTACTAATCTAAATAATATCGTTGAATTAGTTAGTGAAGAAAATAAAAATCTAATTATCGACGCAATTGAATCACTAATTAAACAAAAATTAATTATACCCGTGAACAATTAAAATAATCAGAAAGCAATCTCAATTATTTTTTTCATGTTTTTTTTATGAATACTGTCAAAAATTTAAGATTTACTTGTATTAGATGTGGAAAATGTTGTACAGATAAGAATACATTAGTGAATCTTACATATTTTGATATTTTAAGAATTAAAAACGGCTTAAAGTTAAATATAGATGAGATACTTGACATCCTTGGTTTTTATACTTTTGACAAACCATTAAACTCAGAAGAAAAAAAGCGAATGACTATTTCTCCAATAGAAACAGAAAGAGGATT
>JAZGEQ010000007.1:0-2567 GCA_036478775.1 Cellulophaga sp.
AGCTTTTTGATCGGTCATACAGGTAATCCATTTAGGTACTCTCCAAAAAAATTCGATAAAGCTTACCGTAAACTATGAAAAAGCCTTTAATTCGCCCTATTACGTACTCAGATGAATCACCAATAGGCCTTCTATTAAGAGCTTCAGAGTTGAACGGCTGGAAGTCTCCTAATGCTTTCATATCTGCGTATAAAGTGCATTCTTCCGTAAATACATACTCATTCCTTTCTGTAATTACTAATAAAAAACATTGGGGGACAACTTGTAGGGTATTTGGAATTACCAACAAGGTTGAATGTTACGAAAGAATGAAAGTATCCCGTGGGTCTATATATGATTTTCACGGTATGCAAGTGCCATATCGGAGCCTAAGAATGAAAGAGCCTTCAATATGCCCAGACTGTATAAACAATAAAAGGTATTTACCTTGTATATGGGATCATAAACTTATTACCGCATGTACCACGCACAATACTAAACTCGTGAAAACATGCCCTAAATGCAAAGAAAAAATAAAATGGAGTCGCAAAGGGTTATCAATATGCTCTTGTGATCATAAGTTTATTTCATTGAAATCAAGATGTATTAATACTGAAGTTACGCAATACATAGAAGGAGTGATCAATAAAAAAGATGGCTTTACTCTTGATTTAATTTTCCACTTTTTTGAAGCATTCGAACTCTTCTTTAATAATATCAACATTTCAGTTGATCAACACCAGCTTGCCACATTAGCAGGGGAGTGTTTAATAGATAAACAAAAGGTAATAAGTTTACTTTGTAAGCATGTAACAAAAGTTGCCCTATCTTTAGGGTTACATCCCAGGCTTACTCTATTTCCCTTTCTTAGATCATCGGAATCAGCAATAAATGAACTGTCAACCGCCGTTCTTAACAAGCTTTCTGAATCAAAGGTAAAGCTAGGAAAAATGCCAAATACGGTTAATTTTCGTTTCAATATTCTATCTGCTGAAAAAACATTAGGTGTAAGCACATTCTTGTTAAAAGAACTCATTAGCCATTCCATCATAGATGTAAAACAAGATAATAAGAATAGCCTTATCGAGGTCACAATATCATCTGTTAATAATCTCCTAATCCTGTTTAGTGGCACTACCAAGTCAAGCGAATTGCATAAAAGTATTGCTTCATTAACAAGCAAGACTATAGGTAAAAAAATAACCTTGGTAAGTATAATTGAAAAAATTGAAACTAATAAAACAACATTTTCTGGAATGGATATTTCATCAGGAATATTATCCGCAAAAGTTTGCATTAAATCCTTTGAAGGCAAAGGTTATGATGCTCTCACATTAATTGATGTAGCTAAGATATGTGGTGTTCATAGTGAATCTATTCGCTTAGCAGTTAGGTGTGGAATATTAGAACGTATTGACCCAGTAAAAACAAAAGGAACAAATATATATATTGAAGAAAAGGTAGCTCTTAACTTTAATAAAAAATATATTTTTGCAGGCAAAATTGCAAAAGAAAACAACTGTAGCCAAAGCACCATAGCTCTGAAATTAATAGCTTCTGGTATTACCCCTGCTTCAGGCCCAAAAATTGACAATGGGCTTACTTACATATTCAAAAAAAGTGATATTTCTACGCTAAACATGAATGAAGTTATAAGAATAGAAAATTATCCAACAAATGCAGGAAGAAAAAAGAAAGCACAGAAAAAAGAAGTAACTGATGAGCAGGGTATTCCTTTGTATACTGTTGCACACCAGCTTGGAATCTCAATACCAAAGACTGCATCTTTAATCAAAAAAGGATTTCTAAAAGAGGCTGGGAATAAAGCTAGAAAAAAAATGATAACAAATGAGTCATTTGAAAGAGTTAAAAATATTCAACAAGATCCTTCTCTAGTAACACTAAAACAAGCATCAAAATATTTTCACGAAGATGAAAAAGCTTTTTTACGTCGCTGGGTAAATAGCCAATTTATTTCTCTTATAGACAATGGCTTAAACAGGTACGTCTCAAAAAAAGATCTTACTAAAATTAAGAATCACAAGAAAAAGTATGTTACCTCCAAAGAAGCGGGAATAATAACAAATACTCATCGAACACATATGTTGAATCTTGAAAAACAGAATTTAATTAAACCTGCTAAATACCTAATTAGTGGAAAACAAAAAATTAACTTCTATAATCGCAAACAAGTCTTAGAAGTCTGCAAGTAATAACCTCAAGTTTATCTATTTCAGATAATCTCACTCCTTTCTAAAAGCTACAAATCCAATATAAGGTTCCCTGTGTAATTCCGTGTGCTAGTCTTGGATTTAGGCTGTGTCACATAATTGCAATCTTTGATTCCAAGAAGATACATAAATCCGATCATAATGGCGATAATTTCATTTCCAAATGGCGGAATATCATGTAAGTTGTTGATTCACGGAAGCAAGAATTTCAAACTATGTGGCGCGCTACGAAGAAGAACTTGGATCGGCAAAACAGTGAAGTCTGAAAAAATAAATATTACCCTTAATACAGATATTTCTTGCAAAAAACCGGGTGTTGCTGCATTGTATTATGCAACAACACCCGCAACGCCTCTA
>JAZGEQ010000008.1:0-2726 GCA_036478775.1 Cellulophaga sp.
AATCCGTTATTATACTCTTAAAAACTTTTTAAACCATTTAGGAACATCAAAAACAGGAAAATATGAAGAGCCTGTACCTTTAGACCCATGTGGAGAATTGGAAAACACTTCTTCTTCAAATGGAAACACAACTGGTGGTGGATCAAGGGGATATAGTGATCCTAATGCCCCTACCATTATGAATAGTAATTCTTATGTGAATGTAGGTTATTATAATTATTATGGTGGTGGTGGCTCAAAAGGAACAGTAGAAGTAGGACAAGGTTATTTTGGAAGACCATCTAATGCTCAAAAAAGAAACAAGAAATCTGGAAAAACTTCAGATACCGATTGTCCTATTGATGAAATATTAATTCCTATTAATATTCTTCGAATTATTAATAATTTAAAAGAAGGTTCTAAAGAAGAATGTGTGTATGATGCCCTCACAAAAAAAGGTAGCTCATACGTAAAAAACCTCCTTTCAAGTTTCATGGGAGAATCCGAATTTAATATTAAAATTGTTTCCAAGGATAAGGTTTTTGCCCAAGATACTGGTTTAGAGGTTAATGGGCGTATATCTCACCCTTTGAACGGTTTAATGACAATAACCATTAGTACAGGTCGGGCTAATAAGAAGCCAGCTCTTAGTGTCGCCTGTACAATCTTGCACGAATACATTCATGCGGATATCTTTGGCAAATTGAATACTATAGCTAATACTCCCGAAATCCTCAATTTTCGGGAGACCTATAATATTTACGAAAGCAAAATATTCAAGGCAACCGCACAACATAATACGATGGCGGATTTGTATATAGGTAAAATGAAAAAAGCATTGAAAGATTTTCATAAGAATGCTCTTCCCAAAGATTACGCTTACCTTTCCAATAATGGAACCAAATCCTTGGATGACTTTTATGAGGCTTTGGCTTGGGAAGGCTTGAAGATTGATAAAGTGGAAGCGTGGAATACCATGCCAGATTTGCGCAAAAAAGTATTGGAGGATGCACTCCAGGAAAACATTTTTTCAGCGACTAAAACCTGTCCTAAAATAAAATAATTATGAAACAGTATACGCTATATTCAATTGCAGGTCTTTTTTGTTTAGTTTGCCTATCTGGATTTACCCAAGTTAAAAAAAAAGATACTCTATATTTTAAGTATGACAAGAATTACACCATAGATGGAGATCAATATGTTAACATGACATATGCCCAGTTTGCTGCGGATAGGATATTGGATATGCCAGAAACGCAGACGGACGGCTATATCTATTTTCTAAAGAAAAAAATATTCTTAAATCTAAGACCTAAACAGGTTCTTTCTATAAAGGAATATTTAGAACGTAGGGTATTCTACTATGAAGGGAAATACAATAAGATAATAAACAAATGGAAATTGAAAGAGCTGTTGTTGGAGAGCAATATCATTTTTCTTGTAAAGGACAAAGAGTTCATAAAGCCAAAATATATTGGATATAACTCTTATTACCCTATTGGAAAAGGGGAAGAAGCTATTGACAAGCGAATCAAGGATACCTTATTTTTTAATTTGAGTGGAAAGCAGCTATACGAATCCCCGTATGTCCCAGACCATTATTTAATCCGTAATGTAACCTTAGAAGGGGAGGGCTCATTCTTTTTCGAGAAAATAAGGGTCGTTGATAATATCAATATTAAAACCAATCCGATTCTTTGCGCTCAAGAATATATACGAAACACAATATTTTATAAAGAACAAAAAAAAGTATTATTAAGCGATTATGAGCTTATGGAGTATTTTGATAATAATTATATAATTTTTTTAGTAAAAAAAACACAAGATAGAAGAGAATTTATTCAAGTTAGGGCGAATTTTACAATAGAGTAAGTAGATAGGTTACAACCGTATGTGCGGGATATGTAATATAATGCTCTATATGGGGTTCTTTTGCTTTTGTTTTTTTACTAAAAAAAGACACTTATTTATATTTGCAATATATATGTTTACGCTTATGAATATTATACCAATCCATGAATATTTGGGAAAAAATATTGATGAAATTTTAGAAGTGGAAATTGAAGAAAAATATAAGCTTGATAGTTTAGATCGAGGAAATTATTATAAGATTAAAAAAATAAATAACTCATTATACACTAAATTTCAAAGAAGCATTAACTTTCATACCAATTCTAATAGTGTAATAGATCGTATTTCTATTCGTATCAATGGAGAATTTCCTATAGAATTATATAAAGATATGTGTGCTATTTATGGAAACCCTGATAAAATTTTAAAAAATGATAAATTAGTAGATTCAAGATTTACTGATACAGATGAAAATGGTCTTGTTTCTACTGCTTATGCATATTCTTTAAAAGAATGTAACTTTAATAAATTTCCCGATTTTATATACTGGAAAAAAGATAATTATACTATAGAATGCACTATGAAGAGGAGTCTCTATGACATAAAAAGCCAAACCTCTCAAGTTGTTATTCGATTCAAATCCCGAATTTTGTCATCCCTTTGAAAAAAGAGATCCAAGAATAATGACACATAGATTCCTGTTTTGACAGGAAAAAAGGTGTTTACCTTCAATAGGACGATTTTTATAAGCTCATGATTTATATATTTCGATTATGACAAAAAAGTAGGATTATGAATTTAAAGTAATGTTGGTAGAGTTATTGCAAAGTGGAATTGTAAAAGAATCACTTATAGGTGTTTTTTGGTGCTGACAGACCGGATACCACCTAAAGAAA
>JAZGEQ010000009.1:0-4152 GCA_036478775.1 Cellulophaga sp.
CAATGTTAAACACTGTTACCAATATTAATACTAAATAAATGCTTACTTCTTTCATTTTATATAAATCTAATTTGAACAAGTTGGAAGAGTATATTTTAGATTTACGAATTTAGAATTAAGGGATTGCAGAATTAATAAATTATTAATCGTAATTTTTTAACAAAATCAGTCAAAATATTTTTATTAAAGTACTATTCACTTCCACCAAGGATTTCTTCAATTCTTGTTAAAATCCATTCTTCTTTTTCTCCGGAAGATTTCTTTCTTTCCCATCTATATGCCGCACTTCCACCCCTTGCTTTTTCCTGAACCTGAGCCCTTACCATTATAGAGCTATTTAAAATATTGCCGGAGATTTCGACTATGAGTCGAAATCTTTCCTTCCAGTAATCCTCCAGGAATCTATCAGTCAGAATACTTCTGGCCTTTCTTTGAGACCAACCTTCAATCCATCCTGTCTTAATCAATCCTTTTTCTTTGACTATCTTATCCAGGGGCATGCCGTCTAATGAATCAAGAACGGCTGACCATACAGTTTCGTAGTCAACATCAAAAGTCTTTGTATATTTTGATGGGTGTGTATTCGTAGAACTATCATCTCTAACACGATTATTTGAAGAATCGCCAAGAAATAAACATCCTGATGAGATTAAGATAGATAATATTAAAGATATTTTGACAGGACCATAGTGTTGCAAATGAGTCTTCATTTTCGGTTGATGGATGCTAACAGAGGCTATATATTTTTGTCAAGCAATTATCAAAATCTTAAGTACAGTTAAAGTGTTGCCGTCCAAAAATTCTTTGTTATTTCTCTTCCATGAAAATGAAAAGAGAATACGGTTTATGTCGAATACAAAAAAAATACGATTGTCCACAATAAAGACGGGCGCACTGTGAAAGAAGAAAGGAGAAAAAGTCAGTACGCCCGTTAATAAAATTGTTTTTTAAGTACTCTGCCAATTGTTAATTTGATTGAATCTGAATCTTGACTAAAATAAAAACAGTGTATACTCACTTTACCTCAAGTATAAACTTGTGAACTAAGACTAAAAATACGAGGCGACTGAGAATACAAACGAATTATTGCTAACTTCAGTTAGTTCACGTCCATGCTCCCAGTTAAACTGATATTCAGCCTTAAATACAGTATCCTCTGTATATCTATAGTTAAATCCAGGCGTTAGACGAGTTCTCCTTATTTTGCCATCGTCATAACCAAAATTTCCCATATCAGTTGAACCAAATCTTAGTACAGCCGTAAATATAGAGTCTTTAGTAAAGAAATTAGGTGCAACATTCTGAAGAAATTCAGGCATGATATGGTATCTTGGTTCAATAAAATAACCGAATGAATAACCTGGTATTAAATCACTTACCTCTTCCCCCGTTTCAACAACGCCATCTCTATCAAATGAAGCATGAGCCATTTCACCTACCAATTCAAATGGACCCTTTTGATATGTCCAGTCAAGGGCCATAATGGTTAGGCGATTCCTGTTTCGCTCATCGACATTACCTGTGTGGAAAGAACCAGCAACTTCCAGGCCCAGAAATGGACTATACGCCATTCGCCCTACTAAAGCAAAATTGGTATTATTATCATCAGACAAGCTACCCCTTGAACTCCTAATAAATTTTTCTGCACTGTCAGTGGCCTGAGTCCCACCATCCTGGAGTGACTGAAAACCATTAACGACATATAGTTCATAATCCAGCTTTGAAAGTTCTGAAGGATAGAATGTCCCGAAGAAACCCATTCCTGACTCGCTTAAGGTAGTTGGTATTATATTCCTATCAACCATTGGCCTGTCCGTCAGGTCCTGAAGGGGTGAGTCATGGACAAGGTTAAGTTTGCCGAGAGGACTCAAGATTATGCCTCCACGGTAATTCAACCAGTCTGTCATAAGAAAATCTATCGTTGCGAATTCTATCTTAATCTCACCTTTTTCATTAATAACGCCACCTGGGGAATCAGGTCCTCCATGTTCAATCTCTATTTCTGTCGCAAACTTTACCCTATCAGATACATCAGAATAGATAAAGGGTATAAGGCGATGCTGATCGAAGTTATCATTCTCACCTTCACCGAATCGAAGTTCATGGTCCATATATCCACCTATATAGGTATTTCGACCAAACCTGCGTAAGAAGGGTTTTGTCTCCTGCTTACCAAAATATGGAGCAAGGCCTTTTTCCTTGAGTTCCTGGGCCTTTTTTGCCCAATAGAATTCTTCTCCCGGGACAAGACCTCTTACCTCATCTCTTAATGCTTGGAGTTCTTTCTTTTCTACTTCAGAGGTTTCTGCCTGTTTATTAAGCTGTTCTTTTAATGCATTAAGTTGTTTCTCCAATGCTTCTATCTTGCCACTAAGTTCTTCAGATCCGCCTTGTGCATATCCATTTGAATACGCAGTTCCAAACACAAAAATAAGTAAACACACTAACATAACCAGGAACTTCTTCATAACACACTCCTTTCTTAAAAAAAGTATTTGAACTTTAAGGTTCTAGCGATTGAGTCTTATTCTCAATTAATAGGTAAAAAATATGAATAGAAAATTCATATAACAACACAAATAAAATATAATTGCGATTGAGTCTCATTCGCAATATTCTATATATTTCTTTTTGGTTGTCAATAACTTTTTTAATTTTTTTTACACTATATAATATTTGGCCTATCCGTTTGACTGAGTCTGCTAAGCCATAAACGTTTGAAAAGCATTAGTTAAGTCTCAAAAATTGCTCCACATTGTTGTTTTTTTTAACTTGCCTTTCTTAAACTCACTATACAGAGCTTTTTCTACTAACGGAACTTATGATAATTATGTCAAAGTATTTTTATGTTTGACGGAAAGATTCAAGTCATTATACTCTAGCCAAAAATATATATTCACAATGGATAAGCACTGACAAAACCAATATTTACTATCATATTATATTGGATTGCAAAATCTGGTATAACGTCAACTTGGTTTATGAATTGCGAAAATAGGGGAAATAAATTTTGTTGCTTCAATGTATCTTATTTATAATAGGGTTCTTAGGTGTATATTTTGGCGCTGAATGGCTGGTCAAGGGTTCGTCAAATTTATCACGTGAACTTGGCATAAGGCCATTAATAATAGGATTAACAGTTATTGCCTTTGGAACTTCCAGTCCTGAATTAGCAGTCAGTTTAACCGCCTCTATAAAAGAATCCAGTGAAATTGCTATTGGGAATATAATTGGAAGTAATATTGCCAATATTGGTCTTGTCCTGGGTATTACGGCAATGATTTTTCCGTTGAAGGTAGAGAGAAACATTATAAAGAATGAATTGCCGTTGATGATTGCAATTTCAGTTGTTTTTTATCTTATGGCGATGGATAAGAAGATTGGATTTATCGATGGTTCGTTTCTTTTTACGGGGATTATACTTTTTACAGGTTACCATATTTACCGTACCATAAAATCAAACTCAAGATCATACAATTTGACGTCTGGCACAGATATGGCAGGATTTGCAGATAAACAAAGTTTGACAAGAAGAAAAAACTTATTGCTAAATATATTGTTTATTGCAATTGGGCTTGCCGGCCTTTTAATAGGCGCACAGCTGTTGGTTAAAGGAGCAATTTTTATAGCCGGAAGATGTGGAATAAGTGAGATGGCTATCGGCCTGACAGCAGTTGCTTTCGGCACCTCAATACCAGAGATGGCAACATCAGTCGTAAGCGCTTTCAGAAAGGAAGCTGAATTATGCGTGGGAAATATAATCGGAAGTAATATTTTCAATATACTCATGGTGATAGGGTCTGTGACGTTAATACGGCCTTTAAATGTGACGCAAGAGACTCTCTTTTTTGAGCTTCCGGCAATGCTTCTTTTCTCCGCAGTCTTAATACCAATGATGATGGGCACCTGGGCAATAAATAGAATTAAGGGTTTTATATTAGTTTTTGGGTATTGTGCATTTGTTGTTTTACTATTTCGGTAATTAAATGATATTAATAATCTTATCCCTGTTTTCGTTGCCATTAATGGCCGTATGCTATTTTTATTCCAGGCTTAAGCTATGCATCATGTTTGCCTTGATATTCTTTGTTTCTAATATAATGCTTGCACATGGCCTTCTCTATGAGCATTATACGGTTTTCTTCTATCTGC
>JAZGEQ010000010.1:0-5636 GCA_036478775.1 Cellulophaga sp.
CTTTAATGGTACTTACCATAAAATAGTGATCTTGTTCTGAAATACCTGTCGCCTTAGAAATAATTCGACAATCATTCTTCTCACAATTAGACAGGTCATTTGCCCAAAACCAAGTTCCAACTGTTACTGCACTACCTGTAATATTTAATTTTCCAACATTTAAATAATCATCAACACCATCAAACTTAATACCTTCATCAGTAATGACTTTTGCACCATTAACCAACTTACCTTCATGCCCATAACCTGATCTATCTACTATAGATGTACCTGTTGCAGAATCCATTAACCAATGAGCTACTAGCTTTTTCTTGATGCCTGGGTTAGGGGGGCGGACATTAGTAGGCTTAAGATTTACTTCTTCAGCTGCTACAGGCTTGGGAGCTGGTTTAGCAACTTCAGGCTTGGGAGCTGGTTTAGCAACTTCAGGCTTGGGAGCTGGCGCAGAACCCGAGTTAACGAGTGAATAACCATTTGATCCTTCTGCTATTTTAAGATTATCAATCCATAATTCTCGTCGAGTTGCTTCAGTTGCTTTAGTTCTCCAAAGATAATTATAAACTCCCATTTTGAAAAATGGTGTCCTCATAGTTTTCCCACACGGATCATTTTTATTACTGTTAGCTCCATTAACACGACCTAATTTAACGCCATCTTTCCATACCTCAATAAAGCCATCATTTCCAGAAGAAATCTTAAAATGAACAATTATATTTAACCATTGCTTTCTTTGTATCGCTCCTTGCCAAAGAACCTTACCTCCAAATGTAAGAAAACGTGCTTTATTTCCCTTTGTATCCATAAGAAATGGGGCAGTAGCATGAGCAGAACCTGTGTGGCATTTTTTTGACCAGTCAGATGCCCTAGTATGAACTTGAAGCGGCGCAATTTCTGTACCTGTATTTGGATCCCAATCGACATACTGGTAATCCATACCAATCCAATATTCTTTATTAAAATCAAAATGGCCTTTTTTATCCTCAAGTTTCGCTTCCGTACGATAACTCGTTTTCATATTTCGAGTTAATGTAAATTTAGCAACTTTTCCTTCTACAGTCGGCCAATTACCAGAGTTTACAAAGCCTCCCAAATTACTTGAATCAAAGTTTTTAGAGACAACCATGGTTGCAGCATTTACTGGTAAATTAGCAAAAATTAAAAATAAAAAAATAAAAAAAACAAGACTTTTCTGTTTAAACAAAAAGTTAGATATATACATAGGTAAAAATTCCAACACATGATTTATAATTAAAGTGGATTACTCATCCACGACATAAAACCACTCAAAGCACAAACCATGCCAATATTTTTTTGAAAAACATCAATTAAAGACACTAAAGGATTTAAATAGACTAACTATATTATTTTATTAAAAAATAATATAGTGTCTTAACATAAGTAAGAATAGATTAATGTTTTTAACATGACATCCATTGATGAATTATTGTCTCAACAGAACAACTAACTATTTTACAAAAAATAGATTCTGTTCTGGAAATCAATGAGACATGAGAACCAAAAGATTCGAAAAAAAATCAATTAATATCATTCTTCTTTTTTATAATTTTACCAGATAAGAAATTGATAAATAAACTATAAATATAAAATAGCACAATCAATTAAACAAAAAGATACAATAATTGATTCTTATCGAAGTCACGCTCAATTTTTCAAGAATGCCACTTGAAGACAAATAGTGCCTTCTGGTGCCTGTACAAAGTAGGTTGTTTGACAACAAAAACAGGGAAACCACATATAAACGATTAAAGTATCAATGTCTTATGAGAACTGGTTGTTTTTCAGTGATCTATTTTTTGTAACTTAGCTGAATTGGGTCTATTTATGTAAAAATTTCTTATATTTTGAGGCTGAATTCATATTTTTGTCAAAAAGTAAAGCATGTAAGCTATTGATTATTTGTTTTTATATGCAGTTGCCCTAAACAACAAAAAGAAGTTCTGAAAATTTTTGATTAAAAACAAGTATTATCAAACCCTAAGGAAGATTTGCAAGTCCTCGCTTGTCAAAATCATTTCATTATTATACATTGTCTTTGAATGGTGACAGTTAGCGCATAATCTGAGCATTATATAATTACATTCATGAGAAATGTTTTTTACTTTTAACCATCTTTAGGGGAATTCTAGATTTATTATTGATGTCTCATTATCGTTGATTTTTAAAATCTTAGCAGTAGAAAATAATCGTGAAAACAGTAGATACTTATTGACAAACCACAAACATAAAAAGCTACCTGATTATCTATAAGCTAGCTTCCTTCAATTTAAACGCCCCCTAATAGTATGAAGTCCAGTATTTTAAGGATGACAATAAAAAATAGAGAAGTCAATCTTTTCCCACAATTTTAAAAATCACTCTGCTTTATCGACTTAAATAACCCAATAATTCAAATTGTTATAGAATTAAGCACTTCATAAATTTGGAAAAATCATTGTAGATAATCAGAAAACACAGCTCAAATTCTTCTTAAAGCCAATTACTAAATCGTCTACTCACTTGCTAGATAAATTTCATTCGTAACATTATTTGTTAATAGCTATAATTCTACTAACAGAAAAGACTGAGACACAAATGCAATTAACAACATACCATTCAATAAATCATACAAAATTGAGAAACCTAAGTAAATCCCATTCATTTAATCCTTTCATGCCATGAATGATTAATTTTCCTCCATGCCTTCATAAAGAAGGTGTTTTCAATATTAGATAACTATGAATAAGTTTCTGTATCTTTTATATATATCTATATTTTTTTTAGATTACTTCGCTCTAAAATTAAAAATATTAAACAATTACATAACATGGTTGCCTGAGCTACTATCAATGACAGCGGCAGCAGTTGTATGTATTTATGCCACAACCATGAAACATGCCCTTAGCACAAAATGGGGAGTTTTCTTTTTCCTATACATCACAGTTATATCAATTGGTATTGTCCTCAACGCAGTTTCACCAGGCACACTAATTGGTGGCATTCGCTCATATTTTAAGTTCCTTCCCTTCTTTTTTCTTCCCATTATGTATAAATTTTCTGATGAGCAGATGGGGAAGCAATTGAAATTTCTTCTTTTTGTTTCATTGATGCAAGGTCCATTAGGAATTTTTCAAAAGTTTGTTCAATTCGGTATTAAAAGTTCAGGAGATCGTGTTACAGGGACATTAACCACTGCCGGCCAATTACCTATTTTTTTGGCATGTGCGCTTGCGCTTGTAACTGCATTTTATTTGAGAAATAGAATTAACACCAAAATTTACATAACATTCCTGTTTCTACTGGTGGTACCAACAACATTATCTGAATCAAAAACAAGTGTTGGGTTTATTCCATTAGCATTTTTGTTGCCAATTTACATTAATGCCAAAATATCCGGGCAGGAAAAAGCTGCAAAGAAATCTATGGCAATATTTATTATATTTATATGTACTGCCGTTACTTTTGTAGCAATATATGACCATTTTGCACAATATGGAAGAGCAAGCAGACGAGGTGGACTGGTAAGTTTTTTTACAAGTGGAACTGCAGAACGATATATTAACAGAGGGGCTGCTAATCAAATAATAATAACTAAAATAGGCTATTACGACAGAATAGCCATCCCTTTAGACAGGCTATCAGACGATAAATTTAAATTATTTTTCGGATTAGGAATTGGTAATGTACAGACATCAGCAATTAAGAGCTTGTCTGGCAAGTACAGTGCTGAAGGTGAAAAATATGGAGTAAAAAGCTCTGCTATTGCTTTGTTTTTATGGGAAATTGGCGTGCTTGGCGTGCTTGCATATTTTATATTTATATATATGGTATATATAGACGCTAAAAAACTAAGTAAAAGTACGGGCTTCAATGGAATAATTGGGCTAGGCTGGTGTGCTGCATTAATGGTCACATTTCTCTCTTTATTTTTTAAAAACCCTTTTATTGATAATGCAAATGGATACTTATTTTGGTACTTGTCGGGGTATGTGGTAGCAGCAAGATATAGACTGGAAAATAAACCACAAATGATTGATACCAACAGAAGATAATGAATCGAATAAAATTACTGATTATAAAAAACCTGATATATCGCCTAGATGACAAAAATTAAATATTATTTACTAATGAGGTATGCGAGATGAGTAGAAATGAAAGGTTACTAGAGATATGTGAACTATGCGAATCAGATAAATTTACAGGCATATATAAGAGGAACAAATACCACTCTCATATCGTTCAATGCAATAACTGTGGAGTAACGTTTTCTAACCCGCAGATTGAAATTGATTACAAATCCCATAGTAAATATATACAAAACCATCTAAAAAATGAGGTAGGCAGACGAAAGACAGCGCAATGGCGTATAGAACAGATTAAAAAATACTGTGAAAGTGGCCGCTTGTTTGAAATCGGGTGCAGTGCTGGATTGTTTATTGACGAGGCGAGAAAGGCAGGTTTTGATGTGTCAGGTTCAGAGCTCAATAAAGATGCCGTAAGTTATGCACGCAAAGAACTCGATCTTACGGTACACGATAAAGTCGATCTATCAAAGATCAATAATGAAAAAAAATGGGATGTTATCGTGATGTTTAATTTACTAGAACATATTCCAAAACCGATGGAGTTTTTATCATATGTGACTGAAAACATGTTATCCGAAAATGGAATTATGGTTATTGAGGTTCCTCATATATTCACCCTTCATTCTAAAATAGCAGGCACTAAGGGTCAGCACTTATCAATGGCACATTATTTTTATTACTCAGCAAAAATAATGGAAAACCTGATTGATAAAATCGGCTTTAATATTTTGGACAAGCAATGGGGAAAACGAGTCTACACAATCGGAACTTCATTTGAAATTGTTTTACGTAGACATAAATGGTTGAAAACACTTTGTTCCAAGCTATTAAAAATCACCGGTCTATACAAAAAACATGTGGCTATTGGAGGAACTCATGATTTTTTATTCTACATTGTAAATAAAAAATAACGTCAAGACCTGGTAACGAAAAAACACAGAGATTCAATGATATTTACCTTCACCCACAACATAAGACTTTGGGAACTTGAACATCAACCAATCCTTTTTATACTCTTCGTTTGGGAAGATAGTCAAGCTCGCTTTTTATCATTTTTTTTCTAAATGGTAAGCTAAGAGCTACTTCCAGTTTAGCATTAACTGCTTAACTGATGAGCTCTTTGGCTCCATTTCTCAAAAGCTCTGTTGCAGTGCATCTATGCTATTTTCTTCTGGCTGTTTTAAGGGAATAATATTGGTTCTTTTGAAATTCAAGTGGATAAGCAATTAGAATTTATTTTAGAAAAATCTAATTTACCCGTCAATAAATAAGCGATTGTTTTAAAATGGTGTATTTTATAACCTCTGGCTTTTCTTTTTGCCGCCTGTAAAACTGAATTCAATCCTTCTAAAATACCATTGTTAATTTGGCTCTTTTTCCAGCTCAATATACCCTCCCAATGTTTCTTGATCGTTTTGGCTACTTTTATAAACCTAGAAAAATCAGTTGAGTCTACCCCTACCAATTAAATCCGGCATAAATTTGACAAGCAGTTCAGAGCTGTATCCGTATTTTTCATCCCCAAATCAAATTATCAGGTGGCCTCAAAATCGT
>JAZGEQ010000011.1:0-3228 GCA_036478775.1 Cellulophaga sp.
CACCGTATAAAAAAAATTGCTTAAATTAGTACTTAACTTAAAGATAGTTGCATTTTTGCGTACTTCTGAATTTCCGTTGGAAATTCCTCGCACACAAAAACGCAACTTTCCTTATACAAAAACGTTGGCAATAATATGAGAAAACTGCGAAATGAATGGAAAAACCGATAGATAGATTAATTGATAGTGTTGGTGTTGCTACGTTTGTAACGTATTATAAGCAGTTTTATGACTTACATAAAGAAAGAACAACTAAAAATAAAATTGCAGAACTTTTTGGAGAGAATTCAGAAAATTGGTCAGACGGTTCAATGACAACAAAAATAAATGCTGGATTGAAGATTTTTACTTTAAATCGTGAATTAGAAGCAATCGAGCATATTCTGTATGTAAAGAAAACTGGAAATATTCCAAACGGAATTGAAATAAAAAAACAAGCGGAAAGAATACGAAAATCTTTAACCGAAAGTTGGTTTTCAAATCCAGAGGAAATTTCCCAAACCGAATCTGAAAAACATTTGACAGAAGGAAAATCTAAAACGGTTTCTGTAAATATTTATGAAAGGAATATTCAAGCAAGAAAAGAATGTATCGAACATTTCGGACTGAATTGTCAAGTTTGCGAATATAATTTCGAGGACAAATTCGGAAATTTAGGTAAAGATTTTATTCTCGTTCATCACAAAATAGAAATTGCAACAATCGGAAAAGAATATAAAATAAATCCAATAACTGATTTAATTCCTGTGTGTCCTAATTGTCATTCTATGTTGCATAAAAGAAAACCTGCATACACAATATCGGAATTAAAAAAAAATATCAAGAAGTGAAACTATGGAATTTTTATTACTTTTTTTAGTGCCAATTACTTTGTGGATAGCAAGTGTTTATATGCTTTCTGACTGGAATAAGTTTAAATCTTTTTTCATAGTAAACGCATTTTTGTTAATTACATATGTCGGAATTATTATTTATGGAAAAAATATTATTTGGAAACACGATGAATATGGTTTAGGAATGTTATTAAGATTGTCAATTTGCTTAATATCCCACGTTTTAATTGTATTTATATTTGCTATATTTAAAAGGCGAAAACTAAAAAATACTATTGCCAACAATGTATAAAATTAATGCTTAAGGTCAGTGTTTAACCGAAGTTAAGGCATATTTATAAAGTCCGCAAAATTTTCAATTTTGCGTTAAAATAGGAAAAGAAAAAATTAAAAATTTGGCTAAGTGCTTAACCGAAAATTATTGTATTTTAACCAGCACTAATCTTATACCAAACGTTACCCAACATAAAAGACACATCAAAAATTTGGATTCTAGTTGACTTTTCATTTAATTTACTTACTTTTGTCAACCAAATAAAAACAGAATGGAAAATTTAATCGCATATAGAATTAAAAATGCTAGGAAATTAAAAGGTTTATCTCAACAAGAAATTGCAGATGAATTAAGTATTTCCAAGCAAATGGTAAGCAAATATGAAAAAGGAACTTCTATGCCTACTAGTTCAAAGTTAATTAAACTTGCCCGATTATTCAATTTGAAAATTGATTATTTCTTTAGCCCGTTTAAAGTTGATATTGGAGAAGTGAACTTCAGAAAGAAATCAAGTTTTTCTATGAAAAAACAAAATTCACTGAAAGAACGTATAAAAATTAATCTTGAAAACTACCTTTGGATTGAAGGAGCATTATCAATTGATTATACTTTTAAAAATAATATAAAGGATTATAAGATTGAAAATATTAATGACATTGAAGATGCAGTACTTAAATTAAGAACTGAATGGAATATTGGAACTGACCCAATACACAACATTATTCAGTTACTTGAAGACAAGGAAATCAAAGTCATAGAAATTTATGACACTGATGATAAATTTGACGGTCTAGCAACTTATGTAAATGACAAGTATCCTGTTATTGTTGTCAATGGAAATTTCCCTGTAGAAAGAAAAAGATTTACTCTACTTCACGAATTAGGACATTTACTTCTAAATTTACCTGATTGTGAAATAAATGAAGAAGAAAATTACTGTAATAAATTTGCTTCTGAATTCCTGTTGCCAAAAAACATAGTTATAAATGAATTTGGCGGAAAACGAAAACATATTACTCTAGCCGAATTAATTTCTACTCAAAAAAAATATGGAATAAGTATTCCTGCAATTGTATATAGATTGGTAGATGCTAAAATACTACCGAAAGAGCGTCAAAAACAATTCTATATGAAAATGAATTTCAATCCAAGTCTAAAAAAAGAAATTAACCTCTCAAGATTTGAAACCCCTGAACTATCAAATCGATTTGAAAGACTTGTTTATAGAGCACTAGCACAAGAGAATATTTCCATAAGTAAAGCATCTTCTTTATTAAGTGAAAACATTGAGGTTATTAAAGATAATTACGCATTAATATAATTTTTATGAAGATTGTAATTAATGATGCTAATATCCTTATTGATTTAGTGAAACTAGATTTATTAGATTTGTTTTCAAATCTAAATTTTGAATTACATACAACTGATTTTGTATATGAAGAACTAAATGAAGAACAAAAAAGTCCCGTATCAAAATTGTATGATAATGGAATTTTAAATATAATTGAAACGAATGAAATATCAGATTTTCAAAATATTACGACTTTATTAAATAGTTCAAAAGGGTTAAGTTTTGAAGATTGTTCCGTTTGGTATTATAGTAAAAAGTTATCAGGAACATTGTTAACAGGAGACGGAAAGTTAAGAAAACAGGTCAGTAAAGAAGGAATAGAAGTTAGAGGTATAATTTATGTGTTTGATGAATTGGTAAAACAAGATTTACTTAAATTCTCTGTAGCAATTGAAAAAATAGAACAACTTTCTCAATTGAACAATAGATTGCCAATAGCCGAAATTGAAAAACGGATAGAATATTGGAAATCCGAAAAATACGTTGGGTAACAAAGTATATAAATCATTGGGCAATAAGCGATTAAATTAAAGTTGGTGTATCTTAATAAAGTAAGTGATAAACCGAAAAGAAGTGCTTTTAAATGCCCAACGCTTCATATACAAACCGTTGTAATTCATTGTTCAAAAAAATTGAAACACTGAAAAAAAAACAAATTAAATTTGTAAAAAACTAAAAAATACTCAAATTCTGAATTGAAAATCTTTGCGGAATTTACTCAAATTTGGAATTTCACCAATTTTATGAAAACTGAATTTTGCGGAACACTC
>JAZGEQ010000012.1:0-15868 GCA_036478775.1 Cellulophaga sp.
ACAGTTAAAGTTTATGAAAGCAGTAAAACTGATAAGCTGGGCACCTTTAAAATCGAAGGAATCGAAGAAGGGTTGTATTCCGTGGGTATAATCACAGATGAGGGAGAGTTCTATATAGAAAGTTTGATAGGAATTAAAGCAAACAAAACAACATTGATAACCCTTGTCCTCAGACCTTACAAGGTTGAAGTGAGATCGGAAACAGTCAAAAGTGATAAAGCCCCCTCTAAATTCCTAAAATTCTTTACATCTCCTGCTGGCATAGCAATAATAGTCGCTACTACTGGTTTAGTCGCCTATGGTATTATCAAGCTACTTGAAAAGGAAGAAGAAGTATCGCCGTTTAAGGAGTGAAAATATAAAAGCAAGAAGTAAATAGTATGCCATAAAACGTGAAGTCCAAAGTCCTAATAAAAAAAAAGACCAATAGCGATACTTTTTATCTAAGGAGGAGAGATGAGTAATAGCGAAAATAAAAAAGCAAAATGTTATTTTTGTGGTTTGCCATGCACTGATGAAGATTATTGCTATGGCTGTCAAGAATTTGTTTGCAGTAAATGTGATGAAAGAGGAATGGAGCTAGCGTTTGCACCCCATTCTATTGAAGAACATAATGTGTCCCCTTAAATAACAAAACGAATGAGGAATTATAAATAAAAGACGGAGAATATCATGAACGAATATGAAGACGAATTTGTATTGATGGACTACCTGAATATCATCTGGAAAAGAAAATGGATAATCATAATTCCCACATTATTCTTAGTCATTGTAGTGGGAATAATTAGTTTCCTTTTACCTCCGAAGTGGGAAATTGATGCCATAATCGCACCGGGCAAATTTCTAATCCAGAATCAACAGGGCGGATTTAAGGAGATTATGGTTGTTGATCCCAAACAAATAGCAAATCAAATCAACGAAAAATCTTATGATTATTTAATCGCAACCGAATTAAATCTGGATATCATGGAATTTCCAAAATTAAAAGCAGAAAACATTCGGGATACAAAACTGGTGCAGATCTCAATAAAGGAAAACGACGTGGAGAAAGCCAAGCTGATTTTGCATTCCCTTTTCAATCGTCTAAACAAAGAGCTAGATAAAAAAATCGATGTAGAAATTAAAGGAATCGATATCGAAATAGCAAATAATAAAAACCTAATAAAACAAAAAGAATTAGATAAAAAGAATAAACTGGGTGAAATAAAATTCAACCAAATAGAAAAAAATAAAACTCGGCAAGAAATGATTTCAGGAGGAAATAAGCTGAAAATTTCTGAAGAGAGAGTAAAAAGCATTATGGATGAATTGAAAGCAGTGAAAAAAAGAATCGATGAATTAGAGAGACTGCAGAGAGAAGCTCTTGCTGGAGAAAAAGAGGGGATCAGCGCCATAAGCCTTCTTCTCTATTCAAACGAAGTCCAACAGAATCTGCGATATTATAATACGCTAGACGAGAAATTGAGCAACCAAAAAATTATCCAAGAAAATTTAAGTTTATCCATAAAGGAAAAAAATGAAGAAATCAAACAATTTGATATCCAAATTGAAAGGATAAAAACTGAAATTAACAAAATTAATAATGAAATTGATATTATCAAAAATAATATTGAGTTTCTAAATAAAAGAAAAGCGAGAATAGATTATACTCAGCTCATTAAAGAGCCAACTTCTTCCCTCCGCCCAGTCAATCCCAAAAATAAACTCAATATCTTGATAGCCGGCATATTGGGCCTGATGGCCTTCACAATGCTCGCCTTCTTTCTTGAATCTCTTGAAAAGCAAAAAACAAAGAGCAAATAAAACAAATAATCTTAATGGCGGTAACCTATCAATCCAGTTGGGGATTTAGCTAAAGATTACTTGATAATGATCTTCAGGAAATCATAATGCAAAAGCGACAAATACTTATAAATGCAGTTATGTCGATGATACAAATTGCGGTGATCGGCGGAATCCTTTTTGTACTATATCGCTTTCTTCTCAAAACCATTGGCGTTGAGCAATTAGGAATATGGTCACTTGTGCTTGCAACTACAGCAATTACTCAGATTGCAAATTTGGGACTTTCTGGGAGCGTAGTAAAATTCGTGGCAAAATATGTTGCTAGGGGAGAAAATGAAAATGTTTCTGGTGTGATTCAAACAGCATTTCTTTCTGTGGCTATATTTGGGGCACTCATTTTAATGATTGGCTATCCTATTGCCAAGTGGATTATCGGTTTGATTATTCTACCAGAATCTCTTCCATCTGCCCTTGCTATTTTACCTTATGCCTTTTTATCATTGTGGATTATGATAGTCACCAGCATTTTTCAAGCAGGTCTTGATGGATATCAGCGAATTGATATTCGTAGTATTCTTTTAATAGGGGGTGCTCTCCTTCATTTGCTTTTGTGTTTCATGCTTGCCCCAAGATATGGACTAATGGGGATAGCTTATGCCAGAGTTGTCCAGAATATTACAATACTATTCTGTAGCTGGTTTTTTCTTAAAAGATATCTTCCATTACTTCCTATTTTCCCTTCCAAATGGAATAAAAAGTTATTTAAAGAAATAATTAGGTATGGTATGAATTTTCAGATAATAATCATAATCACTATGCTTTACGATCCTATCACGAAAGCTCTCTTGAGCAAATTTGGAGGACTCTCAATGGTGGGGTATTATGAGATGGCAAGCAAAATGATTCGTCAGTTTCGCGCACTTATTGTCTCTGCTAATCAAGTTCTCGTTCCAGCTATAGCAGATTTAAAGGAAAGAACCCCTAAAAAGATACAATCAATTTATCTGAATTCTTATCAATTACTATTTTATCTTGCACTACCTTTATATTCCCTAATCATTATTTGCATACCAATCATATCTGAATTATGGATTGGGCATTATGAGAGAATTTTCGTGATTTTTGGCACATTGCTTCCCATCGGTTGGTTTTTTAATACATTAACTGCTCCTTCTTATTTTGCAAATTTAGCTACTGGAGAACTTCGCTGGAATTTAGTGAGCCACATTGCTATAGCACTTCTAAATGTCGGCTTGGGTTTTTTATTAGGCTTCTTCTATGGCGGGATAGCAGTAGTCGTTGCTTGGGTGATTTCATTAGCATTAGGAAGTAGCATAATTTATTTATCCTACCATATAAAACATAAAATTCCTTTAATTGAATTAGCACCTAAAACAAGCAATTTAATTATAGTAACATGCTTGATTGGTACAATATCCATTCTTATAATAAAAAATAAACTTGATTATAGCCTTAATCTAATCGCACTAAATGGCATAATGATTCTTGTCTTTTTAATGGTTCTATTTATACCTATTTGGCTTCACCCAATGAGAAAGCGCCTAGTGGGATGGGTTATAAATGAATTGTTAAACAAAAGATGAGTAGCATGAAATAATGAATAAATGGATTTAATTTTATGAATTATAGGGTTAATTTTAGTATAAATAGAATTTTATGGTTTGTATTAATAGCAGCAGTTGCTTCTAATATATTTTTGATTTCACCTATTTATATAGGCGAAACTCGTATTCCGATAACTTTATTAATTTCTTTATTTGGGATGTTTTTATTTTCTACAATTCTTAAAAAAAATATGATGATGAAAATTAAATTAGTAGTCGCAGATTATCTTTTAATATTATTTTTATTTATAAATCTTATTTCGACACTCCTTAACAGCAATCGTTTTTATGGAAATATTAGCCAAAATATAAATGGCTTTTTAGTACTTTTAAGCGGGATTATATATTACTTTTTTTTTAGAGCAACAGTTAAAAACTATAGAGAAACAATATTTTTATTTAAAGTTTACTTTTTTTCAGCATTAATTCCAACGATATATAGCATATTACACTTTTTAAGCTGGAATATTGGGCACCGATTTTTTTTTAAATTGAATTATGATTTATATTATCATTTTTATTCATTAGGAATGTTTAGAGCCTCAGGTTTTACTCCTGAGCCATCACATTTTGCTCTTTACCTATCAAGTGTTATATTTATAGGCTTATTCTTTTTGTCAGATAAGAATCAAAAGAAAAAAAAATTTTATTCAATATCATTACTAATTATAATTACTGCTCAGCTTTTGACCTTTTCTCAAATTTTAGCCTTTGATTTATTTTTTCTTTTTTGGTTTTTAATTATCAGGAAAAAGAATATAAAACAATTTTTATTTATATTAATAATTCTTACTATATCTATTTCATCTATACTTGCCTTAGATTTTCACTATAAGTTAGGAATATGTAAAATATTTGTAAAAAGAACACAATTAATACTGTCTACAGAAATAGAAAAAGGATATAATTTAGGCCGTTTCCAATCTTTAATTATAGGGTGGGAAATTTTTAAAAGACACCCAATCTTAGGAATTGGTATCAATAATCTCTCTCTAGAAACGATAGATACAATCTCGTCAATTGAATGGCACTATGAATCAACAGGACTACATAGCAAGCTAATAATGATTTTAGTAGAAACAGGAGTAATTGGATTCATTATCTATTTATTTTTTGGATTTAAAACCTTTTTGAAAAAGGTCAACATAATTAATTTTATTAAGATGCCTAATTACATTTCGTATAGCTTTTTTATTGTATTTATCCTAACTGGAATAACTGGCAAATTTTTAACATTCTTTTTCTTCTGGTTTCTAGCTGCCCTAACTGTAAATTATTTTATATTTATACATAATAAATAAATATCGTAAGAGGAATTTGGGTAGATGCGAATTATTATGTACCAACCGGAGCCAAGAGCAGGCCTAGCTTTATATAGTCACTTGTTAAATCTAGCTTTGAATAAAAAAAGTGTTAATACTGCTATGGTCACTACAACTAAATACCAATTTGCAAGTAGGAGCTTAAATAATTATGAAGTGATTCCATTATTAAAAAGCTATTTGACTAAAAATAATAATAAGTTTCTTAAAAAAATGTTATTAATATATTTACATATATATAATATTTGGAAATTTACCTTTTTTATTATTTTTAATTCATATTACAAAACTAATAACATAATTCATTACCAACTAATTAATTATTTCACTGATTTGCCTTTTCTTATATTTCAGAAAGTCTTTACAAATAAATGTTTTATTCTTACCGTCCATGATGTTTTTCCTCATAAATATTTTTTTAATAAAAAAATTGAAAATATATTTATTAAAATAAAGTACTTTTTATTTGACCATTTGATTATACACTCGGAAGAAAATAAAAAACAAATTTTAGAAATTTATGGTGCTGATTCAAATAAAATATCTATAATACCCCATGGTCCCTATGGCCCCTCTGAAGAAAATTTAATTTGTCAAAAAAAAATAAATAGTTTCAAAAAACGGTTTGAATTTTGTAAAGAAAATCAGTTATATGGATTATTTTTCGGCAGAATAAGAGAAAATAAAGGGCTGGATGTTTTATTAAAAAGTATTGCATTAATAAAAAAAGATTTAGAAAAAAGATTTACTTTAATAATTGCAGGATTAGGTGAGATTTCTAGCTATAACAAATTAATTGAAAGCCTTAAAATTAGAAAATATGTCAAGATAATTAGTAAATTTATATCATACGAAGATGTGGAAATTTTGTTTAATATATGTGATTTTGTGCTACTGCCTTATAAAACGTTTGGTTCACAAAGCGGAGTTTTGGAATTAGCCTTAGGTTATAATAAACCGATTATAGTTTCGGATGTTGGAAGTTTAGGTGAAATTGTTAAAAAAAGAAAGGCTGGTTTAATAGTAAAACCAAATTCACCAATAGACTTATCACTCTCAATAAGAAAATTTATTGAAGACAAAATTATTCTAACAAACTTTTCTAGGAGCATAAAACTTACTTCTAACTTAACGTGGGAAGATATAGCTATTTTAACAAAAAAAGTTTATCAAAAATTCTCACAATTGTAAGTATTCCTTTAGAGTAGTCTCCAAAGAAGAAAAATTGTTAAAGAATTTTATATATCACAGGAAAAATTAAGATTGAAAAATAAGAAAAAAATTAAATTCCTCCTCATCGGACCATTAGCTCCCCCTATTGGAGGAGCAAGAGTTTTGTTTCGACAAATTCTGAATGAACTTCAAAAATGGGAAAATTTTGAAATTACAGTCATTAGAACTTGGCATCCCGAGAAGAATAAGCTTTCAAAAATCATATTTGTTTTTAAAACTCTTCCAATTATTATATTTGGGATTAGACGTTCTGAGTTGATAGCAATTTTTTCCTCTTCTAAAGGCACATTATTATTCAGCCCCATAATTCATCTTGTAAGCCGATTCTTTAAAAAATCTTGGATTTTAAGGCAGTTCGGGGGAGGCCTTGATCTTGTCTATAAAAAATTACCAAAATGGAGAAAAGAAATTTTTAAACGGACTATATTAGCAGCGGATCTTTGCTTATTTGAAACAAAACAGTTAGTTTGCTTCTTTAAAAATATTTCTGCGGTGTCTAATGTTAAATGGCATCCAAATTGTCGACTTATCACTAAAAATAATGTATTGCCAAAAAGAATTAGATGTCGCCGATTCATTTTTTTGGGAAAAGTTAAATCTACTAAAGGAATTAAAGAAATCATCATTGCAAGCAAATATATCAAGGAGGCCATAAGGATAGATATATATGGACCTCTTCAGGAAGGAATTACTATACAAAGTTTTAAGAATAAAAGTAAAGTTCAATATTGTGGTCAATTGCCCGTTAACAAAGTAATCAATACTTTAATGACTTATGATGCATTACTTCTTCCTACATATTATGAAGGAGAGGGGTATCCGGGAGTTATTTTAGAAGCCTATAGTGTTGGAATACCAGTTATATCAACAAATTGGAGAGCCATACCTGAAATAGTCGATGAAACTTCAGGTTTTTTAATCGAGCCCCGCGACTCAAAATCTCTTGCTCTCTCCATGAAAAAGCTTATTGACAATGACTATTTGTATCGCCAATTATGCAAAGGTGCTTTAAGGAAACAAAAGAATTATTCGATAGAATATTGGACTAATAAATTTATGGAATATCTTATGGAACTCATTGATCAAAACTATTATAAAGTAGAAAACAAACATAATGAAGCTAAATCTTCTAAAGCAATATAATAAAATTCAGGTTCATTATGCTGATGATAGGCATTGCATGGCAAGTTGTAACATGAGCTTGATGTTTAGCATTGACAGCGGTGAGAACTGGAACAAGTTTTTTTTGTTGCCAAGTAATATAATAAAGCGAATAATATGCAACTTTTCGTTAACCCGTCGCCTATTTAGAGCTGGAATTCACATTGTATTGCCAATTGGTAATCATCTGTGTCCAGATTGGATTGTCGTAGCAGAGAACAAGGTATTTCGGGTTTCAGCAAATGGAGATTCAGTGCAGGAATTATTCAGGATTGAAAGAGGTCGGCGTCCTCTCAGAAAAGGCATACATGTCGATAAAAATCATATCTTATTCGGTGAATATTGGGATAATGCTAATCGAGACGCGGTTAAGATTCTAAGATTCCATCTTTATTCAGAAAAAATGGAAGTAATGTATGTATTTAAGCCAAAAATGGTTAGACACTTACACATAGTTCAAAAAGACCCCTTTAGTGGTCTATATTGGATCTCAACTGGCGATCAAGATCACGAATGCATAATCGCCACTTTGGATGAGGAAAGTGGTTGCCTAACTCCGATTGGACAAGGCAGTCAAAAATGGAGAGCTGTCAGTTTTGCTTTCCGCCAGGATGCTGTTTACTGGGGAACCGACAACAACTTGGGAGAGAACCAGATTTGGCACTTTAATCGAGTTGATGGCTCAACTCGGGCTATAGCCAATATTATTGGTCCGGTTTATTACAACATGAGTCTAGATAGTTACATTATTTTTGGAACGGCAGTTGAGAAAGGAGAAGGCAAACAGGATGGTTTTGGGCGATTGTATGCCGTTGATAACAACGAAAAAGTTAATGAAGTTTGGAGGCAGAGGAAAGACCGCTGGGATCCCCGTATGTTTGGATATGGCATCTTTGAGTTTGCAGAAGGGCTACTCAGCAACAAGCGTTTTTGGGTAACTGAAAAGGGATTTGAAAATGGTCTCCGTAGTATTCTGTTCGAATTGAAAAATGATTGAAATGTCCGATCAACAATTCTTTGCTATAGTGGGAGTAGGACGGTCAGGCACCACGCTACTTATGAGTATGTTAAATGCCCATCCTAAAATAGCCATAATCCCTGAAATCCATTTTGTAAGCCAGTATATTATGAAAAGACCTTTTGCAAAATTGTCAGAAGCTATCAAAATGACTTCTAATGATCCAAGATTTGCCCGTCTTAATTTAACCATCGATGATGTGATGAAGCCTTTCTTTAAAGATAATAAATCATTTTCTATGGACATACTTTATAAAAGAATTTTACAATTGTATGCCTCGAAGCAAGGTGTACGTATAATTGGGGACAAAGCACCAAAAAACATAGAATGCCTTCCTATCTTGCATCGAATCTTTAAAAACCCAAAAATTATCCACTTGATACGAGATCCTCGAGACGTCTATTTATCCAGAAAAAAGGCAGATTGGTCAAAATCGCGGAAAGATATTTTACAACTTCTAGCTTATCGATCTCAGTACAGTTTGGGACGTCGTTTTGGTCCTCGGCTTTTTGGGAAAAATTATTTAGAAATTCATTACGAAAAGCTTATTAATAAACCCAATATCGAATTGAATCGGATATGCAAACTCCTCGCAGTCACATTTGACAAGAGAATGTTGAATTTTTCAGCCTCTGCTCGAGAATTAGTGTTTGAGGACGAAATCGCTTGGAAAAAAGAAGCTCTCGGCCCTTTATTGAAAAATAACATGAATAAGTGGAAATTAGAACTAAATCCAAGGAAGATTAGATTCATTGAGGCTGCTTGTTCCCCGACATTTGATGGTGGATTCTACAAAAGACGATACAAAATTCTAGGTATACAAAGGCCTATTGTAAATGTCGTCATTAAAAATATTATGGGAATCTTGTCTGTATTTTATGAAACCATAGTGAGATTTAATAACCTGAGGGCGATTCGTTCTATCCAATCATAATGAAAGCAAGATTGAATTATTACCAAAGAATATTTTCTGCCTATTTGATTAATAGAAAGAGCCATCTTACTTTCTGGCATGGGACGCCTTTGCAAAATGAAAATTCCAAGGTTGGTGAAATAGGGGAATATTATATGCCTTTTTTATATAAAGCAGAATATCAAGGTCCTTTTGATGAAAATGGAATCCCAATGTTAGATTATAAAGGTAAGATTGAGAAACAATATAATCCTATTGCAATTGCACAGTACGGATTAGGAAATTACAACCTATATAAAAAAACAAAAAAGTATATTTATAATGAAAAATTCATACAGGCGGCGAATTGGTTAATTAATAATATAGAGAAGAATAAATTCGGTATATTCGTTTGGAATCACAAATTTGACTGGGAATATTTTCAAACTTTGAAAGCTCCTTGGTATTCCGCATTAGCTCAAGGCCAAGGTATCTCACTTTTAACGAGATCATTTATTGAGACAAAAGAAGATAAGTATTTACTAACCGCAAATAAAGCATTTGAAGCTTTAATTAAAGAAATAAAAAATGGTGGAGTTCTATTTATAGACAAAAATAAAAATTGGTGGCTTGAAGAATATCTGGTAGAACCGCCTTCTCATGTTTTAAATGGATTTATTTGGGCATTATGGGGCGTGTATGATTATTTTCTTGTTACTAAAGAAAAAAAAGCCTTTGATTTATATGAAAATTGTTTAAAGACATTAAATGAAAATCTTTATAGATACGATATTGGCTATTGGTCCCTATATGATCTATCTAATAATCGGCTAAGAACAATTGCAAGTCATTTTTACCATAATTTACACATAGTTCAGTTGAATATTATGTACAAGTTAACTGGAAATAATACCTTTTTGGAATACTCTAATAAATGGGATGACTATAAAAGAAAAAAAATCAACATTTGGAAATCCATTTGTCATAAATCTCTCTTCAAATTGCTTTACTATTAATAAAGAGGTAGAAATAATAATCCAGGAGGAACAATGAAGGAAAACAAGAATATTTTATTTGTATCTCAATACTACCCTCCAGATGTTACTGCTGCTGCTTTTAGAATTAACGAGATGGCTCAAATATTGAAAGATGATGGTTATATTATAAAAATACTAACTGCCATTCCACATAAATCAAAAATAAAAAATAATTATATAAAGGACAATTCTGAAGTATTACGAACCCCTATTTTTAAACTGAATCGACAAAAAACTAAAAATTATCTACTCCATTATATTTCATTCATGGTGAATTCAATTTTTTGGGGAATTTTTAAACTCCAGTCTAAATTTAACTATTTATTTGCAACAAGTCCTCCATTAACGGTGGCTTTATCTGGCTGGTTGTTAGCACGAGTAAAAAGAGCAAAATACATCCTTGATATTAGAGATATCTGGCCAGACTCAGCAGAATCTACAGGACATTTGACTAGTTCATCATTCATATATCGGGTTTCTAAGTTTTTAGAGAACTTTGTTTATAATAAAGCTGACTTGATTACATGTGTATCAGAAAAAATGAAAGAATATATCCAAAATCATATCACGAAAAATACACCAATTGTTGTTTTATATAACGGGTTGTTCATAAAATTCTTTAATATTAACAAAATAAAAAATTATAACGATGCAATGCCTAAAAATGAGTTTATGATATCTTATATTGGAAACATCGGTCATGCTCAAAATCTAGATTTGCTTATGGATGCAGCTAAATTATGCAAAAATAGAAATATAAAATTCATTTTAATTGGTGAGGGAGCAGTTAAAAATATTTTAATGGATAAAGCGATTGTTACAAAATTAAAAAATGTTTTTTTTAAAAATTCTTGCAGTAAAAAAGAAGCTTTTGAATATATGAATCGTTCACATGCACTCCTCATAATTTTGAAAAAACAATCTTTTGCTCTTAATCAGACAATCCCTTCTAAAGTTTTTGATTATTTGTGGGCGAATAAACCAATATTATTTGGCATAGAAGGAGAGGGAAAGAAAATACTAAGTTTATTACCAGGAAATTTATATTTTGATGCAGATGATCCCATTTCATTGCTAAAAGCTATTACTAAATTAGAGAGCAAATATAGCTATTATAAATCAAAAGCCGATAAAAATAGATCTCTAGTCATAAAAAATTTTACCAGGGAAAAAATGACTAGAAAATTAGAAAAATATTTATTGTAAATAATAATGAAAATTATCAATATAGTCGGAACTAGACCCAACTTTATGAAAATTGCTTCATTGATGAAGCAAATAAAAAAAAATCCTAATTTTGAACTTATTTTACTTCATACTGGACAGCATTATGATAAGAACATGTCTAAAGTTTTTTTTCACGACCTTGCACTACCAGAGCCAGAAATATATCTTGGAGTGGGATCAGGGACACATTCAGAGCAAACTGGCAAAATTATGATCGAGTTTGAAAAAGTGTGTTTAAAAGAAAAACCAGATTTGGTAATTGTCGTTGGTGATGTTAACTCTACTATCGCTTGTGCTCTTGTGGCAGTAAAACTTTGCATTCCTGTAGCTCATGTTGAAGCGGGATTAAGAAGTTTCGACAGAACAATGCCTGAAGAAATAAATCGGATACTTACTGATCAAATATCTGAGTATCTCTTTACTACCTGTAAAGATGCAAACCAAAATTTAGTTAAAGAAGGAATAGCAAAAAGTAAAATATTTTTTGTTGGGAATCTTATGATTGATACATTACTTAGTCATCTTAAGAAATCAGAAAAATCAAATATTATTGATAAGCTAGGACTGAAAGAAAACAATAATATAAAAAAATTTGCATTATTGACACTTCATCGCCCTTCAAATGTAGATAATCCAGATGTACTAGAAGGAATCTTGAATGCTCTTATCAATATTTCTGAATTAATTCCCATAATATTTCCTGCCCATCCAAGAACTATTAAACAGATAAATAAGTTTAAGCTAAATGAAATGATAAATTATATTATGAATATATCACAAGACGAATTAATTGAAGCAAATCGAAAAATATTTGCAATGCCACCTTTGGGATATCTTGATTTCCTTTGCTTAATGTCCAAAGCTGCTCTTGTTTTGACAGATTCTGGTGGAATCCAGGAAGAAACTACGATATTAGGAATTCCTTGTTTAACATTACGTAATAATACTGAAAGGCCCATAACTGTAAAAGTGGGAACAAATATTTTGGTTGGTAACGAGCCTGACAAAATATATGAAACAGCACTTTATGTTTTAGAGAATGCAATTGCTAGAAAAAAATTTCCCAAATACTGGGATGGAAAAGCTGCTCAAAGAATATGTAAGATATTGAATAATTTGTCTAATATATAAATTATTATTTATTCCGAAGGGCCAATTTATCGAATATTAAAAAATTATGGAAAGAAATAAAAAATATGTCAAAAATATTTTAAAAAAGGAGGCATCTTTTCAAGATGCAAAAGTAGTCAGTGCTATTCGTTCGGAATTTGCTATTTTTTATCAAAATAATAAAGAAGCAAATGAATATTTTGATAATTTTCTTAAAAGATTATCTGGGAGCCTATTAGTTTTAGGATGTGGAGAAGTCGATATTACAAAATATTTTCTTGATAAAATTAACCAAGTTATTGGAATTGATATTTCACCTAAATCAATTGAAAAGGTCAATAAGATAATAAAAAAAAAAGATTTAGATGAAAAAGTAAAAGTCTTTGTGATGGATGCTCATAATTTAAAATTTGATAATGAAAGTTTTAATGCAATAATCGGGCACGGTATTCTTCATCACTTAATCATAGAGAAAGCTATATACGAAATACATAGGGTTCTAAAGAAAAACGGCAAAATATTATTCCAGGAACCGTTAGGATTGAACCCAATAATAAATATATTTCGTAAAAAAACTTCCCATGCCAGAACTGAGAATGAACATCCTCTTAAGTTTAAAGACTTTAAATTAATAAAACAATATTTTCAATTTAAATCGCAAGGATTTTATTTATTCACAATATTAAGCTTTGGATTCAAGACTTTCCTTAGATCAGAAATCTTATATAAAATAAGTAGATGTCTTTTCACAAAAATAGATTCGCTTTTACTTTATATCTTTCCTTTTCTTAAATATTTATGTTGGATAGTAATAATAGAAGGAATTGAATCTAGAAATAAAAAGTTCTTTTGATTCATTTCAGATTCCGTAACTTTTTATAACAAAATATGAAATCTAAAAAAATTCCGAAAATGAAATTATTCATAATTATGGGAGACATATTTATAATAATTTTATCAATAAATTTAGCTTTTATCATTCGCATGAAAGAATCAACAATAAATTATATCGGTCTAACTAAAGGGATTGTTATAATTTTATTAATGCTAGCAAGTTACCTTATAAGTTTTTACATTTTTGATTTTTATAATACAAGGGAGAAATTCAGAGGTATTCGATTCTTGGCTAATGTGATCGGTTCATTAATCCTAGTATCTATAATCTCTATTGGCTTCTTTTATGCATTCCCCTTCATGCTCGGAAGAGGAGTATTTTTGATTAGCTTGATTTTAATAGGAATTTTGACAGCTATTTGGAGATTATTTTATTCTTTATTATTTGGGCTAAACTTTCCAACAAAAAGAGTTCTAATAGTTGGAAAAGGAAAACCCGCTGAGGCTGTATATTCACTTATTAAAAAGATTCCAGAATATAAAGTTATTGACTTTATAGCTGATACTTCAAAGAAAAAAGGCCTCCTAGAAAAGAAAATATTAGAAAACCCTATCTCCTTAGAAAAAATAATCAATGATTATAATATTGATGATATTGTTGTAACAGAATCAATCCGAAGTAAAAAGCTAAATAAAATATTAGTCAATTGTAAAATGAGCGGAATAAATATTTGGGATATACCGACTTTCTATGAGCATTTTGTAGACAAGTTACCTGTTCATTATATCAAGGAAAACTGGTTTTTATTCAATGATGGCTTTGACAAACTGGGGAGCAATATTCATAGGAGATTAAAAAGAGCAATAGATTTATTGATATCTATTGCTTTTTTAATTATTGCTTTTCCCATAGGAATCATCATTTCCATAGCCATAGCATTAAACTCCAAAGGTCCGGTTTTTTATATACAAGAAAGAGTTGGTGAGAATGAAAAGTTGTTTAATTTATTCAAATTTAGAACAATGCTATTAGATGCTGAAAAAGGAAATCCCGTATGGGCAGAAGAGAATGATTCTCGTAAAACGAGCATAGGGAAGATTTTAAGAAAAACAAGAATGGACGAGTTACCTCAAATTATTAATATAATAAAAGGAAATATGAGCCTTATTGGCCCTCGTCCAGAGAGAGAATTTTTTGTGAAAATATTAACAGAAAATATACCATTTTATTCTTTACGTTTTTCAGTGAAACCGGGTCTAACAGGCTGGGCGCAGGTTATCTATAAATATGGAGCATCAGAAAAAGATGCCTTAGAAAAATTACAGTATGAGTTATATTATATCAAGAATATGTCTCTATTTTTAGACCTAAAAATTCTCTTAAAAACAATTAGAATAGTCTTGTTCGGGATGGGGAGATAATTGAATAAATATTTTAGATGGAATTTTTAAGTTTTTTTAGTCTGCCTGAAGGAACCAAAAAGGAGACCAGGAAGCAATGAGCTTTTTCAAATCTTGGGCATTTTGGTTTCTCGTCGGTTGCTTCGTTGGTACTATTATCGGATATTTTGTTGCAGCTCTTTGTTTCATAAGCGCACGAGAAAGCAGGCTTGAAGAGAAGCGGGAACAATCATTGATGAAAGAGGAAGACAATCAAAAGAAGAAGGGAAGAAATGCCATAAGCTATGGAAAAAGAAAATTATGAAAACAATTAAAAGATATATTTTAAAGATACTAATTTATTTTAGATTGTTTCCATGTATATTCTTTAAATTTAACCCTTTCAAGATATATGAATTTAAAGAACTTTTAAAAGATGTCAAATTTTCAAAAAATGAATTGATTCTTGATATAGGCTGTGGGAGTGGTCTTCAAAGTTTTCTTCTAGGAATGCGATGCAAAAAAATCATTGGAATAGACATATCAGAAAAAGCTATAACTACTGCAAAACTCGTATCACAGTATCTGAGTGAAAGAATCAACAGTGAATTTCGTTGTGTAAGAATTGAAAAGGCTGAATTTGAGAAGGAGTATTTTAATAAGATCTTCAGCATTTGTGTACTCGAACACATTTCTAATTATGACAAGGTATTAAGAGAATCATATCGAATTTTGAAAAAAGACAGTCAACTGATATTTTCTGTTGATAATTTAGGGACTATCAAAGATAAAAAGTTGCTTTTAAAACACAAAGAAGATCATTCTGTGCAGAAATACTTCAAAGTAGAAGAAATAAAAACAAATTTAGAAGAGATAGGTTTCAATAGGATTGAGGTTTATCCTATTTTTAAAAGTGATTTTGCCAAAAATTTTTTTATTAAGAGTATTCATAATAGATTCCAATATGGCTATCTCAATTCGATTCTGGCATATTTCCTTATAAAATATAAAGAAAAATATTGTGTTGATCGAGAAAACGGATTATTCCTAATTGTAAAGTGTAACAAATAGAATATATCAATTAAGATTTTTTCATCAACCCGAGAAGACTGTGCCGCATAATGGATATTATGTAAACTAGCTAGCCTTTTAAAACAATAAGGAGGTGATGGATGGAGAGAAAATGATTTAAGAAATCCATTCTAATAAATTACAACAGGAGGTTTTAAATGACTAAATTCAAA
>JAZGEQ010000013.1:0-84747 GCA_036478775.1 Cellulophaga sp.
TCGCAACACCCTAACCAAAAAAAATGAAATTATTTTTAAATCAGTTTTTAATCAACTGATTAATAGAGGGCTGAAAAACAACAAATTTTACGCCTTTCTGCGTTAGGGATAGAAATGGCATCCCCACTTATAATGTGGGATATAATGGATAGCCCGACCTACATTCCTTTTTTGAAATTTAGGGAACGCCCAAAAAGATATGTATGCTATTGTCTGCATCAATACAAGGTACTATCTTTGCGAACATCATACCTATAATAGAGCACATGATTAAAATTACTTTACCTGACGGAAGTGTTAGGGAATTTGAAAAGAACAGCACTCCTATGGATGTTGCTAAAAACATAAGTGAAGGGTTTGCTAGAAATGTAATTTCTGCCAGTTTCAATAAAACTACTATTGAAACTACTACCCCATTAACTACGGACGGCGCCTTAACCTTATATACATTTAATGACGATGAAGGAAAAAAGGCTTTTTGGCATTCCTCTGCGCATGTATTAGCACAGACTATATTGGAATTTCACCCTAATGCTAAACTTACTATAGGACCTGCTATTGATAACGGGTTTTATTATGACTTGGATTTAGAGGGTAAAATGATTTCGGAAAAAGATTTTAAACAGATAGAAACAAAATTCTTAGATTTTGCTCGCGGAAAATATGAATTTTCTATGCGCTCTGTTTCTAAAGCAGATGCACTAACTTTTTACAAGAACGAAAACAATACATATAAGGTAGAGTTAATTGAAAACTTAACCGATGGCGATATTACATTTTGCGACCACAGCGATTTTACTGACCTATGTCGCGGTGGCCATATTCCTAACACTGGCCTAATTAAAGCTATTAAAATAATGAGTGTTGCTGGCGCCTACTGGAGAGGGGACGAAAAGAACAAACAATTAACCCGTATATATGGTGTTTCTTTCCCGAAACAAAAAATGCTTACGGAACATTTAGCTCTACTTGAGGAAGCTAAAAAACGTGACCATAGAAAACTGGGAAAAGAATTGGAGCTTTTTACTTTTTCAAAAAAGGTAGGACAAGGCTTGCCTTTATGGCTTCCTAAAGGTGCTGCATTAAGAGATAGGCTAGAACAATTCTTAAAAAAAGCGCAGAAGAAGGCGGGTTACCAAATGGTGATTACTCCTCATATTGGACATAAAGAACTATACGTGACTTCTGGCCACTATGAAAAATACGGCGAGGATAGTTTTCAGCCTATTAAAACTCCTAATGAAGGCGAAGAGTTTCTTTTAAAACCAATGAACTGCCCTCACCATTGTGAGATATACAATTCAAAACCTTGGAGCTATAAAGACCTTCCTCAACGATTTGCTGAATTTGGTACTGTATACAGGTATGAACAAAGTGGCGAATTACATGGATTAACAAGAGTTAGAGGTTTTACTCAGGATGATGCACATATCTTTTGTACTCCCGACCAACTGGATCAGGAATTTAAAAATGTTATTGACCTATCCTTATATGTACTAGAATCTTTAGGTTTTGAAAAATTTACAGCACAAGTTTCTATTCGCGACCCAGAAAACCCAGATAAATATATAGGTAGTACCGAAAATTGGGAAAAAGCGGAGCAAGCAATTATAAATGCAGCTAAAGAAAAAGGTCTTGATTATGTTATTGAAACTGGCGAAGCTGCTTTTTATGGCCCAAAGCTAGATTTTATGATTAAAGATGCCTTGGGAAGAACTTGGCAACTAGGAACAATTCAGGTAGATTATAACCTTCCGGAACGTTTTGACCTTACCTATAAAGGTAGCGACAATGAATTGCACAGACCTGTTATGATTCATAGAGCTCCTTTTGGAAGTATGGAGCGTTTTATTGCGCTATTACTGGAACACACAGGCGGAAACTTCCCTTTATGGCTGATTCCTGACCAAGCAATTATACTACCAATTAGCGAGAAGCATGAAAAATATGCCGAAAAAGTTTTAAATCAATTAGAAAATCACGAAATTCGCGCGCTTGTTGATAAGAGAAATGAAACTGTTGGCAAGAAAATACGAGAGGCAGAAATGAATAAAATACCATTTATGCTGATTGTAGGGGATAGTGAAAAAGAAGCAAATACCATTTCTGTTAGAAGGCATGGAGGAGAAGATATAGGTTCTATTTCTATAAAGGATTTTTCAAACTTGGTAACAAAAGAAATAAATAGTACCTTAAAGACGTTTTAAAAAAATAAGTTATTAATTAAATATTTAGGTCATAGCAATACGTAAAAGATTTAGGCCCCAACCTAGAAGAGAAAACAAGAACCCTCACAACATTAATGGTAAGATTACAGCTCTTAGCGTTAGATTAGTTGGTGATAATATAGAAGTAGGTGTTTATCCTATAAAGGAAGCATTGGCAAAATCTGACGAATTAGAATTAGATTTAGTTGAGATTTCTCCAAAAGCAGACCCTCCTGTTTGTAAAATTATAGATTACAAAAAGTTTCTATACGAACAGAAGAAAAGAGAAAAGGCAATGAAAGCCAAAGCCTCTAAAGTTGTTGTTAAAGAAATAAGATTTGGTCCTCAGACAGATGACCATGATTATGAGTTTAAAAAGAAACATGCGGAAAAGTTTCTTAAAGAAGGCGCCAAATTAAAGGCGTATGTTTTCTTTAAAGGACGTTCTATTGTTTACAAGGATCAAGGTGAAATTTTACTTTTAAGACTTGCACAAGAACTGGAAGAACTAGGTAAGGTTGAGCAAATGCCGAAACTAGAAGGAAAGCGAATGACGATGTTCATTGCTCCTAAGACAAAAAAATAATATTTAGTTATGGCTACTTAGCAGCCATAACTAAATTAGATAGAATACTGAGGTCTGCCTGTTTTTTTTCACAGGCAGTTTCAGCATAATAAAGTGAGATAATAATAAAAAATAGGAAGAAGATGCCTAAAATGAAAACAAAATCCAGTGCTAAAAAGCGTTTTAAGCTTACAGGTTCTGGTAAAATTAAGAGAAAGCACGCTTTTAAGAGTCATATTTTGACTAAAAAATCTAAAAAGCGTAAGCTTGCGTTAACACACTCAACATTAGTACATGCTGCAGATGTTAACAGTATTAAAACGCAATTACGTTTAAAGTAATATCGTTTTACGGTAAATTAATCATTAACCCTGGAGTTAGGCCAATAGCAAAGTATTCATAACTAGAATCGCCTACTACAAAAAACAATTAAAATTATGCCAAGATCAGTAAATGCAGTTGCTTCTAGAGCTAGAAGAAAAAAGATTATTAAACAAGCAAAAGGTTACTTTGGAAGACGTAAAAACGTTTGGACAGTAGCTAAAAATGCGGTTGAAAAAGCAATGACATATGCTTATAGAGACCGTAGAAATAAGAAAAGAACTTTCCGTGGTTTATGGATTACTCGTATTAATGCGGGTGCTAGATTACATGGAATGTCCTATTCTCAATTCATGGGGAAAGTAAAAGCTAATAACGTTGACTTAAACCGTAAGGTTTTAGCCGATTTAGCAATGAACCACCCAGATGCTTTTAAAGCTGTCGTAGACAAAGTAAAATAACAATAACAATATCTCACTTATAAAAATCTCGCTCCTTGGAGTGGGATTTTTTTTGTTTAGTACACTTTTTACAATAGAAAATTGAGATAAGCCACTCTATAGAAAATTTAATAAATATCTTTACTATATATTTTGAAATAAATGAATTTATCTGGTATTAAAATGGTGGCGACCGACATGGATGGTACACTACTAAATTCTAAACACGAAGTAAGCAAACGTTTCTTTGTTCTGTTTGAAGAATTAAAAAAAAGAAATATTTTATTTGTAGCAGCTAGCGGAAGACAATACAATAGTATTATTGAAAAATTAGACCCTATAAAAAATGATATTATAGTTGTTGCCGAAAATGGTAGTTATGCCATGCACCAAGAAAAAGAACTGCTAAGTACGCCATTACCAAACAACACCGTTAAACGTCTATTAGAAATAATCTCTTCCTTGGAGAATGTGCATCCTGTTCTATGCACAAAAAAGGGAGCTTATATAAAGAATGATAATCCTGAGTTCATTTCACTTTTTAAAGAATACTATTCCACATTCACACTTTTAGAAAACATAACTGATTTTTCCGGCGAAGTTTTAAAAATTGCTTTGTATCATTTTGAAAACTCTGAAGAACATATATACCCCTATGTAAAGCATTTGGACCAAGACCTAAAAGTTAAGGTATCTGGGTTAAATTGGCTGGACTTATCTGCTCCTAACGCACATAAAGGCTACGCCATTCAAAAACTACAAGAATTATACAACATTAAACCAAGTGAAACTTTAGTCTTTGGCGATTATAACAATGATTTAGAAATGTTAGAAATGGCAGAATACAGCTTTGCAATGGCAAACGCTCACCCCAACGTTCTGAAAACGGCTAACTACACAACCAAAAGCAATGAAGAACAAGGTGTTGAACATATTCTAACACAACTTATAGAAGACTCTAAACTATAGCCTATTCTCACCTATCCCCTTTAAAACCAGCTAGAAATACTTATATTTTACGAATAATAGGTCTGTTTTAGAAAAAAAAATTAAATTCGATACTATTACAAGGTATTTTCTACGATTACCCATAACTATTTAACAGTAAACTGATAATTTACAAATAACACCATTTTCAAAGGAATTTATTTGTAATTATTCTAGATAAGACATAATTTTGCTTTTTATTTTTATTAAATCTAAATAAATGCATAAATTATTTCTACCATTTATCCTAATTAGTTGCACTCTCTTACATGCACAAAATGGTACTTTTTCTGGGGTCTTACAATTTGAAGATGGAACTCCTATAATTAATGCACATGTTTTAATTAAGACAACTGGCAAATATGCCATTACTGATTTTGACGGTCTTTTTAAAATCGAAAAAATAGCTTATGGAGAATACACCGTAGACATAAGCTCAATTGAGGTGGACAAAAAAACACTGTCTATCACTATAAACTCAACATTACTTCATAAAACAATTACTCTAAAAAGAGCTCATACAGAACTAGACGAAGTCACTATAGAAGGAAAATCTAAAGCTACGCAGATTGAAACGAAAGGCTTCGCCGTAAATGCTATTGAGACAAAAGGAATAAAACTTCAATCTATACAGGTAACCGAATTACTGGACCAAAGTACTGGTATACGCCTATTACAAACAGGAGGTATGGGATCCCGTATTAAATATAATATCAACGGTTTATCTGGTCGCTCTATTCGCATATTCATAGACGGTATTCCAATACGTAGCTATGGCTCTTCATTTTCATTAGCCAACATTCCTTCTTCAATGATAGAACGCATTGAGGTATACAAAGGGGTTGTACCTGCAAAATTGGGTAATGATGCACTTGGTGGCGCTATAAATGTTATCATGAATAAAGCTGCTTCTAATAGTTTAAATGCCTCTTATTCCTTTGGCTCTTTTAATACCCACAGAACAAGTGTTAATGGGAACTATCGAAATTCAAAATCTGGGTTTACGATATCCGGTTCTATTTTTCAAAACTACTCCGACAATAACTACAAGGTTTGGGGAGATGTAATTTACATTACGCCAAAACAAGACTTAGTTCCAAAATATATTACGGCAGAACGTTTTCATGACACTTATAAGTCTAAAGGAATAAAATTGGATGTAGGGTTTAGCGATTTAAAATGGGCGGACAACATTTTTATTGGTGTAGTTGCATCTGATATTGATAAAGAAATTCAGCATGGAGCTTCTATGGAAAGAGTATATGGCAACCGTAGAGGGGAACAGGATACAAAAATGATAAATGGAAGTTTTAACAAAGCCGATTTCCTTATCAAAGGTTTGGGCCTAAATTTATTCGTCTCTCACTCTAAGCTTACAAGAAAAATTATTGACACCATTCCTTTAAAGTATGATTGGTCTGGAAACATAGAAGAGGACTTTTATGACATTGATGATTTCAGGGATGACAAATGGAATAGACACAAATCTGGTGCTGAAGCTGGCCAACCAACACTTAATGAAAGCTTAGAAAAAAACAATGTTGGTCGTATTAATACCATCTATAATATTAATGACAACCACAGAATTGGTGCAAATTATATTGTAACAAATTTTAACAGAGACCCAGACGATGCGGCAAGAGAACAGTATGTAAGAGATTTAATGGACATTCGTTCTGTAAACAAAAAAATACTAGGTATAACTTATGAGGCCGATGCATTTGACAAAAAATTAAAAACCTCTTTCTTTTATAAATATTTTGATCAAAAAGTTAGCCTTAAAGATTTCGTTAGAAGAAATAAGAAAATATTTCCTTTTTCATTCAGTAAACAAATGAATGAAAGTGGTTATGGTTTAGCGTTTTCTTATAGTATTACTCCAAAAGTTCAAATTATGACCTCGGCAGAGACGGCTATTCGTCTTCCTGTGAATCAAGAGCTCTTTGGAAATTTAACTGAGAATATACTTGCGGCTCATGAATTAAATCCGGAACGAAGCAAAAATGCAAATTTCGGCATCAATTTGGGACCGTTTTTCATACAGAAACATCGATTTCAACTAAACACCAATTTCTTTTACAGAGATACGGAAGGAAAAATAAAGAGAGTTATTGAGGGCAAAGGAGGAAATGACGCCATGCAATATGAAAATGTAGATGCGATATTGAGTACGGGAATGGATGCTGATTTAAATTACTCCTATACGGACAAGTTTACATTTGTCGTTGGTATGTCCATTTTTAACTCCAGATTTAACAGACAATATGATGAAGATGGAAATGAATTCTCACATTTTGGGGACAGAGAACGTAATGCTCCATTTTTCACTTTAAATAGTAATCTGAAATATAATCTAACCGATTTGCTCAAAAAAGGCTCTAGAACTTCTTTCTACTATAATGTAAGTTTTGTTGAAGCATTTTTTCAAGACTGGGAAAGCCTTGGTAGTTCAGGAAAAAATGTTATCCCATCACAATTAATAAATAGCTTGGGGGCTTCCCATACATTTCCATCAAAAAAAATCACCCTTAGTTTCGATTTAAAAAATATACTAAACGAACAGGTATTCGATAACTATGCACTTCAAAGACCAGGAAGAGCCTTTTATATAAAACTAAATTATAGTATAAATTAATTATTAAATCCAATTTAAATTAAAGCGTAATGACACACAAACCAAAAAAATTAGTAAAATCATGCATGGCTTTCTTTTTTGCCATGTCTTTGATGACATCTTGTTCAAGTGACGATTCCCCAACCGACAAAGAGGAACAAGAAACAGAAGAAAAACAAATATTCACCCTAGCATTAGGTGATGGATCCACGGGTTCTTCTAAAACATATGTTCAAGGACAAACCGATTTAAGTACAGGAAGCTTTTCTTTTTCTGGTTTTGGTTTTGAAGTTCCTTCTACAAGAACAGCAAGAATTTTTGCTTCTAAAGATCGTAAATCACTTTTTGATTTAGATTATGGCGGAGGTAGAGTTTATAAATTTGATAATAAAGGTGGAGATTCTTACACCAAGGTTGCTGAAATAAACGTAGAATTTGCAATGGGAACTGCTTACCCAAGAATAACTAAAGCAAATGATGAGACTGCTCTTTTACATGCTGTAAACACAGAAATATCTACAGATGAAGCTGGGGAATACACTGGGCACGTTTCTACTATTCGTTTAATGTCTATCGAACTAGAAAATTTCGGAATTGGTGCTGTTGAACAATTTATACTACCAAAAAGTGGTAAAGATGAAGGTACTAATGATTATGTAAACAGAATTGACTCTCCAATTATTGTAAATGGAAAAGCATATTACGGTATGGCTAAGAGAGGATATAACGCTACAACAGATGAGCGCGAGGATGCAACTTACCCAAATATGGAAACTTTAGTAGTAGACTATCCGTCTCTTACGAACCCAAAGATTATTTCTTCTGAAGTAGAAGGAGCTAGAGGTTCTACAAACGGCTACAGAACACCTGCATCTCACGTAGATGAAAAAGGAGATATCTACCAAATAAATTCTGTTTGGGATGGCGCTTACAACACACACATTCTTAAAATAAGTAATGGCGATTACGTTAACAGTTATGATTTTAACCTTTCCGAATTATTAGGAGGAATCAAAACAGCTTCTTTAGGGTGGTTCTATGTTGGTAATGGTATTGGATATGTTCCTTATGCAAAAGCAGACGAAGGTTCTCCTTATAGAGATAGCATATGGGAAGTAGCTAGAGTTGATCTTTACAACAATACAGCTGTTACCATTAACTTGCCAGACGATTTATGGTTAACACAGTACCAAAGTGGTGTTATCGTTGATGGAAAGTTCTATATGGCAATAACTCCTAAAGGACAAAGTGGAAACATTTATATGTTTGACCCGGCTAATACAACTGCTGATGGCGCAACAAAAGGTGCTGCTTTAGAAGCTGGTGCTGATCAATTTTATATTGGTATTTACTAATTAAAACTAGTACAATAATTTTAAAACACGCTAAGAAACAAATATGTTTTTTAGTGTGTTTTTTATTCCTCCTAGGGGGTTTAATACCTCGACGCTTGCATCGTATAGAAATGGCTTACTCCTTATTAATGTCTAGTGGGCTTGCCTAGTGGATTATTTATCCAAAGTAGTCCTTTAAAAATACCTTAAACTATTTGACTATGTTTTCTGCTTCTTTTTACGAGCTGCAGGAAATAAAACATTATTTAAAATAAGCCGATACCCTGGTGAGTTGGGATGCAGCTCTAATTCTGTTTTTGGATCCCCTACCCTATGTTGGTAATCTTCTGGATCATGTCCTCCATAGAACGTAAAAAAGCCTTTCCCTTTTATACCGTGTATATAACGGGCTTCTCCATTAATTTTATTCTCTCCAAGAACCAATACTGTTGCCTTAATTTCATCTCTATCAAAAGATGTAGTTTGCCCCATAAAACCCTTTACTAATGAGGTGTGATTTTGACATAACATGGTTGGTACTGGATCCCATTTTGCAGAAAAATCCATTAAGGAAAAATAATCCGTTTCCTTTTTAATTGTCCTGCTTCTTTTATTTGTCATGTCAATTGAAGAAAATTCATACCGTAGTGGATTTCTCTCTAAAGTAAAATCTGTAAAGGCAAATGTTTTATTAAAATCTAATTTACTTTGGTAGTTAGCATCAGAAGAATCTCCATCAAACATAGGCTCACAAATATCTACCCCATCTGCTGCCAAACTTATATCAAAACTATCTGTTGCAGAACACATGGCAAACATAAAACCACCTCCAATGACATATCTTCTAATTTTAAGCGCTACTGCTCTTTTCTCTTCGGATACTTTATCATATCCCAATTTTGTAGCTAAAGCTTCTGCTCTTTTTTTTCCTTCAATATACCATGGTTTCGCCCTATATGCACTATAAAACTTTCCATATTGCCCGGTAAAATCTTCATGATGCAAATGCAACCAATCATAGAGTACCAGCTTATCCGATAATACTTCTTCATCGTAAATAGTAACATACGGAATTTCTGCATAGGTTAGCACCATTGTTACAGCATCATCCCAAGGCATATTATCTTTTGGGGAATATACCGCCACTTTTGGTGCTTTTTCTAAAATTACTGCTTCTTGATTTTTAGATGGACTACTAATTCCTTCTAATATCTCTTGAGTTTTACTATCGGATACTATTTCGAAAGAAACGCCTCTAATTTGACACTCCTTACGAATTCGATCTCCGTCCGGAATTAAGAAAGAACCTCCTCTATAGTTTAAAAGCCATTGTACTTTTACCTGTTGTGACAATACCCAATAGGTAATACCATATGCTTTTAAATGATCTTTCTGACCCTCTGCATCCATAGGAATAAGAATACTAGAAGCGAAGGCCTGTAGTGAACAGACTAGAAAAAATAAGAATAATAGCCTTTTTAAATCTGAAACACTTTTTAAATCTGGATTATTCCTATTTCTACGAAACATCTTATGCTGTTTTTATACCTGTTTAAATCTAAAACATACTTTTACCACCTAGAATGGCACATCATTATCGTCGACATCTTCATTCATTGAACTCCCAAACGCTTCATCTGCATTAGGAAGGTTTTTTGTTATAAATGGATTATCCTCATTTTCATTCATTTTAGAATGAAACTCAAAAGGAGAATCAAAATCATCTAAATTATCGAACTTACCTTGGTTTCCAATAAATTTAAGACGTATATTTTCTAGACCACCATTTCTGTGTTTGGCTATAATAAGTTCTCCTTGCCCAGCGGTAGGTGTTTGTTCATCATCATCCCACTCATCAATTTTATAATACTCTGGCCTGTAAATAAAAGATACAATATCTGCATCTTGCTCAATTGCTCCAGATTCTCTTAAATCGGATAGAATTGGTCGTTTGCTACCACCACGTGTTTCTACCGCACGAGATAATTGCGACAGGGCTATTACAGGAATACTAAGTTCTTTTGCAAGTGCTTTTAAATTTCTAGAAATCGTTGAGATTTCTTGTTCCCGATTTCCTCCTCCTTTTTGTGTTCCCCCAGCAGTCATTAATTGCAAGTAATCTACCATAATCATTTTAATACCATGTTGCGAAGCTAATCGCCTTGCTTTGGCTCTTAAATCGAAAATGGATAATGAGGGTGTATCATCTATAAATAAAGGTGCTTTTTCTAATGCTTTTACTTTCACATTTAATTGCTCCCACTCGTGTTTTTCTAACTTTCCTGTTCTTAACTTCTCTGAAGACAATCCTGTTTCTGAAGAAATTAAACGTGTTATTAATTGAACAGAAGACATCTCTAAGGAGAAGAAAGCTACTGGCATATTAGAACCTACGGCTATATTCCTTGCCATGGATAATGTTAAAGCTGTTTTACCCATACCTGGACGAGCTGCAATGATAATTAAATCACTCGGTTGCCATCCAGAAGTTAACTTGTCTAATTTATCAAAACCAGAAGGAACTCCACTAAGTCCTTCTTTACCTGCTATTTCTTCAATACGTTTTTTAGCTTGAATTACTAAATTCTGCGCTGTTTCAACAGAACGTTTTAAGTTTCCTTGGGTAACATCGTATAATTTAGATTCTGCACTATCTAGTAAGTCAAATACATCTGTTGCTTCATCATACGCTTCTTCAATTATTTCGTTTGAAATTTTAATTAAGCTTCGCTGAATATATTTCTGTAAAATAATCCTCGCATGAAACTCTATATGCGCAGAAGATGCTACTTTTTGGGTTAGTTTAATTAGATAGAAATCACCCCCTATTGACTCTAGCTTACCATCTTTCTTTAATTGTCCTGAAACGGTTAATAAATCAATTGGTTCCGACGTTTCGAACAACTTAAATATTGCATCGTAAATGTTTTTATGTGCTTCTTTATAAAATACATCTGGGTGAAGAATGTCTATAATTTCATCTACACCTTTCTTATCAATCATCATCGCCCCTATAACAACCTCTTCTAAATCAACCGCTTGCGGAGGAATCTTCCCTCTTTCTAAGTTAATTATAGTAGATTTATCTATTTTACGACCACTAACGGGACTAATTTTCTCCATGAATGCTAAAGTATATAATAAACTTCAAAAGGGACCTTTACCTTTTTAACAATTAAATGTTACTATTGTGTTCATAAGTTACAAATTGTGTTCATAACAAAAAAAAATCCGGAGAATAAAACTCCAGATTTTTTAAAGCTTTGATTAAAACACTAATTAGCCATTAAAGACTCCCATATTAGCATATTTCTCCATTCGTAAATTCACCAATTCTTTTGGTGATAACTTTTTTAACTCCTCGAAATGAGAAGTTATTTTATTCTTCACTATTTCAAAAGTTTTTTCTCTATTGGTATGTGCTCCCCCAGTAGGTTCACGAACAATTTCATCTATAACTTTATGCTTTTTCATATCTGTAGCAGTAAGCTTTAAAGATTCTGCTGCTTCCTTCTTATATTCCCAACTTCTCCATAAAATAGAAGAACACGACTCTGGTGATATTACAGAATACCAAGTATTCTCTAGCATTAACACCTTATCTCCTACTCCAATACCTAAAGCGCCACCTGAAGCTCCTTCTCCAATTATCACCACAATGATAGGCACTTTTAGCCTTGTCATTTCTAAGATATTCCTTGCAATAGCTTCTCCTTGTCCTCTCTCTTCTGCTTCAATTCCTGGGTATGCCCCTGGAGTATCTATAAAACAAACTACAGGTACATTAAACTTTTCCGCAGATTTCATTAGGCGTAATGCCTTTCTGTATCCTTCTGGATTTGCCATACCAAAATTACGGTACTGTCTCGTTTTTGTATTGTATCCTTTTTGTTGTCCTAAAAACATATAAGATTGGTCTCCTATCTTTCCTAAGCCACCAATCATTGCCTTGTCATCCTTTACATTCCTATCTCCATGAAGTTCTAAAAAAGTATCTCCACAAATAGCTCTAACATAATCTAAAGTATACGGCCTATTAGGATGTCTAGAAAGCTGAACACGTTGCCATGCCGTAAGATTCTTATAAATATCTTTACGAGTATCCTTTAGTTTTTGTTCAATTTTTTTACAAGTATCTGTAACATCTACATCACTCTCTTCTCCTATAATTGTGCACTTCTCTAATTGCTCTTCGAGCTCTTTTATTGGAAGTTCAAACTCTAAATACTCCATGAATCTAGCTGTTTAATTTGTATGTGGGGACAAATATAAAACTTTAAAACAGAACGTTAAACTCTGTTTCCTTTTTTTAATCTCGCCTTGTTTTTAATAATTCCGTTTGCTATTACCGTTGCAAGTATAATCACCGCTCCCACATAAAACAATAGATTCATTTTTTCACTTTCACCAAATAAAAAGAAAGCTAAAATCATTCCGTAAACTGGCTCTAGATTATTAGTAAGCATTACGGTATACGGACTTATATATTTCATAACCTTTACGGAGGCTATAAAAGCATAGGCCGTACATACAGATGCCAAAATAAAAATGTAAATCCAATCATTCTGAGACAATTGAAAAAATTCTTTTGAAAAATTGCTCTGCAACCCAATATAAACCGATAAAAAAAACACTCCTCCTAATAATTCGTAGAATGAAATTACAGATGGTTTTTCGGTCTTTATCAATTTTCCATTCATTAAGGAAAAAACAGCTGCTAATAATGCAGAAAACAATGCGAGTACTATCCCTTCTATATACGTTGTTTCTACTCTGAAGATAATATACAGACCTATTATTACAATGACTCCAAAAACGACTTCATACCAAATCATTTTTCTCTTATACCATATTGGTTCTAAAATAGCTGTAAAAAATGCACCTGTCGCCATTGTAGTTAGAACAACAGAAACATTAGAAACCTTTATTGCCATAAAAAAAGTAACCCAATGCAAGCAAATGATACCGCCTGCTAATAATAAAGTAAAAAAAGTCTTTGCGCTTACTTTAAAGGAGTTTTTCCTTATACCTATAAAAATCATTGTTAAAAATGCCGCTATTGACATTCTATACCACACTAATGGTAATGCTTCTACAGTAATTAATTTCCCAAGTACCGCCGTAAAACCCCATATAAATACAATGAAATGTAAATGAATATGATTTTTTAACCTAGCGCTTAGCATTTTGCAATAGATAAAACGCTAAAAGCCCAAATACAACATTAGGAATAACAACTGCCAATAATGGTGAAAAACCGGATTGCTCTGCCAAAGTCCCAAAAACCTTATCGAAGAATACAAAAACAAAGGCTATTAAAATTCCAAAAGCTAAGTTAAGCCCCATGCCTCCTCTTCTTTTTACAGATGAAACAGCGACTGCAATAATCGTAAGTATAAAAGCTGTTACAGGCAACGCCCAACGTTTGTACTTTACCAAGATATAAGAATTAATATTAGATGCTCCTTTCTTTTTCTGTGCTCTTATAAATTCATTTAGCTCAAATAAATTTTTAGTCTCTGCAACGTAAGAAACTGGTGTTAAATCGTCTATCTTAAAATCAAAAAGTGTATCTAATTTCTTCTTTGTTTCTATGATTTCTGAATTGCCAACAATTTTACGTTTTCTATACGATGTTAATACATAAAGACTGTCCTTATCTGACCATCTAATGTTGGCAGCAGATATTTTATATGCCAACTTGTTATTCTCATCAAAGTGTTCTAAGGTGAAATTATAACCGATTTTCCTGCTCAATTCAAACCTACTTACATAGATAAAATCGTTCTCATTTAATTGGTTGAATATATTTTCTGTAATTCGATCTTGCTTTCCTTTCTTAAGATATTTGTACTTAAATTCATTAAAACCTTTGCTGGCATTTGGTACTAAAAACATCCCCATAAAAAGCATGATTACCGCAACAACAGATGCTCCTATAAGGTAGGGTCTTAAAAAACGCCCATAAGAAACTCCCGAACTTAAAATAGCTACAATTTCCGTATTACTAGCTAGTTTTGAAGTAAAGAAAATTACCGATAGGAACAAGAAAATAGGAAATAATAGATTTCCTATGTAAATGGTAAAATTAAGATAATAGAATAGAATAGCATTTAATGGCGCCTCATTATCTTGCATCTTACCTACCTGCTCTGCTAAATTTGCCATTATCCCTATTGGAATAAATAGCATTAACATTACACCAAATGTTGCAAAATACCGCGTTAGTATGTATTTATCTAGTATGGTTAACATTACAGTCTTTTATCCATTTGTTTTACCATTATATTTTTCCACTCTGTAAAATCACCTGCTAAAATATGTTTTCTAGCCTCACGAGTCAACCAAAGATAAAATCCAAGATTATGTATCGTTGCTATTTGCTTTCCTAAATACTCTTTGGCTGCAAATAAATGTCTTAAATACGCTTTGGAATATTCTGTATCGACAAAAGTGATTCCCATTTCATCAATTGGAGAAAAATCATCTTCCCACTTTTTGTTTTTTATATTAATGGTACCATGCGCGGTAAATAACATTCCGTTTCTTGCATTTCTGGTAGGCATTACACAGTCGAACATATCTATTCCTAATGCAATATTCTCCAAAATATTAATTGGTGTACCTACTCCCATTAGATATCTAGGTTTATCTTCTGGTAGAATTTCACAAACTACCTCTGTCATACCATACATTTCTTCTGCTGGCTCACCAACAGACAAACCTCCAATGGCATTACCTACTGCTCCCGAATTCGCAATATACTCTGCGGACTGCCTTCTTAAATCTTTATAGGTAGACCCTTGCACTATTGGAAAAAATGCTTGTGAATAGTCATACTTAAATGGTAGTTTTTGCAAATGTGATATACAACGATCTAACCAACGATGGGTCATATGCATAGAGCGTTTCGCATAGTTATAATCACAAGGGTACGGTGTACATTCATCAAAAGCCATAATAATATCTGCTCCTATAGACCTCTGAATTTCCATGACATTTTCAGGCGTAAACATATGGTAAGAACCATCTATATGTGATTTAAACTTTACCCCTTCTTCTTTTATTTTTCTATTGTCGGACAGAGAGTACACTTGGTATCCACCACTATCTGTTAAAATATTCTTATCCCAACCCATAAACTTATGAAGACCACCAGCTTTTTCTAAAATATGTATTTTCGGTCTAAGAAATAGATGGTAGGTATTCCCTAAAATAATATCTGGTTTTATATCCTCTTTTAGCTCTCGCTGATGCACTCCCTTCACAGATGCAACTGTACCTACTGGCATAAAAATAGGCGTTTCTATAACTCCATGGTCCGTAACCATCTTACCAGCACGGGCTTTACTATTTTTGTCTGTTTGTTCTAGTGTAAACTTCAAATGATCCTATTTTTAATCCCATCCAAAATATTGCTATAAACAGGAGATATTCTTGTAATAAAAGAGCAAATATAATCAACTCCCATGCATAAATTCCTTAACAAAAAAATAAAGTTCTTCCTAAAATGAATAAACGTTAATAAATTATAATAACTCATCTTGTATACCCAAAAGATTGCGATTACTTTTATCGCGATTAAAAACAACATAACAATATGCCCACATTGCAAGAATTACAAGACATAACAGTGCAGACACGTAGAGATATTTTACGTATGGTACACAAAGTAAATTCTGGTCACCCTGGAGGTTCTTTAGGATGTACCGAATTTTTAGTTGCGCTTTATAATGAATTAATGACTTTGAAAGAAGGGTTTGATATGGAAGGGAAAGATGAAGATGTATTTTTCTTGTCTAACGGACATATTTCTCCTGTATTTTATAGCGTCCTTGCTAGAAAAGGATACTTTCCTGTAGACGAATTAAACACTTTTCGGTTAATCAACAGCCGTCTACAAGGACACCCTACAACTCATGAAGGGCTACCTGGGGTTCGTATTGCCTCTGGATCACTTGGCCAAGGAATGTCTGTTGCCTTAGGCGTTGCACAGGCAAAAAAATTAAATGGTGATGACAAAATTGTATACACATTACATGGTGATGGGGAATTACAAGAGGGTCAAAACTGGGAAGCAATTATGTATGCTTCTGGTAAAAAAGTAGACAATCTTATTGCTACTATAGATCTTAACTTTAAACAAATTGATGGTGCCACAGACGATGTGTTGCCAATGGGATGCCTTAAAACTAAATTTGAAGCCTTTGATTGGAAGGTTATAGAAATTAAAGAAGGCAACAATCTTGAAGCTATTATTTCTGGAATGAAAACTGCTAAAAGCATGACTGGAAAAGGAAAACCAGTTTGCGTATTACTTTATACAGAAATGGGTAATGGAGTAGACTTTATGATGAACACACACGCATGGCACGGAAAAGCTCCAAACGACGCACAATTAGCTACAGCCTTTGAACAAAACCCAGAAACTTTAGGTGATTATTAATTAGCAACTATTTGCTTTCGAAAATTAATTAATAGTTCCTAAATTTTAAAATTAAGAAGATGAAAAAATATACATATACCGAAAAAAAAGATACTAGAAGCGGTTTTGGCGATGGCTTAACTGAACTAGGAAGAACAAACCCTAATGTGGTTGCATTGTGTGCAGATTTAGTTGGTTCTTTAAAAATGAATCAGTTCATTGATGAAAATCCAGAACGTTTTTTCCAAATTGGAATTGCTGAAGCTAATATGATGGGTATTGCTGCTGGTTTGGCTATTGGAGGAAAAATACCATTCACTGGTACTTTTGCTAACTTCTCTACTAGTAGAGTTTATGATCAAATTCGCCAATCTATTGCTTACTCTAATAAAAACGTAAAGATATGCGCTTCTCACGCAGGGGTAACTTTAGGAGAAGATGGTGCAACGCACCAAGTATTGGAAGATATTGGCATGATGAAAATGCTTCCAGGAATGGTTGTTATTAATCCTTGTGATTACAACCAAACTAAAGCTGCTACTATTGCTATTGCCGAATATGACGGTCCAGTTTATTTACGTTTCGGTAGACCTTCTGTCCCTGTTTTCATGCCAGAAGATCAAGAATTTATTATTGGCAAAGCAGTTCACCTACAAGAAGGTTCTGATGTAACTATAGTTGCTACCGGACATTTAGTATGGGAAGCCTTAGTTGCTGCGGAAGCTTTAAACGAACAAGGAATTTCTGCAGAAGTAATTAACATACATACTATAAAACCTCTAGATGAGGAAGCTATTGTTACTTCTGTAAAGAAGACAGGATGTATTGTTTCCGCAGAGGAGCATAATATTTTTGGTGGACTAGGAGAAAGTGTGGCTCGTGCTCTTGCAACATCACATCCTACCCCTCAAGAATTTGTAGGTACTAAAGATACTTTTGGCGAAAGTGGTACTCCAGCACAACTAATGGAAAAATATGGATTAGACAATAAAGCAATAGTGAAAGCCGTTTTAAAGGTGTTAAAACGAAAATAATTAATGGCATCAACTTTATGATGCCTATTTTTATCTAAAAAAAACACTTTTATGAAAAAGACACTTCTAGTGGCTGTTTTTGCTTTAGGAAGCATTGCAGCATTTGCGCAAAAAGGTTCAGGTTTCGGTATTAAAGCCGGAGTTAACTACAACCAAAACGGTGATTTAAGTTTTAAACAAGCAGTTAATGCTGGTGAAGACTTAATTGCTGGATCAAAAGGTAAAGTTGGCTACCATATTGGTTTTTTTGCAAAAATGGACTTCCCTAAACTTTATGTAAAGCCAGAATTAGTTTACACTAAAACAAATAGTAGCTACAATGCCAATGGCGTAAATAGCGAATATGGTATGTCTAAATTAGATTTACCTGTTTTAATAGGGTATAAATTCATAGGACCTGTTCATATTTTTGCTGGACCAGCTTTTCAATATACTTTAAGTAATGATTTAAAAGACCTAAAGGTTGAAGATGTTAAAAACGACTTTTCTGTTGGTCTTCATTTAGGTGTTGGTGTTAGCTTAGGAAGTATTGGATTAGATGTCCGTTATGAACGGGGGTTCTCTGATAATGAAGCTAGCTTTATAGGACAGAACATAACTGGTAACGATATTACTGGTAGAGTAGATTCTAGACCTTCTCAAATCATCTTTGGATTGTCTTTAAAGCTATAATTACTTGTTTAACGAAACAAAAAAGAGCCCAACAATGTTGGGCTCTTTTTTGTTATACATTTCATATACTAATAATTTACTTATGAATCGCTATCTAAATAATCCGGAACACCATCATTATCACTGTCAGGATAGGTAATATTACCTTCAGCATCTATCACTATTTCATCCTTTGTTAACTTACCATCGTTATCATCATCCGCATCTAAGTAGTTTGGAAATTTATCTTCATCTGTATCATCATTAAATAAATTTTTATCATTATTTAAATCTTCAACTATAGAAGGTACGCCATCTCTGTCATGATCCGCTGAATTCACAGCATACAAATCGATTTCAAAAATTAACGGAGAATATGCTTTCCCAGGCTGTGTTCCTCTAAAGTAAGCCAATCCTGAAGGCATAAAAATAAGCCCCTTTCCAAAATTTTCCACTTCAAATGTTCCATCTGGGTTATTTACAATACCATCTCCTGATTTAAACTCTGGTAACCCTTGCTGAAACCCTTCGATTACACCACCGTTACTTTGAGACCCTGTCCCCTGTAAATCGAACCAAATCTTATTAGAATCGAAAATCTTTCCATTTAATAATTTTCCCTCATATTTAAGGTAAACTGAATCCGCCACAGATGGATTAGAACCCTTTCCTTCTGTTACTATAAGAGAGTACAGTTTATGTATCACATCAACTTCCTCATCATCAATACCAAAATCTATAGAAGACACTTTAATTTCTTCTGTTATAAGGTTGTCATTTTCAAACAAAGATTCCTTATTTGCATTATCACCTTCAATAGAATCAATTTTTATTTTATAATCAAAATCTGCTGGTGGATTTGCAAACTCTTCATAATTATAATAATGAGACTTCAAATAGGACACTATTGCCTCATCGTCTGTTATAGAAACCTCCTTTAATGATTTAGCTGGCACTACTACAGGCTCTTCTTTATCATCATCTTTTTTACAAGACCAAATGATAATACTAAACAAAATCAGATAAAAAAATCGATTCATTTTCATGTAAATATTTTTATGGCTCGCAAGATACAATTTTCCCTTATTTTTGTATTATTCGTTAACAAAGATTTTTAATTGTTTATGCGCATAGATAAATACTTATGGACCATACGCTATTACAAAACTCGTAATATTGCTACAGAAGCATGTAAAAAAGGGCATGTAAGAGTCAATGAAAAAGTTATTAAACCATCAAGAGAAGTACATCCCATGGATAAATTAATCATTCGGAAAAATCAAATTAACTATGAACTTACTGTTTTAGACATTCCAAAAAACAGGATTGGTGCCAAACTAGTAGATCTTTATAGAAAAGACAACACTCCTAAAGAGGCATTTGAACATACAGAGTTGTTGAAATATTCAAAAGACTACTATAGAAAAAAAGGAACAGGCAGGCCTACTAAAAAAGACCGTAGAGAAATAGATGACTATTTAGACTCTCCTGATTCTAATTCTAACTCCTCAGACGATACTCCCAAAGAGAAGGAATAATATATACAATTTGAATTAATAAGCAGATGCTTTCTTTATCTTTGAATAGAAATTGATAGTACTATGAACAATACGATACTCACACATCAGCAAATACAACATAAAATAAGACGAATTGCATATCAAATATACGAGGTGAATGTTGAAGAATCCGAAATTATCATTGCAGGTATTGATGGCGGCGGCTTGGAGTTTGCAAAAAAAATTAGTGTCGTACTTAAAAAAATTACAGAAGCTAAAATTACTTTGTGCAAAGTAATGATGGATAAGACAAATCCACTAAAAAGTGGCGTAAAGACCTCTATCCCTGAAGCTGATTATAAAGAAAAATCCATAGTTTTAATAGATGATGTATTAAATTCTGGATCAACCTTGGCTTATGGAATACAGCATTTTTTAAAGGTTCCTTTTAAGCAATTAAAAACCGCGGTGCTAGTTAACAGAAATCATAAAAAATTCCCTGTAAAAGCAGATTATAAAGGAATATCTCTTTCTACTTCACTAAAAGAACATATACATGTAGTATTTAAATCTAAAAATGATTCTGTCTATTTAGACTAATAGCGTTTTTATTTCATCTACAATGGCATCAATGCTCTTATCGGAAGCATTGATTGTGTAATTTGATTGCATATAATAATAAGAACGCTCAAAAAGGTGTTTTCCAATAAATTCTGGCAAATCTTCACTTAACAAATGTTTTATTAGTGGTCGTGTAGATTTTTCTTTCTCTAACCTGTCCACCAACTCCGAAATTGAATTTTTTAAATAGAAAGAAGTTCCGGTATATTTTGCAATTGTTTCCATATTATTACCATAACAAGGGGTGCCTCCTCCGGTAGAAAGCACAAAATTATCTTGCTCTTCTAAAATTTCTTGTAAATATTCATGTTCTTTTTTTCTGAAAAAGAGCTCTCCTTTATCTTTAAATATAGTTGAAACTGTTTCTCCTAACGACTCTTCTATGTATGCATCTAAATCTAAAAAATTGATTTTTAAATCTTTAGACAAACATTTTCCTATAGTAGATTTACCACTACCCATATACCCAACCAAAACTATTTTCATGTGACAAATTTCAGGAAAAAAGAGTAAATAAAAAAAAATAAAAAAATTCTGTTTTTCTTGTTGTTAAATAAATTAATGATGCTATATTTGCACCCGCTAACCGCTATAGGTTAGTTCAAGACCTGGTAGCTCAGTTGGTAGAGCATCTCCCTTTTAAGGAGAGGGTCCTGGGTTCGAGCCCCAGCCAGGTCACAAAAAAGTTAAGCTTTCGCTTAACTTTTTTTGGTTTTATGAAAGTCTAAAATTCATCATTCTCGGATCAAGTCAAAAAGTTGTGGGATTATTGATTTAGGCAAAAATATTTGTTAGTCTAAAGAGGAAGAATTCCACGTTTCTCACCCCTCTGAATTGGGCTCAAAATTATACTTGATCCAAAGTAAGTGCATTTTAATCCCTTTCTGTTCTTATATTGGACATTACACTTAAAGAAAATAAGTATGAGGTAGATGTTTCTATATCTGTTTTAGATACCAAAAAAGTGCATACAAAAAATATGCTTAGAATAGTTTCTAATCGTGAGAAAAAAACAACTAATAAATAAGAATAAAGTACATTATTTAAAAAAATACAAGATGCGCTTGTAGAAAACAAAGTGCTAAAAAAGAAAGCCTTAGGAAAAAAATTTCCTAAGGCTACAGTAAAACACAGCAATTTAAATACAATTGCTAAACCTCTTTCCTAATTAGAAATACTAAAACACCTATTGTAGCTCTATCATAGCACGTTCAATTACTTCGTCTTTAGTTTTATCTTCTAAATTTAGAACTACCGGAATATCTGGATCTACACCATCATTTAGGTGCCTTCCTTTGGCATCAATAAATTCGCTTGTAGACAAAACCCAATACCATCCATTGGCTAAATAACCATCTGTAGGTATGCCGCTTCCACCACCTGAACGCTGTCCTACAGTCTTAATCCTTTCTTCTATAGGGTCTACATTATATAGAAATGTCGTAGAGGCACTATACGTCTTTCTGTCTGTTAAAACCATAACGGGTTTTAAGTATTTGTTTACACTTTTAGCTGGGTTTAAATAATATTTACTAATAGAAAAATCAGTATAATTTGGTCCCGTTTTAAAACGTTCATAACCAACATAAATAGTTTCATCTGTGAAATAAGAAGCAAACTTGGTAGAAACAACAGCATCACCTCCAACATTATCGCGCAGGTCTAAAACAAGACCTTTGGTGTCTTTTAGTTCTATGAAAATATTTTCAATTTCTTCATCAGAAACTTCTATGTCCCAGGAAGGAATCCTAAGATACCCAATATCCTTATTTTGTAATAAGCTACCTATTTGAAATTTACCGCCCAATATGTCCCTTATATCAGACTTTTGAATATAGTTTTGGTCCAATATATCTTTATCTATACCAAGTACATATCCGTCTTTTATGTCTTGCTCGCCTTGCATAACAAATCCAGAGAAGGACATAGATGACTCTCCATCAAGCCTTTCAAATAACGCCGAATGACCATCCCTTAATATTGATGTTAACCCCTCTAACAATACAAACAACATCACCTCTGTTGTTTTACTAGTAAGTATAGAACGAATAAAATCTTTTTCCTTTTTAATCTCTTCTTGTTTATTAAAATCGAGCATTGCATATTTTTCATCTATTAGTTTGCTATATTCATTAAATATGGATAATGGATCGGTTTTTGGATTTGGTTCCATGGTTATTTTTTCACAGGAACTAATCATAACTAATAAAAGTAGAAGGCTTATTTTTATTTGTTTCATAATGTTAAGCTATTTTGTATTAAACGATTTCAAAATTATTTAGACTTATTAGTGATATTATAACGGACAGACAAAGAGTGTATTCCATAGGTACTTGGGTAGTTTTTTATTTGCTTAATTTTTCTTAAACGCCATTTATAAGCAATAGAAAAACGTTTTGTTAATTGATAACGGATACTTGTTCTTACCTGAACAGGATTAGGTATGGTCTTCAATTGATAATTCCTAAAATCTAAAACAGTCCCTTGTTTGTCATCTTGAGGATTAACATTACCTTTTTCCACGATTTGTTGTGGATATATAGAAGCAAATCCTGGGGCTTCCTTGAAGTAGGAAACCAGTCCTAAGTCCAAACCAAATCTAAATTTTTTATAACTGTAAATTCCAGAAGCCCAAAGTGTACTTCCTGAAACAAAATGTCTGTCTTTATTTAGGTCTTCAAAAGTTTTAAAATAAACATCCATCACATCCCATGTTGCTCCAACATACAATTGATCTTTTATTTTTCGCAAATACATTGTTTGCAAAACGACATTAAAAGTGGGAGAACTACCACCATTATGGGTAGAAGGCTTTTCATTGACTGCTATAATTTCCAAGTTTATGCCCCATATATTTTTAGGACTTTCTTTTAGATATCCTATCCCATATTTACCGCCAAACCCACTATATATAACATCAGAATATTTTGTATCTTGAAAAGTAGAGTAAGCAGCACCTGCTTCTATATAAAATACAGATTTTTTTTGTGCCTGTAACCCCGAAAAACATATTACCAATAGGAATAAGGTTAAAAAAGTTTTTTTCATAATCATTTATTTTTATAGATTCTTTTATCTGTTGGATTCTTATGTGATTTTTCCACATTAGTAGGGATAAACCTTTAAGTTCCAAGAGCAAATATTTCCAATAAAGCTTTGGTGTACAAAGAAAAAAGATGGTTTTATGTTTGGAATTCCGATTTCCAAACTCCATAATTAATATGATTAAACATAATATTGCCCTTTCCAGAATCCGTACTCCATATATATTCTAAAGACGGACTGTTTCCTCCTGATAAAACATGTTCCATTTACTGTTTAAAATGAAAAATCAAGGGTATCTACTTTGATAAAGTTCTTCAAAAGAAATGAGTGGTAAATGTTTTTAGAACTTTCTGTGACAAGCAAGATTAAAAATATTTTGCTTAGTTTTTGGTAAATGTTTGGAGTTAAGAGATAACTCTTTTTAAATCACTTAAACATTTTCGAAGGGAGTAATAAGGCCACAAATACTAAAGTAAACTGAAAGAGATACAAAGAGATCCTTCCAAATTTACCTCCCATTTTTATATTGCAAAGGTGTTGTGCCTGTTTGTTTTTTAAAGGCCTCATAAAATGAGCTTTTACTTTGAAAACCAACTTCATTAGCTATACCCTCGATACTTAAATTGTTGGCGCTTACATTTTTCAATAACCCTTTGGCCTTTTCTATTCTAAATTTATTAACGTAAGAGTTAAAATTCTGATTACAAGTAGAATTGATAATCCCAGATACATACTTGGGGTGTCTCCCTACTTTTTCCGCAACATCAACAATTGTTAAATTAGGTTTTATAAAGGCGTTTTCACCAACTATAAAGCTCTCAATATTCTTAAACGTTTCTTCTACATTATCTTGGGATAGCTTTTTGCCTTTTACTATATTTATTTTTGTCCTATCGCATTCTTCTACCACCAAATTAACAATATTTCGTTGTAATATACCTCTCAAGGATAACCAATACAACATAACCATATCTACCATAGGTACTATTAACTCAACGTACACATTACCATAAAAGGGTAACATTAAAAACGGAATGACATGTAAAGCCAAACTAATAAGAGTATATTGTTTTACCCATCGTAAATTATTTTGTACTTGCGAGGTGTATTGGTTTTTTATTTCTTCATCATGTTTTTTAATCCATTGTATAATTTTAATACAGATATAAAAAGAGTAAAATACGGCGCCCAAGTCGAGCAAGGCTTTCCATAATGAGTTATCAATTTGTAACTGAATTGTTCTGTCCTGAAAATAAATATAAACTGTAAAAATAAAATATAAAATACCTGGTATTAATGTCCAATAACTAGGTTTTCTTTTGGAAAAAATGGAAATCTTTTGAACATAAATATAAAACAATGAAAAATACAACCATAAAAATTCTAAAGGCAAAAACTGCAATCGTGGATATTTTTCGCCAAGGTTTAAGCTTTCTACTAGTTCTGGAATCAATCCTAATGCGTAAGTAATTATAAACAAACCCAGAAAAAGAATTGTTTTAAGCCTCTTTCTATTAATTATAAGTATTAAAAAACCAAGAATTAACCCTTGTATTAATCCTATTACAGTTATAACCGATATAATATTAAAGTTTGTTTCCAATAGATATGCTATTTTGGTATTAAAGAAAATGAAATTAGCTGTTCTTGATTTCTAAATTTTTAAGAATGCCATAGTAGACACAAATAATATGCCAATTATAGATAGAAGACCAATAGCGCCTAAAATAATATTACCTTTTCATTTTTTTATTGCTAAAAAAAATGAAACAAAAAAAATAGCCTGACTATATTTTATCAAAATTTATTACTCATCACCTAAACTATAAAAACTTGTTGCGCTTAAACAGTCTATAGTTTTACGGTAATTTCACAACATAATCTAGATAGGGCATAAAAAAACAGGAACACACAAAGTAACCTTGTAGTTTAAAAAACACACTCATTTTCTTATGCACAATAAGAATGGAGTAATGTACTAAAAACGTTTAGGACGCGATTGATAAAAGACAAATTATTATATATTAAGGCTAATCAATTCGGTTAAATTTAAAAAAGAGAATTATTTTATGCACTATCTTTTAAACCAATCCAAACGGAGTTAACTCCTCTAGATGATTTCACAGAAAAGAGAAAATATTGCCTTCCCATAAAAAAAGAGCTGTTCTTAGCAACACCACAAAACCACCTTAATCAACTCGTAGAGATACTCTTATATTTAAACACTGCTTAATTAGAATACTTATCCCTCTTTACGCTAGAATCACCACCCCAAACTTTAACACTTGTCCAGTCTTCCGAATCTGAAGTCCAAAAAGAATGATTCGCTGGTAGCCCTAAAGGCAAGAAACCCAAAGAAGTTAGGTACAAGCTTCCTGTTGTAATATATGGTTCTGCCATAGCTGGTTGATGTCCAACTACGCCAATCTGTAACCATCCCTTTTCACTATATAGTCCCTTAGCTCTAAATAAACGTTTCATTACTGCCGTTAATGCAGAACGTACTTGTCCTTCTGAAACATCCTTCGGAAGTTTTTCTAAAAGTGCTAATTGTGACAAAGCCTGAAAAGCACCAAATCTATATACCGTTGAGCGCCCCACTACAGGAAAAGTACCTTCAGGAGATACTTGTCTTTCCAAAATTGAACTATAACGTTGTGCTCTTTTTAGGACTTTTTCATTCAAGGATTTTAATCGGTGTTCTGTTTTTTGCATCACTTGTAAAATATCAATCAACATAGGGTGAATCACAAAAGAATTATAGTAATCCCAATGGTAATATTTACCGTCAGAATACAAACCATCCCCAATATACCATTCCATGTGTTTTTTTACGGCATATTCTATTACAAGAAAATCATAATCATCCGTAAATTCTACCATAAAAGCTTCTACCGTTCCTGCAAACAAAAGCCAATTGTTATATGGAATATTATATATAGTACGCGATTTTTTAAAGGCGGCGACAACCATCATTTTAGTTTTGTCATCTAACGGATCCCATAATTGAGTCGGTGCTCTTAAAAAGGCCTGTGCTAAAAAAGCCGCATCAACCAAAGGTTGCATTCCATTAGAGAAGTTCATATAATCCTTAGATTTAGGATTAACTGCATTATGAATTGCCTTGTGTGCAAGCTCTATATATTGGGCTCTTAATTTTCCTTCTTCGGTTTCATCTCCTCCAAGTTCTAGCCATGGTGCCATACCTGCCATAAGACGCCCAAACGCCTCTAGAGAAGCAAAATTACTCCTATCCCCATACCCAAAACTAGTCTGATCTACTTCCATTTTCAATTTCAATTGGTCCTTACTTAAAGACTGCAGTACAGGGTCTGCCATCTTTACCAACTCTTTTACCCATAACTCTCTATCTGTCTGCCCTACACTAAAAAAAGGTATTAGAAGCAGGAGCAGTATGTTTATTTTAAGTTTCATAAAAATATATTATTTAAGGTTCTTACTTCTATATAATGCTTCTAAAAAATAGTAATCTGCATAGTTCAAAGGAACATCAACTTCTGAATCATGCGGTAAACTACCAACGGAATGCTCTAATAAAAATCCGTTATTTTCACCCTCTTTCGCAAAATATGCAGGAGAGCTTAAACTTTTAATAATGCCGTTGGCCCATTCTAAATATTTATTTTTCTCATTCGAAGGAACAAAAGAGCTCAGTTCATACAAAGCCGAAGCTGTAATAGCAGCTGCAGAAGCATCCCTAGGCGTGTCTTTGGTTTTTGGCACATTGTAATCCCAATACGGAATCTTATCGGAAGGCAATTGCGGATTGGTCATAATAAAATTTGCAATTTTCATCGCATGTTCTAAATACGTACTATCTTTTGTTTCTCTATAGCTAACAGTAAAACCATAAAGTCCCCATGCCTGTCCCCTAGCCCATGACGATTCATCTGCATAACCTTGGTGTGTATTTCTATTTAAAATTTCCCCTGTCTCCGTGTCATAATTCAATACATGATAAGAACTATTATCGGTTCTAAAATGATTTTTCAATGTTGTATTTGCATGGGTGACCGCTATATTGTAATAGGTAGAGTCCTTCGAAATTTTTGTTGCATGAAAAAGCAATTCCAAATTCATCATATTGTCAATAATTACAGGACAATCCCATTTTTTGTTAGATTCCCAAGATTGTAGGATCCCAGCATTAGGTCGAAAACGAGTAGCTAAAGACTTTGCCGTCTGAACAATCACTTTTTCATAAGGCTTAGACTCAAAATTCTTTAAAGCATTTCCATAACTACACTCCATAATAAAACCCACATCATGATTACCTTCCCAATATTGAATTGTATCTAACGACTCAGTATATCTAACGGCTCTTGACTTCCATGTAACATCATTAGTCAATGCATACAAATACCATAAAGAACCAGGGAAAAAACCACTTGTCCAATCATAAGGAGAGACTAATACTGTTTTTTTGTCTTGTATCGTTCTTGGAATTATTAGGCCTTCATTTAAAGTATGGAGAGATGCATTATATAACAAGGTGTATTGTTTTTGCGCTACGGATAGCACAGAAGCCTTTTGAACGACTTTTTTAGGATGCTCTTTGCAATTTGTCATGATAATTAGTAAAAAAAGAGCTGAAATTACGTGGGATATTCTCATGAAATTGTATTTATTGTTTTGTTTTATGGTAACAATCTAATCTATGAAACCATTTTATAACAAATATTTTGATACGAATATAATAAAATAATTTAAAATACAATCGATTGTATTTTAAATTTAAACTCAAATATCCCTATTTCACACCCAATTGTATAAAATTAATGCTCAAAAATTATAGCTTATTACCAGAAAAGAAATTTAATGAAGAACGTGTCATTTTTTTAAGCGACATAAACTCTAACGATAAGTCATTCTAATTAATAATATTTTGTAAATTTGCTTTCTTAAGTTTAAAAATAGTTAAGTATCGCTTAACTATTTTTGTATTAAAACCAACTACCTAGGCACTAGTATAGCAGGTATAAATGATAGAGGTAATTATTTTTTAAACCTAGAATCTCTCTGAGTTTTAGGAATATAAATAAGACATAAGCGCACGTGGCGGAATTGGTAGACGCGCTAGCTTGAGGGGCTAGTATCCGTTTAGGATGTGGAAGTTCGAGTCTTCTCGTGCGCACAAAAAATCATCTTTCTAGATGATTTTTCTCTTTTACAGATAAGCTTACTTCTTTTCAAAATAATATTATATTACCTTCCTTAAAACAATTACATATACCTTTACAATATTCTATGCTATATGGATTGCACATTGAACCAATTTAAATTGACGTTCGTATCTATCATAGTTAAAACCTGATTTAAATGTGTCATTTTATTATTTAACCAGAACAAATGCCGCTCTCGTGAAAATATATCCGTTCAAAATACCAAAACCTCAACACAACAATCTCATAATACAGATTGACAAACAACAAGAATTTTACAACAAACTACACCAACATGAAGAAATTCAAATTTCATTTCTCCTAAAAGGTAATGGCTCTCTTATTATAGCTGATAGTATACATACATATACCGAAGGGGATCTATTTATAATTGGCAGTAACATACCACATGTATTTCAAAGCAACACATTATCTAAAGAAACATCGCATATGGTAAGCCTATTTTTTACACCTGCCTCTTTTGGAAATGACTTTTTTAACTTAATAGAATTTAATGAATTAAGGCCATTTTTTCAAAATGCAAAGACTGGTTTCAAAGTAAAATCCATTCCCGAAAGGATTACTGAAAATTTACAACAGCTTAAGAATAAATCAAAATTTAATCGTTTTGTTTTTTTGATAGACTTACTACACTTCCTTAGCTATGCAGAAACAAAAGCACTAACATCCTTTATCTACCCAAAGGAAATTACCGTAAGTGATGGTGAAAGAATACAAACTATTTTTGATTATGCAATAACCAATTTTCACCGCAATATTACATTAAAAACAATTTCTGGCATAGCGAATATGACACCGCATTCGTTTTGTCGCTATTTTAAACAACGCACTAACAAAACGTTTTTTCAATTCTTAATTGAACTTAGAATAGCAAACGCCTGTAAACTATTGCGCCATAAAAAAGACATCCCTATTGAAGATATCTCTTATTTGTCTGGCTTCAAAAACTTATCCAATTTTAATCGAAAATTTAAAGAATTTAAAAAAACAACCCCGAACAATTATAGACACAATCGCATAAAGCACCTATAATTTGATATAGCAACATATCTTTTTTTACAACTATAAATTCACCTAGGTAATATAGTATTAGTATTGGTTAAAAATTACGTGTTTCTACCTGTGTTTTACTAGTACATTTGTTACTACTATTACTAAATATAGATATTATGGATGTACAATGGACTGGCGTTATGCCTGCTGTAACTACAAAATTTAACACAGACGATACATTAGACCTAAAAATGTTCGCAGTTAATATTCAGGCACAATTAGATGCTGGGGTAAATGGAATTATTTTAGGAGGAACACTTGGTGAAGCAAGTACGCTTACCAAAGAAGAGAAAAGTTCTCTTGTTAAAAATACAATTGCAATTACTGAAAACAAAGTTCCAACCATTATAAATATTGCCGAACAATCTACTAAAGGAGCGATAGAAGCAGCAAATACAGCAGAAAAGGACGGCGCAAAAGGACTAATGCTCTTGCCTCCTATGCGATACAAAGCGGATGATAGAGAAACTGTTACTTATTTTAAAGAAATTGCAAAGAATACTAATTTACCAATTATGATTTACAATAACCCCGTAGATTATGGTATTTTGGTTTCCTTAGATATGTTTGATGAGCTTACGGAATGCACCAACATACAAGCAGTAAAAGAATCTACTAGAGATATTTCTAATATAATTAGAATGCGAAATAAATTTGGTAAACGCTATAGCATTTTAACTGGTGTAGATACATTGGGGCTTGAAAGTATTCTTTCCGGCGCTGATGGATGGGTTGCCGGACTAGTTTGCGCCTTCCCAAAAGAGACTGTTGCTATTTACAAACTTGCAAAAGCAGGAAAAATAAAAGAAGCGCTCGAAATATACAGTTGGTTTTTACCTATCTTAGAATTGGACATTAATTCTAAACTCGTTCAGAATATTAAACTGGCAGAAGTAGTCACTGGAATAGGTACGGAAACAGTTAGAGCTCCTCGCTTGCCTTTAGTTGGCAATGAGAGAAAACATGTTTTATCTATTTTAGAAAAAGGTCTAAAAACAAGACCTACTCTGCCTGATTACAAGAACCTTTAAACTACCTCTTTATTAATCACCTAACAGAATCCAATGTCATAAGTTAATAGCAAAAAGTCAGTCCAAGCGCAGTCAAAGACATTTAAATCTTTGCTTTCTATCGTGTTTCGACTGCGCTCAACATGACAAAATAAAATAAATTTCCTTAACTTAATGACATTGAAGTAGAGTCTATTTAACTTGAATAAACATTAGAATATTTCAACAACTAACGGGAATTAAAAACAAGATAAAAAACAACAATTTACTTACCTTAAAACCAATGATAACAGGACAAAACTATATCGGAAGTAAACGCTCAAAACAAAGTAGTACGTTTAAGACATTCGACCCTATACAAAACAAAGAGAATGCTTATATTTTCTCTGAATCGAGCAATGAGGACATAGAGGAAGCTGTTGCACTTGCTTCTGAAGCTTTTCTCACTTATAAAAACACCTCTGGTAAACAAAAAAGTGATTTCCTCAACGTCATTGCCGATGAAATTTTAGCTCTGGGAGATGACTTAATCACTATTTATACAAAAGAATCTGGACTGCCAGAAGGCAGAGGTATCGGTGAAAGAGGAAGAACAATAGGACAGTTGCGCACTTTTGCAAACCTAGTAAATGAGGGCTCTTGGGTTGAGGCTTCCATAGATACGGCACAACCAAATCGTGAACCTTTACCAAAGGTTGATATTCGAAAAATGCTTATCCCTATTGGTCCTGTTGTCGTATTTGGTGCTAGTAATTTCCCCTTGGCTTTTTCTACGGCTGGTGGTGATACCGCCTCTGCTTTAGCTTCTGGATGCCCTGTAATTGTAAAATCACACCCACTACATGCCGGTACTGGAGAACTAGTTGCTTCAGCAATTATTAAAGCTGCAAAAAAAACTGGCATGCCTAATGGAGTTTTTTCCAACCTTAATAGCAATGGCATAGAACAAGGCATACAGTTAGTGCAACACTCTTCTGTAAAATGTGTTGTTTTCACAGGTAGCTTTAAAGGTGGAAAAGCACTTTTTGACATTGCAAATTCACGTCCTGAACCTATTCCTGTTTTTGCCGAAATGGGTAGTATCAACCCTATAATTTTACTCCCAAAAACTTTGGAAACGAATGCAGAAAAGACAGCCGACAGCTTAGCTGGATCCATTACTTTGGGTGCCGGACAATTTTGCACAAATCCTGGTCTTATCCTTGGTATCAAAAGCGCTTCTTTAGACAAATGCTTTGCGAGCCTTGCGACTAAACTAGAAACTATAGATGCTTCTTGTATGCTACACCCAAATATCGAAAAGTCATTTCATACCATTCAAAAAGAAGTTCTTAGTCAAAAAGAAATAACGCTTTTAACTTCAATAAATAAGACAGAAAGTCCAAACCATGCCGCACCACAACTAGCAACTGTTTCTGGAAAGACCTTCTTAGAAAATTCAAAATTGCATCAAGAAGTTTTTGGCCCTTTTTCTCTAGTAGTGCAATGTGAAAATATAGACGAACTACTCCTAATTGTAAAAGAATTAGAAGGACAGTTAACAGTAACACTAATTGGCGACACTAAAGAAATACAGGCACACCCTACCCTTTTAAATCACTTGATTGAAAAAGCCGGGCGCGTCTTATTCAACGGTATGCCAACAGGCGTAGAGGTTTGCCCTTCTATGCAACATGGAGGTCCTTTCCCTGCTACTACGGATAGTAGATTTACATCTGTAGGAACTGGTGCTATTAAACGCTTTGTGAGACCTCTTTCTTTTCAGAACTGGACACAAGAATTATTGCCAGATGCTATAAAAAATAGCAATCCGCTACAGATAATTAGACTTTTAAATGGCGCTTTATCTAGCGAAAAAATCAATTAAATATGGCTATAGCAACATTCTCCTGTATTGATGCCCACACTTGCGGAAACCCTGTTCGTGTTATTGCCAAAGGCGGACCTCATTTGATTGGGAAAACAATGAGTGAAAAACGCCAGTATTTTTTAAAGGAATACGATTGGATACGAAAAGGTTTAATGTTTGAACCTCGGGGTCATGATATGATGAGCGGAAGCATTATCTACCCTCCTTGTAACCCAGAAAATGATTTTGGGATTTTATTTATTGAAACTTCTGGGTGTTTACCTATGTGTGGTCATGGGACTATTGGTACTATTACCGTAGCAATTGAAAAAGGTTTAATAACTCCCAAAACTCCCGGGGAAATAAAAATGGAAACTCCTGCTGGTCTGGTTAACATAACCTACCAACAAACGAAAAACAAAGTTGATTGGGTTAAACTAACTAATGTAAAAAGTTATTTAGACACTGAAAATTTATCTGTTGATTGTCCAGAGTTAGGGGAACTTCATTTTGATGTAGCCTATGGGGGTAATTTTTACGCCATTGTAGATCCTCAAGAAAATTTTTCAGGTGTTCATAATTTTAGTGCAGGAAAAATTATACAATATTCTCAAATTGTTCGCGAACGTATTAACAAAAAATATCCGAACATGTTTGTTCATCCTGAAAATGAAACTATCCGTAATGTATCTCATCTATTATGGACAGGAACTCCTTTAGACCCTTCTTCATCTGGAAGAAATGCCGTTTTCTATGGCGACAAGGCTATTGACAGAAGTCCATGTGGAACAGGAACCTCTGCACGAATTGCACAATTACACGCCAAGGGAATCCTGAAAGTTGGAGAGAAATACATACACGAGAGTTACATTGGGAGCAAATTTACTGGCTGTATTGAACAAGAAACTACGTTAGGTAATAAAACTGCGATTATACCTAGCATTCAAGGTTGGGCCAAAATTTATGGGCAGAATACTATTACTATCGATGATGACGACCCGTATGCACACGGATTCCAAGTAATCTAATACTGAAAAATCGTACATTTCAATATACTGCTAATAGAAAGCAAATAATTCGTCTTTTTGACACTTAGCAACTATCTTGTGTATAATTTTAAAAATAGTTTTCCTTTAGTCGCTTATTAAATCATGAAAAAAAATATTATAATTATAGGAGGTGGTATTATAGGGCTAAGCACTGCTTATTATCTACTTAAAGAAGGACATACCGTTACAATTATAGATAAATCTGATATAAACAATGGCGCTTCTTTTGTAAATGCAGGATACCTAACTCCTAGTCATATTATTCCTCTGGCCGCCCCTGGAATGATAAAAAAAGGACTAAAATGGATGCTTAATAGTCGTAGTCCTTTTTACGTGAAACCCAGGTTAGATAAAGATTTCCTTAAATGGGCGTATTACTTTAATCGCTCTTCCACTAAAGATAATGTTACTAAAGCAATTCCACTTTTAAAAGATATCAATGTTTTAAGTACCGATTTATTCACTAGCATTCATAAATCTGGAGAGCTAGGCAATTTTCAATTAGAAAAAAAAGGGCTTTTGATGCTTTTTAAAACACAAAAAGCTGGAGATTCAGAAATAACAATAGCACAAAAAGTTGCTAGTATTGGATTAGATGCAAAAGAAATCTCCTTACAAGAATTAAACAAACTACAGCCTAACTTGAATAAAGAAATTATTGGTGCTATTCATTATAATTGCGATTCGCACACTTCTCCTGATCAAATAATGCATCAATTAAAAAACTACCTAAAAGAACAAGGTGTTTCATTTAAATTAAATGAAGAAGTAATCGATTTTAAATTTAAGAATTCTTCTATTACCTCTGTAATTACAAAAAAAGAAACATACGCAACAGACGAGGTGGTTTTAGCTTCTGGTTCTTGGAGCCAGAATATAGCTAAAAAGTTAGACCTAAAAATTAATATACAAGCAGGAAAAGGCTATCGTATTAATGTAAAACGACCAACGGGTATTGTTTTACCAGCCATATTATTGGAAGCTAAAATAGCAGTTACCCCTATGAATGGTTTTACACGATTTGCAGGCACGATGGAGTTCTCAGGAATTAACCATACTATTAGTAAAAATAGAGTAGATGCTATTGCTAATGCCTCTATGAGCTATTATGACGGTCTTGAAATAACAGCGTCGGAAAAAAGCGAAGTGCAATGCGGTCTTAGACCTGTTTCTCCAGATGGACTTCCATATATTGGTAGAACTTCTAAATACAAAAACCTGACTATAGGAACGGGACATGCAATGATGGGATGGAGCTTAGGGCCAGCTACGGGTAAATTAATTACCGAAATTATTTCGAATCAAAAGCTTTCTATGAATGTTGATGGATTTCACCCAGATCGCAAGTTTTAGAGGTATAACTTATTCAGATACAAGAAACACGAACGCTACGCTACAAGAATCAAGATTGAATGCCCCTAAATAGGGTTGAAAATTCTATTCACAAAAAAAGCCAACTCATGAAGTTGGCTTTCTATTTTACATTTATTAAAACTAGTTCAATTTCTTTATTTTTACTTTTCGAAACCAAACACCCGCTCCATGATCTTGCAATCCTATATGCCCGATGTTTGCCTTTCCGTAGTCCGGATAATCATTCCATTTACCGCTGTTTCTTTTTGTTTTCCAATCCTCTGAATACTTATCGAATTCAACAATTTTCTCTCCATTAAGCCAATGTTCTACTTTCCCTTTATTGAAAATGATTCTGGTACTATTCCATTCTCCTACGGGGTTTAGCTTTTTCTTATCATTTGCTTCATGCATGGCATAGTTAGCGCCTGTAACTTGCCAATTTTTAACAGGCGATGCAAAACCAACATCGTCTAAGATTTGATATTCGGGAGCTGTCTGGTATGGCGAATGATAAATAGTATCCTCTACGGCGTGGTAAAATATTCCGCTATTTCCTCCTTTACTAATTTTCCATTCCAAGCGTAATTCAAAATTATCGTATTCTTCGGTTGTTATAATATCTCCACCAACATCTCCTGCCTCCCCAAAACATTCAATAACCCCATCCTTTATCACCCAATTACTAGGTAAGGATTCTTTATTAAACCCCCTCCATTTAGAGGTATCCATAAGAGAGACCCAATCGTTTGTTTCTGTTTCAACTTCGGTTGCGACTACTTCTTTTTTCTTTTCTTGCTTACAAGCCAACACTAACAAAGCAATACAAATTACACTTACTCTCTTTTTCATTTTGATGTTCGATTTTTATAGTTTGAAGAAATATTTCGAATTACTTCAGTAATTTAAGAATTTCATTGGCTTATTTAGCATCCATCTGTATAATTACTTGATTTTTTTAACAAAAATATACGCTACTACTTACTATTCGAATTTAATAATAAGCTACCTAATTTTGGGGATGCAACTATAATTCCCTTTACTCCAACAAAAGTTTATCTAGCAATGTCCTTATATCTTTGCTATTCCAATCTTTCGCTCCCAATTCTGACACCACAATTTCACCGTTCTTATTTAGTATAAATGTTGCAGGAATTGTTTTTGAATACAACAAGTCAGGAACCTCCGTCTTTGTATAATACACTGGTAAATTATACTGCTTGTCATGAATGAATTTAATGACACGTTTTTCTTCATCTAAAGCAACAAATACAAAAGCGACCTCTTCATTGTAATCATTATATAACTCTTGAAAAGACGGCATTTCCGCAACACATGGCGGACACCAAGTAGCCCATAAATTAACAATAACAACTCTTCCTTTTTGCTCTCCAAATACAAATAGTTTCCCTTCTTGACCTAGTAATTGCCATGCATACGCCTCTTCTGGAAGTTGTTTTCCTTCTTTCATTATAGAAACCCCTGTTGCTAGCAATCTACTGGCAAAAACTTTCACTTTAAAACCAATTGGTGTAAATAAAATTAGAACTACTCCTATTACAAGTACACTATTTATGATTTGCTTTTTACTAATTTTCATACCTAGCGATTATTCGTTTAGAAGCTTTTTTATAGCTTCATCTACCTTGCTATTTCCCCAATTAGCTATAGTTTCTTCGTAGATAACAATATCTCCATTTTTCCCAATAAGATAAGAGGAAGGCACAATGGCTGAATTTATTGGCATTTTCTCTCCAATAATAAGATAGGTCACTGGGAATGTAAACTTTTTTTCCTCTATAAATTTTTCTACAGGAGGTCGCTCCTCATTCGTTATTATATAAAAATCTACCTTTCCCTTATAGGTATCGTACAACTTCTGGATACTCCTAAGTTCTGCCTCACAAGGCATCTGCCAAGAAGCCCATTGGTTAATAAAAATAACGTTGCCCTTTGATTTTTCGAAATTGAAAAAATTCCATTTATCATCCTTCAATTTCCAATCGTAATCCTTAATCTGTTTTCTCTGTGACACTTCAATTACTGTTGGCGTTGCAGCAAAAATTCTATTCAACCATACCTTTCCATAGTGCCCCAAAGGAGTCACAAAAAAGGAAACAACAAAGGCAATAAGCAAAATATTAAGGACTGTTTTCTTCTTCATTATCTTATTTAAAGGATTTGTCTCAAAACTAAAAAACTCCTGACAATAATCAGGAGCTTTTATTCAATTTTATAAAAGACTGTTCTAAACTGCGTTTTCTTTCTTTATTACATTCAATGCAGAACCTTCTTTATACCATTCTATTTGCGCATCATTATAGGTATGATTTGCAATAATTGTATCTTCACTACCATCTGCATGAACCACTTCTAATGTTAATGGTTTACCTGGTCTAAATTCACTTATATCTACAAAGTTAAACGTATCGTCTTCTTGAATTAAATCGTAATCTGCTTCATTAGCAAATGTTAATCCAAGCATACCTTGCTTTTTAAGATTGGTTTCATGAATACGTGCAAATGATTTTACAAGAACTGCTGCAACACCTAACTGTCTTGGTTGCATTGCTGCATGTTCACGAGAAGACCCTTCTCCATAGTTATGATCCCCAACAACAATGGTTTTAACTCCAGCTGCTTTATATACACGTTGTACATCTGGCACACCACCAAACTCACCTGTAAGTTGGTTTTTTACAAAATTAGTTTTCTTACCAAAAGCATTTACTGCTCCTATTAAGGTATTGTTTGCAATATTATCTAAATGCCCTCTAAAACGAAGCCATGGACCAGCCATAGAAATGTGATCCGTAGTACATTTCCCAAAAGCTTTTATCAATAATTTTACGCCTTGTAAATTCTCTGGTTGTATTGGCACAAACGGCTCTAGTAATTGTAACCTTTCTGATGTTTCACTTACTTTTATTTCCACCTTAGAACCATCTTCCATAGGTGCTAGGTAGCCCGCATCTTCTACGTCAAATCCTTGAGGTGGTAATTCGATACCTACTGGCACTTCTAATTTAACCTCTTCCCCATCTTCATTAATTAAAATGTCATTCATTGGGTCAAAATCCAATCTCCCCGATATGGCAATAGCGGCAACCATTTCTGGAGAACCTACAAATGCATGTGTATTAGGGTTACCATCTGCTCTTTTAGAAAAGTTACGGTTAAAAGAATGTACTATTGTATTTTTCTCTTCTCCCTTAAGGTCACTTCTATCCCACTGCCCAATACATGGTCCGCAAGCATTGGTAAATATTGTTGCTCCTAGATTTTCAAAAATCTCTAACAAACCATCACGCTCTGCTGTGAATCTAATTTGTTCAGATCCTGGATTAATACCAAAATCAGCCTTTGGCTTTATCTTCTTATCTACCGCTTGTTTTGCAATAGAAGCAGCTCTTGTTAAATCTTCGTAAGAAGAATTGGTACAAGATCCTATTAGACCCCAATCAACCTTTAAAGGCCATCCATTCTCCCTAGCCTTAACACCTAACTCTCCAATTGGAGTGGCAAGATCTGGCGTAAATGGACCATTTAAATGCGGTCTTAATTCGTCTAAGTTTATTTCGATTAACTCATCAAAATAAGCACTTGGATTTTCGTAAACTTCCTTATCTGCCGTTAAGTAGTCTTTTATTTCGTTGGCTGCATCTGCAACATCATTCCTGTCTGTAGAACGCAAATAACGCTCCATAGATTCGTCATAACCGAAGGTTGAAGTTGTAGCACCAACCTCAGCTCCCATATTACAGATTGTTCCTTTACCAGTACAAGAAAGGTTTATTGCTCCGTCTCCAAAATATTCAACGATAGCACCTGTACCTCCTTTAGCGGTAAGTATACCTGCCACTTTCAATATTACATCCTTAGCAGATGTCCATCCAGAAATATTTCCTGTTAATTTTACTCCTATTAGTTTTGGAAATTTTAGTTCCCAAGCCATTCCTGCCATAACATCTACAGCATCTGCACCTCCAACACCAATAGCAACCATTCCTAGTCCACCAGCATTAACCGTATGAGAATCTGTACCGATCATCATTCCTCCAGGGAATGCATAATTTTCTAAAACTACTTGATGTATAATACCTGCTCCTGGTTTCCAGAAACCAATTCCGTACTTATTAGAAACCGACTCTAAAAAGTCAAATACTTCTTTGCTAGTAGAATTTGCAATTTTCAAATCTTCACTAGCTCCTGTTTTCGCTTGTATTAAGTGATCGCAATGAACTGTAGTAGGAACTGCTACTTTAGTCTTCCCTGCCTGCATAAACTGTAACAATGCCATTTGTGCTGTGGCATCCTGACAAGCAATTCGGTCTGGCGCAAAATCTACATAATCTTTACCTTTGGTAAATTCTTTGGTTGGATTTCCTTCCCAAAGATGTGCGTATAAAATTTTCTCAGAAAGGGTAAGTGGTCTTCCAACAATCTCACGAGCTATATCTACGCGTTCTACCATGCGAGAATACAACCCTTTAATCATATCAATATCAAATGCCATCTAGTATGTTTGTTTTGAATTATTGCAATTCTACAAAAATAGCAAAATATAAGGGGGTAATAAAACTTTTTATTTGGGATTGCTTTTTTTTTCAGAAATCAACAAAAAGAGAGAGTTTAAATACCTATATTGGTGTTTTTTAACTAAATTTTAATGTTATAAAAACACCAAACATGAACATATTGTTACATTTATAACTATAATAACGTATCTATAATGTTTTCTTCTGATATTCCTTCTGCTTCTGCTTTATAGTTTTTTATAATTCGATGCCCTAAAATCCCCTGTGCTACAGCCTTTACATCTTCAATATCTGGTGAATATTTCCCATTAATTGCGGCATGTGCCTTTGCTCCTAGAATTAGGTTTTGCGAAGCTCTAGGTCCGGCTCCCCAATCTATATACTGCTTTACAAAAGAGGATGCTGTTTCTAAATTTGGCCGTGTACTACTTACTAATTTAACTGCATATTCCACCACATTATTTGGCACTGGTATTCTACGAATTAAATGCTGTACTTCCACAATTTCTTGTGCATTAAATAGCGGCTTGATTTCAACTTTAGAATCGGAGGTAGTCGATTTAACAACCTCTATCTCTTCACTTATGGAAGGATATTTTAATTCTATAGCAAACATAAAACGATCCAATTGCGCTTCTGGCAAAGGATATGTACCTTCTTGCTCTATTGGATTCTGTGTCGCCAGCACAAAAAATGGTAGTTGCAATTCTCGCTGCACTCCTGCAATCGTAACAGAACGTTCTTGCATTGCCTCTAAAAGAGCGGCTTGTGTTTTTGGTGGTGTACGGTTTATTTCATCTGCCAAAATAATATTTGCAAAAATTGGCCCTTTAATAAACTTAAAGTTTCTATCTTGATTCAATATTTCACTGCCCAATATATCACTAGGCATTAAATCTGGCGTAAATTGTATTCTTTTAAAATTTAAATCTAACGTCTGCGCTATCGTGTTCACCATTAAAGTTTTGGCCAAACCTGGCACCCCAATAAGTAACGAATGCCCTCCAACATATATAGATAGTAAAATTTGCTCTATTACAGCCTCTTGACCAATAATTACTTTCGCAATTTCTTTTTTTAAAGATTTATGTTTTTCTACTAAATTATCAATAGCGGAAACGTCTGACATGTATTTAGTTTTTCATCCAGTTATTAGCAAAATCGCAATCTTTGTTGTTTTTATTTACACTAATATATGCCTCTTCAATATGCTCTTTCATCCACTTTTTTATAGCATTATACTTTTTCTCTGTTAATGCCAACCCCTGAATTTTCAAATAATCCTGAGAAAAATCAGCAACATGCTCATCATACCTGTTTGTTACTCTAATTATTTTATACTTAGTTGCACCACCTCTATCGTCTTCATGCGCTATAGGATAGGAAATTTCATCATTTTTTAAATTCCTCACTTGATTATACAATGTTGAATTCATATTTGTTAACTCAAAACGGAATCCAAAGTCAATCGGGTTTCTTAAAAGCCCTCCATCAAATTTGGTTTCTTTTTCATCAGAAAAATTTAATGCCGCATCTGCAAACGACACCTCACCATCCATTATTTTTTTACGAATACTGTCCAATTCTTGCCTTGCTTCTTTTATAGCTTTTTGAGATATTTCTGGCTTTATTATTATATGGCGCAAATCTAATTCTTGGCCTCTAATCTTTTCTATAAATATAATATGATATCCATGTGAAGTTTCAAAAGGCTCCGAAATTTCTCCTTCTTGCAAACTATAGGCAACATCTTTAAATTCTTTTACAAACGGAGTCTCTCTTGTAATGGCATAAAAACCACCCTTAGATTTAGACCCATCATCCTGAGAATACAATATAGCTTTTACACTAAAACTAGCCCCATTGTCTTCAATGTCTGACTTAATTTTATTCAACTTATCTATTACTTTTTGTATTTCTTCTTCAGATGCTTTTGGCGCTTTTACAATCTGAGCTATCTCTAATTCAGCTCCAAATAAAGGACGTTCGTCTTTTGGAATCTTATTAAAAAACTGACGCACTTCTTCTGGTGTTATCTGAATTTCTCCAACAATTTTATTCTTCATCTTTTCAGACAACATCCTTAATTTATTGATTTCAAAAAGTTCCTCTCTAAAACTTTCTTCATCTTCCTTTTTGTAGAATTTAAGTACTTTTTCAATACTGCCTACCTGCGCAACTAAAGATTGAAGTTGTCTCTCTATAGTAGCTTTCACGTCATCGTCTGAAACCAAAATACTATCCTGTACCGCTTGGTGCGCATATAGGCGATCTTCCATTAACTTCCCTAAAAGACTACAGCGTGTAATATCTTCTGTAGACACACCTTGGTTACGTATATCTATTAATGTTTTTTCTATATCCGATTCTAAGATTACATGATCCCCTACTACAGCAGCGATACCATCTAATTTTATCTTTTTAAAATTGTTAACGGTATCTTTTTTAATTTCTTCTGACACCTCTACTGCCTCATTTGGCGGCTCTACTTGTGTGTCAAGAACTTCTTTTTCATCCTGTGAGAATAGGGCTCCTGTAATTAATAGAAACGAAAAAATTAATAGCGTCTTACTTGTCTTTAACATAAATCTCAAATTCTTTTTCTTTAATAGCCTCATCTATAATTTCTGTTTCCAATTTTCTTATATAATTCAATCTCCTTCGATTAAGGATTATTTGTTCTATTCTTGACCTTACAAAAGAGAGTGGAGCTACATCATTAACTTCTAAAACATCTGTAACCTTGCCCAAATATACCCCTATTGAATCCTGTATTTCAAAAAATTGTGATTTTTTTAAGTATCTAACCTCATTTTCGTTTGTCAATGCAGGAATTTCTTGCAATACTCTATGCAAATTTACCCAAATGGAGTCATTAAAATTCATCTTCTTAAATTGTACTCCTATAGAGTCTAAATAATTAACATCCTCCTTATTAAATCTTTTTAGCTTTTCTATTACACCTCTTTTATTCAAAAACTGCTTAGGTAATGCTATAAATCGAAGTTTAACTAATTTCTCCTTTAGTTTAAAATTTTCCTTTTCTTTTTCATAATAAGCTTCTAATTCTTCCGATGACAAGGTTGCATCTTGCAACTGTTGCACCAATGCTTCTTTATAAGCACGCGTGTACAAATCTGTTCTGTAAGCGGATACCAATTGCTCAAAAGATGCTATTTTCCCCTCCGAAAGGTTAATCTTCGCTTTAGAAAGCAGTAATTGCTTCGATGCCCAATTATTAATATAATTAGTTACAAACGACGCACTATCTTGCTTAGACATCTTATTCCCAACCAACACAGCTATATCTTCCTTGTACAAAAAAGCTTCTCCCGCCCTGGCTATTGGTTCTTTCTCTACTTTCCTTTTAAAAACAGAATCACATGAAGACAATGCTACTAACATTCCTATCCCCAACACAAACCAAAGGTGCCAATCTCTTTTTCTTTTTATTAAAAACATCTTGCAAAAATAGTAATAAACGATTGTTATGCAAGTTCTGATTTTCTTATAAAAATGAACTACTTTTAACTAATTTTTATAACGAATACAAAAAGAACCGAAACGTTCTCCTCATTTTTAGTTTATGACTACCAAAAAAATAAAGCTTATCTGGGACTTTAGAGGCCCTGCAGCCAGTAAAACAGCCGAGCATCATGAAATACACCTCAAAGAATATATTGCTATTGAAAAACTAAGTTTAAACATTACTGGTTTTAAAGATTTAAGCGATATGCACAGTCTTGCTTATTTAGTTGTAGAAGAAACCTACATGATACAAGTTAGAGATGCTTTAAAACCTCATAGAGGAGAAGTTTACACACCATAAAGCACTACCTAATTTAGTGCATACACTAAACCGACATTACCAATTCGTACTATTTTTTCGTATATTATGCTAACCAATCCTTTCCTTGACACATAATATAGGCCATTCATTTCAATTTTATTATTAAACACTTTAACTATAAAAATTAGAATTATGAGAAAATTAGTAGCAGAATTCATTGGAACATTATGGCTAGTTTTAGGCGGATGTGGTAGCGCCGTTTTAGCAGCAGCATATCCTGATTTAGGCATTGGTTTTGTAGGCGTATCGCTTGCTTTTGGCCTAACCGTCGTGACTATGGCTTATGCCATTGGGCACATCTCTGGCTGTCATCTTAATCCTGCTGTATCCATAGGTTTATGGGCTGGCGGAAGATTTGACAAAAAAGACCTTATACCCTATATTGTCTCACAAGTCCTCGGTGCTATTGCCGGAGCTGGAATTTTATATGCCATTGCTAGTGGAAAATCGGGATTTGAATTAGGCACATTCGCAGCAAATGGCTACGAAGAACATTCTCCTGGAGGATACTCTATGGGCGCCGCACTAATAACAGAAATAGTAATGACTTTTATGTTCTTAATTATCATATTAGGCGCAACACATTCCAAAGCTCCAAAATATTTAGCTGGCTTAGCTATTGGTCTAGGACTTACACTTATTCACTTAATTAGCATTCCAATAACCAACACCTCTGTAAACCCTGCAAGAAGTACTAGTCAAGCTTTATTTGTTGGCGACTGGGCTATTCCGCAATTGTGGTTGTTCTGGGTTGCTCCTATAATTGGCGCCCTTTTAGCTGGAGTTGTTTACTCTTATATTTCGCCTGAAAACACTGGTGAAAATTAATTCAACTTAATCTCAGCAAGAAAGAGCACCTGCCTTCTAAGCAGGTGCTCTTTCTTTTATACTGGTTCTCCATACAAATCGAAATCTGCTGCGTCAGTAATTTTAAGATCCACATATTCCCCTGTTTTTAAATAATGTAAGGATGCATCTACCAAAACTTCGTTATCTACATCTGGAGAATCAAATTCTGTTCTTCCTATAAAATGGATTCCTTCTTTTCTATCTATTATACATCGGAAAGTTTTTCCTATTTTTTCTTGGTTCAACTCCCAAGAAATTTGTGATTGTATTTCCATCATTTCTGAAGCCCTTTGTGTTTTAACATCCTCTGGAACATCGTCTTCTAATTTATACGCATGGGTATTCTCCTCATGACTATAAGTAAAACATCCCAAACGCTCAAAACGCATTTCTTCTACCCAGTTTTTTAAAGTCTGAAAATCTTCTTCGGTCTCCCCAGGATAGCCAACTATTAGTGTTGTTCTTATAGTCATCTCCGGAACTACTTGTCGAAACTCCTTTATTAAGGCTGTAGTTTTTTCTTTTGTTGTTCCTCTTCGCATACTCTTTAATATGGAATCTGAAATATGCTGCAATGGAATATCTAAATAATTACAAATCTTAGCTTCTCTTTTCATTATATCAAGGACATCCATTGGAAAACCTGTTGGAAAGGCGTAATGTAACCTAATCCATTCAATCCCCTCTACTTTCACTAGTGCTTCTAACAATTCCGCTAGATTTCTTTTCTTATACAAATCCAATCCGTAATACGTAAGATCTTGCGCTATTAAAATAAGCTCTTTCACTCCTTTAGCTGCAAGCTTTTCAGCCTCTATAACCAAATCCTCTATTGGTGTACTTTTATGCTTCCCACGCATTAGTGGTATAGCACAAAAAGAACATGGACGATCACAGCCTTCTGCTATTTTTAAATAGGCATAATTCTTTGGAGTTGTTGTTATACGCTCCCCTATCAATTCATGCCTATAATCTGCACCAAGTGCCTTTAATAAATTTGGCAATTCACTTGTTCCAAAATATTGGTCTACATCTGGAATTTCCTTTTGTAAATCTGGCTTATACCGTTCACTTAAACATCCTGTAACAAAAACCTTATCTACTTCTCCTGCCTCTTTTAATTTCACATACTCAAGAATGGTATTTACACTCTCTTCTTTTGCATTATTAATAAAACCACAGGTGTTAATAACAACTACATTCCCCTCTCCTTCATGCTCTACTTCCTTACCGTTAGCTTTTAACTGCCCCATAAGAACTTCGGAATCATATAGGTTTTTAGAACAACCCAAAGTGATAACGTTAATCTTATTTTTCTTGATTGATTTTGTGCGCATATATATTCTTGTGGCGCAAAAGTACGATTTGACTGAGAAAGTTCCCCTTTTTAAACTATTATTCTTCATTCTACGTTAAACCTTTACCTCCTCACTACATCAAAGAACTAAATACATCTACTATGAAAATTAACTGCGCCTTACTATGTGTCTTTCTTATTCTAGGAAACTTAAGTTGTTCTTCAGAACCAACAAAGGATATACTAAACCTTGAAACACAACAAATGTATTTCCCTCCAAAAGACGAAAAATATTGGGAAACCATATCCATTAAGGAGCTACAATGGAATACAGATAAAGAACAATCCTTGTATGATTTTCTAGAAAACAAAAACACTAAAGCTTTTCTAATCCTAAAAAATGGAAAAATAGTTATTGAAAAATATTTTGGCAATTTCTCTAAAACAACAAACCACACATGGAATTCGGCAAGTAAAACATTAACCGCTTTTACCGCTGGCATAGCAGCCAAAGAAGAGCATCTAATTCTTGAAAACACCTCTTCTAACTATTTACAAGAAGCGTGGTCCTCACTAACTTTAGAGCAAGAAACTCTCATTACTGTTAAAAACCATTTAACAATGACAACTGGCTTAGAATACAAAATAACAAACACATTTTGCACCGATCAAGAATGTTTAACCTACAAAACTATACCTGGAAGCTCCTGGTATTACCATAACGCTCCATACACCTTACTTAAGCCCATTATAACAAATGCGACGGGTGAAAATTTTAATGATTATTTTAATTCGAAATTACGAGATAAGATAGGAATGCAGGGCAGCTGGATTACAATTGGGTACAATCACATTTATTTTAGCAACGCCAGAAGTATGGCTCGCTTTGGTCTTTTAAGTTTAAACAAAGGTGCCTGGAAAGGAATCAATATTATAGACCAATCTTTCTTTAACGAAATGACTTCCAACACACAAACACATAATGAAGCATATGGATACCTATGGTGGCTAAACGGAAAAGACAGTTATAGAATACCTTCTTCTGAAAATTTATTTACAGGCAAAATAATACCTTCGGCTCCAAATGATTTAATTGCAGGACTAGGTAAAAATGACCAGAAAATTTATGTGATTCCAAGTAAAGGTTTAGTAATAGTTCGCTTTGGAGACAATGCAGGAGAAGAGCTATTAGGACTCTCTAGTTTTGACGAGATGCTTTGGCAAAAAATAAACGCCCTAATTACCGAGTAAAAACATTTTCCTCAATTTTTATGAGTTTTGAGCATCTTTCGCCATAAGTTTATATTTTTTTCATTTACACGAACAAACTCGTCTTTCCCCAGTTCTTTCGCCATTTGAAGTGATTTTTCCGCCGAAACAATAGCTTCTTTTAAATCTCCCAAACCAACCTCTACCAAAGATTTTACGCGAAAAAAATAATAATTCTCCCCACCTAAAGAAATCGCTTTATTTAAATACATTAAAGCAAGCGAGTATTTTTTTCCTTGCTCTTGAAAATATCGCGCCGATTCGTAATACGTCTGCGCAGTAGGATTTTCTTTAAGCTGCCTAGATATCTCTTCTTGCATTAAGGTATCTGTATGAACCTTAAACGGAATAGATACTTTAGTATTTTCCCATACAAACAACATCTGTATGGAATTATGGGTTATCTTATCAAATGTAATTAAGAAATTCTCTTGAAACTCTTGCCTCTTTTCTGGAACTACACTAATCCGGAATACATCCTCTTCTGCATTGTAATTTTTTCTTCCATCTCCCCAATGCGTTGTATTCTTGTGAAATGCAATTTCCCAGGAATCCTTTTGCGGAAATGCATATATTGCATAGGTCCCTTTTGGTAAAACATTCCCCAAAACAGTCATATCTGAATCGATTGTAATCTTGGTCGATGCATTAGCACCTACTCTCCAAATACGATTATACGGCACTAATTCTCCAAAAACAACTCTACCCCGAACTGCTGGCCTCGCGTACTTTATAGTGATTTTAGAAAGTCCTACATACTGTTCTACTACCGAAGCAGGACTAGCTTTTGGGTGCGTTATCTGCGCCATAGAAATGGAAACAAAAAACAACATAAATATAATAAAGCACACTTTCATTTTTATACTTTAAAAAAGGAATCTACAAACTCATATTTATTAAAAACTTGTAAATCTTCAATTCCTTCCCCAACACCAATATATTTTACAGGAATTTGAAACTGATCAGAAATTCCAATAACAACTCCTCCTTTTGCTGTACCATCTAATTTGGTAACTGCCAAAGAAGTAACTTCCGTAGCTTTCGTAAATTGTTTTGCCTGCTCAAATGCATTCTGCCCTGTAGAACCATCTATTACCAATAATACATCGTGTGGCGTATCTGGTACCACCTTCTGCATTACTCTTTTAATCTTAGAAAGCTCGTTCATTAAATTCACCTTATTATGTAAACGACCAGCAGTATCAATAATCACAACATCGGCATCTTGCGTTACGGCAGAACTAAGACTATCAAAAGCTACAGATGCAGGATCACTACCCATTTCTTGCCTAATCATTGGCACTTCAACTCTATCTGCCCAAACCTGTAACTGATCTATTGCAGCAGCGCGAAACGTATCTGCTGCTCCTAAAACAACTTTCAATCCTTTTTTCTTAAATTGATATGCCAATTTACCAATAGTTGTTGTTTTCCCAACGCCATTGACACCAACAACCATAATCACATATGGTTTTTTATCTTTTGGAACACTAAACTCTGTTTCCTCTCCCACATGGGTCTCAGAAAGGAGTCCCGCTATTTCTTCTCTTAAAATACCGTTTAACTCTTCGGTTCCCATATACTTATCACGAGACACCCGAGCTTCTATTCTATCTATAATCTTAAGTGTTGTATCTACACCAACATCCGAGGAAACCAAAACCTCTTCTAAATTGTCTAGAACATCCTCATCTACTTTTGATTTTCCTGCTACAGCTTTCCCTAATTTAGAGAAAAAACTTTCTTTACTTTTCTCCAATCCCTTATCTAAAGTTTCCTTTTTTTGGGAAGAAAATATCTTTTTAAATAAACTCATATTACTTTATAAAATCTTTCACCAAAGATATAAAAATAAAAAAGCTACTCTCAGAAGAAAGTAGCTTTTAAACCATTTTTAAAAAATGTCTTATTTTTTTAACCAATCATTCACCAATTCTGGCGACATAACAGATTCTGTAAATGTATAAGCACCAGTTTTTGGTGACTTTTTCATTTTTATAGCTTTAGTTAATCTCTTTGAGCTTGTTTGCAAACTCGCTACGGTCTTCTTTGCCATGACTTATATTATTTTATTTCTTTATGAACTGTCATTCTCTTAAGAATTGGATTAAATTTCTTAATCTCAATCCTGTCTGGAGTATTCTTTTTGTTCTTTGTAGTTATATACCTAGAAGTTCCTGGCTTACCAGACTCTTTGTGCTCTGTACATTCCAAAATAACTTGGATTCTATTACCTTTCTTTGCCATTGTTATCTTTATTTTGAAAGATTACTTAAGTAATCCTTTTGACTTTGCTTCTTTTAATACTGCAGAAATTCCTTTCTTATTTATAATCTTTAGTGCCTTAGAAGTAACTTTTAAGGTTATCCAACGATCCTCTTCTGGAATATAAAAACGTTTTTTAGAAAGATTTACATCAAATCTTCTTCTGGTTTTATTCATTGAGAAAGAAACATTATTTCCAAACATTGCTTTCTTTCCAGTAATTTCACAAACTTTTGACATCTCTCTATTTTTTGTGTTATTTTAACAGGGTGCAAATTTATATCTTTTTTGTGGTTTGGACAACATTCTTTTTTAGAATTTTGAAATTTCTTTTCGCAATAGCTCTAAAGCCTTATTAACAGCTTTAAATACAACACGTTCTCTATGGTTCCCAAACATGAATTTCTCAACAGAAACTCCGGTCGAAGAAGCTATCGCGATATACGCTATTCCTACCGCTACATCTGAATCCCCTTTTGCTGGCCCTGCATTTCCTGTTGTCGCTATTGCAAAATCTGCCTTCAATAGTTGTCTTACATTAGCGGCCATCGCTTTCGCAACTTCTTCACTTACTACAGAATATTCTTTTACTATCTCTATAGGCACTTTAAGAACCTCTATTTTAGTTTCTGTTGCATAACTAACAATACTTCCTTTATAATACGCAGACGCCCCAGGAACAGAACTTAATTGCTGTCCTATTGCTCCTCCTGTAAAACTCTCTGCTGTAGCTATCGTCAACTCCTTTTCTGCTAACAATTTACCCACAATAACTTCTAACTCTCCATCTTCTTCTTCTCCAAAAATAATATCGCCAATCAATACATAAAGTTTACTAACCTCTTTATCCATTGCTGTCATAATAGAATCCTTATTTTCTCCTTTTGCTGACAAACGCAAACGCACCTTTCCTAAATTTGGTAAATACGCTAACTTTATACACGAAGGCAATTGGTCTTCCCAATCCGAAATTTTTTCTGCTATAGCACTTTCTCCCATACCATAGGTTACCATAGTTCTATGAAGAATATGTGGTCGTTTAAATTCTTTTACCAATTTCGGAATTACTTGATCTTTCATTAATCCTTTCATCTCGAAAGGAACACCTGGGAGCGATACAAACACCGTTCCCTTATGTGAAATCCACATTCCTGGCGCTGTACCATTTGCATTATGAAGTACAATTGATTTAGACAGCACTAATGCTTGTTTTTTATTTACCTCAGAAATTGGTTTGGATAAAAACTTTACAAACAGCTCTTCTACATGCTTTAATACCTCTGTATTTTCTACCAACGCATCTCCAAAATATTCACATAAAGTGTGCTTTGTAACATCATCTTTTGTTGGTCCCAAACCTCCTGTTAGGATAATAAGGTCTGCTCTAGATTCTGCATTTCTTAACGCCTCCAAAATATGAATTTTAGCGTCCTGAATTGCCGTTATTTGACCAACAGACACCCCAATAGCGTTCAATTCTTTTGCTATAAAAGATGAATTTGTATCGATTACCTGACCAATAAGAATCTCATCCCCAATGGGAATAATTTCAGCAATCATACATCTAAATTTTTAAGAAACTATAGCACAAAAGGAAATGCCAATACTATGACTCCTTATAAGTTAAAATCTTTTTTTAACTCAGAAATCACCTGATTCACATCTTGTTTTAAGAGAGGGAATTTCGTTGCTATCTCTTCGCTATTCACTTCGCTTATCTCTTCACTTTTACCCAAAGTTTCAATTTCTAAAGCGGTAGCACGAGTTTGCTCCATACCCAATAAATCTACATTTGGCTTAATTTTATGTGCCATTTGGTACACCGTCTCGTAATCCTTATTCTGGATTGCCGATTCCATCGTCTCCAAATCTACTGGTACTTCTTCTAAAAAAACAGAAATAACCGAAGTGATGAAATCTTCATCTCCATCTGCCATTTCATTTATTTTGTCAAGATTATATATCATTATTTTATTTTTACTGAAAACAATTCTTCTTTTTCTAGTATTCCTGAAAGGTAATCATTTGCTTCAATCTTTCCAACCCCAGAAGGTGTTCCCGTAAAAATCACATCTCCCTTCTTCAACATAAAATATTTTGAAACATACGAAATCAAAGTATCAATCTTCCATAACATAAGACCAGTATTCCCTTTCTGAACTATTTCATTATTTTTTTTTAGCGAAAATTCAAGATTATTTACATCTTCAAAATTTGATTTAGGCAACCATTTTCCAATTACGGCGGAACCGTCAAAACCTTTTGCTTTTTCCCATGGCAATCCTTTAGCTTTAAGTTTAGATTGCAAATCTCTTGCGGTAAAATCTATCCCTAAACTAATCTCATCGTAATAGTTGCTGGCAAATTTGGTCTCTATATGTTTTCCAACTTTTTTAATCTTTACAAGCACCTCTACTTCATAATGAATCTCATTAGAAAACTCCGGAATGTAAAAATCTTGCTCCTTTGGCAAAACAGCTGAATCTGGTTTAATAAATACAACAGGTTCCTCTGGGCATTCGTTAGACAACTCCTCTATATGCTCTGTGTAATTACGGCCGATGCAAATAATTTTCACTTCTTAATCTTTATATATTTCTTTCGCTCTATTCACTCTTCTCTTTCAAATATTCACAGCTCCACTTTTGAAAGAAATAAAACCCTAAGCCTATACCTCTCCTTATTTCTTCAATTTTAAGTCCTAAACAATGCAATTAACCAAGCTTGTTATTAAAGTTCCGAAGCTTTAATTGTGTCAATACTTTTTTAGTGTAAAGCGGAAAATCTGCATTTAAAATCCAACCAAAATAACCAGGTTCTTTTTCTAATACATCCTTTACTTTTTTCCCCTTATGTTTTCCGAAAGAGAATATTTCTTCTCCTTCTTTATCAAAAATTATAAATCCAGCAAAATCGACTGATTTCCTTCTTGAAGAGAATTCTGAGAGTTTTTTAATATCATTTTCTAATTCTGGATAACGGTCTAACTGGGAAAGTAATACTTCGTAAGTAGCAGTTGTATCTGCCGCTGCACTATGTGCATTTGTCAAATCCTTATCACAATAAAATTTATACGCCGCAACCAAAGTACGCTGCTCCATTTTATGAAAAATAGTCTGCACATCTACAGAAACCATATTTTTCATATCAAAATCTACCTCTGCGCGAAGCATTTCTTCTGCTAGTAAAGGAATGTCAAATCTATCTGAATTAAACCCTCCTAAATCGCTATCCTTTATTAAATTATATATTTCTTTAGACAATTCTTTAAAAGTTGGCTCATTAGCTACTTTTTCGTTAGAAATACCATGAATAGCAACCACTTCTTCAGGAATATCCATTTCTGGATTTACCAACCACGTTTTACTCTCCTTATTTCCATTAGGGAGGATTTTTAAAATAGCAATTTCAACTATTCTATCCTTAGATACATTAATACCTGTAGTTTCTAAGTCAAAAAAACAAATAGGTTTTGTTAATTTTAATTCCATCTTTCTATTCCAGTTATTTTATACAAAGATAGAAATTTGCTTCTGTAGGACTATTATATTTCAGTGCTATTTATTTTGCGAAAATAACCAAGGAAGCAACTCTGGCTCCGCAAAAGCATTGTGCCAACTGTCATGACCCACTTTTGAATACCAACTATATCTTACGGGAATATTTTTCTTTACTAAAGCTTCTACCATTACTTTAGAGGCTGATATTGGAACTACACCGTCCTCTTCGCCATGAAAAACCCACCAATTGGTTCTTTTTAATTTCTTTCCTGTTAAAGGATTTGCACCACCACAAATTGGAAAGGCCGCGGCAAACATTTTTGGTTTTCTTCTAACCACCTCAAAAGCTCCCATACCCCCCATAGATAAACCACCTACATACATTCTATCTGCGTCCAAATTATAAACTTTCCTTAGGTGCTTTACTAGTTTTTGAAGCATACGCATTGCCTGTGTTCGTTTACCCCTTTTATTAAAAACAAAAACTCTTTTGCCATCGAATTCACCCATAGTCATATTGCTCCAATAGCTCTCTTCTGCACATTGTGGAAATACAACTATTGCAGGATACTTATTCCGCACTTTTTCTTTTAAAAATAAATCTGCCCCATGCATCAACTGAGATTCATTGTCATTTCCTCGCTCCCCTGACCCATGCAATATTAATACAAATGGATACGTTTTTGACGCATCGAAATCTTTTGGAAGCAAAATACGATATGGCATCTTTTGCTTTCCTTTTGAAAAAACTTCTTTTTTATAGTTTGATAAATCTTGTCCGTTGGTGGCGGAAACACCTAGAAAGAAAAACACTAAAGTAAATAATGTTGTATATCTCATTTTGCTTTTTATAGGTAATTTATATTTAACACCCTTTAAACATAACATGACAGACAATATTCTTAATGCCAGCAGCTATGTTAGAATTATTTCTAAAGGTATTAAAAAAAATGAAATATGTATTACAACGCTACACCTCTCTATTTATATCCCAAGCTTCCAAATAATCGGCTACCGCTTTTACAAACATTCCTCCAAGAGCTCCATTAACAACTCTATGGTCATAACTGTGCGATAAAAACATTTTGGAACGTATTCCAATAAAATCGCCTTCTGGTGTTTCGATAACAGCTGGTACTTTACGAATAGCTCCTAGCGCCAATATTGCAACTTGAGGCTGGTTAATTATTGGTGTTCCAAAGACACTGCCAAAAGTCCCTACATTAGTTACAGTATAGGTGCCACCTTTAATTTCATCTGGTTTTAAAGCATTATTTCTCGCTCTGTTCGCCAAATCGTTTACCGCAGATGCCATTCCCACCAAGTTTAACTGATCAGCATTTTTAATTACAGGAACTATTAAGTTGCCATCTGGCAAAGCTGCTGCCATGCCTATATTTATGTTCTTCTTCTTTATTATAGTATCCCCGTCTACAGAAATATTCACCATCGGGTACTTTTTTAAAGCTACCGCAATTGCCTCCATAAAAATTGGCGTAAATGTTAACTTTTCTCCTTCTCTCTTTTGAAAAGAATCTTTAACCTTATTTCTCCAATTTACAACATTGGTTACATCTACCTCTATAAAACTTTGTACGTGTGCAGATTTTGCCAAACTATCTGTCATATAGCCCGCAATAAGTTTTCCCATACGCGACATTGGAATAACCTCATCTCCTGCTTTAACAGAAACTGGCACTCCTTTTGATTTTTCTTTTTCAACTACTGGCTGTGTAGGTTTCACAACCGAAACAACTGCTTCTTTTTTCTTTTCTGGCGCAACAATCGCTACTGGTGTTGTTGTTCCGTTTCCTCGATTTTCTACAAAAGCAAGAATATCATTTTTAGTAACTCTTCCTTCTTTCCCTGTTCCTATAATAGTATCTAAATCTGCTACAGAAATATTCTCCTGCTTGGCTATATTTTTTACTAATGGCGAATAAAATTTATTGGTATTACTATAGTCTGTCTTAGGTGCAGCAACAACGTCTTTTGCTACTTCTATAGTGTTTTCTATTTCTTCTACTGCTTCACTAAGCTCCGCTGTAATCTCTTCCTCTTTTTCCTCCGTAACAACTGCTACGCTTTCGCCAACACCTTCTCCTGCAACTTCAATTATCGCAACGGCATCCCCTACTTTAATAATATCATCTACAGAAAAAAGTTTTTCAACCAAAACACCTTCCACTTCACTTGGCACTTCTGAATCTACCTTATCTGTTGCTATTTCAAAAATAGCTTCATCCATCTCAATAGTATCTCCAACCTCCTTTAACCAAGTTGTTAGCGTCGCTTCTGCAACACTTTCTCCCATCTGCGGTAATCTTAGCTCAAATCTTGACATATTGTTATTTTGAATACTTTGTATTGTTCTTGTTTTGCAAAAATATTAAAAAAAAGACTATTTAATTGAATTAATCGTATTTTTTACACTTTATACTAGGTTGTTTTTAGTGAATTCTCAAAAGGAACCCTATTTACGATACTTCTTCCTAAAGTAACCTCATCTGCATACTCTAGTTCATCTCCCACTGCAATTCCTCTTGCTATGGTAGATGTTTTAATAGCCATACCATGCAACTGCTTGTAAATATAAAAATTGGTTGTATCTCCTTCCATTGTAGAACTTAACGCAAAAATCAACTCCTTTATTTCCCCTTTTTTAGTTTTTGCTATCAAAGAGTTAATGGTTAAATCTTGTGGCCCTACTCCTTCCATAGGAGAAATTTTACCACCCAAAACATGGTACAAGCCTCTAAACTGCCCTGTATTTTCAATAGCCATGACATCTCTTATATCTTCTACAACACAAACTAAACTTTGGTTTCTCTTAGGATTAGCGCAAATTTCACAAAGCTCCACATCCGAAATATTATGACAACTAGAACAGAGCTTTATTTCATTTCTTAAAACTAGTAAAGCATTCGAGAGTCTAGAAGTTTGCTCCAAGGGCTGTTTTAATAAATGTAACGCCAAACGCAATGCTGTTCTTTTACCTATACCTGGTAATTGTGCTATTTCGTAAACAGCATTTTCTAAAAGTTTAGAAGGTAATTCCATTCCAACAAAATTACAATTTTAGATTTATGTTTTAACTTTTTGTACTTTGCATTTGAAAAATAATTTTATGACCCCTATATACATCCTATTATTAATTGGTGCTTACTTTCTATTACTTTTACTAATCTCTTATTTTACAGGAAAAAACGATTCGAATGCTGATTTCTTTAAAGCTGGTAAATCATCTCCTTGGTATTTAGTCGCTTTTGGAATGATTGGCGCATCTCTTTCTGGTGTTACTTTTATTTCTGTTCCAGGATGGGTAGACAACTCACAATTTAGCTATATGCAAGTTGTTTTCGGCTATTTAGTCGGTTACTTTATAATTGCTTTTGTATTGTTACCTATATATTATAGACTTAATGTAACCTCAATTTACGAATACCTAAAAGATCGTTTTGGCGTGGTTAGTTACAAAACGGGAGCCTTCTTTTTCTTTATCTCTAGAGTTCTTGGTGCTTCATTTCGTTTATTCTTAGTTGCTATTGTATTGCAACAATTTGTTTTTGATGAATTAAATGTTCCTTTTGAGATAACCGTAGCTCTCTCTATTCTTTTAATTTGGATTTATACTTTTCGTGGCGGAATTAAAACCATTGTTTGGACAGACACTCTACAGACCTTATTTATGCTTGTTTCTGTTGGACTTTCTATCTACTTCATAAATGAAAAACTAGATTGGAGCTTTACAGAATTCCTAGGTTCCGAAGAGCTAAAAGAATATAATACAATTCTTTTTACTGACGACTTTTTCGCTAAAAACCATTTTATTAAGTCCTTCCTTGGCGGAATGTTCATTTGCATATGTATGACAGGACTAGACCAGGATATGATGCAGAAAAATTTAACTTGTAAATCTTTAAAAGATGCGCAAAAAAACATGATTTCTTTTGGCTTAGTTTTAGTTGTAGTCAATTTTATATTTCTTCTTTTAGGTGCTTTACTATTTATTTATGCAGAAAAATTTAATATAGCAATTCCGTTGATGGATGGCGCTCCTAAATCCGATTTACTTTTCCCAGAAATAGCAATGAATACGGAATTAGGTATAACTGTTGCCATTACATTTATGCTTGGCCTAATTGCCGCTGCATATAGTAGTGCTGATAGCGCTTTAACTTCGCTAACAACTTCTTTCTGTGTAGATTTTATAGAGATTGAAAAAAGACCCGAAAAGAATCAGAATAGAATTCGTAAAACAACACATATTGGTATGAGCATTTTACTAATTATAGTTATTGTACTTTTCAAGCACATTCTCGATAAAAATGTTATTGACGGACTGCTAACTGTAGCTGGTTATACCTACGGCCCTCTTTTAGGAATGTTTGCCTTTGGAATCTTTACTAAGAAAAATATAATTGACAAACATGCTTGGAAAATAGCTCTTGTTTCAATTATTCTAACCGCCTTTATTGCTTATGCTCCAATTTTATATACCTACTATATAGATGTACCTACCCTAAAGTGTATAGGCTCCTCTTGGGCTTGCGCAACTAAGTTCGCAACAAAGAATTACTACTCTTTCGGATATGAATTACTTCCTATTAATGGACTCCTAACTTTTATTGGGTTATTTTTTATTCAAACTAAAAAATAACCCAATAAAAGTTGTTTTTAAATAAAACAACTCACACAATCATCCAAGTCAATTTTAAAACTCTCTAAACCATCCAATTAAAATAAAAAAAATATATAAAACACTCTTTCATGTGATACAATAATTACATAATCATATATTAGTTTCAGCATAAAAATCGTTCGTTTAAACGAAAATATATACTTTCTATAGTAAATATTTTGAATATTCTTGAAATTAACTTTTATTTGTACCAGTACAGTCCCCACTTTTAGACCAAAATCTTCAGTTATAAATACTGTAGGCTAAAAGCTGTATAAAACTAAAACAACTGTAACATTTTGGTTCTAAGGAGACTTAAAAAAAATACAAAATTTAATGTGTTAAAATATGTTAATTAAAGTAACGTTTTGCAATTAATTTCGTCTATTAGATTAATAAACATAAGAATTTGGTCATTGATAGCGCTATATTTTTATAGTTAATGGTTAGTGTTTAGTATAGCTTATCAATGAAAGAAACCCGGAGCATTTGCTCCGGGTTTTGTGTTTTAAAAGAAAAGAGCACGCTCTTACCTGACTAAAATCAGTGTTACAGACACCTCTAAAAAACTATTTTTAAAATTGCAAAAAAAATAAAATAGTCATATCTAAACACCCTATTTTCGAAACGACCTATCTTAAACTTTGTACTTTTCTATAAAAAATAAAACAAAAATGCAATAGATTAAAAAAGTACCGTCTTTTTAAACGAAGACCCTTCATAAAAGGTTTTTAAATGAACTTGGAATCAGAAAACAGTAAAAAGCTTACGGATTTTTTCGGAAGAGAATATCATTCTCTCAAGATATATGTGAACACCAAAATTAGTGACACAGCAAATCGGGATGCCGAAGATATTATCCAGGATGTTGCCTTAAAATTATTTTCAGGTGCGCATAGATATGCTCCTATTAATAATGTTGCAGGTTTTGTATATAGATCCATAAAAAATAAAATCATTGATGTTATGCGTAGTCCAAGAAAAACGGAATCTATAGACATTGATAACAACTTAGTAGAATTAACAGAAATGTTGCAACAAGCTACGGAGAGCTATACTTCGGATAGGATGATACCCGTATTACAAGAATGCATAAAACAACTAAAACCGGCATACAGAGATATTATCATAGCTGTAGATTTTGAAAGATATTCCTATAAAGAAATCTCGAAAGAAACAGGAATTCCACAAGGAACACTAATGTCTAGAAGACATAGAGCGATTGGAATACTTTATAATAAAATTGATTTAGAAATTAAAAAACGTAAAATAAATATATCATGACAAACTTTTTTACACATAAATTCAGAAAGAAATCACCTATTGAGATTGCAGGAATACTAATTTTTGGTGCAATTGCCATAACGCTATTAGCCTTTTTGTTTGGTTATGTAATTATGTGGCTATGGAATTGGCTTATGCCAGAAATTTTTGGATTAACGCCCCTTACCTATTGGCAGGCTGTTGGTTTATTTATATTACTAAAATTACTTCTTGGCGGTTGTGGTAGCAACAGTAGCTGTAAAAAATCATCAAAAGAATCTAATACTAGTTGCGAAAGTGATTCGAAAACCGATTTTTCTAAATGGAAGCATTATGATAAATTCTGGAAAGAGGAAGGTGATGATTATTTCAAACAGTATGTTGAACGACGATTGATTACAACCAAAGAAGATACCTCTGAACCAGAACAACCTTAAATTCTATTATGGAGCTACTATTATTTCAAACGGACATTGAATCGAACAAAAAGGTTGCATCTTTAAAACCGTTATTTAACAACCATCCAGATATTATAAAATGGACTGTAGACACAGATGATATTGATAATGTATTAAAAATTGAAGCGACCATAGACTTATCGGAAAAGGATGTTATGGATTTGGTCCGAAAGCATGGTTTTTATATCAGAAAATTATAGGTAAAACTGTTCCTGTTTTGTCCTTCACAAGTTAAGCCACTAGTGAAAAATTAAAAATTTATTCTAGTGAAAATATGAATTACTCTTTTTTTTTAAAATGACATCTAAACAATCTGTTAATAAACGAGTTACATAGAACACATGACGCTTTATTGAATTTCGAAACAGTGTTAAAATATGTTAAAATAATAGGTGTCCTGTAACATATTCAAAAAGTCGTCGTCCTGTAGGTAACAACATCAATCAATAAAAAAAACGATTAAAAATGAAAAAAGTAGTATTACTTGCTGCACTTATTTGTTATGGTGCAGTGTCAGCCAATTACCCTTCAGACCTAACAAATTCAATTCATATAACAGATTCTACAGATCTAAAAATTGGAACGGTTAAGGGTATAATAATAGATAAAGACTTACAACAGCCCGTTGCTTATGCTGCTGTTGTAATTAAATCTGGTGACGGTAAAGAAACGGTTACGGGAGGAATCACTAACGAAGACGGTACTTTTGAAATTAAAGGATTAGCCGCTGGTAAATTTATTTTCGAAGTACAATTTATTGGATACAAAACGTATTCTCAATCTATTGAAATCACAAAAAAACAACGTAAACTAGATGTAGGAACAATCTATCTAGAAGAAAACACAGAAGAATTAGATGGTGTAGAAGTTGTAGCCGAAAGAACTACCATTGAACAAAGAGTAGACCGAAAAGTTATTAATGTTGGTAAAGATTTAATTACTAGCGGACCAACAGCTGCGGATATTATGGCTAATCTCCCGTCTATAAGTGTTGACCAACAAAGCGGAAATATTAGCATGCGTGGTAATGAAAATGTGCGTGTCATGGTAGATGGTAAATTATCTAACATTCCCGCAGCTCAGCTTTTAAAGCAAATTCCATCTGCGTCTATTAAATCTATTGAGCTTATCACAAACCCATCTGCAAAATACAACCCAGAAGGTATGAGTGGTATTATTAACATTGTACTACATAAGAATACAATGATTGGCTTTAATGGCAATATTAATGTAGGGCTTACCTATGAGAAAGAAGCTAAATTTAACAGTTCCATTGATATGAACTATAGAAACGGAAAATTTAACCTCTACGGAAACTATGGTAACAATATAGCCAAAAATAAAAATAACGGCTATGTACTTAGACCTACGGATAGGGTTGACCAAATATTTAATTTCCTTGACAGCAGAAAATCGCACCTTTTTAAAGTTGGTCTGGATTTTTATCTTAATGATAAAAATACCATATCTGTATTTACCAATCAAAATATTTCTGAGAGCACTATGAATGGAAATACGCAATTAATTTTCCATAATGACATAGCTAAAAATGAAATACAAAATTTCATAAACGGCAATGATAACCTTTCTTCTCAGTATAATTTTGATTATAAACTAGATTTAGAAAAAGACGGTCACAATATTGAACTAGAAGTGGATTACAATGTTTATGATGGAGAACAACCAACTGATTACAGATATTCTCGTGGATTTGTTGATTTAACCAATCCAAATTATAATACCACCATTGACACCGATAGAAAACGTCTTACAGTTAACTTAGATTATGTAAACCCTTTAACGGACAAAACAAAACTAGAACTTGGGGTACAGGCTAGGTTATTCAATTCTTTTATTGATTTTGACACTAATAAATTCCCGTATAAACTAGCTACTACTTTTGACTACACTAGAGATATTTATTCCGCTTATGCGACTTACAGTAAAAAGTTTGAAAAATGGACGTATCAATTGGGTGCTAGAGTTGAAAATGTAAATGTAGATGCTATTCCTATTGAAAATAACTTGACTAATGGGACTACTACCTCAGAACCTTTTAGCAATGAATATATAGAAGTATATCCTTCTGCATTTTTTACTTATACGCCTTCTGAAAAGAATTCTTATAACTTAAGTTACAGTCGTAGAGTGGATAGACCTGGTATTGGACAAGTAAACCCAATTCCAGAATGGAGTACTCCCTTGATTACTTCTAGCGGAAACATAGCTTTGGAACCACAATTTACAAATTCATTTGAGGTGAACTATACAAAAAGATTAGAAAAAGGTAGTATTACAAGTGGTGTTTTCTACAGAGCTATTTCTAATGAGATTAATAGAGTATTGTTTGAAATTGAAGGTGCGGACTCTGATAAAAAAGAGATTTTATTATCCCATGATAATTTTGACAATACTACAGCCTATGGTGTAGAATTTTCTGGACGATATAATCTGGCCAGTTGGTGGAATTTTAATGCCAGTTTCGATTTTTATTCTCAAAAACAAACAGGTATTTCTAAAAAAATAGATGCTCTTGGCAATACTATAGAAACAACAAAAGGTTCTGTAAACAACGCTGCGTATAACTTTAGAATGTTTAACAACTTTAAAATATCTAAAACAGTATCTCTTTCTGCCTTTGGTTTTTACAGAGGTGCAAATAAGAGTTTACAATTTAACATAGACCCTATGTATTTTGTTAATGTTGGAGCTAGAGTAAATTTTGCTCAAGGAAGAGGAACTTTTAGTCTAAATTTTAATGATATTTTCAATACAATGAAATTCTCTTTTGACTCTGACAGACCTTTTGATCAGGTGGGACAATTTAACTGGGAAAGTCATACCATATCTACTAGCTTGTCGTATAGATTTGGCGGAAACAAATATCGAGCAAAATCTCGTAAGCGTAGAGATAATGACGAAAAGCAAGGAGGAGGAGGACTCTTCTAATACTTAAAACAAACCATTTTATATTGATAATGCTGTTCTTTAGAATAGTTGGTTGGTTTTCTTTACAGCTTATCAATAAGGAACCCCTTAAGTAGTACTTAAGGGGTTCTCTTTTTTTAGCCTGAATAATTTTTATGACAGATTTCAACTATGTTCAATCAAACATATGGTTGTTATTACCATTTTATAATAACACTACCCCAGGTAAAACCACTACCAAAAGCTGCAAGCACAACAACATCGCCTTCTTTTATTTTATTTTGTTCCCATGCTTCCGTCAAAGCAATAGGAATAGATGCGGCTGTAGTATTGCCATATTTCATTATATTATTAAAAACTTGGTCATCTCTTAATCCAAATTTCTTTTGAATAAACTGTGATATACGCAAATTTGCTTGGTGCGGAACCAACATATCTATATCGCTCGCTTCCAAATTGTTTTTTTCTAATCCTTCTATAATTACCTGACTAAAACGAACCACTGCATTTTTAAATACAAATTGTCCGTTCATATATGGAAAATAAGAAGTATCCTCTGGGTCGTTATCTTCAAGTATATCTTTCACCCAACGTTTTCCCATTCCTGGTGCTATAAGAGATAACTCTTCTGCATGTTGTCCTTCGGAATGCAAATGTGTAGAAAGAATTCCTTTTGTCGTATCTTCTTCTCTTGTAAGAACTGCTGCTCCGGCTCCATCACCAAAAATAACAGAAACACCACGCCCTCTTGTTGTCATGTCTAATCCATGCGAATGCACTTCGGAACCTATTACCAGAATATTCTTATACATTCCGGTTTTTATATACTGGTCCGCAATAGAAATGGCATATACAAAACCAGAACATTGGTTTCTTACATCTAATGCTCCCACTGTTTTAATCCCCAAGTCTCTTTGCACTAAAACCCCTGGCCCAGGAAAATAGTAATCTGGACTTAATGTGGCAAAAATGATAAAATCAATGTCATCCTTATCAATCTTAGCTCGTTCTATTGCAATTTTTGCAGCTTTCACTCCCAAACTGGTAGTTGTGTCACCACCTTTCTTTACATACCTACGCTCCTTAATTCCTGTTCGTTCTTGGATCCAAGCGTCATTCGTATCCATCACTTTGGACAAATCATCATTGGTAACTACATTTTCGGGAACAAAGTAACCGAGTCCTATTATTTTTGAATTATACATAAAATGGATTTTTACAGTTTAAAAAATATCATTTTATCTAAGGTAGCTAAAAAATAAGACATATTTCCCTAAATAAAACTACTCGTATTTGTCAAAACTAACAAATGTTATGCAATTATAGAATGTCAGTTTGTCATAATTATATACTCTGGTATTTTATTTGACTATACCCTTAACATATAAATTTAAAACAAATTACAAATGGCTTCAGGTAAAATTAATGTATCCGTAGATAATATTTTTCCGCTAATAAAAAAATTCTTATACAGTGATCACGAGATATTTTTACGTGAATTAATATCTAATGCTACAGATGCAACCTTAAAACTAAAGCATCTTTCCTCTATTGGGGATTCCAAAGTAGAATATGGTAATCCGTTAATCGAAATTAAATTAGATAAAGAAAATAAAAAACTTCACATCATTGACCAAGGAATTGGTATGACAGAAGAAGAAGTGAAAAAATACATTAACCAAATTGCTTTTTCTGGAGCTGAAGAGTTTTTAAACAAATATGAAGATGACGCCAAAGATACCGGTATAATAGGTCATTTTGGTCTTGGTTTCTATTCTGCCTTTATGGTTGCAGACAAGGTAGAGATTATCACTAAAACTTTTGGTGATGCTCCTGCTGCACATTGGACCTGTGATGGTTCTCCTAACTTTACCTTAGAAGAAGGTAAAAAAGAAGAAAGAGGTTCTGAAGTTATTCTTCATATTGCAGAAGATTCTTTAGAGTTCTTAGAAGAAAGTAGAATTAATGAACTTCTTTCTAAGTACAATAAGTTTATGCCTATTCCGATTAAATTTGGAACAAAAACAGAAACCTTACCTAAACCAGAAGATGCTAAAGAGGAAGATGCTGCGCCTACACAAGAAGTAGATAATATTATTAACAACCCTAATCCTGCTTGGACTAAACAACCAGCAGATTTAAAAGACGAAGATTATAAAGGATTCTATAGAGAATTGTATCCAATGCAGTTTGAAGAACCTCTTTTTCATATTCACTTAAATGTAGATTATCCATTTAATTTAACAGGGATTCTTTATTTCCCTAGAATGACAAATGATTTAAGTGGGCAAAAGGATAAAATTCAATTATACCAGAATCAAGTTTTTGTTACCGATAATGTAGAGGGAATTGTTCCTGAATTCCTAACCATGCTAAGGGGTGTTATTGATTCTCCCGATATTCCTTTAAATGTTTCTCGTTCTTATTTACAAGCGGATGGTGCTGTTAAGAAAATAGCTTCTTATATTACCCGTAAAGTAGCGGATAAGTTATCCTCTTTGTTTAAAAACAACAGAGAAGATTTTGAAGCTAAATGGAACGATATTAAAATTGTTATTGAATACGGAATGCTTTCTGAAGATAAATTCTTTGAAAAAGCTGACAAATTTGCATTGTACCCAACGGTTGATGGTAACTATTTCACTTTTGAAGAATTACAGGAAAAAATAAAAGCAAACCAGACTGATAAGGACGACAAATTAGTTATTCTTTACGCTTCTGATAAAGATGCACAACATAGCTATATTGAAGCTGCAAAAGCGAAAGGATTTGAAGTATTGTTATTAGATTCTCCTATTATTTCGCACTTAATGCAAAAATTAGAAACTTCTAAAGAGAAGATTTCTTTTGCTAGAGTAGATGCCGATCATTTAGATAATCTTATCAAAAAAGAGGAGACGCAAATTTCTAAATTATCTGATGAAGAAAAAGAAACTCTTAAAACAGATTTAGAAACTACTATTAAAGAAAAAGGATATACTATTCAATTAGAAGCAATGGATAGTGATTCTTCTCCGTTTATAATTACGGAGCCTGAATTTATGCGTAGAATGAAAGAAATGCAGCAATCTGGTGGCGGCGGTGGAATGTTTGGTATGGGTAATATGCCAGATATGTATAATTTAATCGTGAATACTAACCACCCATTAGTAAGTGAAATTTTAAATACTAAAACGGCGAAGAAAAAAGAACGTTTAATTAATCAGTCTTTAGATTTAGCTCGCTTATCTAAAGGTTTATTAAAAGGTGAGGAATTAACGAATTTCATTAAAAGAAGTTACGAGATAATTAAATAAACCATTAGATGGGTTTTCTCTAAAAAGGAAACTCCTAACATTTATTTAAACTCATATTATATACACAAGAGGTTGTCTTTACAGGCAGCCTCTTTTTTTTAGTCCGAATAATATTCTTTTATAAAGTATTTTTTTAGATAGAGCACCTGTACACAAACTAAGAGCGACAATATTACCATACCATATACAAAGGTTTTGGAAAGGTGTATATCTGCAAAAGAAATATCTGAAAATAATTGAAACACTTTATACTCTGCAAGTCCGTTTAAGTTTGCCAAATACATCCACGTTACATCTGTAGGGTTTTCATTAAAAAATACAAATCCAAAAATTCCCAATATAACTACAGCTACAAGCCCCCAGATTCTCTTAGATATTAATGGGGTATAAGCAATTTTCAAATCTGCCGATTCCTCTACTTCTATTTTTGCCAACAAATTATCCATGAAATTTGCAGAAGGTTGCTCCAAACCAATTTCTTTAACCGCTTTTTTAACAAAAGCTTCCAGTTTTATATTTTCATCCTTATCCATAACTATCCAATGGTTTCTGGTTCTAATCTGTTTTTCAAAAGTACCGCTAATTTTTTTCGTCCTCGAAACAAGCGTACCTTAACAACACTTTTAGTTAATTTAGTAATATCCGCTATTTCACTTAAAGGTAGTTCCTTAAAATAATATAAAGTCATTATAAAACTATCTTCTCCGGACAGTTCGTCCATCGCTTTTTTTACAACATTCTTTCGATCTTCTGCTTCAAAACCAACTAATATATCTTCTACAGCCCTTACATAACGCTCCGTATATGCATCAATAGGTGCTGTTTTCACCTCTCTGGTATGCTTCTTTATATAATCTAAACTCCTGTTATAGGTTATTCTATACAACCAACTAGAAAATTTTGAATCGCCCTTAAACGTAGATAATCCGTTATAAACTTTCAAAAACACGTCTTGTGCTACCTCCTCTGCTTCTTCTTTGTTCTTTAACATCCGAAATGCCAAAGTATATACCATATTTTTATACTGATCTACTAAAAAAGCAAAAGCTTTGGTGTCCCCTTTTTTGGCCTTTTCAATATAATGTTGGTCTTGGTTAGTCTTCATTTGGTATATAAGACGCTTGCCTTGGCTATTTGGTTACGTTAAATTATAATAATTTTCTTTAAACATCCAATTAAGCTTAAATTGATGAGAGCCGAACACAAACCATGTCCTCTTTCGCCAAAGTAAAAAATTCAATATAAAAACATGTAATCATCTGTAAATAAGATCTTTAATTCGATTCTAATTGTTATCGAAGAGAAGATTTTTTAAATAAACAAGCAAGAGGCATTAGTAAGGAACAAAGCCTTTATATTAGACGCAAGAGTCGGGATATTAAACCCACTAGTGGGAATAAACACAACAAAATGTAACCACCCTTAAAAATTAACCGTCTTACCTTATGAACAAAATTTAAATCTAAAAAAACAAACAGTATGGAAGTCTCCTTAGTATTTATTAGTGCATTTATTACCATTTTCGGAATGGCTTACCTTCATTATTCTACTAGACATAAAGAACGCTTGGCGCTTATAGAAAAAGGCGCTGATGCAAGTATTTTTGTTAAAGGAAAACGAGAAAAATCAGCTCCTATTTGGAAAGTTCTTATCTTAAACTTAGCCTTATTACTTATGGGTATAGGGGCCGGCATTGTAATTGGAGGTGTTTTAACGCGACAATTAAAAATGTACTTTGACATGGCAATACCTGGCGCAATCTTTCTCATGGCAGGAACAGGACTTTTGATTGGTTTCTTTATCACAAAAAAAATGGATAAAGAAGAAAAATAAAACAAACAAAAAATTAAATAATACTAAAACCATCGTATTCCTGCGATGGTTTTTTATCTTTAGGGCATGAAGGTAATCGCGACTAATATTGGAAAGGCTACAACCATAATTTGGAATGGTAAAGAAGAAAAAACAGGTATCTTTAAGTATCCTACTAAAGAGCCTATTTTATTAGGTAAAGAAGAGGTAACTACGGATACTGTTATTGACCGTAAACACCATGCTGGAGTAAATAAAGCTTGCTATATATTTTCTTCTGATCATTATAATTATTGGAAAAACAGCTATCCAGATTTAGAATGGAATTGGGGAATGTTTGGTGAAAATCTAACGGTTGAAGGCTGGAACGAAGAAAAAATTAGAATTGGAAATATCTACAAGATTGGTACTGCCTTAGTACAGGTTTCACAACCCAGAGAACCTTGCTATAAACTAGGGGTTCGATTTAAAAATCAGGCAATTTTAAAACAATTTATAGACCATGGTTTTCCTGGCACTTATGTTCGTGTTTTAGAAAACGGGACTGTTGCTTCTGGCGATAAAATTGAGTTAGTAGAAGAATCTTCTAATTCCCTCACTATTAAGCAATTTTACGCATTATTATTTTCCAGAGAAAAAGACTTGAAAATTGTGCAGCTAGCTATTGATAATCCAGCTTTACCAGAATATAAAAGAGAGCGACTAAAAAAATATTTATAGTTCTATCTATTTACGAATTAGCACTTTTATACTATTTAATACGTCAGTAAACTTAAATCTTACTTAAAAATATCATTCAATACCTGAGCCAAACGTATGCCTCCTTTTTGTAATTGCGATCGCACAACACTGGTGTACTTATAAGTGTATTTATATTTTAATTTTGCTCCTGAAGGTGTAAAACTATATATTTCATTTGCCAATAATTTCGACTCTTGTATCCAATCTACAATAGTTCCTTTCTGAATTTCTCTACATTGCTTTTTAGACAGTTTTGGCATTGTATTCGCCAACTCTGTATAACTCATTCCAAAAGAGTTTATAATACCACTATCCCAAACTCGGTGTAAATTACTTCCCTTATTAAACCACTGCACTTGAATATCGTTTCCTCCTTTATCCTCGGATTTCCCAGCGTGCATTGGCTGGTGTAAGTCTCCTACCAAATGAATTAATAATTTTAAATAAAATACTTTATCTGCTCTAGAACTTTTTTTATCCTTAATTACCGATGTGCAGTGTGCTATGCCTGCTACTAAATCGCCATACTTACTTGGTGTAACATCTCCGTATTTTTTATCTGCCGGAAAATTCACATAATGCCAAGGGCCAAACTTAGAAAAACTTCTATCTGCCTTTATTTCATCTGCAAAATTTGCCACAAGCGCAAGACTTTGCCCGTCTAACAAACTATTTATTGCTCTTTTTGTCTTTCTGTTTAAATAATTTTCTGCAACCTCTCCAATAACTCTATGCCCCGTTTTTGCCCAAAACATATCATTACCAAAAGATAATTGAACAACCATAAATAGTAAAAAAGTTATTTTTTTCATTTTGCAGATTTTTATCAAAAATAAAGAATTGAGAATTAAAACAATCTAGTACACTTCCTTTTTAAATAGTAAAAACACAAAACTTAAAATTTTAAGAAAAGGGATCCAATTTTGGCATTTATTTAACTATTTAAACCCTTAAATTTGACATCCAACTAATTCGATTCTAATGATAAGAAATTTTACATTCTTTACTATTGCCCTATTCTCATTATCCATTTTCAGTCAAAATTTAGAAAAAAAAGTTACTGTTAAATACATTACAGATGTTATTACTATGGATGGTGTTTTAGACGAAGACGTTTGGAACAATGCAGATAGTGCTAAAGATTTTTGGCAATATTTTCCATCAGACTCTATTCATGCAAAGCATCAATCTGAAATTAAAATGTTATTCGATGATAAGAATTTATACCTAGGCATTAAAGTTCTTGCTTCTGGAAACGATTATATTATCGCTTCTTTAAAAAGAGATTTTAGAGCTGGTGGCAGTGATAATATTACGATGATGTTCGATACCTATAGCGATGGTAACAATGCCTTTTTATTCGGTGTAAACCCTTATGGCGTTAGACGTGAAGGCCTCGTTTCTGGTGGTGGAACTGACTTACGAGGTTTTAATATCTCTTGGGATACAAAATGGAATGCGGAAACAAAAATTTACGATGGCTACTATATATCGGAACTTGTAATTCCTCTCTCTGCTTTTAAATTTAAAGAAGGAGAAACAAAATGGCGTTTTAATAGCTATCGATTTGATACCCAATCTAACGAAAGCAGTACTTGGATGAAAATCCCAAGAAACCAATATATTTTTGGACTAGCATTTATGGGTGTTATGGAATTCGAAAGACCTTTAGGAAAACCAAAAGCCCCTATTTCCTTAATTCCTTATATAAATGCTATTGCTTCTAAAGATTACCAAAATAATTTTAATGATTCTAGTGTAAAAGTAGGTGGTGATGCCAAAATTGCCATTGGAAGTAGCCTTAATCTAGACATAACAATTAATCCAGATTTTTCTCAGGTAGAAGTAGATGATCAGGTGGTTAACCTTACCAGATTTGAAGTATCCTTACCTGAAAAACGACAATTTTTTATAGACAATAGTGACTTGTTTGGGGATTTTGGAGATTCTAGAGATGCAAATCCGTTTTTCTCTAGACGTATAGGTATTGCTCATGATAAAAATGGTAATTCTGTAGAAAATAGAATTCTTGCAGGAGCAAGACTAAGTGGTAAACTGAATAGAAATTGGCGTATTGGTCTATTAAACATTCAGACTGAAGAAAATGTAGAAGAAGAAATTCCTAGTAACAATAATACAGTTTTCGCATTACAGCGTAAAATGTTCTCTAGGTCCAATATTGGAATGATTTTTATTAATAGACAGTCCTTTAAAGATTATGCCTTTGTAGAAAACAAAGACAAATACAATAGACTTATTGGTTTAGATTACAACTTGGCTTCGCCAGACAATACTTGGACGGGGAAGGCATATCTGCATAAATCATTTCAACCAGAAGGGGGAGATAAAGACCTATCCACTGGCGGAGGATTAGAATACAACTCAAAATATTTTAACGCCTTTGTAGATGGTAATTATATTGGTAATGATTTTAGATCTGATTTAGGGTTTATTAGAAGAACCGATGTTTTAAAAAATGTTAGCATGATAGAAGGGGTGATTTGGCCTAAAAAAGGAAAAGTTACAAGTCACAACTTTAGAGTTTTTAATGTATTTACCTATAGACCGGAGCTAGATTTTAAACTTACAGATCGATCTTTAAATGCAACTTGGGAAGCAAAATTTAATAACCAATCTGAGCTTGAATTTCGTTTATCTAACAAATTCACACATTTGCTTGGTGAGTTCGACCCTACAAATTCTTTGGAAGGAGTTATTGTAAAATTACCTTCAAATACAGACTACAATTACACCAGTTTGTCTGCCGAATTTAAGTCTGACAGGAGAAAAGCTTTTACATTTGGCTTTAAACCATCTATTGGTCAGTTTTTCAATGGCCACAAATCTTCTGTCCAAGCATCTTTTGGTTTTAGAATTCAACCAAAATTTCTTGCTTCTATAAAATTAGATTACCATAGAATTGAACTTCCTGAACCCTATTTAAGTACTTCCATTTGGTTAATTGGATCTAAGATAGATGTTACATTTAATAAGTCTACAACATGGTCTACCTTTGTTCAATACAGCCATAATAAAAATAACGACCTACAAAATAATTTTGGTGTAAACTCTAGGTTACAGTGGCGTTTCGCTCCTTTATCCGATTTATTTCTGGTATATAACGACAACTATTTTGTCTCTAATTACACCCCAAGATTTAGATCTATTAATTTAAAATTCACCTATTGGCTTAACATATAACTTTGACCAGTATCGTTTTAATTACATATAGTCTGGAATTTACCCTTTAGTTTTAAACCGTTAACTTTGGTCTCTCATTTTTAACTAAACACGAATGTCTTATAAAGTTTTATGTTCCGATTTGGATGGCACTTTGCTGTCTACCAAAAATGATGTTTCCGATTTTACAATAACTGAAATAAAACGAATAAAAGAAGATATCCGTATTATTTTGACATCGGCCAGAATGCCAAAATCTATGACCTATTTACAACAACGAATGGGCATCACAAATATGCCTATAATATGTTATAATGGTGCTTTGGTTTTAGACGGTTCAAAACAGGTATTCTCAAAAACTATAGACATAATAACTATTGAAAAAATATACCAACTAGCTGAAGAGAATAACATAAAACTAGGGTTATACCATAAAGATGAGTGGTGTGTGGAAGAAACTACAGAACGCGTAGTTAAGGAAATTCTCCATACTAAAACTACTCCCATATATAGAAGCACAAAGGAAACTGTTTCTAATTGGAAACATCGTACTATAAGTGCTCATAAAATTATGCTGATGGGAACTGAAGAAACAACAGATGCTGTATTCCCTAAACTTGAAAAAATGTTCGCTTCTGCAATACATATTTATCGCTCTAATGCTACTTTAATTGAACTAACTCCTAAATCTGTTTCTAAACTTTCCGCCATAAAATTACTTTTAAAAGAAAACGAAACCTTACAAGATGTAATTGCTTTTGGTGATAATTATAACGATATGGAAATGTTACAGCATGTACACTGTGGTGTTGCCGTAGGAAATGCACGTGAAGAAGTTAAGGCAATTGCAAACAAAGTAACTTTAAAGAACACAGAACATGGTGTTGCATATTTTATAGCAGAGAACATATCTTAATATTACACCTCTACGATTTGTAATAAGCTGATTATATAGGACTTATTTAAATCCTTCACCCTACTCTAGTTGTTTTTCCTTTTGTGTCAATTTAACTATATTTGAAAGCATACAAATTTTACTTTCATGACCGACAAAATAATACAACCCTATATTACAGATGATACTGTTGTTTTTGGACTTTTAGCACTTTGTTTAGGGTTTGTTTTTTACACCTCTTCTATAAAAACTGGATTTTGGAAGAAATTCTACAGCTTCGTCCCTGCTGTTCTTATGTGTTATCTAATACCTGGAATAATGGCTTCCACTGGTCTTGTTTCTGACAAAGTATCTGACCTCTATTTTGTAGCAAGCAGGTATTTACTACCAGCGGCATTGGTACTTATGACATTAAGTATTGATTTAAAAGCTATTAAAAGTTTAGGCTCAAAAGCGCTAATTATGTTTTTAACTGGTTCCTTAGGAATCGTTATTGGAGGCCCTATTGCCATATTAATTGTGTCTATATTTTCTCCAGAAACTGTTGGCGGAAATGATTTTGATGCTATATGGAGAGGACTATCTACCATTGCGGGTAGTTGGATTGGTGGTGGAGCAAACCAAGCCGCTATGTATGAGATTTTCAAATACAACCCAGACAAATTTGGCTCTATGGTACTTGTAGATATTGTAGTTGCTAATGTATGGATGGCAATTTTGCTTTTAGGTGTGGGTAAAACAGAAAAAATAGATCGCTGGTTAAAAGCAGACACCTCTGCCATTGAAGCTTTAAAAATAAAAGTTACTGAGTTTTCAAAAAAAATAACTAGAGTACCAACTCTTAACGATTATATGATACTACTCTTTTTGGCCTTTACCGCGGTAGGTATCTCTCATTTTTTCGGGAATCATATAAGTGATTTTTTAATAAACAATGTGGAAGCCGTTCGTGACGAAAAAAGTTTTCTATCATTTATTGGGTCTAAATTCTTTTGGATGGTTGTAGTTGCAACAACTCTGGGAATTTTATTATCTTTTACCAAGGCTAAAAACTATGAAGGGGCTGGTGCCAGTAAAATTGGCGGTATGTTTATTTATATTTTAGTTGCTACTATTGGTATGAAAATGGATTTAGGCGAAGCCCTAAAAAATCCTGGACTTCTTGCTGTTGGCTTTATATGGATTGGGATACATGCAAGTTTATTAATTCTTGTTGCCAAAATTATAAAAGCACCATTCTTCTTTCTTGCTGTTGGAAGTCAGGCTAATGTAGGTGGCGCAGCTTCAGCACCCGTTGTTGCAGCAGAGTTTCACCCTTCTTTAACCTCCGTTGGCGTGCTCCTAGCCGTTTTTGGCTATGTTGTTGGTACTGGTGGCGCATTATTATGTGCCTACCTAATGGAAATTGCTTCAAAAGTTTAATTTTCCCTAAAGTTTATGCATATTTGCGTAAATGAATTCAACTTCTGATAAGAACGGATTTGTTATATTTTTCCTTAAAATAATTATTACACAATGAAAAAAGTTTTATTTCTCGCCTTAATAGGTATTATTATGATTTCCTGTGGTGGAGATTCAGTAAACACAATGAATGTTAGCGGTAACATAAAAGGGCTTAAAAAAGGAATTTTATACCTTCAAAAAACAGTTGATACAACACTTGTGGTAATTGACTCTATAATTATTAAAGGAGATGGAAACTTTTCTTTTAAAACAGAATTAAAAAGTCCTGAAATATTCTATTTATATCTAAATAAAAAAGATAACAATACAATTAATGATCGTATTATATTTTTTGGCGAACCTGGTATTATTACCATCAATACAATTTGGAATACGTTTGAATCTAGCGCTAAAATTGAAGGTTCTGAAACAAACAAAAAGTTAGAAGAATATCGTAACGTAATGTCTAAATTTAACATTAAGAGTTTAGAACATTTAAGAGCTCTATCGACCCCAAACATTACCTCTCTAGAACTAGATTCTATTCAAAAATTAGATGCTTCTAATACGGTGAGTAGTTATCGCTATTCATTAAATTACGCATTGTTTAATAAGAACTCTTTTATTGCTCCTTATATTGCTTTAAAAGAAGTTCCTGATGCTAATGTAATCTACCTTGATTCTATTAATAAAACACTATCAAAAGAGGTTGCAAGCTCCAAATACGGCAGAGAACTTAGCGCGTATGTAGAACAGTTAAAAAATAACAAGTAACTATTAAAATCATCTATCCTTGGAGAAAAGTTAATGAGATCTTTTACTGATTTCATACCCAATAAAATTGCGTATAGTTCTTAACCTCTTAGAAGGGAAAATAGAGTCCTAAATTAAAAGGATACCAAACAAAAAAACATCCGCATGACGGATGTTTTTTTTATACTATAGAATAAATATATTACCCTAATTTATTTAGTTTTTCAATTAGTGTAGTTGCTTGTTTCTCTAGGTCTACTCTAACCTCTTTAAGATGTGACTTTTTATTCTCAACACCTTTTTTGTTTACTTTAGCTATTAAATCATCAAAAGTAGAAATAGCACTATCAATAATAGCATTTCCATCTTTTGAATTTTCATTTTTAGAAGTAACTTCCCATGTATATACTGCTTCAATAATATCTCCTAAAACGAAGTTAATATCTTTCTTTAAATTCTTTACACTTGCCATTAATATTCTTTTTTTTACAAAAATACACTTTTTAACGATAGAAGACTAAATTGTAACTTCTAAAAGCTTAGCATTAGTTCCTTTTAGTTTAATGCTCATACTATTAGCAGAAACTAAGATAGTTTCTCCATTTTTTATGCTTGCAGAACCATGTTCATTCTCTACCGTTACTTCTCCTCCAACGCACATATAAATAGTAAAAGAATCTCTATTGGAAACATCCTGAACCAAATCCTCTGTTAGGTTAATATAATTGGTCTGAAAATAAGGACAATCGACCATTGTGTTTACCGTATTACTTTTGGTAGCATAAGCCACCTTAAAATCATCCTTTTTCTTGTAATCTATGGCATCCAAGGCTAATTCTGTATGTAATTCTCTAAGGTTTCCTTCTTTATCTTTTCTATTAAAATCGAAAATACGGTAAGTAACATCGGATGTTTGCTGTATTTCTGCTAGCATTACTCCTGCTCCTATCGCATGAATTTTTCCCGTGTTAATAAAAAAAGTATCTCCTTCCTTTACAGTCTCGTAATTAAGAATATCTAACAAGGTGTTGTTTTCCATTGTCTCTATGTATTCCTCTCTAGTGACATCTTTGTTTAATCCTACAATTAAATTAGCATCTTTATCTGCATTCATGATATACCACATTTCTGTCTTACCAAAAGAATCATGTCGCTCTTTTGCCAATGTATCATCTGGATGTAATTGTATGGATAAATCTTGTTTTGCGTCTATAAACTTTATCAAAATAGGAAATTTTATTCCAAAACGGTTTACAACACTTTTTCCTAATAAATCTTCTGAATATGTATCTATTAATTCTTGCAATGAAGTTCCTGACAATTCGCCATTAGACACAACAGACACGTCTCCTTTTACAGCAGACAACTCCCAGCTTTCTCCGGTAATATCGCTTTCTATATTTTTTTCTAGAACATCTCTCAATTTGGTTCCTCCCCATAGACGTTCTTTAAGAATAGGATCGAATTTTAACGGATATAATTTCATGCTTTATATTTACTTTTTAATTTATGGAATCTATTTAACTCGCCCTATACACTAGAACTTCCTTATTAATACTATTAGTTACTTACCAGAATAGGTTACAAAGTTTCGAGCGGTTTCGTATAAAACAACTTCTAATTCTAGTTTACTATCAATATGCGCACGTAACTTGTTCCATATAACTACAGCTATATTTTCTGCTGTTGGATTTAAATTTTTAAATTCTGGAACTTCAATATTCAAGTTTTTATGATCTAAAGCTTCTTCAACTTTTTCTTTGATTAATGCTTTTAATATTTTCATATCAATTACAAAACCAGTTTCTAAATTAATTTCTCCTGTTACACTTACCGTTAAATCATAATTATGACCGTGGTAATTTGGATTACTGCATTTACCAAAAACGGTATAGTTTTTCTCCTTACTCCAATCTTCTCTATATAATCTATGTGCAGCATTAAAATGTGCCTTTCTGCTTACTTTAACTTTCATGTTTACTGCTTTTTCTTGGTGAAATAAGTGTAGAATTTATCGAAAATTATTTTGAACCAAACTGTATAATTTTCCGGATTCTCTGCGATATCCTTTTGTACATCTTCTAGCTTCATCCATTTCCAACTCGCTACCTCTTCTTTGTTTATATTAGGTTCCTCAGAAAAGTATCCTATCATTACATGATCTAGTTCGTGCTCTGTAAGTCCGTTATCAAACGGAGCTTTATAAATAAAATAAAATAGCTCTTTAAGATCTACAGAAAAACCCATTTCTTCTTGAAGCCTTCTTTTGCCTGCTTCAATATTACTTTCTCCTACTCTTTGGTGACTGCAACAAGTATTGGTCCATAACAAAGGGGAATGGTATTTTTCTGCTGCACGCTGTTGCAACATGGTTTCGCCTTTGTCATTCATTATAAATACTGAAAAAGCTCTGTGTAGCAACGCTTTTTCATGAGCTTCCATTTTTTCCATTGTTCCAATGGGCTCATCTTGCGTATTCACCAATATTACATTCTCTTTTACCATTGTACAAAAATAGTGGCTTTATCCCGAATTATGCAATAGAAAATCTATTACATCTAAAAACTACGGTAAAATATAACGTTTTAGTCCTTTTTAAAATTTAAAAAAACTATTTCATTTTGGTTTTAACCTTCATTATGATTCTCTATTCCTTAATTTTGATTTATTTTTTTATGCAATTAATTACATAAAAAAAGCGCTTTTTATGAAAAAAGCGCTTTCGTAGGTTAAGTTCTGATTGTAATGTTTTTTATCTATAAAATAATATTGTAATTTTTAAAAGAATCTTGGGGATTTAAGATTGTCTTTTACGCTAATAAAATCGAACCTAATTATTACTTCAAAAGAGCCATCATTAAATGTTGCTTTTCCCAAATCGGTTACTTCTTTATCATAAGCCATACCTATAAATAAACCATTTGACATTTGAAAGCCTACTAAACCACTTATCGCTGCTCCCCATCGATACCCCGCTCCTAAAACAAACTTGTCATTGTATAAAAAACTCGTAGACATGTCCAATTGAAATGGTGCTCCCTGTACTACTTTTGCCAACACTGCTGGCTTAAATTTTAGTAGCTTATTCAGTTCAAAAACATACCCAGAAATTAAATAATAGTTCATTCGTTCCTTTGCTGTTGATAATTTAGAGGAATCAAAATGTGTAGTTTCTAAAATTCTAGGGACAGACAATCCAACATAATATTTATCTGTATGGTAATAAACTCCTGCACCAAAATTTGGAGAAAATTTATTATCTATATCTGTTTTTAACAAATCATCTGTTGAATATTCATCCAATTCCGAAAATCTTACATCCAATAAATGTGCCGATGCTTTTAATCCAAAACTTAGTCGTCCAGTTTTAGATGTATGCAGCGTATATGAAAAATCTATATCTGCATTTGTCTCGGAAGTTGGTCCTATTTTATCTTGCACCATAGACAAACCTAAACCTACTCCTCTATAGCCAATTGGCGAATGTACATTTAATGTCTGCGTTTGTGGTGCTCCTTCTAAACCAATCCATTGCGACCTATGCAATAATGCAATACTCATATGCCCTCTTGACCCTGCATATGCTGGATTTACAGTTACTGTATTGTACATATATTGGGTATACTGCGCATCCTGCTGCCCAAACATACTTTCTACAGTTAGTGCCATAAGTAGACATAAGGCTGCTAGTAGCCTATTAGAAAATGTTTTGTTTACTATGCTATTTGCTATAGACATTTTTTATCTGTTTATATAAATATATCCTGACAAGGATTTCATATTTCCTTTTTCGTCTTCATAGTCGAAAATGTAGAAATAAGTTCCTACTGGCAGTTTGTTATCCGCTGCTACCGTTACTCTTCCACTAGAGGTTCCGTCAAATACGTTTCCTTCTGTGTTATACGATTTGGTAACATATACTAACACGCCCCATCTATTAAATATTTTTATGGTATTATTCGGGAAATTCTCTATTCCATTAATCGTTAAAACATCATGTACATTATCTCCATTTGGTGTAATTACATTGAATATTTTTATCTTGTCTTTATTAACTACAACTAAATCTGAATCTAGATAATTTGGTGTTCCATCTTCATCCGAATCGTCATTTGCATAATTACCATCCTGATCTAAATCTTCATCTATAGTCTCTATTCCATCGTCATCATCGTCTGTGTCTCTGTAGTCAGATTCACTATCTTCATCTGTATTTGGCAAATCTGTAAATGGCGTATCTATTTCATCATTCACATCAATATCTAAGGTCGAACTTCCTTCATAGGCATCGTCTAGTCCATCGTTATCTTTATCCGAATTTATATAAATAACATCTGCAATACCATCATGATTATGGTCATGTGCTTCTATACTATCTGGTACGTTATCATTATCACTATCCTCATCTAAATAATCTGGTAAATTATCACCATCTGTATCGATAGGGAATAGACCTATTGTGCTACCTCCTTCATAGGCATCGTCTAAACCATTAGCGTTTGCATCTACTCCTGATGGAGGTATGTAACCACTAGTTGTTTGTGCTTCTACATTATCTGGAATACCATCATTATCACTATCTATATCTAAATAATCTGGGTATCCGTCTCCATCTGTATCTGTTGGATCTGTAGCTGGATCGTCATCACCATCTAAATTTAAGTCTTCAAAACTATCAATAATACCATCGTTATCAGAATCTAATACCGTTCCGTTATTTACAACTACTGTAACTGTTGCGGTACTACAGTGTGATTGACTATCACAAATAGTATAGGTGAAAGAATCTGTTCCTACAAAACCATTATTTGGCGTATAGGTAATCGTGTCATCTGACGGGTTATTTGGTGTTCCGTTGTCATTTATTACTACAGCTCCGTTCGAAGCATTAGTAGTATTTAATGTTCCAACTGTTGGTAAATCATTATCATTGGTTAAAATTGATATATCTACCGATTGATTTTCTTCTGTTACAACAGAATCATCGATGGCATCCACTATTGGAAGAACATTTATTGTAACTGTTGCTGTACTAGAATCTCCCTTATCATTACTCACCGTATAATCAAAAGAATCTGTTCCGTTATAATCCGCATTCGGAGTATAGGTAACTATATCATCCGATGGATTATTTGGCGTTCCATTATCATTTATAGAAATGGTTCCGTTAGAAGGGTTTGTTGTAGTTAAAATTCCAGCCGTTGGTAAATCAGAATCATTAGCGTAAATATCGAGAATTACAGATTCATCTTCATTTGTTGTAGCAATATCATCAACCAAAGTGGCTGATTCTAGCATACAAACCACTGTGAAATTTGGCAAACTAATACTATTACCTGCTTTTATTATTGATGCTGTATATTTTACTACGCTAGAGGTCGCTATTACATTTGGTTTGGTTGGATCTCCCGTAACTACTGGTGACCAGCTTACCGTTGCTCCTGTTGGAACGCTCGCTGACACATCTAATGTAACTTCATTATAAGGTGAATTACAATTGGTTACTATAAAATACCCTGTAGCATTAGAACCGCAAATTGTTCCGTCGTAAGTTGCAAAATATACTCCAGGTTCACTAACCGTGTAAAAAGAGTTTGTACCTAATACGGTCGTATTGTCCGATGCTTCATACCATTTATAATTGCCTTCATCACCACTATTTGGTGCTTGTAAAAGAAATTGCGCGTTAGCCAAATCAGCACCAAATAGCGTTAAAACTAGGCTAATAAACAGTAATCGATATATTTTTATTGTCTTCAAATCCGTGAGATACGTTTGTTTATTTCCTAAATTATTTTACTACAAAAACTACATTGATTAGTGAATTGTAACTCGTCGGAGTTGCAATAATATCATACGTCATCAACCCAGCTGCATTTACACTCACATTTGCAAAAACGGCAGTATCATAATACGTAACATAATAATATAACTCGGCTGCTGTATATGTTGGAATTGCCGAAGGTGCTCCAGTACTTGCAACCGCTGGAGTTGCATACTGACTTGTATATTGTGTATATAAATTTACAGGAGTACCTGTCCCCACCGTTGAAGCATCTATTTCAATAGAAGGCGGATAGAATATTCTAGCCGACTTAGATGTTATTGCTGCTATATCCTGTATAACATCTTCTACCGTTGTTTCGGTAGTACCATCGCCATCTACATCTATTGGTGTATCTAAATTTACTTGGGAGGCTGTTTGGTTATCCGTAGAGGTTACTGTGAAATTTGGATATGTCCCAGTAACTCCAGTACTACCTGCTCCTGTAATAACGACTGTTTGATCAGGTGCAGTATTGGTAATTTGATAATTTATTCCTGTTGGAGTTACCGATATTCCTGTTCCAGCAGTAATTGTTTGTATCTCATTGGTAATACTACCATCTATTTCTGTTCCTGTTACTATATAAGGACTTCCTGTTGTTCCTGATCCTGATACGACATTGATTCCTCCACCATTGACAACTGTTTCTGAACCATCTGCTGTTGGAAGCGTTACCGTTGTTCCATCGCCTGTTAAACTCAATACATTGCCACTAATACTTAAATCCTGATTGTCTGTACTTCCTGTATTTAATTTCTCTATAGCTTCTTGTACCGTTGTCTCATCTGTTCCATCACCGTCTATATCTATTGCCGTATTTAAATTTACTTCTGTAGCGTCTTGATTGTCTGTTCCTATAAAACTTATTGGAGTTCCATCTCCATTATTAAAAGTGAATGTTCCGTTTCCTAAATCTGTTAAATTAGATTTGTTGATTATTTGGGATACTCCATTTTCATTTACATATTTAAAGGTTCCATCTCCTTCTTCTGTCAAATTGGTAATCGTCTCTGATATAGTAACTGATGATACATTCAAATACAATCCTCCATCTGTACCGTATCCAATATTATTATTGATATTCCCACTTATTAAATCTAATTCATTTGGTATTACCCCATCATCCTCTAATGAAACGGATATTTTTCCATCATTTATTGATAATCCATCTATAATTTGATTGTCTGTACTTCCTGTATTTAATTTCTCTATAGCTTCTTGTACTGTTGTCTCATCTGTTCCATCACCGTCTATATCTATTGCCGTATTTAAATTTACTTCTGAGGCATCTTGTATCTCATTGGTAATACTACCATCTATTTCTGTTCCTGTTACTATATAAGGACTTCCTGTTGTTCCTGATCCTGATACGACATTGATTCCTGCGCCATTGACAACTGTTTCTGAACCATCTGCTGTTGGAAGCGTTACCGTTGTTCCATCGCCTGTTAAACTCAATACATTGCCACTAATACTTAAATCTTGTATCTCATTGGTTGGGTTTGCATCTCCATCATCCAATGACGTTACTCCTACTACATAAGGTGTTGCCGTTGATCCATCGCCACTAACTGTAACATTTGCTCCTGCAGTTACTGCTGTCTCTGTTCCGTCTGCAGCCGCTACCGAAAGATTATAATCGTCTCCCGTTTGTGTCAATGTTACTGATCCGTCTGTAGATGTAATTGTTTGTATTTCATTGGTAATACTACCATCTATTTCTGTTCCTGTTACTACATAAGGACTTCCTGTTGTTCCTGATCCTGATACGACATTGATTCCTCCACCATTGACAACTGTTTCTGAACCATCTGCCGTTGGAAGCGTTACCGTTGTTCCATCGCCTGTTAAACTCAATACATTGCCACTAATACTTAAATCCTGATTGTCTGTACTTCCTGTATTTAATTTCTCTATAGCTTCTTGTACTGTTGTTTCATTGGTTCCGTCCCCGTCTATATCCAATGCCGCATTTAAATTTACTTGCGTTGCATCTTGATTATCCGTATTCTGATTCTGTAACGTACTTAAATCGGCTGTAGCAGTTCCGCCATCTTCCAATGCTATGGTAAGCTCTCCATTAACGGTATTAAATAACGTATTAGTATTATTTAATTGTTGGTTGTCTGTACTTCCTGTATTTAATTTTGCTATCGCTTCCTGTACTGTTGTTTCATTGGTTCCGTCCCCATCTATATCCAATGCCGCATTTAAATTTACTTGTGTAGCATCTTGATTATCGGTTCCATCAAAAGAAGTGCTTGTATTATCTTCTGAAATATATGTGTACGTTGTTCCATCAGTTGTTGAAAGTGTTGTTACGCTATCCGAAGGTAGGGAGAGTGCTGTTGAAACTCCTAGCTCATTTGTATAGGTTAACTCACGAGTCGTAGCATTAAAGACCAAACTGCCAACATTTAGAGGTATGTTTGTTAAACTCCCAGCTCCGTCTGTATAATCTAATGAATTACCATCTGCTCCCAAAGCTAATCCTCCTACGTTTAAAGGTATTGTGGTAAGTTGATTATCTTCATCTAGGTATTCTAAACTGTTTCCGTTTAAAGTTAAAGTAGTTAGTTTTTCCGTTGGTAAAACAACTACTGTTGCTGCTCCACCATTTTCTATTTCTAATGTAAGTTCATTAGTACTGGAATCAAACCTAAAATCTAAAACCCGCTGATTGTCAGATGAGGTTAACTCCCACGAGTCTCCATCCCAATAATAGATTGTTCCAGTATTGGTGTTTACATAAATATCCCCTGTTTCTGCTCCAGTAGGAGTGGTTAGCCCTGCGGCTGTAACATCTACACCGCTCAACACTTCACAATCGCACTGATCTTCTAAAGTGACCGTTGTTTGCGAATAGCCAAACACAGATATTAGCATGAAAATTAGTAACAGATTTTTTTTGTTCATGGTTATTTTTTAATTGAAACTGTATCTTAACAATTTATTATTCATTTTTCGTTTATTGGGGAAACGTATTATTTGCTTGTTTAACTTATTATGCTAATCGCATTTTTTATGTTAAAAATTTTCTTCTTCAAAAAGAGCTAGTAGCACATGTTAAACATTTCATTTAAGCTTGGTTATGACTTTTCTTTATAAACTATAATTCGGTATTATTTTTTATGTTCTAAAAACAGCTTCAACACTATTTTAGTGGAAACCCTTCTATACACGTGATACAAAATTAATTGTATGCTTATCAATGTAAAATAAATGTTGTGTAACTCATTATTACTATTGTATAAAGTCTATTTTTTGAGGTTTTCATCGCTTAAATTGACTTTTACAGATGCTACATTTGGTCGATTAGCCCATATCTACACTTAATGTTCCATAGATTATTTCTACTCTTTTGTGAATCTTTTTCATTAATTCTTCTTTACTCTATGTGTTATTCTTCTGTTCGTTATTACTCTTCCAACTGACACTGCCAGAGATGCAAAATCAGATGTTATTGACCCGCATAATACATTGCTTGATTTTGACACATCTACTCTAAATAAATAGCCACTTTTATCTATATCCGGATTAACAACAGTAAGGGTTGAAGTTTGAGCTCCTGTATAGGCAGATCCATTTGTTATATCTGAATAAGTTGACCCTCCATCAATACTCACTTGCCATTGATAGGTGTCTACCGTTGCGGCTACAACTGAAAATGTTACATCGGTTCCTGCAGTCGTTGCTCTATTTGATGGTTGGGTCGTTATCGTTGTTACTGAACTTACTATAACATTTTGATTTACTACAATACTGTTACCATTCCCGTCATCAAAAACCCAAGCAATAACATGTGTTCCAAGTACCGTATAGGTTAAAGAATCTGTTGTTGTTCCTGTTATGATTCCTGAACAAATATCCGTTGTCGTTGGAGCTATTGCAGTAATACTACATTCTCCCGTTATATCCGAAAGTGTTGGAGATACTGGAGCTGTTGTATCTTTTATAATTACAGTTTGTGCCTGTGTTGTTACATTTCCATTTCCTCCTGTATAAATCCAAGTAATACTGTAGGTTCCTTGACTTGTATAACTAAGGGAGTCTGTTGTCGTTGCAGTTATTGTAGTACCACCACATCCATCAGATGCCGTAGGAATAGTAGTTATCGTAATATTACATTCCTCTGTTAAAGTTGGCAAAGTCGTTACATCTGGTGCTGGCACACCCGTATCTTGAACTTCCACAGATTGTGTTTGTGTTATTGTATTTCCGTTTCCATCACTATACAGCCAAGTAACAGTATATACTCCAACTACAGAATAAGTTGTGGAATCTGTTGTGGTTGCTGTAACAACACCTGCACAAATATCCGTTGCTATAGGTGGAACTAAAATTGCAGTACACTCTCCCACAATGTTGGGCAAACTAACTACATCTGCTACTGGCGCTATGGTATCATCGATTTTTACATTCTGATTTACAGTTATGCTGTTCCCATTTCCATCGTCAAAGGTCCATGTGATAACATAATCACCTTGTGTTGTATAGGTTAGTGGGTCGCTTGTGGATCCTGTAATTATTCCTACGCAAGTATCGTTTGTGGTTGGTGCTGTTACTGTGGTGCTACATTCTGCTACTACATCTGCCAAGACTACTGTGTCTGGATTGGTGGTATCATCGATTTTTACATTC
>JAZGEQ010000014.1:0-6129 GCA_036478775.1 Cellulophaga sp.
GAACTTTAGGAGGATACCTAACAATACTATTAATAAGTTGAAAATATACTTTAGTATTGACATTTACCTGGGGAAATTCATCTCGTCCATCGTAGTCTAAATCGAGAAAAGAAAGCGTTTCCATATATGCTTGCTTAGTCTTGGTTATAAAATTATCAAAGACAATCGTTTTACGTTGATTTTCAGGTACCATGCTATAAAGTCTTTCCAAATTTTCACCTAACAACCCCATTTTGTCGTATTGCAAAAAAAATGGTTCTCTACATGTTGTAGGAATTTGTTTGTTTTGTGAACGCCGAATTTCACACATTTTCCAAGCATCGGAAAATGAATTAATTTTTTCATCACCGGTAAAAAGTAATTGCGCATGCAAGGAGTATACTAAGTCAACTGGGTTTCTTAGCATGACTATAAATTTTGCATTTGGGTTATAATCCAAAATATTTTTTACAGCAACAGCAGAATATAAATAGAAAACTGACCCTTCCCCATATTTCAATTTTTCTTCATTTTCTAATGGGAAACAAGTCGAAATAAATGATTCATAATTTTGATTGACCTGATAGCCAGGAAAATCAGTGCTAAAATAATGAGGCTCTTTTATTTTTGAAAAACCAATATCAGGATGCGAAGATAAGTATTCTACTAAAGATGTTGTCCCACATTTAGGCGCACCAATAATAAAAAAATCAATTTTCATTTAAAAATTCCCCTGAATTTGTATACACAAGCGAATAATCCCCTCTGTATGCAACTGATAGCAATATACTCTAATGTAACGTAACGATGACCAATCGAAACTTTGAAGAAATGCATTATATAGAAATTGAACATAAAAAGGGCATGTCTCTATGAAATTGCAAAATCAGTAAGTCATGAGCAAGGCAATATTAAAACTGAATTTTCTGGTTTCTGAATCATCACTTATGTAAGATAGTTTTGTTTGACCATGACGCTTTTGGAGATAGTTTTATCATGCCGCTAAGAGATAATAATAAAGTGGCTTGACTATACAAACCAATCCAGCTTTCGGAACCAGATTATTTATAAAATACCCTACTCAACATATATTCTTGGTGTGTGGTTTTTTATAGAATTTGATTAGAACGTGTCTTTAGAAAGTATTCGATTTTTATTAACTATTACAAAATTCTAATGGACTATTATTATAGAATTCCCCAAAGCAGTGGAGAGTGCTGATGTCGCTTTCTAAGAAATTATTTTCAAAATTAAAAATTTTACTGGAGATATGCTGCTTATGAAAGAACAACCAATGGGAAACAAGTTACTACTTCTTTTTGGGATGTCTAGATCAGGAACGACGTGGCTGGGTAAAATTTTAGATAGCCACCCTGATGTTTTATATTTACATGAACCTGATTCTGAGATTAAGATTAAGTCCGTTCCTCTACTTGTAACAAATGATAATTATTCGCAATATAGAGATCTAATTTGTCGGTATTGCTCTGGCATTCTAAATAGATGCACTATTCGCATTAATGGGAAAACTCCTTTTTTCAATAAATCATATCTGTCAAGCAGTAGATATGCTTTTTTTAAATTTAATTTGGTAGTGGCAAAAATAATAGGAAGGATTAATATAATTCTTCCTATATGGAATCCTTTCAAATCTGGTTTTATTAATAATTGTATTTTTATTTGGAAGTCAATTGAATCTTGTGGCAGAGTGGGTCTCATTATGGATGCCTTGCCTGAATGTAAAATAATATATGTTATTAGGCATCCTTGTGGTCAGATTGCCTCAGTTATTGACGGAGAAAAATCGGGTAAATTTTTAAGTACAGTTTCAAATATTGATGATTGCTGTATGTTTGAATCGTTATTAAATTCAAATTATGCCAGGCAACATAATCTCTCAATAGAAAAAATTAAATCAATGAAGCCAATAGAGCGTATTGCTATGCGCTGGGTCTTATATAATGAACAAGCAATAGAAGATATTGAAAAAGCGAGCTCGAGGGCAATTATTGTTCGATATGAAGATATTTGTATAGATACCGCTAAAGAAACAAAAAAACTGTATGAATTTGCTGGTTTAAGTTGGTCTGACCAGACAAAAAAATTCATTGAAAAAAGCACTTTGAATGCTTCAGACGGTTATTATAGCGTGTTCAAAAACCCGGAAATATCAATGTCAAAATGGAAAAATTCATTATCAAGAGAAGAAATTGAAATAATAAAAAAATCGGTGAGCAAAAGTAAGGCTGGAGCATTATTTGCGGATTGTTTTTAACGAAGGGGCATTGTTTGTTCTTCTTCATTTAGCATCACCCTGATGCTCCCTCTATTACTTGAGTTTAAGAATACATGAAGCTTCTGACTTACAGTACTTTATACCCCAATCATGTTAAAAAAAATAAAGGTATTTTTGTTGAACAAAGGTTAAGAAAGTTACTAAGGCTTGATCATATTGATTCAAAGGTTGTTGCACCAATACCTTGGTTCCCATTTAAATTTGATAAGTTTGGAGAGTATGCAAAATTTGCATTAGTGAGACACCAGGAAAAAAGGAATAACATACCAATATTCCATCCAAAATATTTTCTCATACCTAAAATTGGTATGAGTTTAGCTCCTTTATTGTTAGCCATTGGAACTCTACCTTTGTTAAAAAAACTAATAAAAGAGGGGTTTAATTTCGAATTAATAGATGCTCACTATTTTTATCCTGATGGGGTTGCAGCAGTAATTCTTGGAAAATTACTTAAAAAGCCGGTTATTATTACTGCAAGAGGCACAGATATAAATTTAATTCCCAATTATTTTTTGCCAAGGAAAATGATTCTTTGGGCTGCAAAAAATTCGAAAGCAAATATAACGGTATGTCAGGCATTAAAAGATGAACTCATAGCAATTGGAGCTGAACCCGAGAAAATACACGTTCTGAGAAATGGTGTTGACTTGGATTTTTTTGTTCCTATCGATAGAGATAAGGCCAGAAAGAATTATAACTTAAAGCGATGCACCTTATTGTCTGTTGGGTTTTTGGTAGAAAGAAAAGGCCATCATTTTATTATTGAAGCGATGCAGGATTTGCCTGAATTCGATTTATTAATCGTTGGAGATGGCCCTGAATTTTCTAATTTGAAAAATTTAATTAATAATCTGGGTTTGGATAACCGTGTTAAATTATTAGGAGCAGTACCTCAACAGCATCTAATTGAGATCTACAATGTTGCAGATTCCTTGGTTTTGGCCTCCAGTCGCGAAGGCTGGGCCAATGTTTTACTCGAATCAATGGCTTGCGGCACTCCAGTTGTAGCCACAAATATTTGGGGAACACCTGAAGTAATTCAAAAACCCGAAGCAGGAGTATTAATTCAAGAACGATCAGCAAAAGGCATAGTGGATGCGGTTACAGCACTTTTTGCTTGTTATCCTGATAGAAATGAAACTAGAAAATATGCTGAAGGTTTTTCCTGGCAAGAAACAGTGGATAATCTTTTACAATTGATGAAACAAACCATCGACACCAACAATCTAAATTAAATAGTTAAAGATAGGCACCCCTATTGATTAGGTCAATACACAGGGTACTCTTCATCACTTTGGTTTGGCTAATTCAATGATGACATACGATATAAAATACTCCCCAATTAAAGGAATACTCATTAATAATTTCCCGATATTCCTGCGGGTTACTGTCCCACCAAAACTATGTTTCTCAAAACGCTCAACTTTGAATCCAGCATTAGCGGCAATTTTTTTAAAACCCCGAATTCCTAATTTATTGATGTATCCTTGTTCACGAAAAGATGACCAGGCGCGCCATTTATTAGCTTTTTTTTCACCCTTTTCATCTAGATCCCAATGTCGGGGAATAAATTCAGGCAAATCGTAAATGGCCTCAGCTGCTCGGAACATTGCTTTTTCACCAAATAGCACATGCGCCCAAGGTATTGGGATCAATGCCTCCATATGTGGTCCCCAGGGTCCTTTATACGGGAACCACTCTATTAAACAGTGACCTTCCGGACGGAGAACTCTATACCAATCATTAATGATGTCTTTGGGCGACATTACATGTTCAAGACAATCAAGCGCTATTAGGGTATCAATTGAATTCTCTGGAATAGGTAATACCTCTATCGATCCAAGAATAAAATCGATGTTGACACCATCAGGAATCGTAGTTTTCTTTAAGCAATCCTTCGCTCGGCGGATTGCGGATTCGCTAATATCTACTCCTAGCACACTTTTTGGTTGTTTTTTTTGAGCAAGAAATAGACTCAAAGGACCATCACCACAGCCAAAGTCTAATACATTTTTTCCTTTGACTTTAGAGTCGGAAAATACATCAAAGCTTTTAGATAAAGAGGTGTCTCGCCAATCACCGTATACCTCGTAGTCCACCGTTCTTTGTGCTGGAGGCGACATAAATTTTTTACTTAAACTAAAACAGATTTTAGTACGAATATTCATCTCAATTCCTAAATCTAAACTTACAATTAAACCACTGATAACTTATTGAATTGCTGGGGGTGTGCATTTCAAAATGTAATGTCGTAATTATACATTCTCATCTTTCATCACTCTAAAACAATTTTTACCTGGTTTGTGTGTTATGCTTTTTCGATTTATTGTCATCTTATACTCCTAAGATTGGAGAGTAATATTCCATCTTAAATCATTAGCTAAAGTTTTGGGGAGTACAATTCTTTTTTCTTTTGCGCTTAACGAATTCAACTACTGGGAAACGTAGAAAACAGGAATAATAAAATCAGACAATGTTAGAAAGTTTACTATACGTTTGTGCTCTAGTTGCTATAGCATATATTGTTCTTTGGGGAGTCAAGCAGGATTCAAAAATAGATGAGGAAAGCGAGTGAGAGACTTAGTGATGCTTGCAGTTTTTCCTGTATTGCTATATGGATCATTAAAAAGGCCCTTTATTGCTGTGTCTTTGTGGCTGTGGGTGTCAATGTTCAATCCAAGTGGCTGGGTGCATGGTGAAGTTGCTTCACAAATTAGATTTAATCTCATTTTTAGTGTCATAGCAATTGCTAGCATTTTTTTTAATAAAAACCGTATCAAAACTAAAAACGAAAAAAATCTGTTGACATTTTTAGTTAGTTTTTTTCTAATTTGGACAATAATTACCACTTTAAATACTATCGGTGACCCTGAAATCGCTTGGGAATATTGTTGGCGTTTTACTAAAGTTGTTTCGCTTTATTATTGTGCAATTTTCTTGCTAACAAGAAAACTACATATTGATTTCTTTATTTGGGTTTTAATTGTTTCAGTTGGTTTTTTTGCTTTTGTAGAAAGTTTGAAGTTTTTTGTTTCTTTAGGAAGACACCACATCCGTGGAATGGATGGCCATATCTTGGGCGACAATAATAGCCTTGCCTTAGCAATTGACATGTGCATCCCTTTAGTAATCTATATTGTTGGTCAAACAAAAGTTAAAATCCTGCGCTGGACTTTATCTGGACTGGTCTTTTTGATGATACTTTGTGTGATAGGAACTCATTCCAGAGGTGGTTTGTTAGGACTCATTGTTATTGGAATTTATTTTTTTAATACATCAGAAAGGAAAATAGGTGCATTATTTATTATTGGTCTCGTTTTACTTATATTAAGTAATTTTGTTACTGAGCAATGGGCTAACCGAATGGATACTATTTCAAATGTTGGGCAAGATAGTTCTTTTATGGGTCGAGTAGTTGCCTGGAAAATAAGTACATTAATTGCAATAGATAATCCTATCACAGGTGGTGGGATCAAAGCTTTGGAGGATTTTCCTATTTGGTTGAAATATGTGCATCAAATTGACCGTTTACATATGATCCAAACACCACCGCCAGACCTTATTAGAGCCCATGCAGCACACAGCATTTATTTCCAGGCATTGGGAGATCAAGGGTTTTTTGGTTTGTTTTTAATGGTGTCAATTTTATTAACCGCTTATTTGAAAACCTCTAAGCTAGAACGTAAGGCAAGAGAAATAACAAGTGACTGGATTTTAAGTTTGTCTAAAATGCTAAAAATAAGTATTGTTGTCTATGCGACAGCGGGGGCAGCGCTGAGTATGGTGTATTTTGATTTGATTTTTGCTATTTATGCAATGGTTAGAGTGTTAGAGTTAAAAACTGACGAGTTATT
>JAZGEQ010000015.1:0-3617 GCA_036478775.1 Cellulophaga sp.
TCTCCTGAGTGTTTACACGAAACTAGCAACAGCATTAAAGAATAAAATACATGGAGAAGAAGTATTAGGAGTGCCTAGTAAAGATGTTCTAAGGTCTATAAAAAGGAGTTTGAAAAGCATAGAGAAAGAGATTAAGTTACTTTAACAAAAGTTAAACAACTTAATAAAAGAAGATCATCAAGAATTACTCACTTTGGTAGAAAGTATTCCTGGGTAGGTAGGAAGACAGGAATACTATTATTGGTTTTAACAGACGGTTTAATTCCGCATCGGAATTATGTTCCTATGCTGGTATAACACCAGTTATAAGACAAAGCGGGAGTAGTGTTCGTGGACAGGCAAGAATTAGTAAAATAGGGAATCAGAAATTACGAAACTTGCTATTTTTGTGTAGTTTTAATGCCTGTAAATATAACAAAGCGTAAGGCACTTTATGATAGAATAGTAGCTAAAAACAAGTAAAAAATAGCCCTATTAGCAGTTTGTAATAAACTACTAAAACAAGCTTTTGCAATAGCAAAATCTAGAATCCCTTATGATGAAAATTATAGAAGTACTTTGGTTAAAATAGGTTAGTTTTTACTTGTTTTTAGCTACAGTTCTTTGTTGTAGCACGCTTTTATTTTATTAGTTCGGTAACGTCCAATTTAGTTTGACAAAAGGTTGTATAATTTTTTTGTATCTCTTTTCCAATATCTGAATTAATCACTCTTTTTTATTGAACTAATTACAATCTCGTCAAATTCATAAGCATTATAGCGTTCTTCCCAAAAGTCAGAAACTCAATCGCAATTCCGTTATTGTCAAATACTTCTTCTGCTTCTTGATTATAACCTAAAATAAATATATCTCCATTAGTTAGTCTATTCATTTTAGCCTTTGGTATCATATAATTAATCATTTATTCGATCTTTTTGGCTTCGAATCGTGAAAATTTCACACTTGTAATTGAACCTCTTTCAAATTGGAACGTATAATACGTTCCAGTATTTTTATTAAAGAAAGTGTTATCAGTTTCAGGTAACAAGAAAATGGGGTCTGAGAATATTTCTCCAGTAAATTCTAAGCCATTATCCTTAATTACAATTTTAGCATCGCCATTCTCAGGGAAGTGATATTTACCTATAAATCGCGCAAGTTCCTTCTGTGATTGTTCCTTGAATACTCTAGTTCTAGGCTCGATTCCTTGTAAGTTGTATTCTTGAGAGATACTTAAAAATATCTCTCTAAAAATATTACTGCCATTATCAGAATTGGACATCATAGCAACTGAAATAGGAGTCTCTTTCCAAGCCATAAGATCAGCGCGAAATCCCTCGTCGGCTCCACCGTGTCCAAAAGTATGCTCCAGTACATAAGGCCCTAAGCCTTGATTCCCCCTGTTTTCTATAAGCATTTCATTAACCGTTTGAGCCTTCAGTAATCCATCTTTTTGTGTTTGTAGAATTTGCTGAATTTCTTTAGACCATAGAACTAGCTGAGATGGGGTTGTCCAAAGACCAGCGGCCGCCATTTCAGGGTAAGTATGCCATTTCCCTTTAACCGCAGTTCCATCATTATAATATCCAGTTGCTGCAAGATTATGGTATTTTTTTGGTAGTGGGTTGGCATAAGTACTAGATGTCATACCCAATGGATCCAGAACATATTCTTGCATAATCTCAGGGAATTGTTTTTGCTCGATATCAGTAATCATCAACTGCATAATAGTATATCCTCCGCCAGAGTATTGCCAGCTTTCACCAGGTTCTTTGTAAACACGAACTGAATCTGTATTTCTTTTACCGTCTAAAATTTCTGCTATACTAGGTATTGTATCACCCTTAGCATATCCAGGAAATCCCCAAACAGTTAGTCCTGCTGAGTGATTTAGCATTCTTCGGGTGGTAACCTTTTCTTTTTTCGTAAACTTATTATCTGGTAATTTCCAACTAGTTAGATAATCGTTAACATTTGAATCTATATTAATGATGCCTTTCTCCGCAAGTTGGAGTGCTCTTGTTGCTGCTACTGGTTTGCTAATGGATCCAGCTTGGAATAGTGTCTCAATAGTCACATTGCGGTTTTCGGAACTATCTGCCATCCCATACCCTTTAGCCCATTCAATAACCCCATTATTCATAACTGCAATACTTACTCCAGGAATACCTAATTCTTTCATTCGTTCTTCGATATTGTAATATTGTATACTTACGCTATCACCATATTTTATTTGTAGATTAGATTGAAGACCATTTTCGATTCTAGAGATTCTTTCATCCAAAAACTTTTTGTCTTTTTCGGATTGATTAGAGCAACTGGTGAGTATTAATAAATTGATAAGAAAACAAAAGAAGTTTTTCATAATGCGTTGATTTTAATATTTAATTTAAAGACTGCGAATTTGATGATTAGTTACATTTTGGTAAGTTTTTTCTAAATGTTCGTTGAGGCAGATAGTATACAAAGTTAAAGGTTAGCTTTGGTAAACTCATCATCCAAAGATATTTTAGATTACGCACACCTTTTCTAGGAAGAGATTTGCGTCTTATCTTGACTATGTCTATAATCTGTTGTTCTAGTTCTAATCGCTTATCAGCTCTAACTTTATACTTATAATAAGTATTGTGCTTTAGACCAAAGCAACAGGGTAGAGTAGAAAGAGATGCAAATCTCTTAGTTTTACCTTTAGCCTTTATTAAGGCTAGATATTTAGGTTTTTTTTAAGTTTCTGAACTGTTTTGTAACCTAGTTTCTCAACAGCTACTTCAAGGTAAGATTCATCTACCATAGCGTCTAGATCCTTTTTTAGACTAGTTTCTTTAGCTGTTCAATTTCTTTTTGAAGCGCTTTGATTCTTGTTATTTTGTCTTTGGTTTCCACTTTTACTCTGGTGTTCATTAAGTCTTTACGTTCGTACTTTCTAATCCATTCATTAATGGTTGTGGGTGCAATACTGTAGAGTTTTCCTAGTTCACTTTTAGTGTATTTACCAGTACTAAGTTCGGCTAAAATTTTTAATTTGAAAGGTACGCTGTAACGTCTAATACTTTGTCGTTTTTATACATAATTGTGTTAAATTATGTAGCCTTTATTCAGGACGGGTCAAAATTACGTACGACGGTATTGTGTATGAAATGTTGCGGTTTTGTGTGCGAGGATTTTCCGAAAGAAAATCAGACGTAACAAAAATGCAATTGCCTTTGATTAAGAACTAAACTACGCAATTTTTTATACACGGCTTAAGTTTACATTTCATAAATTCAAGTAATAAATCAGAAAGAACAAAAGAGAGGAATAAGGTTATTATACACGCAGAAGCATAGACTTCGTCAACATTGAAAACCCCCTCTCTTTTCTACCTAGATTTCGAACAGTTGTTTGAGGCTTTAGACCTCGTTTTTAAGTAGTAGAAAGTAAAGTAGATAGTCCTTTCAAAAACAATTTTCTTATGAATAAAGATACACTATTTTATGGTATAGATATTAGTAAAGATGTCTTTGATGTAATGGATGAAAAAGGAATTCATTATCAATTTAAAAACAATTATTCAGGTTTTAAAAAGTATTTAAAATTGTTAGATAATCATTGCCATTGTGTTATGGAAGCCACAGGCTATTATCATTACAAATTGGCCT
>JAZGEQ010000016.1:0-22637 GCA_036478775.1 Cellulophaga sp.
TTTACTCAAAGCAGGAGTATCTCTAAAAGATGGATTAGAACTCATCGGGAATTCACAAAAGAAAAAGCAAAATAAAGAGCTCTTAAAAAAAATATCGGATGATATCGTTTCAGGTCAAAGTCTTTCATATGCTTTAAAAAGCTATAGCCAATTTACGAGCTATGAATATTACTCCATAAAAATAGGTGAAGAAACAGGAACACTAGCACAAGTAAGTGAGCAACTAGGTCAGTTTTTTGCAAGAAAGAACGAACAGCGCAGAAACTTGATTAGTGCCTTAACTTACCCATGCATTATATTAAGTACAGCCATTTTAGTAGTGGCATTTATGTTAAATTATGTGGTACCGATGTTTCAAGATATCTTTAAGCAACAAGGCGTTGAGTTACCAGCTATTACAAAGTTTATAATAAAAATATCAGAATTTATACAAAACTATGGGGTAATATTACTTTTTATAATAATAGCAATTATCGCTTCACAATCATTTTTAAACAAAAAACAAGGTTTTAAGCAATTTAAGGATAGACTTATTTTAAAATTACCATTTATTGGCAACTTTGTAAAGCTGGTTTATTTATCACAATTCACACAAGCAGTATCATTACTTACGGCATCTAAAGTTCCAGTGGTTAATAGCATTCAATTGGTAAAGCAAATGATTAACTTTTATCCGTTGCAGCATGCTTTAGAAACTGTAGAGATGCATATTTTAAAAGGAGAATCATTAAGCAAAAGCTTAAGTCGGCATAAACTGTTTGACGATAAAATGATTGCCCTAGTTAAAGTAGCTGAAGAAACCAATCAAACCGAGTATATTTTTGATAGGCTTAATATGCAATACAATACACAGGTCCAACAACAATCTAAAATGCTATCAACTATTATGGAGCCTTTTATAATATTGATTGTTGGTGTTTTAGTTGGTGTTATTTTAATAGCCATGTATTTACCAATGTTTAAGTTGAGTAGTGTGATGGGGTGAAGTTCTTCCCTTTTTTTAAAAATTCATACGTATGAAAAATAAGATTTACCGTTGGAACGACCTTAATGCATGTCAAGTAGATTTAATTATTCAGACCTATGCAATTTTTTTTAAAAGAAAAGGGATAGTAACCAGCAAAGAAAAAATTTTAAGGTTGCTAAAATTTGTTAGTCCAAATGTCATATTTGAATATAAAAATGACAATATAAAAGCGTTTGAGTTTGATGCAGAAAGTTTAGATTTTATGAGGGAGCTTAGTTTTAGTAAACTCCTTTTATAATAAAAAATTAAAATACTACTTGGTTTAATGTACAATATATTGTACATTGGCAGTATATATATAACGTACGATATGGAAGCAATTGGAATTTCTGAATTAAGAAAAAATATTAAAATAACTTTAGATAAAGTTATTAATGATGGTACTGAAATTATTATACATCGTCCTAACCAAGAAGATGTTTTAATGGTCTCTTTAGATGAATATAATTCTTTAGTTGAAACTTTAGAATTAATGTCTTCTAAAAAAAATAGAGACCGTTTATATTTAGGTATGGAACAAGTTAATGATGGTAAGACAACTAAAATTTCTTTGAATGAACTTTAGTATTGAATTTTCAGATACAGCAATGGAAGATTATAATTACTGGAAGAAAACCAATAATATAAAAGTTATCAATAAAATAAAAGTATTGTTAGAAAATATAATTGAAACACCCTTTAAAGGTATTGGTAAGCCAGAAGCGTTAAAATATGATTTTACTGGTTATTGGTCAAGAAGAATAAATAAAGAACACAGAATTGTATATAAAGTAACAAGTAATGTTATTTATGTAATTCAATTAAGAGGGCATTATTAAACAAGTAAATTAACGATTTGGATTTGTTTAAATAAAAACATCTACAAAATGGCTTGGCCACCGATGCCAGCAGCTCGCCCAGGAAAGTATAAACATCTACATTTTAACTTCCTGAAGAATTCAGATCTCCGCTGGAGATAAAAAGAATGTAGACGTTTAAAGAAAAAAAATCGTGTTATGGGTATTCAAGCAAGCTGTTATTTAAGGGAAATCACAAAAGCAGACCAAAATTTATTAAAAAAAGCAGGGGCTATCTTTAGGCTTAATACAACACCGTCAGTATTAATGCGTGTATTGAAAGAGTATTTTATTAACCAAAAGACGATTGATACCCAAACAAAAAAGATTGAAAAATTAACAGGGCAATTGATAGAAGCACAGCAAGAACTAGGCGAATTTAAAAAAGAAGTAGGGGCTATGTTTAAAGCAGAAAAAGAGTTGAATATTAAGCGAGATAAAATATTAAAGTCCTTATGAAAAAATCAAATGAAATAGTAATACAAGATATTAATTCTATATCGGTAGAATTATCCCGAGATTTTACTGACGAGTATTTAGATGTTGAGGAAAACCCTATTTTATTATTGCAACCAATAGTTGTAACTGATTTACTTTTTAAGATTATGACAGATTTAAAAGGTAATATGTTTAGAACAAGCAATAAGCATTTATTCGACCCAAAGGAAATTTCTCAAAATCAGATGAAAATGGATTTGTGGGAATCAGAGGTATTGAATACCGATAAAAACGTTTTAATGAAAGCTTATAAAACTTCCTATTTTTTAAAGAATAGGAATAAGGTATTAATGACTAAAGCATTAGATTTTCTAAAAACATATAAACACTCGATTTATACCTTTCAAAATAGTGAGGGTGAAAAATTAACGACTTCGGGCGGATTAATTAAAGACTGGAATTTCCTTGATAAAAGCGGAGTATTTCAAGTAGAGATTTCTTTGTATTGGGCTGATAGAATTGTTAGGTTACAACCAGAAAAATGGAATAACCTAAGAACAGACATTTTAAGCTCTATTAAAAATATTAAGCATCGTTTTTTTATAACGTGGTTAATTCGGATAAAAAAGAACAAAGGAACAGCAATAGGTTGGATGAAATTAGCTAAGAGGTACGGTTTAAATTACAGTAACAAGTATGATTTTATAAGGGGCTTTTTAATGCCGTTAAAAAGCGTATTAGATAATAAAGAGATAAATGGTACTTGGATTTCTTTTGCTTATTATGATGTTCCAGAAAAACCAAATCAAATAAAAATTGTCCCTTATGATGTACGACCAGAGGAATTTGCAAAGCTTAAACCCGAAGGAAAAGTGGTTATTCAAAATAATCGTTTAGATAACGAACGTAATGAAATTAATTATCAATCTAAGTATCTTAAGCGTAGGCATGAACTTAGCGAAGCAAATATTAAGGCATTTAAAGAAAGTACAATTAAACCCGACATACTTGCTTTTAAGGTAAGTTACAAGAAATTTATTTCGGAAATAAGAAAGGAAGGGAAAAAAGCAACTGACTTTTTAGATGTAGATTTTATCGAAAAATGGAAAAAGCTATATTCATAAAGCGCACTTTTGCACCCGTCAAATTGCACTTTTGCACCCGAAAATCATTTAATTGCACTTTTGCACCCGTTCATTTTTGCACTTTTGCACCCGAAAACTTTAATCTTGCTGCACTTTTGCACTCGTTTAAATTAAATACATACACTTTTGCACCCGAAAACCTTAATCTTACTGCACTTTTGCACCCGAAAACCTTAGTCTTGCTGCACTTTTGCACCCGAAAAGTAGTATGCTTTGCACTTTTGCACCCGTTAAATTGCACTTTTGCACTCGTTAAATTGCACTTTTGCACCCGAAGACACTTTTTGTAAATAACTGTTAAACAGACGATTAAGGTAATATATTTAAGTGCTTAAATCTTATTTAATTCTATTTAGATATTTAAATATATATAAGGAACATTGCACTAAGCATAATTAGGGGTTTCACCCCTAAAACCCCAGGTTTTTATCTCCTTAGAAATATAAACTAAAAACAAAGTAAATTAGATTACTCGAAAACGTTACTAAATTTCACTAAAAAAAGAATGTATTTTTATGCTTTATAAAAGCGTAATTGATTATATTTGTATTGAAAGTTCGGCTCTGACGTGGTGTCAACCGGCAACCTCAAGAAATGTAAATATTACATTTAAAAGCATTGATTTATTTCAATGCTTTTTTTATACATTAAACCCTGTTTGTTTCTTATTTTAACGCGTATTTTATCCTTTTTTTTTTATTTAAAAGCACTTTATGTCAAAAACTTAAAAAAGTTAGTAAGAAGTCTTTAAAATCGATTTTACTTTGTTTTTAGTTTATATTTCTAAGGGAGTAGAAACCCAGATTTTAAGACTGGTCTTAAACAAAATTTTTTGATTATTTTTTCTTTTTTTGAGTGTGTTTTTGCATCTTAAAAAAAATATTATTATGCCTAATCTATTTTTAATTTGATGCTGGATTTAAACTTTTGAGGATTTTATCCGATAAATTATATCGCCGTCCATTCCTTATAAATTTGTAGGTAAATGAGTGATTTTTTTAGTGATAAAAAGTGCTGATTTAATATTCTGATTTGATGTTTTCTGAAAAATTTCTATGTAAAAAGTTGGTTTTAATCGATTACTTTTCGGTGATGATAAATGTTTCTTTTATATACTAAAGTTGGTCCGAAATTTTTTTTCATTTTCAATGAGAGCTGTGCTCGAAATTGGAAAGCGAGATGGAATCGGGGAACCCCGATACTTAGAGTTTACCAATTTATTAAAAAATCCTATAAACAGGGCTTTTATATGGTAACTTTTTATTAATTTCGTCAACTAAATTAAGTAACCAAGTTTACTAAATTTATTAAATGCCTTAATATCAATTTATTAACCTTATAAACAGTTAACTATTTAGTTAACTTAACTCTCACTAAAATGCCAACCAGTAAAGAAAGAGCCGTTGTAAAATTATCGTTAGAAGCTAAAAACCAATTAGTAATATTAGCAAAAAAACACAACAAAACCGAATTAGATTATGTTAGTACTGCTATTCAATATTTATATAAAACAGGATTAAATGTTTACTCAACATCGGTTCCAAATATTCCAGATTTATTAAAATCTTTAGAGAATAGAGTAATAGGTTTTATGAAAAAAAGAGAGCAAGATTTCTTTTTGCCAATGAAAGGACAAGTACAAAGTTTAACTGAAAATCATGTTAAACTTTTTGATAGTTTAAACGCTTTAGATATCATAAAATTTGCGACTGAAAATGTTGAAAAAAAAGACAATAAATTTACTGTTTCAGAGCCTCAAGAAAATGATGAAATTGAGGTAGAAAAAGAAGAAATTAAACCAGTAGCATATGCAAAGGAAAATGAAACTTTTTTAATAGATGAAAATTTAAAAGGAGAACTGGAAAAAGCTAATACACAGAAGAAAATATTTAAAGATGAACTGAATTTTTTAATACAACGTATATCTAAATCAGGTGCATTATCTGGTAATAAATTTAATTTAAATATTACCCAAAGAGATTTTGATAGAATCGAAAAAATTGTAAATGATAATTAGAATACATAGTCCAGATAGTATTTCTAAAAATGCAGGTGGTTCTAGTAATCTAATAGAATATTTAGAAAAGGAAAACCGCAATATTGATGCCTTGGAGCATGAATATTTTTTTAATAATCACAAAGAAAATATTGATGCTTCAACAGCCGAAAGGATGCTTGACGGAAATAAAGGAAGATTAAGTAAAGAAGAAACAAAATTTTATATGCTAACAGTTAATCCAAGCGAGAGGGAACTTACTCATATTAATAATGACCCCGAAAAGCTTAAATCATATGTAAATGATTTAATGGATAGTTACACAGCAAATTTTAATAGAGTTTATAAAGACGGAACACCACTTACTGGTAAAGATATTATGTACTTCGCTAAAGTAGAAAATGAACGGAGTTATAAATTTGGGGATAAAAGATATGCTAAAGAATTAACCCATAACACCCAAATTAGAAAGGAGATTATAAAAAATCTTGACGATGCTAAAAAAGTAACCGAACTAAAGAAAAGATATATCCGTAATTCTGAAGGCACACCAATTTTAGAGGGTGCAAAAAAAGACGGTAATAATATGCATGTTCATATCGTTGTAAGTCGTTATGATTACAAACAAAAACTCAAGTTATCCCCTTTATCAAATCAAAGGGATGGTAAAGGAGTATTAAACGGTAAAGAGCATTCAAAAGGATTCAATCGAGATAAATTTGTTTCAACTGGAGAACGTGTTTTTGATGAAAAATTCGATTACTCCAGAGATATTAAAGACAGCTATAATTATAGGCTTAATTACGGTATGATTATGGGTGCAACGAACCCTAAAGCCTTTGCAAAAATGATGGTAAAAAGAGCCATTTTGGAAAGTATCCAAGATAAAACGATGCAAAAAGCCGCAGGGATAGCTGTAACGAACCCAAAACATATCCCTAAGAAGTTTGTAAATCAAGTAGAAAAACAAGCTATTAAGGCGGTTATGCAGGCGTTAGATAAAGGTGCATACACCAACCCAGTAACAGCAGCAATTAACATAACAAAAAAAGTTATCACGCAATTAGGTAAAGGTATTTCAAGAGCAGCAAGTATTTAAAATATGAATATACTACATGAATTTTTTGAAGCTTCAAAAATGACACAAACGATTATCGTTTCTGTTAACGTTGTTTTTATGCTTTACTATTTAATTACAATTCCTATAAAAAATAAAATAGCCGTTTATGGAATTGCAGTTTTAGTAATGGGCGCTTTGTTTGTTTTAGTAAAAAAATTCAGTAACCTAGATTTTAAAACATACTTTTTATATTATCATTTAGGATCTATCTTTTTTACGATTCTTGTTTATGTAGTATATAAGTTTATTATAAAGCTAATACCCGAAAAGAAGCTATCTGTTTTTGATGTTAAAATAAGCACAGACAATGGAAAACCAATTATTTTAAATATTTTAAAAGGTGTTAGTGTACAAGGTGCAGCAGGTTCAGGAAAAACTATATCGATAGCAGGCTGGATTTTATACTGGATGGGTTTTAGAAACGTTCCTGGTCTAATCTATGATTATAAAGATTTTGAATTTGTAGAATTGGTAAACTGGTTTTATAGAGATTCAGAAATTCCAGTAAATAATTTTTCCCCTGCGGAACCTGACAAGAGCGTACAAATTAATCCTATTGCTTTATCGGTTCTAAAGAAACAAGAGGATATTATATTAATGAGTAGATGCATTGTAAATAGTGTGTTTTCACAAGAGGGTAAAGGAAATTCATTTTTCATACAAGCAGCCGAGGGCGCAATAACAGGGGTTATAATCAAACTAAAAGAAGATTATCCTAAATATTGTTCATTCTCTTATTTGGTAGCTATATTTCTAGTAAAAGACGTAGAAGCATTAGTAACATTTATTGAAAGTAATTCAAATGCATCGAGACAAGCTCGGGCATTTTTAGATAGTGCTGATTCAGAAAAACAAATGGCAGGGGTTAAAGCTAGTTTATCAAATGCTTTTAGAATGTTTGATGTTCCTAATATCATTTTTTGCATGCAAAAGAATGATATTAACCTTGCTTTAAACGATAAACAAGACAAATCCGTTCTATGCTTAGTTAATAAGCCAAAGTATGGAGAAATATATGAGCCTCTTTTTTCTATTGTGGCGCAATCAGTCATTTTACAAATGAGCGAACGAAATAGGGAACCATCTTATCTTTTATTTGATGAAGCACCAACATTAAAAATACCAAATATACAGCGTGTTCCTGCAACTATGCGAAGTTTTAATATTGCAACTATTTATATGTTACAAGATAAAGTGCAAGCTGTTAATCAATTATCATTAAATGTCATGAAAGAAATTTTAGCAAATCTCTCTACGCTCTTTTTTGGTAAAACTAATGACCCTGATACGGCTAAACATTTTGAAAGTTATTTTGAAGATGTAAAGACCAAACAAAAATCTATATCTAAAAAAAGTGGTGCTTTTTTTGAAAGTGGCGATGCCAGAACCACAACAAGTGAAAAGGACGAAAAGAAGCATAAATCTTATGAAATGTTTAAAAGAAAGACAGGACAATTTTTTGTTTTTGATGATAAAGGAAATAGTTATGATGCTCGTATAAAAATGCCAAAAATTGAAACAGAGATAATAAAATCATTAAACACTATAACCGATTATGAAATCAAAAAAAACTATGATTTTATTTTCAAAAACGCAAGTACATTATAATAATAAATAAATTTTTAACCTAAACATTTACATTATGAAGAAAACCATTTTAACAGTAGGATTAGTATTATTTGCCTTGTTTCCACTTTTAGCTCAAAACTTTGGATTTGAAGAAAAATCAGAAAGCTTATGGACGGAAATTAAAGGAGCAGCCAAATATATTTTAGCTACTGTTTTTCTAATCTCAGTAATTGCAAATAGTGGCAAATTAATGGGAGAGAACAGGGATTATATGGCATTTTTTAGAGGTGTTTTAATATGGGCTGTGGTAATAGGAGTTATTGCAGGAGTTGTCTCTTTAATTTTAGGATTAACATTCTAATATGGAAGCAAAAGAAAAATTACCATCATATCGTTTACGAGTTGAAAAAAACGTAAACAAAAAAGCTTTATTGCTTAAATTAAGCTTCAACTTATTTTTTGTTTTTGTAGCTGTCTTATTTGCTTCATTAGGCTTATTAATGATTAGTTTTTCAGGCAAAACATTGTTTTTTGTCATCATATTAAATGTCATTTCTTATCTCGTAATTAAATACCTAGATAGGTCTGATATTTTAGACGATATAAGTACAAATAAGCTACCCGAATCCATAGAAAATAACCTTTATAATTTACAAAATGAAAGCCGTCCAGTTATCAACAAACCCCCCGATATTAAGCACAGATAAGAATAGTTTTCTTTCTAATAATGGTGATACAGTCTTTGCGTACACGTTAGTTATGCCTGAAGCTTTCACGCTTAGTAAAGAAGATTATGAAGCTATGCAAGATTTTTGGTTTAGAGCATTACGACAACTACCGATGTATAGTTATGTTCATAAACAAGATATTTTTATTAAACAATCCTACCAAGGAGAAAATTTACCTAATCAGACTTTTATACAAAAAGCCACAAAAACCCATTTTTCGGGTCGAGAATATTTTTTACATTTCCCTTTGCTTTTTATTGGTAATAGAGGTAAAAGTTTTTTAAAAAACCCTTCGCTTTTTAACCCTTTTAAAGCTTTGCCTAAAAAGGAAAAAATGGTTGAGGAATTTGAAAACGATAGTTTTTTTAAATCCGAAGTTTCTAAGGCTATGGATTTTTTAAACAATTCAAGATATATAAAAGCGGTTCCGCTTACTTCCGACGAATTGTATTTGTTACAAGAAAATTATTTCAATGGGTTTCATAATACGACAACGTTTTACGATACCGACCTTGAAGATACAAGCAAGGGGAAAAATTGTATTTCAGTAGGAAATAAGAAAATAGGCGCTTTTGCACTAAACAACATTAAACAGTTTCCCGAAGTAATTGACATTTATAAAAGAGATAATGATTACAGTAGTAAAAAGTTTGATTTTTATAAAGGTTTAGGCGATGATTTTGGTTTTAGAATTCCCTACGATCATATTTACAACCAAATCATTTATTTAGATAATCATCAAACTAAAAAGGAAGAATTAAAAGAACAAAGCCGAAGATTATTAGGTGCTGAAAGTTTTGATTCTGAAAACAAAGATGCCGGTGATGATGTTAAAAATTATATTTCAGAACTGAATAAGGACGAACAAAAAATACTCGTTCAAGGTCATACCAATATTATTTATTATGCCAGTAATGACAAAGAGTTTGAGAGTTGTACAAATCATATAGAAACACTATTTAAGTTATATGATTTTAAGCCTCAATATCCCAAAAAAGAAGTTTTAAAAGAACTTTATATTAATTCTTTTGGTGGGTTCTCTGGAGGGATAAGCAACAAAAGAATGTACGATACAGAATTACAAATATGTATTGCGCTTTATTTAAATGTCACCTCATATCGTAATGATGAAGAAGGTATTGTTTTTTCCGATAGACTTTATAATATACCAGTAATAAGAGACGTAAGAGATGAATTGAAACGCCGTATAAAGGCGTGGAATTTTGCCATATATGCGCCTACTGGTGAAGGTAAATCGGTTTTAGCACAACATATATTTAGGCAATTCAATGAATTTGGATATAAGAATGTAATATTTGATATAGGCGGTAGTTTTAAAAAGTTGGCTTTATTGTTACCTAAAGAAACCACGTTATTTTTTTCTTTTGAACCCGGAAAGCCTTTACCGCTAAATTCATTTTATGTCAAAGACCCTTTAAATATTTCTTCTTTAAAATTCAAGAGTTTAGCTGAATTTATATTTAAACTATGGCAACCAGAAAAGGACATTGAATCTGATATTGAAACCGCTTTAATTAAGATTCTAAAAGCGTATTATGATAACGTTTCAAAAGGTTTTTCTTTTCCTAGTTTTTATGATTTTGTCTATAAAAATAAAGAAAAGCTTCTTTCTTTTTTGGAGATAGAACAACGCTTTTTTGATGTCGATAAATTTTTGTTTTCATGCTCTAGGTTTGTTAAAGATGGCGCATATGCCTACTTATTTATAGGAGTTGATGATAACAGCCACCTTATCGATGAAAAGGACTATATCGTTTTTGAATTTGATAAAGCGCAAGACGACCCAACAGCATTATCAATTTTGATGTTGATAGGAAGTGAAGCGGTAAAAAAATTAATATGGGAAGATAAGACAACGCCAGGCGTTATCTTTTTTGATGAACTTGCAAAGTTTATCAAATACAAAGTTATTAGAGATACGGTTGTTTTCTTTTACCAAGCGATAAGAAAACAAAATGCATCGGTAGGTTGTGCGCTTCAAAGTCCGTCACAATTACCTATAGGAGAGGACACAAGCGCCATGATTGATAATACGCAGGTGTTATATGTTCTCTATAATGAAAAGGGCTATGCGCCCTTAGTAGAGCGTTATTCTTTATCTGAACACCAACACACTTTATTAAAATCCTTAACGTCGGTAAATGACATGAGCGGAGAAGTGAAATTTGTTGAATTTGCTTTAATCATTGGTAGAGAAATATGGGTTTTACGTGTTGAATTACCAAAAGAGGCACTAAAACTTTATCAAACTGATGGAAAAGAATACGAAGAAATCATGCAGCTTTATGACAAAGTTGGAAATATGGAAAAAGCAATAGTTGAACATATAAAAAAACAATAAAAGATGAAAAATTTATTAGTGATTATTTTATTAATGACTACGGTGTCTGTATCGGCGCAATTCCCAACCGTAGTTAACGACCCACAGGCAAATACCTCATTAGCTACAAGAATTTCACAAGGTGCTTTACAGGTAAAAAATGGTATGAGTCAATTAAAATTCTTAAAGGATGCTAAAGACGTTTTGGTTAAAGTAAATAATGTATTAAGGGATGTAAGCGAAATTGAAGAAATCTATACACTACAAGTCAAAATACTTAATAATTCAACTCGTAGTGTAAAACAAATTAGAGACACACAACTTTTTTCTACAACGGAAATCAGAAATATTAACAAGAGTTATAATATGATTTTAGACAATGCAATTAAAACCTTAGAGGGTTTAGATAAAATTTTGAGTGATAATATATTTAAAATGGATGATGCAGAACGATTAAAATTTATAAGGGAAATAAAAAGCGATTTGAGACTAAATTATGTAAGTACAAAAACGCTTTATCTTAAATATATGAACATGGCAGAACAGCGAGCAAGAAAGCAAATATTTGCAAAAAACTAAGGTATGATTGATTTAAGTTACGATTTTATAGAGAATATATTTAGTAGCGTTCTTTCAGGTACGACTTGGTTTAGTGCTAGTTATAAATTGTTGGCAGTTAGTTTTTTTCTGCTTACTTTTTATTCTAATGTTATTACTACAAATACAGATTGGGGCGCACCTAAATTGCCTTTTGATAAAAGCAAATTTATTAATGCGCTTGTTGTGGTTTTATTGTTGGCATCCTATGATAAGATATTAATATTTTTAGATGGTTTATTATCCCCTTTGGATAGATGGGTTAATTCTTATGATGAATTTAACCATGAACTTTTTAATGAAGAAATTACAGAAGCAGAAGAAGATTTAGGAGCATTAGGCTATTTACAACAAGCTGCGGTTTCTTTTATTGAAATGATTAAAAACCCTTTCTCTATTATTATAAAAATAGCTTATGTCATTTTTTGGTTTTTGGATAACCTTATCTACGGTATTTTTCTAATTGAACGGTTCTTTTTTCTAACGGTACTAAAAATTTTGGGTCCGATAGCTTTTACTATGAGTGTCTTTGAAAAATTTAGAGATAAGTTGTATAAATGGTTTCAACTTTATATAGCTGCATATCTTCTCATACTGCCTTTCTTTTTAGTGATTTTAATTACTAATGAATTATTTGCTCAAATGAATGAAAGAGCAAAAGAGTTACCTCTTTTTGATGTTTTGCCAAGCGTTAAAATTACAGCTTACGCAGTCATTATAGGGGTTTCGTTTTTTTTGAAATTACGCCTGTTTAAAAAATCATCAGAATACGTATATAAACTATTAACCTAATGGAAGAAACTAAAAGAGAAATATATAAATCGTTAACAAAAAACAATATCACATCTAGAGCCTCTATTATTGGTTTGGTTGTTGTGTCTACTCTTGCTGTTGTTATTGTTTATTTAATGCATGTAAACCACGATAAATATGTTTACGGACTATCTAAAGACAAAAGTTTATTGCCTTTAGAACTCATTGAAAAAGAAGAATTAAAAGACGTTTACGAAAAAGGTCATATAGGCTTGTTTATTGATCGTTTTTATACCATCAATCAATATAATTATAAGGAGCAAATCGAAAAATCCTTTTGGCTAATTGATGAAAGTGGAAAAAAACTTTATGATGATTATACTAGGCGAGGGCATTATAATAAAATGACCGTATCATCATCCGACCAGTACGTTAAAGAAGTAAAAATCGTTACCAACGATGAAAATAATTTTAAAGCAGCTCTCTTGGTGGCTATCAATAAACCGAATCAAAAAGATGCAAAGCTTTATAAAATAATTGTAGAGGGAAGTTTTAAAAAATATCCTGCTAATTATCCTAAAAATCCGTGGGGCTATATGATTTATAATTATCGAGAAACAGAATACACAGAAATAACAGAATAATATGGATGAAATACTCGAAAAAATAACAAAATTGGAAGCGCCTCAGATACTTGTTTTAGTATTATGCGCCATCGCTTTTTTTACTATATGCTATGGCATTTTTAGCGATGATGAAGATTCTAAGCCTAAATCATTAAATACTTTAGAATTGCCCGAAGATGGACGAGCAGTTACTAATTACAATAGTAAAATGGAAGCTTACGGCGTTAAAGAAGAAAAAGGGAGTAGCCTCGAATTAGATTTTAATACTGATTTATTTTCTAAAGATACTTCTGATACTTATGACAAGGAAAAGGAAGAAAAAATGGTTAAGCTTAATAAACAAATTGAGGAAATTAAGTCTAAAAACCAAGCGAATATATATAACGAAGAAGAAAGCAAAATAATTAAAGACCTACAAAAAGAGATAGACAACGAAAAACCAAAAGCAAAACAAGTAATTAAAAGGCAAAGCACACCTAAAAAAGTTATCGAGGTTCCTAAGTTAACATACGAAGAAAAACTACAAAAAGCACGTCAAGCTCGTTTAGGTAATCAAAATGAAATTCCGAAAAATACAAATCCAATAATTGAAACTAGGGTTGCTATTTTTCGAGACCAATTTATAATGCCCGGTGAACTTGTTCACCTTGTATTAACTAAAAGCTTTACTTATAACCAAAAAACCTATGCAAAAGGCACACCAGTTTATGCATATATCAATATAAATAAATCTAGGGTTCTATTTGATATTTCTAATATAGCACATAACCCTTTAAATATTGAGGTAAGAGATATTAGAGACGGTAGATTGGGAATGTATTCAAGCAGAGCAGGGGAATTGTGGAAAAAATATGAAGCACAAGGATTAAATAATACAACTGAATCTGTAGCCGAAGAAGTTACCAGTAACAAGATTATTTCAAATTCTATCGATGCTATTTCTAAATTTTTTCAAAAGAAAAGATTACGACAAAATGAAAAAATATTATTGCTAAATGACCAAGAGTTAATTGTAACTATAACAGATAAAAAAATATGAAAAACCTACTATTATTATGGCTAATTTTTCCTTTGTTCATTTTTGCACAAAAAGAAATAGAAGTTTCAGAAGATTACACAACGGTTTTAATTTTCCCTGCGGAAATTGAGGAACCAATTTTAGGAAATGAACAAGAGTATTTAATAAAAACCTCCAGGAATAAAAGTAATATTGGAAAAAGAACTATTCGCCTTGGGTATTTAAAAATTGATAAGGTTGAAAAAAACACAAATTTAACCGTCTTTACTAAAGATGGCAATAGCTATGAGTACTTATTAAAATACGCCTCTACTCCCAAAAAATTAACTCATTATATAAAATTATCTGAAAGCGCTAATAACCTTATGGAGATAGAAAATAAAGAATCTGATAATACTGAAAAAGTCAAAGTCAAAGAATCTTATTATTCTGAAGGAGTTGTTACTGAAGAAACCGAAGAGCACAAACAGCCCGAAGAAGATTACGAAAAATTATATATAACAGATAAGATATCATATATGAATAAGATGTGTGAATTGGTAAATAATAATTCAAAAAAAATCTACAAAATATATGATAAATCTAGTAATATTAAGTTGAGCCTAAAACAAATTAGTTATTCAAAAGATGAACTTTATTTTCATTTGCGAATTGAAAACAAAGGCGGTCAGACTTTTGATGTAGATTTTATTAATACAAGACTAGCAAGAGGCTATAAAGGAGTGAGTACCGACCAAAGTATCCCATTAACACCATTGCTCGTATATGAAAGACCTAGTAGAGTTAAAGGGAAAAGCGCCTCTAATTTTATTATGGTTTTCAAAAAGTTTTCAATCAATGATAAAAAAGAATTTCAAATCGATTTAGCAGAAAAAGAAGGCGAAAGAGATTTGTTGTTACGTATCAATAATAATTTAATCAATAATCCAGTAAAAATTTAATAATGAAAAAAACAGTTTGCATTTTAATGCTCGTCGTCCCAATGCTAATTTTAGCACAAGAATCATCAATTAGTATAACAGGCGGATATGCCCCTAATGGTTTTGGAGCACAAGCCAGTTATAACTATTCACTTTCACAAAAGGCTTATGTACAATTAGCTTTTTTATATTCTCAATCAGAAGATAAAGTTAAGGATATCACAATTCCTTATAAAAATTATAGTGCCAATATTGGTTATTTCTATAACGTTATTCAAGATAATAGCAACAGATTTAATCTTGCTATTGGAGGGGGAGCTGTCCTTGGTTATGACGATATAAATAATAATGAATCAATCTTATCTAACGGTGGTTTAATTGATGGTAAGAATAAATTTGTTTATGGTGGTTTTGCAGGTGCAGAAACGTATTATTATTTGTCTGATACTTTTGCTTTATTGGCAGTTTTTAATGGTTTATATCATACAAATAGTGATTTAGGAAATACTACTATTTATGGTGGTTTTGGAATTAGAATAACGTTATAAAAAAGGAAAGATGAAAATAATATATAACTATATAGGGATTTTAAGTTTTGTGATTTTAACAATATTATCTTGTACAAAAGAGGTAGAAGTAATATCTGTTTTTGAATTTACCCCCACGGAAGCATCTAATGTGGCTAATATTAATAATCCTGTAGCTATTTCGGGGCTTATTGAAGAAAAAGGGTTTTCTTCAAAGCCTTATTCTCTTAGTTTTAAGTCTACCAAAGCAGCGACTTTACTTTATAAAGGAGAGCCTTATTTGGTTGGAGAAACAATACAAGGTATTACAGACCTTAGATTTAATTTTGATTATTTAGGAACCACAGGAGGCGACCATGATATAGAATTTGTTTTAACAAATTCTATAGGCGAGGTAGTTTCAAAAGATATTTCGATAACATATAATGTTTCTGATTTTAATTTTACAGCTATTCCCGAGGATGATGATGTGGAGTTAGAGCAAATAATAAATCTCAATTATAATATAATGGAGGTTGATGCAGGCAGAAATTATAAGCTTAAATATACTATTGATGAGGGCGATATTATTATCTTGGATGATGGAAACGAAAGGAAAGCAGGCGTTTTATATGATATTCCAGTAGGGGATTTTACTTGGACTTTAAAGCCAACTACTACAGAGGATATATCTATTTCCTTTTTTGCTCAAAATGATAATGGTGTAACAAAAACAGCTACTATTAAATTAAGTGTTACTGATGTTTCTTTTACTTATGAATTGATATATCAAAGCACTATTTTAACTTCGGATGCATCAAAGATAGAATTGAAGTTAACAGGAAGCGAGCAAAGAACTTATACTCTTGCGTATAATATAACCCCTATTGATGGTAGTACCATTTTTTCTGATGGGTTACCAGTAGCACAAAATACACCTTTAACATTAGGTTCTTATTTTATGGATTTTAATTTTACAACAGCAACTACCTATGATGTAGAATTTATTGTAACTAACAATTTGGGTATACAAATAAAGAAAAACGCAGAAATTACCGTTAATCAAACTCCATTTACTGCAAATATTACAAATGACAATGAAATTACAGTAAACGAACCATTAAGTCTTGATTTGTCTTTAGGGGGTTCAAGCGATTTGATTTACACCTTATCCCCTGTTGTTTCTACTGGTACTGGCACTTTTAGTATTGGAAGTAATACCGTGGTTAATCAAGGCTCTACTAGTTTTATTTATACACCATTGGTTTCTGGAGAACAAGAATTAGAATTTACAATTAAAGATAATTTTGGAAACGAGCAGATTGTTAATAAAACCATACTTGTAAAGAACCCAATTCCTATTATTAATAATGTAGATGGGTTTAAAGATATTTTAGGTCAAACTGGTTCTCTTGCAGCCTTTTTTCCTTTTACACAAGAAAGTGTCAATGTAAGTGGTTGGGATTCTTGCCGAAAAAGGAGTAGTTATATAATCTTTGAAACTGCAAGTATAACATCAAGTACACCAATAGTTGAATATAGATATAAAGGTACAGGTTCTACTTTTATAACAGCCCCTTATCAAGAACATACAAATCTAATTGGTATAAAGTTTTTTGGTACATCAAATGGTTTTGATATTTTTTGTGAAGATATCGATTCTGATGGAGATACAACTTCCACTCGAATTTATGAAGATGATTTAATAATAAAAAGAAATGTTGATATTATACAACTACAAGTAAAAGATTCAGAAGGACAATGGAGTGAACTCGTAAATGTTACGAGATTTTAAATAATTATACAAAACTAATATTTAGCCTGTTTAAAAGAGATTTATTTAACAGGCTAAATGTTTTAAAGTATATCTGATGTAGCTATTGTAGAAGTATTATCTGTATTAGTAACTTTAATAGAAACAGTTTCTAATGTTTTAATCGTGCCATCAATTAAATTACTGCTAATGCTAAATGTTAGATTTTTTCTTTCAAAATTATCAATATCTTGTTCTAAAGGCACAAACCCTGTTTCCCCATTATATAAGCCATCTATTTCTCTTGTACTTCCATCTTCCATAATTGCATTAGCAAACACTTTAATAGTTTTTGTGTTTAGTGCTACTGGTTGACTTACAGCGAAAAAAGAAACGTCGAAAGAGAAGTTTATTCCATCTAGGTTAACTCCCTTAATAGCTTCAATTGTAAACAAAATATTAGAGTTATTAAATGAAGCTTCACTAATATTTAAATCGGTAGGATTTGGAATTTCATAATCTTTACTGCATGAAATGAACAGTATTATTGCTGAAATGATAAGAATTGGTTTTTTCATCTTGAATTAAATTAAAATAATAATTTGCAAATATAAAATGTATTTTCTGTGAAAGTTTTTTTTTCAATCTTTTTTTTGTTCTTGTTTTTCTTTTCTTTTTCTCAAAAAAAGCAAAAAACTATTGATAGTTTAGTAGTACAATCATTGATAAGGGCTAGTGATACAACAAAGGTTTTTAATATTAAAAACATACTTGGCTCTAATGCTTTTTTATATAAAAATAGATTTACTTTTATTCCGTCTATTAATCCACTAAATCCAGATAAGTTAAAACGTATATCTTCTAAATTTGGTAAGCGCTTCCACCCTATTGATAATAAAGTTAAGCAACATTCGGGATTAGATATATCTGCGAAAAAGGGAACGGCTATACATGCAAGTGCGGACGGAACCGTTATACAAGTTGTTACCTCAGGTTACGGTTATGGTAATCAAGTAGTCATTAAGCATGATTACGGATTTAAAACACGTTACGCCCATTTACATAGTGCTATAGTAAAGAAAGGCGATATCGTTAAAAAAGGAAAAATTATTGGTTTTGTGGGGAATTCTGGAAAAAGCACAGGGTATCATTTGCACTATGAAATTTTAAAGTTCAATAGACATATAGACCCCTACCCTTTTTGTTTTATTGATTTATAATAAAAATTTATCCAAACATCTACATTTAACCTTTGGCCAACGAATCCAGATCCGTAGATCAAGGTTAAAAACATCTACATTTTTACTTTCTGCAGAAATTTTACCCAGGTTTCTGGAATCCAAATTGTAGATGTTTGGATTTTTTTATTTGTTTTCTGGGTCAAAGTCGAAATTGAATAATTCCTTTGGATGGATATTCAACCCTTTTGCAAGTTCAAAAACCGTTAGTAACTGGATGCTAACTAATCCCTGTTCTATTCTGGGTATACTGCTATATTCAACATCGCATCTTTGTGCTAGTTTTCTTTGACTTAAACTTTTTGTCTTTCTATGCTTTTTTAGTGTTTCACCAAAAGCTTTTAAGTTTTTCTTATCAATATCCATCATTAAAATTTGAGAAGTAATTTCTCTAGTTTTAATTTAAAAAACGCTATATATACATATAGCATTTTTTGTATATTTGAACGTGTTAAATTGAGAAGTACAATTAAGTGGCAAAAAAAGGGAAAATTAGAAAAGACTTAACTCCTCAAGAGGATATAGGTTTAATTTATAAAACAGTTTATAGATATCCAGATACTAATTTGCGAAATAGAATACTGTTAATGTTAGCCATACTTTCAAATAAAATTAAATAAACTTATAGTTTTTAGGGCGTTTTAACAGTATCCATTACAATCATTTTTAAACGCTTTAAGAGACTCTAATCCTGCTGTAGCTTCAACAAGGTTGCTTCCTCGTAAAAGAGTCTCTAAGGCTTATTATAATTGGATTTCCATACTACCCAAAACCCAAAGTTCTAAAGGAGTTTAAAAATATTCCGTTTTCGAGCCTCTGGAAATGGTCACGCTTCATTGCATTTCGCCGGACCATTCCCAGGATCTCTACACCTCCATATTTCCAAACACCTTCACGAACCACTCAGCTTCAGAAATAAAAATATCTCTTATGGCCCTAAAAAGGGCAAACGATATATTTTCATTACAAAAGCTTTAAACCATGCTCTTAGCGAAGTCGTAGAATGTTAATCTTTTAGTTTAAAATAAAATATTTTTGTACTTTTGTTACGTAGATGAAACATGTATAATAAAAAAAGGCTACATAAATATGCAACCTTTTTTGTTTAGTTTTAATCTCTAATTAAAGCTTTTAATTCTTTTACAAGAATTGCAAGCGATAAAAAAAGAACAATTATTGTTTCCAATTTGTCTCCTTTTTAAGGAAGATAATTTACATAAAAAGTCAAAAACCGCCCGTTTTTGGCTTTTTTCTTTACTACTCTCCTAGCGTTTCCTAATCGATTAAATAGTAAAGTTGTTCGATGCATTATTGCATCCTTTTTACAAAATTAAGCATTTATTCAATGCACTAATTTTATGCTTATGGCTATAATTAAAATAAAGCCTTATTATTTAAGTTATACTTTGTTTTTTCAAACTTTACACTTTCCAGTAATACAAAGTTCTAACTTTATTTTTGATTCTCAAAAAGTATAAAATATTTGTAAATGTTTATCTCGTTACGCAAAGATAATTATAGTGTTTCATATAAAAAAAAACATAATATTTCTTGTTATATTAATATAACACCGCCTTTGTTTATAGGCGTTTAGCGAATGTATTTTTTATATTTTGTTTTAGATGTTGTAAACGGTAATGAGTTATGAAGAGTTTCTAACAAGATGCATGAGTTTTTACAAAATCAAAGGTGCAATATAATTACTTAAACTACAAAAAGCTTAATTTTTTTGTTAGGGTTCGGCCTACCTTAAAGGTGGTAATAATAATATATGTATCACAAAGGTAAACACGTAAAATCTTCCCATCAAAAACGACTTAAAAAATGAGGTATCTACTGCCTTGAAATTGCAAGTAATTTGCTACGTTGCAGACACTCCATAGGTTATAGAAGTTGTAATAGATGAAGTTTTATTGTATAAAAACAATCAGAAAATAAAAATGAATAATTCAGTTTAATAATGGGGGTGTCGCCGTCCAAAGTTTCACCCCCAAAAAATCAATAATCCTAAACAAATAGGATAATAGCAAAGTTAAAGTCTTTTATTTAATTTTTTACGTACTAAGTTTCCGTCGGATAAATCTAAAGTCTTTTTTATTTTCTAAAAAGATTAAACTTAGTTTAAGTACCTAAATCTTTTGAATAGTCTATTTAATTATATTTATTAATTATATTTTGTTTTTACGCAATAAAGGTATATTTTTATAATCTAAAATTTAACTGATGATTTGTGTTTTTCCCAATCAAAAAGGAGGTGTTTCTAAAACAGTTTCCACTCTTCATTTTGCAGCAGCTTTAGCAGCAAAAGGATATAAAGCGCTTATAATTGATTGTGACCCTCAATGTGATTTATCTTTTGCGTTAGGTATAAAAAAAGAGAATGATTATAATATTGTGGATTTTTTAGAAAATAAAAAAGACTTTAGGTTAAGACAAAAATCTGAAAATCTTTTTATCCTTCCAGGATCTGAAGATTTCTTTTGTTTTAATTATGAAATATCTGCTTTAAAAGATGTTCTTTATTTAGTTCGTGATAATGGTTCCTCTATTGCTGATTATTTTGACTTTATTTTTATTGACGTTCCGCCAGCTCGGATATCTCCTTTAAAAAATAAAAGATTTCCAGTTTTTACGGAGGCAGAACTTGCTATATATGCAGCTGACGCGTTTTTAATTCCTTTACTTGCAGATGCTTTTTCTGCTAAAAATGCAGATGCTTTTTTAGGAAAGGTTTCAAGTTTCATTAAACACTTTAAGCTCAATATTAATTTTTTAGGTTTCTTTTTCGGCAAAGTTTTGCTTACTTCTAATTCTTATGAATTTTATGCAAATAAGTTTAGGAAACATAACAGTTCACTTTTGTTAAAATCATTTATTAGACAAGACCTTGAAGTTGAACACGCTATTTTGAAAGGGAGAACCATTTTTCAATATAAACCGAACAGTAGAGCTGCATCTGATTATATAGCTTTTTGTGACGAATTTTTATCTTTAATTAAATAAGTATGGCAAAGAAAACAAACGAAAAACAGACTAAACAGGAACTTGTAAATACTTCTTTTTCTTTTACTAATGTTCCGAAAGTTGGAGAAAAAAATGTATTATCTGGTTCGCCTGACGGCGATACTGATAATACAGATTCTCTTGTTAATGATGTTTCTTCTATCGTTAAGATTCAATTTAATATTCATCCTGATTACGTGAAAAAATTCCATAGGCTTAAAGGGGAATATGCCCTTGCTAATGATTCATTTAATTTCTTTGTTGATAAAATGTTTTGCTGTGGCGTAGCTTTTCTTAAAGATAATTTTGAAAAGAATAAAATGTATGAAAAACCTAATAATGAATTTTTAAAAAGAGTGCTTCGTGCTGGTAAGCGAAAGAAAAATAATAGGTCTTTGCCGATTAAAGATTCCGACCAGGTGTTTGTAAAAATAGATAGTAAATATTCTGACGATTATAACGCATTAATTTTTTCTTATATGCTTAAATATGATAAGGAAAGTATTGCTGATGATAAGTATTCGAGAACGTATTTTTTTTATGATTTTATAGATTTGCTGGAGAAGAATAAAAAGACATTTTTAAAATTTGATTTTAAGGGAAACTAATCTCGCTATCAACTATATCTTTTCTTAAAATACAATGTTCACTATAAAAAAAGGAGCTTCTTTTAGTCGCTCTTTTTTTATGTTCTCTTATTGCATTTTTTAAAAAAGGATGCTGTTTCTATCAAGGTTTCAGCCTTGTTCCTGCGACAGTTACATAAAACTCCACCTATCAGCTCGCCTGAGCGGCCCGATTCGCTGGGTCGCATCCAGTCGGCTTACCGTTTCCTTTTTATGCAACATTCTCAGAACCGCTCACAAGAGTATTACTTTTTTTGACTGAAAATGGCCAAAAGAAAAGTAATACACTTGTTTTAGTCATTGCGCTTTTTAAATAGGATATCAGAATTGGTCCAGCTGGTTCTTAACGGTTTGTACTTCGTATGCGGAAATGCACTTTTTTGGTACAGCGAAAAAG
>JAZGEQ010000017.1:0-15262 GCA_036478775.1 Cellulophaga sp.
TTTGTCTTCTGCATCTAATTGGTTTTGATGCTGTTCTATTTTTTGATCAATATATAGAATATGTCTATATATTTTCTTTTGATTAAAATTATTCTTGGAAGCATTTTGTGCTCTAATTTTAAAAGAAACAATAGCTATTGTTTCCCCATCAATTAAATCCATGTCTTTAAGAGAGTAGCCACAAAAAATCGAAAAGCTTGTTTAAAAGGTTTCGCCTTGTTTTTTCTAAAGTAAGCTATTTTTCTAGCACACGGGCGTAATCCTTTTAAGAGCCAATTTCCTAGAAGATCTTAAGTGGTTTTTATAGCTATAGAGGTAAAGCTTTAGCATATCCGAAGGTGAATAAGGCGGTCGTCCTTCTTTTGAAGGAGTGTCTTTATATCCTAAATCTTTTAGAGGTAAAATTGCTACAAACAAATCTACAATTCTAGCCCAGGAATCTTGTTTTACAAATTTATCAAACGAAATCATTTGTAGCTGATTTCTATTAAACCCTTTAATAAAATCCAGAATAGCATGTGTTGAATTATACTACATAAGATATGGAAAATCAACGAGTTATGGAGTAATTAGGATTAAAAATAAAGAGGGTTTAGTTTTTGCGCAGTCTGACGTTTTGTCTAAGATTAGTTGCGTGCAAAAAGATACTAATTCTTGGGTTAAGCACAAAGCTAAACTTTTACATTTTGTTTTTATTTTTTCATCTTAAAAGCTAAATTTAAAATTTGGCAGAGTTCACAAATAAGCGACAACTTTAGTTTAAGTAATTACCAGCAATGAACTATACACGCTGTTACCTTTAGTAGTTTGCATAACGATAAAGATTAAACCCTTGACTGTTTTTTATTAGAGTAAGTTTTATAAAACAGTATCATTATAATCCCATCCAGGAGTTAAAGGCAGCCGTTTTGTTTTGGCTTGTTTTCAATAGGTGTGATTCTGTACGGATGGCAACAGTGTTTTTGGTGTATCGATTTATTTTTTCGATATAATTTCTGTTGACTAGTTCACTTCTGTTAATTTTAAAGAAGGTTGTTGGGTTGAGCACTTCTTGTATTTCCTTCAGAGAGGCTTGGTTCAATAGGTGCTTTTTATTAGCCGAATCAAAGGCAAAAATAACACCATAATTTGACTGAATAAAAACAATGTCTTCCACTTTTAAAAAGTAAATACCATTGTTTGATTTCACAGGGATATACTCTTTAAATACTGGTTTTACATCCAGTTTACTGTGGTAATAAGAATCTATTTTTTTGAATATATCATTGTGATTAACTGTTGTTTTATTTATTAAGGAAGTATATTTATGCCAGGCTTTTTCAAATCGGGCATAAGAATAAGGCTTCAACAAATATTCGATACCACTGGTTTCAAAGGCATTCATCCAAAACTGGTCATAGGCAGTAGCAAAGATGATAGGGACGTTAATTGTTATTTGGTTATATATTTCAAAAACATTGCCGTCTCTTAATTCTATATCCGAGAAAATTAAGTCTACATCAGGGGAAGTCTGAAAAAATGATAATGTTTCATCAATAGTCTCAATTTCTTTTATGATTTCAATAGATGATCCTGTTTTTTTTAGGTAATTTTTAAGTTTCTTTCTCGCGGGAGCTTCGTCTTCTATCAGTACTACTTTAATCATTGTTATTTGTTTTAATAAGGGGTAGGATAACAGTAAAGTTATTTTCAGTATCCTGTATAGCAACAGGGGTGTTGGCTAGTAGTTGAAATTGCTCAGACAGGTTTTTTAAGGCAACTCCATTGCTTCTTTTCTTTCTGCTTTTCTCGATTTTATTATTGACAACTTTAATTCCGTTTTCGATTGTAATATGTATAAATACAGGGTTTTGCGTAGTGCCCAGGTTATGTACAATGGCGTTCTCAACCAATACCTGCAGACAAAAAGGAGGGACAATGGTGTTTGAAGTTCTGATAGTATCCGTTATTACTAATTGGTAATAGCCCTGATACTTTTTCTCCATCAATTCAAAATAGTTTTGAGTAAATGTTAATTCCTCCTGGATAGAGATGAGTTCTTTGCTAGAGCTCCTAAGAGCATAACGATATAGTTCTGAAAATTGACTTAAAAAAGCGGAAGCTTTCTCTTGGTTTTCTTCAATGAGTTGATCTAGTATATTCAAATTATTAAAAAGGAAATGCGGGTTTAACTGTGCTTTAAGCTGTTGTATTTTACTTTTAGAGTTGCTTATTTCATAGGCGTTTAACCTTTTCTTATAATTTCTATTTTCTTTAGAGTATAAATAGGCTAAAGAAAAACTTCCAAAAATCGTAAAATCTATAATTTGATTGAAAATCTTGTATGTTATTTGATAAGGTGAATTAAAGTTTCTTGAAAAGGTATTAAAGGAAACTGAAATGAGGATGCTAAATATATTTGTAATGAGGAGATAACAGATAAGGCTTATTCCAAAAAACTTCAAATACCTTCCAACAGATGGGGTTGCTTTTATGGCATTTTTATCAATTCTTTTTTTTACGAAATCTATGAATATAAAAATAAAAAAAGCTTCTATAAAAACCCAAAAAGAAGTATCGGGATGGAAAACAAAATCATTCCAAGAACTTGCAAATCCAATCTTATTTTTAAGAGTAAAAATCCAACTAAAAACAAACAGGAAAAGAATAAAGGTTTGATCGCCCTTTAGGTATTGAATTACTTTTTTCATAATTAGTGTTGGTAAATATATTAAAATTGCAGTGAGGATTTTTCTAAAATCCTCACTGCAATTTTAAACTTTTATTTCTTGGTAGGCCATGAGCTTACTTTATTTCCTTTTTGATCATACATTTCTAATCGAACATTATTTTCTGAATCTATACAAAACATTGCTCTCATTTTTCCTTGATCATCATAAAGAAACAATCCATTCGGACGACCTTTACCAAGGTTTCCTAGTTCAAGCCTTTTAGTGATGCCCATTATTCCTTTTTGTACATATTCGTTATATGTTTTTCTCCATATTTTTTTGTCTTTTATCCTATCCAATTCTTCCCAAGCTTTTGCTACACTTGACTGAGTAGAGTTTTCTGGTAAATCGTTAAAACTTAATGAACTGCTAACCCTTCTTTTTCCATTTCGTTTTGTATCAGTATGTAGAAGTTGCATTGCCTGATCACCATCGTATTTATCAAATGTTAGTGATAATCCAGCACTATGTCCATTTTCTTTCTTCCTTCCATCATATATAAAACCCCCACATTCAATACCATCTTCATTGAAGAAAATCATTCCTGCGCGTTTTTTACGTTTAACATTTGTGGCCCTGTTGTTTATAGAGTCTTTCCCATTAGGGAATTCTGCTACATTTGTAATAATCATTTTTGTTGTCCCATCTTTCTCTACAATATTGATACGTTCCACATCAATGGTTCCAAATTTTTGATTGCTAGAATGTTTAAACGCTACTGAAGCAAATGTAAGCATCCCTAAAGCGGTAGTAATCGCAAATGTTCGTAAAAAAATAAGTTCTTTTTTTGTGTTTCTCATGATAAATAGATTTATATAATTAATGATGCCCCAAAACTAAAGGATTCATAATGCTTAAAAAATCGATTTCTGATGAGTGCAGGAAAAATTAAATAGAACTAAGGAAAAATAATGTAAAGTGTAAAATAAGGTAAATGGTTTATTGCTATTGAAATAGTTTTTTTCCAATACTATACAAGCTGTATTTTAACTATTAAAGGTAACGGTCTTGTGTATGAAACGTAGCGTATAAATAAACGCTAATTTTTCGGATTAACACAGAGTCGAATTTGTATATTTTGTTTTTAATTTATCAATCTTAAAAGCCAAATTTTAAATTTGGCTTTTTTGTAAATATATACAAACCTCTCGGTTTAGCACTTACTAGTTATGTTTTATACACGTCTTTGTTGTGCTTTCGTTATTTGTTATCGTTGCCTAGAGAACCTAATCGTTCTCCCATTAATTGGTGTTGATATTTATCATTTTTTTCTTTCTTTGGTGCGTCCAAAACAAAATGTGCTTTATCTTGGAATATCGTAATAAAATTAGAGCCTCCAAACAGAAAGTAACCCAACATGTCTCCTTTTGAAACTTTACTCCCTACTTGTAAATTGTCTTCAAAATTAACAGAAGATACTGGCCACATTCCAATGGGTTATATCTTGATTGTCAATTTCAGCAATCGGTCTTTTCTTAGGTGATTGCAAATGTCGTGCAAAAAATTGATTGAATGTTTTCCAATTTGAAGGTGATTCATACCAATCATTTTGAAGGCTGAAAATGCCATCGGAAAGAGCGATTTGATAATAATCGGAATTCCAGGATTCTTCAGAATTCATGTATTTCCCATAAGTTTTATTGAAACTTGTAAGCCATGATTTATAAGGTTCGTGATACTGTAGCGAATTATTAAAGTAACCTTTTTCCTCCAGTTCATCTATAGGCTGGTCATTTATAAAGAAAAAGTAACATAAACTTTGGTCAATTTTATCATACAATGTATTAGCATAATCTAATTCAAGAAATTGCCATGGCATGGCGTTTTCGGACCAACTAACAAATTCATAGTATTCTTCTAGGTTTTGCGCAGGATTAGTCTTTTTATCAGGGCTTATTTGTTTAGCCTTTTCTATTGAAGCTAAAAGCATAGATTTAATCTCAGGATTTGAGTTTACAATTTTGATTAATTCTAAAGATTTAGAACTGTACTTTGAATTATCATGCTTGTTATCGTGTTTGCATGAAAACTGTAAAACGATGAAAAGTAAAAATAGTATTGTATAGTGTTTTTTCATTTATTCAATTTTAAATTGTTCTTCAATCAATGCTATTATTTTATCAATTTTATTTTTCACCCCATTAGACTGGTCATTGGTGTACGTAGTATTAATAATTAATAAACTCAAATAGTCCTCAAAATCAGGGTGGTTTAATAATTCAGTTGGATCGCTTTGCTTAAATAATTCCTTTTAAGAAAGAGTTTTTAGATTATCGTACCCAAACACAAAAGAAAGAATACCGTTGTTCCTCCATTATATGTAAAGGCAGCCCAATAGCTAAACAATGTTTAGGGAAATCTGCCAAGGAGAAGAAGTTTAGTGTTACTTATTATCGGTCTGGAATATGAGCGTAATATAGCAAGAGTAAATAGCCTTCAAGGCAGGTATATGAAAGGCAAACGGCAGAGTACTGTAGAACCTGTTTTGGAACCTTAACCCAATTTATGGGATTACGAAAGATAAGCACGCTAGGTATTAAACAGGCCAACAAAGTTATGCATCTGGCAGCCATGGTCTATAATCCAAAGAAATACTTAAAATTTACACAAAAAAAGGTGGTAAGTGGTGCAAAAGCACTACGCTTTTATTGTATTCAAAAATTCCTTGCTTTACAATCAATTTTAAGAGTGTATAGTCCTTTTCATTTTTATAGAATTTGTTACTAGTAATTTTAAAAAAGCCCTAAAAAGGGCTTGTAACGTAAAAAACTGAAGAAGATTTATAGGGTTGTGCAACGGTTACCTTTGTTGGCTGTAGTTTTTATTCAGTAATATTATCTTCCATTATTTCACAGTTTAATCCTGATTTCTTGACTATTAATATAATTTGTCCCGCATCAATATTTTCTCCTTCTACTCGCAATACTGTATGTCCTTGAGGGAAAGGCAATCCCGTTTCATCCATATCATAATTAATGTCCAATTCAGAAAACACATACTCAAGAGCTTTTACAATCTTTTTTGCCAGAGCTTGTTCTTTTATATCTGTAATAAATACTTCAACCATGAATTTCTTTTTACCTTAAAATTGCTCGTTTGATAATTCCATATTTATTACAGCACCAACCATATTTCCGGATGCAACCGCATTAGCAACAGAACGTATTCTTGTTGTGTTGTCTCCACAGGCAAATACACCTTCTACAGTTGTTTTACTCATCATATCCACTTGAAGATATCCTTGTTCGTTCAGTTCGCAACCTAGTAATTCGGGTATATCAGAGTGCTGTTTAAATGGAAGAGCCGCATACGTTGCTTCAAAATGTTCTCTACTGTTATCACGAAAAATCACATATTTAATATATCCATTTTCATGTTCAATTTCTGTAATTTCTTTTTCGATAATTTTTATATTATTCTTGTTAAGCTTTGACACTTGTTCGGAATTAAATTCTGCTTTTCCATTAGTTAAAATAGTAAGTTCATCGGTAAGATTTCTTGCCATAGGTGCAAGGTGAAATGCTGTTTCTCCATTGGCAATGATTCCCGTTTTTTTGTTTTTTATTTCATAACCGTGGCAATACGGACAATGAACCACTGAAATTCCCCAACAATCAGAAAGTCCTTTAATATCTGGCATTATATCTTTAATTCCAGTTGCGAAAATTACTTTTTTGGCTTCAAATTCTTTTCCAGATTCTGTATGAATATGAAAACTATGGTCAGTTTTTATTCCTTTAATCACTTTGTCTTCAATGAAATGAACGGTGTCGTATTTTAAAACTTGTGATTTTGCTTTTTGTGAAATTTCACTGGGTGTTGCACCATCTTGAGTGATAAAATTATGTGAATGTGGTGTTTGTCGGTTGCATGGCAAGCCACTATCAATAATTAAAATATTACGTAGTGACCGCCCAAGTGTCATAGCTGCGGATAAACCAGAATAACTTCCACCTATTATAATTACTTCGAATTTTTTTGTAGTATTCATATCATTATATTTTGTAAAACTGGTTATTGGAATTGGAAGGGTAAGTGTTAAAGCAACCATACTTCCTTGTTTTATTGCTTTTCTTCGATTCATTTCATGTTTTTAATTGCAACAAAGTCGCATTAATATGTTTGGCAAATATAAGAATGTTTTGTATTATTGCAACATAATCGCAATAAAATAATTAGTCTAAAATGAAAAGAAGAAATACAGCTACAAAAGAAGCAGTGCTTTCTGTATTGAATTCATCAGGTAAAGCAATGAGTCAGGGTGCTATTGAAAAAAAAATAGATGTTGATATTAATAGAGCTACCATTTACCGAGTCTTAAATCGATATTGTGAAGATGGCGTTTTACATAGGATTGTTGCGGATGATGGAAGGCAGTACTTTGCACTTTGCATAAAGTGTGATGAGAATCAACAACCCTTGCATCATTTCCATTTTCGTTGTAAAAATTGTGAAACTATAGAGTGTTTGCCTGTTCCAGTAAATTTTTCATTACCAAATAATTATCAAGTAGAAGAGGTTAACTGTGTTCTTACTGGAACTTGTAAAGATTGTGCTTAGTTAAATTGCACACAACGTCAGTTTTTAGACAAACTGACGTGTTGTATAAGATTAGTTGCGTGTTTTAAGCACTAAAGTTAGCAAATAAATCACAGGTCGAAAAAGTAGACTGCACCCAAAATATTAGACAAATTTATAATTAATTTTGATAATAATTAGCTCGATATTCAGTCGGGCTCATACCTTTTAAATTTAGTTTAATTCTTTCATTATTATAATTGGTATTATATACTCCTCCAATATTTTATATTGTTTATTAATAACAGCTTCATTGAAACCATGAGCTGTTTCTGGTAGTAAAAAAAAATCCTTTATTGGAGCTTTTATTTTATTAAAATAATCTTTTGTGATTTTCTTTGGTGTTAAGATGTCTTCTTCTCCTTGAATTATAAAAACAGGAACCTTAAAATTCAAACCGTTCTCCATAAAATTAATAGAGGAATTCATAGAATCAACACCAAGACCTTTATGTCCGATATAACTTATGAAGGAATAATCATCGCCTAAAGAACGATGTTGAATGTCTTTTTTAGTATTATATTTTTCTGGCAGTACCCACCATTTATTGGGAGAAGCAATTGAGTTGTTTTTTTCGTATTCTTTGATTACACGAATCAATCTACCATTATTTCTAGCATTAGCATATGGGGGAATTCCAATAGAATTGAGAATGTCTATAGATTTTTGGTCATTTTTATCTTGAGCCATTTTTAAAACTTTTTGATAATCAAATATCAAATCATAAGTAGGGTTTACAACTTGGGAATGTCCAATGTAAGCATAGAAAAGGTCTGGACGTTTAATTGCCATATTGGTACCGAGGACTGACCCCCAAGAAGTTCCTAAAATGATAATTTTTTGTTTTCCAAGATGTTTTATAATGTATTCTGAAAGTTCTATTCCATCAGTAACCATCTGATCAACGGTTAATGGGTTTTCCTTGAAATATTTTGGACTTAATTCAATCGGAGCATTGTGTCCAAATGTCCTTCCTGACCCTCTTTGATCCCATTGCACTAAAATGAAGTCCTTTTTCCAGTCGTTAAAAATTGCATCTGCATATGGGCTTAAAACACTTCCAGGTCCTCCATGGAGAAATAATAAAACAGGTTTTGTACTATCTTCTCCTTTAATGGTAATCCATTGTTCTATGCCTCCAATAGAAATAAACTTTTCTTCAAGAATTTGATCTTTTATAGGAGTATTATTATTAATGCTTTCGGATGGTGTCTTTTCAACCTTCAACTCCGTCTTATTGTCTTTTTCGTTTTCTTTTAATTGAGCCAAACATAAAAATGGCAATAGAAATAAAATAAGTAAGGATGTGATTTTCATGATTTCAAATTTTAATTGTTAATAATAGTTTGAACCAAAATTACATCTGGAAAACATTATAATCGACCGAATAAAAAAAGTCGAACGCATTTAACAGCTACAAATGCGTTCGACTTTTGCAAAGTGCTTTATAATCAGTTAATTCTGAAATCTGTGGGGGTTTGATTTGTGAATTTTTTGAAAGCAGTATTAAATGATGATTTCGAATTAAATCCTACTTGGTAGAGAATTTCTAAAATAGTAAGCTTCTTATTAGAAGGATCTTTCATAAGTTGCTTGGCTTTCTCGATTCGGAATTCATTTATAAAATCAAAAAAATGCTTATTTGAATGACGATTAATTAATAGAGATAGATCACGAACAGGAATACTAACTTGTTTGGATAATTCTTGTATTGTTAATGATGGCTCAAGATAGAGTTCGTTCTCTAAAACATACTTTTTAACAAGATCCATTTGTGAAGTCATTTCAACTAACTTTTGGTCATCAAACGACGCTTTATCAGAAGTGATAGATTTTTTTTTAAGTTCTTCATATGATGCTATCATATTAGCATCAACACATTTAAAAAGCTCAGGGTTTTTTAATGCTTTTAATACAAACCAACAGCTTATGATGAGTGCGCAAATTCCAATAATAATATTTGTCCAGTTGAGTAATAAATTATAGTCATTATATGCAAGTAAAAATCTAAAGACAACAAAGCAATGCGCGACTAAAAAAAAAACAGTCATCTGGAATAGCCACTTGTAGGAAGAATTATTCGAATTAGTATGATTCTCAGAGTAGATGGCCTTGTATTTTTTTAAAATCTTAAAAATCATCAACATATAAAAGAGATATTGCAGCTCTCTTAGCATATAAAAAAAGCGTATTTCAAACATCTGTTTGAAATGCTCATAAATGTACAAGATGTCGATTGCGCTGGTTAAATAAAATCTAGGGATCAGCATCACATTTGCAATTAAAAATGGAATACTCAGTATTAAATATTTCAATTTTAATCGAAAATCCGAATAACAAACGGCTTTGACATACAAATAAAATAGTGGTAGAATTAACAAACTAATCGTCATTCTGAAAACCTCAAAACTCAATCCAGCATCAATATAATTATCAGTAAAAAAACTACTTATATCGAAAACCGAAAGGATAAGAAAACTTGAAAAAAGTTTGTTAGAGAGTTTGTTTTTTGTATTGACAGTTTGCAGAAAAAAAGCAAAGAGCAGCATTAAAAAAGCGGTAATTAAAATAATGCCATTTATAAAGATGAATTTATCCATTTAACTACTCTAATTTTTCTTTTTCATCATAATCTGTGATCAAACATGAAAATTGGCAATTTTCATTATTATTAATATCAAAAGCTTAAAATAAATAAACTTATTTATAATAATCAAAAATTGCTTTTATTCCGGTTTTTGGCATTGGCTACAACGTCAGTTTGTCTAAAAACTGCTGTTTAATTTTTTATATTTCAAATTTAAGAGAATAATTGCAATATTTTGGGATTGAGTACAGATATATGCAATCCAACATGTTTTTGACTTTAGAAGCTTATAAGAAGCCTTTTTTACTATAAAAACAACGGAAAAACTAGCCATTATCTCCATTAATTTTTCTATTCCAATGATATTCATGATTCTTTTCAGATTGTAAGCAATGAAAATAAAACCAACATCCGCAGAGGCTCTTTTTATGGTTTTCTTTGTCATGATATTGCCTTTTCATAGTTCCAAAAGGATGCTCCACAAGAGCTTGTTTTGGGCGTATATTTTTGGTTTTTTGGCAATGTTATTTTTGTTTATTTCGAGTGCTTCTGCAAACTCATGACGTTCAATGATTTTCTGATACTTGCTTTAGTACATAAACCCTTTACGGAGCAGTTTTTACAGTTTTTGGTTTTGTATTGTTTTACCCGATATACTCTTTTGTTATACCAATTACCATTAGTTTTTAATCTTTCACCCGCAGGACAGGTGTAATAATCCAGTTCTTTATTATATTTAAATTCACTTACATTATATGCTTTATCAGGTGCATTGGAGGCAGGATTTGGAACACAAATATGAGTTGTAATACCTATTTTTTGTGATTTGTGAATTTGTTCAGCAGTGTAGTATCCTTTGTCTAAAACAAAATCAAAGGTGTTGTTTCCCAGAATATCGATTGCATTTTCGGTCATTTTAGCCAATGCTTTTTTATCATTCTCATTGGTAACTTGATAATCTATTGGTAATTTATTTTTAGCGTCTACAGTAGATTGAATATTGTAGCAAACTTCGGTAATAACACCTCTAATGACTAGCTGTCTAGCTTCGGGGTCTGAGGTAGATATTTGTTTCTCTCCAGTTTCTTTGAGTTGTTTTTTAAGAGCTTGATATTCTTTTTTGTGCTTATTTTCGCTTGAATTAGTTTCTTTTTATGAGCATCTGCATTTTCAAGAGCCAAGGAAATACTCAGCTAGTTTATTTTCAATATAAAAAACGTGCCTGCCAATCTTTTTTTTGGTTATAATTATTTTTTTTAGAGTTTTGAGCTCTCAGTTTGGTACCATCACCTGCTAATAGTATCCCATCAATTAAATCTAAGTTTTTAGCAATATTCACAGTTGCTTTAAAAACTTTTTTGATGGCTTTAGGATTGTATTTTCTGAAACTTGAAATAGTATTATGGTCTGGAACAAGTCCTTTGACAAGCCAAATAAGTTCTATATTTCTCTTAGCTTCTTTTTCTAAAGCCCGAGAAGAACGGATTTTATTAAGATATCCGTAGATGTAAAGTTTTAATAAATCAGCTGGGTGATATGGAGGTCTTCCATTTTACACTTGTTAATAGACTGTTTCTACAATTTTAAAAACTCGATTTTCTTTTGGTAGTTTCAATGTTGCTTTTTTACCAACCTTTTTGTTGGTCAATAGTCTAGCAATTGGAGAAATGAATGAGATTTTCCCTTTTGAAATATCAGCTTCATCTACACCTACAATTTGATATTGTTGAAGTTTTGTTACATTTCCTGTTTTTAGTGTTACCAAAGCACCAAAACGGATTTCATTTTCTGGTTGTTTGGATAAATCTACAATTTTTGCAGTTGAAATTCTGTTATTCAACAATTGCAATTTTGCATTTATATGGTTCAACGCAATTCGCCTTTCATTTTCGTTAGAAATGTCTAGATGCTCTCTTTCATTAATCAATTCTTGTTTTTCGTGCAAAAGTTCATCTATACCAACTTGTGTAACATAGTTTGTTACACCTTCTGGTAAGTCTGCCCTTAGTGGTACAATAGGAATTTCTTCTTGGTCATCTTCTTTTACAAATCCTTTGCTCATGGGTTATTTGATTTTGTGTTTTCAGTTTCTTCCTTATTTAGACTTAAAAGTTTCAAACCAAGAGCCAAAAAAACAATTGAAATAGGAAGTATTACAATTTCCCATTTAAGGTTATCAATATTCACAAAAACCACTTCAAGAAATTTTACAAAAAGAATAATGACAATAACTTCGGCAAGTACATTTTTTAAGTGACCAATGTTTGGAGTTCTAATCCATTTTAAAACGCTGTTTTTATCTTCATATTTTTTATTGGAAATGAACAAGGTGTAAACGCCATGGGCAAAAATGAAAAGTACCAAGGCAATTAAAAATGTATCTAATGATTTTATTAGATAGGTTGTTGCAATGTCTACTTTATGTAAATGTGCCTTGTCTTTTGGAATGTAATCGAAAAGAACAACTCTAAAAGCATTAAAGGTTTTTAAGGCGCCAACAATAAATAGTAGTAGTGAGCCAAGAAGCGAACAAATAATAGCAATCCAGCTTATGTATCGGAATAGATAAAAAGTTTTTTTCATGATTATAAAGCGTTAAAAAGTTGTTATTATAAATAAGGTTTAAACAATAAAACCCCAGAATTGACTGGGGTTTTACTTAAAATTTAATTGCTATTTTCAATTAAAAGAATCCCATTGGTTTCTTGTCGTAAGAGATTAACATGTTTTTTACAACACGGTAATGATCTAAAGCCATTTTGTGGTTTTCACGACCAAATCCTGATTCTTTAACACCACCAAAAGGAGCGTGAGCAGGATAAGTATGGTATTGGTTTACCCAAACTCTACCGGCTTTAATAGCACGAGGAACTTGGAATAATTCGTGAGCATCACGAGACCAAACACCAGCACCTAAACCGTAAGGTGTATCGTTTGCGATAGCAATAGCTTCTTCAGTTGAACTGAATGTTGTTAAAGCTACAACTGGACCAAAAATTTCTTCTTGGAATACACGCATATTGTTATCACCTTTTAAAACTGTAGGTTGGATGTAATATCCTTTCGAAATTTCTCCTTCGTAGTTACCAGCGTCTCCACCAGCTAATACAATTGCACCTTCTTCTTTACCAATATTTATATAGTTAAGAATCTTGTCGTATTGTGCTTTAGACACCTGAGAGCCGATCATAGTTTCAGGATCAAGTGGGTTTCCTTTTTTTACATCTTTTAAACGTGCTTGCATTCTTTCAATGAAAAGATCTGCAATATCTTCGTGTACAAGAATACGAGATGGTGATGTACAGATTTCTCCTTGGTTGAGTGCGAACATTAATGCACCTTCTATAGCTTTACTGAAAAAATCATCATCTTGAGCTGCAACAGAAGGAAAGAATATATTTGGAGATTTTCCACCTAATTCCATAGTTACTGGAATAATGTTTTCGGCAGCATTGTGTAATACTTTACGTCCTGTTTCGGTAGAACCCGTAAATGAAAGTTTAGCTACACGGTCTGAAGTAGCTAAAGCTTGTCCAGCTTCTGCACCAAAACCAGTTACGATGTTCAGTACACCTGCAGGTAAAATATCACCTATCAATTCCATTAACATAATCACACTCGTTGGAGTTTGTTCTGCTGGTTTAACAACTGCAGTACAACCTGCTGCTAAAGCTGGAGCAATTTTCCAAGCTAACATTAACATTGGGAAATTCCAAGGGATTATTTCACCAACAACACCAATAGGTTCGTGTAAAACGATACTTACAGTGTCTTTATCGTGTTCTGAAATACTACCTTCATCTGCACGGATAACACCTGCGAAATAACGGAAGTGATCAATACAGTAAGGGATATCTGCTGCACGAGACTCACGAATTGGTTTCCCATTATCGATAGTTTCTAAAATAGCTAGGTACTCGAAGTTATCTTCCATTACTTGTGCAATCTTTAATAACGCATTACTACGTTCTGTTGCTGAAGAAGTACTCCAAGATGGGAAAGCTTCGTGTGCTGCGTCAAGAGCAAGATCGATATCTTCTTGAGTTGAACGTGCTGCTTGAGTAAATACTTTACCGTCTACCGGAGATACGTTATCGAAATACTGACCTTTTACAGGTGCTACGAATTTACCGCCAATAAAGTTTCCGTATCTTTCTTTGAATAAAGGTTTTGTTACATTTGCCATAATTATATATTTAACTTTAAATCTTAATTCATGCTTGCTAAAACAAGCGTTTGTAATTATAGTGCAAATGTATGGCTAGAGTTCACTTGTTAAGTTATTGATACGGTTCAATAACTTATGAAAAAAGGTCAATATTAAATTTCAAGCAAAAACTATTTTTGAATATGAATTTAAAATGCATAAACACAAGTGGTTAACAATTAAATTGGTTAATTTGAAATTTCCTTTGGACTTATTCCGAACTTGTTTTTAAATGCTGTGCTGAAGTTAGATAGGTTGTTATAACCAATATCAAAATAAATATCTGAAGGTTTTAGATTGCCTTCTTGTAAAAGTTCTTTAGCTTTCTGAAGGCGTTTATCTTGTAACCATTTTCCAGGTGGTTCTTTATATTCTGAAGTAAAATGACGTTTAAAAGTAGATAAGCTCATATTACAGAGAAAGGCAATTTCCTCCAATTTTAAATTAGAGTATACATTGCTTTCTACTGTGTTTTTGAATGGCGAAATCTCTTTAGAGATTAACGAGTGTAAGTAATATTCGAAATCAGATCCGTACTTGTTGAGCAAATACAACATAATTTCTTCAAACTTTAAAACCAATAATGCGTGACTATAACTATGGTTTGTAAACGTGTTTGACGATAGAGATGTAATAAATAAAGCAATATAGTCGTCGTTTTCAATAATAAAGTATGGGACTTCCTCTTTATATGGTTTTACATCGTTAGTGTACTTACTTAAAAAATCTGTGAGTTTCTTTTCAGAAAAAAAGAAGAGCTTACAATAATAAATAGCTTCAGTATCGAGTAACTCTGTCCAAAGCCAATTTCCTGTTTTAAGTAACAGCGATTGGTCTTTATTTACAGCAATCGATGTTCCTGCGAAGTGTACTTGCTTTTTTCCGACCTGTAAAAAGCTAAACATATTCATACCTAAATTGACCTTGCTTTTAACAACATCACAGGTCATTTTAAAATCATAAATATATAAATCTGGACTTGATTTTTTGTCCTTAATGAAGATTTCAGGTATGTTTTCTATTGACATCTGGATTTTTTTTCAGCTTGCAGGTAACGTTTAGTGTATGAAACGTAGCGTGTAAAAATGCACTTTCGTTTCGGGTTATGTACTAAGCCAAATATAAATATTTTGCTTTTATTTTTTCAGTTTTAAAGGCCAAATTTTATATTTGGCGGTG
>JAZGEQ010000018.1:0-2701 GCA_036478775.1 Cellulophaga sp.
GACTTTTTTTCTTTTAAAAGAGTCTCAATTTGAACTCTTTCTTTGCGTGTAAGTCGTCTATGTTTTTTTACTTCCATTTTACAAATCTATTATTTTAGATTTGTTGCGTTGAGTTATTGAATGGAGGAGGTTGTGTTCAAATGTTTGCTAACGGTCTCGTATAACCGTCAGTTACGGGTTTAAAGTTACTGTTTTTCGGTTAAGCACTGACTCTCGCAATTCCGAGTGGATTCGACTACGTCCGAATCCGCCGTAATTGCGGTTATACATTGTTGTGCAACGTTATTTTTTTATAATCCATTGTGTTTTTAAAAATCCGTTTCTCAATTCCAATTCAATAGAGTCGTTCACATTTAGTCTGTCAAATTCTTTCTTTGAAACTCTCATTAAATCATTTTCTAAAATCGGTCCCCAAGGTTCAAAGTCAATTCTATAAGCAGTTGTTTTTCCTTTTTCAATCTCCTTATTTATGATTTTTGCTTTATAAAATTCAGGTTCGGATTTGTCGAGAAGTGCATTTGTCAAAATTGCTGTTCCGCAACCAAATGTAAATATGAATAAAATTCCCCAAATTATTCCTGTAAATATCTTTTTCCTAATTAGATATTCTTTCGTTCCATAAAACAAGATAATTATTAATGGAACACTTATTATTAGAGCATAGATAAATATATTTTTAAATCCAATTATTTTGAAATCAATTAATGCTCTTAAAATTAATGCGAAAGATGGGAATAGAATCGCTGAATCTATTTTTGGAATAGGTGTATTATTCCATTTTCTATGATCAATTCCAACTTTCCCTTGATGTTTTAATGCAAATAAAATTCCGATAAAAGGAATTATAATGTTAACCAAAACAGAAAGTTCATAAAATTTCGGATAAGCAAAAAGCCAAATTGCAGATAAACTTCCAATCCAATTTAGTAAAGTTGAAATTTTCTTAATCGTCATTCAGAGTTTGAGTGGTTAATGTTGCACAACGTGTTAGTGTATTTAAAGTTGCGATTTTTGTGAACGGCTATTTTCCGCAGGAAAATTGAAGTTTGCAAAAATGCAACTAACATTATTTAAGCACTAATTTAGCAATTTTTTTTATACTGTGTTAGCACTAGTTATTTGTTTTTCAATTCGATAATTTCACTCATTTGAGGCGTTTTTTCCGAGTAATTAATTCTTATTGTGTCTCCTACAAATAATGTTTTTTCAGGATTTTTTTTTGTAGATGTATGAAATGTTTTATTTCCTACAGTATATTTTGCCTTAACTGACCAAACATCTGTTCTACTTTTCCTAACTACTAACCAAGCTTTATCAATTATTCCATAAGTGATTTTTCCGTTTTCTTCTAACTCTTTCTCACTTTGAGTATTCAACCAAAGTCCAAATGGAATTGCAAGAAAAACAGATAGATATGCAATTCCTTTTCGTGCTTTTTTAGAAAGTGAAATTAATTCCAAGGACTTAAAAAGTATAAATGGTAGTAATAAAAATATTCCTGCAAATATAATCCACCTCATTATTCCTTCTCCAGAATAGAACACTTCTTTCGGTGTAAGAAATATTATTGAAATCCAAATAATGATATAGACTAATGGTAATAATTTATTCAAGTTCATTATTCAATTCTCTTATTGGTGCTAACGGTTAGGCTATGGTTAGTACGGGATTTCGAAGGGCTGAACTTTCGATTAAGCACTTAGCCAAATTTATAATTTTTTCTTTAATAATAGACACGCAAAATTGTAAATTTTGCGGACTTTGTAAAAGGTACTTCACTTTGGGTTAAGCACCAAAACCCGTATTAACTATAGCCATTGTTGGCAACAGTATTTTTATTTCACAGCATATTCCTGTACTAATACTTCCGTTGGAATATGAAGAGTAAAACTTATTTTTCTTATCATTTCCAAAGTCAGTTTTCGCTTTTTATTCAGAATTTCACTTACTCGACTTTTAAACCCTACAACTTCAGCAAGGTCTTTCTGTTTCATTCCCATTTGTTCCATTCGGAATTTAATTGCTTCAATTGGGTCAGGCATTCCGATTGGAAAGTTTTTACTTTCATAAGTATCAATTAAAATTGATAAAATTTCAAGTTCATCTCCTTTTTCAGTTCCTTTTTTTGCATTAAAAATCAATTCAAGTCTGTTCAATGCTTGTTGATAGTCTTTTTCGGTATTTATAGGTTTTATTTCCATAATTTATAATTCGTTTGCATTAATTTTATCATATTCTGCGTGAGTTCCGATAAACAGTATCCAAGATATTTGAAATTCAAAGTTCATTTTAACAATCAACCGATATCTATTTCCTTTAATATTGAAAACTATTTTATTGTCTTTCAAAATACTGGCACTTGGATATTCCGCTTTTAATTCGTTGATATTTTCCCAAGATGCTTTTTCAGTTTCGCGATACCACGCTTTTAATTGTTCTTCACTATTTGCGTGTTTTTCCCAAAATTCTCGTAGTGTCCGTCTTGATATTACTCTCACATTTTATTATTTAATAATGCAAATATAATAAAAAGTTCCCAATTCGGTAAGTTTTTCGTGATTTTTTATTGTTGCCAACGTTTTTGTATAAGGAAAGTTGTGTTTTTGTGTGCGAGGAATTTCCAACGGAAATTCAGAAGTACGCAAAAATGCAACTATTTTTAAGTTAAGCACTAATTTAAGCAATTTTTTTTATACGGTGT
>JAZGEQ010000019.1:0-58738 GCA_036478775.1 Cellulophaga sp.
GTATCAATCTATACTAAAAACCTGTTAATCGTATGATTAACAGGTTTTTCTGTTTTTATGAATATCATATGAATTGATATAATCTAAATAAAAAAGTCAACAAATCGGATAACAAATTAAAATTTCAAAAAGTGTTGACCAGATTTATGACCAACTGTCTGTAGGACAATAAATAAATGTATCTTTATAAGTGATTTGACTTTCGTCTGATAACAACGAATTAGTGTTAACAAAAAGACGAAATCATGAAAACATCTTCCACCTTCAGTATTTTGTTCTGGGCAGACTTCTCCAGGGCAAAAAATGGCCAAGCATCAATTTATGCACGAATTACAGTAAATGGAAAACGTGCAACCCTCAGTTTAAAACGAAAAGTTTTAGTGTCTGATTGGGATGTCCATAAAAATCGAGCTCGGGGAACAAGCCAAAAATCAAGAATCTTGAACAGTTATTTGGATGAAACCTATAACCATCTTTTTAAATGCTATCGCGATTTGATGACGGAGCATAAGCTGATTACTTCACAAGCCATTAAAGCGAGATACTTTGGCCAAGACGAAAATAACCACTCCATTATGGATATTATCAATTACCATAATGAGGATATGGTCAGTAAATTAAAGTGGGGAACACAAAAGAATTACTTCACTACTCAGAACTATGTTTCTAAGTTTTTATTGAAATCTTATAAAACCTCAGACCTCTATTTACGGGAATTAGATTATCACTTTATTATAAAATTCGAAAAATACCTTAGAGGTTATCTACCAGAGAACCATCAAAAGCCAATGGGTAATAATACAGTTATGAAGCATATTGAGCGCTTCAGAAAGCTAATAAACCTATCATTTAAATTGGATTGGATAGAACGCGACCCATTTATCAATTTCAAGGCTAAATTCATTAAAAACGAAAGAGGCTTTTTAAGTCTCGATGAACTTCAAGAGATAGAAAACAAACAATTTGGCATTCCAAGATTGAAATTGGTAAAGGATTTGTTTGTTTTCAGTTGCTATACCAGTTTAAGTTATATCGATGTCATCCATTTAACTGCGGATAATATCTGTATTGGAATCGACGGCGAACTTTGGATTTACTATAAACGGGAAAAAACAACAAAACCCATACGAATACCTTTGTTACCAAAGGCACTTCAAATTATTGAAAAGTACAAGAGCAATCGTAAATCAATATCACAAGGAAGTATATTTCCAAAAATATCAAATCAAAAACTAAACTCTTATTTAAAGGAAATTGGGGATGTCTGCGGTATTAAAAAAAATCTCACATTTCACATCGCCAGACATACATTTGCCACAACCGTTACATTGAGTAATGGGATGCCCATAGAGACAGTTTCAAAGCTGTTGGGCCATTCCCGAATATCTACCACCCAAATTTATGCTAAAGTCATTGAACGCAAAGTAAGTGACGATATGCAAAAATTAAGAGCTCAATTCAATAAGATAGAAAATGACCCTATCTCAAAAGTGGCTTCTCAAAACTCATAATCTTCTCTTAAAGAAAAATACAATGGAACTATCCATAATAAAAAATAAAATTCACAATATTCAAGGAAACAAAGTAATACTTGATTTTGACCTCGCTGAACTTTACGAAGTGGAAACCAGAGTGCTTAAACAAGCAGTTAGGCGCAATCTCAAACGCTTCCCAGATGATTTTATGTTTCAACTTTCAAAGGATGAGTGGAAAGAGGTTATCACAAATTGTGATAAGCTTCCAGAGAATATTAAATTTAGTCCTGCCACTCCCTTTTCCTTTACAGAACAAGGTGTAGCAATGCTTTCCAGCGTACTCAATAGCGATAAAGCCATTGATGTAAACATATCCATTATGCGTGCTTTTGTAGCCTTACGGCAGCATCTTACAGATTATAGTAACCTTAAAGAACAGATTGCCCAAATCGAAAAAGAAATGAATGTAAAGTTCAAGGATATTCATCAGGCAATGAATTATTTGCTGCAAAAGGACAAAGTGCAGATTGAACAGCAGAACAGGGAACGAATTGGATTTAAGCGAAAATCTTAACCAAGCATATTGCGCTTGTATAGGTTACTGAGTGGCTAAGGAACTAATTATACAAGTACTTTGTTAAGCATTGTCAATTGTTATTTCCATTGTTTTCAAGACTTGTTATGTTACATTCAAAGTTCGCTGTGATTTTTTCCATTATATTCGGTAGGTAAGGAATTATCTCATTCAAGTTTGAATTCATATCTAGATTTGCAGAATGATAATTATTTATTTGATTAATTATATCTTCTTTTTCATTTTCCGATAATGCCATAAATGGGTCTTCTACTAAATAATTATGGAAATTTGATAAATGGATAAATGCGCAGCCAAACTTGTACACATTTTGAGTCCATCCCCATAATTCACTCGCAATATTTACCATATCTCTATCGGTAATGTTTTGAACTTTATTATTGTGGTTTATAAAAGTCCATTTTTTACCATTCAATGTTTTTTGCACCAATAATTCTCTTTCGGAAATTTCAGGAATATTCAATAAATAAATAACTCTTACCATTGAATCTAATTCTTGTCTTAACACTGAAAAACAATTGCCATACAGATTCTGTTCAAACAGAACTTCAAATGATATTTTATTTTCAGTAGACCTACTTCTTAATATTCCACAAAATTTTTCAATTACTGTCATTTCTACTAATAATGTCTAACGGTCTTGTAACCAGTTTTTATTCTAATTTTCTATGGATTAATGAAATAGTAGACAAAATATCTAATGCATCTTGTTCATTAATTTCCCAGGTTATTTTCGGTGCGTGAGCTGTTGTGTTGCGGAACATTCCGAACACACCCTTAATCAAATTTGCAAATCCTTTATGTTCACTTTCTTTAGTTTCTGTCGATAGGTCATTTATTGTTATCAATGGATTTTTAATAGAAAAAGCTTTATCCACTAATTCGGCTCCGTCTCCATTTAATCCTGTCTTTTGTCTAATTTTATCCGCTATACTCTTTACTGCCTCAAAGATTGTATGAAAATAATTTTCAACGAGTAATTCAGCTTTACAATACTTAAATATTTCTGAATGAGCGTTTCTGTTTTCAAGTTTACTTTTTAATCGATTTGCTTTTTGTTCTGCTTCCGAAATAGTGCTCGTTTTTGTAACACTTGTAAACTTTCCGTTTGCTTTATATTCTAGCCCAATAAAAGAAAATCGCTTGTTCAATTCCGCTCTAATATGTTCAAATTGTTCGTTTTTGCCAACATAACGAGCCGGACTTATTGATTTGACAATAAATTTCAAAATGTTATTTGAAATCCTTTTTTGGTTTTGATATGTTGCAAAAGCATTATACAATCTTTTCCATTTGGTATTAGTTGGGTCAACATCTTTAATTCCAACTTCAGGTAAAAATTTTCCGATTTCTGTTCCGGTCAATCCGTAGTTTGTATCTCCCAAAATTCGACTTAATCCTTCTAAAATACTGCTTTCAATTGCTGGATATGTTTTAACTCCCATTCTCTTTATTCATATTGACTACAACTATTGTATATGTATCATATTGCTGTTATATATATAACAAATATACTTTTATTATCACAAAATGAATTAGGGTGATGATTTTCAAAACCTGGTTTCCAAAACCACTTTTCTACTCCCTTCTAATTCCTTTAGCTCCAGCATCAGTTTTTCATTATCCCCTAAAACGAATTTCGGAAGTACATACACAAAGCGTTGGCTTTCCCCATCTGTAGTGGATTTTGGCATTTTATGTCTGTATATCACTTCTTGTTGTAATCTTTGATAGGAAGCTTTCCGTTTGTTGTTTCCATTGGTTCTATAAACATTGAGATAATCGATTTCAAAAGTGATTCCGGATTTGTTCTTGACCTCTATAACCAAATACACTTCAGAAGCATCATAAGCCATTTTTTGTAGTTGTATTTTGATTCCCTTTTTACGTCTGGTTTCAATACGCTCAAAATTGGATTTTAATAAATATTCACTAAATTTTTGAAAATGCGTTATCCTATTGGCATAATTGTTTAATGGTTTGATAATGGGTTTGTTCTTTATTTTTTTCGGAAGTTCACTACCGATTTTTTCATTTTCATTGATAAAATAATTCAGTTCTGGAAGTTCTTCAGAATACTTCAAAATATATGAATAAACGCTGCCATCACTTGTGACGGTCAATAAATTGCTTTCCGCTCCTGGCTTTGCCTGTAACAACCCAAAATATTGTTCTTTTTCCCGATTGTAGGTAAATACAAAATGATTGGCTCCCGTAATACCTTGCCGTATCGGACTTGGAAAGAACAGGGCCACGTTCTTTTGGTCATTGGCATATATAGTGTCTTGGGGCTGTTGTGCCGATATTGCAATTGAATGTGTCAATAGAATTAATGTGATATATGTTTTCATAAGAATAAGTTTTAACAAACGCCCATTATGGGCTTTCATAAGAGTGAGTATTAATAAGTGCCCTTTAAAGGCTTTCCAAATATTTGGTTTAAAGAAGGTTTCGGAGCTTTTAAGATGAGTTTGTAATTGTCGGTTACCATAACCTTTACGTTTCGATGGTTACGTTGGAATATTTTTCGAATACCACTTACCTGTGGAACTCCTGTAATATTGATGTCATCCACCATATCACCTATGACCTCATTGGTAGCTTCAGCTCTAAAACTATTCTCCACATAAATACCTTCGCTACCATCTTGTAGGTCAAAAGCTTTTAGTTTTACAGGTCGGTGGTTTACATTTTCGATACTTATCACGGTTCGATTCGGCTTAAAGCTGACAAAACCATAAATGGGAGCATTTTTGGGCACTAGGACATTATTGATATAGGCAGCCTTGGTCAAGCGCATTTGTAATCGATAATTGGTCTTTACGGTCTGTGTACCATCCACTCGCACATAAATAAAAGCATCTGTGTTTTGAGTGTTCAGGGCTTCATTTTGTATGGGATGTGATGCGAAAAAGAGCTGATGTTCTAAACTACGTTCTTTAGCTGCAACTTTTGTTTCATTTTCTTCAACTTCATCTATAGTATCCTTCTGACTTATTTTAGGTTTCCTAACCTGTCTGACCTCCGATTCCCTATACCCTCCATCCGTATAATTAATACGCCCTTGATTATATATACTATCCACCATTCGCATCTTTTGTTTATCCAATAAATCCGGGTCATACACCCCTGTGGAATCCAACAAGCGTTCATCGTAAATACTAGGCGCATTGGTCTGTCTGACTTCCTTTAGATCGTCTAGTGCCTCTAATTTGGATTCATATTCCTTTTGGCTGTCTTCCAGTTCAGGAACGGGGATCTGGTTGGTATCGATTGTAGGTTCTTTATCATCTCCTAACACCAACATTACATATCCTCCTATAAAAAGCAGGATACAGAACAGTACTGCACTAAAGACTATTTTATTCTTTTCTATCTTCATTCTCTTAATTTTTTAATGCCCATTATGGGCTTCATAATTATTACTTTCCATTTTGGACCTTTTTAAGTGTGTTTTCAAAGAAGTTGGTTATCAATAATCCGTGGGTATTATTCGGGAAGTTTCTATCCACATGAACTAAATTCCCAGAGGTCTTTAGTTCGTAAGTATCCACAATGGAGCCTCTATTGATTTCAAATATGGTATTGGTTTCAAAACGATATGGTTCTTGCCCAATATCAATTTTAGAATCGATGCTTAACACACGTTGCACCAAAGAATATTGCAATATTCGGTTATAGACACCATCGGATTTTTTCTGTCTATAGAGTGCATCAACAGAACTATTTCCAAGCCATAATGCTTTCTCTAAATGCTTTTCGTAATTACTGGCATCTATATGATAGAAATAGGTATGAAAGAGCTCTAAATGCGCCAAGGTTTCTACTTCTAAATTTTCTTGCTGAGAAACGAGCTTTATAGGAATCACACTCCCATCGGTATTGACCACAAAGGCATTATTAACCGATTCTTTATGTAGTTTTACTACCATTAATATAGAAATGATACTGGTAAGTGCGGCTCCAATGACCACGGACAAAACGATAAATCGATTCTGCTTCAGGACATTGTATATATTTTTATAAGGTATTTTCATTATTTTTTTTAATTAAATCTGCCTTAGGTAGTAAATATTTTAAATACAAAGGAGGTGGCTCTACGATACAATTTGAATTTTAATAGGACAATAAATCCAATCGAACCAAACTCTATCAGCGGTGCAAAAAATTGACTTCCCCAATCTGTACCGAATAAATTATTCCAGAAATTGGTGTTGATTTCCGTATAGAGATTGTTTACAAAGACATTGACCAAGAAAAACGCCGGCACCAACATATAAACTCCAGCATAGAGTTTAAAGAAATTATATGCCAAGGTTCTAAACTTTTCAAATACCGCTAGGCTAATTATTAATGGAAAAAAGGCTTGCATAATCCCTAACAAAAAGAAACGTTCTGCCAAAAACAACGGATAGATAAACAAGTCCAGCAGCCATAAGAACATAGCAATAATGAAGGAGAGGATCCTTAATCCGAACAAAGGTGTCACCAATGCTTCATATAGTAATGCCATTGCTTTTTTGGCGGCTGCCAAAACGCCCACATCTCTTTCAATTTCAACATCTTGCAATTGTAACGGGAGGAGCGCTGGAGCCGTGTCCCGGTATTGGGTTTCTATGGCCACCAATATGCTATCGAAAACACCCAATACCTGTGTAGAGAATATCACTACGATGATGACTGCAAAATTCTTAACCAGTTCCGCAGGGGTCAATCCCCAGGTATAGCCCTCGTTATTGGCAACACCTTCATTATATTTTTTTAGGATATTGATAAGAAAGAACAGAATGGCCAGCGTTTTCATTCCAGTAATGGTGTACTGTGAAAAATTGCTTGACTTGATGGTGGTAAAAACCGCATCAATATATTCTAACCCTATCCCTAAAAAAATACCTGCCATTAGTAGTTGGTTACTCTGTTATTGATTTTATGTTGCATCTCACGAAAAGCGATAATCTCACGATACCTTCTGGTTTTTGCCTCAATCTCTGCTACCATCTCTTTGGATTCCAATTCCTTGGCTTTTAGGATTTCTGCACGTTCTGCATCGGTCATTTTAAGGTTGCCACTTGAAAGTATCTGGTCGATGTATTCTAGACCATCCATAGAATTTTCAATAATAGCATTGAAGGAATCCGATATCCGATTGACTTCATGTGGTTTGATATAAGGCGAGCTGAAAATTTCCCGTAAATCCCCCTGTACCATATCAAACAACTTTTGGTTGTTCTTGGCCAATTCTTTTACCGCATTCAATTGTTTTATGACATTATTGACTTTTTCCACATTCTCCTTTTGTTTTTTTAGAAACTTTACGGTTTTCAATAATTGGGAGGTCTGTTTTCCTGATTCTAGCAATGATTTAACAAAGCTGATAAAATTGGTGTTGTCATAAACCGGAACGCCTTGAGCCGCAGTACGGCCAGGCAATAAAATAGTCAAGATTAATGCTAGTGTTAGAATTTTGATTTTGTGTTTCATAATTTTTGTTTTTAAGAATTAATAAATATTTGTATTGCTTTTTCCATGTCTTGATGTTCTTCGAAGAGCTTCATTATGGCCTCACTTTCTTTGCCGTCCGTGAGATATGCTGCATAAACTTCTTTCGGAACTTCCAATCGGAAAATGTTACTTTCCTTTCCGATTTTGATGAACATTTCGGTATATTTTCGTGTTCCTGTAAGGTTGTTTCTAATAGATTTCAACTGATTTAAATCGTGACTGGACAGATTGAGCCTGCTCTTTAATTCGGCGTAGCCTTTTTCATTGCGAAGGCTGTAAATGACCTGGGTATTTTCCAGAATACTTGCCGATGTGGAGTTATTTGGCAGTTGGTTTATAGATTGCAGAATAATCCCAATTGCACCATTCTGTTTTCTAATGGCTTGGTAGTAGAATTCTACACTTTCCAACACATTATCGAATTTGAGTTGCTTTGCAAACTCGTCAAATAGGATGATACCTTTTTCGGCTTTATTACGCCAAATGGTTCTTTGAATGGCTGACTTAATTAGTTTCAACATAACCGAAAGGATTTCTTTATTGTCCTTGACTTCATCAAGTTCAAAAACGATTAGTCTTTTATCTTCAATCTTATAGGTCTGGTCTTCACTCACATTGAACAAAAAGCTATACAAGCCATCATCTACATATTCTGAAAGGATGTGTAGAAAATCGTAGATGTTGAAATGTTGCTCTTGAATGTGTAGTTCTTCTAAAAGCGTGTCTTTTTTGGTGTCAACGAACTGGTACAGATTTACAAGCGAATGTGTACTATCCACATTCTGTAGATAATAGTACCGAAGCACTTTTTTGACTGCAACTTCTTCAGCTTTAGTAGTTTCCTTACCCGAAGCCAAAAGCTCTAAAAGGAAGATTGTTAAATCTTCTAACCGTTCTGGTGTTAAATCATTGACATCAGAAATGTAAAATGGGTTGATACCCAAGTTTTTTCCCTGCTCATAACGAAGGATAATATGGTCGTCTGGATAGAGCTTGGCGAATTTCGAATATGAACCACCTAAATCAATAATGACCAGTCGGACGCCGACCTCGAAGTACTGCCGTAGAATATTGTTTGCCAAAAAAGATTTTCCCTCTCCCGTAGGTGCGAAAATGGCAAAGTTTCGAGCCTTAATGCGTTTCTTTTTTTCATCCCATACATCTTTCAATACCGGAATGTTATGCTGCCTGTCATTAAAGATGACACCTGTGGCATCTGATTGATAATTGGTGTTGTTGATGTATAAACAAAGAGCGTGTTTCAAATCGGTTACAAACAAATCTTCATTGGAAAAATTGGAAGTAAAACAGCAATAACTGTTAAGAAAGTAATGCTTTCGTTCTTCGCCTTTCGGATAGTAGGGAATAATGTCTAGTTCCTTGAACTCCGTTTTAATCTTGGATGCAATATTTTCTAGCTCTCGGGCTTCCCGAGCCCAGAATACAATGTTTATATGTCCCCTGATAATTCTTGAACTATCATCGGCATTGATTTTGTCAACTATCTCTTCAATTTTCTTTAAGATGACTTTGTTCTGTGTTCCAAAATTGGAACTCTTTTTAAGTTCCTCAATTTTCTTATCCAATAGCTTTCGCCATTTATGCTTATCATCCAAATAAATGATTTGGTTGACGATATGATTTTCATTCAGATTCAGTCCCAATCCGTCAATAAATCCTTGGTGGAACACAAAATCGTCCGAAGTAAATTTATCATTGGTTTTGCTACTCTGAACTACATCGCCAAAACACAATTCGCTATTGATGGCCAACACATCAAAATGATGGTCGCCAATTTCAATATTCGATTTTTTCAATTGGATATCGGTATCGAAACCTTCGTTGAACCCATTGAAATAGGCATTGGTCAATGATAGGACTTTATCAATACCCAAAGGTATCAATGACACCTTTCGGCTGTTATTGACAAAGGAAACGGCATCGTTTACAGAAGCAATGAATTCCTGTACATTATGGTCCATTTGCTTATGGATGCCCTTTTCTACCTTACGAAACGGATTAGTAAATTTTGAGGCGTTCAATGCCTTGTTATATGGAAGGATAAAGAATAGGTAAGAGGAATGTTCAATGAATTCTCGACCTATAAAATAGTCGTATGTGGTATGTTGTAGAAAACTTTTATTTGGCAATTCTTCAGCTAAATATTCCTTTTTTTGATAAATGTCCTGTTTATGAATAACCGTTGCCACAGGCAATGATTTAAACGCCTGAAACCAAGCTCCGTGAATATCCTCAAAATCTTTTTCCGCTAGGGAATAGATTTCAGGATTATCCACTTGATAGCCCAATACCACATTACCGTTATTAGCGAACACGATATGGTCTTGAATGTCCAGAATGGGATGATATGCAGATAGATTTATTTTTTTCATTTTAGATGCTATTGATTAAATGCTCATTATGGGCTTTCATAATACAAGCGACTTCCTTTTTTGTTACTGATAGTTTGTGGGAATACCTTTTTGATATGCATCAATGCAGGGTTTTTGGTTATGTGGGTCAAAGCGATATATAGTACTCCGTTCAATAGGAATACTGAAATAATAATAGTAAGGCTGAACGAAAAGATGATGAACAGTAATGAACCGATAACAGCAGTCATCATTAATGCGAACAATGATATGGGAAGCCCCATAATCACCGCTCGCTTTCTAATGTTTTTGTAAACTTCATACTTCTTCATAAGTCATTATTATTAATGTCACTTAGCGACTAGACTACGATGCTAATGAGATAAGTAAAGATGCCTACTACTGCTCCTGCAATCAATACAAAAACCAATACGCGGGTTATTCCTTTTTTTAAATCGGCATTCTCGCCAAAGAAATGTCCGGCATTAAATAGGAAACCAATTAAAAAGATAACGCCCAGAATAATGGGGAAAATGGTTCTAATAGTATCGGAAACTTCATTAACAGAATCTTCGATACCTCCGATTTGTGCAAAAGTTGTACTTGAAATAAGTAACGTTAGGATGGTTACATAATGTGATTTTTTCATATTCAAAGCGATTTAGATTTTACGTCAATTTTGATATTTGAAAAATAATGTATATTGTAACACAAATAACTGATAATCAGTAAATTGTGAATAAAATAAATTTCGATACCAATTGTTTTTATTTGATGCGAATTGGTATCAAATTTTATGAAAATTGGAAAGTGCTATGTTGATAACTCTTAAATTTCGGAAGTGGGTAAGGCTCAAAAACGTCAGTTTTGTGATTTTTTTACTAAAAATGTGCTTCATTTTTGGTCAGGATTTGCACACAAAAAGCGTCATTATCATCGACCCTGGGCATGGCGGAAAAGATACTGGTGCAATCGGTACAAATAAGGTTCAAGAAAAGGATATAGTATTGCGTATTGCCAAAGAGGTTTTATGGTTAAATAAAACCCTCCTGAATGATAAGTTTGATATGTATTCGATCAGGTATAAAGACACATTGATTTCTTTATCTGATAGAAGCCGATTGGCTAAAATTTTAAATGCAGATGTGTTTATATCGATACATTGTAATGCTTCAAAGACTTCTTCAAAAGGAATTGATATTTATGTGCATAATGATAAGGATAAAGAAGTACATATAAAAGAATCGATTGCACTAGGATTATCCATTTTGGAAGAAAGCACTCTGAAGTTGGGTCTTAAAAAACGAGCTGTTCGATTTTCAAATTTTCAAGTGCTACGTGAAAATATCTCATTTCGCCCTTCAATACTTATTGAAATGGGCTTTGTTACCAACACCGATGAAGCAGACTACTTTTTAAAACCCAAAAATATAAGAGCAATGGCATTAGCCATTTTAATGGGATTGTATAACTATTTAAATTTTTGATTATGAAAGAGTTTTTTGATGAGATTGTGAGGAGTTTGAGAGAATTAACATTGATTATTTTCAAGGAAATAAGGAGAATAAAATGATTTATCGAAGCTACGGACTATTAACATGTGATTTTAGTGTCTCTTTATCAGATAAGAAATCTTATTTGTTTATCTATTATAATGACTGTGCTGAACCCCAATTTCTCTCAGGAAATAAACCAGTTATAGAATTGATGTGTTTAGTACCACCTTTGTGCGTACTATAAACATTACAATTTGGTAAATTCTTTTTGATACAGCTTATTACTGCCTTTCTAGGATGTTTTGAACTTCCATTTGCAGAAACCCAAAACTGTTTTGGATTAAAATTAGACACCCAATTTGTACTCATATTTCTTCTACTACCGTGATGGGGCAATTGGCATATATGTAAGTCTTTTATGTTATAACCGTTTTTAATCGCTGATTCAAAAGAATCAATTCCAGCATCTGCGGTAAAAAGATATTTTCTTCCTTTAGAATCTGTGAATTTTGTCATAACCGATGTTAGGTTTTCTGCGGATGAATCATTTTTTTCATCTAATATAACACAGGGTTTTAATCCTTCATCTACTTCATTAACTTCACCCTCTTTAAGAGTATTAAGACTCATAAACTTTAACCGTTCAATATTGGAAAAATGTTCTAATTGCTCTAAATAGAACTTTTTAGAAGGTCCAACGATTTCAAATAAATCATGGTCAAGTATTGTATCGGAAAATGCTTCAATAGGTTGAATGCCGTATTCATCTAATGCCTCTTTTAGATTATCTACATCCTTTAAAGATTCCATAATTCTCTTAACTCTTACGTTGGAGTATAAAATTGATTCATTCAACTCTTTAATACCCTTACTTCTATCTTCATTTATATATTTTGAAGGGTCATTATAATAAAAACGAGCGATTTGATTTTTGAAAAAATGTACTAATTCTACTAACCCCCCTATATGGTCTTTATGAGGATGAGTGTTTATGATTAGTACCGGAGTGTTTTCTTTAATATTAGGTTTAATGTGTTTTTCGTAATGTGTAATTATTTTTTTTGCGTCATTAGAATTGCCACCATCAATTATTGTTAAATAATCTTGACTTTGATGCTTTATCCAAATTATGTTGCAATCCGCATTTCCGAGGTCCATCATATCAATGCTAAAGTCCATAATTTATATTTTTAAAAATTGTTCAAATAAAACTTTTGCATAATATTTTCCATAGCGATTTACTAAGTACTTACTGAGCAAAATTGGCAATGAATATAGGATACCAAATCCAATACTGATATTGAATGCTAATTCAATTGGAATGATACTTTTAAAAAAATAAAGGTTTAGTAATGATATCAATACTGCTATTGTGCAACCACCAATCAAGTTTCTAGTAAAACCGTATTCTATATTATGTTGCAACAACAAATTATTATCTCTTGTAGTATTCCTAACTTGAGCAACAGCGCTTATAATAGTTTTTCGGGCTTCTAGTTCATTTTCATCTTCTTCACTTTTAGTAAGAAGCTTAATGTCAAATTTTTCTTGAATTTTTTCACGAATACTACTTTTTATGTTTTCTGCAAAGAAAGTGCCTGAATGAAGTAAGAAATTAGTTGTAGGCATATTTATTTCATCTTTAAAAAATGCCCTTTGAAATAATTCCTTAGATACAAATCTGTTTATCTGGGTCATCAGATAAATTATGGCTACTGAAATAGTTATATCACTTACCCATTTGTATCCTTTAAGAAAATCTATAAAATCAATTATTTTCTCACTAAAACCAAAATAGTAAAGTGTTAATATTGGGATAGCACAAATTATAGTTGGAAATAACCTTGCCTTTATATAATATTCTGTTGTTTTCATTAATTAAATTTTAAGATTGTTAAGGTATATCTGGAATTCTCCATCATCTCCAAGAATTAGCATCAATGCTGGCTGTCCAATAAGTTCAGCTTCTCTTGTAAGTTCAGCAAATTGTATTTTATCATCTCCACTCATATTTAAACTACAGCGTCTGGGATGACTGTGCCATTCACCTAGATATTTCAGATTCTGGTTAGTAATTTGACTAATCCTTTTCAATTCATCAGAAACACCATCGATACCTCTTATAAATAAAGTAGGTCTTTCAATACTATCCTTAGGAGACAAAATAGTGTGAGTAATGTATATTTTCTTGTAGTAAGTGTCAACTGTTCCTATTAAAATACCACCTGTTTCATTAGGTAGCTTATTGTTCCTATGCTTTGAAATTATATTCAGTAGGTTAGTTTCATTTATTAGTACTGTCCAATCACTTATGGTAACTTTATGCCACTTATCAATGGTGAAATTGAAGTGTTTTACAGAATGAAATTCATCCAGCCTCCAAATTTCAATATAAGCGGTACTACTCAATAATTTTTTTTTGAAATTTTTTGAAGCAATACCAGAAAAGATAGATAAATTTTCTTGTGGTATTTTTGAAGTTATATCTCTGCAACCTCTGGCGTAACGTATTTTATTAGTCTGTTCAAATTCTAAGTGACCTACCAAATCAGAGTTTTGTATTAACTCTTTATAATATTGGATTTCTAAAATATCAAGTGGAAAATCTCCTTCTTTATCTTCAGTAAGCATTACTAAATCGGTACCACTTGGATTTAGAAAGGAAGATAATTTTCTGGGATCTTCTATCTCATTTGCTAAATACCTTTCAGCTCCAATAGATGTTGACATATCCACTATTATATCTGATTGTTCTAATATAGTCTTGTCTAAACTAGAAATATCGGAAGGGAATGCCTTAGAAAACTCATTATCACTTAGAAGTTCATTAGCCTCTTTAGATAAGGCCTCTGCTTTATTTAGGGATGTGTGCTTTTGAATATTTGTTGATGCGTGTCTAATAAAGTTATGTGGAAGAAGAACATCCTTGTCAATTAAACTCCAACAACCAAAACCATTCCTAGCTAAATTCATAAAAAATTGAGAACCCAACGCTCCTAAACCTATCAATGATATTTTACTGTCGATACAGCTACTGTTCTCTGTACCACTATATTTTCTAGCCCACTCTACATCTAGGTCTGGTATTGGGTTTAGTATTTCAACTTTAATTGCTCTCAGTTTTTTTTCAGAAAATTTTTCACCGGTCTGATGAATGTTTTTAGTTCCCAAAATAGTAAACCCATATAGATTTAATATTTCGCCTAAAGTGCAATCTACTTTAAAGGAAATAAGGCTCGGTTCAGTTTGGTCTCTATCTCTAATAATAGGAATTTGAACATTTATGAATAGTATTGCTTCCCAAAAATCTTGGGCTTTATTTAGGGTTAGTCCAAACTCACCTAATTCTAATATTTTTGGTTTTAGAAAATTCTTAAAACTTATTCCTTTAGAATTAAACAATTCAACCAAATCAAAAAGATTATCTACTCTTTGATGTACGACTCCATTTTCTAAAGGAGTAATAGAAACAAAAACTTTATGAAAACCTTTTTTTACTGGATTATCAGTACTCTTATAAAAATTACCAGATAATTTATCAAAAAACTTATGAGTATTATTACCCATAATCATACCTCCATTACCGATAATAAAGGGTTCTAAATGTTGATCTTCTCGATGCAATGCATCGATTGCAGTTAACTCTAACCAATTTTTTATTGATTGTAAAAAAAATGAGCCTGACCAATTATGCTTTAACTCTTCAAAAGATTCTTCAAAAAGACAAAGACTTACTGGTCGTTCATCCTTTGTAATATTGGTATGAGGCAATCCCAAGGGGAAATCTTTTCTTAAAGCATAAGCTTTTGGTAAATTTTTCTTATTTACAGATGTAATTACAACTATATTTTCCTCCTGTCGTATGTCGTTTATTGGGTTATTAGGAATATCAGGAAGAATATTTAAATGTAATAATTCTTGATGCTCATTGGCATTTGATACTCCTAATAATTTAATAGTATTATCAAAAGCAGAAATTGATGATACTATTTGCTTTGAATGTTCATTTTTTAACTCATCGACCTTTAATTCTTCACCAGAAGGTTCCGTGTAATCTTGCTCCATATTTTTAACCTGCTCTAGATGGTTTTTGAACTCCAGCACCAATTGCAGCTGTAGCTGCTCTTTTTAAGGTTGCACCGTAATCGTTAATCTCAAAAACCACAGCCTTTTTGTGGTCATCATAAAACTTCTGGGTATTTTCGAAATTAGTTTTCCCAACAACATCAACGTATTCATTTCTAGCTGGGTAGTGCGGTGGGTTATCTTTATCATCAACAACCAATTTAGATGTGGCAACTACTTTTGCACCAGTCAATTTATAATTTAAAATATCTAAAGAAGTTTGTTTTGGTTCTGAATTATCAATGTCTTTATCATCGTCTTTATAAGGGGTGTCATTGAAAAAAGTCCAAGAACAATGGTGTGGTGTTTGAAAAATGTCCCATTCTAAAGCATCTGTGTTTTTATTTTTCTCTGATTTCTCTTTTATTGTAGCCCATCTGTAATGATCTGCATCTCCACCGTGAAGAATCCTACACGAATAATCAGTTCCATTATTTTTATAGAATCTAGCTTGGTATACAACACTTGACATATTTCTATCTCCTATGGCATTGCTTTTGACAACGTCTGCTTTAAAGGGAGCGTGAATAAACAAATCAAATTTTTCAAAACTTACACCGTTTGCTTCCGATACGATATCTCCTGGTATATGTTGGGGAACGTTTGTGAAATTACTGTTATCGTCATATCCAATTAAAACTAACCTATTACCGCGTTCATCTTTGGAACTATCATTATTTTTATAGAGATTTCTTCTACGCTTCACTTCTTTTCTAATGACTGCTGCATCCGAGTCATCAGATATGTCGTCGTCACCTAAAATATATTCGTTAACCCATAATTCGTCAATAATAATTTTCTCATCACTACTAACATAAGAGCTAACTTTTCCAGTGTGAAAATGTTTGCCAAAATTCTGGCAATGGTCATTGTCGTGATGAGTTAAGATGAAAATATCTGCATAGGATTTTCCATTTCTTTTTTCTAATTCTTCAATAAGGTCTTTTTTTACATCATATATGTCATCTTTCACTTCTCTAATTTTGCAATCCGTTATAATGTTAGCGTTGCCGACTTTAATTAAAGAAGTATCACCATTTCCAACGGGGTAATATTTTATTTTTTTCTTACTCATAATTTATTTTTTTAACAGTATTATTTACAATTTTTAAGCCAATTATCTTTTTTATTAAACATATGACAGAATGGCTACTTAATATCATATTATTGTATAATTATGGCAGCTCTCTTAGAGAAACCACCATAATCAACCTTCTAATTAGATTGCTCTAACATTGAAACTATGCCACTAAGAACAATAATAGTTGCAAGACTAAAGACGATAGCTTTTGCTACGTCACCTCTTACATTTACGCAATTATTCTTATGGCAAATATTTAGCTCTCCTCTGGAGAAATTAATAGTATTCATAAAATGAATTTAATGGTTAAACAATCTCCATTCAGAGCTGTGGAGTTCCGCTCACTTTTTTCCTTTGCTGTCTTTTCTGTTGCTTCTAACATGCTCTTTTATAGTTATTATCTTTCCACCAACTTTTCTTTTATGCTCTGGAATTCTATTAAATTTTTTACCTGTTGAATCTTTAGCCATAATTTTTATATTAACAAGATTATTACTACTTTCGAATCTCCCTTAAACCTTTGATAGTTCAATAAATAATTTAGGTATTGGAAACCCTCTCTATCCATATACTTGAACAGACATATCCGTTTTGGTATATAAATGAAAAGCAAGTATTGGAAGAGCAGATAAATTTTAAAAAACTACCAAGTACTGAATTGTTAGAGTATATCTCTTTCAAGGATGAGTACCTTGAAGAGGCAACTCAAGCATTTACAGAATTTTGTTTTCGCTTTGAGCGGGACATAATATCAAAGTCCGAAATCTATTGTAACAAATACAATTATAGCGAAGTAGTAGCTTTAGAAATCTCCCATTGTACATTTGCTAGAGTCTGGAAGTATCCAACTTTTAAACCAGAAAAATCAAAGTCAAAAGACATTGATAAAGGTGTTTTACTTTGGATGTATCCTATAATTTATACCCAAATCGTTAAATATGGTGAACAAAATAGCTGTGCTGAACCAACTGAAGAAGAAGATTTTGTAATAATCGAAGATTCAAAAGGTTTAATTGGACACTTGAATATTGACAGCATAGAAAAAAAGAGGGAACTAACGGCTAAACTTGGCACAATAGAATCTGCACTACGAATGCTAAGTTTTAAGCATAGGATAATTTACTTTACCTATCGAGCATATCAAAGAGATGGAAAAAAAGTACCACGACCAATTACAAATGCGTTAAGAGAAAAACTATCTCTTACTCAGAAATCTATCAATACCTATTATGGTGTTGCAGATAAGCATATCATAAACTATTTAAAAATATTGAATGAGCAAGCCTAAAAAAATACAAAAATTAGCTTTAGACCATTTGGACGATTGGTTTGCTTCAACAGGATTTTTATATCCTGTAAATGAAATTCAATTGGAAAGATTCGATAAGCTATACGAGGATTATGATTTCAAATTAAAAGATGAAAGAATTGATGTAAATTCAATTATAAGCGGTTCAATAAAGCGATCTAAAATTGTTTTTCCATGGAAAGAGGAAGTATTTGAGGAAGAAAATTTTGAAACTCTTAGAATGGCAGCTAGAAAAGGACAGGGAGAAGTTCCTCAACACATAATAGATAAAATGCTTAAAAAGCATAATAACAAATCTTTGGATGACTAATAATGCTTCCATAAAAGAATTTGCAGAGTCTATTGCATTAGAATATCCTGAAAAGGTTACTCCATTAGAAAAAATTGTTACAGATGAAGGTCTTGAAGTATTTTATGACGATTACGGAGTTAATACGTTTGATGGAATGACCATTTACGGAAATAACAAGTTTTCTATCCATATAAATACACGACAAGGAAATTCACCAAATTCTGCAAAGGGAAGATTTACCCTAGCACATGAACTAGGGCATTATTTTATAGATTCCCATAGGGTTGGGCTTAAAAAAGGGCTCCTTAAGCCACATCCTTCTAAAACAAATCAAAAACAATTCTATAAAATTGAAAGAGAAGCAGATTATTTTGCGTCAAATCTTCTTATGCCGCAAGAACGCTTTGATAAAGACACCTATCGACAAAACTTTGGAATAGAATTAATTGACCGCCTAAAAGATGAATATAATGTTAGTCGTACGGCTTGTGCCTTTCGGTTTGCTGAAATAGGTAATCATTCTATTATGATTATTTATGCAGAAACCAAAAAAATAAAATGGTATCACTGTAGCACAGATTTTAAATATAAATACCTCTTGTACGAAAAAAACGTGCCTCCTAATACAGTTATGGGAGAATATTTTCAGGATATTAAAGATGATATTTTTAAAACAGAAGAAATTTGGGCAATAGATATTTTCAAGTATGTAAAAGACGAAGATGTTCAGGAGAAATTTTTTGAACATTGCATTACATTTAAGAATAAAGCACTTAGTATAGTTTGGGGAGATTAATATTCTTTATACTCTTTTATCCCCAGCCCCCTTATCAAAAGCCACCAAATTAAACAACTGCCGCATGCGAGAACGAACCCGATTTCCATAACGTTCTTCCAATTCTTGAGCATTTAGATTTGTGGTAGCGTGCGTTTTAATTTTATGATTTAAAAATGAATCATAACGGGAAAGCAGGATTTCACCCATTACATTACAATCTTTGCCAAAATGTCTTCCAGTAGGTTCTATTCCCAAATCATCAAAACAATAGAATTGTTTATCTCCGTAGTTTTCAATGATGGTGTAACCAATGTTATTGAATGCAAAAGTGATATTTCGGGTGGGTATGACCTCATACGATTTTTGATGTGGAACAATATGACTTAGAAGTTTCATTAAACTCGTCTTGCCACAACCGACAGGTCCAGAAAGCAGAATACCTTTATTAATGTCGATGTCCAGCTTTTTGCAATTAGCTTCATCTTTGATGTAATAATTACAGAGTTTGAATAAAATATCTTGGTCTTCCTCAAAAATTTTGAATTTCTTCCCAAATAGTAATTTACCTTTGGCATTAAGATAAATGAGCATTTTATCAAAGTCATAAAGCATTTGATTGTTCTTAAGTTCTCCTAATTTATATTGAACGCTACCCTCGATGATGATATGTGGTTTGTGCGGATTCATAAGGGTTCATCATAATTTTTGTTGGAACTAGTTTTTAGGTTGTCCGTATTTTGGCTAACCACTACCATTGTTTTTTCTTCTTTGAGCTCGTCCGCTTTTATCATCCAGTTACGAGCTGTGGCTTGCCAATCGACAATTTTTGTTTTGCCACCTACTTTCCAGCCGATACCTTGGTAGTGGTTGTAAAATTTTTTGGCTTCTAATTCTGGCCAATTTTCTTTTTCAAAAAAATCAATGATTTCATTTTCATTTTTTGGCTTGTCAAGTTTATTATCGTTTGTATTGTTTTTTATTGTTTGTATATGTTTGTTTATAGATACCACCGCTTGTCCATTACTTGTCTCGAAATTGGTACGACTTGAGTACAGAGCTTGTCCATCACTTGTCCCAAAATTGAACATCTTGATTCGACTACCTTTAAAGGGATTGTGTGAGGGTTCGTACAACAGATATTTCCAATGATGCAGCTCTTTAATACAACGATGATAGGTAGTTTTTGACCCAATTTTGGAAAATCGCATCGCTTCTTCGCGATTGATATAGAATTCCATAGGAAAGTGATAGTTATTCCACAACTGAAATAATGCCACGTATAAACTGATGTGCGTGGGATTTAAACGACCATCTTTTGAGAATTGTAAGAATGCCGCGTTCAAGTGTTTGATGTAGTTAACTTGCTCCAAAATCAAGCTAGAATTTGTTATGGATTTTGTTATTTTCCATAACGCTCATTATTTCTTCATAATCGTAATAGAGTACTCCGCCTACTTTGGTATATGGCAATGTGCCATTTATTCTAAGGTTCTGTAATGTTCCAGAGGAGATTCCCAAAAGTTCTTTTACTTCAGGGGATTTTAGCCATCTTTTGGTAATATGACCTGATTGGTTGTTGAGTAGTTCCTTAATGTCATCGAGCAGTTCCATTTTGAACTCCCGAAGGTCTTCTGTAGTAATAATTGTTGCTGCCATTTGTAAAACGATTTTGAAAAACAAAGCCGCCAAATGGTTCTAATTTTTAAATGACGACTTTGAATTGATTTGACTTTCGTCCTACAAATTTGAGTAAGATTATTAGTATTTATTCAATAGTCGTTCCCAAGGTGGGAGTTTTTATGTCTTCATTTATAATGAGTTATATTGTTTTGATTTGTGTTTTGGATAAAAAAAATGACATACTATTTGACTACAAAATTTATGATATAGTTAAAAAAATTAAATTCCCCAACTTGGGTACAACTATGGAAATTATTCATCTGATTCTTCAATACGTTTCAGCAAAGATTCTTTTAACTTATCTATAAACTTTGTGCTGTTTGATTTTCTAGACCTAATCTCTATGAAAGTGTGATAATAATTACCTAAGTCGATATTAAAGATTTGCTCACATACTGCTGCCATTTCCTTTATGTCCGCCGTTCCACTATTAATTGTACCGCTACTATGAAGCGCATAAATGAGTTCTATTAAATCTGTTTTACTTCCTGTCCAAAATAATTTTGAAGAGCGCATTGGGTTAGGGGAGTTTATTGTTTCCATTCCGTTGTTATTTTCTAGTTTATCTATTTCTTTTTTTAAATGAATAATAAGCATATCATATGCTATAATTGTCGCAACTGTAGAATCATGACTTGTAGAGAATTGTTCGTCTGTAAAAAAATGAAACGTGTCTGGGTAAAGCCTAATATCTGCCTTTCCTCTTATAAAATATTGTTCATCTAATGTAGTTGCACCTCTGCGATAATAATGATAGAATTCAAGGTTATCGTTAAAATAGATTTGAAGTTTATCTATATGCTTGTTAAGGTATTTTGATTGAGATTTATTACTGCTTCTAGGTCTTTTACTTTCAATGTTAAAAAGCTTCACATAATAGATAAGTTTACTAAATACGAGCGGCTTTACGTTCTTGAAAAAATCTATTTCTATAGATGTTTTTTTGAAGTTTTGGTTAACAACCAAATTTCTTAGTTGCTCCAATACTTCTTTTGTAATTTTTATTCCAGATTCAGCTTTGTGAAGTGTATCTTCAGTTTTAGACTCTAGTTTTTCAAGCTTGCCGTCTAAATTTTTTAATATTTCTTCATATTTCTTCAATTGTTAAAAATATTACTATACATAAATCAACCTAGATTAATCCTGCTGATATTTAGGTGTATATTGTTTTAAAACATATGGTAAGTGTTTCAAATAATTTCATTTATCATTTTCATCGCTATTATTTTTATACAGCTTGTGGTGTCGTATTAATCATTTGTTACATTGCATCTATCCCCAAAAGTTGAAGGCTCTGAAATTACAAGAAACTCTAAGTTTTCTGATTGGTCATTCCGAATTCTGTGATTTGTTTTTGGGAAAATTTGTATTCCGTTTCCTGCTTCAACTTCAATTATTTCATTTTCAATTTCAAAAGTTGCTTTTCCACTTAGTATTCTGAAAAACTGCTGAGAGAATTTATGATAATGTTTTTTCTCTTTTGTGTTGGGAGGCATTAATTCCTCAATGACACTTAAACTTTGAGATTTCACTAAGTGCCAGCCATCGGAATTATTACCCCATTTATAGTGTTCGCTATTCTCTTTGGATATAATCATTTTGTTAACTTGATGTTTTTATCATTACTTATACTGTACGTTGTTTCGATAATCTAATTAGCTCTTTCTCTGTTGTTTATTTCTTTTATTTTACTATTTTCAATAATTTATCATAAGACATATTTCTTCCTGTTACAATGGTTACAATTTTTTTATAATCCTTAAATATTTTTGGATGTTTTTTAATTCCAGATAAACCAACTATTCCAGATGGTTCAACATAATATTTATGGTTTTTCATTGTCCATTTAACAGTGTCTTTGATTTCATCTTCACTTACAATCAGAAAATCTTCAACAAACTCATTTATATAATCCCATGTAATTGTATCTTTTTCAACTTCTGCACCAATACCTTCTGCTATGGATGGTTTTATAATAAAATTTTCAGGATACTTTTTTGATTTAAACCAATTAGCCATAAAAGGAGCATTTTCTTGCTGGACTCCATATATTTTTATGTTAGGATTTATAGCCTTTAATACAATTCCAATTCCAGCTATATACCCACCACCACCTACACCACATACAAGGCAATCTATATCAGGAGCTTGATTTAATAACTCAACACCAATTGTACCAGCACCTTCTATCATTTCAACATCATTATATGCAGATACAAAAACATACCCTTTCTCTTTTTCTAATTCTTTTGCTCTAATCCTTGCTTCTGGAACAGTTTTAAATGTATGAATAGATGCTCCGTTGTTTTTAATATCTTTAAGTCTATCTGAGTCTGCATTCTCAGGCATCAAAATATGAACTTTTGAATTTAATATTTTAGCAGAATAAGATAACCCAACACCGTGTCCTCCTGCTGTTGGTGCAACAAATTCAGCATTTGGATTAGTTTCTTTTGTTTTTAGAATTTTGTTTAATCCACCTCTTGGTTTAAAACTGCCTGATACTTGTAAATTTTCTAATTTCAGATATATTTCAGCTCCTATCTCTGTGGATAATACATCTGAATATTCTAACGGAGTTTCAATTATGTATGGAGAAATTCTCTTTTTGGCTTTTAGTATATCTTGAACTGTTATTCTCATTCTATGCTATTTATTTGGTTTTGGTCTGCATCAAAAATCTTGTTTTTTGATTTTACAGTATTATATTCCATATACGCTGCTGTCTTTTTTGCGATTTTTTCACCGTGTAATTTTTCTACAATATGAAATGATAAATCTATTCCAGCAGAAATTCCTACTGAAGTATAAATTTTGTCAAATGACACAAATCTTTTGTTCATTTGAGGAATTCCACTTGGCACAATTTCTGCCATGTGGTTATACACTTCTTTATGAGTACAATATTTCTGATTATCTAACAGACCTAAAACTCCAAGTAATCTAGAACCTGAACAAATGCTCAATGTAAACTCTGTGCTCTGGTGAACTCTTTTTATCCAGTTTAAAACCTCATTATCTTCCATTTGTTTAAGAGTCCCGGTTCCTCCTGGAATTATTAAGATGTCAATTTGAGGGCAATTTTTTAAATCAAATTTTGGATTTACAGATAAATCGTTTACTGCTGAAATCGGTTTAAGTTCCTTACCAACGGTAAAAACATTAAATAGATTAAAATCATTTATTTCAGAAGTAATAGCGAACACCTCAAATGGGCCTGCAAAATCTAACACTTCTACTTCGTCAAAAATTAGTATTCCAACATTTCTTTTCATTTTGATTGTTTTTTATTGTTCGTTTTATTTTAAATCATCAGAAAAATGACCTTTATGCTTTCCCTTAGAGATTTTATCTTTATTAAAATCAGATGATTTTCCTTTTGGAATGGTCAAACTTTTCCATTTTTCCGCCTTTATCATTCTTCCTATGTAAACAATTTGCCCTATGTGATAGGAATAATGGGATAGTTGACGATTAATAGCTTCTATTATCGAATGAGCCTGATTTCGTATATAAATTTCTGTCTTAAAATTGTCGCTGTTTATTGCATTGATTGCAGTAAAAAGGCATTCCCATCCATCTTCCCATTTTTCTAAAAGTTCTGCTTTCGTTTTTATAACAGATTCAAATTCCATGTCTCTATTCCGCCATTCTTTTTCGCCGTCAGAAGTTAGAAAGTCTGTCCATCGAGATTTCATATTGCCTGACAGATGATTTACTATTATGGCTATTGAATTACTTTCTTGGTTGAATTGCCATAGCAAATCTTTTTCTTCAAGTTGGCTAAACGTCTTTTCTCCAACAGATTTATAATACTCAAATTGCTTTGTTATACTGTTTAAATATTGCTCTTTCATTGTGTATGCTTGTTAAAAATTTAGTTGTTCACCATCTTTTGGAATTAGCAATTGGTTTTTTGAAATTCCTTTTTCATTTGCATAATCTCTTAATGATTTTCTAGTTGTCTTGCTAAAATCTATGGATTCTAGATGTACTGCAACAATTTTTGAAGATGGTAACAATGTTGCTACTCTAATTGTTTGTTCTTCATTCATTAGAACAGGATAGTCTTCATAGCCTGGGAATATTCCTCCTCCTGAATTAGTTATGATAACTTGAGGTTTAAAATTGTCTATCGTTGAAATAACTGCATCAACTAAAATGCTATCACTAACTAGGTAGATTGTAGGTTCATCTTTGGCTTGTAAGATATAGCCAGAGACATTTCCCATAAAGGGTAAAATTGGACCACTTCCGTGTTGTCCTTCAATTCTTGTGATTTTAATACCAGACCAAGTTGTTGTTTTTTCTATAATTGTGACATTATTGAAACTCTGTTTTGCAAAGAAATCTTTGTCCGTTGGTGTAGCAAATAATTGAATGTTTTTAGGTACTAATTCACTAGATATTGTATCAAAATGGTCTGGGTGAGAATGTGTAACCAAAACTGCATCAATATCTTCGATAATTTCTTCAACAGGAATTGTTAAATCTACTGTTGGATTCTTTTGTAAGCCTTTCATAAATGGCTCCATAGTCTCTTTTTCACAAAGCATGGGGTCAATTAGAATGGTTTTTCCTGCGTAAACCATCTTTATAGTGGCATTTCTAATTAATTGTAATTTCATATTTATTCTTTTTATTTGAATCCTATTTTATAGGATATTCTAGAAGAGTTACCTCCAGATTTCTATGCTGAACAGGTAAATCCTTGTTATTTCCTGTTTTAAAATCTTCAATAAATTGAAAACCATATTTTTTATAGAATTCTATAATTGCCGGATTAGCCGTCCAAGTGTCTATTCTAACAGAATCTAAACCATTTGCAATAGCATAGTCGATTGCCCATTGAAGGGCTTTACTGAATTGCTTCTGTCCTTTAAAGTTTGGGTTTACAACAGCTCTATGAAGATATATAGATGTTCCTTTCTCCATATTTCTCCATATTAATGGGTCAGAAAAAATAACACCAAAGGCACACACTATGTTATTGCCTTGTATAATCTTATAATTGAGTTTATTTTCAATTTCATTTTTAAGGTATTGTTTATCCATAGCCTCCCAACCAAAAAAATTATTTTTCTTTTGATATTTAATTGCTTCCTCATACATCCAACATATAAAATCTAAATCATTCAATGTTGTGTTTTCAACTCGGTATACAATGTCTGTTCGTTTTTTCATCATTATTTAGTTTTTACAATTGATAGGTATTTTTCCCAAGGCCCAATTTCATTTTTATATTGAAAGGCCATTACTCTGCATATTTGAGATATATGTCCTAAGTCATGTACGCACCAAGTACTTATTTGCTGACTCAATGTAACCTCTCCAAATTCAGGGTGGATGGCGGTTTTATTAAAATCCGCTTTTGTAATGTTTTTTGATTTCAATTTTTTAATATTTATAATTCTATAAACAGTAAATTCTGCCAATAACTCAGTAATGGATTGCTCCCTGAATACCTTTTCTTGTCTCTCAAAAGGGATATAGGTTTTATCATGTTCATTTGAAAGAATAATTTCTATTCTAGGTATCCAATTATTTATTTCAGCCAGAATTAAATGCCTTAAAACTTGTACAGGACTCCATGTATCTTTTCCTTCATTATTTAAAGTCCAAGACTCACTTTTTCCTTTTAGTAATCCTTTTAAAACAGAAGGTGTGCTCTCTAAAATTTCAATACTTTTTTTTATGCTAAAATTGTCTTTACTCATGTTTATAATATCATATCTACTCATCTCACATACCAATCGGTATGTGCTTGGATAAATTTTTTTATTCTTTTTTCATTTTTGTAATCACTATGTCATCTATAGAATCCATAATGTCAATAAGGTACTTTTCATCTTCATATAGTGTAGCCATAAAAACTGCACCTTCAATCATTGCATAAATATTTCTTGCGTATTTTTCAGCATTAATTTCTTTGTTAAATTCCGAATTATCAATCCCATTCTGAATTATTCTAGAAAGACCATTTATTAGTCTTAATGCTTGTTTTTTAACTTCCCTAATTAGGGTAGTGCTATTGTGTTTGGAATCAACACCAATATTAAGAACAGGACACCCCCCGCTTCCTTTTGTAAAGTCATAGAACTTCCGATAATAATCGGTCAATACTTTTAACTTTTTAATACTTGTTGTTTGTTCAGACAGCTGTAAAAACAATGGACTAAGTGCTTTTTTAATATTATATCGAAAGGCTTTGACAGCCAATTCTTCTTTGTTTTTAAAATTACAATACAAAGCACCTTTGGTTAGTTTTGTAGCCTTAGTGATGTCAGAAAGACTTGTTCCCACATATCCTTTTTTGTTAAAGATTGGGGCAATTGTTTCTATGATATATTCAGATGTATTTTCCAAAGGACTTTTAATATTTATACAAATATAGGTAAAAATAGTTTACAGATACCAATTGGTATGTGCTTAAATACAGAACACTAACTTGTCATAGCAATAAATAAAAGCTACAACTATGGGCTAAGTTGTAGCTACCGTACTATCATAGGTTGTTGAAATTTCATCCGTAGTGCAAGCGTGTAAAGAATAAAACAAGATTTGCTAAATTTTTTCTTAAACGAATTTTAGCTCAGTTTAAAAATAGATTTTATATCTCTGTAGACCCTTTCAAAATTCAGTCTTAATTCATCTTCTGTGTATCGTTGCCGTAATTCGGGTATTTCTTTTTTTATTGCTTGCAGTTTAAATTGAACTCTTTTATCCTTACCGTCTGCAAAAGTGATAAATTCACCTTGTTTTAGACGAAAAAAAATATCTGCTCTTCGTTTAGATACTTCTTTTTCACCTTTGGTAATCCGTGTATCAAAATTAAGGTTATGACCACGGTTGATACTGGTGGTTTCTTTACGGACAATCTCAAAAAATCGCTCATAGTACTTTGCAGTATCTGGGTCGTTCACTTTTCCAAAAAACTGATAGGAAAGATTACTCAAAATCGCTTTACTAGCTTTATCGCCATATAGCATATCATTCTGAATTTTGTCCTGCATCACGTAAATTGTAGCAATATCATAGCTTCGTAAAGTTGCTGGAATGCGGTGCATATTTAGCAATTTTATAGTTGGTGCTTCTTCCATCATTAAAAAAGAGCGTTGTTGCCCTCTCTCGCTCATTTGTTTAATGACCGTATGCATTATAGCTGCGATGATAGGAGAATAAGCCGATTCATATTTGGGATGGTTTACTATAGAAATAACCGCAGGATTTTCGTTACTATTTATATTCAAGGGTACTTCATCTTTTGACAATACCATAAATAGTTGTTGAGAAGCTATCTTTTTAAAGGCATTGGCCAATGTGCTTTTTACACCAGCCGTTTGCTTGTCAGAATCCATGCCGTTGATAAAGGCACTTGCCATACTCTTGGATGTGATATTGGAACTCAAAAAAGAAATTAATCGCTTGGTGGTCATCGATTGAAAAACAGCAATCAAATGGGGTAAGGTACAATGTTGAGGATAAGACGTTTTTAGCTTCCAAATCATTCCACTCATCAAGCCTTCGACGGCATCGCTGAAGAATTTTGTGGTACTATTGGTGCTTGACTCATCAAACCCTAAAAGGTTTTCAATAAGTACCTTGGATAATTCATTGACACTTTCCTCATTGGGCAAATATCTAGGTGCTATTGGGTTTACACGATAATGGATTTGGTCAAAAGCAATAGTGTAGAATTTGATATCCTTTTCTTTGAATAATGGGTATGCAATTTCGGTTAGTTCAAAATCTTTATAATCGTGTAAAATTCCACAAAAATTATGTTTACTAAAATGCTGTAAAAAGTTATAAATTACGCTTTCAGTTTTACCACTACCGGCAGACCCAATGACCGATGCTCCTCTCTTGATATTTTCGATTTGAAATTTTCCGCGACGGAGTTTAAATTGTACTCTATATTTCTTATCTCCATTAACTGGTTGTTCTTGATGAAGAAAAACATACAAAACAGTACCAATAAATAATAACGGTACAATAATGAATAGAATGATATGCGCCATTGATAGATTCATATCCCGATAGAACCCGACTGTATGGCTCGGTCAATTCCTTTTTTAAACTTGTTAATTATCTTCAATGCCAATTGAACTTTGTTTGTTGGAATGTTCATTATGGGTACTCCAGATTTGGCAAGTATCTTATAGGCAGTTGCCTTTTCATTGGTTGGTAGTCCTGAGAGCATAGAGAAATACAGTTTTGGGTTTTTAAGGAATGTTTTTCGTGCTGTATAAGTTTCAACATAATTTCTTTTGTACTGAAATAAAGTATCAAAAGTCTTTTCGGATGCCTTAAAGAATTTGTCCCTGTCAAAACCACGTTTTACAGGTTTTCCATTAAATACAGTTTCCGAAGCTTTATATTTGCTTCCAGGGGATAAACTGTATTTATTAGACATATCCTTTCTACTTACAATAATATGAATATGACTCTGAGAGCCTTCTTTTGGCATCCCTCTAACAATGCGTTTTCCGTTTTGTTGATGTGGTGCTTCTTTCTCTAATCGAGATATTTTTTGCTGTAATTTTTTAATGTTCCCTTCTAATTTGCCACTTTCAATTTTTCGGATGTCGTTCTTAATTTGAAGTATCTTGGTTGCATACGGTTGGTTCTCCTGAATTTTCCTATCCGTTCCCTTATACGTCCGTTGGTGTTCAATTTTGGCGTAATATTTTATATCATCCACGGTGACAGCTCGTCCGTTTATTTCTCGATTGAAAGATTTAGCATATTCCTTCATCAGTTCTCTAGTGTACTGTTTTAGTTCTTCAGAATGATTTTGTAATCGTTTCAATTCATTGGCACTTGGATTGACCGTAATGGAATAAAACTTGGGTTCGGTCTTTTTGAGTTTAGCGGTATTTCCGTCGATTTCTTGGATGACTTCCTTACCGGATATTTCTTCGCCATACTGGTTGAAAAAATGTTCCATTTCATCAATGGATTTTCCTTCATTTTCTTTTTCGAGATACGCCACAAAATCGGAAGCGCTCTGTGCATAATTGCCATCAGTTGTCTGTTGGGTTACTGTGATATACATTTTATAATTTTTGTTTAATATTTTCAAACTCGTCCTTGCTCAAATCCAGTTTTAAATAACCTCCTCCAAAACTGCCTTTTACATAAGTGGTCTTATCTATGATTTTTTCCAAATCATATTTTACCGAATGGAATTGTTGCTGAACTTCCTCATATCGATTTCGGTAATAGTCTAGCTCCTCATTTTCGGTAATTAGTTCCTGTGGTTCAAATTCAAATAATTCCTTATCCGGTTCTTTCTCTTTTGGGTTTTCTTTAAAGAGTAATTCCAACATAGCATTGGTAGGCTTGGTTTGGTTTTTTTCAATATCTCTAATAATGGCAATTAGAGCGTTTATGCGTTTTTTTAAGCTATTCTCCAAGGTCTGCATATTCGCACCTAAAGCTTCATTTGGGGATAGCTCGTTTAAATCAAAAAAGTTCATCATTGTTTCTAGCGTATCTGTATGTGAACGGGTAATTCTTTTTGAGAATTTCCGAAAACGAGTTGCCACATTTGGCTTAATACTAATGGCAGAAAAACTGTATTTTTTTTGATGATTAGAGTTCATTTACTGTAAAAAATTGCCGTTTTATTGGGGTTTCAACAGGATTTACTGTAAAACTTTATTATTTCCTTAAATCTATTAAGTGTTAATTGTTTGATTATCAAATAATTAAAACAATAAACCAAACGTTAACACCGCCTTGGCGTGTTACCCTCTTGCTTCTCCTTTTCGTCATGCTTTAGCATGACGAAATTTTCGAACAACCTGACTAAAAAAGTCAGTTGCTCATTTACGGAATTTACATTCCGTTCTGTTTTATATTTTGATGTGTACAACTATTAGCGAAAGTCAAATAATAGTGAATAGTTGTACTTTGAAATATGCTGATTGACAGCCTTATAAATGTATCGTTTTTATCAATAAAACAAAAACATGATTCGGCATCAAGTGATACGATTTGGTACTAAAAAATATGATTTTAGGGGAAATTGAAATTTGGAACGTCAAATTTTAAAACGTTCGGAGCTTAATTATTCAATATGACACAAATTAAAAGACCCTTGAAAATCAAAGGTCTTTATGATTATTATATGTGAGATTAAATATTAAACACATATTGATAGTTATATAAATTCCGTGTCGCTTCCTCGTCCAATAAAACATCATAATCCAAATAATGTTCTTTGGCATAGGCTTTAAGGTCGTTCCCAAATTTATTTTCTATATCTTCTTTAGATACCGATAACAAATGTTGTTGGGTTTCGTCGTCGAGATTGTTATAATTTAAATAGACCATGATTTGTAGTTTAAATTATAAATCTCCGTTATCTGCAAAACTGTAATATTCCCCATTAGGTGCTATAATCAAATGGTCCAAAACCATGATGTCAAAAAAGGCTGCTGCTTTTTTAATTTTTTCGGTTAACCGTTTATCCGCTTCGCTTGGTTTTAGCTTATTTGAAGGGTGATTATGCGAAATAATTATCCCAACTGATAAAGATTTCAAAATGACTGCAAATAGGATGCGTAAATCAACCAATGTACCTGTAATTCCGCCAGTTGATAATTCGTAAACACCTTTTACTTTATTGCTATTGTTCAATAACAAAACCTTAAAGGATTCTTGCAATCCTATGGTATTTTTGTTCCAATGTTTAAAGAGTAGTTCGGCACTATTTTTTGAACATTTGATGGTAGGCGATTTTAATGTACTTACCTTTTCTTTGTAGCTTATCTGTATTTCGTTAACTTTGTCTTTCATTGTTTTACTTTTTTTAGAGTTTGATAATGAAAAAGAGGGCAGAACTTTTCCGAGAGATGCCCTCTTTATTTTTTGATTTACTTACTGCCTAAAAGCAAAATTTCGTTTGCTTCTACTTCGGTAACATAGCGTTGATTTCCGTCGTCTGTAGTGTAGATTCGTGTCTTAAGCTTCCCGACCACACCGATTTCTTTGCCTTTGTTGACAAACTTTTCGATAATTTCGGCGGTCTTGCCCCAAGCTACTACGGTATGCCAATTGGTTTCCGTTTGTTTTTCACCTTTGCCATTTTTGTAGTTTTCATTGGTTGCCAATGATAAACGGGCTACTTTCTTTCCGCTTTCAAGATTTGTGATGGTTGGTTCTTGCCCAACGTTTCCGATTAACTGAACATGATTTTTGATTGTACTCATAATTATATATTTAAAAGATTAATATTCATTTGTTTTAAAAGTGATTTACTTATTATATCCAGAGTGTTTTCCTTTTTTGATTTTTTTAGTTCCACTTCCTTTTTGGATATTTTGAGATGATTTCATAGTTCTATATTTTGATTTACTTCCCATAGAGCCTTCGTTGTTACCTTTTTTTGATGCCCTGTGTGATTCAATATTCAGGTTTGATAAGACGTATAAAAAAGAGCGAAGTATGAGCCTGGTTTATGCCGTAGTTCAAAACTGAATGTTGTTGTTTTGCTGACCAAAAAAGGTAATAATGGAGTCTCGGTAAGTGAATTAAAAAACTATGTGAAGTTTAAAATGGAAGGGAGTGGGGCTAAATAAATACTACTTAAAGTCCATATGTATATGAAGTCCGTTTACTGATAAAGTTTTGCTATCTTAGCATTTTAATAAAAACCTCATTGTTAGCTAACTACATCTTCTTGTCACTAGCAATGTGTTGGTTATTTAGGAAATTTCCACTTTAATAATCTAACTATGATAAAAGCAATTAAAAAACTTTTTAAGTTTAGGGACGAAAGCCATAAAGAAGAAAATAAGCCTATTTTAAAAAGCACTGGTTTACAAAATAACAAAAGTATTTTGAATCAAGACCAGAAGCCAAATAGCCCAGAACTTGTCAAAGCTACAAAAGAAGGAGATTTAGAACAAGTCATCAATCTATTGTCAGAAGGAAATAGTCCAAATTCTGCTCACCCAAATGAAAAAGATTATATATTACCTAATACTGACGTATTAGTGAACATGAGAGTCACGGCCTTATGCTGTGCGGCAGAAAGAGGATATCATAAAATTGTAGAGGTATTGCTAAATGCTGGTGCTGACCCGAATTTACTTGACACTAAAACTAGTTATCAATCGTCACCATTATTCTATGCAGCTCATAGAGGAAATTTGGAATGTGTAGAATTACTTATTAATGCAGGAGCTAACATGCATTATTATGAGCCAAGACTAAAATATGCAGTTCTCACGCATGCAGCTATCGCAGATAAAATTGACATAGTTATTTATTTACTCAAAAGAGGCTTTGACCTTTTGAAAATACCAGACTTGGATATGTGCTTCTCATGTGGTGGTGTAAGCCATGAAGTTTTTGCCCTTTTGAATGATTATAAAGCTGGTTACACCAATCTTGACTACTTAATAGAAGAACTTGAAGCATTATCATGATTATCACATAATTATATAAGTAAATAATATAAATGCATTTGAGTTGGAGCGTACAGATAGTTAAATGAGAAAAGCAGATGTGTTTAAATTAGAAGTGCTTATACCATGCCTGTTTTTCGTTGTCCCGAAAAACAACAAAAGGCTTTATTTATTATAAACCCCTTAAAATGTGTGGTCAAAATTTGAATTTTCAAGAATTATCGAGCAAAGGCTCAAGAAGGGCTTGCCGATAATTCGGTTAAGAAAATTTAAGGTTTCGCTTTCCGATTTAAAACCAATTACCAGAGGTAAAAATGAATTTTGTACTTTTATATAATTATAAATCAACAAAATAGTATTTATAGATAAAAGCAATTTTAAATAGCTGAATCAACCAAACGTCTTTGAAACTAACCAAGAAAGAACATATTGCCTTTACATTAGGAGTTATTCTAATCGGTGGCTTCTTCGGAACGACAATTTTCTACTATTTACCTGAGTTTTGGAAGCCAGCAGCAGTTTGGGATATAAAAAATGCAGTAATAGCCTCGGTATTGTTATTTCTCCCAATTGTTATCTCCTATCCTTTTACATCAAAAAAAAGAATTTGGCTGTTCTTTGCCCTACTACTATTGGCTGGTTATTTTGTAAAAGACTTACAAACATTTATAGGATATACAGGTAACTCGCTTTTGGAATCAATCCAAAATAGTAACAACTGGGTCTATTTGAATTATTTTCTGGTTCCTATAGTTTTGACAGTAGTGTTTCATTGGGCTTGTGGCTTCTTTTCTTTGTCATTGTTACGTTTTGTTTCCAATTTAAAAAACAAGCATCCCATTTCTTTTAATGCCACGTTTTTATCTTCAGGGTTTGCTTTTCTGTTGCTTTCCTTTTTTGCGATAGGCTGCATGCTTGTGATAAAAAGCGGACCTATATATGCTACTGTATCATTCCTTCCATCAACTCGGATAGAAATAAGAGATTTTGAAATTGAGAAGTTGAAAGAAAATTGGTCATCTAAAGATAATATCCATGAAATCAATACTTTTATGGCAAACACGGATATTGAGCATGAGTTCGCTCAATCGGTTTTTCAAAACATCTTGCTATTAAAAATAGAACCGAAATCTTTTGCATTGAAGGGCAAGCACCGCACATCGCTTTTAAATAGCCTAAAAGGTTTTGGAAATCCCACAATGGAGCTATCCATAACAGATAATTCCGACCGCCCTCAAGTACCTTTAAGACCATCCTATAGTATTTCGGAACTTGAGTATGTCTTGGATAAAAATGACGAATCTACACTTTCTGAGATTGGTGTGAGCACTAGCGAATGGAACAATGCCGTTGCAACAACCCTCAGATTATCAACAAACGGAAGAACGCTTGAATCATTAAGAGAAACAAAAATCTATATTAATGATATCATTTTAAATATAGAGGTTTTTGGAGAATTCAAAACAATCCATAAGGAGTTTGATAGTGTTGAGTTTCCAGCCTCTTACTGGGTTTCTTTTTCTCCTGATTCGGAGGCAACATCACCATCAGGTGTACTTATATTATTAGATGAGTCAAAGCTGTTGGCTATTGGTCTAGGTTTAGCGAATGTGGAAGCTATAATATCACAATATCTAGATGGACAAACAGCTAAAATAGAATTGTCAAATCTTGAAAATTTGGTAATTAAAGAACGTAAAGATGAAGCAAAGGTTTTTTTATGGGATATTGCCTTAATTGAACGAAGGCGACAAATAGATACTCCCCAAGGTGAAGTAAATGGTGAGCCGTATGAAATTAGGATTGGAGAAAATTACTAAACGAAATACGGTAAGATAGAAGTGGAATTGTCAGAGCGTGTATTAAATGAGAAAATATGAACGAAATAGCGATTCTAACTTCATAAAGTTTCTAAAATTTGTCTTGGTTTGATATGTAACAAATTATATATTTACATCATCAGAAGTAATGCATTTTACTTTAAGTTCATTTATAGTATCGTCAACAAATCGGCTAACAGTTAAGTTTTTAAATCTGTAAAAGGCTGATACTTATAATATTGTGTGGTAAGGGTATAACCCTGCCACCCCGACGAACCTAGTAATAGGTTGAATCAAAACACTGTTAATCGTATGATTATCAGTGTTTTTTGTTTTTACACATTTTATTTGATATCAAATGAAAGCATTTAAACTCAATAAAAAGGTGTGCAAATCGGTGTGCAATAGTTCACCAAAAATGTATTAACTTTAGAGAGCTTTAAGACATAATTTGACTTTCGTCTTTACAAATTATTGTTTAACAAAAAGTCATTTAAAATGAAAACAAAAAGCACCTTTACAATTATTTTCTTTACAAGAAAATCAAGAAGCAATTCCAAACAACTTTCCATCTATGCCCGTATTACCGTAAACGGTAAACGCTCAGAAATGAGTTTAAAGCGAAGTATTGACCAAAATCAGTGGGATAGTACTAAAAATAGAGGGCGAGGTAATTTAGAAACTGCTAGAATACTAAACGCTTATTTAGATGGGGTTTATAACAAACTGCTTCAATGTCATAAAGAACTCATAGAAGAAGATAAGGTGTTATCCTCCGATGCCATCAAGTCCCGATATTTGGGAGAAGATGATAATTGTAAAACCTTAAAAGAGTTAATTGCTTATCACAATGGCAATATGATTCACGTTCTAAAAGCAGGAACGATGAAGAATTATTATACAACTGAACGATACTTACAGAAATTCTTGAGGAAGAAAAAAAGACTAAAAGACATCTATTTAAAACAATTGAATTTTAGATTCATCACTGACTTTGAACACTACCTAAGAACCTATAAAAACACTAAAAAGCAATTGATGCTATCCAATAATGGGGTTATGAAACATTTGGAGCGTTTTAAGAAAATGATAAACCTAGCCATTAAACTAGAATGGATGTATAAAAACCCATTTAGTCAATTTCAACTAAAATATGATAAATACTATAGAGCGTATTTAAACGAAAGAGAATTAGGGGTATTGGAAAACACCAACTTTACAAGTGACCGCTTACAAAAGATAAAAGACTGTTTTGTGTTCTCTTGCTATACAGGACTATCCTATATTGATGTAAAGGAACTAACAGCAAACAATATTGTAAAAGGGATAGATAACAACAATTGGATATATACTAAACGAGAAAAAACAGACGAACAAGTAAAAGTGCCAATACTCCCCAAGGCATGGGCAATACTAGAAGAGTATAAAGCCAATAAAGAACAGAATGTTACAACAAATTTGTTGCCCATAAGTTCCAACCAAAAGACTAATGCTTATTTAAAGGAAATTACAAAAGCCTGTGGCATCCACAAAAATATTTCTTTTCATGTCGCTAGACATACGTTTGCGACTACGGTTATGCTATCCAACGGCGTGCCGATAGAAACGGTTTCAAAACTTTTGGGACATGCTAAACTTTCGACAACACAAATCTATGCAAGAGTGGTGGAAACCAAAATAAGCGAGGACATCAGTAACCTACTGGAACGGTTTAAGCAGAAAGAAGAAAACAAGAGTGCATAAATAAAAGTTGTTTTCGACCAAAAAAAAGACCCTTCAATATGTTCCTCATAAGATAACGGGAGCATATTGAAAGGAGTTATTAATATTTGATATAATGAAGTAATCCTTAGGGATAGGATTGATTAAGAAAGGTCAAAATAAGAGAGCCCACGCGTTGTATATGCTATTCACATTTAGTGAGTGTGATTACTGGCCTCACCTTGCGGGTGTACAAGCACCCTCGTAACCAAATAGGTTAATCTATAATAATTTCAATGCCTGCTTTCTCGGCCTTGTATTTTATTTTGGTCATTAACTCATAATAGCTCCAGTTCCTTAATACAAATTCCTCTTCTTTAGCTATTCCAATCTTGTCTTCCTGATTTAATAGAATTAGTGTTCCTGCCTGATGTTTAATGCAAAAATCGATTAATCTTCTGCTATATACATGAATACGATGGGATACATAATTACTTTCGGTTTTGCGAAACTTGTCCACAGCTTTTAGTTTTCGTTTACGCCCTTTACCCGACTTGGAATAAGTAGCTCCTACCTGTGCTCTTTTAAGGGCTGCCTGTATAGCTAATCTTCTGTGCAGAAACTCTTCCCTAGTGCCGATAGTGAGTCTGGCATTAACGGTTTTCACTGCAATGGGGTACTCAATAGACAGGGATGCCTCCGCAATCACTTCTGGTTTTAGGGCTTGTTTTTCTTTCTCAATTTCAAATATAGGTAGCCAGAAAATTTTACCATCTTTCAATTTTATATGTGAAGTACAAAGCTTGGTTTCTCCCTTTATTACGCGCTCCAATAGTATTCGTTTGTCGGTATAGTCCTTTCCTAAGTACGTCTTAAAAGGAATTTGAAATAAACGAAAGCAAAAAGCCCTTTTCTCGTCATTATAGGATAATCCGCTTATGCCCTCTAAGCTAAATGGAAAAGCCATATCCCTTCTGAAGTTTTTAAGGGAACGCTCACCTTTCCAGTATTCTGGGCTGTTATTCTTAAAAGAAGTGATTAAGGTATTATTCAAACTAGACAATATATTTGTAGGGATTTCACCTTTAAAGCGATTTGATACCACGCGATAAGTAGTATTGATACGGGAGCGCTGCAAGATGCCCTCCCCATCTTTTTTTTCATCAGCCAGTTTATACTTTATCCCCTCTGACAGATAAAAGAATTCCTTGATCATTTCCTGTACATAGAGATGGGAAACGATAAGATTGGCGGCTCTAAAACATCGGTTTTGCCACTGATAAAGTTTGTCTAAGGCTTCCTTACGTTCTTCTTGGGTAGGCAGGTCAACCAATAGTTGAACCTTTCGGGTTAGTTTGAGTGTTGGCTTTTCCATATCAAGCGGATTCTAATTGCTGCATGAGTTTATACGCTATCATAAATTCATTGTGTACTTTCTTTTTGGATAAATTAAGCTCTGCAGCAATGGAGGTAAAGGAATATTTCTTTTCACATCGGAGCTTTAATACTCTTGCTTGTTCCTTGGTCATAACACCTTGAACCTTAATTTCAATAGCGAACTTTTGTTCAGTTTGGGGCGCACTTCTTTGATTAATAATCGTTTTAATATCCTCAATAGCTCGTTTCACTTCATTACTGGTTTCATTAATACTTGTTCCCATAACCTGGGCAATAGCTTTATACCTAAAACCATATTTCAAACAGAGATCAATTAAATGCCTTCTTTCAGCATTCAATAAGGGCAATACGCTTTGGATTAGGTCGAAGAATTTTTGTTCCGATTCATGGTCTTTCAGATTTTCAGATGCATTTACGGGATCATACCCCACCATATAATCTTGGTAATTGTTGTAATTCTCTAACGAATGGACATTCCTAAAGAACTTATTTTTAGGTTTACTATAGTATGAAATACATTCTCTTTTCATTACAAACCTTAAGAAATAGAAAATATGCTTAGGTGATTCTATCCTGTCCCTATGAACCCATAATTTTAAAAAAGTATCTTGTACTAAGGATTCTATAACAAAATGATCATTAATCATTTGCTTACCGACCCAAAAGATACTTCTGCTGTATTCATAATGAATCTGTTCTAAAGCAGAGGGGTCACCATTTTTTAATAATTTAAAATTACTGTGTGGCATAACAGATCTCGTTTAAATTGGTGATAGCTTCCACCATAATTATATTTAATTGATATTAAATAGCTGATGCGAATTCTTATAATTTATAAAGAGAAGATAGCTTTGAAAAAGATTGAAAAGAATTCCCTTTTTCTACAAAGAAAAAGGAGCGGAACTCATCTTAAACGTTTCAGAGGTACTGGTATACTCTACACACGAATAAGTGAGCCCACGCCGATAGACGTGAGCATCTTACTTATGATCTCGTGTGTTAAAAATTACCAGTTTTCTGAAACGAGACTCAAAGCGAATGCTTCAATATTTTATTTGAAGAATCGCAAAATTACAATTCATAAATGAATTTGAAACAAATATATAAAAATTTACCACACACTCAAGAGTATGTGATAATAAATTTTGTAATTCTTTCATTGTCATATAATTTATAAGTATGATAATAGAGATTATAATATCAGAATTTGATTTTTGGATAAAGGAGAATATTCGAATTGAAAGAATAAAGGCAAAAATTGATCAAGTTGAATTAGCCCAGAAGTTAGGTGTTTCGGAAGGTTATATTGGTAATATTGAAAATATAAAAAATAAATCAAAAGCAAACACTAGAATGATATCTCGAATAGCTTTAGCTCTGGACTTGGATTCTTACAACAAGCTCTTCCCTAAACAGGTTTTAAAAAATGATTTAGTTAGAATAAAATTAGAATTATTTAATATCAACACTCGAAAACAAGTAATGGATGACAAAGGAAGTGTTCCAAAAAGATTAAAAATAGTTTCTGTAAAATCACTAACGGAAGATGAAATTTCCCGTTGGAAAAAAGTAAAATCGCCCTATGTACTTAATACAAAAGCAATAAAAAATATCTTCATCTAAAATATGAAGTTTATTATAGATATTTAATAAACTCTCTTAATTTTATACAAAGATTATGATATAATTCATCAAAGGTTACTTCATCTATAGAAATATAGTCTTCCCATTCTTCAAAACTTCCTCCCATTTAGAAAACTTGAAAACCATAAAGTCGTAGTTATTGGATGCCATAAGTATTTTCTTAGATTGTTTATACAAGATCATAGCTGTTTTATTAGCAGCTAGAATATATTCATACTCAGAATTACCCATATTATAGAACTCGGAATCATTCATATTTATAAAAAGTAGTTTTAATAAACTTAGCCATATTAAAATTTTGTCACAAAACTTTGAACCTGGTTAAATGTTTTAATCCCGTTTTGGTAAGTTTTAATCATTTATAGATAAGTTTGTATACCATTTACTTATACAAGGAATTCGAAATATATGTTTTTGCTTTTTGAAAATCACTTTCGATACAAAATATTTAGCAGTATTTTAGCTAATGAAGTTAAAGCCTCAAAAACACCTCTTTTAAGAGGTGTTTTTTTTGACCTTGAGAGATTGCTATTAATTAACAAATTCAAGAGAATGTCAACACGGGAATTTTCTTTCGCTCAAAAATAGAAACCTATTATTAATAGTTAAGTATATTTCTTACTTTTTCGTTTAGTTGTTAGTTTTAATCTATAAGCTGCTAATTATTTTGTTGTTAATTGAATTACAGACTTTTGGTTGCTAGTATATCTCAAGAAATGATTGTTTTTTTAAACCAAAATTAAAACTTGTTTTGTTGCACTCATTCTGAAGAAAGAGTGTGCACCTGAAACATGAGAGTATGTTATTAATTGATTAATTCAATGGGATATCAATACACTATTAATATTAAAAAAAAACAGCTCACGCCTCTGGCGTGAGTAAATCAACTTAATCCCTCAATATAGTGAAATTACCAGTTTTCTATTCGAGGTTTTAAGCAATTTTTTTATGCAAGCATATAAAACTATTCACTGTGTACAACGACACACAATGGGTTTGTGTATGGTTTCGCTGTGTGAAAATCTGCGAGGATTTTCGATTTGAGAAACTAAGATAGCAAAAGTAAGAAGGATTTTCGATAGGAAAATCAGAAATAATTAACTACACACACTTTGCCGAAAGAGTATAGTGAGAGTTGTACTAGTTCTAATGCGTTCTTAAAATAAAGTGTTCCTAAGGGAAAAGTGACTTTAGTTTAATTAATTCTAAATATTACGATCCATGATTAACCAGATGACCAATTAGAAAGTTATAATAAAATAGCTATAATTACCAAAAGAACAGCTGTCAGAAAGGGAGTGAAAACTAAATTCCATTCAGCCCATTTCCACTACATGCCGTAAACACTACATTTCGAGAAAAGCGCTTCATTAAAAAGGTCTTGAACATGAGCCTAAAATGTGTATTTTTCATTTGTTAACTCATTCCGTTTTACTGGAACGGAACACGACATTACCACTACGCATTTTAGGCTAAAGTTCGCTGGAGTAGAACATCAATTGATAAGAAGTACTTTAATTTAGACTACTTATAATTTGGAGATATAACATAAGCCTTTGACTTCCCTCTACCAATTTTTGCTAAAACCTTATAGTAAATAAGTTTGTCTATTTCACTATTGAGTATCGGAATACTAATAGGTTCGGGCAGTAATGTTCTAATTTTAGAAGCAGTAACCTTATCCTGTGACATAACAATATTTACAATGCTTAGTTGTCGATTAGTAAGATCCATAGACAAACATAAAGAAATCATATAAATAAAAAAAGCAATAATAATATTCATACAATATTCCCGAAATAAAAACGTCGCAAAATATTTCTCGGAAAAGGGACGGCATAAAGCCGTTCGTCCCTCACTTTTTATACGTTTCCTTTACACTCCAAAATTTTGTCTTCCGTTGGTGTATGCTCAAATATTGTTTAATTAAAATTTTTAAAATCATGGAAACAAAAGTGAAACAAAATGGAACAGCAAAAAGAGGAACGGCAACTGTTAAAAAAGACGTTCAAAAGAAATTAACAGAAGAAGCGATTGGACAAGCGCAAAAAGTGAAACAAGAAGTTGTAATTAAAGCCACGATTAATTTGGTAGACCGCATCCAAAAGTTTGAGAAGTTAAGAGGATTAGCGACGCAAAGAGAACGTTTAAATGAAACTTTAAATGAACTCACAAAGTTTAATTACAATCAAGGTGATTCGGCTTCGTTTTACATTAGAGATTCTCATAATTTAGAGTTTAAGACAACAAATACCAATTTGATTAAATTGGTAACAACACATTTACAATCGACTTTAGAAGTTCGTAAGCAAGAAATTGAAAATCAGATTATACAGTTTGAATTGTAACCAGATTTTTAATGTAACTATCAAAACCTATTCGAAAGAGTAGGGTTTTTTATGTTTTGATTTTTTATTATTGAAATAGAACAACTCTCAAAACGTCGAGTTGTTTCCAGTTCAACAATGCACCATGTTTTTTAATCAATTTTTTTAAAACAAAAATGATTGAGCCAAAAATTTACCAATGAAAAGTCAGTCAATTATTGATTCGATATATTTCGAATCTGACGTTTCTTTTTTCAATATTTCCAAAAACCATGATTTTTAGCATCAAATTGCATCATTTGATACCAAAGGATATTTTTGTTTTACTCACAAAATTCATACATTAATAAGGCTAGCAATCTAGTAAAAGAGCAACTGATTTTTTATCAGTTGTTGGAGGATTTTGTCAAGCCAAAGCTTGACGAAATTGATAAGCAAGAGGGTAACACGCTTCGCGATGTTACTAGTTTTGTATTTGGCTTATAATCAGTTAGATACATCTGATTTCAAGAGTTATAATTTTTATAGTTTAACGCAAAAACAAAAATGAACCCTGTAAAACTGGGGATTCATTGTAACAATTTAATAAAATATGGATGATTTTGCTACGATTCGATTAAGAAAAAAAGTTATTAAAAAATTCAAGAAATATTCTAAAAAGACTAGTCCTAGTTATTCTGAAACATTAGATTTTATGATTGCCTTTTTTGAAGACACAGGTCTTTCTCCTTTTGATACAATGAGCAACCCTATTCTATCTTATACAATTTCATTAAATAAAAGAACTGATGCTGTAATAGCTATTTTAAGAAATATTGAGAAAACACAATTGATACCTACTCGTGAGATGTTGGAATCTTTATTCTCAGGGATAGAAAAGGAAGACCCTGTGTATATTGAAAAAACTCAAGAGGAAATAGAAGCCTCTAAAACAAAAACTGAAAAATTATTAGATTACTACACTAAAGAATTAGATAAAAACAGAAAGGAACTCTACGATGTAAAGACTAAATTTAGTTATTTCTTAAGGGAGTTGTCTTATATTAAAAACACCCTTGGGAAAAGTTATTATCGATTAGATATTTCAAAAGAAAAAATAGAAGATGTAAAGTCAATTTTTCTCTAATAAAGTTTTAAATTTAAGTGTATAAACAGAAAGAACAAAAAGAGAAGATTAAGTTAATTCAGTAAAAATGTTTTAAAACAGAATATATATAAATACTATACTAAGAGGAATTTTCAACCCTTTTCTTAATTCTTTAAATGCTTTAGACATATGATTCTCTACCGTTTTAATCGAAATTCCCATTTTTTCAGCAATAACTTTATATTTCATTTTTTCAAACTTGCTTAATATAAAAACCTCTTTACATTTAGGCGGTAATTTATTGATTGCCTCTCTTAATGCTTCAATTCTTGATGAACCTTGCTCTGTCGATGCAAACATTTCATAAGTGGACTTGCAATAAAAAAGTGGACAATTAATTGCGAGATTTAAGCAGCTACATTTTGGTTATACATTTCTAATTCAAATTCGTTAATAGTTTTATACCCTAAAGTAGAGTGTATTCTTCTTTTATTGTACCAAGTTTCAATCCAACTAAAGACTGACAATTCAGCTTGTGACCTATAATTGTATTTGTGTTTATACACCCATTCTGTTTTTAGACTTTTAAAGAAGGATTCAGCAACAGCATTATCCCAACAATTACCCTTTCGGCTCATACTTTGTTTTACTAAACCATTATAACTTTTAATGATATCTGTAAAAGTATAACTAGCATATTGAGAACCTCTGTCAGAATGGAAGATAAGCTCCTCTGTAATAACATTAGATTTAACAGCCATATGCCATGCAGAAATAATGGTATCTTCTGTTGTTAAATTATCACTCATAGACCAGCCAACTACTTTTCGATTGAATAAATCAATAATGACAGTTAAATACATCCACCCTTGCTTGGTTTCTATATAAGTGATGTATGATACCCATACTTGATTTGCTCTGGATACTTTAAAATTTTGATTTAAAATATTAGGTGCTATGGGATACCTGTGATTGCTATCAGTTGTTGTCTTAAATTTACGTTTTCTTCTAGCAAACAAACCATTCGCTTTCATTAATCTAGCTACTCTAGGTCTGGAAATATAATGTCCTAACTTTTCTAATGCCATTTTGATTCTTGGTGCTCCATAACTTTCAAAACTATCTTTAAAAATACTGGTAATTAATTCTGATAGCTTTTGATTATATAACCAAAGTTTTGAAACCTTAGCCTTTAACCAACTATAATAGCCACTAGTGCTAACTTTTAAAACTTTACACATCTTCTCGACTGTAAACTTAAATTTATGATGTTTTATAAACCTAAATTTTACTTGTCGCTCTTGGAGAAGATGCTCACCACCTTTTTTAATATCTCATGTTCTTCTGAAATATCTTTTAACTGTTTCTTTAATAGAGCTATTTCTTTTTGTTCATCTGTTAATTTTGGCTTTCCTCGACCCGGAAAACTATTCTTACCATAATCTTGTGATTCTTTTCGCCAACGGTGTAATACCGAATATGGAATATCTAATTCTTCACAGACTTGTTTTGTGTTGCATCGGGCATAACTTAATTCTACGGCCTTTTGCTTAAATGATGGACTGTAATTTCTGTTTCTTTTTTTCATGATTCAAAGTTAATTTATGTAACTCTAAATCTCGCAACATAATGTCCAGTCTAATATAGTAAGTCCACTATCTAATTTTGTTACAAACGTTACAAGAACAAATGAGACCTTTATTGGTAATACATGGGATTCTTTTGTAACACGAGAAAACCAAGGAGAAGGAAAAATTTCTGGTACAGAAATTTCGTATCAACAACCTTTTTCTTTTCTTACTGGTGCTTTAGAAGGCTTTGGTATTATTGCTAATTTTACATTCGCAAATGGAGAGCAAACCTTGAATAACGGAAGCCCTATAGCATTTCCTGGAGTTTCAGAATTCAGTTTTAACTCTGCTTTATACTATGATAAAGGAGGCAGATTTAATGCTAGACTTGCCTATACATATAGAGATCAATTCTTAATACTTGCAAATGATGTATTTGGACAAGAACAATGGGTCGCAGATTATGGACAACTAGATGCCTCGGCAAGTTATAAGATATCTGATGTTATTAGTGTTTTTGGTGAAGCTATAAACTTATCAAATTCAAGAAATAAGTTATTTAGTACTAATGCTTCTTCTCCTGCATTCAATTTCGAAAGACCAATTTCGGTTGAACATGTAGGTATGCAGTTAGGTTTTGGGGTTAGAGCAACTTTTTAATTACAATATAATAGTAGTATCGTAATTTTTTTAAGTGAGTAGTTAAAACAACATTGCAAAATTATTTGCAATGTTGTTTTTCATTCTAATAATATTCTGTTGAGACATCATTGTTAATGAGAATAGGGAAATTAAAATTATTAATTTGAATTTCATATACTTATAACAATAATTTTAACTGGAAGCAATAATACTTAATTATAACTGCTTATTTAGTTTTTATTAACTTTATTAACGAGGATTATTGTGTTTTCGTCTTTGTTAGTATACAAAATATCCATTGGAGTAAACACTAGTTTAAGTGATGACTTTAAGCTTTTATGAGGGAATCCTCCCGTAAACTTTTTGTTGGTATCAATTTTTGAAACATCGAAAGTTACGTTAAATTGGTTTTCTAATGCTTTAATAACCTGTGCTAATGGGGCATTTTTAAATATTGTTTCACCTCGCAACCATGCTGGTTTTCTTCCTATAAAGGTCCATTCTTCTTTTTCTGTATTTACAATTCTAAACGCTTTTCCTGGCGTTAAAATAGCTTCTTCATTTGTGCTACTTTTAACCTGTACACAACCTTCATGACACTGCACTTCAAAATAATCTTGCCTAGCAATGACATTAAACTCAGTCCCTAATACTTCAACCGTTCCAACTAGTGTTAGGACTTTAAACGAGCTTCCTTTTTCTACATCAAAAAAGGCTTCACCTTCCAGTATTACTTCTCTTTGTGCTTTCCATGTTTTCGAGTTAAACTCTAATTGAGAATTTGCATTAAGCTGTACTTTAGAGTTATCTGGAAGTATTACCGCTAATTGCTCGCTAAATCCTGTTTGATAATGAGATGAAGAATCATTCATAAAAAATAATATGCCAAAAGCAACCACCAATATTGCAGCAGCACCATATACCCAGCCAGGTATAAGTTTTTTAACTTTAGCGTTCTCTTCTTTTTTGTATAACTCCTGCTGAAGCCTACTTAAAACAGCCTGTTTATTAAATACAGGAACTTCCAGTTTTTGAGCACCTTCATTAATCTTATTAAACATTTTATATTCTTTAGACTTTTTAAATGCTTCGAGCTCTTCTTTCGAAAGATCGTCCGAAACCCATCGCGCTAAAAAAGTATCGTCTGAGAAATATTTTTCCATCTATTAATTTTTCTTACTACTACTACTACTACTACTACTACTACTACTACTACTAAAACAACGATCTTTTCTTTTACCCTACTTTATATATCGCCTATCTTTTCTCTTAGTGTTATTAAAGCCAAACTCATACGCTTTTCTACCGCTTTTACAGAGATTCCTAAGAGCCCTGATATTTCAGAATATTTCTTCTTATCTATTCTACTTAATAAAAAGACTTCGCGTTGTTTTTCAGGCAAATTTGCTATTACATTTTTTAGTTTCAGCATAAACTCTTTTTCTTCAAGTATAAACTCTGGAGTTTCGTTAGTACGATTAGTAACCAAGTGTACTCGATGCTGTAATACTACTTTTTTATGAGCCACTTCATTTAAAAAGGCGTTTTTAGCTATAGTATATAAATAGGATTTTGCTTTTCCAAATAACACTTTTGCACAATTATTCCAAAGCTTTATAAAGGCATCTTGCACAATATCTTCTGCCTGTAGTAAATCAACACACTTATAATATATGAAGTTTCGTAAAGTTTCAGAGTGATTATTAAAAATCAATTCATAGTTTTTTTGCTCACAAACAGATTTTATTTCGGGACTCATTGGTGAAATTCATTTTTACAATTTCAAGTTCAAATCTAAAGAAAATTTAATAATAAGTAGGGTGTTTCATATTATAACTGTTTTACTCCAACAGATAGAAAAATTTTAAATAAAAAAAGAATGAAAATTAATAACATAAAATGGATAGTAGTCTTTTTTACTTTATGTATAGTATTTACTGCCTGTAATAAAGATGACAGTATTTTTCAGGAGCAAGCTGTAGATAATACCAATGAAAACCAAGAAAATAACGAAAGTAGCGACGAAGGCGAAATCACACTATACCGCATAAAAGGTGAAAACCTTGAGAAAATTAAAGATTTTAAGGTTACCGGAAAAGATTTACAATTTCAAAAAGACACTCAAAAACATCAGGAAATTTGGGCATTAGTAAAAAAGATTATTCCTCTAAGCCATAGAAACAGAATTAATGAGTTGGTACTTTATAATGGAGAAAAAGGAGAATCTGCTGGTTTTGTTTTCGAAACTTCAAAAGATCTATCGACTTGGAGAATAGGTATTGCTATAGATTATGCTTATGAAGGCGGATTTAATGCAAATGGTGAATTAGCCTATACTATAATTCATGAGTTTGGTCATGTTCTAACATTAGATAAAACACAAGTAAATTCTAACATAAGCAAAAATGATTGTACTCATTTTTTTACTGGTGAAGGTTGTGCTAAAGAAGAATCGTTTATAAACCAATTATTTAGTCGTTTTTGGAAAGACATTTGGAGTGAATTTGAACAAGCTGGAGACAATGAAACTAAAAGAGAAGCATTCTATAATAAATATAAAACGCGATTTGTTACAAATTATGCAGCTTCAAATCCTGGTGAAGATATCGCAGAGGTTTTCGCAATATTTGTCACTGAAAAAGATACGCCTACAGGAAACTCCATAGTTGAGCAAAAAACAAAACTAATGTATGATTCACAAGAATTGGTAAGCTTAAGAAATTATATAAGAGGATCTATAAGTTCTAGTTCTAAAAATAGTGGCTCTAAAAATAAGCTATCATTTTTACCAGAGCCAGGTAGCTGGAAACAGGCCAGCACCTTTGGGAAATCTGATAAATTACACTGTTCTCATTAACACATAAATTGGTTATAGTTTGTAACAAAACATGTTTTTAAATTGTAAGTCTTTATTACAAATATTTTTAAAAATGAAAATAGAACCTAATGAAAAATATACTGTTAAATATAATTTTAATGACTATGATACTTGTGGCGTCTTGCAAAACAAACAAAAGAACCAAGTTAATAGATACCGAAAAATCTTTTATAAGCATCTCTAAAGGGCGTTGCTTAGGTAATTGCCCTGTTTACGATTTATGGAATTTTAAAGATGGTAATGTTATTTATAATGGCATTGACCATGTTGAGAAAAAAGGCATTCAAGAAACCACTGTTTCACAAAGTAAAATAGATGCGCTTACTAAGCTTATTGCTTCAATTAAACCAACAGACATAGGTGAGATTATGTTAGACGTCAGAAAAAAGTGAACTTTTAAAGGGTTAAATCTAAGAGAAGATTTAATATAAAAATAAGTTTTGAGAACAAACAAATTTCTAACTATAAATTTACAGGTTCTTTTGATAAATCAACTCCTGTTGATGAGATTTTAAAAACACTAAAATTGTCTAAACATTTTGACTTTGAAAAAGGAAATGGAAATAAATGGATCATAAAATAAAAAAGAGGAGAAATTGCAGTTTTCCCACCAAGCATGTCAATGAAATTCTAATCGCAAAAATCAGCATTAATTAACAACATTCAAATTTATGAAAAAAAAACAATTCGTAGCGTTATTACAAATAAAAGACGTTAAAAATAAAAATCGGCTATTGATGAAATTATCATTATCACTTTATCTATTGGGTTGCTTACAGTTATCGGCAATCAATAGTTTTTTTCAAAATAAAATATCTCTAGATGTAAAAGACACTCATTTAGAGATAATTATGCAACTGATTGAATCACAAACGGAGTATCATTTTATTTATAATAATGATGCAATTAAAACCAATCAAAAGTTAGACATAACAGTATTTAAGGAAGACCTTGATGAAACTTTACAGTTATTATTTAAAAGGCTATCCATAAAATATACCTTAAAAAAGAACCATATTATTTTATCTACTACTAAGCAAAATAATACTCAAGAAAAATTCACACTTAGCGGTACTATTAAAGACGCTGCCACTGGCGAAACACTTTTAGGTGCAAATATTATTATAAAAGATAAAAGTAAAGGTGTAATAACTAATGAGTATGGCTTCTATTCTATTACCCTTCTTAATGATTCATATTTCTTACAAGCATCTTTTATGGGATATGAAACAAAAGAGATTGAAATAGTATTAGATCAGAATAGAAAACTAAATATTGAATTACAACCTTCAGCAAATGAATTAGATGAGGTGATAATATCTTCAGAAAGCAAAAGTAAAAGCCAAGTGCAATCAACACTTCTTGGAGTTGTAAAAATGAGAGGAGTAGATATTAAAAAATTACCAGCACTACTTGGTGAGCCAGATGTTACTAGAGCAATTTTAACACAACCAGGAGTAAGTTCGGTTGGCGAAGGAGCATCAGGTTTTAATGTTAGAGGCGGTAATATAGATCAAAATCTTATTTTATTAGATGAAGCACCTATTTATAATTCTTCGCATGTATGGGGATTTTTCTCAATTTTTAATTCGGATGCTATTAAAAATCTAAAACTCTATAAAGGAGGTATTCCTGCACGTTTTGGTGGTAGAGCTTCTTCTGTGTTAGATATACGACAACGCGAAGGAAGTAATAAAAAATTTAAAGGAGAAGGAGGTTTAGGATTGTTATTTTCTAGATTAACTCTTGAAGGTCCAATTAAAAAGGACAAGATAAGTTACTTAATTTCTGGACGTAGATCTTATTTTGATTTATTTTTTCCGCTTTTAGGAGATGAGGTTAAAAAGAACAGAGTTTATTTTTATGATTTAAACACCAAGTTAACTTGGAATATTAATGATAATAACAAATTATTTGCATCAGGTTATTTTGGTGCAGATGTTATGAAACTAAATTTTGATGGTTATACCCAAGAAGATGGCACCAAAACTGCTGATGAGAAAATAAATTTTCAATGGAAAAACGCAACAGCAACTGTTCGTTGGAATCACCTTTTTTCTGATAGACTATTTATGAACCTTTCAGGTATTTACAGCCAATATAATTATTCTTTATCATCTCAAGATGATAGTGGTGGCGGACCTGCAGGTACTTCTGGTAGTTTTACGTGGAAATCTTCTGTAGAAAACTGGATTTTTAAACCAGATTTTACATTTTATCAAAGCCCTTCATCTAAAATAAGATTTGGTATAAATAATACATTATACAAGTTTACACCTGCTAAAATATCAAGTACAGAAGAAGGAACAAATACCGTAAATTTTGAAACTGAAAAAGGATTAGAAGTTGCACCTTATATAGAATATGAAAAAAAAGAGAAGAAATTTTCTATAAATGCAGGGTTGCGTTATTCATGGTTCGGAAACATTGGGCCTCATAAAGTTACATCTTACGACCCCGCATTTTCATTATCTGTAAGTTCTATACTAGGTACAGAGGAGTTTAAAAAAGGAAAGGTTATAAAAAATTATTCAGGTTTTGAGCCTCGCTTATCTTTAAAATACAATCTAAATGATCGTAAGGCTCTTAAAATTGGTTACAACAGAGTGTTTCAATATGTACATCTAATTTCTAATACTGCGGCAGCATTGCCTTTTGATATTTGGAAACCATCAGGCACACATATTAAACCACTTGAAGTAAATCAGTTTTCTTCTGGATATGCTTATGATACATCAAACAATATTTATAATTTATCTTTTGAAGGGTATTATAAAACTTTCAAAAATATGCTCGAATATAAAAATGGAGCCGATTTATTTATTAATAAAAATCTTGAAACTCAATTATTACCAGCAGATGGATATTCATACGGTGCTGAAATAGGATTACATAAAAATAAAGGTAAATTAAAAGGAAATGTAAACTATACCTATTCTGTTACTAAAAGAAAAACAACAAGTTCTTTTATAAATGAAAACATTAATGGAGGTACTTATTATCCTTCAAATTATGACAAGCCACATTTTTTCAACTTAACAGCAAATTATAAATTAAGTGAAAAATGGAGTTTAGGCACTTTCTTCACCTATCAAACAGGAAGACCAACCACGCAACCTACCGGAAGAATAGTTGTAGATGGTATTACTCACTTAACCTATTCTGATAGAAATGCCTATAGAATACCAGATACGCACAGATTGGATCTCTCTTTTAATTATACTCCTAAAGGAAATCCAAACACAAAGTGGGAAAGCAATTGGTCTTTTGGTCTATATAATGCATATGGTCATAAAAATGCTTTTTCAACCTATTCAAGTTTTAATAACAACCAATTAAAGACGTTCCAGTTCTCAGTAATAGGATCTCCAATACCATTCATTACCTACAATTTTAAATTTTAATATCATGAAATCATTATATAAATACATATCTATAGTACTAATTTCATTGCTACTTATAAGTTGTAGTACTGAAATTGCCTTAAAAACTGAATTTGTACCTCAAACATTTATTTATGGCAACCTTACCAATGAGGCAAGTTATTTAGTAATTACTATTCAGGAATCTGTTCCGGTAGAAAATACATCTAACTTACCAAAACCTGTTAGCAATGCTAGTGTAGCATTATATACTAAAAATTCTAGTGGCACGACTTCGTTAGTAACAGGTAGTTTTATTGAAGACAATGAGAATTATATAAGTGTACCACTTATAGCACCTATTATTGGTAATTCTTATTGGATAGAGGTAACATTACAAGACGGAACTGTATTTAAATCTGTTGAAGAAAAATTAAAAAATGTTATTCCTATAGACACAGTAACTAAAGTTGATGGTTTTACTAGAGTTCATTTTAATGATCCTGTAGAAGATAGAAATTTTTACAAATTAGATGTTGCCTCTTCAGGTAACGGTATTAGTTCATGGATTTATGAATTGTCTAATGATATTCTTTTTAATGGAAATGAAAATGCTTTTATTGAAGTTGAAAGTTTATTAGGAAACGAAATAGAGGCGACACTCTTAAATTTTAACTACGAGACTTATCAATTTTATTTAAATATTGTAGCACAAGAAGATGCTCAATCTGATGGAGAAGAAGATGAAGGTGGAGATCCAAGTCAACTATTTGCTTCGCCTCCAGTTCATTTAACGGGGAACATACTAAACACCACAACAAACAGAAAGGCTTTAGGTAATTTTGGAGTAGTAAGCGTAAGTCGTCGTCACGAAAACATTGCCTCTATATTTCCTGAGGAAATTAATAACCTCATCTATTATACAGGAAATAAACTATCTAATACCGTAATAATAAACACACAAGGTGGTCCGGAACCTAAATTGGCTACACAAGAATTTAATGAAATTTTATCTAGTGTAAACACAATAAGTTTATTAAAAGTAAATGTACATCAAGCACAAACATTAAACCCTCAGTTATTTACAAATTCAGAAATAACATTTCAACAAGCAACAAGTTATGATGCAGAAAGCATAGAAAAATTGTATAAAGTTATAAAGTACTTTAAAGATCAAGGCAAAACGGTTTATGTTTTAGGTATTTCTTTTGGAGCATTTATGGTACAAGAACTAATTGCCGAAAAAGGTATTGATTTGGCAGACAACTATTTAATTATGGTTGGTAGGCTTGATATGAATGATACCTATTGGCAAGGTTTCAGCCTAGGGCAAGACGGGCATTTTGAAAATGGAATAACTCCTGTTCTAGTAGATCAAACAGAAATTGTAAAAAAGAACATGAGTAAGTTGGCTGCAGGTTTAGGTCAAAATAGATACACTCAAAAATTAAATCAATACCCAGATTTATCTAAAATTACTTATATCTATGGAAAAGTAGATGAGGCAGTAGGGAAATTAACCCAAGCAGAAATAGATTTTCTAACAAGCAAAAACGCTAAAGTAATTGAAGGTCCTAGAAACCATTCGCAAACTATAGATGATTATATTGTTGAAGGTTTTAAAGAGGCATTTAATATAGAATAATATGCACGTAAAAAAATCACTTTAGTCATAACAGCAATACTATTTTGCATAAAAGGATACTCACAAACAAATATAGTAAACAATGAGAAAGAGAATTTTAACACATCTTCTTTTTCTGTTGGTTTAGGCGGTGTATTAGTATCTTTTCAAGATATTAAATATTCTAATGTACGTTATAGAGGTGCTGAAGTCAATTTTAATTTTGGATATGAAAAAAAGGGGTGCTAATTATTTTAGCACTAATCTCAACCTAATTTACTCCAACGAAAATGCAAAAACACATAGTTTTGGAAAAACAATACCTAAAGACACGCAAATTTAAATGTAAAAACCCGCAATGTAACCGAAAAGTATTCTCAGAACAAACACCATATATTTTAAGGTATTCAAGAAGAACAAAAAGGGTATCAAAGATTCTGGATTCGTTGTCAGTTGAATTAACAGGAAAACAGGGCAGTATGCTGTCTAAAGAACTGGACTTTTTGTTGCAAGCCCACTAAAGTTACATAGTCTAGTTAAAACATAAATACAGTCTTAAACTTCTTCTTGCAATGTATTTACAAATTCCCCATGCTTAAATAAACCTCCATGTTACCTTAAAATTATGATGATAATTTAAAAAACACATATAATAACTACGGGTTATGGAAAAATAGATCGTATTAGCATTATAAATATTGAAGTAAATAACTACAAATAATAAGGTAAACAGGTGTTATTAAGTACAAGGTAAGGCATTCATCGATGAAAGAGGAGCGGGTTTTGAAGAATAATAGGAGAGAGGCAAAGGTATATCAACATTCCTTTTGTTAATACAAAAATAGAAAATGAATTCTTGTTTGCATAAAATATTATTGAATCAATGCATAAATATTTCAAAAACATGTTGAAAAGCTATAAGACAAAATATGGTAATAGAAAGATCCTGACCCTTGATTCTTTTAATAAATTATATGAAGAAAATTTCCATAGACTTGTTCACCGAGCGCTTTTTCTATTAAAAGAAAAACAAATTAGTGAGGATGTTGTTCAAGATGTTTTTGTGGACTTGTGGGAAAAACGTAAAACTAGACGTATTGGGAACTACAATGGATATCTACATAACGCCGTAAAATACCAAGTGTACAGGTTAAATAAAAAAAAGTTAACACAAAAGTTATACACAGAATCTGATGAAGATATTATAAAATATTATGTTAGTTTATCTCAGGAACTACTGCTAGACAAAGAATCAGTAAATATGACCAACGAGTATGTGGATATTATTGGCAAATTAATTGATGAATTGCCAGATAAATGTAAAAGTGTCTTTTGCATGTATTGTTTTGAACGATTGACCTATAAAGAGATAGCAATAAAAAATAAGATATCTACAAAAACGGTCGACAATCACATTTATAAGGCGCGTAAGCGTATTAAAGAATATATAGAACAAAACCTCTTTACAAAATAAATAAGTCATTATGAGAAAAATCATTCAATCAAGAATTCAACAAACTATATTATTCAGATTACAATTTACTTTACTGATTCTTTTTTTTGGTATAACATATGCCAATGAAGGCTACCAAATTAAAATACGGATCAATGGCCTTAAAAACTCGAAGGCTTACTTTGGGTATTATCAAGGAGCCAATCCCTATGTAAAAGACTCAGCGTTAGTAGATTCAAAGGGGGATATATGTTTTAAAGGAAGGGGTAAACTTTTAGAAGGAGTATATTTTTTTTATTCCAAGGTAGAAAATTTCAGTTTTGACTTTGTGATTACTGGCTCCGAAACATCCCTGAAAACATCCAAAGTAGATCCTTTGGAGGAATTAGTTGACTTAGGATCGGAAGATAACAACCTATTTCGGCAATTTCGCATACAAATCAATGCCTATCAGAAAGATATGGGAAGTTTGGGACAGCTATTGGCATCAGCTAAAAGCAAAAAAGATTCTTTGACCTACACGATCCAAATGAAGAAAAGGGAAAGTAAACTATTACAGTTGCAAAAAACTTTGATCAAAGCACATGAAAACACCACCATAGGGTGTATTTTACAATATATGAGGATGCCCGAACAAGCTCCTATCTATCCTGAAAAATGGAAAAACATGACGTATCAAAGAGAGAGAAAACAATTTTATCGTAACCATTATTGGGATCATATTAATTTTAGTGATTCCCTTCTGCTACGAGTACCAATTTTAAAATACCGAATAAACGAGTTCTTTGATGATGTAATTGCACAAGAACCAGATTCCATAATCAAAGCAATGAATGCGGTCGTTGCTAAAGCTTCGGAAAACCCTGCAGTTTTTAAAGAAACCCTTAGGGAATTGACTTTTAAATATATTGCCCCTGCGGTATTGGATCAAGATCGGGTGTTTGTGCATTTGGCAGACACCTATTTATTGACCCAAGAAACTATGGATTGGATAAATATAAACATGCGCCAACATATTAGTAATATAACAGAAAAGATGAGGTCCAATATTATTGGAAAAGAAGCGCCCTCCTTACATATGAATACTTTGGACGGGGAAGAAATGAGGTTACATACCATCGGAACCGAATATACTCTCTTATTTTTTTACGATCCCGACTGTGACCATTGTATTGATGAATCTTTAATACTTAAAAGTGAATATGAACAGTTGAAAAAAGATAATGTCGAAATTATGGCCGTGTGTATATCCCGTGATTCAGAAAAATGCAAACAATATGCCACGGATTATAAAATCGATTGGGTTAATGTAATGGATCCAGAAAATAGTACAGGTTATAGAGAAAAATATAATATTTTCGCTGCGCCGATTGTATTTCTTTTGGACGATGAAAAGAAAATTATCGGCAAGGCTACAAGTTTTGAACATATAAGACATCTAATACCTTGACTTGACGTCAATGGAGGCTATTAATGAAGAAATTAAATCGTTCTTCATTAGAGCCTATATTGGGCATCGAAACAAAGAGCTTATTTTATCAAAAATCTTTGGGTATTGGTTTTGTAAAGGGCAGCACTTCTCCCTCAATATAGAGTGGTATTTTGTCTACCTCGGCATCAGAGAACACCACCAGTCTTTTTCTAAACCTTCCAGGGCTTTCTGGTGTGTAGGTTCCTCGAATCTTTCCGCTACTCGATGGTAGTAAAGGTCCTATAGACCAAGAAACCGCTGTGCAACCACAGGAAACACCTATTTTTTTTATGATTGTGGAAGTATCGCCCGTATTTGTGAAGTAAAACACAAAATCCATAGCAGTTTCACTTTGTGCTATCCTCCCCAACTGTATCGTATCTTTTTTAAAGGTTAATACTCCTTGGGCTGAAATTGGGTGCTGAACAAAACCATAACATCCAAATACGATACTTACAAAAAGTATGAATTTTCGATATTTAATGGTTTTGACCTTAGGTCTTGAATCATCAAAAGTGTATATAGTTTTCATAGGGCTTTGTTGCGTAAAATGAAATCTTCCGTAAACTGGGTATGTCTTCCTGCTTTATTGTTTATTTCTAAGTGTACCCAACAGTACGAATTCCCTACTCTGATAGGCTCTTAAATAATAAAAGAAGTATGGTGCCGTAAAGTAGGTTTACTGCATTTGCCTGATTATTCATAGCAAATGGAGTATATTCCAAAGCGTTTCCGGTCAAATAAACAAGAATTCGGTGTAAACAGCCAGGGCAAACGCATCATAAATTGAGTATTTTTAATAGATATGAGTTGTTTAATGCTGCTTTAAGTCTTCTGCTTTTAACCCTAACCTTGGCTTTAGTATCTTTTTTAAGTAGGTTCAATGCTGTTTTGGCAAGTATAGAAAAATTTTGTGTTGCATTACCTGTTCTTTTTCTAATTGGACTTGCAACAAAAAGGCGGACATTTTTTTTAAGACCTATGCTATATTTTTAAATTGATAATATTCTAGTTCCACTTCATACGGAGTTTTATATCCTAATGAATGAATGTAATCGTTTTTTGTTATACCATAATTTCTATATATTCAAAAATACTAGTTTTAGCCTGTTCTATGGTTTTAAATTCATTTCCATAGATTAGTTCCACTTTTAGAGTTTTAAAGAAGGATTCAGTCACTGCATTATCCCAACAATTCCCTTTCCTACTCATGGATTGAGTTACCAAAGAATTGATTTAATTATTTCACTAAATTCTCTTGATGCATATTGTATACCTCTATCGGAATGGAAAAGGAAAGGCTCTACTATTGCACGTTTACTAACAGCCATTGAGTGAGAAATCAAATGAAACTACAACTAAAAAAACCTTGAAATGGGTTTATATCTCCATCAGTAGGTAATTACCATAAAATCAATAAAAAATACTTGCAATTATATCTAAACGAATTTATATACAAGTTGAATCGGAGATATTTTAGAGAAAGGATTTTTGATAGGCTCGTTATTGCCAATATCACAGGATTATGAATAATTACGGATATACAAAGATTTAATTAGGGTAAATACTTACTTAACTGTTTTAGGTCTATAAGATTATTAAACCTAAAATAAAAAAAGTATGAAAAAAATGATAATAACTAGTGTTTTTGCTGACGTAGCTATTTTTGAAACTAATGATCAAGATGAAAGTATAAGTCAACAGTATGTGATTAAAATGATAATCAGTCTTAAATAAAGCCTACAGTTTTATGTCCATCCATTCATCCATGAGCAATGAAGAATTAGTGACTGCTATTCAGCAGGAGGATAGTGCTGCTTTTGAGTTCTTGTTCAACCAATACTATAGTCCTTTGGTTGGTTATATCATAACGTTTACCAAAAACCGACAGCAATCGGAAGATATCGTACAGCATAGTTACATTACACTATGGCAAAAACGAAATAGGCTATTAAAAGACACCTCTCCTAAGAACTATTTGTATACCATTGCTATTAACCATTATATAGATCTATACCGTAAAACAGTTCGCGAGAATTACTTCCTGATGGAATTGCAAAGGGAAAATTTGCACAACCGTATTGAGGAGGATTATGAGGTTTTTGACAAGCGTATCGCAAAGCTAAAGAAAATAATAGCACAATTGCCCCCACGTTGTAAGGAAATTCTATACTTGAGTAGGCAGAGGGGCTTGGAATACGTTGAAATTGCAGAACAACTCAACATTTCTCCTCGAACAGTGGAAGAACAGATACGAATCGCTTTAAAAAAAATACGGGCCGGATTTTGTAGATGACAACCTTATCCTATTTGTCTTATTTAAGAGATTATTAAAAAGTGTTAAAATTATTTGATTTATAGAATTTTTTAAGGGAAAACTTAATTGATAAATTAACAAATAGTGACTCACAGGGGCAAAACCATCATACATTGAAAGCACATTAGGTTTATAAAGAATAGGTAATACATAGAGGTAGTTATTCTGGAAACCGTTACCTGTAAAAAAAAGTAATTAGTCAATCCTCAAAAAGTGCTATTCAGCCTAATTTTAACTATATATTTTTTAGGGAACAAATTTAAACTATAGCATATTGTCATTTTAAACTTAATAATTATCAAAGAAATAGCCTTTTTAA
>JAZGEQ010000020.1:0-346780 GCA_036478775.1 Cellulophaga sp.
GGGAGGCAATAGCCGCCAACGAAGGTGCTTTTAGTTCTCCTGCAACGGAAGCGGAAGTTCAAACGATGATTAATCGTGTGAATACTGCAGAAAGTTTACTAGTGAATATCGGAACAGATGCAACTAATGGAAACAATACAAATACCTCTACCGTTACAGCTGTAGACCTAAACAATATAACGGGAGTCAGTGGCGCAACAAGCGGCAATGAATCCGCTTATCGTGAGGCAATAGCTGCCAACGAAGGTACTTTTAGTTCACCTGCTACGGAATCGGAAGTTCAAACGATGATTAATCGTGTGAATACAGCAGAAAGTCTGCTAGCGAATATTGGAACGGATGCTGCTAATGGAAATAATACAAATACCTCTACTGTTACAGCGATAGACCTAAATAATATAACGGGAGTTAGTGGCGCAACAAGTGGAAATGAATCCGCTTATAGTGAGGCAATAGCTGCCAACGAAGGTACTTTTAGTTCCCCTGCTACGGAAGCGGAAGTTCAAACGATGATTAATCGTGTGAATACAGTAGAAAGTTTGTTAGCAAATATTGGAACGGATGCTGCTAATGGAAACAATACCAATACCTCTACCATTACAGCGGTAGACCTAAACAATATAGCTGGCGTGAGTAGGGCAATAAGTGCTAACGAATCTGCTTACTTGACATCCATAGCGGCAGATGAAGGGCCATTTAGTTCTCCGGCAACAGAGACCGAGGTTCAGGTGATGATAGATTTGGTAAATACCAGTCAAATAGCACTCTCCGAAATATTAGAAGATTCTTCATCAATTGGAGGTGCAAATAATATAAACATGACTTCGGTTAGCGCTATTCAATTGTCAAATATTATTGGAATAACAGGAGTAAACCTAGCTGAAGAAGCAGCTTATCAACAAGAAATCGAAGCGGAAACAGGCTTTAGTAATCTTCCGAGTTTAATGAAGGTGCAAGCTATTATAGACCGCGTAAACGCTATTGCCATTTTAGTTGAAAATTCAAATGACCCAAGTGATGGTAATCCGTCAATAGTAGATTTAGCTAATGTTGGAGTTACTGGAGCAGTGAAGGCAAATGAGGAATTGTATGAAAGGGTTATTGCGAATGTAATTCTGAAACCAACAACTTTAGCGGAATTGCAAAAAATAATAGATGGTGTAAACAAAGTCATAGAAATTGTTGAAAAGTCAGACGAACCAGCAGATGGCAGTCCGTCAAAAACTGATTTAAATGAGGTAGGATTGGAAAACATATTGCCTGGTCATGTAGACGAATATGAAATTGCTATCTATCAGTCGAATCCAAAACCAAGAAATAGAGAAGAGCTTCAGAAGATTATAGATGAGGTAAATACAATTGCTATTTTGGTGGCTAATTCTAACAACCCATCAGATGGAAATCCTTCGGTAACTGCTATCACCGGAGTTGGGAGTGATCGTGTTGTGCCCGAAAATGAATCCAAATATGAAGAGGTTCTTGCTAAAACAGATCCAAAACCAAGGACATTACAGGAATTGCAAAAAATTATAGACGAAGTTAATGCTATTGCCATTATTGTAGGTAATTCTAATAATCCGTCAGATGGTAATCCAAGTGAACAAAACCTTATTGCTGTTGGTGTAGAAAATGTTGTGTCCAATCGATTGGGTTTGTATGAGGTTGCTATAGCATTGGCGAGCCCAGCTCTTCAAGGCCTTAGCGAGCTTCAGGATATAATAGATGCCGTGAATGTAGCGGAAAATGTTATTTCTGAAATATTGGAAGATTCAGCTTCTGCAGGAGGTGCTAATAATTTGAATACTACTGCAATAACTGTAGTTCAATTAGCAGGAATAGCAGGGATAAAGAATGTGGATTTATCTTTGGAAGCGCAGTATCAATCAAAAATAGCAAATGAAACTGGATTTAGTAATCTACCAACCTTGACAGAAATACAGGCTATTATAGATGCAGTTAATGCAAGTGTATCTGCAATTACGGAAATATTGGAAGATTCTGATTCCGAAGGAGGCAATGTTAATGGGAATAATATAGCCATTAGTTTGGTTCAATTAACAGCTATTGTCGGAATTGAAGATGTGGATTCAAATTTAATAACGCAATATCGAGGGGAAATTCAAAAGGAAACAGGCTTTAGTAATTTACCGACTTTAGAAGAAATACAAGTGCTTATAGATCGGGTCAATTATGATAATGAAGATGATGATGGTGACGGTGTTATTAATTTAGAAGATGCTTTTCCAGATGACCCTGAAGAAAGCTTAGATGTAGATGGCGATGGAATCGGTGCCAACGCTGATTATGACGACAATGATTCTAGTATAGGGATTAAGGCTCCAGGATTAAAAGTTCCGAATGCTATTACTCCTAATGGTGATGGTATTAATGACTTTTGGATTATTGAAGGAATAGAGAATTATCCAAATTCCAATGTATCTGTATATAACAGATACGGTCACTTGGTCTTTGAAGCAAAGGGTTATAGAAATACTTGGAATGCAGCTTATAAAGAGAATACGAAGAAACTACCAGTTGGGTCGTATCTATATATCATAGATCTCGGGGATGGTTCAGAACCTACTTCAGCATGGTTATACATCAATTATTAATAAAATGAATATCAATAAATTTTTTCTAATACTAGCTGGTTTGTTTTGTGCGTACACTACTATTGCGCAGCAAGATCCGAACTATACGTTCTATAGATATAATATGAATTTGGTGAATCCGGCTTTTGCTGGTGCATCGGGCTCAGAAATAGCACTTAGTATTCGGTCTCAATGGGCAAGTGTGGAGGGAGCACCAGAAACACAAGGAGTGTTTTTAAGTCATGAAATTGGTAAAAGTGTAGGTTTGGGCATATCTATTATTAATGATAAAACATTTGTAGAAAGCCAGACTTCCATGGCCTTGGATTTTTCCTATAAATTAAAATTCGGAGCGTCTACTTTTCTTTATTTAGGGCTAAAAGGAGCAGTCAATTCTTATGATGTTAATTTAGAAGGATTGGAGACTTCAAGTGCTACTACAGATCCTTCGCTCAGTGATATTGATGGGGGTTTTAATCCTAATATTGGTGTAGGCGCATTGTTAAAAGGAGCTAAATATTTTATATCTCTTTCTACACCAAGATTGTTGTCTCCAGAACGACTAGAAGATGTAAATGGTACTGTTAAATTAGGAGAAGATAGAATGCATATGTATGCAGCTGGTGGATATGACTTTTCTTTAGGAACGGATTTCGTTCTTAAACCATCTGTAATGCTAAGGTATGTAGATGCTTCTCCGATATCGGTAGATTTAACTGCCATTTTATCTATTTACCAACGTGCAGAAATTGGCTTGGCATATCGATTAGATGAGGGAATTAGTGGTCTTTTGTTATTTAACGCAAGTAGTAAGTTGAAAATAGGCTATGCCTATGAATCGGCTTTCGAAAGTCTCATACAGAATGTAGGCAATGGCACTCATGAAATTTTTATAAAAATTGGACTATAAAGTATACTAAGATGTATTGCTTTTATGTAAATATTTTGTAAACCGTTCTATGGAACGGTTTTTTGTTTTATACGATAAAACGAGTGGTGCAATAGCGAGCAAGAGTAAGGAATAGTCTATTTTTTGCCTATATTTATGATTTAAAGTAAATTTGGTATATTTAATATCGTTCTTAAAAGAATAATCTTGAGATATAAATCTTGTAGTATTAAAAAAAACAGCTTTTACGTTTGAATTTATGAAACTTCACCTATTAAATAGAGTCAGCTCAAAAAACAGCTCTTTTACAGTAACCAATAATAGTTACCCTTACTTTTTAAAAATCTGGCATTATCATCCAGAATTAGAACTGGTGGTTGTTTTAAAGAGTACAGGAACTCGATTTATCGGGGATAGTATCGAAAAGTTTGAAGAAGGAGATGTTGTGCTAATCGGTAAAAATTTGCCCCATATGTGGGTCAATGATGATGAGTACTTTCATGAGAATTCTAATGAAAAAGCAGAGGCAATAGCGGTACATTTTCGAGAAGATTTTTTGGGAACTTCTTTTTTTGAGGCACCAGAAATGAAATACATTTCTCGGTTGTTCAATAAGTCAAATCAAGGGATACGATTTTTTGGGATTAATGCAGCTACTATAGATAAAATTAAAAACTTATTGACTTTATCAGCATTTGAAAGAACGGTTAAGCTAATAGAGGTCTTACACCTTTTGGGAAAACATAGACACTATAAATTGTTGTCGAATACAGGGTTTATCAATTCGTTTAATAGAACTGAGAACAAGATTCTAGACACGGTGTACGAGTATGTTTTTAAGAATTTTAAAACGTCGATTAGTTCTAATGATGTAGCAAAAATTGCTAATATGAATGCTTCTGCCTTTAGTAGGTTTTTCAAAAGAATTCATAGGAAAACATTTACTAAATACTTAAATGAAATAAGAATAGGGTATGCCTGTAAATTACTATTGGAAAACAAGTATAATGTAGCTTCTGTTTGTTATGAATCTGGTTTCAATAACATATCTAATTTTAATAGACAATTTAAAGAAATAACGGCAATGTCTCCAACCGAGTATATTAATTATCACACCCAATAAGGGTAAAAAGTGCAATTACGGCAAAAAAAGTATTATCACGGGTGTTTTAAGAGGTAGATATGTCGATGTTTAAATAGTAGTTTTGTTTAAAAAGAGATATATGATTAAGAGTGATATTGTGATTTTGGATATACAAGTGAAAGATGTGCGCTTTCCTACCAGTAAGTCACTAGATGGTTCTGATGCTATGAATCCAGATCCAGATTATTCTGCGGCTTATGTTATACTAAAAACGAATCATCCGGATGGTATCGAAGGTCATGGGCTTACTTTTACTATAGGTAGAGGTAATGAATTGTGTGTAGCGGCCATAAAATCATTATCGTATTTAATAATAGGGAAAACATTGGAAAGCTTTACCCAAGATATGGGAACTTTTTGGAAAATGATAACAGGAGATAGCCAATTACGTTGGCTAGGACCTGAAAAAGGCGTTATACATTTAGCTACAGGCGCCATAGTTAATGCAGTTTGGGACTTGTATGCGAAAGTTGAAGGAAAACCATTGTGGAAACTGTTGGCAGATATGTCTCCAGAAGAACTGGTTTCATGTATAGATTTCACCTATATAACAGATGCAATTACACCTTCTGAAGCGTTACAAATGCTTCAGGAAAAAGAAGGTTCTAAAAAGGAACGTATTGCGAACCTTATGGAAAACGGATATTCTGCTTATACAACTTCTGCAGGATGGTTAGGGTATTCCGATGCTAAAATGCGACGCCTTTGTCAGGAAGCAAAAGCAGATGGTTTTAAGCATATGAAAATAAAGGTTGGTTCGGACTTAGAAGACGATATGCGTAGGGCTACCATTATACGAGAAGAGATTGGAGATGATTTGCAGTTAATGATGGATGCTAATCAAAAATGGGATGTAGATGAAGCGATTACTAATATGGCATCTTTAGCAAAATTTAATCCGTATTGGATAGAAGAACCTACTAGTCCAGATGATATTCTTGGTCACGCTAAAATTGCAAAAGCAGTTGCGCCAATTAAAGTGGCTACTGGGGAACATTGTCAGAATAGAGTAATGTTTAAACAATTAATGCAAGCTAATGCTATTGGAATATGCCAGATAGATAGCTGTAGAGTTGGTGGTGTTAATGAAATTCTTGCCATTTTATTAATGGCCGCAAAGTTTAAAATTCCAGTTTGTCCACATGCAGGGGGAGTTGGCTTATGCGAATATGTGCAACATTTATCCATGATAGATTATATTGCTATTAGTGGGTCTCAGGAAGAAAGAATAATAGAATACGTAGATCATTTACACGAGCATTTTTTAGACCCTGTTCAGATTAAAAATGGGGCATATATGCCACCATCAATGTCAGGTTATAGTATAACTATGAAAGAGCAGTCGTTGAAAGATTATGAGTTTCCAAATGGAAAAATTTGGCAGGAAGAATTAAAATAAGCGTTTAAAATGAAACTTGTTATTTAAGGTTGAAATTAATGCTTGGTAAATAACTTAACTGGAAACAGTTCTATTACAGACGAACTAAAATTTTGAATTATGAAAAAGTGGATTACTATTGTTGGACTATTATGCATTATGCATTCTGTGGTTGCACAAAAGGATTACGTGCCATCTTCTGAGAATTTGGAAGCTAGAAAATGGTTTCAAGAAGCAAGATTTGGTCTGTTTATTCATTGGGGTGTTTATAGTCAGCTAGGCGATGGGGAGTGGGTAATGACCAATCAGAATATTTCTATCAATAACTATGAAAAATTACCTTCCTTTTTTAATCCTATAGCCTATAATCCTGAAGAATGGGTGAAAATGGCAAAAGATGCAGGAATGAAATACATAACGATTACAAGTAGGCATCACGATGGTTTTTCGATGTTCGATTCAAAAGCTTCAGATTATAATATTGTAAAAAACACACCTTATAAAAAAGATGTTTTAAAAGGACTTGCTGAAGCTTGTAAAAAGGAAGGAATAAAATTATTTTTCTATTATTCACTTTTAGATTGGCACGATGATAATTATTTTCCAAGAGGGAGAACAGGAAAAGGGATTAAAGGACGTTCGGATGGAGAATGGGAAAAATACATCAGCTTTATGAAAGCCCAATTAACGGAATTACTAACTAATTATGGTGAAGTAGCGGGAATTTGGTTTGATGGTCATTGGGATCAAAAAGAATGGGACGGAAAAAAATTCGGAAAGTTAAAAGTAGACTGGCATTATGACGAGATCTATAAATTAATTCATGATTTACAACCACAATGTCTTATTGGAAACAACCATCATATTGCTCCAATTAAAGGAGAGGATTTTCAAATGTTTGAAAGAGATTTACCTGGAGAAAATACTACAGGTTGGGGAACAGATGCTTCCAATGTAGGACAATTACCAAAGGAAGTATGTGAAACTATAAATGGTTCTTGGGGTTTTAATTTGCAGGATAATAAGCATAAATCTGCCAAAGAATTAATTCAGTATATAGTGAAATCAGCGGGTTACGGTAGTAATCTATTACTAAATGTAGGGCCAATGCCTAATGGAGAAATTCAAAAAGAACATTTAGAATCTTTGAAAAAAGTAGGTGTTTGGATGCGAGAAAATGGAGAAACCATCTATAAAACAACAGAAGGTCCAATAATACCTTCCGACGGAATGGCCATTACTAGGAAGGGAAAAACGCTGTATTTGCATCTTTTAGAAGGTGATAAAGAGGTTGTTTTTCTGGAGAAATTCAAAGGAAAAATTAAGAGTATGCGTTTTTACCAAGGAAAAGAAAAGGTAACTTATACTATAAATAAATATGGGTTGTTTGTGGAGGTCCCAAGTGGGAGAAGAGATAAAATAGATACAATAATAGAAATTACATTAAGATAAATTATGTCAGAGTTTAGTTTGCAAGGAAAAATAGCAATTATTACAGGAGGAGCAAGTGGAATAGGAAAGGCAATAGCATTACGATTTGGACAGAAAGGGGCAAATGTATGTGTATTAGAAATTAATAAAGAATCGGCTCAAGAAACCGCAGATGAGATAGTAGCTGCTGGAGGAAAAGCAATTGCTTACCAATGTAACGTTGCTGACCAGGAAGAAGTTTTTTCTGTTATAGAAGCCATTTCGAAAGATAAGGCAATAGATATTCTGGTTAATAATGCTGGAATTGCACATGTAGGAAATATAGAAGAGACAGCAGGAGATGATTTAGATCGATTGTATCAGGTTAATATTAAGGGAGTGTATAACTGTATGTTTGCCTGTATTAAAACAATGAAAAAAAACGGAGGAGTCATTTTAAATATGGCTTCTATAGCATCTTCGGTTGGAATCTCAGATCGTTTTGCGTACTCCATGACAAAAGGAGCAGTATTAACAATGTCTTATTCTGTAGCCAAAGATTATATAGATTCAGGAATTCGCTGTAATACTATTTCTCCGGCAAGAATTCATACACCATTTGTAGATGGATTTATAGCTAAAAACTATCCAGGACAAGAAGAAGAAATGTTTGATAAATTATCAAAAACACAGCCAATTGGAAGAATGGGGAAACCTGAAGAGGTTGCAAATTTGGCATTATATTTATGTAGTGATGAAGCTTCTTTTATAACAGGAACTGACTTTCCTATAGATGGCGGATTTATAAAATTGAATGGGTAATTTAAGTTGAAATAAAAACAGTAAGTAGAACGCGCTAATTGAATAATACAAATCAGTACATGAAAAGAAATATTCTATTATTAATTTTTGCAATGGCAATTTTTCAGTCTGCTGTTGCTCAACAAGAAGAAATAGATCCATTAATAAAAAAACTAAAAGAGAGACCTTATCCGCAGTGGTTTAAAGATGCTAAACTTGGCATATTTATTCATTGGGGGTTGTACTCCGTGCCATCTTATGGAGGGAAAGAGTCGTATGGGGAGTGGTTTTTAAGAGGAATTCAAACAGGAGATACCCTTAGGACAAAATTTATGCAAGACACCTATGGGCAAAATTTCACCTATAAAGATTTTGCGAGTGAATTTAAAGCAGAACTGTTTGATCCAAGCGAGTGGGCAGATTTGTTTAAAAGAGCTGGGGCAAAATATGTAATGCTTGTATCTAAACATCATGATGGTTATGCACTTTGGCCAAGTAAGTATAGTAGAAATTGGAATAGTGTAGATGTTGGCCCCAAGAGAGATATCGTAGGAGAATTAACAAGGGCAGTTCGTAAGGTGGATCTTAAAATGGGATTGTATTATTCCTTATCGGAATGGAACCACCCTTTACATCGTTGGTACACTGATCCACATGATAGTATAGGAAAGTATGTAGAAGAATACATGATTCCACAGTTTAAAGAAGTTATTGGCACCTATAAACCATCTCTTATTTTTTCGGATGGCGAATGGTTTAATTCTGCCAAACAATGGCATTCTGCAGAGTTAATTAATTGGTATTATGATTTGGTAGGAAAAGATGCCATTGTAAATAACCGATGGGGATCCGGAATTGATGTTGGATTCTTAACGCCAGAATACAGTGCTGGGATAAAAGTTACAGACCGCCCTTGGGCAGAAGTAAGAGGAATAGGAAGATCGTTTGGATTAAATAGAAATGAAGATTTAGAAGCCTATGGAAGCTCTAAGGAATTAATTAATCGCTTTATTCAGACTGTAGCTAATGGAGGAGGAATGATTATTAATGTGGGGCCTGGAGCAGACGGACAAATTCCACTTATACAGCAAGAAAGATTAGTGCATTTAGGAGATTGGTTGCAAATAAATGGAGAAGCGATTTATGGGGCTACTCCTTTTACTATTAAGGAAGAAGAAAAATCTGTTTTTATAGAAAGAGTAGATGCCGATATTAATTTTAATTGGGTGCGTAATTCCCCAATGAAAGGAATTAAAGAGGATAATTTTTCTGTTGATTGGACTGGCTATATCGTAGCGCCAAAAAACGGAAAATATACTTTTGAAACCAAAGCGGATGATGCTGTTGCTGTTTTTATTGACGGAAAACAGATTATTAATCAGAATTATAGTATTGGAGGAACAGAATCGGAAGTGATGGGCGCTAATACGGGAGTCTCTACTAATGGTACTATAGCACTTAAAGAAGGGATTGCTTATTCTATTCAAATAAAATACCAAGAGAAAAAACAGAATGCTGAAATTGCTCTAAATTGGAAATCTAAAAAATTAGAAAAGCAACTAGTACCTAGTTCTGCCTATTTTTTAGATAAAAATAAAACTAAGAATGGAATAAAAGGAACATATACTTCTTTAAAGACCTACTTGTGTTATACCCAAAATAATGGGAATACATATGCTATTAGTTTTGAATGGCCAGAGAATATGCTTGTCTTAAAAATTGAAAATCCAGGGGCAGCTGCAAAGGTTCGTATGCTCGGCTTAGACAGAATATTAAAATGGGAGTATAAAGAAGATAAAATGTTTATAGATACAAGTGACATTAAGTATAGTGATTTGCCTTCTCACGATGCTTGGACATTTGAAATTAAAAATAAGGGATAGAAATATAAGTTAAACGCTATAAATTATGAAAAAATTAATTCTACTACCAGTAATTTTATTTGTGCTAGTTTCTTGTAAAGAAGAAAAAGGAAGTCTTTTCCGAATAGCCAATACCATAGAAATTACTAGTGATATAAATGATTCCATAATTTTAAAAGCGGCACATGTTATTCCAACGCAAAACCAATATGAAGCATTAAAGGATGAGTTTATAGCTTTTATTCATTTTGGTCCTAATACGTTCACAAGAATGGAATGGGGTAATGGCATGGAGGATCCAAAATTATTCAATCTTCAAAATTTAGATACGGATCAGTGGTGTAGTGTCATGAAGGAGGCTGGAATGAAAAAGGTAATAATTACCGTGAAACACCATGATGGTTTTGTGCTTTGGCAAAGTAGGTATACTTCACATGGGGTTATGTCGTCTCCTTTTAAAGAAGGAAAAGGAGATATTTTAAAAGAGTTAACTGCTTCTTGTGCAAAATATGGTTTAAAATTAGGAGTCTATTTGTCTCCTGCCGATTTATTTCAAATTGAAAGTCCGACTGGTTTATATGGCAACCTTAGTAAGTACACCGAGCGTACTATTCCAAGGAAAATAGAAGGAAGGCCTTTTGAAAATAAAACTACATTTAATTTTATGGTAGACGATTATAATGAATATTTCTTAAACCAATTATTTGAGTTATTAACGGAGTATGGCCCGGTAGATGAAGTATGGTTTGATGGCGCGCACCCCAAAAGAAAAGGAGGACAGACTTATAATTACTTAGCGTGGAAAGAACTTATAAGTGTATTGGCTCCAAAAGCTGTAATCTTTGGGAAACAAGATATTCGTTGGTGCGGAAATGAATCAGGAAAAACTCGGGACACAGAATGGAATGTTATTCCTTATTCAGACGATCCCCAAGAAATGAGTGGTTTTCCAGATTTAATGGGGGAGTCTATTGGAAGTAGAACAGAATTATTAGAAGGGAAATACCTGCATTACCAACAAGCAGAAACAAATACATCTATACGTGAAGGTTGGTTTTATAGAGATGATACCGATCAAAAAGTACGCAATGCAGATGATGTTTTTGATATTTATGAAAGATCTGTTGGTGGAAATTCAACGTTTCTTTTAAATATTCCTCCGAATAGAGAAGGTGCCTTTTCAGCCACAGATGTTTCTGTATTACAGGAAGTAGGTAAGCGAATTAAAGAAACCTATGGAAAGAATTTGTTTAAAGATACTAAGGGAGCGAATAATGCTTTAGACAATGATATGTTGAGCTATGAATTGTTAAGCAAGGAAAAAAAGGAATTAATCATTAGCACGGATGAACCAATTACTATAAATCGTTTTGTGATTCAAGAGGCAATAACTACACATAGCGAACGGATAGAAAAACATGCTGTTGATGCTTGGGTAGATAATGCTTGGAAAGAAATAGTAACAGCGACTAACGTTGGTTATAAAAGAATCCTTCGTTTTTCGGAGGTTACTTCTAATAAATTCAGAATTCGAGTTTTAGAATCGCGATTTTATCCTGCTATTTCAAATATTACTGCACATTATTATAATACGCGACCGCCACAACTTACCATTTCAAGAAACTTAGAGGGCATTTTGGAAATAGCACCCAAAAAACATGATTTTGGATGGAAACCCCATGGAGAGGATAGTACTGAAAATTTAAATTCAGGATATCAAATTAGATATACCGCGGAAGGAAGTACACCAACAAAAGAATCTAAATTATACACTACTGGTGTCCTTATTCCTTCAGGAGAGGTAAAAGCGGTTGCTATTGACAAAGAGGAGTTAGGTGCCGTAGCTGAGGTTACTTTCGGAATTATAAAATCTACATGGAGACCATTTGGCGCAGATAGTTTTTTAAAGGACAACAAAGAGAAGTTTGCATTTGACGCAAATAAGGATACCTATTGGATGTCTAAGGCTAAGGCCGGTTCACATTATATCACTATAGATTTGGGAAAAAACTATACGCTAAAAGGTTTTGGGTATACACCACCAAAGGACAATGTAGATGGTATGATTGAAAAAGGGACGATCTCTTTTAGTGATGATGCTGTTAAATGGGGAAAAACAATCGATTTTGAATTTGGGAATTTGATAAACGACCCAAGCCCTAGAAAGAAATATTTTAAGGAAGCTATACAAAGTAGGTATGCAAGGATAACTTCTAAAGTTATTGCTGGCGGGAAAAAAGCAGCGGCAATAGCAGAAATAGATTTTTTTGAATAGGAAACGAGAAATCAAATGAAAAAATCAAATCCAGAAATAATTTCCATATTGTTAATAGGTATTGTATTGTTTTTTTTAGGATGTAACAGTCCCAAAGAACAGATTTTTGTGAGTCCAAATGGAAAAATTGATAACCTTGGAACAGTTAATTCTCCGTTTAAAAATATTCAATTAGCTATTGAAAAGGCCAAAAAGATTAAGCTAGAGAATGGAACTACTCAAGTAGAAATTCATTTATTAGAAGGGGAATATCGGTTAGCGTCCCCATTGGAAATTACACCTGAACTTAACGGTACAACTATTACTGGAGAAGGAGTTGATAAAACAGTTGTTAAAGGATCAAAAATTTTGAATTTAAATTGGGAAAAACATGATGAAAATATCTGGGTTTCTAAAGTCAAAGAAGGAGTAATATTTGATCAAGTATTTATTAATAATATACAACAAATTTTAGCCCGTTACCCGAATTATAATGAAGAAGGAGGGCATTGGCAAGGGCATGCTGAAGACGCTTTAGATCTAGAGAGGATTAAATCTTGGAAAAATCCCGTTGGAACAACTGTACACGCTATGCATAGTGGTGAATGGGGCGATTTTCATTTTGAAATATCTAAGGTGAATGAGGATGGTACCGCTGAATTTATTGGTGGCCATCAAAACAATAGACCTTCCAAGATGCATTTGAAATACAGAATGGTAGAAAATGTATTGGAAGAATTAGATAGTCCTGGAGAATGGTATCTGGAAAAATCAACGAACCTGTTTTACTATTGGCCAACAAAAAGTATAAATTTAGAGAATGCCGTTGTTGAAGTTGTTGTGTTAAAAAGTTTGATTGAAATTGTTGGAACAGAGGAAGACCCTGTAAAAGAAATTGGAATCTCTGGAATAAAATTTGAGCATACCCAAAGAACTTTTATGGAAAAATACGAGCCTTTGCTGAGAAGTGATTGGACCATGTATCGTGGTGGAGCACTATTTATAGAAGGTTCTGAAAATGTAACTATTGCAGACTGTGAATTTGTGAATCTTGGAGGTAATGTAATATTTGTGAGTAATTACAATAGAAAATTTAAATTAACAGGCAGCCATATTCATGAGTGTGGGGCAACAGCTATTAGTTTTGTGGGGAATCCATCTGCCGTTAGATCCCCTTCATTTCAATATGATGAATTTGTTCCTTTATCAGAACTAGATACTGTTAAAGGTCCGGCAAATAATGATTACCCTAATGAATGCTTGGTAGATAATAATTTAATCTATAGAGTTGGAAGAGTAGAAAAGCAAATAGCAGGAGTGCAAATTTCAATGGCTATGAATATCACAGTTAGTAACAATAGTATTTACGATTTACCTCGTTCGGGAATTAATGTTAGTGAAGGAACTTGGGGTGGTCATATAATTGAATACAATGATGTGTTTAATACAGTTTTAGAATCTTCAGATCATGGATCCTTCAATTCTTGGGGACGTGATCGTTTTTGGCATCCAAATAGAACCGAATTGGATAAGATAACAACAGATAATCCAGATATGCCTAATTGGGATGCTATTCATACTACAATTATTAGAAATAATCGGTTTCGATGTGATCATGGATGGGATATAGATTTGGATGATGGATCTTCCAATTATAAAATATACAATAATGTTTGTTTAAAAGGAGGGATAAAACTTCGAGAAGGATTTTACCGTACAGTTGAAAACAATATTTTGATTAATAACAGTTTTCATCCACATGTGTGGTTTAAGAAAAGTGGCGATGTTTTTCGTAAGAATATCGTTATGACGGATTATAAAGACATTAGATTACAGGGATGGGGTAAAGAAATAGATTATAATTTATTTCCAAATCAAGAGGCTTTAGACAAGGCACGTAAAAATGAGACCGATGAGCACAGTACTTATGGAAATCCTGAATTTACCAATGCAGAAGAAGGCGATTATTCTGTTTTAGAAACCTCACCTGCTTTAAAACTTGGCTTTGTTAATTTTCCAATGGATAATTTTGGAGTTAAAAAAGCGAGCCTAAAAACCACTGCTAAAACTCCTGAGATTCCTGTAATTTGGTCAATTACAGAATCTAATAATAAATCACTTAGTATTAATTTATTAGGTGGAACATTTAAAAACATTGAAACGCTTGAGGAGCGTTCTGCATCTGGTTTAAGTAAAACAGCTGGGGTTTTACTTACTGCAATTGGTAAAAATAGTGTAATCGCAAAATCAGGATTACTTGTTGGGGATGTCATTGTTTGGGGTGAGGAAAAAGAAATAAATACAATTCCAGATTTGATGAATATTTATGAAGGTAATAACTGGAAAGGAAAATTATCTTTAAAGATATTTAGAAATCAGAAGAAAGAGTCTTTAGTATTAGAGACAAAAAATAAATCGAAAATGAAATGATTTTATGAAAAAATATATTCTACAATTAGTAATCGTATTGTTGTTTTCAGCGAGTTGCTCAGAAAAAAATAAAACTTTTTCACTTTCTGAAGTAGGGATTCTCCCAAGACCAGTAATAATGGATTTGGGAAAAGAATCATTTGAACTTAGTGTTACTTCAATAATTTCTGTAAATAATGAAGAGCAACAGGCTGCGGCAAATTATTTAAGGAATTCAATAAGTGAAAAAACAGGATTTGAATTAAAAATAATAAAAGCTGGTAAGACTAAATCCATAGTATTTGTAGAAGAAGAAAATTTAGAAAAAGAAGGGTATCAGTTATATGTTACACCTGAGCAAATTAGTATTAAAGCAAGTCATGCAGTAGGATATTTTTATGGAGTGCAATCCTTACTTCAGTTAGTAAGTTTAGAGACTAATGAAGGTTCAGAAGAAAAAAAACAATGGTTAATTCCTTCTGTACGAATAAAAGACTCGCCACGTTTTAATTGGCGTGCTTATATGTTAGATGAATCCCGTTATTTTCATGGAGAGGTATTTGTAAAGAGAATTTTAGATGAAATGGCTTTGCTGAAAATGAATGTTTTCCACTGGCATTTAATTGATGATGCTGGATGGAGAATTGAAATTAAAAAATATCCTAAGCTAACTGAAATTGGTTCAAAACGAACAGATTCAGAAATTGGCACCTGGAAAAGTGGTAAAACAGCAAGCGAACCACATGAAGGTTTTTATACGCAAAAACAGATTAAAGATATTGTTGCTTATGCTACTGAAAGACATATTATGGTTGTTCCTGAGTTTGAAATGCCGGGGCATTCTAGTGCAGCTATAGCATCCTATACTTGGTTAGGAACTGCCGGGGTTGCTATTGATGTTCCTGTAAAATTTGGACGTCATTATGACAACTATGATGTGACCAAACCTGAGGTAATTCAATTTATTAAAGATGTTTTGACAGAATTGTTTGAATTATTTCCTTCAAAAGTAATTCATATTGGAGGCGATGAGGTTGGCTACAAGGTTTGGGAAAACTCCAAGCATGTACATGAATATATGAAAGAAAAGGGATTGAAGACTCCTGCCGATTTGCAGATTGCTTTTACGAATCATATTTCAAATTTCATTGAGCAAAAAGGAAGGAGAATGATGGGGTGGAATGAAATCATGGGTGTAAATATTCATAATGGATTTGAAGAAAAGAAAAACGATAAAGATGCGGAGACTACTTTAGCTAAAAATGTTGTTGTTCATTTTTGGAAAGGAAATTTAGATTTAGCAACCCAAGCCGCAAAAAAAGGATACGGGATAGTGAATTCATTACATAGCAATACCTATTTAGATTACGATTATAAAAATATAAGCTTAAAAAAAGCATATGACTTTAATCCAATACCTAAAGGCCTTGAAAAGAAATACCACAAAAATATTTATGGATTAGGCTGCCAAATGTGGAGCGAGTGGACTCCTACTTATAAAGATGTGGAATACCAGACATTTCCTAGAATAGCTGCATATGCCGAAGTAGGATGGACTAATTTAGAAAATAAAGATTTTGAACTTTTTAAGTTGAGTTTAAAGAAAGTACAAACCAGATGGGATGCTTTGGGGATTAATTATGCAAAAGTGTTAAAATAAAAATAGGATATAAAATAATTGGAATGAAGTTAGTAAGATTTGGAGTAATAGGGAATGAAAAGCCAGGAGTACAATTGGCCAATGGAACTAGAATAGATGTAAGTGCATTTGGTCAGGATTATACAGAAGCATTTTTTGGAGGTGATGGTATTTCTAAGTTAGAAAGTTGGTTAAAGGAAAATCAGAATTCTTGTCCTGTAGTAGATGCTAATGTTCGTTTAGGATCGCCTTTGTGTAGACCTTCTAAAATTGTATGTGTTGGACTTAATTATGCAAAACACGCAGCAGAAAGTGGTATGGCAATACCTTCAGAACCAGTATTGTTTTTTAAGGCAACCTCTGCTATTGTTGGCCCTAATGACGATTTAATAATTCCAAAGGGAAGTGAAAAGACCGATTGGGAAGTAGAACTTGCAGTGGTTATCGGTAAAAAGGCAAGTTATGTTTCAGAAGAAAATGCGTTGGATCATGTTGCCGGTTATGTATTGCATAATGATTATAGCGAAAGAGCCTACCAATTAGAGAAAGAAGGACAATGGGTAAAAGGAAAGAGCTGTGATACATTTGCACCCTTAGGCCCGTTTATCGCTACGGTAGACGAGATTGAAGACCCTAATAATTTAAATTTATGGCTTAAACTGAACGGAGAAAAAATGCAAGACAGCAGCACGTCGGATTTTGTGTTTAACATTCAGCAAGTAGTAAGTTATATCAGTCAGTTTATGACTTTATTACCTGGGGATATCATATCTACGGGAACACCGTTCGGGGTTGGTTTAGGCTTAGACCCACAACGCTATTTAAAACCAGGAGATGTGGTAGAATTGGGAATAGAAGGATTAGGAATGTCTAAGCAGGAATGCAAAGCATATAGTTAAGACTTTTGAAGAAGTAAGTGTTTTTGTAATGCAAAGGTTGAAATTGACTCTAAATAATGTGATGCTAAAATAGTAAGAAGGAATAAATCATGTCTGTAAAGACCGAGAATTTAGATAAACATTAAACATAAGGATGAAAAAAATGACACATAAAATGATGCTTATTGCAAGCTGTTTGTTTTGCGTTATTTCATGTAAAAAAGTTTCATCTGAAATGCGGAAGGATTCCTCTGAGAAAATGGCTGTAGGTAGTGTTATTAAAGTTGCATGTATTGGCAATAGTATCACCTATGGATCTGGTATTGCAAATAGAAATAAAAATGCATACCCTGCTCAATTACAAGAATTACTAGGTGCTTGGTACGATGTTCAAAATTTTGGTGTTAGCGGTAGAACTCTTTTAAAGAAAGGAGATTTTCCGTATTGGGAAACACAAGAGTATAAGAATGCTCTGGAGTTTCAACCAGATATTGTTTATATAAAACTAGGAACGAACGATAGCAAAGCTCAAAATAGAGTTTATTTAAAGGAACTGGAAGCAAATTGCGAAGAGCTTATTGCAAATTTCAGAGAGAAAAACAGTAAGGTTAGAGTGGTCTTACTTTTACCTGTTCCTTCTTTTTCTAAAGAATCAACTGCTATTTGGAATCCTGTTATTAAAAATGAAATAATCCCAAAACTTCAAAATGTAGCCTACAATACGGAGACAGAGGTGTTGGATCTATACCAATTACTCATAGATAAACCGGATATGTTTCCTGATGCAATTCACCCTTCTTCTTTAGGGGCAACAATAATTGCCAAAAGATTATATGAGAATGTAAAGCATATAAAAAATGTAGTTGCAAATTTTGTGGAAAAAGAATCGATGGAGCTTCTTTCCAAAGAGAATTTTCATGGGTATGAGTTAATTAATTTTAAATTGAATTCTTGGGGGTGTAAATTAGTTAAACCAAGAAGAGAAGTTGCAGGAAGTCCTTGGGTTTTACGAGCTCGGTTTTGGGGACATCAACCACAAACGGATATTGCTTTATTAGAAAGAGGTTTTCATATTGCTTATATAGATGTTGCAAATCTTTTTGGAGGAAATGAAGGGCTAGAAAGATGGAATACTCTGTATGCGTTTATGACCCGAATAGGAATGTCTAAAAAAGTGGTCTTAGAAGGAATGAGTAGAGGTGGTCTTATTCTTTACAATTGGGCAGTAGAAAATCCAGAGAAAGTAGCTTGTGTTTATGCAGATGCTCCTGTTCTTGATGGGACTAGTTGGCCGGGAGGATTTGGAAAAAGCAAAAAAAGTTTAACCGATTGGGAAGCATTCAAAAAGATATATAATTTAGATTCGTATGCTGCAATTGTTAGGTTTTCCGATAACCCAATTCATAAAATTAAAGAAATAGCAGCTGCAGGATTTCCTATGCTACATGTTTGTGGAGAGGCAGATAATGTAGTTCCAATAGATGAAAACACGAAACTTTTTGAGCAAGAAATAAAAAATAACGGAGGTGATATTAGTGTGATTTACAAAGAGAATATTGGGCATCATCCACATAGTCTAGAGAATCCAACTCCTATTGTCGATTTTATTTTAAGAGCCACCGCACTCAAAACTAATTTTGCAGCAATTATTGCTCCAGGGGCAGAATACCGTTCTGGTGCTGGTTGGGTAGAAGGGAAAGGTTGGTGGTATCAAATGCAGGATATAGATTCACTTTGTGCAAATTCTGGAAAAATAGATCTTTTGTTACTTGGAAATTCTATCACTCAGGGTTTTGGCGGTACCAGAACCCTTACAACGTATAAGCCAGGAAATGAAGCCGAAAATGCACATTTTGAAAATTTAAAATGGATTAATGCCGGCATATCAGGAGATCGAACACAGCATATTTTATGGCGAGTGAAAAATGGACATTATAATGATGGTAATCCAGATTTTGCAACCCTTGCAATTGGCGTTAATAATTTTTGGGAAGATTCTGCAGAGGAAATAGCGGAAGGTATTATTTTGAATATAGAAACAATACAAAAGAAATTGCCCAATACAATCCTTTTGTTTTATGGACCATTGCCAGTTGGTATAGATAAGGACTCCGATGCAAGATCTACATATAATAAAGTGCACGAATTAGTGTCTCATTTAGGAGCTAAAGAAGGAGTGTATTATTACAATATGCTAGATGATTTTACAGATGAAAAAGGAAACTTAGACAACACTTACTATTCTGAGGATGGCATACATTTAATACCAGATGGTTATGAAGTGTGGGCAAAGCATATTCGAACCGAAATTGAAAAAATAAAAAGTAATAAATAGATATATGGAAAAGCAAAAGACCAATAAGATTTTAAGTATTTTTTTAGGGGCTGTTCTGGTAATGTTTTTGGTTTTCTCTTGTAAAGAAAATACGAAAGAAAAGGAAGTTGTAGAAATAGATTACTTAAAAGAATCTAAAGAGGATTTTAACGAAAGGATGAAATGGTGGAGAGATGCTCGTTTTGGTATGTTTATTCATTGGGGTGCTTATTCTGTTCCAGGAGGTATTTATAAAGGGAAAGAAATAAAAGGAATTGGAGAATGGATTATGCACTATGCCAGTATTCCTGTAGAGGAATATGAGAAATTTGCAAAGGAATTTAATCCTATTAAATACGAAGCAGAAACATGGGCGAAAATAGCCAAAGATGCAGGTATGAAATATATGGTAATAACATCCAAACATCATGATGGTTTTGCACTGTGGGATTCTGAAGTGTCCGATTATAATACGGTAGATTTTTCAACTTATGGAAAAGATATTTTAAAGGCACTTTCTGAAGCTTGTAAAAAAGAGGGAATCAAATTTGGATTGTATTACTCCATATTAGATTGGCACCATCCAGATGCGCAGTCGGATCGGTATAAGTCAAATGATACCGTAAAAAAATCAGATAATACAAAACGATTTGCGAAGTACTACGAAAACTACTTAAAGCCACAATTAAAAGAACTTGTAGAAAATTATGATCCAGAAATTATATGGTTTGATGGAGAATGGACTAGTGAATACACCCATGAACAAGGATTAGAATTGTACCAATACCTACGCTCTTTAAAACCTAGTATAATTATAAATAATAGGGTTGATAAAGGACGCCAGGGAATGCAGGGAATGAATAAGGATGACAGTTTTGTAGGTGATTTTGGAACTCCAGAACAGGAGATCTTAGAATCCGCATCTGCATTAGATTGGGAATCTTGCATGACATTAAATGACACATGGGGATTTAAAAAGAAGGACCATAATTGGAAGTCTACAGAAGAACTTCTACACAACCTTGTTGATATAGCAGCAAAAGGGGGTAATTATTTGCTTAATGTTGGTCCAACACCAGAAGGAGAAATTCCTGCTCCAACAGTGGGGAGATTAGCTGAAATGGGAGATTGGTTGGCCATAAATGGAGCCGTTATTTATGAGACAGAAAAATTAAACACGAATTATAAACAAGGAGAATTCATCCGATTTACAAAGAAAAAAGGGAGGTCTATTTATTATGCAACTCTTTTTAGTAAGCCAGAAGCTTCGTTTATTTTAAAAAATATAAAACCTAAAGTAGATTCTAAAATATATGTGTTAGGGCAAGAAAGAGAATTAGAATGGGAGTATCTAGAAGGGAAAGGAATACGAATAAAAATGCATAAAGAAACCTTGAGTTTATGGAATGAAAATTCTATTGCTTGGGTATTAAAAATAGAAGGAGAAGAGTTGTAAAATGACAATAGATAGCCACCAACATTTTTGGAAATATAGCCCAGTTAGGGATAGTTGGATAGACGAAACCATGCGGGTAATTCGAAAGGATTTCTATCCGCAGGATTTAAAACCAATTTTGGATACGAATGGGATAGACGGCTGCATTGCTGTACAAGCGGATCAATCGGAGGAGGAAACAGAATTTCTATTAACTTTAGCAAAGGAGAATTCTTTTATAAAGGGAGTTGTTGGTTGGGTAGATTTGTGTGATGCTAATGTAGAAGAACGATTAGCGTATTATGCTCAGAATATAGTATTCAAAGGAGTTAGGTATGTTTTACAAGGAGAAGAAGATGAATTTATGCTGCGCAAAGATTTTCTTCATGGCATATCTAAGTTGAGGCAATACAACCTAACCTATGATATTTTAGTTTTCGAAAATCAGTTAGAATCGGTATTAAAATTGGTTGCTCAATTTCCTAGGCAAACTTTTGTAATTGACCATATAGCCAAACCCAAAATAAAGGAGAGGGAGATAGAAGTATGGTCTGAACAAATGACTGCATTAGCAAAATTCCCCAATGTGTATTGTAAAATATCTGGTATGATTACGGAAGCCAATTGGAAAAAATGGAATTACTTAGACATTAAACCGTATTTGGAAGTAGTTTTTTCTGCTTTTGGCATTAAAAGAGTACTGTATGGATCGGATTGGCCAGTATGTTTATTAGCCGGGTCTTATGAAGCACAAAGAAATGTTTTAGAAACGTTTATTTCTAAGTTCTCAATAGAGGACAAAGCGCTTGTTATGGGTGGCAATGCAGTAGAATTTTATAATTTAAAGGAATAAATAAAAGAGAGAAATGTTTTTAAAAAATAAAAGAGGAGCCGTATTATTTGTTTTAGTTCTAAGTTGTTTTAATTTTTCTTGTATAAAAGAAACAGAAAAGAAAAGTGAAACAGCACATGCATTCTGGTATGCACAACCAGCGGTAAAATGGATGGAGGCCATGCCTGTTGGGAATGGTAGACTAGGAGCAATGGTTTTTGGGGATCCAAATTATGAACGCATTCAGTTAAATGAAGATTCTATGTGGTCTGGTGGTCCAGATTGGGGAGATGCAAAAGGTACACAAGAAGATTTAGCAGAAATACGCCAGCTTTTAGAAGAAGGCGAACACCATAAAGCAGATAAGCTAATTGTAGAACGATTTTCTTATAAAAGCGTTGTTAGGTCGCATCAAACAATGGGCGATTTGTTTATTGATTTTCAAGATAAAAAGAATGTAGAAAATTATACCAGATCTTTAAGTTTAGACGATGCTTTGGTGACGGTTAAGTACACTTCAAACGGAAATAAGTATTCCGAAAAAGTATTTACATCTGCAGTAGATGATGTTCTGGTTATCGAACTATCTACGACCGCAGAAGAAGGAATGAATTTTAATCTGAAATTAAGCAGACCACTAGATAGGGGACATAAAACAGTCACCATATCTAACCCTTCAGAAAAAGAAATTAGTATGTTAGGTATGGTTACCCAATATGGAGGTGTTAAGTTTTCTAAACCATTTCCTATTGCTAATGGGGTAAAATTCGAAACAAGATTAAAGGTTACGAATACTTCGGGAACTGTAAAAGCAGAAAAGGGGTCACTAATTTTAAAAGAAGTAAAAAACGCGACTATATTTATTGTAGGTAATACGTCCTTTTATCAAGAAGACTATCAGAAGAAAAATGAGGAGACTTTAACGGCTTTAGAGGAGGAATCATTTCAATCCCTATTAGACAGACATAGTAAAGATTATCAGAAATTATACAAACGGGTCGATTTTAATTTAGGAGGACAAGAATTAGATTCAATTCCTACAGATAAACGATTACAGAAAGTTAGGGAAGGAAATGATGATCCAGATTTAGCAGCGAAACTATTTCAATTTGGAAGGTATTTACTTATTTCAACATCCAGGCAAGGAACAAATCCAGCCAATTTGCAAGGCTTATGGAATGAGCATATTGAAGCGCCTTGGAATGCAGATTACCATCTTAATATTAATTTACAGATGAACTATTGGCCTGCTGAGGTTACTAATTTAAGTGAATTACATGAGCCATTTTTCGATTTATTAGATAGGGCAATTGAAAGAGGGAAAAGAACGGCAAAAGAGCAATATGGAATAAATAGAGGTGCTGTTTTACACCATACTACAGATCTTTGGGCAACGCCTTGGATGCGTGCAGAACAACCTTATTGGGGTTCTTGGATACATGGTGGTGGCTGGTCTGCACAACATTATTGGGAACATTATAGGTACACGCAAGACAAAGGTTTTTTAAAAAATAGAGCGTACCCAGCAATGAAATCTTTTGCAGAGTTTTATTTAGATTGGTTGGTAAAAGATGAGAAAACTGGTACTTGGGTTTCCTCTCCAGAAACATCACCAGAGAATTCTTTTTTATCGAGTGATGGGAAACCTGCTGCGGTATCTTTTGGAAGTGCCATGGGGCATCAGATTATAGCAGAACTTTTTGATAATGTTTTGGAAGCGGCAAATGTATTGGGCTATACCGATGATTTTGTAAAAGAAGTTCGTCTTAAAAGAGAAAAATTACATTCAGGAATTGTAATTGGAGATGATGGAAGAATTTTGGAATGGAATGAGCCTTATGAGGAGCATGAGAAAGGGCATAGACATATGTCACATTTGTATGCATTGCACCCAGGAGATGAAATTGTAGAAAGCAATACAAAAGCTTTTGAAGCAGCAAAAAAAACGATAGCGCATCGATTGCAATATGGAGGTGCCGGAACAGGTTGGAGTCGCGTATGGATGATAAATCTTAATGCACGCTTGTTTGATGAAAAATCTGCAGAAGAGAATATTTCAAAATTTATGGGAATTTCTTTAGCAGATAATATGTTTGATATGCATCCGCCTTTTCAAATTGATGGAAATTTCGGATTTACTGCAGGTATTGCTGAACTATTGATGCAATCACATGAGGATTTTATTAGAATTCTTCCTACACTTCCTGAAAATTGGAATACAGGAAAAATTACAGGATTAATAGCTAGAGGAAATATTGAACTCGATATGGAATGGAAAGAAGGAAAATTGATTAGATTAGGTGTTTTGTCACAGAAAGTCCAGTCGCGTAAAATAAAATATGGAGAGAAAACTGTAACTGTTGAAATTCCGGCTTATAAAAAGGTATGGTTTGATGTGAATTTGGAGTTAATAAAATAAGAGAAACCAACCAGTTATAGTATTTAAAACAAAAGTTATATGAAAATGAAGAATAGCAAACTTATTGTTGTTTTATTCTTGGGATTCCTTTTGGGAGCCTGTAATAATAAAAAAGAAGAAATAATACCCCCCAATATTATTGTTTTTATGGTAGATGATATGGGTTGGCAAGATACTTCTGTTCCTTTTTGGGATAAAATAACGCCATATAACAAGTTGTATAAAACACCAAATATGGAGCGTTTGACGGCTGAGGGAATGAAATTTACACAGGCTTACGCTACTGCAGTTTGTTCTCCTACAAGGGTAAGTTTTATGACAGGAATGAATGCAGCAAGACATAGGGTTACAAATTGGACGTTGGTAAAAGATAGTATGCAACCAATGGAAAAAAACCATCCTACACTTTCATTTCCACATTGGAATGTAAATGGAATTAGTCAAAATGAATTTACAAAATTTGCAGTACACGCAACTACTTTGCCTTCTGTTTTAAAACAAGCAGGTTACTTTAATATTCATGTTGGAAAATCGCATTTAGGAGCAATTGGTACACCGGGGGCGGATCCTTTAAACCTTGGTTTTGATGTAAATGTAGCGGGACATGCAGCGGGTGCACCAGGAAGCTATTTAGGAAAAGATAATTTTGGAAATGGAAAAAAGGGAGGAGAAACTTGGGCTGTTCCTGGTTTGGAGCAATACTATGGGAAAGACATCTTTTTATCCGAGGCATTGACATTAGAGGCTATAAAGGCAATGGATGTAGCGATTACTGCTAAAAAACCTTTCTTTTTATATATGGCTCATTATGCGGTTCATACGCCGATAATGGGAGACGATCGGTTTTTACAAAAGTATTTAGATCAAGGATTAGAACCAGTAGAAGCTAAATATGCAGCATTGGTAGAAGGTATGGATAAGAGTTTAGGTGATTTAATGAATTATTTAGAAGAAAAAGATATAGACGATAATACCATTATTCTTTTTATGTCTGATAATGGAGGTCTTAGCGCAGTTGCTCGTGGTGGTGAAAAACATACACATAACAAGCCTCTTTCAAGCGGAAAAGGGTCTGCTCATGAAGGTGGAATTAGAGAGCCAATGATTGTAAAATGGCCTGGAAAAGTAAAGGAGAATACTGTATCCAATGACTATTTAATTATAGAAGATTTTTATCCAACTATATTGGAAATGGCTGGTATTCATTCACCAGAGATCGTTCAAAAAATAGACGGGATTAGTTTCATGCCTCTCTTGAAAGAAGAACCTATTGAAGGGGAACGTTCTTTGTTTTGGCATTACCCTAACGAGTGGGGACCATCTGGTCCAGGAATTGGAGCCTCTAGTGCAGTAAGAAGGGGAGATTGGAAGTTTATTTATTATCATGTAGACCAACGAATGGAACTGTTTAATTTGAAAGAGGATATTGGAGAAGCAAATAATTTGTTAGAATCTAATACAGATAAAGCAAAAGAAATGGCAATTATTCTATCGGATTATTTATTCAATGTGGATGCGCAAATGCCAACTTATAAAGAAACAGGAATACAAGTTCCCATGCCAATAGAGGTACTATAATCAAAGAATTATAAGAATGAAAAGAATACTATGCATTGTTTTGCCATTTGTTATTTTTGTACTTGGATGTAATAAAACCCATAAAGTAACCGAATCCAGAGATTGGATTATTGATAATACTGGGTATACTGCTGCTATTTCTGAAGAAAATAAAGATATTATTTTGAGCAATGGTCTTGTATATCGCAAGATTAGAATTTCTCCAAATGCTGCCACTGTTGAGTTTAAAAATAGTGTCACCGGAGAAACAATGTTAAGAAGTATCAAACCAGAAGCAGAAGTTACTTTTAATGGGAGAACGTATGCGATTGGAGGCTTACATGGATTGAAAGAACATGGTTATTTCTTAAATGAATGGATTGAAAATCTAGCAACAGATCCCAATGCTTTTCAATACAAAGGGCATAGTATAAAGTCATTGGAGCCAAGGATTAAGTGGCATCGGAATAAACGATACCATACGTCAAAAATGAACGCTCCAGGTGGAAAAGAATTAATACTTCAGTTTAAACATAAATCTAGAGAACTAAAAGGGATTATCGTAAACGTACACTATGGAATATATGATGGAATACCGTTGATTTCAAAATGGATAACGATTCAGAATAATGGAGATTCATCAATTCTAATCACCAATTTTAGTAGTGAAATTTTAGCTTTTCCCGAGGTAGAAAACCCAGTAGAGACTCCTGACCGGTGGAAACGTCCTAATATTCATGTGGAAAGTGATTATGTTTTTGGTGGCTTTACAGCAGGAGAATCAAATACAACCGTATTTTGGGAAACGGATTCTGAATATACCTCGCAAGTCAATTGGAAGTTAGAAACGCCCTGTTTATTAATCAGTAAACCTCCAGTTGGACCGAATGCATTATTGCAAGTGAATTCTCGTTTTGAGAGTTTTATTACCTATGAACTGCTTTTGGACGGAACAGAACGGGAGCGAAATTCACTTAGTCTACGTAAAATGTACCGTTTATTAGCACCATGGACTACAGAGAACCCTATTTTTATGCACCTAACCACTACAGAGTCAGATGAGGTTAAAACCGCAATAGATCAATGTAAAGCTACTGGTTATGAAATGGTTATTCTTAGTTTTGGTAGTGGACTTAATATGGAAGATACTACAAGAATAAATATCTCGAAATTTAAAAAATTGGCGGATTATGCCCATAGTCAAGGAATTGAAATTGGCGGATACTCGCTTTTCTCCAGTAGAAGAATTAGCGATGCTTATGATGTTATAGATAAAGAAACAGGGAAGCCCGGAGGAGCTAAATTTGGAAATGCACCTTGTATGGCAAGTGAATGGGGATATCAATATTTGAAAAATATTAAATATTTTTTAGATAAGACAGATTTTGATCTTTTAGAGCACGACGGACCTTATCCTGGTGATTATTGTGCTTCTATAACCCATAAGTATCATAAAGGATACGAAGATTCTCAATGGGTGCAATGGAACATGACTAAACAATTTTACCATTGGCTCAAAGAAAAAGATATTTATTTAAACGCACCAGATTTTTACTTTTTACAAGGGTCTAATAAATGTGGTATAGGGTATAGAGAGGTAAATTGGTCATTGACCAGAGACCAACAGATTCTTTTAGGACGACAGAATATTTATGATGGTACTTGGGAAAAAGCACCTTCTATGGCATGGACTTTTGTGCCTTTAACGGAATATCATGGGGGAGGAGAAGCGGCAACTTTAGAACCATTGAAAGATCATTTGGATGCTTATGAGGCACATATGGTTCAAAACTATGGTTCTGGCGTACAGGCATGTTATAGAGGCCCAAGGTTGTTTGATGATGAAACTACTAAAAGATTGGTTGTTAGGCAAATAAACCATTATAAGAGATATAGAGATATTTTGAACTCCGATATAATTCATTTAAGAAGACCTAGTGGAAGGTCTTGGGACGGATTTATACACGTAAACCCAGAGTTAGAAGAGAAAGGATTTTTAATGCTTTTTAATCCAACCGCTAAAGCTATCCAAGAAAAAATAACGGTTCCAATGTATTATACGGGGAAAACGAATTTGGTAGCGATATCGGAAAAAAATAATCAATTGGAGGAGCTACGTTTGAATTCAAAGTATGAAATGGAAATCAATGTGAATATTCCACCAAAAGGATATACTTGGTACGTAATACGTTAAAACGAGAAAAATAAAAATGAGGCTTCCATAAGGTAGGAGCAATAAATTATAACGGATGAAAAAGGAAATATAAAAGACTAAAGCATAATTGGTCTGTTGTATACCTGGCAATATATAATATTTGTGTAATGGATTTAAGATTAAAAGATAAGGTCATTATTGTTACTGGTGGTTCTAAAGGAATTGGACTTGGAATATGTAAAGTATTGGTTGAAGAGGGGGCTATTCCTATAATTATTGGAAGAAATAAACCAACTATTGAGATAGCAATAAAAGAACTTGAAGCACTTGGAGGTAAAGTTGGTTTTGCTTTTGCAGAGTTAACAAAGCCTGATGACTGTAAAAATGCAATTGCTCAAATTATAAAAGAGCATGGTCAAATAGATGGTTTAGTGAATAATGCGGGAGTTAATGATGGCGTTGGTCTAGAAAATGGAAGTTATGAAGACTTTATTAGTTCCATTCATAAAAATTTGGTGCATTACTATCTTATGGCACACCATGCTTTGCCCGAATTAAAAAAGAGCAAAGGAAGTATTGTAAATATAGGTTCTAAAACGTCTGTAACTGGACAAGGAGGAACATCTGGGTATGCCGCCGCCAATGGAGGCAGAAATGCACTAACCAGAGAATGGGCTGTAGAACTATTACCATACAGTGTTCGCGTAAATGCAGTTATTGTGGCAGAATGTTACACTCCACTATACGATAGATGGATTAAAACATTTGAAAACCCTGAAGAAAAACTGACAGAAATCACTAAAAATATTCCTCTAGAAAATAGGATGACAACAGCAGAAGAGATTGCAAATACAGTTGCATTTTTACTTTCAGAATGCTCTAGTCATACTACAGGGCAATTACTTTTTGTAGATGGAGGATACACACATTTAGATAGATCTTTGTGACATTGGTCGAAAAAATTATTTCCTACTAGTTAAGGTCGTTAAATTGATATACTAGAAAATTAAATACCAACTAATTAAATATAATTATGAAAGAAAATTTAAAAATTCCTGTTGTAGATAAAAAGGTACTTGTTCCATTTATTTTAGTAACCTCCTTATTTGCATTATGGGGCTTTGCAAATGCGGTAACAGATCCAATGGTAAATGCTTTTAAGAAAGTATTAGAATTGACTAATACAGAGGCTTCTTGGGTACAAATGGCTTTTTACGGTGGTTATTTCTGTATGGCTATACCTGCAGCATTATTTATGCGCAAGTTTTCTTATAAAGTTGGAATTCTTATTGGATTAGCATTATACTCTATTGGCGCTATATTATTCTACCCTGCTGCAATAACAGAGCAATTTTGGTTTTTCTGTTTAGGTCTGTATATATTAACTTTTGGACTGGCGTTTTTAGAAACAGCGGCAAATCCATATATGTTAGCCATGGGAGCAAAAGAAACAGCAACCCAACGGTTAAATTTGGCGCAGTCTATAAACCCGATAGGACTTTTAGTTGGACTTCTAGTTGCTAAGTATTTTGTGTACGATAATTTACAATCCGATGATATTACCGATTTTGGCGCTTTAGATGAAGCGAAAAAAGCACTAATTAGAGTGGCAGATTTGGCGGTTATTCGGGATCCTTATGTTGTTTTAGGATTGGTAATTATGGCTGTATTTGTACTATTTGTTGTTAGTAAAATGCCACAGTCTAAAGACGAAGGGCCAATGCCTGGTTTAGCAGAAACTTTTGGTAAATTATTTTGTAATTTAAAATATGCATTAGGGGTATTAGCACAGATATTTTATGTTGGAGGACAAATAATGACTTGGACTTATATCTATCAATATGCAGAAGGAATTGATTTGGCAAACGTAGATGTTGTTGGTTATGAGAAAATAGATGTTTTTGCATACCAGTTTTTAGCCTTTATTTTATTCGCTGTTGGGCGTTTTGTTGGAACAGCATTATTACGATATTTTAGTTCAGGAAAATTATTAATGTACTTTGCTTTATTAGCAATGGTTTGTGTTCTTGGAACTATTTGGGCTCCTGGTTTATTAGGATTGTATTGTTTGGTTGGAATATCTTTCTTTATGTCTTTAATGTTTCCTACTATTTATGGTATTGCCTTGGGAGATTTAACAGAAGAACAAGCAAAAGTAGGTTCAGCAGGATTAGTAATGGCAATTGTTGGTGGTGCGCTAATGCCTATGCTACAAGCTTTGATTATTGATGTGGGAGGGTCTGGAGTGAGTGATACTCTTATAGCCGGAGTAGCTGAGGTAAATTTCTCTTTTATTTTACCATTATTTTGTTTTGTCTACATAGCCTTTTACGGTTTTTTAGTATTGAAGAAGTATGAATCCAAAGTGTAAAAAAAGCTCTTAATCTAGTTGGTATGCAAAGACATGTTTTTACTCTCGATTTGAAAGATGACGAGAAATTAATTACAGAATATAAAAAGTATCATGAGAAGATATGGCCAGAAATTACGGCAAGTATTACTTCTGCGGGAATAGAAAAATTGGAAATCTATTTATTAGGAGCTAGAATGTTTATGATTTTAGAAGCGAACAACACCTTTTCTTTTGACAGAAAATCTGAAATGGATGCCGCCAATCCTAAAGTTCAAGAATGGGAAGAATTAATGTGGAAATACCAAGAAGCACTTCCTATTGCAAAGCCTGGAGAAAAATGGCTTTTGATGGATAAGATTTATGAACTGTAAAATTAGGAATTGTATCCAGAATTAATGTAAATAAAAAGTGTCAATAATTTTTTTAGTATAACTTAAATATATAATTAAATGAGAAACATTCTTTTTACAATAAGTTGTTTTTTAGTGCTATCCTGTTCTAATGAATATGAGGGAATAGTAAATTCAGAAGATGATTATCAGATTATTCCTAAACCTGAAAAGTTGGTTTTTAATAATGGTCGATTTTTAGTTAATTCTGATGTTAAAATTGTTAGTGACTCAGGCTTAATGAGTGAAGCAACTTATTTGTCTAAAATGCTAAATACCGTTTTAGAAACTTCTGTTAGAATTGTTCCTACTGGAAAAACTGATGGAAATATAACTTTGAAATTGGATGATGCAATTCAAAATAAAGAAGGATATACTCTTTCTATCACGTATGAGTCTATTGTAATTTCTGGAAAAACCGCTACAGGTATTTTTTATGGAATACAAAGCTTACGGCAGTTATTACCGGCATCAATTGAAGCGGGTAATTCGACTATTGCAGAAGTAACTGTTCCGGCAGTCGAAATAACAGATAGTCCAAGGTATGTCTATAGAGGAATGCATTTGGATGTAGGGCGTCATTTTTTTGGTGTTACAGAAGTAAAAAAGTATATAGATCTAATTGCGATGCATAAAATGAATACGTTTCATTGGCATTTAACGGAAGATCAGGGGTGGCGAATCGAAATTAAAAAATACCCTAAGCTAACAGAAATTGGTGCTTTTAGAAAAGGAACTGCCATTGGTTTAGCAGGAACCAGAAATGCACCTTATACCTACGATACTATTCCATACGGAGGGTTTTATACGCAAGAAGAGGTTAAGGAGGTTGTAGCGTATGCAACCAAAAGGCATATTACGGTTATTCCAGAAATAGAATTACCTGGGCATTCTTCTGCAGCTTTGGCTGCTTATCCACAATTTGGAAATACAAAAGGACCGTATGAGGTTGCCAAACGATGGGGGATTTTCACAGAAATATATGCGCCCACTGAGGAAACTTTTGGTTTTCTAGAAGATATTCTTACAGAGGTAATGGATCTTTTTCCAAGTAAATTTATTCATATTGGAGGAGACGAAGCCTTGAAGAAAGAATGGGAAGAAAACCCATATGCGCAAGAAGTAATGAAAAGGGAGGGCTTAAAAGATGAGCATGAATTGCAGAGTTATTTTATACAACGTATAGAAAAGTTTTTAAATGCAAAAGGACGGAGTATTATAGGCTGGGATGAAATATTGGAAGGCGGATTAGCGCCTAATGCAACAGTAATGTCATGGAGAGGAATTGAAGGTGGAATAGCTGCTGCAAAACAACACCATTCGGTAATTATGACCCCTGGAACACATTGTTATTTTGATTATTACCAAGTTGGGGGAGAGGCACAAAAGAAAGAAGCTTTAACTGGTAGTAAAAGACATACATCTGTAGAAAAGGTGTATTCCTATGAACCAACACCAGAATCTTTAACTGCTGAAGAAGCTACATATATTTTAGGTGCTCAAGGAAATGTCTGGACGGAGTATATGCCTACTTGGGAACGCGTAGAATACAAAGTATTGCCTAGAATGACGGCCTTGTCAGAAGTTGTTTGGTCCTCAAAAGAATCTAGAGACTGGAACAATTTTCATAAACGTTTACAGCATCTGGTAAAAAGATTTGATATACTTGGCTATAATTACGCGAAGCACAGTTTAGTGGTAGAATAAATTTCAGTTAGGTTTTCGAATAGGTATAAGTACAAGAAAAACTAAAATAGAAAAGAGTAAAAATAATAATGAAGAAAGAGTTCAATTCTAAGTACCCTTCAATTGAAGATTTAAGAGCAAAGGCAAAAAAAAACATTCCAAATTTTGCTTTTGAATATCTGGATGGCGGTTGTAATGAAGATGTTAATTTACATAAGAATACCAAAGAAATAAGAGATGTGGAACTACTGCCTTACTATTTAAGTAAGCACGTTGGTTCTTCAATGAAAACTGAACTCTTTGGTCATACCTATGATGCTCCATTCGGAATTGCGCCAGTAGGGTTGCAAGGATTAATGTGGCCTAATTCTCCCGAAATATTAGCTAAAGCAGCTTTTGATCATAACGTCCCTTTTGTACTGAGTACGGTGTCTACAAGTAGTATAGAAAGAATTGCTGAGATAACAGAAGGTAAAGCATGGTTTCAATTGTACCATCCTGCAAAGAATGAATTGAGAGACGATTTAATTAAAAGAGCGGCGGAGGCAGAATGTCCTGTTTTAGTGATTCTTTGTGATGTGCCTACGTTTGGATTTCGTCCTAGAGATATTCGTAATGGTTTAGCAATGCCTCCAAGTATGTCTGTTAAAAATATACTTCAAGTTTTAGGAAAGCCGAATTGGGCTATGCAAACTTTAATGCACGGACAACCAAGTTTTGAGACTTTAAAACCATATATGCCCAAGAATTTAGATTTAAAACAGTTGGGTAAGTTTATGGATGAAACTTTTTCTGGACGATTAAACGAAGAGAAAATTGCACCAATCCGTGATATGTGGAAAGGGAAAATTGTTCTAAAAGGAGTGGCGAATGAGGCAGATGCTGAAAAAGCAATTAAATTAGGCTTAGACGGAATTATTGTTTCTAACCATGGAGGAAGACAATTAGATGCTGGAGAGTCAACTATAAAACCATTAACACGAATAGCCAAAACATACGGAAGTCAAATAAAAGTGATGATGGATAGCGGACTTCGATCTGGACCAGATATTGCAAGAACAATGTCTAGTGGAGCAGAGTTTACTTTTTTGGGACGTTCTTTTATGTATGGGGTATCCGCTTTAGGAAAAAAAGGAGGGAGCCATACCATAGCTCTTTTAAAAACCCAATTGCAGCAAGTGATGGAACAGATTTGCTGTGAAGATGTTAAAGATTTTCCAAACCATTTAATTTTAAAAGAATAAATAGAAATAGTTAAGTTAGGAATTAGATGTATAAGAGTTATTATACATCTAATTCCTAACTTAACTACCTGTCTAAATGTACATAACCACCATCACAAAATAGGTGTTGCACTGTGGTATGACTTTACTTATCTGAAATGATAAAAAGACAACTATTTACAATCTCTTCTGCTGTTGTCATTCTATTTTCTAAAACTGTTTTTTAAAATGTATAAATTTAATTTTGTTCAATCGTTTAACTAAACAATATATGTTTTTTACTAAATAACAATAATATAGTGTGTTAAAAGGGAATAGGAGAAGTAAATAGGCGTTAATCTGTTGTGTTTTAAGTTAAATAAAAATAAGGGGGTATAAGTTGTTAGTTGTGGTTTTATTAAAGAAATACAACTAGGATTTTTTATGTTTTTTCTATTGTTTATATTTTAAGTGGTTGAAATTGGTTATTTTAAGGAAGATTTTGGGTTTTATAGATAAATTAAAATTACCTGTTAATGGGGATTTTAATAGATTTCTTTAAAATGTACTTTTAGCAAATAACCAATAAACTTTGAATTATGCATGAAAATTTGAAATACACGGTAAGACTTAATAAAAAAATTGCTCAATGCATTGATATTGAAAAACAAAATGATTTAGGAATTAAAGATTGGCAACCTATATTTGCAGACAAGGAGTATGGAACATTTTATTTTATTTATGGAAAATTTTTAGGAGAAAAAGTAATTGCCACAAATGAATTTAAGTTAGATAGATTGCAGTTATATCTCCAAAATTTTGAAGGAGATGTGACTATTGGTATAACTTCAAAATTATACTTTTATGAACAAGAGGTTGATTCTTATGATACCGATAATCGGTATCCTGATAGAAGACAATATGGGCTTTTTATTATACTACAAGCCTATAATAATAATCTTTCCACTGTAAGGGATAATGACATAATATTCCCCACCAATAATATGGATGTTAAACTCAAAAGAGGAGATATACTAGTCACTAGAGTTTTTTTTAGACCAGTTTCTATTGAAATAAAAAATGGAGGAAATCAGAATTCTAATAAAGACAATGATTTCGTTGTTTTGGATAGACTATTTGAAAAAAGAGATGGAGACTCAATAGCGAAGATAAAAGCTCAAAGTGAGATAGAGATTAGAGAATTGGTTGAAAATGGTATTATGTCACAAAATGATTTTGACGAAATTTCCGAATCTATATCAGAAGAAAATATTGAAATAATGGGGGCTAGAAGAAGATGTTCACCTATAATAAGTTACTTTACAATTGAATAAGATAGTAATAATTAGTTATTTTATTTTTCCAATTGTATTGTTTGGGAATATACAGAATGATTATCAAATCATTGATTTGTTAAGAAGGAATAAGTATGACCAGGCTGAGGTGATTCTCAGAGAACAACAGGAAATCAGAGAGATATATAGTCCCTATTTATTGTTTCAAGTAAAACTTCATAAAGAGTTTGATATTAATAAATTAGAAGATTTTTTATTTCGTAATCCAAAACCATTGTTAAAAAACAATTATATTGATAGGTTTTATTATTTGATAGCTAATGGAGATTTGCAATTTCATAAATATCCAGATAAGGATTTGGAAGCAATTTCTTACTATAAGAGTGCATTGGAAATTGCAAAACAAAAGAAGGATAAAGTATTAATTTGTGAGGTGTTAAAAAAGATTCTCTATGTTCATAGAATATCATTTTTAGTTGATAATTCAACATATTTGACATATTTGAAAATGTATAAAAAATATGCATATGATATTTTGGAAAAAACATATTATGATTTTTATAACCTAACATTTAAGTTTAAGAATTATTATTTGGATAGATGGGATAAGGATTTGGAATTTAATTTATTATCCAGAATTAAGGATAATAATATTCCAAATTACTTAAAAGGTAAAATATTTCAATTATTTGGGTTTTATTATGAATTGTCTGGAGATTATTCAAAATCGAATAATTTTTATACCGAGGCTATTAATTATTTTAAAACCCTTCCATATGCTAGTTTTAATTACGATATTAAAACTACATTTATTTACAAGGCTATTTTAGAGGTTAATAGAAATAAGTTGGTGAATTCCTTAAAGTATTTGAAGGAGGCTGAATCGGATAGGGAAGACAAGATTTTTACTTTAAATAGAATGTATATTAGTTATTGGAAGTCTGAAGTGCTGTATAAACAAAAAAAATATAAAATAGCATTTGATGAAAATAAGAGGTACGAATATTTACGAGATAGCCTTGAAGAATTTAAATATTCTACAATATTAACGGAACTAGAAATAAAATACCAAACAGCTGAAAAAGAGAAGCAAATACTTTTAGAACAACAAAAATCAGAGAAAAATAGAAACCTATTTATTGGAGCTATAGGCATACTTTTTCTTGTTAGTTTAATAGCAATACTCCTTCAGAAAAACACAACGAAAAAGCAAAAACTAGCAGAACAGCAAGAAGAAATTCAAAAACAAAAAATTGAAACTTTAATAAAGAATCAAGAGTTATTAAGTATCGATGCTATGATTTTGGGACAAGAAAAAGAGCGCCAGAAAGTAGCAAATGAATTGCATGATGATTTGGGGAGTCTTATGGCAACAGTAAAATTACATTTCGATAATATAGAAACGGATAAGAAAAACCTAGCATTGAAAAAAGCGAAGTCTCTTTTAGAAGAAGCTTATCAGAAGGTTAGAGGAATGGCGCATTCAAAACATTCCGGAGTAATTGCAAATCAAGGATTGTTACCAGCAGTTAAGAAAATGGCAAAAACAATATCTAATGCCAACAAAATTAAAATAGAGGTGCACGATTTTGGTTTGAAAGAGAGAATGGAGAATTCGTTAGAGCTTACCGTTTTTAGGGTTATTCAAGAATTGCTTACTAATATGATTAAGCATTCAGATGCTACTATTGGTTCTATTCATCTAACGCAACATGAAGATAGCCTTAATGTTTTAGTTGAAGATAATGGAAAAGGTTTTGATATTTCTAAAATTAGAGCTTCTAAAGAAGGGATGGGGTTGTTAAGTATTGAAAAAAGAATAGAAAACTTGGAAGGTAATTTTACCATAGATAGTATTGTTGGCAGAGGAACTTCCATAATTATAGATATACCTGTATGATAACTGTTGTAATAGCTGAGGACCATCAAGCATTAATAGACGGAATTCAATCGTATTTGGGATATGAGGATGATATTCGCATTGTTGGTCAGGCCAATGATGGTGAAGTTTTGTTGGAAATTGTAAAGAAAAAAACACCGAAAATTGTACTCTGTGATATTCGTATGCCAAAAATAGATGGAATTACAGCAACTACTATTATAAAAAAAGACTACCCAGAGACCAAAGTAATTGCTTTTACTATGTTTGAGCAGGACGATGCTATTCGGCAAATGTTAGCCGCAGGGGCAGTTGGGTATATTTTAAAGAATTCATCTCTCCAAGTTGTATTAGAGGCTATTAGAGCTGTAGCAGAAGGGAAAACCTATTATGACAAAAAAATAAATATACCTTCTGTAGAAAAAAACATTTCTAAAAGTGTATTGTCTACAAGAGAACGTGAAATATTGGGCTTAATAGGTAAAGGAAAAACATCTCATGAAATAGGAGATCAACTTTTTATTGGAAAAAGTACAGTAGACACACATCGAAAAAACATGATTCGTAAACTAGGATTAAGTGGAGCAGGAGAGCTTTTACGGTATGCATTAGAAAAAAAATATGATTTTAAAGCCTAATCTATTTTGATGACAAAAAGAAAGGAAATAGAGCAGAGTAATAAAAATGTAAGACAATAACAAACCTTAGAATCTATTTGACTAGCTATAGATAGTATCTTACTGAATAAGATTTTGAAGTTGTAATTTTTCTATGGCTTGTTTTTTTGAGTTAAAGGGGTATAATATACCCACGAATGGGGATTTCAGAATCCTGTAAAACTCTTAATTTTCAGATACAAATAAGAACCTAAATGGACTATCTGTTACTAAGCTTTTTTGGAGCAACTATTCAAGAAATATTGCATTTGATAGACCTTAAGCAAGAGTTAGGAGAGAGGGTGAGAATTGTTAGATCAATAGATTATTGGGTTATTGCACTTGCCACTATTATCATCTGTGCCTTTTCTACCCCAATTATTGTGGATAGTTTTACAGCTACGGATACTAGATTTGGCACTAATACAGAATGGCATTATTTAGCAATATCGTTTTCATTTCCGTCTATACTTAGAAAACTAACGAAAGTTTTTTTAAAGCAAGTAGTTTTTTCCATTCCTGCTAAGCCATTTTATAAACCTACTTTTCGAATTAGATATTATTTAAAGCTGTTTTGAAGAAATGAAATTTAAGAATTTTAAAAATAATTTTTTCTATTATAAATTCTTTAAGTGGAGCCGGAGGGAATCGAACCCTCGTCCAAACAAGCAATTACAATGCTTTCTACATGCTTAGATTTTCGATTAATTTTCGAAATACACCTGACCGAAAACCGCCCAATGTATCCTTAGCTTCTTAAGTTTTAAGCTATTGCCAAAGCAACAATAACTCTATATTGACATTTATGGTATCTCTATTAGAATCGCCGTCAACAAAGGCTATTCCGAGACATCCAGCCTCTCTGCCTAGCAGAGACTTGGTATAATCCTACTATAATTCAGATTATGCAGCTAGAGCGTAATTGTTTTCGCCTATTAAAAGTGTGAAATATGATATTTACGAGCCACATAACAATGCTCGGCATGCTTACATCCCAATTGATCTCGCTGTCAAAACCAGTCGGCCCCAGTGAACTTTACGTTCTTTTCAATGAACTATTTAATGGCGTTCCCCTCAAATGAAATTTCTAACTTTATTAAAATTAGTAACATTTCGGGGTCGGACTATTCGCTAATACGCCTCACACTTCCTTCGTCAGGCTGTGGAGTAACCGCTGCTATCCCTAACGCGACTGCAAAGGTACTTCAAAAAGTATTCCAAAAAAAACTTTGTTTTAGAAGCTTTCAACTGTTACATTTGAAACCATACAGCGAAGAAAAGTTACAAAACACTATTTTATGAAATTTGGTATTATAAAAGAAAGAAAAAATCCGCCCGATGGAAGGGTAGTTTTATCCCCAGAAGCATGTAAAAAAATCTTAGCAATACACGAAGAAGCGATACTAATAACAGAGCCTTCTGCAATTCGTGTTTTTAAAGATGAAGAATACCAAGAAGTAGGGGTAGAAGTAGCTTCTAAAATGGAAAATTGTGATGTGCTTTTAGGCGTAAAAGAAGTTCCAATAAACGCTTTAATACCAAATAAGAAATACTTTTTCTTTTCGCATACAATTAAAATGCAACCCTATAACCGTAATTTGTTACTGGCTATTTTAGATAAGAATATAGAAATGTATGACCATGAAGTCATTACCAATACCAATGAAAAACGTGTTGTTGCTTTTGGACGATATGCCGGAATTGTTGGTGCTTATAACGGATTTAGAACTTATGGTTTAAAATTTAATCTGTTTCAATTACCAAAAGCAGAAACATTAACAGACCAACAAGAACTAATTTCCGAACTTAAGAGAATAACCCTTCCAACAATTAAAATATTTTTGACAGGAAAAGGTAGAGTTGGTAATGGTGCTAAAGAAATGTTAGATGCTATGGGTCTTAAAGAAGTTGGATTTCAAGAGTATTTGGAAACCAATTTTGATGTTCCAGTTTATTGTCAACAAGATGTTTCCGAATACAATCTACGAAAAGATGGAAAAAAAGGAAATATGCAAGATTTCTTTGACTACCCAGGAGACTATAAATCGAACTTTATGCGCTTTGCAAGAGTAACTGATTTTTATATTGCGGGACATTTTCATGGAGATGGAGCTCCATTTTTATTCACAAGAGAAGAAGCAAAACAACCCGATTTTAAAATAAAAGTAGTCGCAGATATTAGTTGTGATATTGATGGTCCCGTCGCATCTACTATAAGATCTTCTACTATTGCTGATCCTATTTATGGGTATGACCCAATAACAGAAAAGGAGACAGATTTTAAGAATGATAATGCTATCGCTGTTATGGCTGTAGATAATTTACCTTGTGAATTGCCAAGGGATGCTAGTGTCGGGTTTGGCGAAGCATTTTTAACCCATGTTATTCCTGCCTTTTTTAACGGCGATAAAGATGGTGTACTAAAAAGAGCGAGAATGACACAAAACGGGAAGTTAACAGAACGATACTCCTATTTACAAGATTATATAGACGGAAAATAGTTTTGCATTTTCAATCGCAGGGTGATAGCCCGTGGGTTTAGTTTTCATACGTTTGCTTACAAATAAAAAGGAAATTCCTATTTAATACCTTATGCCTTTGGGTCGAGGTTGTTTATTGTTTTTTGTTGAGAAACAGATTTTATAAGCAAAAATAATATCCATATAAATCCACCAAAAGCGAAGGTCATTAACCATACTTTTGGTTCGTAAACGCTGTTTATCATCCTATAGAATAAATTTGTTGGTTGTGTAATAATATCCCATGAATTAAAACATAAAAATCGTCCTAAATAAATACCATACCCACAAAGCAGGCATACTTTAAAAATAGTGAACGAGGCTATTTTTCTAGAGTATGTTTTACTTATAATTTGATACATATCTAGTAAGGACAGCAGACCAAGTACTAAACCATTTATTGCAAAAACAAAGACTAAAAGTAAATCTAGCCATAGGAGATTGGAGTTTTTGTTTTGTAAATGAATCAAATCAGTAATAATATACGGGCTATTAGGCAAGAACAATAACCAGGTAAAAAAACCAATAAAGTCAATAAACTTGTTTGATTTTGGTTTCATATACCTAATAAGTGTTTGTGTAATTAAAAACGGAATTCCAGCTAAAAACAGATTCCATACTAAAAATATAAAAAAAGTTGAATACGTAATCTTGATACGCAGTACTAATAAAACTAGACAAAATCCAATAGATAGAATTAGGTTTTGGTATAGGAGATTGAGTTTTTTTATAGGTGTTTTCATAATTTTAATTTATTAAGGTTAAAAGAAACGTTGCTATGGGAAGATTTAGTAATACGATTAGTATGGTAAACATATGCTGTTGTAAATCTCGTATATGAATTATAGTGTTTAGTAATAATACAAGTACTAAAATAGAGTTTACTCCCATGGCTATAAGAACAAATATAATTTCGACACTTAAGATGTTTTCTGATGCGATAAACAGATCCAATAGAAAAAGTAAAAAGCCAGAAGAAAATGTTACTATGCTTATATAAATAGCTATTTTGTTAATACGATAAGTGAAATATTGTATCATTTTATGACTAGATTATTAAAATGAAAATAAGTGTACTCTTGCCAACCTTTATCTGATTGTTTTTTTATATAATTATTGTATTTTTCTATAATTTCATTTCTTTGCTCCCTAGTTTTAGCATGCTTTATGTAGTTGTATAATTGTACTGTATTGCTATCTCCCAGTTGTAAGAGGTAATTAATGTCTGGGTTTTTAATAGTGCTTAGATTATAACTTGTTATTACACTATCCCATGGTATGGCTGAACTAGCAATTACTAGATAAAATAAAATAGCTATGTTGGTTCGTAATAAAAATAGAAAACTCTTTATTTTAGAAACTTTAATGTAAGCAGTTGTAAGACCTACAAGGGTTAGTGCTAAATATACAAACACACCGATACGTTTGTAAGTAAGACCTAATGCTTCTACATATATCCAATTTTTAAAAACAATAAAAGCGACAAGGATTATATTTAAGACTATCCATGAATAGGCTAGTTGTTTTATTGGAGTGTTTTTGTCGTAAAAGTTTAAATTTTTTCTGAAAAAATATAAGATTATTCCAATAGCACATACTATAGAAAACATGAGGGCATATATACCCTGGTGAACGGATTGAGAATAATCTGAATTCTGTATAATGTTAGGGTTTAGTAAATAGATAATATCTGTTGCTAAAAAGAAAAGAAGTAATATGTTAAGAGTTGTGAAAATAATACAACCTAAGGTATGTTCATTTTGTAGTTTTTGTATTGTTTCCAAACTAAAGGACTCTTTTGAAGACTGTAAATTGTTTCCTTGTGCAGCATCGTATTTTAACAATTCTGTAGGTTTGTAAGGGAATAGTAAATGAAAAAAAATGAAATAACCAACAACCGTAAATAAAAGCCACGGAAAACTAATAAAACTTAAATCTATTTGCGTAATAATAGTATCGAAAATTGGATTTGCATTTCGATATAATAGTATAAATAAAAGCAGCAATAATAGTGCTATTAATGTTCCTTTTATATAGGTCGTTGTTTTGGATGACCAATCTTTCCTTTTATTTATCGCTGTATTGGAGCCTTCTACTAACCTAATAATAGATGCTGTGCTTAAATTTATTAAACCAATAAACCAAGATAAGTATATGGAGCTTTTGTTAGAAATCGATTTCCCAATAAGAATAAAGAGCGTAAGAAAATAAGCGAAAACATGAAAACCGGAAGGCTCAACAAATACCATTAATGCGGTGAACAAATTCGCTAAACTAAAGTGCCATGGTGGTCTTCTGTCCTTTTTAGTTGTATGTAGAATTATTGTTGTTATAACAGAGATTAAGAAAATGTTAAGCCCTAAACTTTTAGTGTAAAAGAGTAAACTAAAAAGGATAGCTCCTAAAATTGCTTTGAGATAAATATTCATAATTATTTGATTAAAAAAGTTGTTTTTATTCGTTCTAGAGGCAGATGTAGCATTTTGGAAAAATCTAAGGAGTGAAATAGTAATGCTTCTCTTCCTTTAGAATATGCTTTTCTGAAAAAAAATAAATAGTCAGGGAAGAGAAGAGTGCCAAGTAGAATAACAGTGAATAGATAGGCACTCCTTTTACCATTTCCTAATAAATGGTATTGCATGCTAATTTCTTCTGGTACAGAAATACCGGTTTTTGTTAAAACATGAAATACATCATGGTTCTCTAGCTTTGGTTGTATCTCGAAATTGTGTTTTGTTAAAAACCGAGAAAGGTGGAACCCTAAGCTTTGTTTTGGATAATTTTTTAATTTGGACATTGAAACATTCCATGCGCAATTTCTTTTAATAAATTTTTGATATGGTTTCTTACTCCATTCGTATAAATATTCCATAGCTTTCTCTCTCATATTCGTTTATAAAGTACTTTGAATTTCAAAGTAAAAAATTAAAAAAAATCTACTTTCTAGTAATCAATTTTTCCAAGGCAGAAATATGTCTTTTAAACTCTTGTCTTCCAAGGGGGGTAATTATATATTTGGTGTTCGGTTTTCTGCCAATAAATTGTTTCTCTACTTTAATGTATTCCGACTTTTCTAAGGACTTTGCGTGACTGGCTAAATTGCCGTCTGTTACGCCTAAAAGCTCTTTAAGCGTGTTAAAATCGGTATTTTCGTTTACCGCAAGAATAGACATGATGCCTAATCGTATCCGGTGATCAAATGCTTTGTTTATGTTATTTAAAATAGACATATACTTTGCTTTTCTAGTGTTTTATTTTCTATCGTGTTTAAAGTGCATCAAAGTTCCATAAAAAATATGAAATACACCAAACCCTAAAGCCCAAAAATACAATCCATAACCAATAAATTGTGTTGCTATTAGACCAATTATGATGTTAGAAATTCCTAAATAGCGGACGTCACCCAAAGTGTATTTGCTGGCATTAACACAAGCCAGACCGTAAAATATTAAGGTAGTAGGAGCCACCAAGAAAAATATACCATACTGTAATAATACAATACAGAAAAGACCACCTACAAATAGTGGAATTAGAAAATTCACAACCAAACGTTTGCTAGATACATCCCATAATTTTTCCTTTTTCTTTTTTGCTTTTTTAACTGAAAGAATTATACCAGAAGTAATAGCCAATATGACCACACAAATTGCAATGAAGATTAGTTCATAAATAATTTCGGTCTCTAGCCTAATTGGATCTTTTCCCGAAAGAGATGTGTAGTCCATATAGGCAAGTGTATTTAGCTTTTTATGAGCAATACATGCTGCAATTAATGCATAGATACCTGCTAATACTCCAGAAAGACCACTTAGAGAGATGAATCGAGAAGAACGATTCATGATATTTTTAATTTCCGAAATGTCTTTTAAATAATCTTTTGATTCCATTTAAAAAGTACTTTGAATTACAAAGTTAATGAATTATTTTTAATTTCTGAAATTGCATTTCCTATTATTGTGTTAATTCTTAAAATGGAGGTTTTGGGGCATAATGCTTCCTAAAAGGTATTAGAGCCTATTAAATGAAAAGAGTTTAAATATTATTTGTATTGATATGCGAGCTTTGGAAAGAGATACAATTACATTTAATATATGTATCAAACAATATGATTCTAAGTACGCCTCGAAGAGCAATATTGTATTCTATTGAAGAAGCTATAAAAGCTTACAGGAGACTTAATTTTCATAATATAATAGTTGAAATTTAAAATTGAATTTCAAACGGTTCTATTTTCAGGAAGGCTATGGTCCAATTTAATCAAAAATGAATTTTAATTTGTTGGTAGTTTTTAAAACATGTAAGCATATGATTATAAATTACATGCATACTTTTTTTTAGGCTAAGGCAATTTTTTTTACAATGGCTCTATCTTATTTTAGAAGACGTTTGCCTTGATAGAGTAGTAGGGTTTGAATACGATAAAGAATGTAATATGTTATATTTGTCTATCTTCTATTTGTTGAAGAGTATAAAAATGTAATAGATATAATAATTGAATAATAAGGTTAATAATATAAGCTCTGATTCATTTATTCTTCTTTTGGAGAAAGGGGAATCCATTGCTTATGAAACCTTATTTCGTTTGTATTATGATAAATTAGTACATATATCCATTGGATATTTAGGGTGCTATGATGATGCGGAAGAAATAGTTCAGAACCTATTTTTAAAATTATGGGAAGACAAAAAGAAACTCAAACCTATTTCTAATATCAATAGTTATCTATATACCATGGTTAAGTATGCTTGTTTGGATTTTATCAAGCATGAAAAGATTAAAATGAACTTTGTCAATAGTAGTTTGGAGAAGAAACTATCCATTCAACATCAATTTATTAAAGATGAAGCAGCCTCATTGCTCCTTGAAAACGAATTGGAAAATAAAATCCTTGAAGGAATCGATCTACTTCCAGAAAAATGCAGGAAGGTTTTCTTAAAAAGTAGGTTTGAAGGATTGAAACATCATGAAATCGCCAAATTATTAGATGTTTCCAAAAGAACGGTAGACAACCACATTTCCAATGCTTTAAAGCATATGAGATTACATTTGAAAGAATTTCTTACCCTCTTTCTTTAATTTTTTTAAATTTTATTTAGGTATAAAGAGGTGCTGGGTCGTTTATATTGTATAAGCGATTATATGAAAGACAGTACCATCTTAAAATACGTAAAAAACATAGCTTCTTCCAGTGAAGAAAGAGAAGTGGAGAATTGGATCATGTCCTCAAAAGAGAATATGAAAGAATTTAATCGTTTAAAAGCAATGCACATTGCTTCATCCTTTGAAGCAACGACCAATACTACGAATGTAGATAAGGCCTACACAAAATATGATAAAAGTATAAGCCGTCATTTGAACAGGAGAAAAAGAGTATTTAGCGTGGTATTAAAATGTGCCGCAGTTATTACCATACTGCTTGGAGTAAAACTCATATATACAAAGGTCTTGAATACCCCGGATATAGAACGGCTGAATATAGAGGGAGCAATTACCTTGGAATTGGATAATGGCGACATTAAAATTATTTCTGAAGACGGAACTATTGAGGTTGTGGATGTAAAGGGGAATATTATAGGAAAACAACAGGGAACCAAATTACGTTATCAAAGTACATCTGTTAGTGAAAAATTGGTATATAATACGCTTACGGTACCTTACGGAAAACGGTTTAATATAGTTCTTTCGGATGGCACCGAGGTAATGTTGAATTCAGGGACTTCCATTAAATATCCGGAACAATTTATCAAGGGGAAAAATAGAAATGTATTTCTTATGGGAGAGGCATTTTTTAAGGTGGCCAAAGATAAGAACCATCCATTTATCGTTCAATCCGGCGATTTGGATATTAGAGTTTTAGGGACACAATTCAATGTGTCTTCTTATCCTGAAGATGTAATTACCAATACCGTATTGGTAGAAGGAGAGGTAAGCGTCTATGATAATAAAATTGCTTATGAGCCAACGGAAGCAGTATTACTTGCGCCAGGTCAAATGGTTTCATGGGATAAAGAATCTAGGGGTATTGAAGTGGAGGAAGCGGATATTTCTTTATATACAGCGTGGACAAAGGGGAAAATTATTTTTAGACATATGCCTTTCAAAAATATTCTAAAAAAATTAGAAAGACATTACAATGTTACGATTACCAACACCAATACATCTTTGGCCAACGAATTGTTTACGGCAAGTTTTGATATAGAAACAATTGAAGAGGTGTTTATGTCCTTTGATAAAAATCACAATATAGATTATACTATTAACGATAATCAGATAATTATTAACTAACTCAACTCAATAAAAAAAAGCCTATGAAATAAACTTAGTATTAGAAACTCAATAAAATCACGTAAGCCTTTTTGGATAGATTATAGAAGGCATAAAAAAACCGGAAAATGCTAGAACATTTCCCGATTAAAAAGCATGATTAAAATTACTAATCACACAACTCACATCAAAAATATGAAAAAACATGTTAAGACAAGGAAGTTTATTCCAAGTCAATTAAAATATGATTTGAAAATGAAGCTCACTACATTATTGTTAATAGTATCTCTATTTCAGATTCAAGCGAATACTTCGTATGGTCAAAAAACCAAAATATCGTTAAACCTTCAAAATGTTAGTCTAGAAAAAGTACTCCTTGAAATTGAATCACGAACAGAGTTTAAATTCCTGTATAATGATAAAGAGGTAGATTACAATAAGAAATTTTTTATTAAAGTAAATAAAAAAACCATTTCTAAAATTCTAGATAAACTATTTGCAGATACTAATAATGTTTATGAAATTTTTGGGAAGCAGATTCTGTTGAAGGAAAGAACTATTGAAAATAAAGCTCCTTCAAAAACGAAGAGTATAGAAAAAGAAATACAATTCCTAGTCAATGGTACGGTTACCGATGAGAATGGAGAAGTATTACCAGGAGCAACAGTAATAGTTAAAGGAACGACCAATGGAACATCAGTTAATTTTGATGGGAATTATTCTATTGATGTATCAAATTCTGATGCTGTTTTGGTATTTTCTTATTTAGGTTTTAAGACGAAGGAAGTTAAGGTTTCTGGGCAATCGCAAATAAATGTGGTTATGCATGAGGACTCCGAGAATCTTGAGGAAATAGTAGTTGTAGGTTACGGAACGCAAAAGAAAGTTAATCTTACAGGGTCTATAGCAACGGTAAGTTCTGATGATTTAGTTAAGAATAGCACTTCAAATGTTAGTAGTGCATTATCAGGTAGATTAGCGGGTGTTGTTACGATACAATCTTCAGGAGAGCCTGGTGCAGATATTTCTAGTATAAATATTAGAGGTTTAAGTTCTCTAGGATCTAGCCCTCCGTTAATTTTAGTAGATGGTATTCCTAGAAGTATTAATTCTTTAAATCCTAATGATATAGAGAGTATCAGTGTTTTGAAAGATGCTGCTGCTTCTGCTATATATGGTATGCGTGCTGCTAATGGTGTTGTTTTAGTTACAACAAAAAGGGGTGGAACGACAAAGCCAGAATTTAGCGTTAATTCGTACTCTGGAATACAGGTGCCTACCAGAATGCCAAACTTTTTAGATTCGTTTAATTATGCAACTTTATTAAATGAGGCCTATACTAATGACGGACAACCTTTGGCATATTCTGATGATGATTTACAGAAGTTTAAAGATGGATCTAGCCCAGATACGCACCCTAATACCGATTGGATAGATGAGACGTTACAACCAAGTTCTATGTTGCAGTCTCATGATATATCTGTTAGAGGTGGTTATGAAAAAGTACGTTATTTTACCTCTTTAGGGTATTTGTACCAAAATGGATTATACAATAATAATAAGTATAACCGTTTTAATTTTAGATCTAATATAGATGTGGATATTAGTGATAATGTTAATGTTCAGGCAGATTTTAGTGGTAATTTAGAAGAGAGAAAACGCCCAGGAATTGGTGCAGGATCTGTTTTTTCTAGTATTATGAGAACGTCTCCTACAGAGGTAAACAGATATTCTAATGGCGGGTATTCTAGTTTTAGTAAACAACCACAGATAGACAATGGAGGGTATAGAAATATTGATGATTTTGAATTTCAGTCAAGATTAGCAGTAGTTATAGATTTTCCATTTTTAGAGGGCTTAAATCTAAAAGCACAAGTGGCGTATGACAGATCAGCAGGAGGTAGTAATCAAGCTCGTGATAATTTCTCTGGAAGAGTAAAATATTTTGAAGTGCCAACTTCATTTACTTCTTATGATCCTAATACTGGTGAGTTCACTGTTAGTACACCAGCAGAAAGAGGAGATACAGCAAGTTTATCGGAGTCTCGTTCAGAAGGGTATCAATTAACTACAGAGCTTATATTAGGGTATTCAAAAAATATTGGAAAGCATGATTTTGCTGCAAAATTTATTTATTCTAGAACAGAATCAGAATACAACTACCTGTCGGCAGGTAGAACTAATTTTTTAGGAAGTTCTATCGACTTTTTTGTTGCAGGAGATGAGGATACACGAACAAATGATAATTTTGTTGTAGAGTCCGCTATTCTAGGGTATGCAGGTAGAATTAACTATAGCTATGCAGATAAATATTTATTGGAATTTAATGCTCGATATGATGCGTCATATAAGTTTAGTAATGCATCTAAATCTGGATTTTTTCCTTCAATTTCTGGTGCGTGGAGAATTTCTCAAGAAAATTTCTTAAATGAATCTACGGTTGTAAATAATTTAAAGTTAAGAGCATCTTACGGGGAGCTTGGAAGCGATGTAGGGATTGGTGCCTTTAGATATGTAGAGGTGTTTTCTTTTAAAGAGTCATATATAGATAACGGTAATGTTGTAAAAACCTTATCTAGTAATGGTATTCCTGACCCTAATACAACATGGGAGACGGCAAAAACTTTTAACGTTGGTTTAGATTTAGGGTTATGGAATAACTTATTTACTTTAGAAGCAGATGCTTTTTATAAAAGAACTTCGGGTATTTTAACAACAAGTGCTTTAAAAGTTCCTGATACTTTTGGAGGATCGTTACCATATCAAAATATTGCTGTAGTAGATAATAAAGGTTTTGAGATTGTACTTAGTCATAATCACAAGATTAAAGAAGTGGAATACTATGCAAACTTAAATGTCGGTTTTGCTAGAAATAAAGTGATAGATATTGCAGAGTCTGACGATGTTAATGATTTAATCAAAAGAACGGGAAAACCCGTTAAAGCAAATACTCGTATAGGATATTTAGCAGATGGTTTATTTCTTACACAGGCTGAAATTGATGCAGTAAATGCAAATGCACAAACTCAATCTGGAGACGCAGGGGCAGTTTATCAGTCTCAAAACCCACAGCCCGGAGATATTAAGTATGTAGATGTAAACGGGGATGGCCTTGTAAATAGTGAAGATAGAACCATTATTGGAAGAGGTAATGTTCCTGAACTTACTTTTGGTTTAAATCTTGGTTTAACCTATAAACAATGGGATTTCTCTGCACTTTTTCAAGGAGCTGGTAATTTTGAAATGTACCTACAACAAGAAGCTGCATGGGCATTCTTTAATGGAGGTAAAGTGTTTGATAAACACTTAGATAGAGCACAAATAGGAACAGATGGTAATGTTAGTAATGTTAACGCAAGTTACCCAAAGCTTTCTTTAGCGAACAATGCTGTTAATGAAAGAGTATCTTCTTATTGGCTTGTTGCAGGAGATTACATTCGTTTTAAGAACATTGAAATAGGATTTACTTTCCCAGAGAAAATTTCTAAAAAGCTTGGGTTAAAGAAGCTTAGAATGTATTTCAATGGAAGAAATTTAGCTACTTGGTCTAAAATTAAGCAGCTAGACCCAGAGAATCCACAAGCTAGAGGATGGTTTTATCCACAGCAAAAAGTGTATAACCTAGGATTTAATATTCAACTATAATTTCAACTTATTATGAAAAATATAAAAACATTAGCTTTATTTGTTGTGTTGATTGTAGCTCAATATTCATGTACAAATGATTCTATAGAGCTAGAACCGCAAACAGCAATTTCATCGGAGGTGATTTTTACGGATCCCGCCTTTGCTGAAGTATTTTTAAACAAAGTTTACTCTGGTATACGACACGGATTTAATAGAGGTTGGTACATGTTAGATGCGGCAACGGATGATGCAGAAAACTCATATCCTTGGCCAGCTTCTAACACAATTTTTAACACTTCTAATATTACTACATCTAATTCACCTTTTAATTCTTTATGGTGGAACAGTTATACGCAATTAAGAAGATTAAATGGTTTTATTCAAAACTATGATCAACTAGAAGGGGCAGAAGGATTAACGAATAGATTAAAAGGGGAAGCTCATTTTTTAAGAGGATTTTATTATTCCTATTTGTTAAGAACGTATGGTGGAGTTCCATTAATTACAGTGCCACAAGATTTGGAAGGTGACGACTTACTAGTTTCTAGAAATACAGAAGAGGAAATTTTAAATTTTATCGTTTCAGAATTAGATTTGGCAGCTGGTTTTTTTGAAAATGCAACGACCTCGTCTTCAACAAGAGGAAGTAGAGCAGCAGCTTTAGCTATTAAAGGAAGAACATTATTGTACCAAGGGAAATTTTCAGAATCTGCTATTGCTTCAAAAGCTGTAATAGACAATGGAACACATTCTTTGGATGCAAATTATCAGAATGTTTTTCTAGATGATAATGCCTCTGAAGTGATTTTTGATGTGCAGTTTAATGACCCAGATAAGGGGCATTCGGCTAACTTGTTTAATACGCCTAAATCGACAGGGCCTGTTAGTGGTTGGGGAGGTACTGGACCAACACAGAACCTTGTAGATCAATATGAAATGCAAGCTACAGGTTTACGTCCAGAAGAGGTTGGTTCTGGTTATGACCAAAATGATCCATACGTAGGTAGAGATCCACGTTTTTATGCTTCTATTTTATATGATGGCGCAGCGTGGAGAGGGATTACTATAAATCATAGACCTGGAGGTTCCGAAGGTATTGCTACCAATGGTGATTTTACTCGAACGGGGTATTCGTTAAAGAAACTTATGTTAGAGGAAAGAAACCATAAGAAATCTGGAATTAACCATTGGGTTTTCTTACGTTTGGGAGAGGTTTATTTGAATTATGCAGAAGCACTTATAGAATCTGGAACCAATTTGAGTCTTGCTACAGCAGCAATTAATGTAGTACGGTCTAGATCTAATATGCCAGCTATTAGTGTTGGTACGCAAAGTGAACTTAGACAAAAAGTTAGGCACGAAAGAAGAATAGAGCTTGCTTTTGAAGAACACCGCTTCTGGGATATTAGAAGGTGGGGAATTGCTGGTGATGCTGAAACTTTAACCATTTACAAAATGGAAATGGATGCCAGTGGAAACCTTATAAACGATGGAAAAGAAATTTGGGAAACAAGAGTATGGAACGATAGAGATTATATTTTTCCAATTCCTCAGGGTGAAATGGATAAAAATCCTAACCTTACTCAGAACCCAGGTTATTAATGAAAAAAACAAAAGTTAGTTAGTTTTTTTGTTTGAAAAAACCCATTTGATTTATTTCAAATGGGTTTTATTATTTATATTGTAAAGGCAATACGAAATGTGTAAATCTCTAAAAAAAACTAATATAAAAAGAGAGGATTTGGACATTCCAAGTAACAACCAAAATAAGCACGAACAATAAATTAGAAGTATCCTAATAAGTTTAAATAATTATTTAGCCTCAATTTTATATAAGAACGTGTGCATTTCTAGCGGGCATAGTTCCTCTAAATTGAATATTTTTTTATCCTTTAAAAAATTTTACACATGAAAAACACCCTCATATTCTTAATGTGCTTAGTGCAAATATCCTGTGAAACAGAATCTCAAAATCATGAAAATAGCCAAAAGAGTAATATAGCCCTTTTTACGGTTTTAAGCCCTGCAGATACTGGTATTTCATTTATAAATGAACTGAAAGAAAACACCTACATGAATGGTTTGTTTTATGAATATTATTACAATGGAGGAGGTGTAGCCGTCGCAGATTTTAATAATGATAGTTTAATAGATATCTATTTTGTAAATAGTTTAGGAAGCAATTCATTATATCTAAATAAAGGTAATATGAAATTTGAGGACGTTACAGAAAAAGCAAATGCTGGAGGTGGGTATGGCTTTGGTACTGGAGTTACTATTGTGGATATTAATAATGATGGACTTATGGATATATACTACAGTAAGTCCGGCAAAATAAAAGACCCTAATAAAAGAAGAAATGTACTATTAATAAATAAAGGTTTAAATAAAGAAAACATACCTGTTTTTGAAAATCAGGCTAAAAAATATGGTATCGATTTTTCTAGTTTTACTACACAGGCAGCATTTTTCGATTACGATAAGGATGGCGATCTGGATATGTTTCTTATCAACCATGGCATAGAACTGTATGATGAAAATGAAATAGAAGAGCTTATTCATAAAAGATCTGATTCTAGGGGAGAGCGTCTCTATCAAAATAATAATGGGAAATTTATAAATGTTTCGGACCAAGCAGGAATAATTAATAGTATGCTTGGATTTGGTTTAGGGCTGTCTATAGGAGATCTTAATAACGATACATGGCCAGATGTTTATGTGGGGAACGATTTTTCGGAAAAAGACCATCTATACATTAATAACAAAAATGGAACTTTTAGGGAAGTTTCTCTTGATGTTTTGGGGCATACTTCCAATTTTTCCATGGGAAATGATATTGCGGATATCAACAATGATGGGCTTTTTGATATCATGGCTGTAGATATGATGGCAGAAGATAATTATACCCAAAAAACAAGTATGAGTGGGATGAATCCAGAAAAATTCTATAAACACACCAATCTAGGTTTACACCATCAGTATATGTACAATACACTTCAACTAAACAAGGGTATTGACAGAACCACTGGAAACCCTAATTTTTCAGAAGTTGCACAAATCACGGGAGTCTCCAGTACAGATTGGAGTTGGGCCCCTTTATTTTTTGATATGGACAATGATGGGAACAAAGATCTATTTGTTTCAAATGGTGTAAAAAGAGATTTTAGGAATAACGATTTTATAAATTATAGAAAGAAGAAACAAGCAGAGGTAATAGAAAACAAATCCATAGATACGAAAACATATATTGCCGATATGCTGGCAAAAATGCCTACACGGGAAAAGGAAAATTATTTTTATTTGAATGATGGTACCTTAGCTTATAAAAAAACACTTGTAGATCAGCCTGCTGCAAATTCAAACGGCGCCGCATATGCCGATTTTGACAATGATGGGGATTTGGATATCGTTGTGAACAATTCATCAAGTACCTCCTTCATCTATAGAAATAATGCAGTGGGGAACAATTACCTGAAAATAAAGATCAATGGTCAAAAAATAAACATAAATGCCATTGGTGTCAAGGTTGAATTATATACACCGTTGGGTAAACAGACGATAGAAAATTATTATACAAGGGGTTTTCAATCCGCTATGGCTAATGTTATTCATTTTGGACTCGGAAAAGAAGCACAAATAGATAGTTTAAAAATAATATGGCCCAACAATACTTATGAAACTTTTACAAACATCGTTGTCAATAAAACACTTCAGATCGGTTATCAAAAAAATAAGGTAAAAAACTATGTGCCAAATAAATTAGCTGCACCCTGGTTTTCTGATATAACAAAAGAAACCACGGTCGATTATAAGCACGTAGAAAATGGATACAACGATTTTTTAAAGGAATCCTTAATTCCGCATCGCATGTCACAATTAGGACCTGCGTTGGCTGTGGCCGATGTTAATGGAGATGGTCTGGATGACTTTTTTATTGGTGGGGCAAAAGGGTACGAAAGTTTAATTTATATGCAAACTAACGCCGGTAAATTTGTTATAAGTAAAGATGTATTTATTGAAGATAGGGAGTTTGAAGATGTTGGAGCAGTTTTCTTTGATGCGGATAATGATGGCGATGTTGACCTTTATGTAGTAAGTGGAGGAACAGAGGAACATCCGAACAATGATTATTATACAGATCGATTTTACGAAAATAAGGGCGATGGTAATTTTGTTAGAAATAAAACGGCTATTCCCTCCATAACAATAAGTGGTTTACGGGTATCTCCTTCGGATTTCGACAATGATGGTGATTTGGATCTGTTTATAGGAGGACGGGTATCTCCTGGAAATTACGGTCGTATGTCGAAAAGTTTTTTGCTGGAAAATCGAAGTAAAAACGGGAAGATAAAATTTGTGGACGTAACAGGAAAACGAATCCCAGAAATGCTGGATCATACCATGGTAACCGCTGTTGCTTGGTGCGATATGGATAACGATGGTTTCAAAGATCTGTTGATCGCAAATGAATGGGGACCTATTGAACTGTATATAAATAAAGCTGGCGTTTTTGAAAACAAAACCGAGGCATATGGCTTACTTGACGAAATAGGGTGGTGGAGTAGCCTGGAAACTTTGGATATCGATAATGATGGGGATTTGGATATTGTTGCAGGTAATTTAGGACTCAATTACAAATACAAAGCGAGTACTGAAGCACCTTTCAATATGTATCTAAATGATTTTGACAATAATAAAACCAATGATATCGTATTGGGATACCAGCAAGACAATACCGTATATCCGGTACGGGGAAGACAGTGTTCTTCTGACCAAATGGGCTTTATAAAAGATAAATATGGTAGCTATAATGCTTTTGGAAATGCAAGTGTCGAAGATATTTATGGGAAAAAGCTAGCATCTGCAAAAACATATAAAGCCACTAATTTTGCCTCCTCAATTTTAGTGAATGAAGCAGGATCCTTTTCTTTTAGGGCTATGCCAAGTGAAGTGCAATTATCTTCGGTAAATAAAATTCTATTAGAAGATTACAATGGAGATCAAAACCTAGATATGCTTCTTTTGGGAAACTTGTACGGGTCAGAGGTGGAAACACCGAGAAATGATGCTAGTTATGGACAGCTATTGATCGGTACAGATTCAGGTGCATTCTCATTGATCCCAAACTCAATGACCAACCTATGGGCCAATGGAGATGTTAAAGATGCATCTTTTATAAAGGTAGGGAATACGAAGGCAATTATTATAGCTAGAAATAGTGGAGAATTATCGCTTTATAGATTAAATCTTTAGTTTCCTTCAAATTTGAATACTAATTTAGTTGTTCTAATGGCAATAAAGATGTTATATTGACGGAGACTTTAAAGCAGTTTTTTAACGATGCGGTTGTTGAAATTTCAGAGGTAGAAGTAACAAAATATGCTGGCGAATATTCCTCTCCAACAGAAGAAGAGAATTTCGTGTTTTTACAAAATAAAAGTACTTTAATTCTTGAAATGAAGAAAGGGGAGATGGAGGAAGTATTAAAATACAAAGGAAATAATAGATTTGTATTTGAGCAAGTTTATGTGGAGTCTATATCTTTTGCTTTTTCTAAAGACGGACAGCAATTAACAGTAAACCAAGGCGAGTATGAAGGGGTTTTTAATAAGGAATAGTTTACTTTTTGTAGTATGAATCCATCTGAGGAATATATACTTAGGCAGCTTGATCCGTTTAAAAGTATTTTAATGCACTTGCAATTTGTAATTGAAAATACAGTGCCTGAAGTAGATTTAAAGTATAAGTATAAAATTCCGTTTTACTATATAAACGGGAAACCCTTTTGTTACCTGAATCAAAGTAAGGATTATGTAGATTTAGGATTTTGGAATGCTTCTTATCTTACGGTACATCTAGAACATATGACTACTGCAGGAAGAAAAGTTATGAAATCTTTACGCTATAAAAAATTAGAAGATATACAGGATGTCATTTTAATTGCTGTCTTAAAAGATGCGAAGTCCGTGCAAAAGAAGAAGTTTTAAAGTAGAATGTAAAAGTTACAACCCTGAAGAAATATTTCTTCAGGGTTGCTAGATGTAACAGGGTTGAAACTAACTCAAACTAACATAAACCCTTATCTAATACCAAATAAACTTCAAAATGATCGATTAAATTCGTTCCTATTCCCTTTATATTTCAATATGAAATAGAACCGTAACTAAGGCTATGCTTATATTCCCTATCTCATCTAAAGAAAATATAACTCAAATTTAGTTTCAATCCTTTTAAAATTCATCTGGCATAATAGCTAAATTACTATTAATTTATAATGCAATAGGTTGCGCAATGCCAAATAAATTCATACTCTGTTCCGTTGTATTTTCCAGGTGTTTTTTCATTATATGTAGCTTCTAGCGTATATGTTGTTTTCCAAGGTAATTTAAAGGAAACAATACCATTTTCATCCGTAGTGAGGGTTTTAGACCATAAGTCTGAAATGAAAACTTTAATTTCATTCTTTTGTAAAGGCGAACCTTTAAAGAGAACTTTCAGTATAACTTCTGTGTCTGCATTAAAAGCTATTTTACTTAAATCAATAATCTCTATACCTTCTTTATTGGTGCTAATAGTTGCAGTTATTTCAGTTCCGATTTGCACTTTTGCTTTCGCATGGTATTCTGGTTTGAAAATTCCAAAATCATATTTTGTAAAATCTAACACGTCCATGTTCTTGTTGTCTAGAGCAATAGTGTATGTGCCATTTTCTGTTGGAATAAAATAGCCTAAATAGAAATCGTTTTTAGGGGTTAGAGTAAGTGACGTCTTAGTGCCATTTGGCGAGATTAACCATACTTTAAAATCACTTACACCTTGGAAGGCATCACCACTAACTTTTTCTATTACTCCATGGGTGTATTCACCGAATCTAATTTTAACCTCATGTTTTGTATTTAAGCTACCAGTAGCAGCAGTTTCAATCCATAAATAATGAGCAAACGTAGATGTTGTAATTGTAAATAACGCAATAAATAATAATACTTTTTTCATAATCATTTTATTTAAAAAAGCAGCCCTCGTGAGGATAAACGAGGACTGCCAAAAACAAGCATACTCAACAGCACAATTGAAGAGTTTCTTAAAATTTGTAAGCAATAGTTAATTTACCATTTGCACCTGGTTCACTTTGCCAGTAAACATAGCTGCTGTAAGCAGATCCAGAGAATAGATGTTTGTTTAATATGTTGTTTATGTTTAGGTTAACTCTAAAGTTTCTGTTTCTCCAAGACACACCACCATCCACTCTAAAATAGTCAGGTAAAATAGCTTTGTTATCTGCATTCCATTTCCATGAAGCACGATCTTTTTGAAACTGGTATCCTAAAGAAAGACCAAAACCTTTTAATAAAGATTCATTTTTAAATGTATAATTAGCCCAACCATTGGTAATATGTTTTGCATGACCTGCAAGTTTTGTTCCCACTTTTGTAGCATCTGTATCTTCTGTAATTTCTACATTGGTATAGGCGTAGTTAAATACAATATCTAATTGTGACGTTAGTTTTCCTTGTACATCTATTTCGACACCTTTAGATTGTGCTTCTCCTATTTGTATAGAGAAATCTTTGTGATCTGGATCTGCTACTTTTAAGTTTTGTTTGGTAATTTGGAAAGCAGTAATACTTGTATTTAATTTACCATTAAACCATGTTTTTTTAATTCCACCTTCAAAATCTATAGCTTCTACAGGTTTAAACTCTTCTCCAGTGAAGCTCGCTCCAAATTGAGGGATAAAAGACTGGTCGTACAAACCATAAATTGAAAAACTTGGTAGTATGTCAAAACTAAGACCTATTCTTGGGGTGAACTTTTTGTTTTTTGTAGAATTACCATAGGCAAATACTTCTGCATTTGTATGTCTTGCAGCTAAAGTTAGACGAAGTTTGTTTTTAAGCATCCATATTTCGTCTTGTAAATAATAAGCATTGTAATTAATACCCTGATGATTTCCTTTACCTCTTTCTCTTATAGACTTAGATCTGTCAAATTCAGGGTAAACTGCATTACCATATATTGGTTTGTAAATATTAAAAGGAGATGTATCTACAAGGCCACCTTGCGACCAATCTGCGTAATAATTTAAATCGCGGAAATCGTACCCACCCATAACCTTATGTGTAATAGCACTGCCTGTATTAAAAGTTCCATTAAAATAGACTTGTCCTAGCTGATTGGTACTTAGAGCGTCCCATATACTAAGTTTTCTAAGTGCATTACCAGTGGCATCTATTCCATATACCCAAAAACTTGTTCCTTCTTGATTATACTTCATATAAGAGTGCTGTGCCTCTATAGACCATTTATCATTAAACTTGTGTGTAAAGTTTGTTAGAATACTTATCTCATCGATATCTGTATCTGGCCAGTTTTTATCTATAGAGGAATAATCGTTTTTAAAGAAACCAAAACCATCTTCGGGTTTTGCGAAAACATAAGCACCACCAACAACAAGAGAAGCTTTTTGGTAGGTAAACTCTGTAGTTATAGAAGTTTTGTCTGAAAATAAATATTTTAAAGAAGGAACAATACTAAAACGTTCCGAATCCTCAAATTTTCTATGAGAATCTACAGTTTGATACATGGCATTAAAACGGTATTGGAGTTTTCCGTTTGAAGTTAATTTACCTCCAGAATCTAATGTACCTCTAAAGTTGTTAAAATTTCCTGCTGTAAAAGTAATTTCGTTAATAGATTTATCTGTTGGCTTTTTTGTAACTACATTATAAAAACCTCCTGGTTCTCCTGCTGCCATCATAAAACCAGCAGGTCCCTTTACGAATTCTATACGCTCTACCATAGACATATCTTCGGATAATGGACCCCATGGCATTTCCACATTCATTCCATTTCTAAATGCTGGTAGTTTAAAACCACGCATATTTATACGAGCAAAATGTCCCCAATGCTCTATCATGATGGCGCCGCTAATATTTTTAGTAACATTTTCCATCATGTTTAAAATCCCTTGGTTTTCTAGTAAATCTTCACTTACAATTTGTATGTTTTGAGGAAGTTTTAACGTTGCTGTTTTTAAGCGAAGCGAGGTAGAAGGTTCTTTAACTAAGAATTTATTTTTTATACTTCCGTTGACAATAACCTCGTTAAGGTTTTCTATTGTTGCAACCAGAGTTATATTTTCTATAATAGTTGTTTCGTTTGATTTAACTGTAACTTGTATAGTGGTTGTTTTATAGCCTAAGTTACTAATTACCAAAGACTGAGTTCCTGTAGGGGTGTTAGTCAATTTAAAAGTCCCGTTTATTTTTGTAAAGGTTCCAATTGTTGTGTTTTCTAAAACAACATTAGCATAAGCAATTGGTTTTCCATCTTTACCAATAATTTTACCTTTTAAACCTCCATTTTGAGAGAAAGCAATCGTGGTAACAAATAACGCAAAAAATAGCGCGCACATCTTCTTCATAAATTCTTATTTGTAATTAGTCTAAATAATAATTAACGCAAATGTATTGTATCAAGGGTTGTTATTTAGGACGTATTGTGGAGAAAAAAAGACGTGATAAGAAAAGGCATGTTTTCTTAATGTTTTTTAAAATTTTCAATTATTCGAAATAAAGTGTCTTCATTGCTTGTTATTTGTATTTGGTCTAAATAAATTCGTATTACGGTGTGCCATTTTTAGAATTGAATTTGGTTTAGTGATATAAAAAGGAGCCTGTGGAAATAAAAGAGACTGGAAAATTAAAACTGATTGAATTAGAAGAGATATCACTAATAGGTACTCTTGAGAATACTATAGGAACACTAAGAAAAACTGTTCAAGATGGCTCTTTACTAATAAGGACATATGCTATAAAGGGAGCTTTTGGTAAAGGTGATATTGTAGTGTATCTTTTTAATGGTATAACGGTTAGTCTTAGGAAAATATGGTTGGATAAGGATATTCTATTACACGTTAAGAATGATTTTCCTGAAATTTTTCAATTATCTTTTTTGTTAGACGGCGAAGTTATTATTTACCAGCCTTTAGGGGAGGAGTATTTGTATGAAAGTCAAGATTGTTTCTTTGGTAGTTTAGAAAAGTTTCATGGGAAAGTAAGAATTTCAAAGCAAAAAGTATTTCATGAAGTTAACGTTAAAATTCCTGAAAGTTATTTGAGAGATCAAGGTGTTTTAAGTAATTTTGAGCTAAAGGAAGGTGGTAATGAGCAATTCATAAGAGCTATAACTAATGAGCTACTTCCTATAGTTATAGCAATTGAAAAATGTACATTAACTGGTTGTTTAATGAAAATGTTTTTAGAGGCTAAAATACTAGAATTAATTGTACTGTATATAAGCACTAATAAAGAACCTTCATTGGAATTTAAGGGCGATTCCGTGGCGAAAAAGTTATATGCAGTAAAAGAGTTAGTTTTAAAAAATTTAGATAAAAACTATTCTTTAAAAGAGCTCTCTTTAACTTTTGGTTTAAATGAATTTGAGTTGAAAAAAGAGTTTAAGCGAATTTTCGGTTATTCAGTAAACAAGTATATTAAGAATGAAAAAATGCTGTTTGCTGCCAATTTACTTCTAAGTACTCAGGAAACGGTTTATGAAATTGCCGAAAAAATAGGTTACAAGAATGCAACCCATTTTAGTGCCGCTTTTAAAAAAACGCATAATATGTCTCCTAAAAAGTATAGGAATTCGTCACTACTTCTTCCTTAGTACAAGTAGAGTATTGTTTTGTTTGTCTACAAAGTTTTTAAACAGTTCTTTTAAATAAGGATAAGTAGATGGTCCATAGTATGAGCTGTTTAAATTTAGAGAGAAATTGATAGAAACTAAATTGCGATTTTGTAAATAACTGGAGTTAAAATGGCCGAGATTTTCTGGCATAGCTACGTTTTCGTTTTCAGGAAGCTTTTCAAGTTCATAGCCCTCTGGAATTTTAATATTTATTTGATACTTATAGGAGCGCTTATAACCAAAATCTATTGGGAAGTTTCTTGTTTCTCTTTTAAATGGGTTTGTTGTAAAAAACTTAACTAAAAATGGATTTATATAAATGTTGTCCGCTATTTCCAAGCCGTCATTCTCAAAGGAAAAACTCTCAGAAAACAACTTTTTATCCTCTTTATATTTAACTAGTTTATGGTTGTTTATAGCAAAATTTTGGCCAAGTGATTTTTCTAAGCTGGTAAGATATGTTTCCCAGTCTTCGTTGCCTATTTTTCTCTTTTTTTCGATAGCATTATAGCCAGAATATGCAAATCTAATTTTACCTTTTATAAGTTTATTTTCCAGGTCAATTTCGACCATAGAAGTGATACTCTTTTTGTTATCGTTAAATGCTTTTATGTCCAGCCAGCTACTTTCATTTTTAAAGTCCATTACACGTCCATAATAGTTCAACGCTCTAAATGGAAGCATTCCAAATGGGATATAATCATCAGTCGCATCAAGAAGATATTCTTCTCCTTCAATTGTAGTTTTTACTATAATGTAATTAAAATCTGTTATTACAGGATGTTTTTTTTTAGGTAATCCATTATTTCTGGTAGATACCAGTACTATTTTTGATGGTATTTCAGCTGCATTTAATAGATTGGTTAAGGCAATATTTATTTCTCCAATATTACCTGTTCTTTCTTCGTAGGCTTCTTTTACTCTTATATTCTTATAGATTCCATATTTTCCATTCCATGAAATACGATCCCTCAACTGAGTATAAATTTTTTGTGCTTTTTGAAGTGTTGTCCCTGTAAGTGTAAAATCTTCCGTTAGTTTTTTATAAAAGTATCCTTTTTTACTTAGCTGCCTTCCAATATCCTTATCTCTACTGAATTCTTTATCTACATCTTTCCAGCTTTTGGTAAAGCGTTTTTTTGAACCATTTAGATTGTGTAGTACAGACATTTCAAATGTTAATCTACTAATGTAATTAGATGCTGCTAGCATATAATTTTCATCTTTATGAAATACAGGAATATCTTTCATGACATATTTTAACACCTCACAATCTGCGGGATTAGGATAGCCAGGAACATGAAAACATCCTTTTTTTATAGTAGCAGTGTTAACGGTTAGTTTTAGTTTACCAGATAAAAATCTATTATAAGTATAATTTCCAGGGATTCTTGCTTCAAACTCTGAATGTAATTTTGGGAGGTGTGACTGAAAATCCCAGCCAGAAAAATTATAAATATATGGAGATGTAATAGTATAAGAATATTCTAGAATACTCCCTTTTTTAATGTTTCCCATGGCGAAACTTACCTGAATCCAATTTTCGTTAACATCTTTAGAGAAAACCTTTTTTTTAGATAAAAACCTTTTATTTTTTCCATTGTGCGTAATTGCTTTCAGGTCTTTTATTCGCTCCTTTGTGTTTTTTCCTTTGTATAATTCTATATTAATAGTCCCTTCATCAAAACCTTTTTGGTCTAGTATTTTTAGGATACCATGGTATTTTTTTATCAGTCTAATTTTGTTATTGATAATATTAAAATAGTGATAACCTCGCTCATAAAGAATCACGGCATGTGCTGTGCTATCTTTAGGGTAAGATTTAAAATTTTGCTCTTCTTGTGTTAGAGTGCCAAAAACTCGTTTTTCCTGCGCTCTTGCAATAGTATTTATTAACAACGTACTTAAAATAATAAGTAATTTTGAAATACGCACACTCATAAAGTTTATTTTTAGATTCCTGTTATAACGTATTGATAGTCTTCCTTATTGCAACCAAATTTGTCAACAGTTTTTCCAAATAATCTAAATGTAACATATTTGCTCCATCACTTTTGGCATTGGCTGGATCAAAATGAGTTTCTATAAAAATACCGTCTGCTTCAGTTGCTATTCCTGCACGGGCAATGGTTTCTATCATATCTGGTCTTCCTCCTGTAACACCAGAAGTCTGGTTGGGTTGTTGTAAAGAATGGGTAACATCTAATACAACCGGAGCAAATTGTTTCATGGTCGGGATTCCTCTAAAATCTACCACCATATCTTGGTAGCCAAACATAGTACCGCGATCCGTTATCATAACTTGATTATTTCCAGAATCGGTTACCTTTGTTACGGCATGTTTCATGCTTTCCGGACTCATAAATTGTCCCTTTTTTAAGCTTACTACTTTTCCTGTCTTTGCTGCAGCGACCACTAAATCTGTCTGTCTCACTAAAAAAGCAGGTATCTGTAAAATATCTACATATTCTGCAGCTAGTCTTGCGTCAGAAACTTCATGAATGTCTGTTATTGTTGGTACATGAAAAGTTTCCGATACCTTTCTTAGAATTTTAAGTGCTTTCTCGTCACCAATACCAGTAAAAGAATCCACACGACTGCGATTTGCTTTTCTAAAACTTCCTTTAAAAACATAAGGAATTTCTAGTTTGTCTGTGATTGTGATTATTTTTTCAGCAATACGAAGTGCCATATCCTCTCCTTCAATAGCACAAGGGCCAGAAAGAAGAAAAAAATTGTCTTTGTCGGTGTATTTTATTTGCGGTATTTGATCTAATTTCATCTGCATAATTTAAGAATACAAAGATACTGTTTTGGCTTGGTATTTGATTATGTTTTGCATATTCATTAAACCAAAACGACTTATGAAAAAGTATTTTTTTGCAGTATTGTTCCTCTGTAGTTTTTATACATTGCCCGCACAGTCGAATTACAATGTTGAAAAGCAGCAATTTAAGATTAGTATTTTAAACCCCGGATTTGGGTATGAGGTAGCCACAGGAGAAAATACTACGGTAGATTTACGTTTGGGGACTGGTTTGGCTTTAAGAGGAGCGAGTAATGTAAAGACAGAGTTTGGTATTTTTCCTTTTTTTGAAGGACAATATAGGTGGTATTATAATTTTAATAGAAGAAAAGGGAAAGGAAAAAGAACAGCGCACAATTCTGCTAACTATTTGGCGCTTTCTAGCACTTTAGTTTCGGGGAAGCCCTTGTTGGGAAATTTAGAAGGGAATGAGGGTTATTGGGGAAATGTTGGTCCAGTTTACGGTTTACAAAGAACTTATAAAAGAGGTTTTAATCTAAATTTAGAATTTGGCTTTGGTTATTCTTTTGATAATCTAGGGAATAGTGGAATTTCTCCAAAAATTGGATTTGCTTTAGGGTGGGTTCTAAAATGATATTAGTAACCTAAGAAACCGCCTCTAAATCAAAGCTGTAAAAATAATATTCTTTTGAGTAAGACTTAAAAAATAAGCAGTACCTTTGCGCCCGCATTTAGCAAGCAGAAAGTTATTAAATATTAGGTATGTCAACAACAAAAAATATTGCAATTATTGCCCACGTAGATCACGGGAAAACTACATTAGTAGACAAGATTATGTACCATTGCCAATTGTTTCGAGACAATCAGAACACAGGCGATTTAATCTTAGATAATAATGATTTAGAACGGGAAAGAGGTATTACAATTACTTCTAAGAATGTATCTGTTGTATATAAGGGCACAAAAATTAATATAATCGATACTCCTGGTCACGCCGATTTTGGTGGAGAAGTAGAACGTGTTTTAAACATGGCAGATGGAGTTTTATTATTGGTAGATGCTTTTGAAGGGCCAATGCCTCAAACGCGTTTTGTATTGCAAAAAGCAATTGATTTAGGATTAAAACCTTGTGTGGTTATTAATAAGGTGGATAAAGAAAATTGTACTCCAGAAGAAGTACATGAAAAAGTATTCGATTTAATGTTCGAACTTGGAGCTGAAGAATGGCAGTTGGATTTTCCAACCGTTTATGGTTCTGCAAAGAATAATTGGATGAGTGATGATTGGAACAATATCACAGAGAATATTGAACCATTGTTAGACATGGTTCTAGAGCATGTTCCAACTTTTGAGCCTAAAGAAGGGAATACGCAAATGCTTATTACTTCTTTAGATTTCTCTTCTTTTACTGGACGTATTGCTATTGGAAGATTGCAAAGAGGGTCTTTAAAAGAGAACCAACAAGTTTCTTTAGTGAAGAGAGATGGGTCTATCGTAAAAACTAAAATTAAAGAGCTATATATATTTGAAGGATTAGGTCGTGTAAAAGTTGCCGAAGTTGTTACTGGAGATATTTGTGCTTTAGTAGGAATTGAAGGGTTTGAAATTGGCGATACTGTTGCTGATATAGAGAATCCTGAAGGGCTTAAAACTATTGCAATAGACGAACCTACTATGAGTATGTTGTTCACTATTAACGATAGTCCTTTCTTTGGTAAAGATGGTAAATTTGTTACCTCAAGACATATTAATGATCGTTTACAAAAAGAACTGGAAAAGAATTTAGCACTTCGTGTTGAATCTACAGATAGTGCGGATAAATTTATTGTTTTTGGTAGAGGAGTATTACACCTTTCTGTATTAATCGAAACCATGCGTAGAGAAGGTTACGAAATGCAAATTGGACAACCACAGGTTATTATTAAAGAAATTGATGGCGTAAAATGTGAGCCAATAGAGCATTTAACAATCGATTTGCCAGAAGAAGTTTCAGGGAGAGCTGTAGAAATGGTCTCTATTCGTAAGGGTGAAATGATTAGTATGGAAGCAAAAGGCAATCGTATGCTTTGTGAGTTTACTATCCCTTCCCGTGGTATTATAGGAATGAGAAATCAATTATTAACAGCAACCGCAGGTGAGGCTATCATGGCACATAGATTTTTAGAATACCAACCTATGCGCGGTGATATTCCACAAAGACAAAATGGTTCTTTGGTTTCTATGGAAACAGGAAAAGCAATTCCTTACTCTATTGATAAATTACAAGATCGTGGAAAGTTTTTCGTAGATCCAGGAGAAGATATCTATGAAGGTCAGGTTATTGGTGAGAATTCTAGAGGAGATGATATGAGTGTGAATATCACCAAAACGAAAAAAATGTCTAACGTACGTTCTTCAGGAGCAGATGATAAGGCAAAAATTGTACCTGCTATTAAATTCTCTTTAGAAGAGGCTTTAGAATATATTCAGAAAGATGAATATGTAGAGGTTACGCCTAAGTTTTTAAGACTTAGAAAAATATACTTAACAGAAAATGAACGTAAACGTAACAAAATCGTTTAATTCATTTGTATAAAAGTAAAAGCCGTAAATAGTATTATTTACGGCTTTTTTGTTTTTGCTCAGAAAATTATTTCCCTTTTATATAGTCAAATATTTTTTTGCCATTAAAGCTGTTTCGTTTTTTGTTCAATGTATTTCGTGCATGCTACTGCTGCTCCAATAATGCCCGCTTGGTTCATTAGAGAGGCAGGAACAACAGATGTTTTTATGGTAATTTCTTCCTTGAATTCTTTCCATTTTTTGGAAGTTCCACCACCTATAATGATTAAATCTGGAGCTAAAATTAATTCCACATAGGATAAGAATTTATTAAAACGTTTTCCCCACTCTTTATAGCTTAATTGTTCTCTTTCTTTGGCAGAGGCTGCTGCCCAAAGTTCTATCTTTTTATATTTTTTGTAAGGTATTTGTCCTAATTCAAAATTAGGAATTAATCTACCGTCTAAAAAAGCACCACTTCCTAATCCTGTACCAATGGTTATCATAAGAATAAATCCTTTTACGCCTTTTCCAACGCCATAGTTTATGGCAGCAGAACCTGCGGCATCCGCGTCATTTATTACAGTTACAGGGAGTCCTGTTGCCTTGCTAAAAAGTTCATCGACTTTAACTCCTAGCCATTTTTTATGTAAATTTCCTTGGGAGCCACATATACCATTTTTTATAATGGTTGGAAAACCGCATCCAATAGGCCCTTTGTAATTAAAATGCGCTACTATTTGCGCCACAACTTTGGCCATTTCTTCGGGTTTTCTTGATGGAGGTGTGGGTATTCGGAAACGTTTTGTTACCATTTCTCCTGTTTCTATATTTACTAAAGCTCCTTTTATGCCAGATCCTCCAACATCAATCCCAAGAATGTTCATTCAAAAATAATATGGTTAATTAGGTAAAGAAACAAAAACTTTTTGGAGAAACAGAAACAAGTTTAAATAAAGTAATATTAATTAGATTTAGTTGGTTTTTTAGAAGGATGGCTTTTTTATAAAAGCCATCCTTTGTTTTTTAAATGGTCGAAAATAATTTTATCTACTTCGGATACCATTTCTCGGTCTTTATAACTAAGCCATACCATTTCTTCAATTTCAGAATCAGGACGAAGCTCTCCTTTGTATGTGCCAGAATAACATGTCATACGAACTAAAATTCCTGTTTCAAAATTATCGGCCTGTGCCTCAAAAATCCCTATATATTGCAAAGTGTCCACCAATAATTCTACACTTAGCTCTTCTTTTATTTCTCTTGCCAAAGTATCGGCGTTAGATTCTCCTAGTTCTCTTTTCCCGCCGGGTATATAATATTTTGTTTTTCCTTTGCTTCGGGTACTTAAAATGCGGTTGTCTACAAGGTATATCCATGCGATTTTATCAATAATTTCTTCTGTTGGTTCTATATAGTAATCTATAGAATTTAAAGAGTGATCTTTATCAAAAAAATCCAATATTTTATCTAGAAACTTTCCAAAACCTGTTAAAGTTTTTAGCTGATTATTTCTACCCAAAGCACTAGAAATTGTTTCGTCTCTATTACCAAATTTATAACCTCCCTTTTTTACCCAAAGAAGATTTAGCAAATGTTGCATTTGTACATTGCCTAATTGATCTATAGAAATTGCAATTTTTAAAAAATATTTCCCCAGTCCTTTAAAACCTTGTGTAAAGAGGCTATGAAATAATCCATAGATAAATCCCAATGGTCCAGTAATTACTATTAAAAGTATAGAAATTATAAAAAGTAGAACTCCTATTATGGGGTGTGCACTTTTAGATGTTTGGTAAACCTGTTTTTTTAGTATCATAAAGCGGGTTTAATGATATTTTTATAATGTAGTGAAAATAAAAATAATCATTTTAATGCTGCTCAAAGGGGCCTTTAAAAGGAACAGCAAAAGTATGCCAAGGGTTTTTAAAAGATGATTTCTCCTTTTTCTGAGCCATAACAATTATAGAGCCATTGGTTCTTGCGTTTATATGTCCTAGCATTATTTTGCCGCCAACACTAGTGTCTCTTGCTAGCTCCGTTGAGAATACAAGAGGAAACTCTCCTTGACTATGTTTCGCTGCTGCGCCAATAGCATCAGGTAATGGGTGGTCATAACTTCCATTATCTCCAGAAGAAAAAACTGTTGCTTTTGGGGATATATCTTTTAGGTATTCTACATCAAAATCGGAAGAACCATGGTGACATGCTTTATTTACATCGCAAGTGAAATTATTTAAATGATTATCATACCTATCATGTAAGTATTTTTGTGCTGGTTGATTTAAATCTCCGCCAAACAAAAAAGTAACATTCTTATATTGAAGCCGAAGAACTATGCTGTTGCCATTTATAGTGTGCGATTCACTTGGAGCAGGAGTAGGATTTGTTGCTGTTATGGCATGAGGATTAGGGAAAACAGGGAGTCTAATTTCTCCTTCCTTTTTTGTAGTAAGAGGAGCTAAAACTTCAAATTTAAGATGATTTCCTATCGGTATCGTTTTTGGAGAAGAAGGATCTCTTGCTACTAATCTTTTTACTGAATCAATTCTTTTTATAGGCGCATCATGTCCATTTAGGATTGCAAGGAGGAATTTAGCGAAGTTATTGGGGTTTCCTTTAGCTGTTTTTAATTCTCCTGAATCTAGTAATTTTCTGGCCGAGTCAATATCTGTAAAATCTGTACTTATAGACCGAGAGCCATCATTATGGTTAATTATAGTCCCTAATTCTAAATCTTTATCAATGTTTCTAGTGCCATATCTTGGCAGGCCATTGTGGTATAAAGTTCCAATTCTAAATTTTTCATCCTTGAGAACGGCAATTAAACCAGCGTAATGATCTTTATCAAAATGAGAAACAAAAACAGCATCAATAAAAAGGAATTTTCGTTCAGGAAGACCTAATGATTTATCTGCCCTACGTAGGGCTTTTAGTCGCTTGTTTAAATATTTACTCAAACCACTATTTGGGCCACCATCTATAATAACGGTTGCATTTTCTGATTCAATTAAGGTAGCATCGCCTTGACCAACATCTAAATAGAAAACTTTTAGTTGTTGTTCTTTAGATAATTTATTGGTTTCTATAAACCCACTATTAAATTTCCCGTTTTTATTCGGAACATCTTTTACTGCTACCCAACCATCTATCTCTGTAGCAGGGTCTATATGAACTCGGGCTCCTAAAAGTTTATGAATATTACGGCTGTGCGATGGTTTTCTCCCTGCCTTTACCGCTATGTATGCATTAGATGATGTTAAATATCGTATTTCCATAGCCTAATATTTCAAATTAATTGGTGAATATTTCTAGGAGATGGGGGAGGTAGTGTTCCTAAGTGTTTTACATATAAAAATGTTAGACCAAGATAATAAATAATAACTAAAAGCGATACATGAAAAAGGATGTTTTTTTTGAAGTGGTTTGTTTTTTAAGTACTGTTAATTAGTTGTTTATACTGCCTTTTGTATTACTTCAAATACTTTAGAGCCATCACATTTTATAGTTTTCGCAGGGAATTTTAAAATTAAAGCATAGTCATGTGTTGCCATTAGAATGGTTCTGCCAGAGGCATTAATTTCTTGCAAAACTTTCATTACTTCTACACTGGTTTGTGGGTCTAAATTTCCTGTTGGTTCATCTGCTAAAATTAATTCAGGGTCATTTAAAATTGCTCTTGCTATAGCGATACGTTGTTGTTCTCCTCCAGAAAGTTCATGTGGAAATCGAAATCCTTTTGTTTTCATAGCAACTTTAGCCAATACATCTTCTACTTTCGCATCCATTTTAGCAGCATCTTTCCATCCTGTAGCTTTAAGAATAAAAAGTAAATTGTTATTTACATTTCTATCTGGTAAAAGTTTAAAATCTTGAAAAACAATACCAATTTTCCTTCTTAAAAACGGAATTTCTTTTTCTTGCAAAGTTTTTAGATTAAAACCAACAATGCTTCCTGCTCCTTCCTTTAAAGGAAGATCTGCATATAGTGTCTTCATTAGACTACTTTTTCCACTACCCGTTTTGCCAATGAGGTACACAAATTCTCCTTTTTTTATTTCTAAATTAATCTTGTTTAGCACCAAGCTTTCCCCTTGAAAAATTGCTGCATTTTTTAAATTTAAAATCTGTTCACTCATAATTCTAATTGTTACCATAAATGTAATAAGTTCTTTGTTAAAAAGGATTACAGTTTTTTAAAAATATTTATCTTTCCTTAACCCGTATTATTCATGATTTTTCGTTCCGAAAAGTAAAAACAGCAATAGAATTGGGAAGCACAGAAATTTTTTAAGGAAAGAATTGTAGCCCAATTTTGAGTTAAACAATTTCGAGTATTTTCAATTATAGCAACTGGTTTGGCTTTGTAGTAGATAATTAGTGAATAATGCGGGTTAGGAACATACTTCGACACAATATTTACCGTTATTATAATTATTATCGGTTAATTTTTAACAGCGAGAGAACATTATGCGAAAGAAAAAAACCGCCTTATTGCTTTGTTTTGTTGGTGCTATATGTATTGGATTTTCACAAGAATCTAAGATTTATACACACCATCAGAAGGATTATCAAGAGGCTTTATCACTCTACAACAACAAACAGTACCAGACAGCACAGACCCTTTTTGAAAAGGTTAAATCTGCTACGGACGATTTAGAAACCGAAGCTAACAGTGCCTATTATGTTGCAAATTCTGCAATTAGGTTAAACCAAAGAGGTGCAGATCGACTAATGGAGGATTTTGTGGAGCGTTACCTAACATCTACTAAAAGGAATTCTGCATTTTCAGATGTGGCGGACTATTATTTTGAAACAGGAAAATATCCTCATGCTTTAAAATGGTATAAGAAAGTGAAACAAGGTGCAATGTCTCGAAAAGAGAAAGAGCGCTTTAATTTTAATTTTGGTTATGCATTATTTTCTTCTAAAAAACAGAAAGAAGCCGAACGTTATTTTAATAAAGTAATTAATTCTCAAACTTATGGATCACAGGCCAAGTATTATTTAGGCTATATTTCGTATCAGAATGATGATTATGATGCGGCAAATCAGCGTTTTGATCAAATTACGGACCAGGATTTACTTAAAGAAAAGCTTTCTTACTATCAGGCAGATATGAATTTTAAGCTTGGTAATTTTGATAAGGCTATTGCTTTGGCGAAAAAGCAATTACTTAAAGCAGATAGAAAAGAGGTTTCGGAATTAAATAAAATTATTGGAGAGAGTTATTTCAATCTGAAAAAATACGATGTTGCTATACCACATTTAGAAAAATATAAAGGAAAACGTGGCAAATGGAATAATACAGATTATTATTTATTAGGCTATTGTTATTATATGCAGAAAGATTATGCTAATGCAATACAACAGTTTAATAAAATTATTGGAGGTGCAAATAGTGTTTCGCAAAACGCTTATTACCATTTGGCAGAATGCTATTTAAAATTGGAGAAAAAGCAAGAGGCTTTAAATGCTTTTAGAAATGCTTCTCAGATGGATTTTACTTCAGAAATTCAGCAAGATGCTTATTTAAATTATGCACGGTTAAGTTATGAAATAGGAAATGCGTACGAGAGTGTACCACAAGTATTGTCTAATTTCTTAGAGAATTATCCTAAAGACAAACATGGTAAAGAAATACAGGAGTTGTTAGTTGACTCCTATATTACTTCTAGAAACTTTGAAGGAGCCTTAGCGCTGTTAGAAGCAAATAGGGGGTATGCTAGTAAAACTACTTTTCAGAAAGTAGCGTTTTACAGAGCGGTAGAATTGTTTGTTGCTACGGATTATTCTGGGGCGCATGTGCACTTTAAAAAATCTTTGGACAATGCAGAGGATGTTTTGTTTGCGGCTAGAGCTACATATTGGAAAGCAGAATCGGATTATATGTTGAATAGATTTACGGAGGCATTAAAAGGTTTTGTAGCGTTTAAGAAAAGTCCAAGTGCAATGGCTATACATGAATATAAAGATGTTGCTTATAATTTAGCATATACTTATTTTAAGTTGAAAAAATATGATAATGCTATTACTGGTTTTACTGAATTTACAACAAAAAATAATGTGAATCAGGAAAAATTGAATGATGCATATTTACGTTTAGGTGATAGCTATTTTGTAAGTAGTAAGTATTGGCCAGCTATAGAGTCGTACAACAAAGCATTAGCTTCTAATGGCGGGGAGAAAGATTATGCCGCTTTTCAAAAGGCATTGAGTTATGGTTTTGTAGATAGAAGTGAAAAAAAGATATCTGGACTAATTAGTTTTGTTTCGACTTATCCAAAATCAACCTTAAAAGATGATGCCTTATTTGAGCTTGGAAATACGTATATAAAGGCAAATGAAACGGATAAAGGTTTACGCGCATATGAGAAATTAATTGGAAACTATAAAGGGAGTTCTTTTGTCCCTAAAGCAATGCTTCGTCAAGGGCTTGTGTATTATAACACAAATCAGAATGAGAAGGCGCTTATCAAATTTAAAGGTGTTGTTCGGGATTATTCTAATACACAAGAAGCCATACAAGCAGTTGCTACAGCTAAATTTATTTATGTAGATCTTGGTCGTGTTGATGAATATGCCGCATGGGTAGAAAAGTTGGATTTTGTAGAAGTTACCGATAGTGAATTGGATAATGCTACTTTTGAATCTGCCGATAAACAATACCTACAGGGAAATACAAATGTAGCAATAAAAGGATTGCATAATTATATGGAGAAATTCCCTAATGGTTTACATGCTACACAGGCTAATTTTAATTTGGCGCAATTGTATTTTGGCGTAGATGAAAAGGAGAAAGCGCTACCGTATTATGAATTTGTAGCAAACAAAGGAGTTAGCGAATTTGCAGAGCAATCTTTAACCAGAGTTTGTGAAATTTATGCAGGTAAAAAGGAGTATGCTAGCGCTATTCCATTTTTAGAACGTTTAGAAAATACAGCAGAGATAAAGCAGAATATAACTTTTGCACAATCTAATTTAATGAAAGCTTATTATGCACAAAAGAACTATGCTAAAACAATTGCATATGCAGAAAAGGTTTTGGCTACATCTAAAATAGATGATAGAATTAAGAGTGATGCACATACTATGATAGCACGTTCTGCTATAAATACCAATAATGCAGATAGAGCTGAAAAAGCGTATAAAGCGGTTCTAAAAATAGCGACTGGTAAATTAGCAGCAGAGGCATGGTATTATGACGCTTTTTACAAACATAAAAAGCAGAATTATGAAGCATCTAATACGGCTGTTCAGAAATTAGCTAAGGATTATTCGGCATATAAAGAATGGGGTGGAAAAGGACTAATACTTATGGCTAAGAATTTTTATGCACTAGGAGATGCTTTTCAGGCAACGTATATATTAGATAGTGTTATAGAGAACTTTAAACCGTATCCAGAAGTTGTAGAACAGGCAAAACGGGAAGTTGTAATTATTAAGACGAAAGAGGCAAAAAGTAATTCATCTGTAAATCCAGATGAGAACTAAAAATATACGAAAAGAGAACAGTATGTGGAAGAATGTAAAATTAATAGTATTAGTTTTTATGAGCTTTTCTTATGTGGTAGTTGCACAAGAAAAAGAAGATATAGGAACAGAGACGGTAATTGTTGTGAAAGCATATAAACCTACAGTATCCGATGCTTTTAAGGTGAAATCGCTTCCTAAGATGAACGATTCGATAGTGCTTAAGAAAAAGAAGATTACTTATAGTATTTTTTCCGTTCCGGTTGCTTCAACATTTACTCCTTCTAAAGGAAAAGCATCCATGGTGAAAAAGGTTAAACCACCCAAAATATTTAATTCGTATGCATCGGTTGGTTTAGGGAATTATAACAATGCACTAGTAGATTTTTACACCAGTAGAAAAATTGATAGAGATGAGCGTTTAGACGTTGGGTTAAATCATCATTCTTCTAGGGGTGATGTAAAAGGAGTAATTATTGACAATGATTTTTACAATACGAAGGTCGATGCTGCCTATTCTAAAAGAAATCGTGATTTAGATTGGGGCGCTAATTTAGGAGTGCAACATCAAATGTACAATTGGTATGGTTATTTAAGTGATACTGAGCCTGATTTGAATGATCCAAAACAAAGCTATTTCAACGCCCAACTTGGAGCACATATAAATATAGAAGATTCGTTTTTTAAAGGAGGTAAATTGTTAGTTGGAAGATTTTGGGATGGTGCTGAATCTGGAGAAAACAGAGTGGTTTTAACACCTACGATAGAACTTCCTATTACTGAGGAACTATTAACAGTTAAAGTGAAATTAGATTATATTAACGGAACGTTTAAAAATGCTAGTATTAATGAATCTGTTAATAGTAGTGGGATTAAATATAGCCATCTGCAAGTAGGAGTGAGTCCTAGTATTTTAATTTTAAGAGATGATTTAACGCTTAATCTTGGGGCTAATTTTGTGTATGGAATTGATACACAAAATAGCGATAGTAATTTTTATATTTACCCAAAAGTAACAGCATCGTATAGGTTGTTAGCGGAAACCGTTATTGCCTACGGTGGAATAGAGGGGGAGTTAAAACAAAATTCTTATTACAGTTTTGTTGATGAGAATCCGTATGTGTCTCCAACATTAACTATTGCGCCTACAGATAAACAGTATAATGGATACCTTGGCCTTAAAGGTAAATTAGGATCTAATTTTAGCTACAATATAAAAGGTTCTTATACAGCAGAAAACAAAAAACCATTGTTTAAATTGAATCCTGAAAATTCTTTTAGAGATGATAAAAAAGGGTATTTCTATGGAAATTCTTTCGAAGTATTTTATGATGATATTAAAACATTGGGGATTTTTGGCGAGTTAAACATTGCTGTAAATCGTAATTTTTCACTTGGGATTAATGTGGAGGTGCACGACTACACTACAGAAACGGGAAACCCAGCTTGGAATTTACCTAGTCTTACAGGTTCTTTATTCTTAGACTATCAAATAGGAGAAAAGTGGTTTATGGGAGCGAACCTATTTTATGTAGGAGAGCGAGAGGATGTAAGCGCAGATGTCGTACAGAATGTTTTACCTGGAGCATTTCCTTCTACAATAATAACTTTGGATGGTTATTTTGATGCTAATGCACATTTAGGATATCGTTTTAACCAACAACTTTCTACCTTTTTAAAGGCTAGTAATATTGCGAATAATAACTACCAACGTTGGTCTAATTATACTGTTCAAGGGTTTCAAATATTAGCAGGGGTTACTTATAAGTTTGATTTTTAAGAGAGAATAGTAAGGAAACAATATTATTTTGATTGCTGTATGCCTTAGAAAAATCATTTTTTGGTATCTTTCTGCAAGCTCAATAAATAATGAAGTATAACCGTTTTATACCTTTTGTTTTTTCTTTAGTTGGATTTTTGGTGTCTGCGCAAAATTTGGTTAGAAATCCAAGTTTTGAGGATTATACAAAATGTCCCAAGCACTTAGACGATTTTAATAATTTCGTTGCAAATTGGTCTACGGCTTCTTATGGTACTTCAGACTATTTTAATAGCTGTAGCGATATTATGGGTGTTCCCAAAAATTTTAATGGCTACCAGAATGCTGATTTTGGAAATGCCTATGCAGGACTTTATGTATATGCACCAGAAGATTATAGAGAGTACCTACAAGCAGAACTTAAGCAAACACTTCAAAAAGATCAGGAGTATAAAATTTCATTTTATATAAGTTGGGCAGATAAGTCGGGTTACGTTATAAAGGATTTCGGGCTGTTGTTTTCGCAGGAAAAACTTAAAATTGCAACAAAAAAAGTTCTATCAGGAAGATTACGCTACAAAGTCAAAGGAAACAAATACAATCTTGTAGAGGTTAAAAGTGTAAATTTTCATGAGGACGTTTCTGCATGGGTATTGGTTTCAATTAACTATGTGGCTAAAGGGAATGAGAATTTTATGATTTTAGGGAATTTTAAAAACAATGCTAGAACTAGTAAAAAATTAGTGAAAGAAATTGGCAGAAAAGGTGCGTATTACTATGTAGATATGGTTTCTGTAGAGCCTGTTGTAGTTGTAAATGAAGAAGAGGTTTTTGAACTAAATACTACCCATATTTTTAAAACAGTGTTGTTCGATTTTGATTCTATCACTTTAAGAAAAGAAGCTGAAGAAACCTTACAAACTTTGTATAATCAGTTAAAAGCTGATGCTAAATTAGCGTTGGTTATCCATGGACATACAGATAATGAAGGAAGTAAGAGGCATAACAGGCGTTTGTCTAATAACCGAGCAAAAGTAGTAGTGAAATATCTGCTCGCATTAGGATTGTCTAAGGATCGCGTTGAATGGATGGGACATGGAAGTGAAAAGTCTCTTAAAGATAATGTTACAGTGGAAGGAAGACAGGAAAACCGAAGAGTTGAGTTTGTGATTTCAAAAAGGGATTAATTTTTAAATAATTTATACTTCTTATTAATAGAATAATCCTGTCATGTATCTTTGCGCGCTTAAACTTCCATTAGATGTTAAGAGTTGGTTCTAATATCTAAAATAAAACTATTTGTTTTCTGAAAATTGAGACGAAGTTTTTTAAATATAGGGAGGTAGATTGTAATTAGTAAGCGCAAAAATGAAGCTATCAAATGAATAAAATCACCTACATAGAAAGTGAATTAAAGGATTTAAGAGATAAATTAAGAATACATAAATTATACAAAAGTTTAAACACTATTGAAGATATTCAAGTGTTTATGGAAAATCATGTTTTTGCAGTATGGGATTTTATGTCTTTATTGAAAGCATTACAGATAAAATTAACCAATGTTTCTCTTCCTTGGACTCCGAGTAAAAACCCTGTTCTATCTAGATTTATTAATGAAATTGTTCATGGGGAGGAAAGTGATATAAATGAACTTAAAGAGCCAAAAAGCCATTACGAAATGTATTTAGATGCAATGCATCAAATAAATGCAGACACTACCACGATAGATTCTTTTGTTGCGCATATTGTAAATGGACAAAGTGTAAAAGAGGCATTTAGTGAGATTGTTATTAGCGAAAGTGTTCAAGATTTTGTTAATTTTTCTTTCGATGTAATAGAAACAGGAAAAGCGCATCAAATAGCATCTGCATTCACTTTTGGAAGGGAAGATTTAATTCCAGATATGTTTATTGAAATTCTGAAAAATTCAGATTCAGAAAATAAATTATATAATAAACTTACGTATTATTTGGATCGCCATATTGAATTAGATGGTGATGAACACGGACCACTTTCATTGGAAATGATTTGTGAACTTTGCGGAGATGACAATGAAAAATGGGAAGAAACTTTAGTTGTAGCAAAAGAAGCTTTAAAGCAACGTATTAAATTGTGGGATGCTATTGCGGAACTAATAGAGAAAAGAAAATTAGTTGCAGTATTGAAATAGCAATACCAGGCAAGTGACATTTATCTATTATTTCTTACTTTCGATAAAACGAATAGGTTAGAATATAGGTATATGAAAAAATTATTTTTTTTACTAGGTATAGTAATCGTTAGTTGTAATACCAATAAAGAACAAGTGGATCTTATTGTTGTAAATGCAAATGCCTATACTATTGATGTTAATTTTTCCAAAGCAGAGGCATTTGCAATAAAAGATGGAAAATTTGTAGCAGTTGGTACTTCAGAACAAATTAAGAGCAGCTATTTATCGGATATTACTATAGATGCGGAAGGGAAAACGATAACCCCAGGACTAATAGATGCGCATTGCCACTTTTATAATTTGGGACTGCAAGAGCAAAAAGTCGATTTGTCTGGAACAATTAGTTTTGAGGAAGTTTTGGAGCGTATAGTTTCGTTTCAAAAAGAAAAGAATGTAGGTTATATTACAGGAAGAGGTTGGGATCAGAACGATTGGGAGGTGAAAGAATTCCCTACTAAAGAGAAGTTAGATAAATTATTTCCAGATACTCCTGTGGCGGTTACTAGGATAGACGGACATGCATTATTGGCAAATCAGGCAGCTATAGATTTAGCTGAGGTAACGGTGAATACCACTTTTTCTGGTGGAGAAATTCTTCAAAAAGAAGGAAAGCTAACTGGTGTTTTTATTGATGTGCCAATGGAATTAATTTTATCAAAAGTTCCAAAACCAACAAAGACCGAATCTATTCAGGCATTAAAAGATGCAGAAAAAATTAGTTTTAGTTATGGATTAACAACTGTTGACGATGCGGGGCTATCAAGAGAAACAATTGAATTGATAGATAGTTTACAGCAAGTTGGCGAATTGCAAATACGACTTTATGCGATGCTTAGTAACTATCCTGAAAATGTGGATTACTTTTTGAAAAAAGGAATTATAAAAACGGATAAACTAAATGTGCGTTCTGTAAAGGTTTATGGGGACGGAGCTTTAGGGTCTAGAGGTGCAACACTTCGAGAATCATATTCAGACAAAAAAAACCATTTTGGAGCAATGGTAACTCCAGTAGATGCAATTGAAAAGTTAGCAATTAAAATTGCGGATTCTGATTACCAAATGAATACCCATGCCATAGGAGATTCTGCTAATATTGTTGTGTTAAAAGCGTATAAGAAAGCTCTGAAGGGAAATGTAAATAGAAGGTGGAGAGTGGAGCATGCACAAGTAATTCCACAAGCTGGATTTGACTATTTTAAAGAAGGAGTAATTCCATCTGTTCAGCCAACACATGCAACTAGCGATATGTATTGGGCAGGAGACCGTCTAGGAGAAAAACGAATGAAAGGAGCTTATGCTTATAAAGAATTGTTGAATATGGCAGGAATGATTGCTTTGGGAACCGATTATCCCGTGGAGCAAGTAAGTCCGTTTTTAACATTTTATGCAGCAGTTTCTCGTATGGATATGGATAATTATCCGGAAGGTGGATTTCAAATGCATAGTGCTTTAAGCCGAGAAGAAACTTTAAAAGGAATGACCATTTGGGCTGCTTATGCAAATTTTGAAGAAAATGAAAAAGGAAGTATCGAAGTGGGGAAATTTGCCGATTTTATAGTTTTAGATAAAAACATAATGGAGATAGATGTGCAAGAAATACCAAGCATTAAGGTAGAGCAAGTCTTTTTGGGAGGTGCTAGAGCCAATTAGATGCCTTGTAGAAGCTGAATGTAATTTGTGTCCAATATTGTGTAAAAATAACAAAGCCCAAAACTAGTATAGTTTCGGGCTTTGTTTAAATTAAGTGTGTGCTTACATCATTTGTCTCTCTACAGGAATGGCAACTCTCGTTGTTCCCCATCCAAGATGCATTGTTCCGTCTTCTCCGAATGCAATAGAGAAAGCTTCTAATGATTTGCTATCAGAACTTACTTTTCCGCTAATTCTTGCTACATCAGATGATTTGTCATACGAATATGCTCCCCACTGATTTAGATTTTTGTTTAGGATAATAGTCCATTCTTTTTCACCAGGAATGGTAAGTAAAGAATAAGTACCTGCTTTAATAGATTTTCCTCCGAAAGTAGCATCTGCATAAAAAGTAATTTCAGGAGCTTCGTTTGCTCCTGTTCTCCATACTTTCCCGTTTGGAGCTAAATCTGCTAATGCTCTACCTTTTAATTGTGGTCTACCGTAAGAAATACGAACCGCCTTGTCGGATACTTTATAACTAGAAGGGTAGGTTGCAAAATCTGAAGGACTCTTGTCTAAATCACTAAATTTTTGTGCTGTACTTTCCGTAGAAAATACCAATGCTAATACTAATGTTGCTGCTGCTAATAATTTTCTCATGGTGTTTGTTTTTGTGTTTTTCAAAACTAGATAGTATTCTTTATTAATTATACTAAAAAGTCGTTAAATTTTCCTTTGCTTACAAAATAGATGCATTATAATTTAAATAACAGTTTTAAGTTTTTATTTATGCTTTATATGTATTTTTTAGTTTTAAATTGAAATCAATAATGTGTTTATTGTTTTATAATCGAATCTTTATTATAATATTTGCTTCTGAATTGATATAAATTATAGTATTATGTGTGGAATTGTATGTGCATTTGACGTTAAAGAGAGTACGGAGGTTTTAAGACCTCAATTACTCGAAATGTCAAAGAAAATTAGACATAGAGGACCGGATTGGAGTGGAATTTTCACGAATGACAAAGCTATTTTAGCACACGAAAGATTGGCTATTGTTGATCCAGCATCTGGAAAGCAACCATTATTTAGTGAAGATAAAAACTTGGTTTTAGCTGCCAATGGAGAAATATATAACCATGGGGAACTTCGTAAGCAGTTTGAAGGAAAGTACAATTTTCAGACAGCATCAGATTGTGAAGTTATTTTAGCATTGTATAAGGAGAAAGGTGTTCATTTCTTAGAAGAGATGAATGGTATTTTCGGATTCGCTATTTACGATGTGGAAAAAGATGAATATTTCATTGCCAGAGATCATATGGGAATTATCCCTTTATATATAGGATGGGATTCTAACGGAACTTTTTATGTAGCGTCAGAATTAAAAGCTTTGGAAGGTGTTTGTACTAAAATTGAATTGTTTCCTCCAGGTCATTATTTAAGTAGTAAAGACGGGGAATTTAAGAAATGGTATTCGCGAGAATGGGTGGATTATGACGCTGTAAAAGAAAATGAAACAAGCATAGAGGAGTTAAGAGTAGCCTTAGAAGCAGCTGTGCATAGACAATTAATGTCTGATGTTCCTTATGGAGTGTTATTATCAGGAGGGTTAGATTCTTCTGTTATTTCAGCTATAGCAAAAAAATATGCAGATAAGAGAGTGGAGTCTGGAGATACTCAAGATGCTTGGTGGCCACAATTACATTCCTTTTCTGTAGGTTTAGAAGGGTCACCAGATTTAGCAGCTGCGCGTAAAGTAGCAGACCATATAAAAACAGTGCATCATGAAATTAAGTTTACTATTCAGGAAGGTTTAGATGCTATTAAAGATGTAGTTTATAACCTTGAAACGTATGATATTACTACCATTAGAGCTAGTACGCCTATGTATTTAATGGCAAGAGTTATAAAATCTATGGGTATAAAAATGGTGCTGTCAGGTGAAGGAGCAGATGAATTATTTGGAGGGTATTTATATTTCCATAAAGCGCCAAATGCAGAAGAGTTTCATAAAGAAACAGTTCGTAAGTTAGAGAAGTTGCACATGTACGATTGTCTACGAGCAAATAAATCTCTTGCTGCTTGGGGAATAGAAGGTCGCGTACCATTCTTAGATAAAGAATTTATAGATGTTGCTATGCGTATTAATCCAACGGATAAATTGATTAATGGAGAGCGAATGGAAAAATGGGTGATCCGAAAAGCTTTTGAAAGTTATATCCCTGAAAGTGTTGCCTGGAGACAAAAAGAACAGTTTTCAGATGGAGTTGGTTACAGTTGGATAGATACTTTAAAAGAAGTTGTTGATAAGGAAGTAACCGATGAACAATTGGCAAATGCTAAATATAAGTTCCCGATACAAACACCAACATCTAAGGAGGAATTTTATTACCGTTCTATTTTTGAATCGCATTTTCCATCCGATACAGCAGCATTATGTGTGCCACAAGAGCCTTCCGTAGCTTGTAGTACCAAAATTGCACTAGAGTGGGACGAGAGTTTTAAAAATAGAAACGATCCTTCTGGTAGAGCAATCGCCAGTGTCCATGACAAAGCGTATGTTTAAAATATTTTGATGAGGGAGTAAATTTAATCCCATTTTATTAGTTTAATTAGTTCTTGAGAAGTGTCTATTTATTTACATATTTAGATGCTTCTTTTGGTTTGTAATATTAGTAGTTTTATTATGGAATACTCTTCACAATTATTGTTGATAACTTCCTGTTCCTAGCATGTATAAAATATAAGATATATAGGGGCTTTTGTTATATTTGTCAGATTGCTAAATTTTAAATAAAACAAGCAAAGTTCTATGAGCGACGAAGCAAAAAAGAATAATTATTCAGCCGATAGTATTCAGGCATTAGAAGGAATGGAACATGTGCGCATGCGTCCATCCATGTATATTGGAGATGTAGGAGTAAGAGGATTGCATCACTTAGTATATGAAGTTGTAGATAACTCTATTGATGAAGCAATGGGTGGCTATTGTGATACGATAGATGTTGTGATAAACGAGGATAATTCCGTGTCTACAAAAGATAATGGTAGGGGAATTCCAGTAGAACTTCATAAAAAAGAAGGTGTCTCCGCTTTAGAGGTTGTAATGACCAAAATTGGTGCTGGGGGTAAATTTGATAAAGACTCGTATAAGGTTTCAGGTGGACTTCACGGTGTTGGAGTTTCTTGTGTAAATGCATTGTCTAGTCATTTAACAGCAACGGTACATAGAAATGGTGAAGTTTGGGAACAAGAATATAGTGAAGGAAAAGCGTTATACCCGGTTAAAAAGATTGGAGAAAGCGATTTTACTGGGACTATAGTAACTTTTTTGCCAGACACAACCATTTTTAAGGAAACAATAGAGTTTAGTTACGAGACTTTGGCAGATAGAATGCGAGAGCTTTCTTTTCTTAATAAAGGAATTACTATTTCTTTAATAGATAAGCGTCAAAAAGATGATAAAGGGGAGTATGTAGGAGAAGTATTTCATTCTAAAGAGGGTTTAAAAGAATTTATTTCTTTTTTAGATAGTAATAGAGAGCAGTTGACACGTAATATTATCTCCATGGAAGGAGAGAGAAATGGTATTCCTGTAGAGGTTGCTATGGTGTACAATACTTCGTATACAGAGAACTTACATTCCTATGTGAATAATATTAATACGCATGAAGGTGGTACACACCTTTCTGGGTTTAGAAGAGGGTTGACAAGTACCTTGAAAAAGTATGCAGATGCTTCAGGGATGTTGGATAAGCTGAAGTTTGACGTTGCTGGAGATGATTTTAGAGAAGGATTAACTGCAATTATATCTGTAAAAGTTGCGGAGCCTCAATTTGAAGGGCAAACAAAAACAAAATTAGGAAACAGAGAAGTTTCTGCGGCTGTAAGTCAGTCCGTTTCTGAAATGTTAACCAATTATTTGGAAGAGAACCCAGAAGATGCCAAGGTTATTGTTCAGAAAGTTATTTTGGCTGCACAAGCACGTCATGCTGCTACTAAAGCACGTGAAATGGTACAGCGTAAAACGGTAATGAGTATTGGTGGTTTGCCAGGGAAATTATCAGATTGTTCTGAGCAAGATCCTACATTGTGCGAAGTATTCCTTGTAGAGGGAGATTCGGCGGGTGGAACTGCTAAAATGGGAAGAGACCGTAAGTTTCAAGCAATACTTCCATTACGTGGTAAGATTCTGAATGTAGAAAAAGCCATGCGGCACAAAGTTTTTGAGAACGAAGAAATTAAAAATATATATACGGCTCTTGGTGTTTCAATAGGAACTGAGGAGGATAGTAGAGCTTTGAATATAGAGAAGTTGCGTTATCATAAAGTGGTTATTATGTGTGATGCCGATGTCGATGGTAGCCATATTGAAACTTTAATATTGACGTTTTTCTTCCGTTTTATGAAGGAATTGATTGAGAGTGGACATATTTATATTGCAACACCTCCTTTGTACCTTGTGAAAAAAGGTACTAAAAAACGTTATGCATGGAGTGATGAAGAGCGAGATGAAATTGCTAATAGCTTTAATGGTAGTGTTGGAATACAGCGTTATAAAGGTCTTGGTGAAATGAATGCGGAGCAATTGTGGGATACAACAATGAATCCGGACTTTAGAACCTTACGTAAGATAACAATTCCGAATGCAGTAGAAGCAGATCGGGTATTTTCTATGTTGATGGGAGATGAAGTTCCGCCAAGAAGAGAATTTATAGAGCAAAATGCGGTTTACGCAAATATTGATACCTAAAGAAAAGATTAGGGAATAAAAAAAGGCTATCAGAAATGATAGCCTTTTTGTTTGTTAAGTATTTTTTTAATTATTTCTTTGTAGCGAATATTTCATCTCTTTCGTTTAGCAATATTATATTTTCTGTTTTTCTTTCGATGTGTACAGTGTTAGTTGGTAAATCTGTGCCAGGATAAGAAATTGTATAAAGTTCATTTTTGTATTCCCATTTAAAATCAGTTTTAAAAATTAATTCCTGATTTGAATAGTTATTGTACCTTCCTAAATAAGCATCGTTAAAAATCCATTCTTGTTTGTTGGATTCTGTTTTTGTGGCATTAAGTTTAGTTGCGCCTTTGTTAGACCAAGCACCAATAATTGGGCTGTTGTTTTCTGTAGGTTTGGAGCAGGTAACATTCAAAAGAATACTAGCGACTGCAATATTCAAAATCATCCTTTTCATAGTCGTATTATATATTAATTTGGGTGTTTTATTAACGTTGTATTGCTTGTAGCTATTGTTAAAATTCGATGTACTACACTAATTTTCATTTTTCTTCGTTGAAGCGCTCTTTTTTTTAACATTTATGAGAATTTCGGGCTTCATATTTCAATTTAGTTAGGGAATACCTATTGAGCTATTTAAGTGATGTTTCACTCTTTTTTCTGTTAAAAATCAGTATTTTTACAACTTCAAGAAATCAAATAAAAAATATATAATGAAAATTACTGTAGTAGGAGCAGGTGCGGTTGGTGCAAGTTGTGCTGAGTACATTGCTATCAAAGATTTTGCATCAGAAGTTGTGTTGTTAGATATTAAAGAAGGTTATGCGGAAGGCAAGGCTATGGATTTAATGCAAACAGCTTCTTTAAATGGTTTTGATACTAAAATAGTTGGTAGTACTAGCGATTATTCAAAAACAGCTGGGAGCGATATTGCAATTATTACCTCTGGTATTCCACGTAAACCTGGGATGACTCGTGAAGAGTTAATAGGTATTAATGCAGGAATTGTAAAAACAGTTTCTTCTAGTCTTATAGAGCACTCGCCAAATGTAATTTTAATTGTAGTAAGTAACCCAATGGATACGATGACGTATTTAGTGCATAAGACTACAAGTTTACCTAAAAATAGAATTATTGGTATGGGTGGTGCATTAGATAGCGCTCGTTTTAAATATCGTTTGGCAGAGGCATTAGAAGCACCAATATCTGATGTGGACGGTATGGTGATTGGTGGTCATAGTGATACTGGTATGGTTCCGTTAATAGAAAGTGCAACAAGAAATAGTATTAAAGTTTCTGAGTTTTTGTCTGCAGATAGAATGGATCAAGTTGTTCAGGATACTAAAGTAGGAGGTGCTACATTAACAAAACTTCTTGGTACGAGTGCATGGTATGCGCCAGGTGCGGCGGTTTCTGCTCTAGCACAAGCTATTGCATGTGATCAAAAGAAAATGTTCCCTTGTTCTGTTTATTTAGAAGGAGAATACGGATTAAATGATATTTGTATTGGAGTTCCTGTTATTTTAGGAAGAAATGGTATCGAAAAAATTGTAGAAATAGAATTAAGCGATGCAGAAAAGGCTAAAATACAAGAAAGTGCAGTAGGAGTTGCAAAAACTAATGGCTTGTTACAGTTGTAATTAGTGATTTCTAAATTATAATATAGTAGGTGTCCGTCTTCGTATCTATGAAATAACAAAATTGGATAGGACGGATGTCTTGTGTTATAAATCTAATAAATATATTGTTAATTCCTAAGGGAAATGATATATTTGCACGCTATTCAAAAATATCAGAATTTAACACAATCACTAATGCAAAATAAAGGACTTATAAAGCTTTTTGCTTTCTTATTTGGAATTGTAAGTATATATCAATTATCCTATACGTTCGTAACTAGTAGAGCAGAAACAAAAGCAGCAACCTATGCTGTTAATACTATTTCAGAGACAGAAGATAACTATGTATCTAAAAGAGAGGCTCTAGAGGCTAGATATTTAGATTCTATTGGAGATGTCTCCATATTAGGATACACAAACTATAACGAAGCAAAGAAAAAAGAACTTAATAAAGGTCTAGATCTTAAAGGGGGAATTAATGTAACGCTTCAAATATCTGTAAGAGATATATTAAAGGGCTTGGCAAATAAAACTAAAAATCCTGTTTTTAATAGAGCTTTAGACGATGCAGATGCAGCTTCTAAGAATAGCCCTGATACCTACATTGATTTGTTTTTTGCTGCCTTTAATAATATTAAAGGAGATACAAAATTAGCATCTCCTGATATTTTTGCAAATAAAGGGTTGAGTGATGTTATAAACTTTCAAATGTCAGATGATGAGGTTAGGCCTATTATCAAAACAAAAATTGATGAGTCTATAATTTCTGCCTTTGAAGTTCTTAGAGAACGTATTGATGGTTTTGGTGTAACACAACCAAATATTCAAAGAGAAGGGAAGTCTGGTAGAATATTAGTGGAATTACCTGGAGCCAGAGATATTTCTAGAGCACAAGAATTATTGTCTAGTACAGCGCAATTAGAATTCTGGGAAACATACGAGCAAAGTAACGCTAGTATTAGTCAGTTTTTGGTAGCAGTAAATGAAAAATTAAAAGCAACTGAAAAAGTTGAAAAGAAAGAAGAGCCAGTAATAAAAGCAGAATCAGAGATTGATTCACTTTTGTCAGACGTTTCTCAAGATTCTTTAGATTTAGGAAGTCAAGTGAACCCTTTATTCGATTTGTTTGCACCAGCAAGCCCAAGAGGTCATGCTGTTGTAAGTGTTGCAATAAAAGATACTGCTACAGTAGGAGCATTTTTAAGAAGACCTGATATTCGTAGATTATTACCTGCAGATATTCAGTTTGTAAAATTCCTTTGGGAGCGTCCTGCACCAGGAGCAGAAGTAGCAGATTTGTTTGCTCTTAAATCGAACAGAGATGGTTTGCCAAGAATGAGTGGTGATGTTGTTAGTGATGCTAGCGGGGAGTTTGATGAGTATAACAAGCCTGCAATTGGTATGAATATGAATACCAAAGGGGCAAAACTATGGGAAAAACTTACGGGTGATGCTTATAAGAATAAGACAGGTATTGCAATTGCATTAGACAACAAAGTATATACCGCGCCAGGTGTTTCTTCTGGTCCTATCTCTGGAGGTAGAACACAAATATCAGGTGTGTTTACAGTGGTTGAAACGAAAGATATTGCGAATGTTTTAAGAGCTGGTAAATTACCTGCCAAAGCAAATATTATTCAATCAGAAGTTGTTGGTCCTTCCTTAGGGCAAGAGGCTGTAGATAGTGGTTTTATGTCGTTTCTTATTGCAATGGCATTTGTATTGTTATGGATGATATTCTATTACGGTAAAGCGGGTGTTGCTGCAGATATTGCACTTACTTTAAACATACTGTTAATATTCGGAGTGCTTACTAGTTTAAATGCGGTACTTACTTTACCTGGAATTGCTGGTATTGTATTAACAATAGGTATGTCTGTAGATGCTAACGTTCTTATTTTTGAACGTATAAAAGAAGAACTGGCTAAAGGCAAAGGAAAAGCAGAAGCTATAGCAGATGGTTTTAGCAATGCGCTTTCTTCTATTTTAGATGCGAATATTACAACTGGTTTAACGGCATTTATCTTATTCTTGTTTGGTTCTGGGCCAATTAAAGGATTTGCTACAACCTTACTTATAGGTATAGCTACCTCTTTGTTTACTGCAATATTTATTACTAGATTATTAGTAGATTGGTATGTTAGTGGAAAAGGAAGATCTTTAAATTTCACTACACCATTAACAAAAGGATTGTTCCAGAATATTAATATAAACTTTCTTGGAAAGCGTAAAATATCTTATATCCTTTCTTTCGTATTAGTTGCTGTTGGTTTGTTTTCTTTACTTACAAAAGGTTTACAGCCAGGGGTTGATTTTGTTGGGGGTCGTTCTTATCAAGTCAGATTTGAAAAAGTGGTTAACCCATCAGAAATTGCATCAGAATTAAATGTTGTATTTGGAAGTGGAACTGATGTAAAAACTTTTGGAGATGCTAATCAAATAAAGATTACAACACCATATAAAGTTGATGTAGAAGGAATAGAAGTTGATAATGAAATTCAAGATAAATTATTTACTGCATTACAGAAATATTTACCAGACGGAACGTCTAAGGAAGATTTTACAATAGGAAGTGCTGATAAAACTATTGGAATTATGCAATCTGTAAAAGTAGGGCCTACCATCGCAGATGATATTAAGAACAATGCTTTTTGGGCAATTTTAGGATCCTTAGTCGTTGTTTTCTTATATATATTATTACGTTTCCGTAAATGGCAATTCTCTTTAGGAGCAGTTGTAGCAGTATTCCATGATGTTTTAATTGTACTTGGAATATTCTCTATCGCAGGTAAGTTAATGCCGTTTAATATGGAGATTGACCAAGCATTTATTGCGGCAATATTAACCGTAATTGGATACTCGTTAAATGATACTGTGGTTGTGTTTGACCGTATTCGTGAGATTGTTGGAGAGAAAGGATGGAAAGCTGGTGAGAATGTAAATTCAGCATTGAATAGTACTTTAGGAAGAACCTTAAATACATCTTTAACGACCTTGGTTGTATTATTAGCAATATTCATCTTTGGAGGTGAATCCTTAAGAGGGTTTATGTTCGCTATGATAATTGGTGTTGTTGTAGGTACATATTCCTCTGTATTTATTGCGACTCCTATAATGTTCGATTCATTATTAAAGAAGAAAGTGGCATTGGATAAAGAATAATAAAAAGAAAGTTAGTATAAAAAAAAGCCGCATTTAGCGGCTTTTTTTGTTTTTGTATAGTAAAGAGTATTGTTCTTGGTTTTATGCTTTATTTCCAGTAGAACCATTTGGAGACATCTGTAGATTGAAAATAGAATGTGCTGTTAGTCCGTCTTCTTTTCGATGCGACACAAAAATTATTGCGGTCTTACTATCTGTTGCTATTTTGTTTACCAAAACTACAAAAAGTGCTGCGCTTTGATCATCTAAGCCTGCGGTAGGTTCGTCTAAAATCAAAAGTAAAGGGTGTTTTATCATTGCTCTTACGGTCATGATTAGTCGTTGCTGTCCGGCTGACAAATCATGGAAGTATTCATTTTTTATAGAAAGTAGGTTGATTAAAGTAAGCCATTCTTTAGCTAAATTTAATTGTGTTTCTGTAGGTTTTATATAGAGTCCAACAGAATCGTATAGACCTGAAATAATCATGTTCTCCACAGTATGGTGTCCAGAAAATTTATCTGTCATGGCAGGGGTAAAGTACCCTATCTTCTTTTTAATATCCCAAATACTTTCACCACTACCTTTTTTCTGTCCAAAAATATATAGTTCTTGTCCGTATCCCTTACTGTTTTCTCCTATTATCATTGATAATAGAGTAGATTTCCCACTGCCATTCTTTCCTATAAGTTGCCAGAACTCCCCCTGTTTTATCTCCCAAGAAATGGAATTTAATATCCGCTTTTCGCCATAGCTAACGGTTACATTTTTTAGTATGATAAGATTTTCTTTTTTAAAACTAAAAGGATGTAAGGCTTTTGGAATTGTATTCTTAAAAATAGGAGCTGAAATGTTGTTTGAGTTTATAGCTTCTGTTTCGTTTTTATGAAAACTAATAGTATCGTTTTTAAGACTTGCGTAATTTGTGGCAAACGGTAAAAGGTCTTCGCTTCTGCTTATGATTAATAGTAAAATGGTCTGTTTGGCAATTTTTTTAAGCGTTGAAGCAATTTTTTTTTGTGAAACTAAATCTAAATTATCAAAAGGATTGTCTAGAATGATAAAACCCGGATTTACTTTTAAAATATGTTTTAACAGTGCTTTTTTTTGCTCTCCACTAGACATGGATTTTAAACTCTGACCTGTGTTCTTTGTGATTGTTTTTTCGCCATGGCGTTCTTCTAAGTCGATTAACCTATGCAGAGCTAATTTTGAGAATAGTGTACCTTTTAATCCTTTGAAAATTGAGAACTCAGGAGGAGTATTTCCGTTTAAGATCCCTTTTATAAAGGCAGATTTGTTAGAAGTGTTATTTATGAAAACTGTCCAATGCTTTTCTTGTGTCACAAATAATGTATTTAACTGTTGCGTTATATTCCCACCAGTGGGTTTAATGCCTAACACTTGCGTCGAGTGTGGATGGTTTGTTTCTTATTAAGCCTCTGGCTTGCCTCGAGGTTGTTTGCTTGCGAAATCTGATAATTTCCCCTTTGGTTATTTGGCATATGTAATACTATCTCCTATTTCTAAGGACCATTTGTCTGCTAATCCTGCATTTATTTCTAAAACATATTGAACGGGAACTTTAGATGGTAATGGAGACTCATCCATTGGTTTTGCATTTTTGTGAATACTAGCAATTTTGAGTTGGTCATCTATAAAAATAAGATCCAACGCAATTTTGGTATTCTTCATATAGAAAGAATGCATGGACATTTCCTGAAATATAAATAACATGCCTTCTTTTTCCTCCATAGTATCGCGATACATTAACCCTGTTTGGATTTCGTAGGGACTTTCAGCAATTTCAATATCTATTTTAATAGAGGCTGAATCTGTTTTTACATTCCTTATGCTTAAAGTTCCTTCTTTTTGAAAAGTTATGGTTGCTGTTTCTATTTTTTTATTTCCTTCTTCTTTGCAGGAAACCATAAGAAAAAGGAAGCAGATATTTACAATAAAGTAGTATTTGGATATTTTCATTACTAATAATTGTGTAATTTATTCTTGTTAACTTTATTAATACTCTGATAATTAAATTGAGCTATGGTGTATTGTTAATGCTTTATGCATTATCAGTAGTGTTGGCTTTGTTTGTAAATTACATTAAGACTTGTTGGCTTTAGATGGTCTAAACATAAAATATAATCCAACTAAGATAAAAGGAATGCTTAACCATTGTCCTGTTTTTAATGCGCCGTCTAGTAAAGAATCTTCAAAACCACCTTGGCTTTTCTTTACGTATTCTACAAAAAAGCGAACCGTCCAAAGTAGTACTAAAAATGTTCCGAAAAGGAATCCTAATTTTTCCTTTTTGTCTGTTTTCCAGTATAAAAAGCTCAAGATTACAAAAACAAAAATATAGCAGATACCTTCATAAAGTTGTGCGGGATGTCTGTATGGTATTGCTTCTAAGTGTTCTGCATACCTAGAATTGTTTTCAATAAGATTATAAGCTCTGCTTAGTGATTTTTCTTTTGTAATTTGAAGTGCTTTATATGCCGGCATATCATCCGAATCTCTTAGGAATCGAGTTGCAAAAGCAAAGGATTTATCTACTATTTTCCCGTTTATTTCTGAATTGAAAAAATTACCTAAACGTACACAGAATGCACCAATTGAAACCGGAATTACAATTTTATCTAAAATCCATAATACTTTAAAATCTGGGTATTTTCTAACATAAAGAAACATACCTATAATAATTCCTATGGCTGCACCATGACTTGCTAAACCGGCAAAACCAGTAAATTCATAACCTTCTATGATCCAAAGTAAGGTGCCTCCTGCTTTTTCTCGAATCGGAAGTAATATTTCTACCAAATGATCTTTGTAGTAATTTTTCCAATCATAGAAAAAGACATGGCCTAGTCTTGCGCCAAGCATTGTGGCTAGCACAGTATGAATAAAAAGAGAGTCTAATTGTTCTAGAGTTTTTTTTTCTTTTAGAAAAATTTTCTTCATTATGTACCACCCTAATCCAAAAGCGGCTATCCATAGTAAATTGTAATATTTTATTTGTAGAACTCCAATTGAAAATAGTGTTTCATTGGGATTCCAAGTAAAGCCTAAAAAGTACATTCGTTATTATTTTGAGAAGCTAAGATAGGGATTTAGAGCCAAAGGAATTTGTGCTTTGTGGTTATTTTAGCAATCGAAATTGCTTTTTAAAAGAATGAGATAGTTATAAAATTAAGGTACTGGGTCATAGCCATCTCCTCCCCAAGGGTGGCAGCTAAATATTCGTTTTATGGCTAGTCCTCCGCCTTTAAAAAGGCCATGCTTTTTTAAGGCTTCTAATGTGTATTGCGAGCAACTAGGGCTGTATCTACAACTGGCAGGAGTGAATGGAGAAATTGCTTGCTGATAGAATCTTACAAGAAAAACAAAAGGAGCTATCAGTATTTTTTTCATTCCGTGTTAGGTTAGGAAACCGTAAAACTAGTACCTTCTTTTCCGTCTTTCAGTTGAATGCCTAAAGCGGCTAATTCATCTCTAATTTTGTCCGATGTAGCAAAATCTTTATTGCTACGCGCATCATTACGAAGTTGGATGAGTAAGTCTACAACGCCAGGTAATTTATCTGAACCATTAGATGAATTGTTTTTTTCTTCAATTCCTAGGACATCAAAAATAAAATGAAACATGGTTTGATTAAGTGAAATTTTATCCACTTCATTAATTGTTTCTTTTTCCTCTTTTATAAGATGTATATGTTTTACTGCTTCAAATAAATTGGCGATTAAGATGGGTGTATTAAAATCATCATTCATTGCATCATAGCACTTTTGCTTCCATGCATTAACGTCAAAATTACTTTGAGAATTAGTTTTTAAGCCTTCAATTAGAGCAAAAGAGTCCATCAATTTTAGATACCCTTTTTCAGACGCTAATAAGGCATCATTACTAAGGTCTAAAATACTTGTATAATGCGCTTGCATCATAAAAAACCGAATAGCTGGTGGTGAAAAAGCTTTGCTTAAAATACTATTTTTACCAGTGAATATTTCTCCTGGTAGAATATTGTTCCCAGTAGATTTTGCCATTTTTTTACCATTTAAGGTAAGCATATTTGTATGTAGCCAGTATTTTACAGGAGAACTCCCGGTGCTTGCTTCTGCTTGTGCAATTTCGCATTCGTGGTGAGGGAATTTTAAATCCATTCCTCCTCCGTGAATATCAAAAGTTTCTCCTAGGTATTTTGTACTCATGGCAGTACACTCTAAATGCCATCCTGGAAAACCATCTCCCCAAGGCGATGGCCATCGCATAATATGCTGTGGTTCTGCTTTTTTCCACAAAGCAAAATCTTGTGGATTAATTTTTTCATTTTGTGCAGTAAGTTGGCGAGTATTGGTTATCATATCTTCTAGCTTTCTTCCGCTTAATTTACCGTACTCGTATTTTTCGTTAAATTTTTTCACATTAAAATATACAGAACCATTTGTTTCGTAAGCGAAACCTTTGTCTAAAATATCTTTAATGATTTCTATTTGTTCAATAATATGCCCAGTAGCTGTTGGCTCAATACTTGGGGGTAGAAAATTAAATTTTTGGAGAATATTATGAAAATCTACAGTATAGCGCTGTACAACTTCCATAGGCTCTATTTGCTCTAATCTTGCTTTTTTGGCAATCTTATCTTCACCTTCATCCGCGTCGTTCTCTAAATGACCTGCGTCTGTAATATTACGAACATAACGAACTTTATATCCCAAATGCTTTAGGTATCTAAAAATCATGTCAAAAGACATAAACGTTCTGCAATTTCCTAAATGTACATTGCTATAAACCGTTGGTCCACACACATACATGCCAATATGGCCTTCATTAATGGGTGTGAAAACTTCTTTTTTACCTGATAAGGAATTGTAAATTTTTAAAGCTTGGTTTTTGTACAACTGCATGTTTTTTACAGATAATTAAAAATTGGTGTCTAAATTTATGTAATCTAAAAATTCTCTTCGCAAGGATTCATCTTTGAATTTTCCGCCGTATTCGGCAGTAACTGTGCTGCTTTCTATATCTCTAATTCCTCTGGAGTTAACGCATAAATGTTTTGCATCAATAACACAGGCAACATCTTTGGTTCCTAAAACTTTTTGGAGTTCTCGTACTACTTGTATGGTTAAACGTTCTTGTACTTGTGGTCTCTTGGCGTAGTAGTCTACAATTCTGTTCATCTTAGATAAACCTACAACAGTTCCGTTAGATATGTACGCAATATGAGCTCTGCCAATTATTGGTAGCAAATGGTGCTCACAAGTTGAGTAAAGAGTTATGTTTTTTTCTACCAACATCTCTCCGTATTTGTACTTGTTGCTAAAAGTAGAAGCTACGGGTTTTTTCGCAGGATTTAATCCTCCAAACAGTTCAGTTACAAACATTTTAGCCACTCTTTTCGGAGTGCCCTTTAGGCTGTCATCTTCTAAATCTAGTCCAAGAGTATGCATAATTTCTTGGACATTATGTTGTATTTTTTTAATCTTTTCAGCATCGCCTAAAACAAAGGCATCTTTTCGCATTGGCGTGTCTTCCGCCGAAGAAACATGGCTGTCTCCCATTTCTTCAAAATGCTCTTCCAACTGGCTATCCATTTTCATCTAAAAATATGAGTTTTAAGATTCGCAAAGATATACATATTATGAGACTTAATACCAAGTTTACAGCGTTACACAACATAAATTCGTGTTAAAGCAAAGGACACTCTATTTTCGAATTACCAAACTTACTATTTTCTAGTTTTATGATGAGAAGTGTTGTTCTTTTTTTGATTTTTCAAATTGGCGGTATGTCTGTTGGTTTTTCACAAGTGTCACAAGATTGTAGTGAGGCAGTTCCTATTTGTAGAAATACTCCTGTAAATGGAGGGACTAACGGCTATGGGATAGATGATTTTAATGGCGCAGATAGAACAGGTTGTATTGTAGCGCCAACAGATAAAACTATAGAGTCTAATTCTTCTTGGTATAAATTTAGAACTGGAGCATCTGGGCAGCTGGGTTTTAATATTAGCTTTAATGCAGAGGAAGATTGGGATTTTGCTCTTTATAAATCTTCAGACTGTGGAAATTTAGGAGATCCTATTCGATGTGAATTTTTTGATAATAATTTAAAAAGAAGCTATATTGGAGTAGGAGAAGACCCTACAGGAGCAATAGATTCTTCGCTTTATGATGATTGGTTACAGGTGTCTCCAGGAGAAGATTATTATTTGTTAATCAATAATTTTAGTAATAATAATTCTGGTTTTTCCATTCAATTCTCGGGAAATATTTTTGTTACAAACCCGAACGATGCTTTGGATTGCTCTATCGTTAGTAATTTGTTGGGAGCTCCAATTTCTGTCTGCGATTCAGACACGGTAGTTTTAAATGCAACTACAACAGATGCAAGTTTATATACATGGTTTAAAGATATAGGGACTGGTTTTGGACTTATCTCTGGGGAGAATAATGCTACTTTAGCAGTGAATGCTTCTGCCTTATATAGAGTTCAGGTAACTACTCCTACAAGTATAATAATTAGTGATGTTCAGGTTGCTTTTGCAGCAATTGCAGGAACTTTTCCTCTTGCAGATACTGTTGTTTGTTCAGGTATTCCTTTTTACGATTTGTCACAAAAAGATAGTGAAGCTTTAGGGGGACAAGATTCTGAAATATATATGGTGAGTTACCACGCTTCAATAGGCGATGCTTTAAACGGAGTAAGTAGTTTGTCTATTCAGCATGCAATCAGTTTTGGAACAGAAACAATATTTGCTAGAACAACATCCAGAGAGAATCCTGAATGTTTTGATTTACCGCAATCGTTTCAATTAATTACATTGAATACTCCTGTGTTAAATATTTCTACTGAAGTTTATTTATGTAAAGAAGAGGCAAGTATTGCCATAGGGGAAATAACTCCAAATTCTAATTACACCTATTTATGGAATACTGGGGAGACAACTCCTGAAATTACTGTTTTAGAGGCAGGAGAGTATAGTTTAGTTGTAGCTAATACGATTTCGGGTCAACGGTGTGTAACTACATCTACTATTACTGTGTCTAATTCACAAGCGCCAAAAATTTCTAAAATAATAATGGACGAATTTCAAACGAATAATTCCATTGTTATTGTTACAGAGATAGAAGGAAATTACGAGTACAAGATTGATTTAGGTGCTTTTCAAGCAGAAAACGAATTTAAAGATGTGCTTCCAGGTTTACATAAAATAACCATAAAAGATTTAAATGGGTGTGGTTCTCTTACGGAGTCAGTTGTAGTAGTCGGTTTTCCTGCTTATTTTACGCCTAATGGTGATGGAATTCACGATGTTTGGCATGTTACAGGCATATCTAGTCTAAACAATCCTATTGTGCAGGTGTACGATAGGTATGGTGTTTTTTTAGTCCAGTTAGATGGGGTGACCATAAGTTGGAATGGTATGCTAAACGGACAAGATTTAGCTGCTACTGACTATTGGTTTCGATTGTCTTATTTGGATGACAAAGGCGGGCGTGTTTCAGCAAAATATGTAAATGGCCATTTTTCGTTAAAACGTTAATCTTCACTCAATATTCTTGTTTAGAAGTCATTTCATCGATTAATTGTCTTTAATTCCAGATGAAATGTAATAAATGAAAGTAGCGGGAGTTATAAAATACTAGAACGTTATTCTGAATTAACTTATGCGAATACTTACCTGTACTGCGTGCATTCTCCTTTTTTTCGTAAATGGAGTAAATGCTCAAAATTCTCCTGACTGTAGAAGTGCAATTCCTGTTTGTGCAGATGCGCCAATAATTTCAGAATCTAGTGGTAGTGGTGATGTAGATGACTTTGACCCAGATGTAATTCGTTTTACTGGATGCTTAGAAAAAGGAAGTATAGGCTCTGCTAATATTGAAAATAATACATCTTGGTATGTTTTTAGAGCAGGAACAAATGGGCAAATTGGCTTTGATATTGAAGCTTTGTCTACTACAGCGGAATGGGATTTTGCTGTATTTGGACCAGATGTTGATTGTGGTGCTATTAGTAATGGTACTGCACAACCTATTCGTTGTAACTACGAAGTAAACACAACCCCTTTTACTGGTCTTGGTGTAAATCCTGAAAACGGACAAACTGGGGCGCCTTTTTTAAAAGGAAGTCAAAACACATATGATGATTGGCTTTATGTAAGTGAAGGAGAAATTTATTATATTCTTATAAATAATTTTAACACTAATTTTGACGGAGACTCAGAACCTTTTTCTTTAACTTTTACGGGTAGTTCTGTAGATGCCAATCAAGATACAGCTTTGGATTGTACGTTTAGAGACGAATTTCTAGGTTTAGATATTTCTGCATGTATTGGAGATTCTGATATTGTTTTGAGTGCATTAAGATCTCCTGCTGGGCCAGATATTGCCGCGGTAAACTGGACAGTAGATTGGGATGATGATGGCGTTATTGATCAGGTATTAACCGGTTCAGGACCTTTTGGAGCCGAGTTGATTGTTGCCAGCCCAAATTCAGGGCGTTATTTTGTAGAGATACAAACTAGTTTAGCGCAAGTTATTACAGATAATATTTTAATTACATATTACGGAGTTCCAGTTCTGCAAGAAGTGACTATTTTAGATGATTTATCGGATAGTAATACTATTGAAATAAAAGTAGAAGGGAATGGTGATTATGAGTATGCTATAAATGGGGGTGAATTTCAAGATGATCCAATTTTTATAGATGTGCCTCCTGGGATGAATACTGTCATTATAAATGATAAAAATGGTTGTGGAACAACTGTGCCAATCGAATTTTTGGTGGTTGGTTACCCTAAGTTTTTTACACCAAATGGGGACCTTGTTCATGATGAGTGGAATGTTTATGGGATTTCTACATTAACCAATCCTGTAGTATCTATATTTGATAGGTATGGGAAATTATTAATTCAAATGGATGAAACTTCAATAGGTTGGGATGGCGAGTATAATGGTAAACCAATGCCTGAGTCAGATTATTGGTTTCGAATGGATTATTCTCGGGAAGAATCAGGAATAGTCGTTGCTAAATCTTTACGTACTCATTTTACATTAAAACGATAAAAGCTGCGTCTTAATAAAAAATTTTTAAACTAAAAAAGACAGGAAGCACCTGTCTTTTTTAGTTTAAAATAATATGTTACTTCTATAGGTTGATAGAATAACTCAAGGTGATGTTAGTGTTCCTAGCGTTAATTTTTGCAGGCGTTATTATACCAGTATCAAATAGTTGTTTATCCACATCTTGTTCTATTCTGTTTAAAGATAAGTCTATTCTATTTGGGCCAAAACTGTATCCTACACCAGCAGAATACCCAGTTAATTCGCCTATAGTATTCCCGTTGACATAAGGGCTTTGTTTAAATGTATAACCGCCTCTTAAGCTTACGTTGTCTATTCTGTATTCGCCGCCTAATCTAAAAGTAGATACGGTACCTAATTCATTTAGAATTGTTTTGTTTACATTAGAAAAACTACTGTCCGATGTTGGTCGTAATTCTGCTTTCGACATGTCTTGGTAGTCGTAATCAAAACTTAGTAGTCCGTCTTTTCCAAATATAATAGCAATACTTCCTGTAAGTTTTGCTGGAGTTTTTATAGTGTGTGTTTCAAAAACATTAACGACATCAAAATTAATAAAACTAATATCATCATCAGCTAAATCAGAATTAATTCTTTGTGAAGTTTCATCTTGTAAACGGTACCAAGTTGGAGATTGGTAACTGCCACCAATTCTAACATTGTTGTTTAGTTTTGCAATTAAACCTAAATTTAGGGAGAATCCCGTTCCTTCTGTATGTAGTAGATTATCAAATATGGTGCGTTTAATTCTTGAGTCAGCATCATAACCAGATTCTGTAAACTCTGTTAGTTTCTCATAGACTATTGTATGAAAATTAAGAGAAGCGCCTACATATAAGTTATCTTGGTATTGGGCTGCTATATTGGCTGTAAATTTACTGTTGTATCCTGAAGTTTTTTCTAGAAAATGATGATCTACAGTAGTGTATTTTGTATTAGAAATATAAGAAGTGTTTGCATTAGTATCTTCAGATGGGTCTAATATTCCTCCAAAATAACCTAAAAATGCTTGTTGGTCACCAAAACCAAAATTGGCACCTATGTCTAGGTATGCTTCTTCTATATATTCATTATCTTGAAGACGTATATCGCCAAGTGGAACTCCCTGAGCAAAATTTGAAAAATAGGTGTCAATTCCCTGGTTGCTTCTTCCAGATGCAGTAAAACTATTATTAAAATTTTGCACAACATCGTAGTTAAAGGCTAGCGCAATTTTTTTCCAATAACTATTGTCGTTTGCTTTTTTATAGATAAAAACACCTCCAGCTTGGTTTATATCTGTTGTAGATGCTTTAGTTCCGCTTACTATATTTTCATAACGGGTGTCATTATCTCTATTGTAATGTGTTGCAGATATTGTAAAGAAATTAGTGTTAAAAACGGCTGATCCAGCTGGGTTGGTATTTAAGGCAGATAAATCTCCTCCTAGGGCTCCAAATGCGCCGCCCATTGCCTGAAAGCGTGCTGTTCCTTGTAGATTCTCTCTACTATATTGTAATACATCTGTTATGTTTTGTGCACTTGCAATTGCGCATGCCAATACCATAAGAATAGTTATATACCTCTTCATGTTCTAGTTTTTTATTCTGGTTTGTTAATTTATTGTCTCCCTTTACTTCTGCTACCAGATGACCTTGAAGATGATCTTGAAGATGACCTGCTAGAAGAGGAGCTTCTTGCACTACTTCCTGAGCTTCTACTACTAGAGCTTCTGTAAGAACTACTTTTTGGAGTGCTGCTTCTCGATGAGCTTCTTGCGTTGCTATTAGAACTTCGGGAGCGATTTCCTGAACTACGGTACGAGCTAGATCTTGGCGCGCTACTTCTATAGCTTCTACCTTTTGACGTTCTACTTGAATAATTATTTCTAGACGCTCTGCTAGTTCTAGAGGGCGCACTACTTCTATAAGAACTACTTCTTGGTGTTGTGCTTCTGTAAGATTGATTGCTTCTTGAGCTACTATTATATCTTGGAGTAGTTCTTGTAGACCTACTCGTCCTGTAGCCTCTGTTTCTGTTTGCAGCATCAGCGCTTATGCTTCTTCTAGAAGTTGTTGCGCCAGACCTATAACGACTACTTCTAGTTACTGTACTATTTCTATTAGACCTTCCGCTATTTGTTCTGTACCTACTTGTTGTCGCAGAGTTTCTACTAGTGCTCCTTAGATTAGATCTACCTCTAGAAGCACGACTTCTTGAATAGGTATTACCGATAGAATTTCTGTTATAGTACCCTCTTCGACTTCTGTTGTAAGCGTATGACCTTCTTCCAGAATAAGAATTGTAGTAATTATTGTATCCAGAATAATATGGACTGTAATATCTTCTTGAGTATGGGCTATAGTAGTTGTTCCAGCCATAGCCGTAATTACCCCATCCCCAATTATTGTAGTAATATGGACTATTCCAGTTCCAGTTATTCCAACCATTCCAATAATAGTTATTGTACCACAATGACCCATATCCATAACCAGAATTTCCCCATCCCCAGTTATCATGAAATGTGATGCTTACCGTAGTAGGGTTATCTCCCCATCCTGGATTTCCATTATAGTTGTTTAAATCGTAATAGTTAGAGTCTTGTTCCTGTATAATACTGTCGTTTTCGGTGTCACTGTAATACCCCTCAACATCGGTGAAAATTTCACTTTCTAAAATTCCATTATACTCATCCGCTTTTTGCTGGAAATAGTCGCCATACGTATTTTGCTCTTTAATCAACGTCTTTTGTGGGTGTCTTACAGCTCTTTCATTTGTTGTTTGTATATTATTGCTAGAATAAATACCATCATTATCATAGTAAGAAGCTTGTTCGTATGAGCCACAGGAGCTGAAAACTAACCCAATAACTGCGAATAATGCGACCGTTCTAATTTTCGAAAAGAGTAGGGATTGTATCATCGTTGTAAATTTAATTGTTGAACATTGTAAAAATAGTTAGTTTTACCGAACTATTTCTCAATCAAAGTCACAAGTTTTGTGCCAAACTGTCAAAAATGAGTAAAAAACTAACAAAAAGAAGCGAAGATTATTCTAAATGGTATAATGAGCTTGTTGTTAAGGCTGATTTAGCCGAAAATTCTGGAGTAAGAGGATGTATGGTTATAAAACCCTATGGTTATGCTATATGGGAAAAAATGCAAGCAGAGCTAGATCGAATGTTTAAGGAGACTGGACATGAAAATGCTTATTTTCCGTTATTTATCCCTAAATCCTACTTTAATAAAGAGGCTAGTCATGTTGCTGGTTTTGCAAAAGAATGTGCTGTAGTTACACATTATAGGCTGAAAAATGCTGAAGATGGTAGTGGAATTATTGTAGATCCAGATGCAAAATTGGAAGAAGAGCTTATTGTAAGACCTACTTCTGAAACTATTATTTGGGATACTTATAGAAGATGGATACAATCTTACAGAGATTTACCTTTATTGATTAACCAATGGGCGAATGTAGTGCGTTGGGAGATGCGTACCCGTTTGTTTTTGCGTACAACAGAGTTTTTGTGGCAAGAAGGGCATACTGCTCATGCTACGGAGAAAGAGGCGATTGCAGAAGCAGAACAAATGATGCATGTGTATGCAGATTTTGTTGAAAACCATATGGCAGTTCCTGTAATTAGAGGAACAAAAACGGAAAGCGAACGTTTTGCGGGTGCTTTAGAAACCTATTGTATTGAGGCTTTAATGCAAGACGGTAAGGCTTTACAGGCAGGAACATCGCATTTTTTAGGTCAAAATTTCGCAAAGGCTTTTGATGTTAAATTCGCTACTAAAGAAGGTAAGAAAGAATATGTGTGGGCAACTTCTTGGGGAGTTTCTACTCGCTTAATGGGTGCTTTGGTAATGACACATAGTGATGATAATGGATTGGTGTTGCCTCCTAAATTGGCGCCGATTCAGGTTGTTATTATTCCTATATACAAAGGAGAAGAACAATTAGATCTTATTTCTGAAAAAGTAAACCCTCTAGTAAAAGAATTACGTGCAAAAGGTATTTCTGTTAAATATGATAATAGAGATACGCATAAACCAGGATTTAAGTTTAATGAGTACGAATTAAAAGGAGTTCCTGTTCGTTTGGTGTTAGGGCAAAGAGATTTAGAAAATGGTACTTATGAGGTAGCTCGAAGAGATACGTTAGAAAAGGAAACTGTAAATGCAGAGGATGTAGTTGTTAAAATTGAATTTCTAATGGAAGATATTCAAAAGAATATTTACCAAAAAGCGTTGGATTATAGAACTAACCATATTACAGAGGTTGCTACTTATGAAGAGTTTAAAGAAGTTTTAAATGGCAAAGGCGGTTTTATATCTGCGCATTGGGATGGTACAACAGCAACAGAAGATAGGATTAAAGATGAGACGAAAGCGACTATTCGTTGTATTCCTATCGATGTGAAAGAAGAACTTGGAAGCTGTATGGTTACTGGGAAACAGTCTACTAAAAGAGTTTTGTTTGCGAAAGCATATTAAAAAAATAAAAAAAAACACCAAGGTGTTGCAATAGTAAAAAATAGTTGTATTTTTGCATCCGCTTAAACGCGCAAAGCAATGGTCCGTTCGTCTAGGGGTTAGGACGCCAGGTTTTCATCCTGGTAACAGGGGTTCGATTCCCCTACGGACTACTAAGATTTTTTTAATTAAAATTTTTTTAATTTTGATTGAAAATAATTTTTAATTTAGAAAAGAAAATGGTCCGTTCGTCTAGGGGTTAGGACGCCAGGTTTTCATCCTGGTAACAGGGGTTCGATTCCCCTACGGACTACTTAAAGTTGAGTTAAGAGCTCTATTAAAACAAAATAAATAAACGTAAGATGGCAAATCATAAGTCAGCATTAAAGAGAATTAGAAGAAATGAAGTAGTACGTGTTCGTAATAAGTACCAGCACAAAACTATGCGTAATGCACTTAAAAAGTTACGTGAAGAAGAAGATAAGAAGGTTGCTGAAACCTTGTTGCCTACTGTTGTGAGTATGATAGATAAACTTGCTAAGCGCAATATTATTCATGCTAACAAAGCAGCAAATCTAAAAAGTGGATTGACTAGAAAAGTAGCAACTTTATAAAGTCACCTTTTGGTATAAAATAAAAAAGCCTTCATTTATGAGGGCTTTTTTGGTGCTTATGGTTGTATGGCTTTTAATCTTCTCATTTTTAGAAATCCATAGATAAAACAACTATACATTAGTACAATAGAAGCGTACAGTAGGTGTTTTAAGTGTAATATTTTATAAAGCTCATAGTGGAATATGCCAATTGTCATGAAGAATGGATAGCATATGTAAAAAAATAAAAGACCTATCCCAAGCCAAAATAAGAGATTATTCTTGTTCGGAACAGATAGACTTGATCTTAATCTTAGTTCTTTAAAATATAATAAAACAGAAATAATCATTGTTATAGATCCTACACCTATGGCGTAAATCTGCGGAAACAGCATAGGATCTTGAATGAATACGTTAATAAAACTTACTATAATATAGCTGGTAGTTCCGTATACAACTATTCTCTTGTGTTTTTCTTTTATGAGAGAATTCCAGAAAACATAAAAGAAATATAAAAAGAAAATTACGTCAAAAACATTGTAAACAACATTGTTGTAATCTGCAAATTGCTCTAAGAAAACAATTTGAAAATCTTCATGTTGTCTAATAATATTGCCTAGTATTTCTGTTAGTAATGTATATCCAAATATCATTGGAAGGTGTTTTAAGATAGAATCAAAATACAGCCTAAACTTGACTATTGAAATAATAAAGGTAATTCCGTAAAATAAAATATAATAGTACTCCGCTATTATATCTAGAATCGTTATTGGCATTGAATGTATTATGAAATGATAAGTGACCTAAGCGTGTGAGGTGTTAAACCAGAACTCTTTTTTTTTGATGCCAGTGTAAATTAAAGGCACGGGCTATCGCTCTGAGATTAAAAATCACTAGTGTTCTCTGGTGGTGGTTTTGCGCCACCTCTATTCATAATGAGACTTTGTTCACTGTAAAATATTGTTTTTGTTTTGCTGAAATTGGAGAAAAAACCTGCTTCTTGTTTTGTTCGCATTTCGTGAATAGCTCCCATGCTACCTGGTTTTAGCCCAAGACCTTCTTGAATAGAAATAGCCTTTATTTTTCCTTTTTCATCTTCAGTGATAAGGAATCCAACTTCTTTCCCGTTTAATGTTGTGGTAGGTAGCATAAATAATGAATTTTGTCTTGGGTGCTTTACTTTTTCTCCATCCTTAAATGTTTGTTCATCTGCATAGTTAGAAAAATAGAAGCGCAGACTTGAAATTTCAACATCTGCTTTTTTAGCTTCCTGCTCTATGAATGCTAAATAGTTTTTTATGGTTTCATAGTCATATTCAATTAGTCGGGCTACATGAAATTCTTCTTTGGGTTTAACGGATGTTTCGTACTTTTCTATAAGACCTACTCTTCGCTTTGAATAATTGTCGTACATGGTCTTTGCTTGCTCTATAGTGACAATCTGCTCAGGGGCATGTACTTCTTTGTCTTCTTTTTGGTCGATTATTACTTCTTCTAATTTTTCGTTTTCCTTCTTTTGATTTTGACAACTCATTAGTGATAATGCGATGTAAAAAACAGCCAAAACCTTTGAAATTTCTCTCTTAGAATGTGTCATAAGTTGGTTACTTTTTTTGTGTTAATATATGGTTCGTTCAATGTGTTTTGTACATGCATTTTATGTAAGAGGGGGGAGATTACAGTATAATTGATACTAAAGGTATGAAAAAAGAAAAACAAAAGGAAAAAAGTAAATAAAAATAAGAAAAAGCACTATGCCGAGTAGTTGTCATAGTGCTTTTTGTAGGGGGAATTTAGAATATTTTTTTATTACTGAGTACGGGTGTATTTTTCTTTACACGCTTCTATGCAGGGATACGATATTATTAGGTCATTATCCTTGAGTAGAAAAGAAGGATTCCAGATTTGGTTTGAGCATGAACTTGAAATGATTTCATGTTTGTTGTTGTAAGTGGCATGTGTAGTGCTGTCCTTAGTGGAGAGCATATGACATATATCTCTGTTAGATAGTATTGTTTTATTAGCTTTAAATTCAATTATTTTATTGCTAGTGATATCTTGAAATGTGCCACTGCCATCTCCTGGATCTACTAATTGTGCTACTAATTTCCATTTGCCAAAAAACTCATCATTAGAGGTGTTTTCCTTGTTATCTTTGGTGCAGGCGTTTATTATTCCAATAAGTATTGCTAAAATGATTCCTTTTTTCATAATTGTTAGTTCATATACAATAGATGAAAAATATGTTTTTTGGTTGCGTTTTTGAAACGAAAAAACCCAATAACTAAACTGTTATTGGGTTTTGAATATTGTTAATCTAAATTTTTTTACTGATTCATAGTCATTAAGAACTCGTCGTTATTTTTAGATTGTTTAATGCGTTGTGAGATGAATTCCATCGCTTCTACAGGATTCATATCTGCTAAATATTTACGAAGAATCCACATACGTTGAATGGTTTCTTTATCAAGTAATAAATCATCTCTACGTGTACTAGAAGAGGTAAGGTCAATAGCAGGGAATATTCTTCTATTTGATATTTTTCGATCCAACTGTAATTCCATGTTACCAGTTCCTTTGAATTCTTCAAAAATAACTTCGTCCATTTTAGAACCTGTTTCTGTAAGGGCTGTTGCAATTATAGTTAGAGAGCCACCTCCTTCAATATTACGAGCGGCACCAAAGAAACGCTTAGGTTTGTGTAAAGCATTGGCATCTACACCACCACTTAGTATTTTTCCCGAAGGAGGTTGTACCGTGTTGTAAGCACGAGCTAAACGTGTTAAAGAATCTAGTAAGATAACAACATCATGTCCACATTCTACCAGTCTTTTTGCTTTCTCTAAAACAATATTGGCAACTCTAACGTGTTCTGTCGCTTCTTTGTCGAAAGTAGAAGCAACAACTTCACCTTGAACATTGCGTTGCATATCTGTAACTTCTTCAGGGCGTTCATCTATTAATAATATAATTTGATAAACCTCAGGATGATTGGCTGCGATAGAATTTGCAATATCTTTTAATAGCATTGTTTTACCAGTCTTTGGTTGTGCTACAATCATACCTCTTTGTCCTTTTCCTATAGGAGAAAACAAATCTATGATTCTAGTAGATAAGCTATTTTGACGATCTGCTAGGTTAAATTTTTCTGTAGGGAATAATGGTGTTAAGTGTTCAAAAGAAACTCTATCACGAACCACTTGTGGGTCTATTCCATTTATTTTATTCACCTTAATTAAAGGGAAATATTTTTCTCCTTCTTTAGGAGGTCTTATATTTCCTAAAACAGTATCTCCTGTTTTTAATCCAAACAAACGTATTTGTGATTGTGATACATAAATATCATCAGGAGAAGAAAGGTAGTTGTAGTCCGAAGACCTTAGAAAACCGTAACCGTCTTGCATTATATCTAAAACACCTTCACTAGCAATAATACTGTCAAATTCATAATCAGGTTCTTTGTACCTGTTTTTTAAGTTTTTATCAAAATTTTTATTATTCTTATCTTGATTATTTTTTTGGTGGTTTGGCTTCTTGTTAAGCTGGTTTTTATGCTGAGGTGTTTTGTTGGGAACCACTTTTGGAAGAACCTTATTAGGTGTGTTTTGTTCTTGTGGTTTTCTATCCTCTGTTGCTTTTGTTTCTACAGTTTTTTCATCTGAAGAAGTTTCCTTTCTTTTTTCAGGAGTATTTCTTGGTCTTGGCCTTGGCCTTGGTGTCGGGGTTCGTTTTTCGTTGGTGTCACTAACTGGTTTTTCTTCTGAAATAATATCCGTAGTAGTGTTTTTTTCCGAAGGTTCGCTTTTTTCTCTAAGAACTCTAGAGCGTTTTGGTTTTGGTGGTGACTTTTCCTGAGGCTTCTCAGTTTTTTCTTCCGCTATCTTAGGGTTAGAGGCTTGAACGTCTAGAATTTGATAAACTAAATCTAATTTTTTTAATGTTTTAAACTTGGAAACATTTAATCCTTTTGCAATTTCCTGAAGTTCAGGTAGTTTTTTTGCTTTTAAATCTGAAATCTCAAACATTGAGTAATGAATAAATTAAAATATTATTGAATATTGTGGTATGAAGTATACTGTAATATGTATATTTTTTTGGGAACGAAGCCCCTGTTGGTGAGTGTTATAACTAATAACGTCGCAATGATACAAATTATTTTCCAATTTTATATTAATTTATCCTAAAAAGACACTTATTTTTGCGCCTATAGTAATTTTAATAATGATTCAGAGAATACAAACTATTTACTTGGTTATAGTCGCACTTATCGTAGGTGCAGCCCCTTTGTGGCTCAGCTTGTGGTTAGATGCCGATAAAAATGAAGTGTTTGCATCTGGTAATACTGTAATTTCTGTTTCCTTTTATGCTTCTGCTGCATTAGCATTACTTGCTATATTTTTATATAAAAACAGACAAAATCAATTTGTAACAAACAGATTGAATATGATATTGAATCTTTTTTTACTAGGATTTTTCGTTTATCGATCTCTAAATCTATCCGGAGAAATTAACGTTTCTGAGAAGGGTATTGGGATGTTTATTCCTGTAGTATCTATCGTTTTTTTAGTCATAGCCAATAAGGCTATAAAAAAGGATGAGGATCTCGTGAAATCTGTAGATCGCTTACGTTAAACCTAACATCTTAGTAGTATTAGTGCGTTAAACCCGGGGTTGTTCCCGGGTTTTTAATTTTACATTGATAATGTTTTAGTTGAACCTAGATACCTCTCTTTCCTAGTTCAATAATTTCTAGATTTTTAATCTCTTTCCCTTCTATGACAAAACGAAGCATAGTACGTATATCATGAAATCCGTGTTTGCCACACGCACCAGGGTTCATATGGAGTAATCCAAGTTTTTTATCCCACATCACCTTTAGAATATGAGAATGTCCAGAGATAAATAATTTGGGTGGATTAGTTTTTATCTCTTCCCTAATTCTTACATTATAGCGATTTGGGTAGCCGCCAATATGTGTCATCCAAACAGAAACTCCTTCGCACATAAATTTGTTGTCCAAAGGGAATTCTAGTTGGGTTTTGTAATCGTCAATATTACCGTAAACACCTCTCAGAGGTTTTAAATTTTTAAGTGTATCGGTTACTTTTAGTACGCCAATATCACCAACATGCCAAATTTCATCTGCCTGTTTTGCATATTTTAATATGGCATCATCCATATGTCCATGTGTGTCTGAAAGAAGTAAAATACGTGTCATAAACCTTAAAATAAGCTTAAATATAGTGTTGTTAAATTTCTTTTACCGTAGATTGAAGTATCTTTGTAAAAGCCCTGATTACAGAGGCAAAAATAGCCTATTCATTTGAGATATTTTATAGCTTTTTCATATAACGGAAAGTCGTACCATGGTTGGCAACGACAGCCAAATGCTGTAACTGTTCAAGAGCTAATGGAAAAAGCGTTGTCTACTATTTTGAGGCAAACAGTTGCATTAATGGCAGCTGGGAGAACAGATGCAGGTGTGCATGCCAGACAAATGTATGCGCATTTAGATTTGGATGCTTCTGTAGATATGGGTAATTTGAAATATAAATTGAATTCGTTTTTACCTGAGGATATAGCAATTCAGGATATTTTTGAAGTGCCAAAGGATGCACATACACGTTTTGATGCTATAGAGCGTACTTATGAATATTGGGTGTTACAAGAAAAAAACCCTTTTTATTCAAATAATGCATTTTACGTAAGATATCCTTTAGATGTTGATAAGATGAATGAAGCGGCTTCATTGTTACTGGAGTATAAGGATTTTGAGTGTTTTTCGAAATCTAATACAGATGTAAAAACATTTTTGTGTACAATCAAAAATGCTTCTTGGGAGTTTAAGGAGGAGAAGCTTGTTTTTACGATTACTGCAAATAGATTTTTAAGAAATATGGTTCGCGCTATAGTGGGAACACTTCTAGATGTTGGTCTAGGAAAGTCAAACCTAAATGACGTAAGAGTTATTTTAGAAAGTAAAAATAGGGAAGAGGCTGGCGTTTCAGTTCCTGCAAAAGGCTTGTATTTAACAAGGGTGATTTACCCAGAAAATATTGTAAAGATTAATGGATAACACTACAGGAAAAGCTTTTAATTTTAAATTATTTAAAAGATTATTGAAGCATACGTCACCTTATAAATTTACTTTTTATGGTGTTGCTTTGGCTGCAATCTTATTATCAATTTTTGCTGTTTTTAGTCCAATTTTAGTACGAGAAATTGTTAATACAGCTCTTGGGGATAAAGATGCGGAGTTATTGCTGACACTTATTCTCCTTATGGTTGCTACAATAATTGCCGAAGTTGTTTGCCAATTATTTTTTATTTTTTATGCCAATTGGATGGGCGAATCTGTTGTTAGGGATATTCGCATTTATCTTTTTGAGCATATGATGTCTTTTAAAATGAAATATTACGATACTTCTTCTGTAGGCTTATTAGTAACTCGAGCCGTTTCAGATATACAGCGTATTGGAGAGATTTTTAGTCAAGGTTTCTTTATGATTGTTGCCGATTTACTTAAAATGGTAGTAGTGGCAGGAGTTATGCTTTTTTATAATTGGAAACTTTCTTTAATTGTATTCGCTGTTTTGCCTATTCTATTATATGCCACTCGATTATTTCAACAAGCTATGAAAGTTGCTTTTATAGATGTTAGAGCTCAAGTTTCTAATTTAAATTCTTTTGTTCAAGAGCGTATTACAGGAATGAAAATTGTTCAGTTATTTACAAGAGAAAAAATAGAACAAGAGAAGTTTCGTGAAATTAACACCAAACATAAGAAAGCTTGGCTACGAACAGTTTGGTATAACTCTATTTTCTTTCCTATAGCAGAAATTGTTTCTTCTATTACTGTCGGACTCATTGTCTGGTTTGGCGGTCTCCAAATGGTAATGAGTGATACCGAAATTGGTTTAGGCGCTATTATTATGTTTATTCAGCTTTCTCAAATGTTGTTTAGGCCTTTACGGCAAATTGCAGATAAGTTTAATGTGTTGCAAATGGGAATGGTAGCTGCCAATCGTGTTTTCGATATTTTAGACACGAAAAATCATATTGAAGATACTGGTGCCTTGGAGAAAAAAGAAGTACGAGGAGATATAGAATTTAAAGATGTTCGTTTTGGGTATATAGACAATGAGGAGGTTTTGCACGGGATTTCTTTCTCCGTTAAAGCAGGAGAAACTATTGCTATTGTTGGAGCTACAGGAGCAGGGAAGTCTACTATTATAAATTTGCTGAATCGTTTTTATGAAATAAATTCAGGTGCCATTATGGTAGATGGGAATGACATTAAAGCGTATAAACTTAGTGCACTAAGAAAACATATAGCTGTTGTTCTTCAAGATGTCTTTTTGTTTGCAGATACTGTTGCTAATAATATAGCATTAAAAGGAGAGGTTTCTTTAGAAACGGTAGAAAATGCAGCAAAGGAGATTGGAATACATGAGTTTATTACTAGTTTACCAGGAGGTTATCAATATAATGTAAAAGAGCGAGGGAGTATGTTGTCTAGCGGACAACGCCAGTTAATAGCTTTCTTAAGAGCTTACGTTAGTAATCCTAGTATTTTGATATTAGATGAAGCTACATCTTCTGTGGATACCTATTCAGAACAACTTATTCAAAAAGCTACAGAAAAAATTACACAAGGGAGAACTTCTATTATTATAGCACATCGTTTGGCAACTATTAAAAAAGCGGATCGAATTTTAGTAATGGATGCTGGTAAAATTATAGAAACAGGATCTCATAAGGAATTACTGCAGCAAGATGGTTACTATAAAAAATTATATGAAGCGCAGTTTTTAGAGGAGGAAGTGGCTTAATTTTTTACTCTAAATCTTTTGTAATAGTAAAAGATAATTCTTGTAAATTTTGAAATAATACAAATTCTCCGTTTTTAATATAAGAAATTAATCCAGTTTCTTCGCTTACCACAATAGCTAAAGCATCTGTTTTTTCAGTTATACCAACTGCTGCTCTATGTCTTAATCCAAATCGTAAAGGAATATTTCGTTCATTAGATACGGGTAAAATAACGCGTGTTGCTACAATGGTATTGTCAACAATTACAGAAGCGCCATCGTGTAAAGGACTGTTTTTGTAAAAAATACTTTCTATTATTGGTTGGGTAATTTCAATGCTCATTTTGTCTCCTGTCGATTTAATAAAATCTAAAGAGTTGTTGCGTTCAATTATTATAATAGCTCCTGTTTTGGATGCACCCATTTTTTCACAAGCACCCAATATGTCTTCTACATTTGTTCCAATGACAATATTTTCGTCTTTGAAAAAATTAAACCTACGTGTTAAGTTTTTTTTGGTAGCAAAATCAGTCGAACCAATTAAAAGAAGAAATTTCCGAATCTCTTGCTGAAATACAATTATAAGAGCAATAATCCCGATTTCCATAAAACCGCCAACCATACTGCTAATCATTTTCATTTCTAATAATTCTGTAAGTTTCCACAACCCCCACACAATTACTATTCCAATGAAAATATTTATAGCTACCGTTCTTTTTACAAGTTTGTATATGTAATACAGTAGAATTGCAACAAGAATTATATCTATTAAATCAGTAACCTTAAAATCAAGAAAATTCAGAAAATCCAAGTAGTATCGTTTTTGTAAAATTAGGGAAAATAAATTACCAAATTGCAGTCAAAATTATTTCAAGATAGTTCTTTAAATAAGTGCACGCATTCTACTGCTTCTTTTACATCGTGTACTCTTAAAATAGTAGCTCCATTATTTAAAGCAATCATATGTAATGCAGTACTTCCGTTTAAGGCATCTTTTGCTTCTATATTAAGTGTTTTGTATATCATAGATTTTCTGCTTAACCCAACTAAAATGGGTAGGTCTAAAGTAGAAAACAAATCTAATTCCTGTAAAATCTGGTAGTTCTGTTTGGTAGTTTTTGCGAATCCAAATCCTGGATCTACTACGATGTCCATAATACCAAAGGATCTTGCTAATGCTATTTGTTTCGAAAAATAAAATAACATTTCTTTGGTTAAATCTGCATATTTCGTTTGCTCTTGCATAGTTTGTGGAGTACCTTTCATATGCATCATAATGTAAGGAGCTTTATGCTTAGCAACCGTTTTTAGCATTTCTGAATCTAACAAGCCCGCCGAAATATCATTAATTATAGATGCGCCCGATTCTAGGCAATTATGAGCGACTTTACTTCTGAAGGTGTCGATCGACAAAACAACATCTGGAAATTCTTTTAAAATAGAACCAATTATTGGAGTCATGCGTTGTAGTTCTTGCTCTTCTGTTACATCTTCAGCATTAGGGCGAGAGCTGTAAGCGCCAACATCTATAAATGTTGCCCCTTCATTTAGCATTTTTTCGATCTGACTTAAAATAGCGCTTTCATTTATATAGGTTCCGCCATCATGAAAAGAATCTGGAGTAATATTTAAGATACCCATTACCTTTGGGGTATTCAGATTAATTAAATTTCCTTTACAATTTAGGTGCATATGTTTATTTTTGATGGGGATAGTCTATTAATTATTGAAAAAGAGTAAGTTTAAACTATGAACTTTTTACTTTTGAATTTTTTAAGCGAAATTTACACAAATTAGAGATATAAATGCAGCAAACTTCAGAACAATACGACGCGGTTATAAAAACATGTCGCGATTTATTTATAAAGAAGATGAAAGATTATGGTAGTGCGTGGCGTATACTAAGGCTACCTTCTCTTACGGATCAAATTTATATAAAAGCACAACGCATTAGAAGTTTACAGCAAAATGATGTACGTAGGGTAGATGAAGGAGAGGTATCTGAATTTATTGGAATTATTAATTATTCCATTATGGCTTTAATACAGATTAAAAAGGGAGTTGTAGAACAACCAGATCTTTCTTCAAAAGATGCTACAGTTTTGTATGATTCGCATGTAGCCGAAACAAAGGCGCTTATGGAAAATAAAAATCATGATTATGGGGAAGCATGGCGAGATATGCGAGTTAGCTCTTTGACGGATTTAATTTTACAAAAATTGCTCCGTGTTAAGCAAATTGAAGATAATAAAGGAAAAACTTTAGTAAGCGAAGGTATTGATGCCAATTACCAAGACATGATAAATTATGCAATCTTTGCAATGATTCATATAAAAAGCGAATAAGAAGTAGCCAAACCGTTTTAAAAGAAAGAAATACATATGAAATATTTAGTAGGTTTTAGTAGAATTGTGGTCGGTCTTTTATTTATTATAAGCGGACTTATTAAATTAAACGACCCTGTAGGGTTTTCTTTTAAACTCGAAGAATATTTTAGTGCGGGTGTTTTAGATTTACCTTTTTTAATGCCATACGCGCTTGCATTATCTGTTTTCATGGTAATACTAGAAGTGTTATTAGGGGTTATGCTTCTCATTGGATTTAAACCAAAATTAACGGTATGGAGTCTGCTAGGAATGATTGTATTTTTCACTTTCCTGACATTCTATTCTGCCTATTTTAATAAAGTAACAGATTGTGGTTGTTTTGGTGATGCAGTTAAATTAACACCTTGGGAATCTTTTACAAAAGACATTATTCTTCTAGTGCTTATTCTGGTATTGCTAAAAGGGTTGAATTATATTACCTCTATTTTTAACACTAAAATTTTGGGTATTAGTATTGCTATTACTTTAATTACCTGTGTGCTTTTTGCAAACCATGTGCTGAGTCATTTACCATCTGTAGATTTTAGACCGTATAAAATAGGAGCTAATATTGAAGAAGGAATGAATACTCCTGAAGATGCACCTAAAGCAGTGTTCGAATATGCTTGGCGTTTTAATGTAGATGGAAAGGACCAAGTTATAGTTACTAATGGAAGTTACCCTTCTGTAGATGGTAAGTTTCTAGATGTTGAAACTACAGAAATTCAAAAAGGATACGAACCTCCTATTCATGATTATACGATGGAGAAAAATGGAGAAGATAGGTCTGCATTTTTGTTACAAGAAGAAAAGTTAATAATGATAATTGCATACGATTTGGCTAAAAGTAATTACGATTATTTTAAAGAGGTGAAAGTAGTTACAGATAAAGCTCTAAAAAATGGGTATAAAGTAATTGGAATGTCTGCTTCTAGTGTAGAATTGGCCGATCAACTTATAAAAGAATACGACTTAAATTTTGAGTTTTATTTTAATGATGAAACAACATTGAAAACAATTGTAAGATCAAACCCTAGTCTTTTAGCATTAGAAAAAGGGACTATAAAACAGAAGCTGCATTATAATGATTTGGCAGATGTAAAATTGAAATAATACGAATAGTAAATTACCTTGGAGAAAGCTCATGAGGCATTAAAAAGGAATCATTTTTTTATTTCGACGCAGGTGTCGGAGTATTAAACCCACTGGTGGGAATAAAACAAGAATAAATATAATATAATGAGAAGTAAAATTGTAGCTGGTAATTGGAAAATGAATAAGAACCTTGCAGAAACGGAAGCATTGCTTACAGAGCTTTCTGCTAAATTGCCAGATACATCTGCGGAGGTTATGGTAGCACCAGCATTTGTAAATCTTGCTGTAGCTAATAAAGCTTTAGAAGGGTCTACAATAGAGGTAGTGGCACAGAATATGCACTTTGCAGAAAATGGTGCGTATACAGGTGAAATATCAGCAGATATGTTGTTGGGTATAGGTATAGAAACAGTTATAATAGGACATTCTGAACGTAGAGCTTATTTTGGAGAAACGGATGCTATTTTGGCTAAAAAAGTTACAACTGCTTTGGCTAAAAATTTGCGTGTTGTTTTTTGTTTTGGAGAGGAATTAGAAGATCGTAAATCTGGAAACCATTTTAGTTTGGTAGAAAGTCAATTAAAGAACGGATTGTTTAATTTGGACGCTTCTGCTTGGAAAAACATAGTTTTGGCTTACGAGCCAGTTTGGGCAATTGGTACAGGAGAAACAGCTTCACCAGAGCAAGCACAAGAAATGCATGCATTTATAAGAGAGACTATAGCTACGGCATATGATACTTCTATTGCGAATAATGTTTCTATTTTATATGGTGGAAGTGTAAAACCAGGGAATGCAGTAGAGATTTTTTCTAAGCCAGATGTTGATGGTGGACTTATAGGTGGGGCGGCTTTAGTTGCAGATGATTTTATTGCCATTGTTAAAGCGATATAATTTTAATAAATAATATTTAAGTAGTCTGCTTTTGCAGGCTACTTTGTTTTAAATACTTTTGTATTAAGGTTTTTAATTTATTTTAAGAGTGAAAAATAACACATATTTAGAGTATACTTTTTTAGTGGCTCCCGTACTTCCTTTTACCGATATTTTAATCGCGCAATTGGGAGAAATTGGTTTTGAAAGTTTTGTGGAAATAGAGGAAGGTGTCATGGCCTATATTAAAAAGGAGGAGTGGCAAGATAATATTGAAGAGGCAATTGCAAGTTTGCAATACTTAAACTTTAAAGTCGATTTTAGTTTTGTTACTATAGAACAAGAAAACTGGAATGAAACTTGGGAGTTAAATTTTAAACCAATACAAGTAGGGAGTAAATGTGTGGTTAGAGCACCTTTTCATGAGAAACCTACGGTAGATTACGATATTGTTATTGAACCTAAAATGAGTTTTGGGACAGGACATCATGAAACTACACATATGATGTTAGCGCAGATTCTTGCTCATGATTTTAAAGGAAAGAAGGTGCTAGATATGGGCAGTGGAACGGGAGTTCTGGCCATTCTTGCTGCAATGAAAGGAGCAAAGGATATAGAAGCAATAGATATTGATAATTGGTGTTATCTTAACGCTTTAGAGAATATAGAGCGAAATAATTGTAGTCATATAAAAGTATATGAGGGAGATGCGAGCCTGTTAGATGGCAAGAAGTACGATGTTATAATAGCTAATATCAATAGAAATATTTTGCTAGCAGATATTCCAAAATATGCTAACTGCTTAAATAGGGATGGTGAATTATTTTTAAGCGGATTTTACAAAGAAGATATTCTTATGATCAGTTCTAAATGTGAAGAATATGGTCTGAAATTAGAAAAAAACTTAGAAAAAAATAATTGGGTCTCCGTAAAATATGTATTTTAGTTAGACAGTTTTTAAAATTGTAACTTGTTTAATAAGTATTAGTGTAAAAACCCCTAGAGACATGAGTACAGAAGAACAACTCTCAGAAGAGCCTTTAGTAGTAGAAGAGGCAGTAGGACAAAATGAAATTGTTCTATTCAATGATGATGTAAATACATTCGATTATGTTATTGAAGTATTAATGAAAGTATGTAATCATACTCCAGAGCAGGCAGAGCAATGTTCGCTTATCGTGCACCATAACGGAAAGTGTACCGTTAAAACAGGAGTGTATAAAGAATTAAAACCTAAATGCAGCAAGCTTTTAGACGCAGGATTAAGTGCTGAAATTGTATAAATATTTATTTTTCACTATTTAATCGGACTATGTTAGAGGAGAAATACTCCTAATGAGGTAATTTGTTTTTTATTAGACCATAGATAAAAGTTCCGAAAATTGCAGAAAATAGCGCTACAAAAATAGAATAATATCCAGTTCCTAATAGGATAAACAAAGGGCCAGGGCATGCTCCAATCAAAGCCCATCCTAGACCAAATATAATACCACCAAAAAGATAATTTTTGTAACCTTTTTTCTTATTTGGAATAGTAATTAGTTCTCCTTCCATGTTTTTTACTTTCATTTTTTTAAGAAGGAATACTAGTAATACCCCTGTACCTACGGCACTTCCAATAATACCAAACATATGAAAAGATTGAAATTTAAACATTTCATAAATACGAAACCAAGAGACAGCTTCTGATTTTACAAGGATAATTCCGAAAACAATTCCAACGAGTAAGAATTTTATAAATTTCATAGCTTAAAAAATTAAAGGAAATAAGAAAAAGGTCATTATGAGTCCACCAATAAAAAAGCCAATCACAGCTATTAGAGATGGTATTTGTAGGTTGCTTAATCCTGAAATGGCATGTCCTGAAGTACACCCACCTGCATACCTTGTTCCAAAACCGACAAGAGAACCACCCAGAATTAGAATAGATATTCCTTTTAAGCTTCCGAGTACATTAGTGCCAAAAAGTTCCTCTGGTAATAAACTCTCTCCAGCATTTTTTATTCCTAAAACATCTAGTTCTGCTATAGTTTCAGGATTTAATGCAATGGCATTTCCGTTAGATAAATAATGAATAGCAATATAGCCCCCAATAATAGCACCTAATACCACCACTAAATTCCATAAGCTGCTTTTCCAATCAAATTTAAAAAAATCAACAATTTTCCCTGCACCGCCAATACTACACAGTGTTCTTAAATTGGAGGACATACCAAATTGTTTTCCGAAAATTAGTAGGAAAAACATTACTAGTGCAATCAAAGGACCACTAATGAACCATGGCCAGGGTTTTAATAGATATTCCATTATTTAATTATTTTTTTAGATTATCAGCGACACACCTAAAACCGGTATGTAGGAGGCTTGTGTCTGGACTAGATTTCATTCGAGAAGCAGAACGGTAGCCAGAACAATAAGCGTCGTTACACAAAAAAGAGCCTCCTCTTTGTACTTTTTTAGAAGTGTACGGATCTATTGGGTCGTAACTTTTGTTGGGGCCTTTTGGGTTATTTGTAATGGTATTATTTAGAGTTTTATAATAGGTGTAGTCGTACCAATCACTACACCATTCCCATATGTTCCCTGCCATATCATATAAGCCATAACCGTTAGGAGCATAGGTTTTTACTGGAGATGTATTGGTGAATTTGTCTGCTTTAGTATTGTTATAAGGGAAATCGCCCTCCCAACTATTAGCTTTTGATTTTCCCTCGTTAATAGGTACATTCCCCCATGGATAAATGTTAGAAGAGAGCCCGCCTCGTGATGCATATTCCCATTCAGCTTCTGTAGGAAGTCTTTTTCCTGCCCATTCTGCATAAGCTGCCGCATCATACCAAGAAACATGAACAACAGGATGATTGTCTTTTCCTTCAATAGAACTATTTGGGCCATTTGGATGTTTCCAGTCAGCTCCATTCGTCCATCTCCACCATTGTCCATAATCATTTAAATTTACGCTTTCATTAGTTTGTTTAAAAACAAGAGACCCAGCAACTAAAAGAGAATCATGTGGTTTTTGAGTGCCAGGTGGGACTTGTAATTTTATTTCTTCCCAGTCTGGTGCTCGCTCGGCATAAGTAATGTAGTTCGTTGCTGTTACGAACTCTTTAAATTGTGCATTGGTAACTTCCGTTTCATCCATCCAAAAACCATTCAATTTTACTTTATGAATAGGATATTCATCTTTTCTTGCTTGGTCATTATTTGCACCCATAGAAAATGTCCCGGAGGGAATCCATTTCATACCTGAGGTGCTAAATGGTTTTGTAAGTAATGGGATGGTGCTGCCTTTTTCGTAAATAACCTTATTAGATGAAGTGGGGGCACAGCATTGAATAGAATTAGCATCATTTTTATTATTATCTGGCTTACAGGAATAGGATAGAACCACAAAAAGAATGAAATAAGAAAAGTATTTTAACATAATCGAGTGCTGAAAAAAATATAAAAGTAAGAATGAAATTGGGGAAATGAGCTTTGTATTAAAATTAATTGGGTTGTTATTTTAAAAACTATATTTTCGTGTATGCAAAATAGTATTTCAAAAGATCTCTTTTTAATATTCTTCTTTTTATATATTACATACATTTAAAAGGCTCTAGAACAATTTTATAAGTTTGATGAATAAAAAAAAACACACCATAAAAGATATTGCAAAACTTGCAAAAGTATCGAAGGGGACAGTGGATAGGGTATTGCATAAACGAGGAAAAGTATCAAAAGAAGCATTCAAAAGAGTTAGTGAAGTGCTTGAAGAGATTGAGTACCAGCCTAATTTGATAGCAAGAAATTTAAAAAATAATAAAACGTATCGTTTGTGTGTTTTGATACCCGATTGTAATGAAGACCCATATTGGGCTCCAGCATATGACGGTGTACGGGAAGCTGCATTCGGATTTCAGTCTTTTGGCGTTCATGTCGAGGAATTTAGATACCAACCATTGGATAAGTCTTTATTTGTTCAGAAATCTTTGGAAATAATTCAATCATCTCCAGATGGATTTTTATTGGTGCCGCTATTTCTTGAAGAATCTCAAGAAATTATTAAGAACTGCAAAAAAAAAGGGATTTTAGTGCTGGTCATCAATAACTTTATTGATTCGTTGAAAGAGCCTCATTTTATTGGGCAAGACTTATATCAAAGTGGTAGGGTTGCAGCGAATCTAATTGATTTTATTACACCAAAGAATGCTTGTATTGCGATTGTGCATATCAATTTGGACCTTCCCATGCGGCTAAAAGAAACTGGGTTTAAAAAGTATTATGAAGAAAAAAAAGAGAGTCATCATGAAATAATTACTTTTAATGTAAGGATGGATGATATGAATTATAAGAGTCGTATTTTGTTTTTTATACAAGAGAACCCAAAAATTTCAGCCATACTTATTACAAACTCCAAGGCGTATATATTGGCAGAGGCACTTCAAGCAATAAATAAGGAAATTATTGTTGTTGGTTATGATCTTTTGGATGAGAATATAAAATATCTTAAAGGAGGTAACATCGATTTTTTAATTCACCAAAAGTTAAAACAGCAAGCTGCTCTTGGAGTTTCCTTTTTAGCGGAATATTTCCTTTTTGAAAAATCGATTCCTAAACAAAAATTACTGCCGATTGATATTGTTACATCAGAAAACGTAACTTACTATTTAGAATAAACAATTTAAACAGTCTCTTAATTTTTGGATGTAGCATGGCTGAAATACTATCATTTTATAGTGACCTATTCGGAGTTTAAATTGGTGATTATGTCAGGTATTTGTGAAATAACACTTAATTGCTTAATGATTAACTTTATACATTAAGGAATAGGTATGTAAACTGTTAAAATAATGAGTATATACAATATAAGCATGTGTGCTCGAGCACATTTGTGATGAAACCTCTTGTATTTTGGATTATTTTTTTTAAATTCACTGGTAGTACTAACTAATTTATTTTAAAAAAAACTCAATTATGTTAAAGAAATTACTTGTATTTCTGGTGCTGATTGGCGGGTCACATTCGCTATTAGCACAAGACAAAACAGTATCAGGTGTAGTTACTGAAGCAGCAAATGGAGCTCCTATCCCAGGGGTTAACATTGTTGTACAAGGAACTACCAATGGTACTCAAACAGATTTTGATGGAAATTATACTATTAATGTTTCGGAAGGAAGCATATTAGTTTTTTCTTATCTTGGAATGAAAACTAAAAACGTAACTGTTGGATCTTCCAATAGTATCAATGTAAGTTTGGAAGAAGATGCTAGCCAACTGGAAGAAGTTGTGGTAACAGCATTAGGGATTAAGCGAAAAGAAAAAACGCTTACGTACGCACAACAAACTGTAGGTGGTGATGAACTCACCAAATCAAGAGATGTAAATTTCATGAATGCTCTTTCTGGTAAAGCAGCTGGTGTTGAGATTAGAAAAAGTAGCTCAGGGCCTGGTGGTTCAACCAAAATTCAGATTAGAGGTAGTAAATCTTTAAGTGGTGACAGTTCACCTTTATTCGTTATTGATGGTATACCAATGGTTAACAATCGTGGTAGTCAACCTGGCTTATGGGATGGTGTTGATCAAGGTGATGGTCTTTCACAATTAAACCCTGATGATATTGAGAGTATGAGTATCTTAAAAGGTGCAAATGCAGCAATATTATACGGTAGCCAAGGTGCAAACGGTGTTGTAATTATAACTACTAAAAGCGGAAAATCAGGTATTACAACTGTCCAAGTAAATTCAGGGATTACTTTTGAAAGTGTTATTGAAACTCCAGACCTTCAATTTAGATATGGAGCTGAAGGTGGAGCCAAAGAAAGTTGGTCCTATACGCGAGGAGAGTATCAAGACGAATATGTTGATAAATATTTTAATACTGGTGAGCAGTACTTCAATTCTGTATCGGTTAGCGGAGGAAACGAGAAAACGCAGGCTTATTTCTCATATGCGAACACTAAGGCTTCAGGTATAACACCGGGTAATAAATATGGGAAAAACAATATCACATTTAAACAATCCACAAAACTGTTTAATGATAAGGTAAAAGTTACTTCTAATATTATCTTGGCGCAAGAGAAAACGGATGGTCGAAATCGTTCAGGGTATTACAACAACCCTTTAACGGGTCTGTATTGGTTTCCTAGAAATTTAAATTTCTATGAATATAAAGATAACTATAGCCTTTTTGACACTACTAGAAATGTAGATGTAATGAACTGGGACAGCGCAATTGGTGGCCCAGATCACTTACAATCCAATCCCTATTGGATTTTGAATAAAGAATCGCAGGAAGATAAAACAAATAGGATTATCGCAAGCATGAATATAGAGTATGATATTACTGAGACGCTTAAATTTCAACTTCGTGGAAATTATGACTACTCTGTAAAATCATTTGAAACTAAAAGAGCTGGGGGAGGAAACACAACTACAGTTGCAGCGAATGGAAACTGGATTTATAAAAAGTATGATGACACTAGTTCTTACTTTGATGCAATTCTATCCTACAATAAAACATTTGGCGATATTTCTATAACCGCATTAGGAGGGGGTACGTATCAAAAAACTGATTTTGGTAATGGCGTAAGGGTTAACCCTGGTGCTGCACAAAAGCAATTGATATATGCTAATGAATTTAATTTCAATAATTTAACACCGATTATTCAAGTTTCTTCCATACTTGATGAAACAAGTGAAGTGGAGAAACAATCCTTATTTGCAAATACTACGATTGGTTATAAAGACATGTTGTATTTAGATATTGCGGGAAGAAATGATTGGGCATCTACTTTGGCTCTCACAGGAAATGATTCTTATTTCTACCCTTCAATAGGTCTTACGGCTATCTTAAGTGAAATGTTTACTTTTCCAGAGATTATTAGTTTTGCAAAATTAAGAGGTTCATATGCCAGTGTTGGTAATGAAGTTCCTTATAATAAAATTTTTCCAAGACATACTATTAATGCAGATGGCTCGGTTAAATTCAATACCATAAAGCCTTTTATCGATGCAAAACCTGAAATAATTACTACTTCAGAATTAGGTATGGATTTTAGGTTTTTTGGGAATCGATTGGGTCTTGATTTTACGTATTATAACATTAATAGCCAGGATCAATTCATTGAAATAAATGAGAATTTCTTTGAATATACATCATTCTTTATTAATGCAGGGGAAATCACAAATAAAGGAATTGAATTAACGTTAAATGGAAAACCTATTGTAAATGAAGACTTTAGCTGGTCAACTGCATTAAACTATTCCCAAAATAAGAATACTATTGTATCATTAGATGATAGAAAAGTTGATGGCATTGATCAGGGAGGAGCAGAAGGAATACAGGTTAGGTTATTTGAAGGCGGTTCCATTAGTGATGTCTATGGTAAAAAATTCTTGAGAGATGATCAGGGTAGAATTATGCTAGAAGATGCTACTGATAGACCTATGGATACAGGTGATGTGCGTGTTTTTCTTGGAAATGCAGAACCTGACTTTGTATTGGGTTGGAATAACTCTTTTAATTATAAAGCTTTTGCATTAAGCCTTCAAGTTAATGGTAAATTCGGTGGAATCGTTGTTAGTCAAACCGAAGCACTTTTAGATGGGTATGGTGTTTCTGAAAGATCGGCAGCAGCGAGGGATAGAGGTTATGAAATAATAAATGGTGTAAGAAACGGAACAGCGGTAACGCAAGTTGATCCTCGTGATTATTATGATAAAATCGGTGGTAGAAATGGTATCGATGAATCACATACCTATGACAGAACCAGTGTTCGTTTGGCTCAGATGGCGCTCTCATACAATTTCAATGTAAGTAGCATTGATTTCTTGAAAAATGCATCTATCTCTTTAATAGGAAATAATTTATTTTTCTTTTATAAAGATGCGCCATTTGACCCAGAACTTTCACTAGGTACAGGTAGAAATAATCCGGGTATCGATAATTACAATTTACCATCGACCAGAACCCTTGGTATGAATGTAAGTTTAACATTTTAAAAAAACAACATGAAAAAAATAATATACATATGTATTGTAGCACTTCTAGCATTTAGTGCTTGTACCGATGATTTCGTTGAACTGAACAAAAATCCTTTTGAAATTGACGACGAATCCCTTAAGCAGGACTTCAATAACGTTGGTGCGTTTTACCCGCCAATGTTGAAGAATTTATTTGGACACCAAATAGAACATAATTTATCTCATGATTCATGGGTACGTCATTTGGGGACGCCTACACCCTTTGTTGGAGGTATCAACAATACAACCTACGTTATTCGTTGGAATACATATTGGAACAGAATATATGATCAAATTATGTCTCCTGCTACCAATGTAATCAAAATTGCTGAATCCGAAAATTATCCAGTATTTGTTGAATGGGCCAAATTAATCAAGATTTTGGGCATGCATAGATTGACCGCCTATCACGGTCCGGTAATCTTTACAAAATTCGGTGAAGAACCGGCTACCTATGATTCTGAACCAGTGCTTTACAATGCCTTTTTTACGCAACTAGATGAAATTCAGTCCGTTTTCGCTGCGAATCAAGATTATGTTGGGTTAGCTAAATTTGATGCTAGTTATGGTGGTAAAATGGATCAATGGTCTAAATTGGTGAATAGCTTACGTTTACGATTGGCTATACGATTGTCAAAAGTGGATCCCGCCTTGGCAAAAACGCAAGGTGAAAAAGCAATGAGCGATCCTGCTGGCTTAATTGAAACCAATGGTGATAATTTCTTAGTGTCATTATATGGTGATGTTTTTCCACCAGTAACCATTAGTTTTGGTTGGGGCGATACACGTATGAGCGCCTCTATGGAATCTATATTAATAGGATATGAAGATCCACGAATTGCTAAATTCTTTGACCCTGCTACTGATGCTAGTTTATACCCTGATCATGCGGACTATCCGTATAAAGGCATTCGTAATGGTGCTGAGTTGAACGCAAAGGGTGATCGTTTAGAGTTCTCTAATATTAGCTCTGACTTTAAAAATGTTACCAATAGAAGGTTTTTAACTGCAGCAGAGGTTCATTTCCTGAAAGCTGAAGCGGCATTGAGAGGTTGGGTTGGTGCTGGTGATGCTCAAGTGCATTATGAAGCTGGTGTAAATACGTCTTTTGAAGATTGGGGAGCTGGTGGCGCAGCTACTTATTTAGCTAATGACAGTAATTTACCTATTGATTATGATGACCCAAAAGCTACTGGTGCAGTAAATGATTTTGTAAACCGCATCACCAGTACAGTTGCTTGGGATGCTGCTGGTACAAATGAAGAGAAATTAGAGAAGATAATTACTCAGAAATGGATTGATGGATATACAAATTCCATTGAAGCTTGGGTGGATCATCGTAGAACCGATTATCCTAAACTTCCTTTTAATTACAAGAATGATAGTAATGCTGATTGGGGTATAATACCTGCTGATGATTTCTTACGGAGACAAGTTTTCTTAACTAGTCAACGTGAGAATAATGCTTCTTCTGTTGCTGAAGCCACTGGGTTCCTTGGTGGGCCTGATGAAATTGGAACAAAACTTTGGTGGGATACTGGAGGAGCTAATTTTAATTAGAATATATAAAACTTGAGATAAAAAGAGTCGTTTTAATTTTTAAAACGACTCTTTTTTTTATTTTTATACTATAAATTGAGAATACATGATTAAGGTCTTTAAATGGATGACAATTGCGTCATTGGTAATCTTACTGTTTGGTAATTGTAAGGATAAATCAATTGAAGCTACAAGTGGTGAAAAGGAAAAGAATATGATGTTTTCTATGGTGGCTCCTAGTTTTTCAAATTTGATATTTGAAAACAATGTAGTGCAAACAAAGGAGAACAACCATATGATAAACTCTGCATTCATTTCTGGTGGAGGTGTGGCAGTAGGCGATATTAATGGAGATGGTTTAGAAGATGTTTTTTTTACGGGAAATCAGGTGCAGGACCGTCTTTTTTTAAATATAGGGAATCTAAAATTTGAAGATATCTCTGATAAGGCCGGAATAGGAACGGATAATAAATGGTCCTCTGGTGTCACCTTTGTCGATATTGATAATGATGGTGATCAAGATATTTATGTTTGTCGTTTTGTATATCTTGAGAATGAAGAAAGTGCGAATCAGTTGTATATCAATAACGGAGATTTAACTTTTACAGAGAAAGCAGTATCTTTTGGTTTGGCAGACAAGGGGTTTTCAATACAAGCAACATTTTTTGATTTTGATAAGGATGGATTAATAGATATATATGTTGTAAACCAACCACCTAGTATTCCTGGGATTGGTGATAAATTGAATTATAAACAATTCTCTGATATAAAATTTTCTGATCGTTTGTACAAAAATATGGGTGATGGCAAATTTGTAGATAATACAGAAGCTGCCAATATTAGAAACTTTGGCTTTGGACTATCTGCAACAACTGGTGATTTTAATAATGATGGTTGGCAAGATATTTATGTCACAAATGATTTTGATGTAGCGGATCATATGTATATCAATCAAAGGGATGGCACTTTCAAAGATGAAATTCATACTTCTGTAAAGCATATTTCAAATTTCAGTATGGGAAGTGATATTGCGGATTATGATAATGATGGGAATTTAGATGTTATGGTTGTTGATATGATGGCGGAGAATCACAAACGAATAAAAACCAATATGGGTAGTATGGCGCCAGAAAAATTCTGGGAAACTGTTGCAAAAGGGGGACATCACCAATATATGTTTAATACCCTACAACGAAATAATGGAAACGGTACGTTTAGTGAATTAGGACAATTAGGAGGAGTAACAAGTACCGATTGGAGTTGGGCTCCTTTATTTGCTGATTTTGATAATGATGGTAATAAAGACCTCTTTATTACCAACGGAGTTAAAAGTAATAACAGACATAGTGATTTAACAGAGCAATACAATAAAAAAATAGATAGCATAAAGTTGATAGCGCAACGAAATGGTACGAATCCCAATAGCATGATTAATGTTATGGATTTTGTTCATTTGGCTCCTACAGATAAATTGGCCAATTATATTTATAAAAATAATGGAGACCTTACTTTTACAAATAAGGGAAAAGATTGGGGAATGGATATTCCTACTCTCTCAAATGGTGCTGCCTACGCTGATTTTGATAATGATGGAGATTTAGATTTGGTAGTTAATAATATTGATGATAATGCTATGTTATACAAAAACAATACTAGAGAAAAAGGTTTAGGAAACTACCTAAGATTTAATATAAACAAAAGCAAAGACGAGTCAATATATGGAACCAAAATCACATTGTTTCAGAATGGCAAATTATGGCAGGTTAACCATTTAACAAATTCTAGAGGCTATATGTCAAAAAGCGAAGACATTATACACTTTGGAATCGGAAACAACAACAGTATTGAGAAGGTAATTATTCAATGGAATGATGGTACGCAAACAGTACTCAATGATTTGTCAATTAATCAAGTTCATCAAATTTATAAAGCAAATACAGAACCCTATGTAAAAACCGAAATAAAAAAGAAAATGTTTCATGAAATAACAACATCTTTAAAGTTAGAAGGGGCAATACATATAGAAAATGAGAATGATGATTATGCCTGGGAATTATTACTTCCACATAAAATGTCTCAATTTGGTCCTTCCATAGGTGTTGGGGATGTTAATGGGGATGGTAGAGAAGATTTTTATTTAGGAGGTGCAGCAGGAATTTCAGGAAAACTATTCTTGCAAAATAAAAATGGCACTTTCAAAGAAATGCAAAAAGGGGATTGGGTTTTGGATAAGGCTAGTGAAGATATGGGAGTAGCACTTATTGATATTGATGGAGACAAGGATTTGGATTTATTTGTAGTAAGTGGTGGAAACGAATTTAATGTTGGCAATAAAGAACTTCAAGATAGATTGTATATCAATGATGGAAGCGGAAATTTCACTAAGGAACCAAACTTATTACCTAATTATTTAGCCAGTGGATCCTGTGTTGTCCCAAATGATTTCGATCAAGATGGAGATATAGATTTGTTTATTGGGGGGCGTTTAACACCTCGGAAATATCCTTATGCTGCCGATAGTTATCTTTTAGAAAATAGAAACGGGAAACTTGTAAATGTATCCCAAGAAAAAGCTCCAGATATGATTGGGTTGGGTTTGGTTACAGCAGCTAGCTGGACTGATTATAATAATGACGGTTTGGAAGATTTAATTGTTGTTGGCGAATGGATGCCAGTAACAATATTTACGCAACTTAAGAAAGGTGGGTTCCAAAAAGAGATTATCGAAAATAGTGAAGGATGGTATTATGAAGTTAAGACGGCAGATATGGATGCCGATGGGGATGAAGATATTATTGTAGGTAACCTTGGATTGAATTATAAATATAAAGCTTCACCCGAAAATCCTTTTGAAGTCCATAGTTATGATTTTGATTCCAATGGAAGTTTGGATATTGTCTTGAGTTATTATGAGCATGGGATTTCTTTTCCTGTTCGAGGTAAAAGCTGTTCTTCTCAGCAAATTCCTTCTCTAGCTGAAAAATTTCCATCTTTTGAATCTTTTGGGGACTCTAATTTGGAGAATATTTATGGAGAGTCACTAAAATCGGCTTTAAACTTAAAAGCGAAAACCTTTGCTTCTGCCTATATTGAAAATACTGGAAATGGCGATTTCATTGTGAATCCACTTCCTTCTCTGGCGCAAGTATCCTCTATAAATAGTATTTTGATAGATGATTTTGATAAAGATGGAATTATGGATTTATTGGTGTCAGGAAATTTATATCCTGCGGAAATAGAAACACCTCGTAATGATGCTGGTATCGGGCTCTTTTTAAAAGGGAATGGCAACGGTGATTTTTCCCCTGTCTCTGTTGAGACAAGTGGTTTTTTTGTCCCAAATGACGCTAAAGATATGAAGCGGATAAAAGTTGGCAATAAAGAAGTGGTCTTAGTGGCTAACAATAGCCATTTTCTTCAAGCGATAACATATAATCTAAAAAAATAAGGACTTGAACACTTGTTCTTTCAGGTCTTTAAAATAAGTAACATTAAGAAATATTTCATGATACGAGCACTAGTTCTCTTTTTCCCATTCTATTTGTTTTTTTCTATATCTTATGCTCAAACAGCTACGATTACAGAGGAAATATTGTCCATTGACACCTATTCCTTTGATGAACCCAACCCAGTACCCATACTTACGGATAATACAAAAATATACCCTTATTTTAAGTTCGAAAGTTATGAGCAGACTGCTAAAAAGAAAGATTGGAAAGTAGTTACTTTAGAGAATGACTATATAAAGCTTTCTGTTTTGCCTGAAATAGGAGGTAAAATATGGGGAGCGATAGAAAAGAAGACGGGTGCCGAATTTCTGTACAAAAACGAAGTCATAAAGTTTAGGAATATTGCAATGCGAGGTCCTTGGACTTCGGGAGGTGTTGAATTTAATTTTGGGATAATCGGGCATTCTCCAGCTACCGCAACACCTGTAGATTATATAATAAGAAAAAACAATGATGGAAGTGTAAGTTGTATCGTAGGGACTATGGATTTGACTTCAAGAACACGATGGACAGTCGAAATAAATTTGCAAAAAGACAAGGCTTATTTCGAAACGAAAGCATCATGGTATAATGCAACCCCTTTAAACCAATCGTATTACAATTGGATGACAGCTGCTGCTGCTGCTAAAGATGATCTGGAATTTTTTATTCCTGGAAATCTGTATTTGGAACATGGAGGAGAAGCACAATCTTGGCCCATAGATGATAAAGGAAGAGATTTGTCTTTCTATAAAAACAACAATTTTGGCCCCCACAAATCATACCACATCGTAGGGGATTATAAAGATTTTTTTGGAGGATATTACCATGATAGTAAGTTTGGATTTGGACATATATCCGCTTATGAAGAAATGCCAGGGCAAAAGCTTTGGTTGTGGTCCCAATCCAGAAATGGAGGTATATGGGAAGATTTACTTACGGATACCGATGGACAGTACATCGAATTTCAAGCGGGGAGATTGTTCAATCAATATTATCCGGGAGAGGTCAATCCTATTTCCCAAGCTACTTTTGCCCCTTTCGTTATGGATCGATGGGAGGAATTATGGTTTCCATTTAAAGAAATCGGAGGTATGGTAGATGCTTCTGAATTTGGGGTGTTGAATGTAGAAATAGAAAAAGGAAAATTGGAAGTAGGGGTCAATGCGCTTCAAGAACTAAAAGAAGAACTCCGTGTTTTGGTAAATGGAAAACAAATCTTTGATACGCAGCTAAATTTAGTGCCCATGGAAGTGTTTTCAAAGACGTTCAATATAAAACATACAGATGAAATAGAAGTTATTGTAGGAAGAAAGAAATTGTATTATACTTCAAAACCGTCCGAAACATTGTTTAAAAGACCTTTTGCTTCCGACCCTGGTCTAAAAATATCTAAAGCTCAGAAATTATTTACCGAAGGATGGGAGGCTATGAAATACAGAGCGTATGATGAAGCTTTGGGAAAATTAACCGAATTGATTGCTTTTGATTCGTCTCATCAGGAAGGGTTGGTGAAGTTAGCAGAATTAGAGTATCGAAGAACCAATTATAAAGTCGCGTTAAAGTATGCAAATAATGTATTGCAAATGGATACCTATAATACAGATGCTAATTATTTTGCTGGAATTATATATCGAGTTCAGAACGATTATATAAGTGCCTTGGAATCTTTAGGTTGGGCGGCACGTGATATAAAATACAGATCTGTTTCCTATGTTCAAATGGCAGAAATATATTTTGAGGGTCAAGAATATAGGAAAGCGGAAAAGTATGCACTAAAGGCGTTGGACTTTAATACCTATAATATCGCTGCCAGGCAATTGTTGGTGGTTTTAGCTAGAAAACAATATGATGTAGCTGCGTTTGATCACAATTTGGAAGCGCTTTTACGGATAGATCCTTTAAATCATTTTGCTGTGACAGAACATTATTTTATGAGACACAATAGAGAAAACTCAGGTTTGCTATTGAAGAATGTTCAAAATGAGTTTTCCGAAGAAACTGTTCTGGAATTGGCATTGCAATACGAAAATTTGGGGCTCATCGCGGAGGCCATAGAAATATTGTCGGTAGAGAAAGCTCATACTAAGATGAAATTGTGGTTGGCATATTTATTAAAAAATAGTGATCCAGAAAAAAGTAATGTGTTTTTAAAGGATGCATTGAACGATTCGGTCGATTTTGTATTTCCATATAGGCGAGAGACAATTTCGGTATTGGAATGGGGTCTTAAAAAAAATAGAGATTGGAAACTCCAATATTATTTGGCTCAAAATTATATGGCCGTAGGGAGAAACAACGAAGGGTTACGTATTGTAGAGTTGTTAGGAGATGTTTCAAATTCTGCTAGTTTTTATAGGTTTAGGGTGAAAATTTTAGAAGAGAAAACTTATGGTTCGAAAATAAAAGATTATAAAAAAGCATTGAAATTAAGTCAGGGTGATTGGAAAATATTGTCCGAGGTCATTCAATTTTATGATGCAAACAAGAAGTATAATGAAGCTTATAAATTGGCTGCCAAGGCATTTAAAAAGTTTCCTAAAAATTACGAGGTAGGACTTAATTATGCGCAAGCATTGCTTAAGGTAAAAAAATATAGTAAGAGTATAGCTGTTTTAAAAGAGTTGAACGTATTGCCTTCGGAGTTGGGGCAATTAAGTAGAAGAATATATTATGATGCACATATTTTTCTAGCTTATGAATTCATACAAAAGGGTAATTATAAAAAAGCGACCCAGATCTTGTTACAAGCTAAAGTATGGCCAGAAAATCTTGGTGTAGGCAAACCATTTGGCACAGATACTAGATTCGAAGATTTTCTTTTGGCTAATTGCTATAGGGTACTTCATGAAAAAAGCAGGAGTGAGGAGTTGCTAAATGATATCGTAGAGCGAACCAATGATAAATTGGAAAAACCTAGTGTAAACCATCTTTTTGGTTTGTTGTCTCTAAAGCGATTGGGGAAAGAAGAAGCTGTAACTAAGATGATGGAGAAACTTAAAAAAGCAATTCAAAAGGGAGACATAAAAAACAGGCAGGCATTGGTTGTTGCATTTTACGAAAAGGATACCGTTAAACTTTCGGAATTAAAGAAAGAAAATATTGTTAACGAAGGGTTTTGGAATTTGATGTCCTCTTTAGTGAAAGAATAATACAGCCCTTTTGTGCTCCCACGAGTTTCTTATAACTAGTGGCGGTTACGGTAAGCCATACAGTATTTGTTTTATGCAATAAATTATGTTAAAAAAAACACCAGTTAAAAACAGGCGGAAGCAGTGCAAACCTATTTCGGTACAAGACAGAATGTCAATTTGCAACTTTTTTATTTAAAATAGTATTGTGACATTCCAACAAGAACTTTTTCTAATTCAAAACAATCTCATCCACAAATATCCAGCTTTTCCCTCCAGGGTTAGGGTGCCATTTCGGATTTTTCAACAGACTTTTTACTTCAACTCTCACAAATTTTGCATTGGTAGGAGGAACTTTTAAATTGATGAAATTTCGCTCTGTAGTGTAATAATAATCGGGAACAGAGTTATTTGTGGTGTGAATTAATTTGTAGGTAATTCCATCTAAGGAAGTCCATATTTTATAATTTACAGGATAGAATATCCATTTTTCTGGAGATGCAAAAACACCAATTGAAACAGTAGATATTTTAGTTTTTTTTGTAAGCCCTAAGGTTGCTTTAAAATGACTTCCTTCATAAGCAAGCCAATTACCATCTACAAAATTTAGTGAGCCTCGGTTTTGATCAATTAGGCTTTTTGCCCCTTGTGCTGCATAATTTTTGTTTGGAGGTGTATTAACCCAAATAGTATCATAGCTAATGCTACTTTGTTTAAAATTTTCAGAGAACACCTTACTAATACCAAGTCCCTTTTTATACGTGACAGCCTTTATTTCGGTAGATTTTGTCAATGTTAATGGCTTTGTATATTTTATTGAAGTTGAATCTGGTTCTGAACCATCTTGCGTATAGTAGATGTCTATTTCATTAAATACATATTCAAGACTTACTTCTAAGGAATCTTTAAAAAAGATACTTTTAGAATTAATATTAGGTGGGTCTAGACTAGCTAAGGCGAATAAGTCGTCCTTAATTAGTTGTACTGCGATAGTAGGAAAATCAGTGTTGAATTTTTCTATTTGACCTCTATCTATTTCAGTTTTCCAGACATAGATGTTTTTTAAATAAGAAAAAGAACTTAAACGATATAAAGTGACATTAGAAACTTTAGTGCCGTACAGATTAAGGGATTCTAAAAAATTGAGATTATTTATTTTTTCTATAGTTTTATCTGTAATTGCTGTACGTTGTAATTGCAGCTTGGTAAGATTCTTGAATGATGGAAGAAATGTAGCAAGAGTGTCACTAAAGTTAGAATTGCTAAGATTTAGTTCGACTATATTAGGCGCATATTTTTTTAATAATTTGAAATGTTCCTTTTTAAGATTTGTCCTGTTTGCCATGTTAACTATAAGTAACGGACTTTCTTTATCTAGATAATATACTATAATTCCTTCCTTTTCTAAGGAGTTTATCCATTTTTCTGGAACTTTTTCATCGACCTCTTTTGCTATTAAAGCTCTTGGTGAAGTGTCTTCCTCTAGAGAAAGAAGAAGAAGATGAAGTTGCTCACTTTGTTCTATGTTTTTGGTAGTACAATCAAAACAATGCTTGTTGTTAATCCACCATTCTATTAATGTAATTTCATCCTCCGTAAGTTGCACTTTTCCCTTGGGTGGCATATGTGTTTCTTCACTCATGGGAAGATGAATGGAATGTAAAAGTAGAGGGAGTTTTCCTGCGGTGGAATCTAAAATATTTCCAGTATCTCCGCCAGCTAAAATATTCTTTGGAGATGTTAGCAGTAGTCCACCCTTGGGTTTACTAGAATTATGGCAACTTACACATTTATTTTGTAGAATAGGTTTTATAATATCTTCATATGCCAGGGCTTTATCTATGTCAGTGATTGCAACAATTTCAGCACTATTATTTTTAAATAAAAAATCTTCTCCGTGTGTCATATTTCCTCCTAAATGCCCGGTTATTGTTAGGAGTATTATAGTTATGCTAAACAATGGCAAGTAAATTTTTTGTCCGAGTGAGCTATTTGTTTTTTTCAGAATTAAAAGAAGTGTTGTTCCAATAGTAAATGCAACGCCCATCCAGCGGTGTCTGAAAATCATTTCTTCATCATAGCCGCCACTGTCTGCTAACCACCATCCGGTCCCTAGGGAAGCTAGAGCTGCTAAGGTTCCAACGAATAGACCTAAAAGAACAATATTATGAAGTGTTTCTGTTTTCTTTTTACGAAAAAAAAGTTCGATTATGAAAACAAGAAAAAGAATTCCAATTGGTAAATGAACTAATACAGGATGAAAATTACCTATTTGGATGGCTAATTGTTGCATACGTTATTCTACTAAAAGTTCGTCAATAAATAACCATGGAGAAGTGCCTTTACCTTGGTGCCATTCTGGAATTGTTTCCAACGATTCTATTTTAATTTTCAAACTAGAATAGTTTTGTTTTTTTATTGGTATTTTAATGTACTTTAATTGCGATGGTTGTTGTTCTACTACACTACTAACAATAACTTTTCCAATTTCCATTCCCCTTGAGAAAACACTTACTGTTGAAGGTGAAAAAATCCAGCCACTTTGATCAATTAAAGCACTTAATATTACTTTTGAAATTTTTGTTTCCTCCTGAAATGTTAAATCTACAGTAACGGTTTTAGATTGAAATCCTAACCATTTTTTTTCTGTTCTAAATTGAAGCGTTCCTTTTTGTAAATCGATTAAACTAGAACTTCCATTTCCAGAATAATTGGCATTTGCTTCTGGGGTAATTGTTACGACAGAAGTTGAAATATTTTTCTTTATTTGGACTACTTGTAATTCTATTTCAGCACTTGAAGCAAATTCAGGATGAAAAACTCTTGCTCTTATTTTTGTTGACTTTGTAGTAGAAATTGTTCCTTTATAAAGAGGCGAATTATTCGTTACTTCTGTTCCATTTTTCGTGTAACGTATTTGTGCTTCAGGATATTTAAAGTCTAGTGATATTTTAGCTAAATTTTTAAATAAAGCTGAATCTACCCTTCCCAAAGGAGGTGATAACTGAAAAGAATTGGTAGAGGCAAAAACTTCTTTCTCTTTCTGTTGACAACTAAGAAGTGTAGAAAGGAGAAGGACTACTATGAAATTTTTCATACTAAACTCTGGTTAGTTTTATAGGATATGTTTTTCCTGAATTCCATTGGGCCACATATAAATTTTCATCTTGATCTACACAAACATCGTGGGGATGGTAAAACACATTTAATGCCTGATGCATAGGTAGTAATTTATTGTCTTCATATATTGGAGTACACCCACCTGGAGCAGAAATTAACTTGTTGTTTCCGTCCAATATAGATATGAAGCCTGTTCCTTCGGAGCCATTTCCAGACCAGATAGTAGCTAAGTAAACATGCTGTCCATGAATTACTGGTCTACAAATAAATGCTCCTGGTAAATCAATAGAGCTTATGTATTCTCCACGCATAGAAAAACGCTTTAGTTTATTTTGTTGACGTGCGGTAATGAGTAAAGTCGGATTTTCAACATCTCTAGTATCAATACAAATTCCGTGAGCATTATTAAACAAATGATTTTCATCTCCTTTGCCACCGAAAATATTTAGCAATTCTCCTTTGGCATTGTAATGCATTATATGCTGTTCTCCATAGCCATCGGCTACATAAACATCACCGTTGTTGTTTATTGCTGTTTCTGTTGGTATATATAGGTTTTTCGAGGCATATTTTCCGGACTCTTTAGGGTAAGGAAAAACTTGTACGACTTTACCTTCAAGAGTAGTTTTAATAATCTCATGCCTTGTATTGTCAGATATATAAAGGAAATCTTCACCATTTTCCACCTTAAGTGTAAGTCCATGTGCTCCTGGGTAGTCGGTTCCCCAAACTTCTAATAATTTCCCAGAACGATCGTAAATAATAATATTATTTTTGGTGTGATTGGTGAGTAAAATAATTCTACCTTTTGAATCCTGCACCATTTCATGACAGTCATTTACAGGATAGTAAGAACTGTTTAGTGCTCCCCAGTTTAAATCAATTTTATATTGGTGTGTTCCATGTCCAATAACAGTATCCTTATACTGGGATAATGCATGTACAACGGGAGTACCTACTAATAAGCCAGCAGTTAGGAGGCTACTGTTTTGTATGAATTTTCTACGTTTCATTTTGTTTTTTTATACTATTTAGGCTAAAATATCTTTTATAACATGACCTTCTACATCGGTAAGTCTAAATCGTCTCCCTTGGTATTTGTAGGTAAATTTTTCATGGTCTATTCCTAGTAAATGAAGCATTGTCGCCTGGAAATCATGAACGTGTACGGGGTCTTTTGTTATATTATACCCAAAATCATCTGTTTGTCCGTAAACAATTCCTGGTTTAATTCCGCCACCTGCCATCCACATAGAGAAACATCGAGGATGGTGGTCTCTACCATAATTAGTATCTGTAAGTGTCCCTTGCGAATAGTTAGTTCTGCCAAATTCACCGCCCCATATAACAAGAGTATCTTCTAGCATACCACGTTGTTTTAAATCGGCTATTAATGCCGCCGAAGCTTGGTCCACATCTTTTGCCTGTCTTGCAATGGCACCAGGGAGGTTGTCATGTTGGTCCCAACCCATATGGTATAATTGTATAAACCGAACATCTTTTTCTGCCAATCGTCTTGCTAACAAACAATTTGCTGCAAAAGTTCCTGGAGTTTTGGCGTCCGGGCCATACATTTTATAAATGTAGTCAGGTTCATTATCGGTATTAATTACATCGGGAACCGAGGTTTGCATTCGGTATGCCATTTCATATTGGGCAATTCTACTCTTAATTTCGGGATCCCCATTTTCTGAATAATGTTTGTCGTTTAATGCAGCTAAATTGTCCAACATTACTCGTTTACTTTCCTTACTTATTCCTTTCGGGTCATTTAAATATAAAACAGGGTCTTTTGCTGCTCTAAACTGAACTCCTTGATGTAACGAATGAAGGAAGCCATTACCCCATAGTCTTGTGTATAATGGTTGTCCATTAGGTCTTCCTGTTCCTCTAGATAAAAGAACGGTAAAAGCAGGTAGGTCTTTATTTTCACTGCCAAGACCATAACTTAGCCAAGACCCAATACTAGGACGTCCTGGTTGTTGCGATCCTGTTTGGAAAAAAGTTACTGCGGGGTCATGATTAATAGCTTCTGTATGCATGGAATTAATGATGCATAAATCATCTACCATTTTTGCAGTATAGGGTAGTAAATCGCTAATCCATGTCCCATTTTTTCCGTGTTGCTGAAATTTGAATTGCGAACCTACTAAAGGAAATTTGTCTTGACCAGATGTCATTCCAGTTAACCGTTGTCCATTTCTAATAGACTCTGGTAAATCTTCTCCACGACGTTGGTTAAGTACGGGTTTGTAATCAAATAATTCTAGTTGTGAAGGGCCACCGCTTTGGAAAAGGTAAATAACTCGTTTTGCTTTTGCAGGGTGGTTAAAGGAGTTAAGAATTCCATTTGGGCCACTAAGATCTTCTGCTTTTGTTAAAATTCCGCTTTTGCTTTTTCTATAAAGATTTACGCCTAAAAGAGATGCTAATGCAACGCCACCAACTCCTAAGGCTGTTTTTCCTAAAAAAGACCTTCGGTTTAAGATTTGTTGTCGCTCGGATATTATTTTTTTCTCACTCATATTTATCCTCTTGTGATAGTTTCGTCTAAATTTAATATAGAATGTGCTGTTATTGCTAAAGCCGTTAATTCGTCCTTCAATATCTTGTCATCTACTTTAAAAGTGCCAATAGATAAATATTCCGTTGCAGTAATCTCTTCATTTTTAACTCTTGCTAACATATCCTCATAGAAACTATTTAGCATGGCTACTTCCTCTGTGTCTGGTAACCTAGAAGTAGCACTTTTAAAAATATAGATAATTTGTTCTGAAATATTTGTTTCGTGTACTTTCAGAGCATTAATGGCAAGTACCCTTGAAGCTTCAATTATTTGAGGGTCATTTAAAAGTATTAATGCCTGCAAAGGCGTATTGGTTTCTTGTCGTTTTACAGTACATAAATCTCTTGAAGACGCGTCAAATGTCATCATACTTGGGGGTGGGACTGTTCTTTTCCAAAAAGTATATAAACTTTTTCGGTATAAATCAGAACCTGTACTAGGCGTGTAAGATGCTGTGCTGCCGCCACCGCCACCAGTAGTTTCTGCCCAAATACCTTCGGGTTGATAAGGTTTTACGCTTGGCCCACCGACTTCTTTGTTTAATAATCTGCTAATTTTTAGTGCTTGATCTCGGATTACTTCTGCAGATAATCTAAGCCTAGGGGCTCGTGCGAGCCATTTGTTTTCTGGATCTGCTTCTACCAATTCTTTAGATACTTTTGTGCTTTGTTGGTAGGTTGCAGATAGTGCTATATATTTAAGAATTTTATTCGTATCCCAACCTTCGTTTCTAAATTTAATTGCTAAATGGTCTAATAATTCTGGATGGGTAGGTAGGGTGCCTTGATTTCCAAAATCGTAGGAAGAACTTACCAGTCCGTTGCCAAACATTCGTTGCCATAATCTATTTACAGTAACACGTGCTGTAAGAGGATTGTCTTTGTGGAATAACCATTTAGCCAAACCTAATCTGTTTTTAGGATACTCTTCTGGAAAAGGCAAAATAGATTCAGGTGTATTAGGAAATACAGCATCTGTTGGTTGGTCATAAACACCACGATTAAGTATAAAGGCAGGTCGTAATTTTGACATTTCTTTCATAACCATTACGGGAATTTCTTTTTCTGGACTTTTTTGAAAATTGATGAAATTTAAAACACCATTAATCTCTTTTTCGGTTATTACGATATAAGGTTCAGGTATTTCTTCTTTTTTAGAGATTAATCCTTTTTCGTTGATATTATTGAAGAAGCTAAACAACTCGAAATGATTTTTTTGACTTAAAGGGTCGTATTTATGATCATGGCAACGTGCACATTCCATAGTCATACCTAAAAAGGCAGTACTAAAAGTATTGGAGCGATCTTCTACATATTCTACACGGTATTCTTCCGGAATTACACCGCCTTCATAAGTGATTTTGTGGTTTCTATTAAAACCAGTAGCAAGAATTTGTTCTAAATTAGCATTAGGCATTAAATCTCCTGCCAATTGGTAGGTGACAAATTCATCATAAGGCATATTTTTTTTGAAGGCATGTATTACCCAATCTCTCCAAGGCCACATGGTTCTTTCAAAATCATCTTGGTAACCATGGGTATCTGCGTATCTGGAAATATCCATCCATTCTGCCGCCATATGTTCTGCATGGTCTGTTGTTTTTAAAAGGGAATCTATTAGTTTTTCATATACAATAGAAGAAGTATCTCTTACGAAGGAATTAATATCTTTTGGACTAGGAGGAAGACCAATAATATCGAAAAACAACCTACGAATAAGCTTCTCTTTAGTTGCTAGAATAGAAGGATTAAGCCCTTTTTTTTCCATTTTAGCTAAGGTGAATTTATCTATAGTATTATTACCCCAATTCGTAGTTTTTGTTTTTGGTGTTATTTGAGAAACTGGGGGTACAAAGGCCCAGTGTGTTTTGTATTCTGCACCTTGTTCAATCCACTTCTTTAAAAGTGCTTTTTCATAAGCAGTTAAGATTAAATTAGATTCTGGTGGTGGCATTTGTAAACCAGCATCTGTAGTGTAAATACGATTTACCAACTCACTCTTTTCAGTGTTTCCTGGAACGATAGCAAAATGATCTTTGTTTGTCCCTAAAGCTTCATATGCTCCTTCGGCATTGTGTAATGATAATCCACCTTCTAAAGCATTTTTATCAGGACCATGACATTTAAAACAACGGTCGGATATTATTGGTTTTATATGGAAGGTGAAATCTACCTTTTCAGGAATTATTTCTGTAATTTCATTGAGCGCAATAAGTTTATTAGACGGTTTTGATTGACAATTGTAGAATAAGTACATTGACATCAATCCTAATACTAAAACTTTAGCGGTATCAAAGAATCGTAAAATTGTGCTTTTGACTCTCATATCCAAACTTAATAATAACATCTAGCTTGCCAATTCAATTTCTGAATACACAATCAAAATCATTTTTTTTAACTCTTGATTTTCATTAAGAAAATATACTTATAAAAATGATTCTGTTAGGTAGAAAAATTCAATTTATATGGCGCATTAAAATAGGTATTATTACCATAAGATGCAGGCTTAAGTTGCTGTTTAAATAAGGATTTAACAATTAATTTCGACTAACGACAGATTTGTAAAGTTTAACACATCTTTGAAAAACTGAGGAAAATAAGAATGAAAGTGGAATAATTATAGCACTATAAAAACTAATTATTATCTAAGATTCTAGTTTTAACTTCATTAAGGTAGCTTCTTCCAATTGTATATCTAATGCCGTTAATTAAAAGACTATTGCCTTCTACTGCTTCTACTTTGCTAACAGCAATAGTATAAGACCTGTGAATCCTAATAAATTTATCTGATGGTAATTCTTCTGTAAAACTGCTTAATGTTTTATGAATAATGTAGCGAGCGGAAGTAGTATTAATTCGGATGTAATCCTTTAAGCTTTCAATGACAATTATTTCATCCAGATAAATTTTCTGTAACTTTTTTTTATCAACCTTTACAAAAATACTTGGATTTTCACTGGACGACGCGTTTGAATCTCCTTGTTTTAGACGTATTACTCTATGTACTGCTTTTAGAAATCTTGGAAATGAAATTGGCTTTACTAGATAATCTATTGCTTGTAAATCAAAACTTTCTAAGGCGTATTCTTCATGAGCGGTGGTCATAATAACCATTGGTATTATCTGTAAACTTTTTAAGAAGTCTAAGCCATCCAAGATTGGCATATTAATATCAAGAAATATAATATCAATCTTGTTTTCTTGTAAAAAAGAAGATGCATCAATGGCGTTGGAAAATGTTTGTACTAATTGTATTTCTTTAATTTGCTCAATATAATTTTTAAGCACATTAATTGCTAAGGGTTCATCATCTACTACAATAGCCTTCAAAATCATTATACTTTAAGTTTTAAATTTACATAAAAAACACTGTTTTCTTCATGTATAGATAGATTATAATCATTCTCGTTATAACCTAATTCTAATCTTTTTTTTACGTTTGATAAACCAATTCCGCCCTCTCTTGTGGGTGATTTATTGTTTTCTGTCTTATCTGGAATTGTGTTAGAAACGTTAAAATACATAAAAGTATCTTCAATTTTTATGTCTATGTCAATTTTCATGATTCCAAGACCTTTTTTTGCACCATGTTTAAAACAATTCTCAATCAAAGGAACAAGGAGCATTGGTGCGATAGTTTTATTCTCAAGATTTCCAGATATTGCTATGTTTACGTCTAGAGAATCATCAAACCGTATTCGTTCTAAATCTATATAGTTTTGAATACAATCAATTTCACTTATTAAATCTTGTTTTCTCTTTTTTGTTGCATATAATAAATACCGCATAAGTTCGGATAGTTTTAGTACTACTTCTGGGGCTTTGTCAGATTTCTCTAAAGTAAGTGCGTATATGTTATTTAGAGTATTGAAGAAGAAATGAGGCGATATTTGAGATCTTAAAAAACGTAGTTCAGTTGCTAGTTGTCTTTTTTCTAAATCATGTAATTTAGTGCTCTCGCGCAACCAATCGATAGTGATTTTTATAGCTGTTACAAAAGCAACCACATAAAGCTCGCCTAACATCATGTCTATTGCGTAGTCTAAAGTTAAACTACTAATTTTATAAGGCCCTTCTGGCCATACATTTGTGCTGACTAAGTAATAGGTAAGGTTAAATTTAACAAAAAGCATTACTGTTAAGGATGAAAGAATAAGTAATGCATACAGGACATATTTTCTAGCGATTACATATTTAGGCATTAAATAATAAATATTAAAATAAGCCAAAGCCATATGTATTGGGAAGCCAAGTAAATTGGTCTTTATGGAGTAATCGTAATCGCTGTGCAAACTTCCCCATCTAATTACATTGAAAATAAAATACACGCTCCAAAATATAATATGATGTGTGTAGTTTATGGTATACTTTTTAGAAGAATCATTTTCGAAAAATAAATCTAAATTATTGTTAATATCCATTAATTATTATTGGTGTTCATTAATCTTTTTATTTGTGACGTTTAGCTTTAACTCTTCGTTGTTGGTCTAATTTTATTCTTCTTGTTTGTAGAATTATGAATATTTAGGTTATCATAAATTATAGAAAATTCTTTTGGAATATATCGCAATAATAGGAAAAATTGATGATTACCCAAAAAACCTAGTTCTGAAAATCGTAAGAAACCATGTATAGTACACTATGAATAGAAAATATGTAGCAGTTTCATTTATTGCGATTATAACTTTGTTTGTTTCTTGTAAGAAGCAAATAGTAGAGAAATCAGAAAAAAAGCCAATTGGTTATGTGAACCCTTTTATTGGAACTGGTGGACATGGACATACATACCCTGGTGCAACGGCTCCTTTTGGAATGGTGCAACCAAGTCCGGATAATGGTACTTTAGGGTGGGATTGGTGTTCTGGATACCATATTACAGATTCTATAATTTCTGGTTTTGCGCAATTACATCTTAGTGGTACAGGGATAGGAGATTTAATAGATGTTTTGTTAATGCCAACAAATAAAAAGGTTGCCCTAACTTTATTTGGAAAAGTAAGGGATAGTCTTCCGTATACATCTTCATTTTTACATGCCAACGAGGAAGCTTCTCCGGGTTATTATAAGGTGTTTTTAGAGGATCCAAGTATAACGGTAGAGTTAACAGCGAATGATTATGTTGCATTTCATAAGTATAGTTTTGAGAAGAACAGTGAACCTTCGTTTATTATAGATTTAGGATATGCCATAAATTGGGATAGTCCAACGGATAGTTATATAGAAAAGATAAGCGAAAATCTAATAGTAGGCTACAGGTACAGTAAAGGATGGGCTAAAAATCAAAAGGTATTTTTCGCTATAGAAACGTCAGAAGCAATTATTAATTCAGAATTTGTTGCTGATGGCGTAGTAAAAAAGGATACGAAAGAAGTACAGGGAGTAAAAACAGGGGCACAGTTCTTTTTTGATAAAACGGATAGTGTTTTGGTGAAAGTTGCTTTATCTTCTGTAAGTATAGAAAATGCTAAAGAAAATTTAAAAGCACATGGAGCTTCTAATGAGTTTGAAGAAGTAAGAAATGGTACTGCTAATCTATGGAATGATTTACTTACTAGTATTACTGTAGAAACGCCTCAAGATTCACTAAAAACAATGTTTTATACAGCTTTGTACCATACCCAAATTGCTCCTGTTTTGTTTAGTGATGTTAATGGAGAATTCAGATTGCAAAATGATAGTATTGCTAAAACGGATAATTGGAAAGCGTATTCAACCCTTTCTTTATGGGACGTGTTTAGAGCAGAAACACCATTGTTAAATATTATTCAACCAGATAGAATTAACGATATGGTTAAGACTATGCTGGTCTATTATGAAGAAAAGGGAGATCTTCCTGTATGGACGTTATATGGTAATGAAACCAATACAATGACTGGGTATCATTCGGTATCTGTAATTGCTGACGCCTATGTTAAGGGAATTCGTGGTTACGATATTGAAAAAGCATATACCGCTGTTAAATCTACTATGATGGGAGATGAAAGAGGACTAAAACCATATAAAAAATATGGCTATATCCCGTATACAGAAGGTGTAGATGAATCTGTTACAATTAGTTTAGAATTTGCATATAACGATTGGTGTGTGGCTCAAATGGCAAAGGGCTTAGGAAAAGAGGAAGATTATAAATTTTTTATGCAAAGATCTAAGGCTTATACCTATTTGTTTGATGCAGAAACAGGATTCATGAGAGGAAAGAATGCAGATGGTAAACAATGGCGAGAACCTTTTGATCCAAAACATTCTAACCATAGGGAAGATACAGATTATACAGAAGGAAATGCATGGCAGCACAGTTGGTTTGTACTGCATGATGTTCCTGGCTTGGTGAAATTACATGGCGGCGATACCGCATTCACTACTAAATTAGAGCAATTGTTTACCGAGAGTTCAGATATTAGTGGGGATAATGTTTCTGCGGATATTTCGGGTTTAATTGGGCAATATGCGCATGGAAACGAGCCTAGCCATCATATTGCATATATGTTTAATAAATCTAATGCAGCATGGAAAACACAATATTGGGTTAGAGAAATTTTAGATACACAATACAGTACAAAACCAAATGGTTTAAGTGGCAATGAAGATGCAGGGCAAATGTCTGCCTGGTATGTTTTTAGTGCCTTAGGAATTTATCCTATGAATCCAGCTTCTAGTCAATATGAAATTGGAAGTCCAATTTTTGAAAAGGCAACCATCAAAGTAGGGGAATCTAAAACCTTTACTATTATTGCGGATAATACATCATCAATCAATAAATACATTCAAAACGTAAAATTAAACGGTGAACCTCTTAATCGAACCTATATTCTGCATAAAGAATTAATGGCTGGAGGAACACTAGAATTTGAAATGGTAAATACCCCTAATAAAAATTGGGGAATAAAAAATTAGAAATATAGAATGGATATAATTGATGTATCAATAATAGGGTTATATGTATTGTTAACCTTAGGCGTGGGAATTTATGCGTCTAAAAAAGCATCCAAAGGGCTTAAATCTTATTTCCTTGGGGGCAATGATATTAAATGGTATTACCTAGGGCTTAGTAATGGTTCTGGAATGTTCGATGTTTCAGGAACTGCCTGGATGGTCGGTATTCTTTTTCTTTACGGACTTAAAAGCTTTATGTTCATGTGGCTATGGCCAATATGGAATCAGATTTTTATTATGATGTTTCTTGCGGTTTGGATAAGGAAGTCGAATATTATGACGGGGTCTGAATGGATTTTAACTCGCTTTGGAGATGATAAGTCAGGAAGAGCCTCACATGTTATTGTCGCTATTTTTGCCATAATTTCTGCCATAGGATTTATTGCTTATTTCTTTGTTGGGGTAGGCAAGTTCATGGCAATTATTCTTCCATGGGACATGACATTGCAAGTTGCCGATATGCTGATTCTTACTTCAGAGGAGTCTTATGCTATGTTATTAATAACATTAACTACTATCTATACCGTAAAAGGTGGTATGTTTTCTGTAGTAGCGACAGAAGTATTACAATATGGAATCATGGTTGTTGCGGGTTTACTCGTAGCCGGTTATGCCTTTTATGCCTTTAGTGATGCGCAGATTGAAGCGGTGATATCAGACGAATGGAGAAATGTTTTCTTTGGTTGGGAGCTAGATACACATTGGAGTGAAAAATACAATGCATTTAATGATTTAATAGATGCGGAAGGTTTTAAAATGTTTGGCGCTTTAATTGGAATGTCCTTATTTAAAGGATTTTTTGCAAGTATTGCAGGGCCGACACCTAGCTATGATTTACAACGTATTCTATCTACGAAATCAGTAAAAGAAGCGGCTTATATGAGTGGGTTCACCAACCTAATACTTTTTATTCCAAGATATTTACTAATAGCTGGTATTGTCGTTGTTGCTCTGGTTTTAATTACTCCAGAATTAATTGCAAACCCTACAGTAACTTTTAACGATATGGAAATATTACTTCCAAAAGTAATTAATTTTCATATTCCTGTTGGGATTAAAGGATTGTTGCTAGCGGGACTTTTAGCGGCATTTATGTCTACTTTCTCTGCCTTTGTAAATGCAGGCCCGGCGTATATTGTAAATGATTTATATAAGAAATATTTTAAACCAACGGCATCTAGTAAACATTACATTAATGTGAGTTATGTAGCATCCTTTTTATTGGTTGGCTTGGGTGTCTTTATGGGCTTTTTTGCAGACTCAATCAGTTCGCTTACCCTTTGGATTACAAGCTCTCTTTATGGGGGTTATGTAGCAGCTAATTTCTTAAAATGGATTTGGTGGCGTTTTAACGGTTGGGGGTATTTTTGGGGAATGCTGGCTGGATTAGTAGTGGCTTCAGCACAATTTTTCTTGGGACAATACAAAGGAAATTTTGAAGTAGGAACTGTTTTATACGATTTATCAGAATTACAAGCAATTTACTTATTTCCTATAATTTTCGGATTTTCTCTCTTAGGTTCATTTTTAGGAACCCTGTTTACAAAACCAACGGATATGGTTACGTTAAAATCATTTTATTCCACAGTGAAACCTTGGGGATGGTGGAAACCTGTTTACACTGAATTACAGAAAGAAAATGCCGATTTTGAAAAAAACAATGATTTTTTGAAAGATATGTTAAATTGTGGTATCGGTATGATATGGCAGTCTAGTATGATTATCTTACCTATATATTTTATGATTAGAGATTATCCAAAAGCTTTAATTGCATTGGCTGTTTTTGCTTTAACCTCAATTATATTGAAATATACTTGGTTAGATAAAGTTCGAAAAATAGAAGATTAGTTTTAAGTAACAATTTTAGTAGGATGTCAGTTCGAGTAACTGACAATTTTTCTTTGGAAATTGTATTGAGAACCACCTTGAAGTAAACAAGACAAAAGTGTTTTTTCAAAATGAAATATAGAAAATTAGTTTAAATCAAATCAATACTAATTAAACAAATAAAATAAAAGTGAGCAATATTCCTTGGCAAGAAAGGCCAGCAAATAGTACCGATACAGTATGGAGATTTACAGAGAATCCAGTGATAAAAAGGGATGCTATTCCTACATCTAATAGTATTTTTAATAGTGCAGTTGTTCCTTTTGAAGGGGGATTTGCGGGGGTTTTTAGATGCGATGATAAGAGTCGTAGAATGAATATTCATGCAGGGTTTAGTGAAAACGGGATTGATTGGAATATAAACCATGACTTCATTAAATTTGATGCACACGAAGATGCTAATATCGAATCTGCTTATAAATATGATCCACGTGTCGTTTTTGTAGAGGATAGGTATTATATTCAATGGTGTAATGGGTACCATGGCCCAACAATTGGTATGGGATATACCTTCGATTTTAAGACCTTTTACCAAATGGAAAATGCATTTTTACCTTACAATCGTAATGGTGTGTTGTTTCCTAGAAAGATAAATGGAAAGTATGTATTAATGAGTCGTCCTAGCGATACTGGGCATACTGCTTTTGGAGAAATTTTTATTAGCCAAAGTCCAGATATGCGATATTGGGGAGATCACAGACACGTAATGTCTGCAACACCTTTTGAAGAGAGTGCGTGGCAATGTATGAAAATTGGTGGCGGACCCGTACCAATTGAAACAAAAGATGGTTGGTTGCTGATATACCACGGTGTGCTACAATCCTGTAACGGATATGTGTACAGTATGGGCAGTGCTTTGTTAGATTTGGAGGAACCTTGGAAAGTAATTGCGAGGTCTAGACCTTATTTACTATCTCCACAGACGCCTTACGAGTGTATGGGAGATGTGCCCAATGTAGTTTTCCCTTGTGCTGCTTTACATTCTATTGAAGAGGATAAAATTGCTATTTATTATGGTGCAGCAGATACGGTTACTGCCATGGCTTTTGGACATATTTCTGAAATAATTGCTTTTACAAAAGAGAATAGTTTATAAAATATACATATGAAGCGTACTTCTTTGCATAAGATTACTATTGTTGCCTTGCTATTTTTAGTGGTAAATGTGAATTATTCTTGTATTTCTGCTCAGGAAACACCTTTGCAGTACATTGCGCAAGCTACAATTGGTAAAATTACAGTTGATGGAAAATCTGATGAAGCTTCCTGGAAGAAAGCTGCTTGGTCTGATTATTACATAGATATTGAAGGAAAAAAAACACCAAAGTATACCACTAGAATGAAGATGGTTTGGGATAAAGACAATCTTTATTTTTATGTAGAAATGGAAGAACCACATGTTTGGGCAACGTTAAAACAGAGAGATACCGTTATTTTTTACAATAATGATTTTGAGATTTTTATTGATCCAGACGGAGATACCCATAATTATTACGAGTATGAAATGAATGCCCATAATACACTATGGGATTTGTTTTTAACAAAACCCTACAGAAATAAGGGTAAAGTTCTAGATAGTTGGGATATTCAAGGCGTACAATCTGCTGTAAGTATTCAGGGAACATTAAATGATGCATCAGATGTGGATAGCGGATGGGCTGTGGAAATTGCAATTCCTTGGAATGTAATTACCGAAGCAAGTAGTAGTACTTCAGCTCCTGTAAATGACTTTTGGCGAATTAATTTTTCTAGGGTAAATTGGGATTTCGATTTAACGAATGGGAGATATTCGAGGAGGAAAGACAAAAAAACAGGAAAATTTGCTTCAGAGTATAATTGGGTATGGTCGCCACAAGGTGTAATAAATATGCACGAACCAGAAAAATGGGGTTATGTATATTTTGCTCCAGAAAAGGTAGGCGAAAAATCTAGCTTTCAATTACCAAAAGAAGAGCATATAAAATGGTATTTATACGATTTGTATAAAGAATTAAGAGGCGAACCATATACGGATGCTTTACATAAAGATTATAAAAAAATAGTAAAGGCAAAAAAGTATGTTTTAGGGAAATTGATGGCCCCAGAATTAGATATTCACGCTTCTGGGTGGAATATAAAGGTAAAGAACCCTTTTTCAAACAAAACATTATTAATAAAAGAAGATGGAAAATTTAGAACTTATGAAACAAAGGAATAATTGGCAGTCAAAAATTATAGTGCCACTTTTGGCGATACTTGTCTTAGTGTCTTGTGGGGAACAAAAAAAAGAAGCAATAGCTAAAACTGTTATTGAAAAGGATAGTTTTATGTTCTGGACATGGATTACTGCAGATTCTACTAGAACAGATGCTTCTTATACAGAAGAGTTTGCTAAATACAAAACTAACGGAATTGATGCTGTTTTAATTAACACATTAACTGTTCCTGAATTGTTAGACCGTCTAACGCCACTTGCAGTCAAAGAGGGGTTAGAAGTGCATGCGTGGATTATGGCAATTAATCGCCCAGGAGATAAGATAGCAGAACAACATCCGGAATGGTATGCGGTAAGTAGAGATGGTAAATCTTGTTATGATGAACCTCCTTATGTAGGGTATTATAAATGGATGTGTCCAACAAGAAAGGAGTCAAGACAGCATATTCTAAATTTGGTAGAAGGATTGGCAAAGGTAGATGGTGTTGCTAGTGTGCATCTAGATTATATCCGTTATTCTGATATTTATTTGCCAATAAGTTTATTGCCTAAATATAATCTTGTTCAAGATAAAGAATTACCAGAATTCGATTTTTGTTATTGTGATGTTTGTACTTCTGAGTTTGAAAAAATTCATCATAAAAATCCAAAAGATTTTACCGATCCTGCAATTGATATGGAATGGAAAAACTTTCGATTAAATAAAGTAAAATCTATTGTAGACGAAGCTTATGAAATTGCACATGCAAACAATAAAAAATTAACAGCGGCAGTATTTCCTTACCCAGAAATGGCAGACCATATGGTACGTCAACGTTGGGATAAATGGAATATAGATGTGGTGTTGCCTATGATTTATCATGGTTTCTACGATGAAGAAGTAGATTGGATTGGTTACGCTACAGCACAAGGTGTTAAAGATTTAGAAGGAAAAGATGTGGAGCTTCATACCGGGGTGTTAGTTTCAGGAATGTCTAGCGCTGCCATTACAGAAGCGATACAATATGCAAAAGATAATGGAGCAAGAGGAGTTGCTTTTTATGATGGACCTGCAATAACAGAGGAGCAATTAGCAGCTATTAAAAGTTTTAAAGCCAATTTGTCAAAATAGGTTTTTTGCTTTAATCGAAGAGAATTCTTTGATTTCGGTCTTAGGGTTTCCGTTAAAATTATCATTCCCGTGAAAACGGGAATTTGAATACTATAATTTTGATTTTCGGCAAAGTTTGTGGCAATGTTATCGGACATGAAATTAATGAAGTACCCATTATAAAGGAGAAAATTAAGACGTATGATATACCAAGGAATAAATCGATTTAAAAGCATTATTTTATGTTTAATTGTTGCAATAATATTTACTTCTTGTAGTAATGAACTAAAAAAAGAAGACACAGAAAAGCTATTAACTAAGGAAACGAATTATTTACAATATGTAAATCCGTTAATGGGAACCGATTCCGATTTTAGTCTTTCAAACGGAAACACATATCCCGCAATTGCAACTCCTTGGGGAATGAATTTTTGGACTCCTATGACTTCTAAGATGGGAGATGGATGGACGTATAAGTACCGAGAGAATAAAATTAGAGGTATTAAGCAAACCCACCAACCAAGCCCTTGGATAAATGATTATGCCGCTTTTTCTTTAATGCCAGTTACAGGAGAATTAAAGTATAAAGAGGAAGAACGGGGATCCTGGTTTTCGCATAAAGCGGAAACAGTTCAGCCAGATTATTACAGTGTGTATATGGCGGATTATGATGTGGTAACCGAAGTTACTCCTACAGAACGTGCTGCACATTTTAGATTTACATTTCCAAAAGCAGAAAATGCCTATATTTTATTGGATGCCTTTTTTAAAGGGTCCATGGTGAAAATTATTCCTGAAGAACGTAAAATTATAGGATACTGTAGAAACAATAGTGGTGGCGTTCCAGACAATTTTCATAATTATTTTGTACTCGAATTTGATACCGATTTTGAATTGATGCATACTTGGGGGGACAATTGGAAATTAAAGAAAAATAGTAAAGAAAATGAGGGCGATCACGTAGGTGCCATTATTGGTTTTAAAACAGAAAAAGGGCAGAAGGTTCACGTTAAAGTGGCCTCTTCTTTTATAAGTCCAGAACAGGCGCAATTAAATTTAGATAGAGAAATTGGTGATAATAGCTTTGATGAAACAAGAAAAGCTGCTACAACTGCTTGGGAAAAAGAATTGGGAAGAATAGAGGTTACTTCTAACAATACGTATCAATTGCGAACTTTTTATTCTTGTTTGTATAGGGTATTGCTTTTTCCAAGAAAATTTTATGAGTTTGATGCCAATAATAAGGTGGTACATTATAGTCCATATAATGGAAAAATTGAGGATGGTTATATGTTTACGGACAATGGATTTTGGGATACGTTCAGAGCAGTTTTTCCATTTTTTAATATGATGTACCCAAATCTTAATTCCCAAATTATGGAAGGTATGGCAAATACGTATGAGGAATCCGGATGGCTTCCAGAATGGGCAAGTCCTGGGCATCGTGATTGTATGATTGGCTCCAATTCTGCTCCAATTATTGCCGATGCACATTTAAATGGTGTTGCTGGTTTTGATAAAGAATTATTGTTTGAGGCAATTATAAAAAATGCAACCGTAGCCGATGGCAGACCAGAAAATAGCGTTGGCAGGGCTGGTTTAGATTATTACAATAAATTGGGATATGTGCCTTATGATGTAGGAATAAATGAAAATGCCGCAAGAACTTTGGAATATGCTTATGCTGATTTTACCATTGCACAAATGGCAAAATCTCTTGGAAAAGATGCTATTGCAGAGGAGTATTATAAAAAATCCATGAATTATAAAAAGCTATTTGATCCTTCTACAAAATTAATGAGAGGCAAAAATAAAGATGGTACTTTCCAATCGCCTTTTAATCCTTTAAAATGGGGTGATGCTTTTACGGAAGGTAATAGTTTACATTATACCTGGTCCGTTTTTCATGATGTACAAGGACTTAAAGATTTAATGGGAGGCGATAAAGATTTTGTTAAGATGTTAGATGGTGTGTTCGAAATGCCACCAGAGTTTGATGCTTCGTACTATGGATTTACTATTCATGAAATTCGTGAAATGCAAATTGTAAATATGGGAAATTATGCCCATGGCAACCAACCAATTCAGCATATGGTTTATTTGTATAATTATGCAAAACAACCATGGAAAACACAAGAGAAAGTGAGAGAGGTATTAACTAAATTATATACTCCGGCTCCTGATGGATATTGTGGTGACGAGGATAACGGGCAAACTTCTGCTTGGTACGTATTCAGTGCATTAGGTTTTTATCCCGTAGCACCAGCAACTAATGAATATGTAATTGGAACGCCATTATTTGATGCTGTTACCTTGCATTTACAAAATGGAAATTCGTTCACGATTAAGGCTAATAATAATTCGAAAGATAATTTTTACATTCAGAGTACAACTTTAAACGGTACCGAATCCAATACATCTTATATTACTACAGAAATGGTTCAAAATGGTGGTGAAATAGAATTTGAAATGGGAAAAGAACCAAATAAAAATTGGGCAGTAGAAGATAGTTCGGTACCGTATTCATTGTCAATAAATAGAAATTAAGTGCACTTATGAAGGAGATTCTAAAACTATTAATATTACTGTTCTTACTGTTCTTAGTGTTATTGGTAAGTTGTGGACAAAAAAAGAGTAAATTTTTTGTTGAAAGTGATATTGCAATTATACCAATTCCGCAACAATTAGAGTTGAAGCAGGGTTCCTTTATATTTAATAAAGAAACCGTATTTGTTGTAAATAGTGATGAGCAGAAGGAATTAACGGGCCTACTAACACAAAAGTTTAAAAAAGTTTCAGGTTGGGAATTAGAAACGGTGAATACAAAACCTTCTAGAAATTATGTTCAGTTTATTACAGATGATGAATTGAAAGAAGAAGCTTATAAGCTCCATATAGAGAATAATGCGATACATATTTTTGCAAAAGAATTTTCTGGTTTTCATTATGGATTGGAAACTGTTCGACAATTGTTACCTGTGACCATAGAAAGTGAAAAAGTGGTGCAAAATGTATCTTGGGAAGTTCCGAATATTGAAATAAATGATGCGCCACGTTTTAAATGGAGAGGTTTAATGTTAGATGTTTCTCGTCATTTTTTCGATAAAGATTACGTTTTAGGAACCATTGATCAAATGGCCTTGCTAAAAATGAATATGCTGCATTTGCATTTGGTAGATGATCAGGGGTGGCGAATAGAAATAAAGAAATATCCTAGATTAACTGAAGTAGGAGGGTTTAGGGTAGGTCAGGGAGATAAACATTGGGGAGCTCGGTCAACACCTGGTAAAGGAGAGAAAGCGATGTATGGAGGTTTTTATACGCAAGAAGACATAAGAGAAATAGTTTCTTATGCTACCACAAAAGGTATTACGGTTGTACCAGAAATAGAAATGCCTGCGCATGTTATGAGTGCAATTGCAGCATATCCAGAGTTGTCTTGTAATGAAAAGTCGATAATGGTTCCTTCAGGAGGAGTATGGCCTATCACAGATATATATTGTGCAGGAAAAGAATCGACCTTTGAGTTTTTGGAGAATGTATTAACGGAAGTGATGGACTTATTTCCTTCAAAATATATTCATGTTGGTGGAGATGAAGCGACTAGAACCAATTGGAAAACTTGCTCGCATTGTAAAAATAGAGTTGCCAAAGAGGGTTTAAAAAATGAAGAAGAATTGCAAAGTTATTTTATAAAACGAATGGAACGTTTTATAAGCTCCAAAGACAGAATTTTAGTCGGATGGGATGAAATATTAGAAGGTGGATTGGCTCCTGGAGCAACCGTAATGAGTTGGAGAGGAGTTAAAGGAGGTTTAGAAGCTTCTGAGCAAGGACATGACGTGGTGATGACTCCAGGATCATATTGTTATTTTGACCATTATCAAGGAAGTCAGGATGTAGAACCATTAGCTTGGGGTGGGTATTCTCCTTTGAGCAAGGTGTATGAATTTGATCCTGTTGTAGATTCTATGACAACGAAGCAGGCTGCACATGTATTGGGTGGACAAGCAAATTTATGGAGTGAATATGTTGCTACAAGCGCACATTCAGAATATATGATTTATCCGAGATTGGCGGCACTTTCAGAAGCAGTTTGGAGCGCTAAAGAGAATAAAAAATGGGAAGATTTTTCAGTGCGAATTCAAACTATGTTTGGGCGGTATGAGGCTATGGGTATCCATTATGCGAAAAGTTCTTATCAGGTAAATGCGGATACGAAAATGGATGCTGCAACCGGAAATCTTACCATTTCCTTAAAAAATGAATTTCCAAATTCAGACATTAGATATGTTTTAAATGAAGGAGATTTAAAAACAGATGCCATTAAATATACTAGGCCTATTCAAATAAACGCATCGACTACTATAAAAGCAGCAATGTTTCAAAATGATGTTATTGTAGGTGCTGTATTTGAAAAGAATATTAATTACCACAAAGCAGTTGGGAAAAAAGTCAGTTATAAGGAGTTGTACCATGATAGCTACCAAGGTGCTAAAGAAATTGGAATGGTAAATGTACTTAGAGGTTCTAAAAATTTCCATGATGGCCAATGGCAAGGATGGTTGGGTAACGATTTAGAGCTTACGATCGATTTGGAAAATAGAACCGATATTGGTAAGGTAGTTGTTGGAAGCTTGGAGAACCAAGGATCGGGTATTTATTTTCCTGTAGCAGTGGAGGTTTTTATTTCCTCAGATAATGAAAAATATAATAGTGTGGGGCGGTTAAAAAGGGATTATAAAGCAAATAATATGTCAGAATTGAAAAATTTTGAAATTAGCTTTGAGAAACAGCCTGCTCGGTATATAAAAGTGAAAGTTAAAAATCTTGGAACACCTGTAACAGGCGGTGGTTCTTGGATGTTTATCGATGAAATTATTGTGGAATAAACAATAGATATAAACGTATGAAATGTAAAATTGTATTGCTACTTGTTCTTTTTTCAAGTTCTTTGTTTGCGCAAAAAGAAGTGGTAGACTATGTAAATCCTTTTATTGGGACTTCAAATTTTGGAACTACCAATCCAGGACCAATTGCCGTGAGAGGTATGGCAAATGTTTCGCCTTTTAATGTGGCAGGGAAGCAGAATTTACCCTTAGAAAAAGATAGCCGTTGGTGGTCCACACCTTATGTTCATGAAAATACTTTTTTAACAGGGTTTAGTCATGTTAATTTAAGTGGCGTAGGTTGTCCTGAATTGGGTGTTATTTTGGTAATGCCAACAACAGGAGAGGTAGAAACTAATCATGAAAAGTATGGTTCTACCTATACCGATGAAGTTTCTAAAGTTGGGTATTATACCAATACACTTTCAAAATATGGAATTAAAGTTGAAGCAACAGCAACAACTAGAGTAGGGGTGAGCAAATACAGTTTTCCTGCTGGAAAATCTAATGTTTTAATCAATTTAGGATTGGGACTTACCAACGAGCAAGGAGCACAAGTAAAGGTAGTGTCTGCTACTGAAATTGAAGGAATTCGATCTGTAGGCTCTTTTTGTTATTACAAAGCAGAAGAAGCCTATCCTGTTTATTTTGTAGCGCGTTTTTCTAAACCTGCGAAAGAATTTGGTGTTTGGAAAAAACCAACAAAATATAATGGATTGGAGAGTCAATGGATGGGATACAATGGAAATACGCGATTGATGAAAGGGTATTCCAAAGAAGTAGTTGGGGATAGTATTGGTGCGTATATGAGTTATGATTTTAAGCTGCCTACTCAGGTGGAAATGAAAATTGGGATCTCCTATGTAAGTATTGAAAATGCTAGAGAAAACTTAGAAAAAGAAACTTCGAAGAATACTTTTGATGAAATATTAAAAGAAACTCGAGCTGAGTGGAATCATTACTTATCTCGAATAGAGGTTGAAGGAGGAGAGGAAGAGGATAAGGTTAAATTTTACACTGCCTTATACCACACATTAATTCACCCAAATACACTGAATGATTTTAATGGCGATTACCCTAAAATGAAAACTAGGGAAACCATGAGAACAGAAGGAACGCGTTATACGGTTTTTTCTTTATGGGATACGTATAGAAATTTGCACCAGTTAATGAGTTTGGTGTATCCTAAGCAACAATCGAATATGGTGAAAAGTATGTTGCAGATTTATGATGAATCAGGTTGGTTGCCAAAATGGGAACTTAATGCAACAGAAACAACGACTATGGTTGGTGATCCTGCAGGAATTATTTTAGCGGATACTTATTTAAGGGGAATTAGAGATTTTGATATTGAAAAGGCATATGAAGCCATGACTAAAAGTGCGGATCAATTGGAAAATAATCCATTACGACCTGGAATTAAGGATTATATAGAAAAGGGATATTTAACTACTAAAACAACTAAGAGTGGCTCTGTCTCTACTACGCAAGAGTATAATATTACCGATTTTGCAATTGCACAATTAGCAAAGGAATTAGGAAAAAAGGAGGACTATAAACGCTATACAAAACGTTCTTTATCTTATAGAAAACTGTTTGATAAAAAGCTGCGATTATTACGACCTAGAAATGATGACGGAAGTTGGTTAACTCCATATGACCCTGCCTCAGGAGCTAATTTTGAAAAGAATCTAGGGTTTATTGAAGGGAATGCATGGCAGTATACTTTTATGGTTCCTCACGATATTAAAGGTTTAATAAAATTGATGGGTGGCGGTAAAAACTTTACAGCAGGCTTACAGGATGTTTTTGATAGAGGCGAGTTCGATATGGCAAATGAGCCAGATATAGGATATCCATATCTTTTTAATTATGTAAAAGGACAGGAATATAGAACACAGAAAAAAGTGTCGGAGTTGTTAGATACTTATTTTAAAAATAGTCCAGATGGGCTCCCAGGGAATGATGATACAGGAACTATGTCTGCATGGGCAGTTTTTTCTATGATGGGTATTTATCCAGTAAGTCCAGCCAATCCAATGTATGCACTTACAGCTCCTAGGTTTACTAAAATCACCATTCACTTAGATACCGATTATTATGCGAAAGATACTCTGGTTATAACTTCGGATGCAACCACTAAGAATAGTACTATTCAAAATATTTATACGAATGGTATACCTTATAAAAAGTATTTTATTTCTCACAAAACATTATTGAATTCGGGATTACTTCATTTTAAAATGAAATAAACTTACGTAATAATGGGGTAAGGAGAGGTTCTATACGTTCTGAATTTTATAATTAGCTAAAATTTAAACATATGAAAAAAACAATATTTAGTATTCTTATAGGAGCATTTATGTTGATGCTCTCGTGTAAAAATGATACCATAGTAATTGTAGAAAAGGGAAAATCTAATTATGAAATCGTATACATCGATGATGCCACAAAAAGTCAATATGAATCAGCTAAGATATTAAAGAATTATATCTATAAGATAAGCAAGGTGAATTTACCTATAGTAGACGAAAGCTCTCAAAGTGCCCCGAATAAAATTTACATTGGCAATATTACTGGTGAGGATTTGGGCCTTCACCAAATAATTCTTAAAACGGAGAATAATAACCTGTTTATTTCTGGGGGATCCGATAAAGCTGTTAGAAATGCGGTTTATGAATTTTTAGAACGCTATTTGAACTGTAAATGGTATGCTCCGGGTGTTGAAAAGATACCACTTAACCCCGCTATTGTTCTTCGACCGATCAAGTATTCGTATACCCCTGAAATTACGACAAGAACAGTTCATTCAAGACTTTTTTATAAGAATACCGACTTTGCAGACAAATTAAAAGTTACACATGAAGCATTTCCACATTATATAAAAGATGCTCGGGTACATACCTTTCACAAATTTGTTCCAGAAGAAAAATTGTATCGATCAAATCCAGAATTCTATGCCTTAAGAAATGGGGTTCGACTCCCGACACAATTGTGTTTGACCAATGAAAAAGTGTATGAAATAGTAAAGGATTCGGTGGCTTCTTTATTTGTAAAACATCCTGAATCTACAGTAGTATCTGTAAGTCAGAACGATAACCAACAATATTGTGAGTGCGATAATTGTAAAAAAGTAGATACAGAAGAGGATAGTCATTCTGGGACAATGATCCGTTTTGTGAATAGAATAGCGAATGCATTTCCAGACAAAACAATATCGACCCTGGCGTATCAGTATACACGTAAAGCTTGTAAAACAAAGCCAAAACCAAATGTACTCATTACCTTATGTTCCATTGAATGTGATAGAAGTGCACCGATCGAAGAGAAGTGCGTCGATTTTGCAACTGATTTAAGAGCATGGCACGAATTGACCGAGAACATTAGGATTTGGGATTATACGACCCAATTCACCAATTTCTTGGCTCCCTTTCCGAATATAAAAACATTAGCTCCCAATATTCGCTTTTTTAAGGATAATAATGCCAAATGGATTTTTGAACAACATTCCAATAATCCAAGTGAATTGTTTGAGTTACGTTCCTATGTAATGGCTAAGTTGTTATGGAATCCGGACTTAAAGATGGAGGACCTGATTGCAGAGTTTACCGAGGGTTATTACGAGGAAGCAGGTGTATTTGTAAAACAATATATTAATCTGATTCACCAAAAAATAAAAGAGGACAAATCCTTTTTCCTATTTCTTTATGGAGGCCCTTCCGAGGCTTTCGATTCTTATTTGAATCCTGATTTATTAAGTGATTACAGTCGTTTTTTTGATGATGCGGAAAAAGCGGTTCTAAATAAACCAGAAATATTGCAACGTGTAAGAGTGGCAAGAATGGGGGTGGATTTTGCCGTTTTGGAAGCCTGTAGAAAAAATATGAATGAAAAATTTTCCTTGGTTAAAAAGGATGCAGGATTTAAAGTGGTCGTAAATCCTTTGGTAACGACATTGTTGGGTAATTTTAAAAACAATTGTATTAAAGAAGATATTTCTTTAATGAATGAAATGGGTTTTACGACCATTGAATACTATGATAATTATAAGAAGGCTATCGCGGTTGCATTAAAACCCAATAAAGCTATTGGAAAAAAGGTTACACTGTTTACGAAACCAAAAAAATACGCAAACGAAGACCCGCAAGTATTAACAGATGGTGCATTGGGAGGCAGTGGTTTTTATGCGAACTGGCTTGGATTTGAAGGAAATGACATGGAAGCGATGATAGATATGGGGTCGGAACAGGAGATAAGTAGTATTTCAATGGCGTTTTTACAAGTAACCAATCATATTGTTTTTTTTCCGTTAAAGGTTAGTTATTCTTTTTCAATGGATAATAAAAACTATGTAAAGATCGGTACTGTGGAAAATACGAGACCACTGTTAAGAACAAGTAAAGTAAATGATATTCAATATTTTGATCTGAAAATAAAAAGCGAAAAAGTAAGGTATATTAAAATTAAGGTCGAAAATGTAAAGGAAGCACCATATTGGCATCATGCTGCTGGTTTGCCTTCTTGGATTTTTGCTGATGAAATAATAATTAATTAGAATTTAAATATGAAAAGTAGAAATTTCTTAAAACCTGTTGTATTAGGAATTATTTTGGCTATGTTTTCTTGCTATTCTGGAATGGCTCAGGCGATTTACGAAGATGAACGTTATGTGCCAGAGACAGACCCTCTTGTACTTAAAAAACTTGACGAATGGCAAGGATTAAAATTCGGATTGCTTATGCATTGGGGGACATACAGTCAATGGGGTATTGTAGAATCCTGGTCATTATGTCCAGAAGAGTATGGTTGGTGCGAAAGAAAGAAAGGAGCAAACCCAAACGATTATTTTGCGTATAAAAAAGAATATGAAGGTTTAAAGAACTCTTTTAATCCTGTTAAATTTAATCCAGAAAAGTGGGCGAAAGCAGCAAAAAATGCAGGAATGAAATATGTGGTGTTTACTACCAAACATCACGATGGGTTTTCGATGTTCGATTCTAAATATACAGATTATAAAATAACAGATCCAGGAACGCCATTTTCCACAAATCCTAAGGCCAATATTACCAAAGAGATATTTAATGCCTTTAGGAAAGAAGGGCTTTGGGCAGGTGCTTATTTTTCCAAACCTGATTGGAATGTGTCTTCATATTGGGACCCTTACTTTCCTCCAAAAGATAGGAATGTAAATTATGATCCGGAGACATATCCTGAAAAGTGGAATGAATATGTCGAATTCACACACAATCAGATACTTGAATTATTGACCGACTATGGGAAAGTGGATATTTTGTGGTTAGATGGAGGATGGGTTGCGAAAACACCTAAATCCGATATTGTAAGTTGGTATGAAAGTCAATTAAAAAATAATGATAAAGGTTATTTAAAGCATAGGATTATTAACCAGGACATAAAAATGGATGCACTTGTGGTAAAAGCAAGGGAGAAACAACCAGGGTTAATAGTTGTAGATAGAGCGGTTCACGGTAAAAATCAAAATTATTTGACTCCAGAAAACAGAATCCCAGAAAAGCCATTACCTTACCCGTGGGAATCGTGTATTATTGCAGGGGGCGGATGGTCTTATTCTTTTAATGCAACCTATATGTCTGGTAAGGCAGCAGTACATACGTTGGTGGATATTGTTGCAAAAGGAGGTAATTTGCTATTAAATATTGCTCCGAGCCCAGAAGGAGAATGGGATCAGGGAGCTTATGATTTACTTGAAGAGATAGGAGATTGGATGAAAGTAAATGACGAGGCTATATACAAAACCAAATCAATGGCTCCATATAAGTATGAAAATATTTGTGTTACGACAAAGAAGGATGGAACGGTTTATCTTATTTATTTAGTAAAGGAAGGACAGACTAGTATACCTTCTAAAATTAAGTTTAAAGGGTTTGTACCTTCCAAAAAAGCCAAAATGGAGTTATTAGGATTTAATTCAAAATTGAAATGGAAAATACAGGAAGATGAATTAACCATTTCTATTCCTACTTATTTGAGAAAGAATCTTTTAAAGACAAAAGCCTTTGTGGTGAAGGTAAAATAAGCTTTTAATATATTGTATTAAAGAATAGGACCCAGTAATAGCTTACTGGGTTTTTGTTGTTTTTAAAAAGAATTATAGGATTATTATGAGTTGAAATTAAGAGATATGGTTTTGTATTAGAAACTAAGATGCTGTGCTGTCCATTTGTTCAGACATGTCATTAGTCGTTTTTATTTTGTTTTTTGCCTGATATATTCAAGTTTTATATGGTCGATTATTGGCTAATTGTTTAGTCGCATAAATTTAATTGAGTTTAACAATTTAGAGTGTTATTGCCTATAGAACTTATTCAGTGCTGTCTTTGTAGCCAAAATGCAATCCAAACCTGTGTAGAATGAATGCCTGTATTAATAAGAGCATGGAAGAACAATTTCTCCTATTTAAAAATGGAGATGAAATTGCTTTCCAGTTTTTTTTTAATAAATATTATAATCAAATTGTTGGTTTTGGTATGCAATTTATTTACGATAAAGACAAGGCGAAGAGTATAGCTCAGGAGGCTTTCGTCAAGCTTTGGTTAAATAAAGAAAAGGTTGAGAAAGTGGCCGGTATAAAGGCTTTCTTGTATACTTCTGCAAAAAGTGATTGCTTAAACATAATTAGACATAAGAAGGTCGCTACACGGTATAAGAATAGTTACATTAGAGAAAAAGAGCAGCAATTAAATATCGAGATACTAAAATCGATGAAGTTTGATGCCCTCATGTTTTCTGAATTAGAAGAATTAATAGCCGCCTCTATTAAAAAACTTCCAGAAAAGTGCCAAAAAGTTTTTGTAATGCGTCGAATTGATGAAAAGAAGAATAAGGAGATTGCTCTAGAATTAAATATATCCGTAAAGGCGGTGGAAGCAAATATGACTAGAGCCATAAAATTCTTGAAAATATCCTTATCAAATTACGTTTCTACTATTTTACTACTTTCCTTTATTTTTTAAAATAATTAGATTTTAATGTAGGGTTATATAGGTTTAAGGTGTACTTACTTTACAACCATATATTACTATTTTGAAAAAAACACTTATTTACAAATATTTCTTGGGAGAAGCTTCAGAAGAAGAGATAGAATCTATTTTTAAATGGATAGAAGCATCTGAGAATAATAAGCAAGAGTTTGTTAAGTATAAAACAGCTTGGGCAATTGCAGATGAAACAAATGAAAATAAACTTCAGGACTTCATCATAGTAAATAAGAGAGTTAAGTTGCGTAGACTAAAAATAACGGTAAGTAGTTATATGAAATATGCTGCAATATTGATTTGTATTGTGTCTGTGATTTCTCTTTGGATTTTTGATAAACATGACTTTGTTATTCCAGAAGACGCGATTGTTTTGGAACTCAAAGAAGGTAAGGTGAAAATTATCTATGACAATGTTAGCCAAGATATAGAAAATGAGGAAGGGGATATTTTAGGTAAACAGGTTTCGAATAAAATTGCATATCAAAAAAATGAAAGCAGTATAGAGGGAGCTGAGCTGGTATACCACACTTTATCTGTTCCTTTTGGTAAAAAATTTCAATTAGAATTGTCAGATGGATCTTCCATAACTCTTAATTCAGGGAGTAGTATTAAATATCCGGTTCAATTTATAAAAGGAAAAACGAGAGAAGTTTTTTTAAAAGGAGAAGCGTATTTTAAAGTGTCAGAAGATAAAGAAAATTTGTTTGTCGTTCACACCTCGAAATTTGATACACAGGTGTATGGAACAGAATTTAACATTAGTTCTTACGAAAATGATGCTATACATAAGGTTGTTTTAGTGAGTGGGTCAATTGGTGTGCAATTAGAGAATACTAAAGACTTCCGTTCTGAATTTGTCATTAAACCAAACGAGATGATTTTGATTAATGGTTTAGGAGAATTCGAGAAAAAACAAGTAGACGTATTTAATTATATTGCTTGGGTAGAAGGTGTTTTAGTTTTTCAAAACGAGAAATTTGAGAATATAATAAAAAAATTAGAGAGACATTATGATGTGTCTATCGAGAATAATTATTCTGCCATTAGGAATAATAGGTACACGGGTGTTTTTGATGTTGAAACGATTGATGATATTTTAAAGACATTCGCTAAACATAGATATTTTACTTATGTAGTACAAGGAGATGAAATAACAATTAACCATTAAAGAAGCGCTTATGTAGATATATGGAACTACTAAAAAAATCAGGAAATGCGCTAACATTTCCTGACCTATCAAAAATTTAAATATTAAGCTAACATTTAAATCAACTCAAAATTATGAATAATTATGCCAGGAAAGCTGTGTCTTTTCCTAAAATAGATATAAAAATGAAGATATCTTTCTTTTTTCTTTTTTTAGCTCTATTTAAAGTTAATGCGAATACGTATTCTCAATCTACAAAAGTTACATTAGATTTTAAAAATGTAACCTTGAATAAAGTGTTTTCAGAAATAAAAATGAAGACAGAATTCAAGATTTTTTATATGAATTCGGAAATAGATCTAAATCGAAAAATAACAATTAAGGTTAATAAAAAGCGAATAGGTAAAGTACTTGATATTTTATTTGCTGAGACAGATGTTGTTTACGACATTGTTGGAAAACAGATTGTATTGCGGATTGATTCCAAAATGAAAATAGTCAAATCGACTAGTTCCATACAAATTGATAATAAATTAGATAATTTACAGTCAAGCGTTAGTGGAACAATTAGGGATGAAAATGGTGCTCCAATACCAGGGGTAAATATTGTTGAAGAAGGAACAACAAATGGAACCCAAACTGACTTTGATGGGTACTACACTATTAGTGTATCTGAAGGAAGTGTTTTGGTGTTTTCTTATTTAGGTATGAAAACAAAAACGGTTACAGTAGGGTCTTCTAGTATTTTAGATGTTAGTATGGAAGAAGATACGAGCCAACTAGATGAGGTAGTAGTTACAGCTTTAGGTATTAAAAAAGATGCAAAAGCACTTGGGTATTCTGTAGCGAAAGTAGATAACTCTCGTATAATGGCTAGTGGTACACCAGCTAATGCACTTCAGGCATTGTATGGTACTGCATCTGGAGTTAGAGTTGCTGCAACAGCTTCTGGACCAGCCGGGGGTATGAAAATTAATATAAGAAATGCCATTTCTTTTGATTCGAATTCTTCTACAAGACCTTTGATTGTGGTAGATGGTATACCTATTCACGATGAGAATACAGGTATTGGTACAGCTGGAAGATCTGGTAGGGACAATGGTACGGGTATAAATGACATAAACCCAGATGATATTGCTTCTTTCGATATTTTAAAAGGAGCGAAGGCGTCTGTATTATACGGTAGTGAAGGTGCTAACGGAGTTATTCTGATTACAACTAAAAGTGGTTCGAAAAATACAGGATTAGGTGTGTCTTTATCTATGACCACTACATTGGATACTGCGGCATTTCTTGCTGATCTTCAAAATGAATATGGTACAGGAAGAAGCCCAAGTAGTCCAGATACGGATGACCAAGGTTATTATTTAAACGATGAAGGAGAAAGAACTTTAGACATCGCTGGATCTGGTTTTGGACCAAAATACGATCCTAGTGTACAGTTAAATTGGTGGGATGGATCCAAAAGGGCTTGGGCGCCAAATTCCAAATCAATATACAAGCAGTTGTTTAGAACTGGGAGTCAAACCACAACTAATTTAGCTTTAACTGCTGGTGGAGAAAAAGGGTCTATGCGATTTTCGTATACCAATACTAGATTAAAATCTATATCTCCTGGTGGAAATTATGATAAAAACACATTTAGTTTAAGTTCAAAATATGAGATAAACGATCATGTGACGTTAAAGTATTCGGGTAATTATTATGCAACTGAAAACCAGAATGCACATTATGCGGGTTCTTTTGATTCTCAGGGGTCAGTTTCAGGTTTAGGAGCTTATTCTAGTGACATCGATGTAGATTTGTTAAAGCAGTATTTAATCACCAATGATGGTTACAATTATTTTGCAAATCCGGATAATACATCCAATGTTATTTCGAGTGGTCGATCAGCTGTAGCAAATACGCTTTGGGATTGGACGCAGAACGAATCAAATTTCAAACGTATACACAATATTCAATCTCTTACATTAGATATTGAATTTAACGATTTTCTTGGTCTTACTATTTTAGGAGGTTTGGATAATACGAATGAGAATACTGAGTATAAGGGGAAATTACGAGACCCTAGCCAGATTGGTCCAAATAGTGGTTCAGTTTATAGAGATGTATCTAGAATAATACGTAAATCTTATGGTCAAGCATTATTTAATTTTAATGCCAATGCAACAAAAGATATTAACGTTTCAGGTTTTGTAGGGGGTGTTATTCGCCATCATTTTGAAGAGAAAAAAGGAGCAGAGAGATTAGGTGGTTTTGTTATTCCTAACTTCTTTTCGTTCTCAAACCTTCCTTCAGGTCAACAACCTAGTTACATTAATGATAACCAGGAAGATATGTTGTATAGTGTTTTAGGGTCGTTACAAGTTGATTGGAAAAATCAGGTGTATCTTGAAGCACAAGCACGTAATGATTGGTCTTCGATTTTGCCAGTACAAAATAACAGCTATTTTTATCCTGGTCTAAGTGCTACTTGGATTCTTTCCAGTTCATTTAACCTTCCAACGCAGGTTAAATTTCTTAAACTTAGAACGTCATGGGCAGATGTGGGTAGACCAGGTTCTAGATACTTTAGTAATGTTAATTTGGGTGTTTCTCAATCAGGTTCAGGTTTTATCTTATCTCCACCTAGTGACTTACCTCCGATAGATGATAATTTTGTGCCGAATCTGAAACCAGAGCGTAAAAGAGAATTTGAAGTAGGCTTGGAAGCGTATTTTTTCGAGAACAGAAGATTAGGTGTAGATTTTGCAGTTTATCACTCAAATACCTATGATCAAATTATGAAGATTACGGCACCTCCAGGATTAGGAGTAAATAGCATTAGATTAAATGCAGGAGATGTCTCTAATACGGGATGGGAACTTGCGTTAAAAACAAAGCCAATAGATCTAAAAGATTTCAAATGGAATCTTGATTTTACCTTTTCAGGAACTAAAACAAAGGTTGTGAAACTTGATGGAGAATTAAAGAACTTAAGCTTATGGAGTACTAATGGTCTAAATGCTGTAGCTGAAGTAGGTGGTGAATATGGTGCGATATACCAACAAAAGGGGTTTAAAAAATATATTAACCCTTCGGATGAGAATGATCCAAATAACGGAAAACCTATTGTAGCTAATAGTGGTCAAAGATATCGCTACTACTCAGATAGTAATAAGAAAGTTGGTAAAGTTTTACCGGACCTTATAGGGGGTGTTTTCACCTCTTTTAATTACAAAAACTTTACTTTAGTTGCTAATTTAGATTATACTTTCGGAGCTACATTTATCTCTGAACAAGAGACTTATATGATGGCTTCTGGGGTGCTTAAAGAGAGTTTGAAATATAGAGACCAGGCAAATGGAGGTGTTGCTTACCATGTTGTCGGAGCTGGAGTTCTTGTGCAAGGAGCGGATCCATCGGGAGGAGGAGCAACCTTTAATGATGGGGTAGTATTAGATGGCGTATTAGCTGATGGAACTGTAAATACCCAAGTGGTAAGAGCTGAAGATTATTACAGATCATCTTATTTTTCAAATGGCTTTTTTCCAGAAGATCGCTTGTTCAAGAGTGATTATATTGCCTTACGTAATATAGCTCTTAGCTACTCTTTTTCTAAGGATTTGACAGAGAAAATGGGAGTCAATGGTTTGTCGCTTTCTCTTTTTTGTAACAATGTAGCATACTTGTATAAGGCTGCGCCAAATACCATTCCTGAATCGTCTAACGGTACAGGCTGGTCAAGTGCAAACTATGGAACCACAGCGCTTCCATCACAACGTTCTATGGGACTCTCTATAAAAGCTAAATTTTAAATTTAAAAGTATTTACAATGAAAAATTTAATAAGTAAATCATTCCTTACCCTTCTGCTAGTGTTTAGCGCGGTTGGTTGCGAGGATAAATTAGAAGAACTTTATCAAGACCCTGATGGGTTCTCAAAACAACAGGCGGATGCAGCTGGCGTAAGTATTATTGCTGGTTATTTTACCTCACAATTAACCCGTGGTTTTTTTCTTAGAGGAGAATATGGAGCGCAGTATCACCAGTTAAGAAGTGGATCAAGGGTTATGGGTACAGGAGTGCAATTGTACTATAACACTGCAGACTATGGTCTTTCTTATTCCTCTAGAAATGTGGAAGGCGATTGGGGGTCTAACGGTTTCAATCGAACGGTTTTTGATAAACTAAATAGTGATTGGATTAAGCAAATCTTATGGGCGCAAAAAGAATTCAATAAACTCCCAGCAGATGAACAAGGTGGTCTAGACGAGTTTTACATGAAACTTTTACATGTATTAAAAGCCTATGCATATCAAAGATCTACAGATCTTTATGATTTGGTTCCTTATTTTGAGACAGGATCTGCAGGTGCTCTTGAAGATAAAAAGGCAGAATGGCTTGGACAAGAAGAAATTTACCCTATTATTCTTGCAGAGTTAGGTGAGATTGAAACCTATCTTGAGAATGTTGAGCTTACATCTTCGGAACAGACAAGTTTCAATAACCAAGATGTTATTTTCTATGGGAATATTCTTCAATGGAGAAAGTATATTAATTCATTACGCCTTCGTGGAGCTATGAATATCAGTGAGAAAAATCCTAGTCTTACTTCATCTGTATTATCGGAACTTAATGGAAAACCATTGTTTGATCAATTTGATGATGTAGCTGGCTTAGCAGATATTGCTATTGTAGATGCTAGTAGGCTGCAACGTGAGCTAGGAATTACTAGAGCTTTTAGAGAGCGTTCAGATGAATCTCGTGCTCCTAAACGCTTCCTAGATGATGTGATGCACTGTACTCCAACTGAACAAAGCATTGTAGTAAATGGTGAGACTTTATACTATTTTGATAGTGACAATTCAGAGGAAGGGTTAGAAAATGGAACGGTAGATCCACGTGTTGCATACCTTTTTTCTAAAGATATATTAGGAAGATATGTTGGTGCAGAAACGTCATGGGATGATGGGACTGATCCAAATAGTTATTATAGTAAGGCAATGAGAGCGTATTATATTAACGACCCTATTATGACTGACATCAGTGTGACTAGTATAAGTTTTGGTTCAGAAGGTAACGAGCAGGAAATCACATTAAATGATGATGCTACTGCTGATTTATCTTTGCGTGAAGCATATTTACTTAAAGAATTTCGTAAACATTGTTCTCAATATCGAGATATTAGTTGGACAATAGGTACAGATAAAAATATGATTTCGGAATACAATGTACGTCCACAATATAATTTTGACATTCGTTATCCTACATTGCATTCTGTTGAATCTGAGCTTTCTTTAGCGGAAGCTGCAGTAAGAGGAATGGGGAGTGTTAGCGGTTCTGCTCGTGAGCATTACAAAAAAGCTATTGAATTGTCTTGCACGTATTGGTATAATATAAATGTTAATAACTCGTATTCTAAGCAAACTACACCATCTTTTCCTAGTAATATGGATCAGAAAAGAATTGACAGAGATAAACCAAGCCAGGAGTATAGCGCTAGTGCTTATGCTGAATTTGAAGCGCAACGTTTTGATGGCTTAACAGCACAGCAAAAAGTGTGGTCTATTTTTAATCAATTGCAGTTGCATTACAATATGTTCAACTTCGAAGTGCCTTACACTTCGGCTCGTAGGTTGATTAGTTATCTTGGTGATAACCCAGGTTCTCCTTATGAAGTGTTTGAATGGAAGGAAAGGTTTTTGTATAACCCAAACATCCAGGCTACAGATCCTGAAAATTGGGCAAAAATTAGTCCTTTTAATGATGCTAATATTCCAATGTGGTTCACTAACCGAACTGACAAATGGAGAAACGTTCTAGAATAGATTTTTTAACCCGATATACATTAGAAAAATGAAAAAAATATTATTTATACTGTTTACAATGTTAACCTTGTCATCTTGTAGTAAAGATGATGAAGGTTCCATTAAAGGGACGGCAAAAGCAAATGACGGAGCTGTTGTTTCTGGCATTACGGTTAAATTATTTAACCTAAACACGGATGTAATTTCTGAAACAGAAACAGACGGAGATGGAAGTTTTTACTTTAGCGGATTAGATGCTGACAACTATTATATTGGTGCAACCATTACTATTGATGGTGAGGTTTATGATACTGGCAATAATGCGAAATTAATTTATGTTGGTGGTGAAGTAGAAAAAGAAGTTGCTTTAACTCTGAATATGAAATAGGAAACTATTTTTTGACTAAGGTTTCGTTATTAATTAAACGAAACCTTAGATTTTTATTACGATGTAATAATGTTAGCACTAGTTATGTATAAGGAAGATTAACACCTTTAATTTCAGTAGAGGTTGCTTCTTGTGTTGTGTAAGTGCCTACATTAATTAATAGTAGTTTTAAGTATTGATTTAGTTAGTTTTTTAAAGAGGGGAGTACGCTCTCCTCTTTTTCACTATCTAGTTAAGTGTTTTAAAGTGTTGCCTTGACTAGCTTATTTATTGTCTTTTAGTTGTTTTTTGACAAAATATCTTCTTAGGTTATGAAACTATAGATTTCTTATTTTTTTGTTCTTTAGCTTTTGTAGTTTGTTATTTGTCGAATTTTTTACTCTGTTTCGTTTGTATTTCTAATTTTTATGCAAACTAACGTTGGGCTCTCCTATGCTCAATAAAAAACAATTTAAACTCAATAAATATGAACAAAAAAATTCATTATTTCTTAATGTTTGTAGCATTGCTCTTTATACAGGGCATAATGGCGCAAAGTAAAACAGTTTCGGGCACGGTTACCGAAGGAGAAACTGGAGCCCCAGTGCCTGGGGTAAATATTGTTGAACAGGGAACAACAAACGGTACTCAGACAGATTTTGATGGAAATTATACTATTAATGTTTCTGAAGGAAGCATATTGGTTTTTTCTTATCTTGGAATGAAAACTCAATCGGTGACTGTTGGTTCTTCCAATAGCCTTAATGTGAGTATGGAAGAAGATGCTGGTCAATTGGATGAGGTTGTAGTTACAGCATTGGGTATTAAAAGAGAACGTAAATCTTTAGGGTATGCCGTTCAAGAAATTAAAGGGGCTTCTATTGTAGATGCAAGAGAGTCGAATATGGTTAATGCCTTATCTGGTAAAATTACAGGACTACAGGTTATTAAAAGTAGTAATGGTCCTGCAGGGTCTTCTAAAATTGTATTAAGAGGATATAGCTCATTAACAGGAGATAATCAGCCGTTAATTGTGGTTGATGGTACACCATTAGATAACTTTACAGGTTCAGGAGGTGAAGGTTTCTGGAGTCCTACTGCTGATTTGGGTAATGGACTAGCAGATATAAACCCAGACGATATTGAATCGTTGTCTGTTTTAAAAGGGCCTTCAGCTGCTGCATTATATGGTTCGCGTGCTGGTAATGGGGTTATTTTAATTACGACTAAAACGGGTAAATCTAATCAAGGATTGGGTATTTCATACGCAGCAACGACTGGTTTTCAAACTCTTTTTCAATCTCCAGATTTGCAGAATAGTTTTGGGCAAGGCTCTCTAGGTGCTTATGGTGAATATAGTACTAGTAGTTGGGGACCAAAAATAGAAGGGCAAACGGAAACAGGTCCTCTTGAAGGGTCAGTTGTTTTTGATAAAGCTTATGATAATGTTGGGAACTATTATAGAAATGGATTTAGTCAAAACCACAGTATCTCCATCCAAAATCAAACAGATTCAGGTTCTTATTATACCTCTGCTAATTATTTGACTGATGAGGGTATTTCGCCTTCAGCTACATTAGACCGTTTAAACTTAACGGCAAGAGGCATCTCTAAGTTTGGAAAAAATAAAAAATGGATTGTAGATACAAAAGTACAGTACAATAAAACAACGGCAAATAATAGACCAAGAACTGGTTTTGGAGCACTAAGTGCTGCTCAAACCATAATAAATTTTCCGCGATCACGAGATATTACACAATATTCTGATGGTGTGGACGAATTTGGTAATCAAATATGGTATGACCCTACCTCCAATCAAGTTAATCCATACTGGGCTAACGAAAGACACTTAAACTATGATTCCAGAGATAGATTTTTGTTAACAGCTTCATTAAAACATGAATTTAATGATTGGTTAAATGCAGAAGTTAGAGGTGGAGCAGATATGTATACCACGAATACAGAAGGGAAAGTGTTTGCGGGAACTTCAACTAATTCGACCTATAATTTAGGAAAAAAGACTTTTAATGAGCAGAATTACAGTGCTTTATTAGTGGCTGCGAAAGATGATATTTTCGGAAAACTAGGAGGGTCTGTTACTTTAGGTGGTAATTTAATGAAGACCGAAAGTAGTAGAATAAGTGGTAGTTCTGGTACCTTATTGGTTCCTAATTTATTTAGTTTGAATAATGGGATTAATCCAGCATCCGTTTCTCAAGAGTTTAGCATAAAAAAAATAAATTCATTGTATGGAGTTTTCCAATTAAATTATGATGGGTATATATTTGTAGATCTCACTGGCCGTAACGATTGGACATCTACCTTAAGCAAGGATAATAGATCATTTTTCTACTCCTCTGTAAGTACGTCACTTGTTATTTCAGATATGATAACAAGGAATGGTGGTGAATTACCTAGTTGGTTTACTTTTGGTAAAATAAGAGGGTCGTATGCTGAGGTAGGTAATGATTTAGATCCTTACCAGTTGTATAATACATTTTCTATTGGTAAAGACTCGCAAGGAAACACTACAGCTAATACAAAAAATGTTTTGTTTAATCCAGATGTTGTAAATGAGTTGATTAAATCTGTTGAGTTTGGTTTAGAAGCTCGTTTGTTTAACAATAGAGTAGGATTAGATTTTACGTGGTATAAATCTAATGCCACAAATCAGTTAATTGATCTTCCTTTAGATCCTTTTAGTGGGTATAATTCTAAAAAGATAAATGCTGGTGATATACAAAATAAAGGTATAGAAGCAACTTTAAAGGCTAGGATTTTAGATAATGAAGACAGTTTAACTTGGGACATGACTGTTAATTACTCGAGAAACGAAAACACTATTGAAGAATTAGCCGACGATGTTACGGAATATTCTTTAGGAGGGTTTGATAACTTTAGTATTGGAGCAAATGTTGGTGGAGATTATGGGGTAATAGTTGGTTCAAAGTTTCAAAGAGTTGAAGATGAAGCTAGCCCATTCTTTGGAAGAATCATAGTTGATGCTGATGGCTTGCCTTTAGCTACAGCAGATAAACATGTTTTAGGTTCTCAGGTACCGGATGCATTATTAGGTGTTACAAATATGTTTACTTATAAAAACTTTTCTTTCAGTTTCCTAGTTAGTGCTAGCATTGGAGGAGAAATTTTCTCTGGAACTAATCATGCGGTACAACGCGCAGGAATAGCGGCAGTTACTGTGGTTGATGGAAAAAGAGAGCCTTTTGTATTTAGTGGTGTTGTAGATGATGGCGCTGGTAATTTAAGCGAAAACGCAGAAGAAGTTACGCCACAAAATTACTGGGCAGCTATTACAGGACGTTCGGGAAATCTAGGTATTAACGAGGCTAATGTTTATGATGCAACACATGTTAGATTAAGAAATATAAATTTATCCTATACTTTTGATAATAAATTTTTAGATAGAACGCCTTTTAAAGGATTATCTGTAGGAGTATCAGCTAACAATGTATGGATGATTTCAAGTAATTTAAATGGTGTAGATCCAGAGGCCGTAAATGGTACCCAATCTAATGCGAATGGTTTTGAGAACTTAGCGCCACCAACAACCAAAACGTTGTTTTTTAATGTAGCGGTTAAATTTTAAAAAAAAATAGATATGAAAAATGTATTAAATAAGAAATTGGCACTATTTTGTGCTTTACTAACGATTTTTTCTTGTAATGATTTTGAAGAAATCAATGAGGATCCTTTAGCTGCATCAGCAGATCAAGTAGAAGTGGAATTTTTTGTTAACAATTCTATTCAAGGGGCGCAACAAAATCCGCATATAGCGGAACGTATTTTTCGTCTATATTGGATGGATGCAGGAAGATCAGCTCAAGTAGGCACCCTTTCTGTAGGAAATGCAAACGATGGATGGAGCAAGGACTATTTTCAAGATTATGTGTCCAAATGGTTACGTGATATTACCACTGGTATTAATGTCGCAGAAGAGAAAATCGCTTCAGGAAATGTTAATGAATATACAGCCAACCTATTACAAATTGCAAGAATTTGGAGAGTCTATGTTATGAGTGAAATGACCGATAATTTTGGACCAATTCCTGTAGATGGCTTTAATGGTGAAAATCCTGAATATAATAGTGTAGAGGAGGTATATACTTTTATGCTGTCAGAATTGGAAGATGCTGTTAGTCAAATTGATGATACTAATACATTTAAACCAGACTCAGGTTTAGATCCGGCTTTTGGGTATGATTACGCTAAATGGAAAAAGTATGGTAATTCTATGCGTATGCGTTTGGCTATGCGTTTATCTGAAGTTGCACCGGGTGTTGCGCAACAACATTTTGAAGCTGCTGCAAATAGTGGACAAATTATTACTACTGCGGACGATGACATGAGAATTCATGAAGGTGGCGGATGGGATAACTATACCAATGTTATGTCTAGACAATGGAATAGTAATTATATTAGTGCAACCTATAAAAATTTAACTACTGGATTAGGTAGTGTAACATCTGTAGATCAGTTACCAACGGAAGATCAAATTAATATAAAACCTGCTAATTATATGGGGTTAAAATTTGATGATCACTTTACACAACTTACAAATGATCCTGCCAAAGGTTTCTGGTTGGATGGTTTGCCAAATTCAATTGACCCTAGAGCATATAAAACATTCCCGATTCCTGGTAATATTGATGATCCTCAGTTTAGTAATTTCCCAACCTGGAGTAGTAATCATACGTTAACGGAAAGGAATTTATTGGATGATGCTGGAGAAGTGCAACTTACTTTAGAGTGTGCCTTTACTTATAATGCATTTGCAGCTGGTGACAAGGGAGATTTTGGAACGAAGAATCAATTACAATCTTCTGGCTCTTACCCACGTTTAGGACTTAACTTTAGAGGTGGCAGTGATGACACTAAGCGTATCTTTTTCCCATCTTGGGAAACACATTTCTTAATAGCAGAAGCTGCCGTTAGGGGCTGGAATGTTCCAATGAGTGGGCAATTAGCTTATGAACAAGGAATTGCAGATAGTTTTGCATTTTTTGGAGTTTCGGATCATTTAGGAACGTATATTGCTTCTCAGGATTACAATAATGCTGGAACATCAGTAAGTTGGAGTCATATTACAGAGCCTCCTGCAAGTGTAACTATGGACTATATTGATGGTTATACAGGTACGCCAGGTACTTTTGAATTCACGTACCCGGAAAACACAATTTATAAAGGTGGCGTCGTTAAGAATGATCTATTAAGCAAGATTATTACACAAAAGTATATAGCGCAAACACCATGGTTAGGATTGGAAGTATGGAGTGATCATAGAAGATTAGGTTTACCATTCTTTGAGAATCCTGCGATTGAAAATCCAATTCCGACCTTGCCAATACTGAATAGTGGCAATGTGTTGACTAATCAAATTGGGTTCTTTGGACAACGCTTAAAATACCCGTCGTCTTTTGAGAATAATATTCCAGTAGGTTATGCACAAGCTTTAGGTTTGTTGGGAGGTCCAGATACAGTACATACACCATTGTGGTGGGCTCAGCAGAATTAAAATTAATAATGTAATAGCATTTTATTTTATTTTTTAGTTTAAAAAGGGGGAGCTGTTAATGTTCTCCCTTTTTTTTGTCATAAATTTGATTTTAACGAAATTATTTTGAAACAGATATCACAACTCTTATTTATATGTATTTTATTAGCTAGCTGCAATAATAATTCTAGCTATAAAGTGCTGAATCGCATTGAACAAAAGGATGCTATAAACAGCACCCAATTTTCATTAATACCAGGGAGTCAGTCTTTAATTAATTTCAATAATAAGATTGAGGAAACGAAAGCGCTGAATTTTTTAAATTTTTCTAATATTTATAATGGAGGTGGTGTCGCAACTGCAGATTTTAATAATGATGGATTGGTGGATATATTTTTTGTAGCCAATCAAGTATCAAATAAATTATATTTGAACAAAGGCCATTTTAAATTTGAAGATGTTACTTCTGGATCTGGATTGGAAGATATAGAAGGATGGTCTACTGGTGTTTCTGTTGTTGACATTAATAATGATGGTTGGTTAGATATTTATGTTTGTAAATCGGGCGAAATAAAGAATAATGAGCTTAGGGAAAACAAACTGTTTATAAACCAAAAAAACAACACCTTTAAAGAAGAAGCCAGAAAGTGGAAAGTTAATGACCCAGGTTTTAGTACGCAAGCATATTTTTTTGATTTTGATAAAGATGGTGATTTAGATATGTACCTGGTTAATCATCGAATCGATTTTGAAAACACTTCGCGACTTAATATGCGAATTGAAAGAGCATTCAACAGATTAAACTCGGATATTCTGTATAGAAACGATGGAGACTCCTTTACTGAAATAACTCATAAAGCGGGAATGGTAAATAAAGCATGGGGGTTAAGTGCTTCTATAGGCGATTTTAATGGTGATAATTGGCCAGATGTATATGTATGCAACGATTTTCTAACTCCAGATATGCTTTATATTAACAATAAGGATGGAACATTTTCTAATCAAATTCTTGATAGGATAAACCATATTTCTTATAGTAGTATGGGGTCCGATTTTGCAGATATTAACAATGACTTATTACCAGATTTATTGGTAATGGAAATGGCAGATGATGACCATATGCGAAGTAAACAGAATATGGCAACCATGAGTACCAGTAATTTTAAGGCCTTAGTTGAAAAAAAATACCACCATCAATATATGGTCAATACATTACAATTAAATAAAGGCAATGGTCAGTTTAGTGAAATTGCACAATTGAGTGGGTTAGCCAAAACAAATTGGAGTTGGGCACCGCTGATTGCTGATTTTGACAATGATGGGTTTAAAGATGTTTTTATTACTAATGGAATCTTGAAAGAAATGGGAAATCAAGATTTTAGGGTGGAACTTTTAAAAAGATTCTCCCAAAAAAATAAACCAGATTTTAGCGAAGTTAGTAGGATGATGCCATCTTTTAAAATTAATAACTATAGCTTTAAAAATAATGGCGATTATACTTTTACAAATACATCAAAAAAATGGGGTTTTGATGAAAAAACCCAATCTAATGGAGTTGCTTATGCCGATTTTGATAATGATGGAGATTTGGATTTGGTTATAAATAATATTAATGATATTGCGCATGTTTATAGAAATAACGATACTAATAATTTTATTCAGATTAGATTAGAAGGTATGGTTGGTAATGTTTCTGCCTTAGGAACCAAAGTAAGTGTTAGGGCTAATAATACGACTCAATATCAAGAGCTATATTTAAGTAGAGGGTATTTGTCATCTGTTCAGAACATCTTAAATTTTGGAATCGAAAAGGCTTCTTTAGTAGATGAGATTATCATTGAATGGCCAAACCAACAGGTTACAGTGTTAAAGGATATACAAGCGAACCAGATAATTAAGGTAAAACAAAGTGACAAAGAGTTTTTAATCACTAAGAAACACGAAAATAGAACACTTTTGACTCAGTTTGACTCTTCTAAGATAGGGGTGGATTATAAACATGAAGAAAGCGACGTTGATGATTTTGAAAATCAGATTTTACTTCCTTATAGTCAATCCCATAATGGACCATTTATTACAAAAGGAGATGTGAATAATGATGGTTTGGAAGATTTCTTTGTGGGTGGTGCCGCTGGGCAAAATGGAGAATTGTACTTTCAAACTAGCAATGGTATATTCAAAAAACAAGAATCCAACACTTGGTTGTTGGATAAGGAATATGAGGATTTGGGCGTATTGTTTTTTGATGCGGATAATGATAATGATTTAGATTTGTATATAGTTAGTGGAAGCAGTGAGTTTGAAGAGAAAAGTGTCTTGTTTCAAGATAGATTGTACTTGAATGATGGAAAAGGAAACTTTGTAAGGAGCAAAGGTAGTTTGCCTATTATTGATGCTAGCGGACAAACGGTTATCGCTTCTGATGTTGATAACGATGGCGATTTAGATTTGTTTATTGGAGGTAGAATTATTCCAGATAAATACCCATATGCACCATCGTCTTATTTATTGATTAATGAGAAGGGGAAGTTTCTTAACAAAACAGTAGCTGTTGCTCCTGAGGTAGCAAATATTGGGATGGTTACAGATGCATTATTTTCGGATTATGACAACGATGGAGATGAAGATTTAATCGTAGTTGGAGAATGGATGGAAATTTCTATGTTTAAAAATGAAAAGGGAAAGTTTAAATTGGATAAGATTAAATCACTTCAAGGTACAAGAGGTATATGGTTTAGTATTGCCAGTAGTGATATTGACAATGATGGAGATGTTGATTATTTTGCAGGAAATTTAGGACTTAATACTAAATTTAAGGCAAATTCAGAAAAAGAGTTTCATATATTTTGTTATGACTTTGATAGTTCAGGGACTTATGATATTATACTGTCAAATAAATATGAAGGTACATTAGTTCCAATGAGAGGCAAAGAATGTACAACCCAGCAGCTACCCTTTGTAAAAGATAAGTTTCCAAGTTTTCAGTCCTTTGCAGAGGCAAGCCTATTGGATATTTATGGGCAGGAGAATATTGATAAATCACTACATTACAAGGCAGAAATGCTAGAAAGTATGTTTCTGGAAAATTTAGGAAATGGAGAGTTTAAGTTAAAAAAACTCCCTAACGCTGTTCAAATAGCACCGATTATGGATTTTAAATTTGTAGATATTGATAATGATACTATAAAGGAACTGATACTCGTAGGGAATCATTACCAAACTGAGGTTGAAACAGTGCGTTATGATGCTTCTTATGGAGCTGTTTTGAAAATTAACAAAACAGATTTCATGGTTATGGCTCCTTCTGAAACTGGATTTGTTTCTGTTGGAGATGCTAAAAACATGAGTATCATTGAATCAGGAGATGAGAAGGTAATAGTAGTTGCAAATAATAATGGACAGCTAAATTACTTTGAATTTCTTGAAAAATAAAAACTTGTAAATAATCTATTTACAGTATCTTCCATATGAGTCAAACTTATCTTATCAATTATAGTTTTTCAATGGTTTAAAAATATCAAAAAGATAGTTGTTTAACAATCTTTTTGAATAATTAACTTGCTGCAAATGAGTATTATTCTTCTAAGAGGAATAGGGTTTATAGACAAAGTAAAGTTGGTTAAACTTTTAATGAGTTGAATTTAGTTATATATTAAGCTTGTTTCACCTCCTCCAACAATTCAAGCTCTTTTCAATTGGGATTCCTAATTATCTCGTTGTATATTGTTTCCATACTTCTTATTAGAATTCGCACATAAAAATTGGAACAAAATCACGGATTGTATTTTTTTGATGCTAAATGATTATATTGTTAAACCTAATTATTTTAAAACCAAACTAACCTTATGAAGAAGTCTAGAAGAACATTTATAAGGTCTAGTGCCGCACTTGCCACTACATTTGTTCTACCATCATGTGTTTCCAATACTAAAGAGGCCAAAGACTCTTCGTTAGCACCAACTAATGTAAATGCGGAAAATTCCAAAGATAAAATCTATGAGAAATTTGATCCTTGGATAGAAGTACTTCCAGAAGCAATTAAACATAATGTAAAAACTTTATATAAGCTATCAGGAAATCGTCCAATTATGGCGGTAGTTAAAAATAATGGTTATGGACTAGGAGATGTTAATGTTGCACAAATAATGGAACCAATGGATGAAGTGGTAGGATTTGCTGCTGTGAAAACAGAGGCATGTTTGGCACTACGTAAAGCAGGTATTATGAAACCGATATTGCATATTGGAATGGCAACGGATAGTGATTTTCTGGAATTGGTAGCTAATGATATTCAATTAGCAATCTATAATGAGGGAATGCATAAAGTATTGGATGAAATTTCTTTGAAAGTAGGAAACCCTGTTAAAGTTCACTTATATATAGATACAGGTATGAGCCGTATGGGAATTCCATATCACAAGGCATTGCCTTGGATTGAAGACATTTCGACGAGCAAGAATATTGAAATTTTAGGAGCTTTTATGGGCTTTACGGAAGACCCAGATTATGATAAAGTTCAATTAGAAAGATTAAAAGAATTAAATGAGCAAGCTGCTAAAAAAGGAATTGTTTTAGGAAAACTACATGCTGCTTCGTCAAATGCGATTTATCATTTTCCAGAATCTGCTTTGGATATGGTGCGCCCCGGAATAAGTTTGTATGGAGCGTATCCTACGTACCCAGAAAAAGAAAAGAATATTGCCGAACTAAAAGTTGCCTATAATTTTAAAGCAAGAATTGTTAGAGTGGAAGAATTAAGAACCGGAGATAGTGTAAGCTACGGGCGAAATTATATTGCGGATAAACCTGTTTGGATTGCAACAATTCCTATTGGTCATGCCGACGGCTATTTACGAAACGCTGTAAAAGGTGCGAAAGTTTTAGTTAATGGGAATCTATATCCTGTAATTGGTGCCGTTAGTGCGAGCCATACAATTATAGAAATTGGAGATAAAAAAGAAGTTAGTGTTGGTGATATAGCTATTCTTGAAGGTGCTGATCATCCCGAAATACATCCAAGTCATATCTCTACTATTACTGGGGATTCTGTATATGATGTTCTGATGCACTTAAGTTCAAGATTGCCAAAAATTATTACTTAAACTTAATTATTTGTATTCGTTATGATTAAAAAACTGCAACTATATCTTCTGTTATTTACTCCATTAACATTAGTCGTTTTTCAAGGGTCAAGTCAAAAAGTTGTGGAGTTAATTAAAAAGGAGGTACTTTGTTATTAAAAATAAAGTATGTCTAAAGATTCATTATTAGGTATCTCTAAATTATTACTTCCGACTATTTTGATCCTACTTTACGTAGGTTTTCAATCATATGCAATACATAAGTTTTTGGTTTTACCCCTTTTTTTGTTTTCTATAGTCTCTTGGTGAAGTTCCCATTATTTTTGTAAACACTCTAGAAAAGTAAAAAGGATCTTCATAACCCGTCTGCAATGCTATCTCACTAATTCGTAAATCACTAAAATCTAATAAATGGGAGGCATGTTGTATTTTTAAATGAGTTAGATACTCTAATGGAGGTCTTGAGGTTTTCTTTTTAAAAAGTAAACAATATTGAGATATGGATATTCCGCAGTGGTTGGAGATGGCTTCCAAACTAAGTTTTTTGTCAATATTATTTCTCATAAAACGAATGCTTTGCTCTACTTTCCCAGAAGGATTTAGTTCCTTAATTTTTCTAAATTGTGACAAATAGCGAAATGACCCTAACATATGCCATAAACAAATATTGGCATATTCAAGATTATCCATGCCATATCCCATTTCTAGATTGTTGTATATTTCTTCGAATAATAGAATCCGATCTCTAAACCTAGAGTTCGAAGCTAGATTTATTGGTACAATCTGATTTGGGTGATTTACAAAAAGATGTGCCTTCTCACCACTAAAATGTATCCAATAAATACTCCATGGGTTTCGGTTGTTGGATCCGTATTTATGGGCCGTGTTTGGCGGAATAATAATGTATTGGTTTTTGCCCATGACTTGTTTTTTGTTAGCTATTTCAAACCATCCTTCACCATCAATACAATAAATTAAAATATTCTGAAGGCTTCCTTCTTTACGCTCCCTGTAATGTTCTCTGGCTTTTGAATAAAACCCTATGTCTGTTACCATAAGAGAATTGGTAAGGGCATTGGCCTGTAATTCCTTGACAATTCCCTTGGGTAGAACAATTGTTTTTTGTTCTTTGTAACCATTTTTTTGATCCATATGCTAAAAGTACCTTAAAACAGGAAGATAATCCAGTTTTGTATAAAAATCGTCTATTTAAAATTCTAGTATCCTATTGTATTTTTGGAATTGAAGCACAAATTTTTGATTTTCATTATCTTAATTAATACAGATTAAGAAGAAATAATTTTGTGTTTAAGGAGGAATACTACCAATTATATTTTAAAAGAAATGAATAAAATTGTGGTCATTAAAGGATTAGAAAAAGAATAGATTAACCATCGTTTTCATTTTTAATTGGTATAAGCTATCAGAATTTATTACTTAAAAGAAGTTAATATATGAGTCAGAAAAATCAATTCAATTACCGTTTTCTACTAAGTATCTCTTTTGTTTCTGCCATGGGTGGCCTATTATTTGGGTATGATTGGGTGGTGATTGGAGGAGCAAAACCTTTTTACGAAAAGTTTTTTGATATTGCGCAATCCCCTTCTTTACAAGGTTGGGCAATGAGTTGCGCATTAATAGGTTGCCTTATGGGATCTATAGTTTCTGGTATCTTAAGTGATCGTTACGGAAGAAAAAGATTACTTATTTTGGCAGCTTTCCTTTTTATTCTATCCGCCTTGGGAACCGGTGCAACTAACAGTTTTCATTATTTTATTTTTTATAGAATTCTTGGAGGTGTAGGTATAGGACTCGCTTCTAATCTTTCGCCAATGTATATTGCAGAAATCTCCCCCAGATTGGTGAGAGGTAAGTTTGTTTCTTTAAATCAATTGACCATTGTTATCGGTATACTGGCTGCACAATTGGTTAACTGGCAAATAGCAGAACCTGTAGCGGCAAATGCAACCGATTTAGAAATTTTGAATTCATGGAATGGACAGACGGGTTGGCGTTGGATGTTTTGGGTTGAGGTAATTCCTGCCGGACTATTTTTCTTTTTAATGTTTTTGGTTCCTGAAAGCCCTAGATGGTTGGCGAAAAATGGGGGTGAAAATAAAGTAATTGCCATTCTTTCCAGAATTGGAGGAGAGGATTATGCAAAAAATGAAGCTCAAAAAATACAAGAAACAATAGAAAAAGATACTGGGAAAGTAAATTTCCGTCAATTGTTACAACCAGGATTAAAAAAAGTATTAATCATAGGTGTTGTAATAGCGGCATTTCAACAATGGTGCGGTATCAATGTTATATTTAATTATGCAGAAGAAATTTTTGAAGCTGCTGGATATGGGGTTTCCGATATCCTTTTTAATATTGTAATTACAGGAAGTGTAAACCTAATTTTCACCTTTGTTGCTATTTTAACTGTAGATAGATGGGGACGTCGCGCCCTAATGTTGATGGGGACAGGGGGTTTGGTAGGGATTTATGCGTTAATGGGAGCCGCTTACTACTTTCAAATAAGCGGATGGCCTCTGCTATTATTGGTTATTTCTGCAATTGCCTGTTATGCCATGTCATTAGCCCCAGTTACCTGGGTGGTACTTTCAGAAATATTTCCAAACCGAATTAGAGGTGCTGCAATGGCGGTTGCAACTGTAGCCTTATGGCTTGCAAGTTTTTTACTCACCTACACATTTCCATTACTCAATGATAGCTTGGGAGCATCGGGTACTTTTTGGTTGTATGGTTTAATATCTATTGCTGGTTTTATATTCATATTTAAAAAATTACCAGAAACGAAGGGGAAATCACTGGAAGAAATAGAGAATGAAATCGTAAAATAATTATGTATGAAAAGATTGACGAAACTAGTTTTACCAATACTGTTTTTATGCTTATTTGTGCAGTGTAAAAATGAAAAAATTGATACACGACCCAATATTCTTTTGATTATCACAGACGATCAGGGGTATGCAGATTACAGTGCCTACGGAGGAGCAGATGATGTGTCTACACCGTTTATGGATGAGATAGCAAATAATGGAATTCGTTTTACAAATGCCTATGCAACAGCTCCCATATGTAGTGCATCCAGAGCCGGAATTATTACGGGTACTTACCAGCAACGTTGGGGAACCTATTACTACGGAGGGAAAATTTTTCCAAATACTATTCTTACCATTGCTGAACTTCTTAAACAAGAAGGATATCGCTGTGTTAAAATAGGAAAAACACATTACGCGCAGGTTCTCGATAATAATGTTAAAATTGAAGAGGCTACAACATTAAGAGAGTTTCCTCTGAATCATGGTTATGATGAATTCATAGGTTTTTGTGCACACCGCCATGATTATTTTAAATTGAAACGAAGCGATCGTATCGCAAAAAAAGAATTGGATAATGTGATGTCACAATATGGTCCTTTATGGGTGAATAGGGAACAGAAAGATTATGATGGTTATTTAACTGAAATTTTTGGTGATGAGGCAGTAAAGCAAATTGAAAAAAAAGAGAACCGACCATTTTTTATGGAACTTTCATTTAATGCCGTTCATCATCCAATTTATCAGGCTCCAGATAAATACCTCAAAAAATATGGAATAGAAAAATTCCCAGATTGGAATCCTGAAAAAGAAAATTTTATGGATTACCATGTACGAACTTGTTGGAAAGGAGAAAATGATCCTGATGGTAGAAAAAGATACTTAGCAAATTTGGCATGCCTAGATGATAATATAGGAAAGGTAATAGAAGCACTTAAAAAGTCAGGAAAATGGGAAAATACACTAGTTATTTTTGTTTCAGACAATGGTGGCTCTCAAAATACCTATGCAAATAATGGTGTGCTTAACGGGCATAAATATATTCTTAGAGAAGGAGGTATTAGAACGGTATTTACCATGAGTTGGCCAAAGAAATTAAGAAAAAATCAAGTACTGAATCAAACTATTTCTCATCTCGATATTTTACCAACACTATTGGCTGCTAGTGGTTCAAAAGTACAAGACACCTTATCTGTTGACGGTAAAAATTTACTACAACTATTTGGGGATAAGAATAAAATAGCATTACATAAAGAGTTAGTTTGGGATACTGGTAAAGAATGGGCGGTAAGATCCGGAGATTGGAAACTTCATGTAGTAAAAAAGGATAATCATTTTAGGAGTATTCATTTAGATGCAGGAATCTATTTGTATAATTTATCTAATGATCCAGGAGAACACCATAACCTAGCAAAAAAACAAAGTGATAAAGTGGAAGCGTTAACAAAAATATATAATACTTGGAAACAAGCGTTATAATAAACAGTTAAGAATGAAGGTAAAAGTTTGGAAAGAAAAAGTAATTATTCCAACCTATGAAATAGGGGAGCCAGAAAAAAATCCTATTTTTTTGGAAAATAGAGTATATCAGGGAAGTTCTGGGAAAGTGTACCCATATCCTGTTGTAGAAAAGTTAAGTGATACAAAAGTAGATAAGGTTTGGCAAGCTGTTTATTTAGAAAATGACTTCGTAAAAATAATGATTTTACCCGAGCTTGGTGGCCGTGTTCAAATGGCATATGATAAAATGAAAGAGCGTCATTTTGTTTATTATAACCAAGTAATAAAACCTGCTTTGGTAGGACTTACAGGTCCCTGGATATCTGGGGGAATAGAGTTTAACTGGCCACAGCACCATAGACCATCTACGTATAGTCCGGTAGATTTTGACATAGAGGAAAACTCAGATGGCAGTATAACCGTTTGGTGTAGTGAAGTAGAGCAAATGTTTCGTACCAAAGGGATGGCGGGTTTTACTTTATATCCGGATAAGGCTTATATGGAAATTAAAGTGAAATTGTACAACCGTACCCCACAGCCCCAAACTTTTCTTTGGTGGGCAAACCCAGCAGTAAAGGTTAATGATGACTATCAGTCTGTTTTTCCACCAGATGTAAATGCCGTTTTTGATCATGGAAAAAGAGATGTTTCCGATTTTCCTATAGCAACAGGTACCTATTATAAAAAGGATTATTCACCAGGAACAGATATTTCTCGTTACAAGAACATTCCAGTTCCAACTTCTTACATGGCAATCAATAGTGATTATAATTTTGTGGGAGGATATGAGAATGACACCAAAGGCGGTTTGTTGCATGTAGCAGATAATAACGTCTCTCCAGGCAAGAAACAATGGACATGGGGAAATGGTGATTTTGGAAAGGCGTGGGATAAAAATCTAACCGATGAAGATGGACCGTATATTGAGTTAATGTGTGGCGTATATACCGATAATCAGCCAGATTTTTCTTGGATTCAACCATTTGAAGAAAAAACGTTTTCTCAATATTTTATGCCCTATCGTGATTTAGGAGTGGTTAAAAATGCTACTAAAGAAGCTATGTTGAATTTGGAATTTGTAGATGAATTTGCAATAGTGAAATTTTATACTTTGGGAATTTATCAAAATGCAAAAATCAAATTAGAAGCACAAGGAACTATTTATTTAGAAGAAAATAGGGATGCTTCTCCAGATATTTCTTACGAGAAAAAAGTTAAGATTAACAGTGAAATACCAATAGAAGAATACCAATTGACATTGTTTGATGCTCTCGGTAATATATTGGTTAGTTATAAGCCCAATATTTCAGGACAAAAACAAATGCCAGATGCAGCAAAACCTGCAAAATACCCTGAAGAAATAGAAAGTGTTGAACAGCTTTTTCTGCGGGGACTTCATTTAGAGCAATACCGGCATGCAACCTTTAAGCCAACAGATTATTATTTGGAGGCTTTAAAGAGAGAGCCAGAAGATGTGCGGTGTAATAATGCCATGGGATTGTTATTACTAAGAAAAGGGCAATTTGAACAGGCGGAATCTTATTTTAGAAAAGTGATAGGAACATTGACTGAGCGTAACCCAAACCCGTATGATGGGGAAGTTTACTATAATCTTGGTCAAAGTTTAAAATATCAAGAAAAATTTGAGGATGCTTATACCGCTTTTTACAAGTCTGCATGGAATGCCGCTTGGCAAGACGCTGCTTATTTTCATTTGGCAGAAATTGCGACTGCAAAGAATAATTTTGTAGCAGCTTTAGAACTTGTAGAAAAATCATTAATTAGAAATAGCCATAATCATAAAGCACGAGTTTTAAAAATTGCTTTGTTGCGCAAAACAGGAAACAAAGAACAGGCATTAAAACTAATAGAAGATAGTTTACTCATTGATAGATTTAATTTTGGTGCCTTATTTGAAAAATATATAATAGAATCGGATAATAAAATTCTTAAACAGTTTAAGGAGTTAATTCGTGGAAATAGTCACAATTATATTGAATATGCACTTGATTATGCAGGGGCTGGACTTTTTGACGAGGCTATTTCTCTTTTAAACCAAGGGATTAAAGCGGGAAGTGAAAACCCGTTGTTGTTCTATTTCTGTGGATGGTTTGAAGTTCAAAGAGGAAATACTAAAGAGGGAATAAAATTATTTGGAATAGGAGAAGGTATGAACATTGATGGTTGCTTTGCCTATAGGTTGGAAGCAATAGCAGCACTTAATTGTGCTATTTCCTATCTTGCTGATACTCCAAAAGCATCTTATCATTTGGGAAATTTGTGGTACGATAGAAAGCAATATACAGAAGCTATTTTAAGTTGGGAGCGATCTATAAAGCTAGATGCTAGTTTTCCTACTGTCCATAGAAACTTGGCTTTATCTTATTTTAATAAATTGAATGATGCTGAAAAAGCACTGCTAGCACTAGAAAAAGCTTTTGAGCTAGATACAACGGATGCCAGAGTGTTGATGGAGTTAGATCAATTATATAAGAGACTGAATCATTCGCTTACGAAAAGACTAGACTTACTAAATGCCTATTCTGAATTAGTAAACTTTCGGGATGATTTGTATTTAGAGAAGTGTACCTTATATAATCAATTAGGGGATTATAGTAGTGCTCTTAATTTTATCGAAAAAAGAATATTTCATCCTTGGGAAGGTGGTGAAGGTAAAGTGATTGGACAGTATTTGTTTTCTCTTATAGAATTGGCTAAAGAAGCAATAAATAGTGCTAATTATGATAAGGCTATTGCTTTGCTTCAAAGAACAGAAAAATACCCAGATAATTTAGGGGAAGGGAAGTTGTATGGAACACAGGAAAACGATATTCATTATTGGTTAGGCTGTGCTCATAGTGGGTTAGGAAAGGTAGAGGAAGCAACCCATTATTATAAAAAAGCATCCGCTGGTTTAGAAGAACTAACCGTGGCAATATTTTATAACGACCAACAACCCGATAAGATTTTTTACCAAGGATTGGCACTTATGAAATTAGGAAAAAGTGAGGAGGCAGTTCTTCGATTTAATAATTTGATAAATTATGGAGAAGAACATATTTCTGATAATCTAAGAATAGATTATTTTGCGGTATCTCTTCCTGATCTTCTAATTTGGGAAGATGATTTAAATAAAAGAAATGAAATCCATTGTAGGTACTTAGTAGGATTGGGACGTATGGGGTTAAATGATGTAGCCAAGGCACAAGAAGAATTTAACTGGGTTCTTGGTATAGAAGCGACTCATATCGGTGCGTTGAGTCATGCTAAAATGCTAAAAGGTGTTACTCCAAATGAATTTGAAAAAGAACAACAGAATTAATTTTGATTATTAAAAAAGATAAACAGATGAAAAATATACTTAAATTAATACTAATCTCTACTGCCTTATGGTTTGGCGGTGAAACTGTGGTTGCGCAAACAACAATTGACCTTTCAGGAAAATGGCAATTTCAGTTAGATATAGAGGAGAAAGGTCATTCTGAAAAGTGGTTTTTAAAGAAAAATTTTACAGATGAAGTACAGTTGCCTGGTACAACAGATACTAATAAAAAGGGGTTTAAAACACAACCATGGCCGGCGGATTCCATTACTCGTAAGTTTGAATTTCCAAAACATTTTGAAAATCCTAAATGGGTTTATGAGTTAAATGCAGCTCCATCTCGTAAATACAAATATATTGGAGCGGCTTGGTATCAAAAAGAAATTGAGATCCCTGCCAATTGGGATGGCAAACGAATGGAACTTTTTTTAGAAAGAAGTTTGTTTAAAGTAGAACTTTGGGTAGACGGACAAAAAGTAGGTGAAAATGTTTCGTTGTATGCTCCTCGTAGATTCGATATTACAGATTATGTAAAAGCAGGAAGCAAGCAAAGAATTACATTGTGTATAAATAATACCAATCTCATTGGTGGTTTTGCTCATGGTTATACCTATCATACACAAACAAACTGGAATGGTGTTGTGGGATTAATGGAAATTAGAAAGCACGATCAAGCCTATATTGAATCGTCTAGAATATTTACAGATATTTATGAAAAAAATGCACGAATAGAAACGACTGTATCCAACCATTCTAATCAAAATACTAAAGCAAAATTCACGCTAAATGTACATGATAAAAAAGGGGAATTGCTACAAAGCAAAACTTTCAAACGAAATATAGTTAGAGGAGAAAAGGTACAGGAATTTTTTCTTCCTATGGCAAAGGATATTGTTTTATGGGACGAATTTACTCCTGAACTTTATACGCTGAGTATTAAAATGGAGGGATTAGAACAACAAGTATTTTTTGATGAACACACCGAAAAATTTGGTTTTAGAAAAATTTCTACCAACGGAACTACTGTTTTGGTAAACGATCGCCCTACTTTTTTTAGAGGAACAATTGATTGTGCTATATATCCCAAAACTGGTTATATGCCAATGGATAAAGAATCCTGGAGAAAAGTACTTGGTGCTGTAAAAGAACATGGAATGAACCATTTACGTTATCATTCTGTATGTCCGCCAAAAGCAGCTTTTGAAGTGGCAGATGAATTAGGGGTGTACTTGCAGGCAGAATTAATATGGGGGCCTGAACCATCTCCAAAAAAATATGTGCTTGAGTATCTTTACAATGATGGATTTAAGATGTTGAAGGAGTATGGCAACCATGCATCCTTTACATTCATGGCTCTTGGAAATGAAATGTCGTATGCAGATAATATCTCTAAAAATAGAGTGGTTAACGCCTACAGGGATTCAGATTCTAGAAGGTTATATTCTACCCAAGCAGGGCACGTAAAGAAAATACATTCTTCTAGTGATATTCGCTATAATAAAATATGGGAAAATGGTGAGAGTTGTAATATCCCCAGAGAAAAGTTGATTCTTAACAATGATTTTGACTTTTCGAAAGGAAAAGGACCAAATGAACCGCCACTGATTATTCATGAAAACGGACAATGGGTAATGCATCCTGGTTTCGATTTTATGAAAAAATATGATGGCGTAAAACAGCCAGATAATTTTTATCCTCTTTACGAAAAGTTTGTAGAAAATGGACTAAAAGATCAGGATAAAGAAATGGCTATTGCATCTGGAAAACATGGCGTTTGGCATACCAAACAGGTTTTTGAGTCGATGTTTCGTACGGAAGGAGTGGCAGGTTTTCAATATTTAAGTTTATCGGATTTTCCAGGACAATCGGAAGCCATGATAGGAATATTGGATCCATTTTGGGATAGTAAAGGATATGTTACTCCTGAAAAATTTAGAGAATTTTGTTCCGAAACAATTCCTTTATTGCGTTTTAAAAAATGGGTATATACTAACGATGAAATATTTGAAGCCAAAGCAAGTGTGAGTAATTTTGGTCCGGAAGCCTTAACTGGTAAAACGGTGAATTGGCGTATTGTAAATGAAAACGAAAAAACCCTTAAAAAAGGACAATTTAAGCAGCAAACTATGGAACAGGGCAGTATTACCAAGCTAGGTTCTCTTAAAGTGGATTTGATAGATTTTGAAAAAGAAGGACAATACAAGGTTCAGCTTAGAATAGCTGGGACTAATTATAAAAATGAATGGGACTTTTATGTGTATCCGTCAATTAGCACGGAAGTTTCTTCCTCAGAAGTGTATACAACAAATAGGTATGATGCCAAAGCGCAACAGATTTTGAAAGCGGGTGGGAAGGTTTTATTGTTATGGCCAACGGAAGATTATGGAAAGAACGTACAGAAAATATCTTTTACACCGCATTTTTGGTCTTTTAATAGAGGAACCTTAGGGCGTTCTTACCCAGGAACAGCAGGAATGTTGGTTAACTCTAAACATTCATTATTCAAGGACTTTACTACGCAGTCTTATGCAGATGCAAGATGGATGGATCTTATTCATACAGGTAACGCCTTTATTCTTAATAAAATAAAGAAGCTTAAGCCATTGGTGCAAATTATAGATGATTTTCATAGAAACAATAAGCTAGCTGCAGTATTTGAAGTTAAGGTTGGAAAAGGGAAATTACTTGCATGTGCACTAGATATTGAAACTAATTTGGAGAACAGACCTGCAGCAAGGCAATTCAGAAAAAGTATTTTAAACTATATGGATAGTAAGCAATTTTCTCCTGAAGAAAGTATTTCTAATGAAATAGTAACAAATTTGTTGCCCAATCCACAATCTATAAATAGGGTTGTAGAGGGGTCGAGCAGATGGCCGTTACACGATTACAGAGATGTATTGGATGGCAATCCAAATACATTCTGGAGTAGTGAATGGAACGGAGAGTGGAGAGCAAGTTATAAGCACCATATTATAATTGAGCTAGGAAGAGAAAAAACACTTTCGGGTTGTAAATACACGCCACGACAAGATTCTGAAAATGGAAGAGTAGGGGAATATGAAATTTACCTTAGTGAAGATGGCGAAAATTGGGGAGAGCCAGTAGCAAAAGGTGAATTTAAAAATTCGAAAGAAGTACAGAAAGTTCAATTTTCAAAGAAACAAAAAGCAAAATTTGTAAAATTTGTCTCTTTAAAAGAAGTTAATAATCGGCAATGGGCAGCAGTAGCCGATTTAGTTTTTGAAGAATACTAAATCTTCCCAAAAGGTCATTTTAAACAATGGTCTAAAAACTAAAAAACCCTGTAAATCATATAATTTGCAGGGTTTTTACTCTTTAAAAGAGTTAAACTTGTGACCCCGACAAGATTCAAGCCTATCTTGTAAGTTATAGTATTTTCAAAGGTTCAAGAATATCAAAGATATTCAGGTAGTCAAATAACTACCTTTTTGATTGAATTGAATTGTTGTAAATGAGTTTAAATCTATCGTAAAGTTATCGCTTTTTATTGTCAAACCCCTCAAAAAATATTAAATATTACAGACTAGGATAATTGATGGTTTTATAAAATAGGTAATAGAGTCCTTAAATAGTATAGATCCTTTAAATCCATTTTTTTTAGACTCAGAAATTAGAGAGTTGACCCTGTTCATGGTTCGGTATGGAAGTTAGAATTTTTTTTGAGAACAATCATAAATTGAAACTAGTTCAAATATTTGAGAAAAAAGAATTTTCATTTAATATATATTGAATTACGTTAACCTTTGTCTAAGTTGTATTTTAATGTTGTTTAAGTTTTATTGCGCTTTGTTTTTTTATCATCATTTTGGCTATAGCTTATCTTCCAGCTAATTCCAAATATGTCTATACATAAACCATAATAGGAACCCCAAAATTGTTCAGCTATTGGAACAATTATGTCACCTTCTTCAGATAAAGCATTGAAGAGGCGAGTCGCTTCATTTTTATTCTCAGTATTGATATAAAGAGAGAAATTACTTTTTGCTTCTGTAGTTTGGTTATGAGAATCAATCATGTCAGCTCCCATAAGAATAGTTTCCTTACTAATTGGTAATGCAACATGCATAATATGTTCATCTGAGCAATATGGAAAGTTTCGTCTGGCTTCTTGAGATATATCTTTATAGCGTCCTATAAATTGAAATTCTCCACCAAAAATAGATTTATAAAAATTAAAAGCATTTTCACAATTCCCTTTAAAATATAGGTATACATTTATAGTTGACATAACATGTGTTGAATTTATATTAGAATATTTTGATTTTATCCCTGTTTTAATAATCTCAGCTATGGTTAGTATGGGAATTAAAAGCAGTTAACTTTCGATTAAGCACTTAGCCAAAACTTTTTTATTTTGTTTACTCATTTCTTTTTTAATACCAAATCAAAAGGTTTGCTGGACTTCGTTAAAAGCTTTGAACTTTGAATTAAGCACCGAAACCTGTAATAATTATAGCTATCCTTGTTAGGTTTAGTATATTTTACTTTTTAATTAGTATATCGGCTAAATTTTTGGAAATCCTATCAACATACCTTTCATACTTATTACAAAGTACAATTATAGTGATGTTGTCTTCTGGAAACATCCACATATCGGCAAAGAAAATATTATTACCGCCGTTATGCCATATCAACTTCGAGTCACTTTTACTTTTTTCTATTACCCAACCATAACCATAAAAAGAATTTCCATCTTCATATTCTAAAATATGGGGATGGAGATAATCTTTAGTTGCTTTTTCATTAAGTATTAAATGATTATTAATGGCTTTGCTCCATTTTAGTAAATCACTAACGTTGGATAATATGCCTCCATTGCCTTTTAGATTAAGATAAGGTCCGTCATCACTCCAATTTTCTTCATTGGGTCTTTTAAACTCTTCTCCATTCAAATAGCCTTTTGCTATACTTTTTTTGTTCCAATTTGGAAGAATATATCCTGTACCATGCATATCCGAAGGAATAAAAACTTCTTTATTAAGATACTCTTCATAGTTAATACCACTAATTTTCTCAATGACGATAGCTAATAGACTATATCCAACATTTGAATAATTGTATTTTTCGCCTATTGGACTTATTAATTCTGTTTTAAAAACAGTGTTAATGAATATATCTTGAGTTATAGCTTTATAATCATCCCCTATAATATCAATTAATCCAGAAGAATGCGTTAATAGATGATGGATATTTATCCGTTTTTTATCAGTGGGGACATTATTGAAATACTTTGTAATGTTATCGTCTAATGATAACTCACCAGCCATTACAAGTTTCATTATTCCAGCCCCAGTAAATTGTTTAGTAATAGAACCAATATCAAATATAGTATTCGGTTCATTTAATATATTTTGAGTTCTATCTCTAAAACCATAACCTTTATTATGAATTATACTGTCATTTATGCTAATTAAAATTACACCAGAAAATTCCTTTTCCTTTAATCTTTCCGAATAATCACGGATAGCTATTTCTTCGATAGATTTTTCAGTTCGTTGTTGATTGTTTTTACAGCTTATTATTAAGATAAAAACAATTGATAAAATGCTAATATTAATTCTTCTCATAAATTATTGTTTATTATTACACCGAACTCATTTGAATAAAGCCTTTTACAGGCAAAAAAATTGTTTCTATTTTTTATGGCATAAGATTTCTACTTTTCAAATATATTTGAACTTGAGCAGAAAGTTATGAAATTTATAGAGTATTGTAGTACATTATTCTTCATTTGTATTTCCCTGTTTATCTAATAAAAGAAATGGATTATAAGCTATTTCCCAAAGATTATTGTCTGGGTCGGCAACATAGCTACTATATCCACCCCAAAAAACTTCTTCAGGTCTTTTAATAATTTTAACTCCCTTATTTTCAAAATCTTCAATAATTGTATCAACCTCTATTTTGGATCTAGTATTGTATGCTAATGAAAAACCATTAAAACCATTTCCAATTGAACTAATACCAGCATCATCTGCAAGTTTTTCACGAGGGTAGAGTGTTAGAATTATACCATTTAACTGAAAAAAAGATATCGTCTCGTTACTGGCATTTGTTTTTTTCCATCCAAATTTATTTTCATAAAATTCGGTTAGTAATTTTAAATTGGATACGCCTAACCCTACAATAGTTAATCTTTGTTCCATAACAAATTTAAATTTTCAATTTATAATAGTCCAAATTTATAATAGGTATTGTACAAGAACAATAAGATAGTTTAAGAAAAAAGAGAAGTTTATCTATCAGCAATCTTTTTTCGTACCATACTTAAAAATTCGGGAGTTGCACCTATGTAGGACGCTATTTGAATATTGGAAATTCGGTTTGATAGATTTGGATACTTTTTCAAAAAGTATAAATACCTATCTTCAACAGTTGAACTAATAGTTTGAAGGATTCTTTTCTGTTGTTCAATAAATGCATTTTCAATTATAATTCTAAAATTTCTATCAAATAAGGGAGAATGGTCATATAAAAAGAAAACATCATTTTTTTTGATTTGTAAAATCTGTGCTGGTTCTAGAGTTTCTATATACAACTCACTAGGTTCTTGGTTATAAAAACTTCCATAATCTGATATCCAATTATTCTCAACAGCAAATTGAAGATTATGTTGGTTACCTTTTTCATCAACTTTATACATTTTGAGGCAGCCTTTAACAACAAAAGAAAAATGATTACACTCTTCTTGAGGTTTTAATATAAATTCCTTTCTTTTTAGTTTTTTTTCAATTATTCGATTATTGAGAATTTCAACAGCCTTGTCATCTAAAGGCCAGTAATTTGAAAAGCTTTCTATAATGGGGTTAATTTTCATTAATAGTAATTATTTTTTTAATACATTACAACAGCCAGTGTATGAAAAGTAGCACCTTAAAATTACTATTTTTTTAGGACTAGACATAAACAGATTAATCAGCTATGTTTTAACATCGATGAAAATGACAACAGTTTTTATCCAATTAAGCTATTTTTTTGTAAACAGTCTGTTTAGACTTTTCAAATATTTCGCCCCCAAACTCTTCATTGTCTAAAGAAATAATATTTGTATCCTGAACGCCCATTATTCCAAATATAAATTTCAAGTATGTTCTTTGAAAATTCATACTTTCATTTTTCCCATATCACGTATCACCTCAACTTGACAAAATGAACAATCTTTTGTTTTTAAGTAACCCTACATAATCACCATCAGGCTCTCCAGATCGAAATTCCCAGCTCTCGTTAATACGCATAACCTGATATATATATATTCAGTCCACTTGGAATTGACCAATTGCACATTGGGGTTCCAATAACATAAATATCATTCTCTTTTAATACCTTAACCAGTTCATCGCAATATATCAAATAAAAAAATTTCGCATGTTTAAATATTTGACAGTTCATTATCCGTTAAATAAGGATGTTCTCTCTTTTCATAGGCAGGTTTCCATCTAACAAAGGGGTCTCTGTTGATCCATTCAATATGATAACCGAGAGTAGCTATTTTTCGAAACCTCTGTATGTGTTTCATCACAGTATTGTTACTCATTGCTTTGGGATGTCCTTTTGGCCAATAACAATGAAGGAAATTGGCAAAATCACAAATGAATTTATAATTCAGTTCTTTTAAGTATACGTCGGTAGTATTTAGAACATTTTTTAAATATCTATTAACATAGCCTTGTGTTACTTCAAAATTGCGTATTGTGCCAATTTTCAGTGTTTTTTCAGTTTTATTGGTATGGTATTCAAGTAGGTTTTGAAGTGTTTTAGAATTATCACTTTCGCCTAAATATTCAGCTTTGATTATTTTAGCAGTAATTAATTGGCCTTTAAACTTTAAGTCTTGGTAGTGCTGAACAATTTGAGAATGTACTTGATTTAAATATTCATTGAGTGTTCGTGCTGATTCACTATTCCCTTTTACTCGCTACCTTTTAGCATCCCTCTAACATCTACTTTCTGTTTTAAGCTGATGTTAGCCCTTTTGCCGTTTACGGTAATTTTGGCGTAAACTCTTGTTTGGTTGTTCTTAGCTCGTGAAGTGTGTATCCAAAAAAGGATAGCAAATGTGCTTGATGTTCTCATAGTTGTTGTCTTTTAAATTAAAAATTTAGTAAGACGAAAGTCAAATCAACTATATGGAGTATGTTCTGTTCACATATCTAATCGACTACAATGTTGTCGATTTAAATTTCTGTAGTCGATTGGTAACCATTTTATATCAAAATAGATCAATTAAAATGATTGGACAAAAACTAAGAAACCGTGCAAATCATAGGATTTGCACGGTTTTGAAGCTCTTTTGCAAGCTTTAAAGTGACCTCGACAAGATTCAAACCTCATTTGGCTATCCCTCTGTTTATATGGTCTACGTAAATAATTATATTTTATGTTGACGAATTGCGGATTAAACCTAATACCCAGTGAATAGATTTGCTATTTCGTCAATACGAATATACGAAATTTAAAACATATTATTTCTATATAAAATTAATGAAATTGGACGATTTTATTGTCCGATTTTAGTTTTTTATTCTACCATCCATAAAAAATTTCACTCTTTATATCTAAAAATAAAACAGTAATATTTAGATGAGTTATTATTAATACAATATTCCTGCAATTTAAACTCGCAAAATATTTCCTTCAAATTTATCTGCCTAAAAAATCGGAACCCCCTAAAGGTTTCCGCCCAATTTTTCACTTGAAAATTTGAGACAAAATTTTGTCTTCCGTTTGGTTCATGCACAAATATTGTTTAATCAAAATTAAATTTATTATGGAAACAACAGTGCAAACAAAACTGCAAAAGAAATCTGCAAGTTCAGGTTTAAATGGTTTACAAATTCAAAAAGTAGACATTGGGTTGATAAACGTTGACCCCAACCAGCCAAGAAAGACCTATTCAAAGGAAAGTTTACAAGGGCTTGCAGATAGTATTAAAGAATTGGGATTGATACAGCCTATTACGGTACGCCCATCAGAAGAAAAGTTTATTATCATCGTTGGCGAACGAAGATATAGAGCCTGTAAACTGGCAGGCTTAGAAACCGTTGATTGTATGGTTAAGGAATTGGGCTTAGATATTATTACCGAAATGCAAATCATTGAGAATTTACAACGAGAAGATGTCGAGCCTATCGAAGAAGCCGAAGCAATCGCTAAATTGAGAGAGAAGTATTCACCAAAAGAAATATCCCAGAGAATAGGAAGGTCTGAAAAGCTTGTAAAGCAACGGATAAAACTAGCTGATTTAATTCCCGATTTCAGAACACATGTGGTTGACAAAAATTTAACTTTAAGTAAGGCTATTGAGTTAGCCAATTTCCCTAAAGAAGAACAGCAAGAGATTTTTGAAGGAATGATACAACACTGTCAGGAATTCAATTTGAATTATATAAATCAGGCGTGTGATGAAATGAGTTTTGACTTGAATAAAGCACCGTTTGAGATTAACGACAGTGAATTAATCATTACCGCTGGGGCTTGTGGTTCTTGTTCTTTTAACTCAATAAATCAAGGCGCACTATTTGGTAAAGATAAGCCCGTTTGTTCAAAACCAAGCTGCTATCAAAACAAAAAGCACATACACTTTCTGGCTATTTTGAATCAAGCAAAATCAGATGGTACAATGATTATACCTGATGTTAGAAACCACAATATTGAAGAAGACGAAAATCAGCTTGTAATATCCTATATGGAGCAAGATGGATTTACGGTTTACTTACCTAACGATGTAGATATAAAACACCTTCCAACAAAGCCAACCTTAAAACAACTTAAGAAGGATAACTATTGGAGAGAACTATCGAGAAAAGAATGGAAAGAGCTGTTAGCCGAAGATGTAAAACAATACAATGGAGAACTAAAAGAATATAAGGAAGCTCCAAAGAAAGGCTACGTAAAAGCGATGCTATTTAATACCAAAAGCTACTTTGGAAATGATATTTTAGTCAAACTAGAAGATGAGGAAAACAAGGAACAGCCAACGGGAAGTTCAATCCCTATAGCCCAAAAAACAATGGCTCAATGTACACCACAGGAGCAAATTGCAAAGATTGAAGAAAGGGAAGAACGTAAAATATGGCTTGAAAATAACAAATCGTTTGAAGAAGTTGCAGCAGCCATTCGTGAAACTGATTATGTCAATTCGAAGAAAGCTTTATCTAGAGATGAAATGGTTGCATTAACATTAATATTGTTTGAGGACTTTACCAAGTATTCAGACTTTAAGATAGATCAGATGAAGTGGTCAGACAAAAGCCGCAAAAAGAGCAAACTTGATGTCGTGGCAGATTACAAAGAAACCTTCAAAAAAGAAACACTTAATAAAGCGATACGACATATTATTTTACAGCAGTGTCACTTTGGGGAAACCAACCAAACCAATGACATTGTAAATGCATCGATATACAATGTTATGAAAGCAGATTACCCAAAAGAGATTGAAACGATCGAAAAGGGTTATGATGCAAAAAGAAAGGAACGAACAAAGAAATTAAAGTCCAGAATTCAAGCTCTTAAAGCCGAAATGAAGGAATTAGAAAAGTAGTTCGGTTTACTTCAATTTAAGAGGAGTCTGCGTTAAGCAGGCTCCTCTTTTTTTCATGAATAACTTGAGGCTGTTTTAAAAGGAAAAGTGTAATCAATATCCCTGCAAATTAAACTCGCAAAATATTTCCTTCAAATTTATCTACACAAAAAATCGGAACCCCCTAAAGGTTTCCGCCCAATTTTTCACTTGAAAATTTGAGAAAAATTTTGTCTTCCGTTTGGATGCATGCACAAATAATGTTTAACCTAAAATTTAATATCATGAAAAACCCAGACAAATTACAGCTCGATTTTGGCTTCGAAATCAAACCTATTACCAATCAAAAAACTAAACCAAAAACTGCTAAAAAAGTTCAAGAAAATTTTGTTTTTGAGTTTATGGACTACCTCACAAGTCCAATCATTGTTTTTCCATCAGCTTGGATGAATGACATACCGGAAGATGTATTGAAGAATATAACAATGTCTCGAATGTTATGCCAAATGACCGGTGAAAAAATGGCGTCTTTTGCAGAAGTTGTAGCTTATATGATGCCACGAACTTATGAATCACCCATGCCTTATGAGTGGGTGAACATTTATGCATGGGCTGGACTGCAATATACCAAACAATTTAAAGGTGAGGAACAAGTAAAGTATATTGAAGACGAGATAGCTCCAAAAGCACTCTCTGAATATGAAATAGGCTTATTAAACAACCTTAGAAAGTGGATTTACGATAAAAGACGCATAGCATTAAAAGAATCCATGAAAAATGATGAACGAAATATACTAAAGGAATCTTCCATCACTAAACAGGAAGAACTTTTTGATCATTAAATATTTTTAAGCTAAAATCAAGTATTATATATTTATTATGAATATAATCTACCTCATTGTCAGTAGGCATAATGATATCTAACCCATATTTCGCTCTAGTTTTTTGATAAAAATCATTTGTCATTGTTGATTTTGCACCAAATAATCCAACAGTTTTAATGTTCATGATTTAAGCTTTCTTACAAGTTTCCTAAACAATACTTATCTTTGGTAAGTCCATTCTATCCATCAGTTTATCATATGCAATGTGAGGTGTCTTTGATGCTATAGCAGCAAAATCTACTCCTGCTTTTTGTATATCATGAATGCTATTTTTAAGAAAATCAGTGAGTTTGTCATAATCTTGGTTGTCAACATAGTTAATCATTTCTGCCATGTCAACTATTTTTATTATAAAATCAGGATAAGAGTTTGATTTTGTTAGCCCCTGAAATCTCTTTATTATTAACCTATAATAGGATATTGTTGATTCTGGTCCAACCCCATCAATTAATCCGAATTTTTTTATAATTCATAATTTTTGTTATTATTTATAGAGGGGTTTCATAAAACTACGTTCATAGTTGATGATACATTTGGTTTTAGTAGCATAATCAAAAGCTTGAAGACATTCTTGGTCTTTAAAACTATCTTCTCTATATGTTTCATATATTGCCAAAGAAGAAAAACTAAACAATGCAACTGCCACATCATTAGTTCCTTCATGGGGTAAAAAATAGCCATGGTGTATTCCTCCAAATTTATTGACTAATGGGATCCACTTTCTGGCATAGATTTCAAATTCTTTTAACTTATAAGGGTCTATTTTGTATTTTATGTAACAGGTTATCATAATGTTATAATTTTAATTGTAATTTTTTTTCTGATTTAAGGGGTTATTTATTCTTTTTATATCATCTATAAATTCGTATACTTTAGATTCTTCAGTCGCCCAAGAGGTTACCAAACGAAGTACGGTAAACTTATCATTTATCTTGCTCCATCTATAGAATTCAAATTTCTTTTCTAATTCAGTAATTAACTTGTTTGGCAGTATCGGAAATATTTGATTGGTTGTTGAATTGGATGACATTTTAAATCCGTTTGCTTTTATTTCTTCAGAAAGTTTTGATGCCATTACATTGGAGTGTTTTGCTAAATCAAAGAATAAATCATCTTTAAATAACTCCAGAAATTGGATGCCTAGTATCCTTCCTTTTGATAGCATAGCACCTCGCTGTTTTATATGAAAAGGAAAATCTTCTTTGAGAATATCATTATTGATTACTATAGCCTCGCCTATGAGTGTACCATTTTTAGTTCCTCCAATAGTAAAAACATCCGTAAGACTTGCAATATCAGAAAGGGTAAGATCATTATTAGAAGCGGTCAATGAAGACCCTAACCTAGCTCCATCTAAAAAAAGATATAGGTTATTTTCTTTACAAAATTTTGACAAATCCTCTAATTCAGGTTTTGTGTAAATAGTGCCAATTTCTGTTGCATTAGAGATGTAGACCATTTTAGGTTTTACTACATGTGCACCAAAATCATGCTCTTTCAGCACCTCCATAATAGCTGTTTTTGTTAGTTTTCCATCACTTGAAACTAAGGAGTTAATTTTATGTCCTGTGGCTTCAATTGCTCCAGCTTCTCTTAATGTAATATGTCCTGTATTTGCAGAAATTACAGATTCATGAGATTTTAATGCTGCTGAAATGACAATTAAATTTGCTTGTGTACCGCTTGAAACAAAAAATACATCAACGTCTTGATTGCCTATCTTATCTTTAATTAAAGACTTTGCTCTATTAGAAAAATCATCATCTCCATAAGGCGTCTGTTGTAGCATATTTGAGCTTACTAATACTTCTAATATTTTTGGGTGTGCACCCTCGCTATAATCATTTAAAAAACTGTATTTGGTCATTGCATGTTATTTTTAAAATTTTGATGTCTATTTTATTTTTGATATGTTTTATGCCACCAGAATAGTTATGTGCTGAAAACAATGCAAAATGATTTTAAAAACCTTATTGTTAATCCTCTTTTGAATGGATTGTGGTTTTTTAATTGGGCAACAGACATTGTTATTTCTCATATTTTTTTTAAAAAATCTTAATCATACTAAACTAATTATAGTTGCAAAATTAAATATAGTCTTATAACTTTGCAATAACTATCTAAATGGATAGTATGGATTTCAATTTTTTGAAACTATGGAATTATATAAATTAAATGATAAAATATACCCTTGTAGTACTACAGTTACTATGAGTTATATAGGCGGTAAATGGAAGACTGTAATATTATGGTATTTAGCTATTTCACCACATAGATATAGCGAGCTACGAAAAAAATTAATGATGGTTTCGGAGAGAACATTAAGCCTTCAATTGAAACAATTAGCAGAAGATGGACTTGTAAATAGAAAGGTATATACAAAAAAAGCACCTATGAAAGTTGAGTATTCTTTGACCAAATTTGGCGAATCTGTAATTCCACTATTAAAGGTTTTATCAGATTGGGGAGAAAAAGTTGTAGAGGAAAAAGGAGAAGTGGTACATACCTAAAATTATAATTATTTTTGTGATTCTACTTGCTACCTTTATATTATAATAAATATCGTATTTAACGAATTAAAAACAAGAAAATAAAAGGAAAAACAAGTCCAAGCAAGGTCAATATCCAACCTCTTTTTTAAAAACTATATTTATCTTTAGAAATAAACATTCCAGTTATTGCAATTGTTAACGTTGCAATTCCAAAAATATCTAAAAACCATACCCACCATTTATTCGTTGATTTATGCAGTATTGTCATTTGATCTAAAACAGGAATAGTTCGTACATAATCAATTTCACCAACCCCCGTTTTTTATCAATATTTACAAATGCATCATCGAGATACAACCGTATTTCATCATTTCTAATTCTAAATATTTTATAGTCATCATTGATGTTTTTCGCAATTAATGCACTTCTTCCTAAGACATCTGTAATTAATAATTCATTTTCAGGTAAATCAAATTGAATTGCGTCTGTTTGTACCGTATATTGTTGAGGGTCAATATCTGCTCGATGGTTTAATATGATACATATGCAGAGAAAGCGATAATTAATCCTAAGAAAGAATAGGCTAAATATCTATCAATTAATCGGTTCCAATATGCTTTGTTTTTTTTCATAATTGTTTGATTTTGTTGTTTTAAAATTTATGGCATTAACAATAAGAACCCTGCTAAAAGTATAAGTATTGCCATTTTAACCCATTTCATTTTTTTCCAGAAAACACTTGAGTTTAAATATTGTCTTAATTTTTCTGAGACTAAAGCAATAATACTAAAAAGGCTTGTAGCATAAATATAATTCCTAAAATGATTATTTGTACTGAAAATAGAAGCCCATCTTTATTGACAAATTGAGGGAGAAAGGCAATAAAAAACAAAATTACTTTAGGATTTAAAACATTCATAATAAATCCTTTTTTAAATAGTGGAAACCATTTCTCTTTTATCTCTAAATCGTTACTTTGATTGGAGATATTTACCGAAATCATTTCTTCTTTGTTTGTTAAATAAAGCAAATAAATAGCTCCGAATATTTTTATTCCATTAAAAATAGAAGGTGATTGTTGCACGAGAACGGATAAGCCAGTTGCTATTACAATGGTGTGTATAATGATGCCTGATGCTAAACCAGCGGAAATTATAATTCCATTTCTTTTACCTTTGGTAATGCTTTCGGTTAGTACAAAAACATTGTCCGGGCCAGGCATTAAAGACAACGTTATGGATGCCAATAAAAAGATATGAGTAATTCTATACCCATAATTTTATTTCACTATTGCAGTAATTTCGATTTCTATTAAGCATCCAAAATGTAATTCACGAGTGGGAATGATACATCTTGTTGGTTTATGTTCTTGAAAGAAAAAACGGTATCTTTCATTAACTTTATCCCATAAATCAATATTAGAGATATAAACGCGTACTTGTAATATCTGATTTTTAGAACTTCCTGCTTCGGTTAATATGTTTTCAATATTTTTTAGTGCCAAATCCGTTTGCTCTTCAATGGATGAAGGAATGTTTTTTGTTTTTTGATCAATAGGAAGTTGTCCAGATAAATATAAGGTGTCATTATGTTCAATACATTGTGAATAATGTCCGTTGGCTTTCGGCATTTTTGGAGTGTCAATTATTTTCATTTTACTGTGTTAATACGTTATTAAAGTCTCGATATAATTTCACCTTCAAAAGTGGTGTAACTTTTCATTGTGTTTCCTGCCATACAAGAATGTACTGGTAAAACCATCAGGGAATCGCCTATTTTATAATTATCCATTTCGCCTTTGGGAACAGATATCGTTCCGTGTTCCTGAGATAAACTTTTTACATACGTATTTGGAATTAAATTTCCCCAAGAATTAGTTCTTTTTTCAACAACTCTACCAAATACTAACCCTTTTTCGGTTTCGATCCTATCTTTTGAAAAGTGAACCCCACCACCATAAACTACAATTTCAGAACGCCCTTTATGTATAGCAACTATGGGACAAGCCAATGCAACTGCTATTTGTGCAATTGAGTTTGAACCGATGAGATTTTGAGTTAAATCGTAAAAAACAAAATTTCCTGGTCTCATTTCATCAACTCCCGAGAAATTATCAGCAACACTACAACTTGGCGTATCACCTAAAGAAATAATTAAGTTTGGATAACGAGACGTATATTCATTTTTTAATTTAGCCATAACAACTAAACTTTTGGAATGCTCTTCTTTAATTGCTTCGTGTGTTCTGCATTTATAAGTATGACCAGCATGACCTAAAAAACCGATAAAATTCAATAACGGGTTTGCATCTATAATATCTATAATAGTATCCATTAAAGCATTGCTTTCTGGGTTTATTCCAGTTCGATGATAGCCAACATCCATTTTAAGCAAAATATTTACTTTGAATTTTAAATAATCACTTAAATAGGAAATACTCTCTTCATTTTCTATGCAAAGGTTAATGGTTATTTTTTTTGTCAATGCGTTAATTGATTCTATTTCTAAGATGTTTGTTGGAAAAGCGATAGTGATATCATTCCACTGTGTAGAAAAATACTCCGCCATTGATACGGAAGAAACAGTGATTTTTTTCACACCAATTTCTTTAAACCAAGATCCAACTTCTAATGATTGATGTGTCTTAAAATGCGGACGAAATTCTAAATTATGTCTTTTTGATTTAGTAAACATATTGCTAATATTTTTTTTACATTTTTTCTTATCTAATATAAGTGTCGGTTTAGTAATCATCCTATTTTATTTTTGAATTTAAATACCTTTACATTAAGATACTTTGCAAACATACAATTTATCTTCATATGAAGATAAATTGTATGTTTGTTTAAAACTTAAGAATATATGGATGAAATCGACTTAATTGATTCATTAATTATCGAATGGAAAGAAGAGCGACCTGAGTTAAATACATCTGCTATGGAAGTAGTTGGACGTATCTTAAAACTGAGTAAAATTCTTGAAAAAAGAGCAAGTGTAGCACTATCAAATTATAATATCTATTATACAGATTTAGATGTTTTAGCAACTGTTAGACGTTCTGGAAGACCTTATGAATTAACACCATCACAATTATTGAAGTCGGTTTTAATAACTTCTGGTGCAATGACAGCCTTATTAAATAGATTGACTAAATTAAAATTAATTTATCGTTCTCCAGACCCAAAAGATGGTCGGATAAAGTCGGTAGGTTTAACCCCAAAAGGAATTAAATTAATAGATAAAGCCATTGAAACACGATTTATTGAAGCAAGGGATTCTGTAAAATGGCTAAGTAAAAATGAAAATAATGACCTTTCAAAATTGTTAAAAAAGTTATTGAAATCTTTAGATATATAACAAAATTAAGACCATCTAAAAAATATTTAGATGGCCTTAAAATCACTATTAACAAACTATTTTAGAATTCTAAATCCGCAATTAAATCAAATTCGTAATAAATTACTTAATCTTTTAAACTATCGAAAAAACTCGTTGAACCGTATTTAACATCAAACTTGCTTCTATCAATTTCAAGATTCACCGTTGCTTTATTTCCATATACGGACAAACTGAATTTGATGGGATTTGTGATTCCTTTGATTGTTAAATTACCCGTTGCGGTATATGAATTTTACCTACGGATTTTATTTCACCCTTGCGACTTCCTAATGCTTCAATACGTTAGCCCTACCCATAAGAAACTTGCTCCCTCTATATTAATTTCCTACTTTGCAGTAGGTTAAAGATGCACATGGTTGGACACACACAATGTATAAAGAAACCAGATGAAAAAAATTATATTTATCCTATTAATAATTACTTCTTGCTCAAAAGATGAAAATTCAATGCCAAACAATGAAGTAAATTATTTATTTGAGGATGGCTTTGAAACTCAAGGAAACGATTTAATGGAATTATTTCCAAATAATGGTAGTAGATGGACTAATATGCAACAAGTGAATCCAGATGGTGGAATTAATGAAATTGAAATTGCGAACAGTATTGTGTTAGAAGGAAATCAATCTTTAAGAATATATGCAAAAGCTTCAGACAATACTTTATCAAAAATGGATATTGAAAAAGGTGGACTGAATGCATCCGAAGGTTCTACTATCAGAATTGTAGCTGATTTCTATATTGCATCTACTAATACTATCGAAAACCTTTTACTAATCGATTTGGAATGTTGTTCGTGTTGGGACCCTACAGTTTCTAATAATCAATGCCCAGGTATAAGGCTAATGATGAAAGCCAATGATTTTTTAGCTATCGAAAGAGGTAAAATATTGGGTGCAACCATTTCGCAAGCAAATATTTCGTTTCCAAGAAATGAGTGGGTAAATATAGTTTGGGAAATGAAGTTATCACAAAATAATGATGGAATAAATAAACTATTTATTAATGGTCAAGAAGCAATATCTGTACTGGGAATGAATATGCCAAATGCAGATATATTTCAAGCTGAATTTGCATCTAATGGAATTAATTTTGAACTACAACAACCGTTAATTTATGAGAGAATTCAAATTGGAGCAACTGCAAATCCAACGCAATTCGATTTAGAAATATTTATTGATGATGTTAAATTTGAAATTACTGAATAATACAAGCTACAACAATGGCACCCACTTTTACAACACTAATTTTTTTGTTGGAATTGGTCTGATTGGTAATAAAGTGTATTTTAAAATTACATATTTATCGCTTATTTACGTTGTCTTATTTGTGATATTTCATACGTTACACACATTTATAATTTTTGAACGACTATACTGGTAGCGCCTCCATTACCAAACAGGAAGCACTTTTTGGTAACTAAATAATGTTCAATTAAAAATTAAAATTATGAATTTCAAAAAGGTGATTTTTCACGCAAACCTTGTTCGGTAACTTTCCAGTTGCCATCGACCTGTATTAATTTAAAAGTCTCAGGCTTTTCCTCATAAGAAGTAGTGAATTTCACCCATGCTGTTTCACCATCAATGGTATCCTCAATAACGGAAAAATCCGATGCTCCATTTTCGTTTTTGGTCATTAAATCCTGAATCGAAATGAACGAGTCATAACTCTCTGGAGTAGTATATCTTCTAAGTTCAGTGTTATCCTTTTTGTAAAAGCTTTCAACAACTAACTGCGCAACTTCTGTATGAGTTGATTGATTTTGAGAACATGAGAGGACTATTAAAGCTAAACAAGATATTATTAATTTTTTCATATTTGGTAAGATTTATTTTCTTTAATCCCACTAAAATCATGCCAAAAAGCACGAATTTTTATATGATATTATCAAGGCATTTCCTGTATATATAAGAGCATTCTACATTATTGGCATTAAAGTAAACTCGCAAAATGTTTGCTTTCAAATTTATCTGCACAAAAAATCGGAACTGCCTATGCTGCATCCCATCCCAATTTTTGACTAGAAAATTTGAGGCAAAATTTTGTCTTCCGTTTAGTTGAGCATGCAAATATTGTTTAATCTAAAATTCAAAATTATGTCACAAATTATTTTTCAAGTTTATTCACCTGATAGGTTCAGTATTATGGGTAACAAAAGTTTTAATTCTCTGAATGAAGCTAAGGAAAACTTTATTAAATGGTCCAAAAGATTTGAAGGGCAAGGATATTATGCCTCTATCGATTGGAGAATACCATTACATCGGTTAGAACAATATTGCACTTATAAAAAACTCCATAAAAATGAATGTGATGAATTGGAGCTAGTATACCTGTCAAGGTTTGTAAATTACATAAATTTACCTAAAGGTTCTGTTGAGTGGGTCAAACATTACGAATTAGAATTTGAGAGGATAAAAAGGCTTGCTGACACAGCTAATGGAAATATTGGCAACGAGCTATATATGGAACTAGATGATATAAAAATGATACTGAAATCATACTTGTCTTAGATGAAATTTTAAAATTTACTTTTGGTTAAAATCAGAAGCGTTTTTTTGTTCGTTCCTTATGTAAAAACAGACTATATTATTAGACAAAAAACCACTTGCTAAAGTCTATCAAAATGGCTTAATAATTCCATGACAAAAAGGTCTTTTCAGTACCAAAATCAAACAGGAATTAACGAATTCGCCTCTATCGTAAGAAAATGTTTTAATTTGTAATTATCTATACATCAAATATTTACGTAAAATTATTTTCTTTCATGATTTTATAAAAATATCGACTCACGATAGTAATAGCGTACAGTTTCAGTGTTTAAAGCACGGTGATTCAAATCCTGATTGGGTTATTTGAATTTTTATATATTGCATTAACCAATTGCTAATTATTAACCATTTTTTTACTCCTCTTTTTGACTATGCAGAAGGTCATAACTATGCTATCTTTGGATGAATTTGAAGACGTTTTCAACCGTCTTTTCACCCCCTTATGCATTTTTGCCAACAAGTATGTGAACGATAAAAGTTTAGCAAAGGATATTGTCCAAGATGTATTTGTTAAGGTTTGGGAGCAACAAACACTGATTAAAGATAAAGACCATATTGATGGTTTTTTTTATACCTCAGTCAGAAATAAATCACTTGATTTTGTTCGCAGCAAATACGCAAAAGATTTTAAACATTATCCCGATGAAGAATTGGACAATTTCCAGAAAGAAAATGATTTTATCAAAGAATCCATTATTTTAGATACTACTGCCATTGTTCAAAACGCAATCAATAAGCTACCTAGTAAGGCTGCACAGGTAATACAATTAAGTATTCAAAATGTATCCAACAATGATATTGCGGTGAAACTCGAAATATCAGTCAATACGGTGAAGTCACATAAGCAAAAAGTGTATAAAAAATTCAAGGAACTTCTTTCCGATTTGATGGTCAATTAATTTTTTTTCACTTTCGAGTAATACTTTTTGCATCTTTCCCCGTCATTACCATATACAAGTGTTTTTATGTATAATTCAGACAAAAGAAAATCAATTTTAGAAAAGATAGATGCCGCATTGATAAATGGGGAGGAAATCGAGGAATCGGAAATATCCGAAATCCTAAGCGAGGAGAATAAGAAACGTATTCTTTTGAATATTACGGATGATAAAGAAGAAGCTGAATATTTTGAGTCTGAAAAACAAAAAGTGTTGGATAGTATTGTTGGCAGCCAAAAACAAGCCCCCAAAATAAGATATATGCGTTGGTTATACGCAGCTGCATCTATTGCAATTTTACTTGGCGCCACATTTCTTTTAACTAAAAACGATGATGGCTTGCAAAACAATGAAACAACAATTGTTGGTAATAATATAAAAATAGGAACAGATAAGGCTACCCTAACATTGGAGAGTGGTAAGGAAGTAACTTTAATAAAAGGTGCTTCCTTCCATACTTTAAATGCAAATAGTAACGGTAAAAAAATTGTTTACAATACTGGGGATAATGCAGTAGCAGAAATAGCTTATAATTATTTAACCATACCAAGAGGTGGGCAATTTAATGTAACCTTAGCGGATGGTACACAAGTATGGCTAAACTCCGAAACGCAATTAAAATACCCTGTAGCATTTGTAGAAGGGCAACCACGACAAGTAGAGCTGCTGTATGGTGAAGCCTATTTTGATGTATCGCCAAGCACAAACCATAAGGGAGCAAAATTTAAAGTAATACATAAATCACAAGAAATTGAAGTATTAGGTACAGAGTTTAATATTAAAGCCTATAAAGATGAAACCAATATCTACACTACGTTAGTAGAGGGTGCAATTTCTTTAGATACTCCAGAGAATGCAAAAATAATACTAAGCCCTAACTACCAAGCAAATCTTAATCTAAATTCTAATACTATTAAAACGATCCTTGTAGATGTTTATAACGAAACCTCATGGAAAAAAGGAGTGTTTAGTTTTAAAGGGAAAACGTTAGAAGAAATTATGCGCGTACTCTCCAGATGGTATAATGTAGATATCATTTTTGCTAATGAAAAGCTTAAAGGAGTACTCTTTGATGGTGTGCTTGGGAAAGACGAAAATATTACTACGCTACTAAAATTAACAAAAACTGCAAACTTTATAAATGCCTATGCCTATGATATAGATCAAAATACAATTATACTACACTAAAAAAAAGGAAAAGTCGAGCCAAACCGTGGAAAGTGTTGCTCGTTTCTTTTCCCTTGAACATTAATTGATTAATAAACCAACTAACGCGACAAATTTATGAAAATTAAATTAATCCTCCCTAACCCAAAAGGGCAAATATTCCTACGTTTTATCATGAGAATGTTTATCCTTCTTTGTTGTACTACCGTTCTTAGTTTTGCACCGAAAAATGTAATTGGGCAAAACAGTACAGTTACTATAGATGCCGATAAAATCGTTACCATTGATGAAATTTTTGAAATTATAAAACTACAAACAGAATATAAATTTCTGTATAAAACAGGGCTTTTTGATAATGCCCCCAAAGCCCAATTAAAAAAGGGAAAAATAAAAACTAGCAAACTACTACGAGAGAACCTCTCTTCTAAAATTTATAGGTTTGAGCTTCAAGAAAACAATACTATTATTGTTTCTAAAAAAATAGTATCTGTCCCTCCCGAAGACCTCATAAAGGTCACAGGTAGGGTGACAGATGAAGCCGATTTACCCCTTGTAGGCGTTACGGTTCGTATTTCTGGCACCAATAAAGGAACTACTACAGATTTTAGCGGTAAGTATAGCATTATGGTAGATAGTATCGAAAGTGTTTTGGTATTTTCTAGTTTGGGTTTTGCAACAAAAGAAATTATAGTTGGCAACCAGACTGTTCTTAATGTTATTATGCAGGAGGCAGTAAGCGAACTAGATGAAGTAGTGTTAAATGCAGGTTATTATAAAGTCCCTAAAAGAGAAGCAACAGGAAGCATTTCTAGAGTAGATGCCAAAGCCATAGCAAAACAACCCGTATCCAATCCACTAGCAACCTTACACGCCAGAATGCCCGGTGTACAAATCATACAAAGCTCGGGAATAGCTGGCGGGGGCTTTAAAATTAAAATAAGAGGGCGAAATAGTTTACGTAGAGAGGGTAACGACCCATTAGTTATTATAGACGGGATGCCCTTCTCTACACAATCAGCCAACAGTAACTTTGTTTCTGGAAATCTTTTCAGTCCTTCTCAAGGAGCAAGCCCATTGAATAGTATCAATCCAGCTGATATAGAAAGTATAGAAGTATTAAAAGATGCTGATGCTACCGCTATTTATGGTTCCAGAGGCGCAAACGGTGTGGTCTTAATTACCACCAAAAAAGGCAAGGCTGGGAAAACCACGTTAGATGTTAACATGTATTCTGGTTTTAGTGCCGTTACGAATACTATGGATTTAATGAATACGGAACAGTATTTGGAAATGAGACGTGAGGCGTATGCCCTTGATAATAGAACGATTTCGGGCAGTTCTGTGCGCGATCTTTTACTTTGGGATCAAAATCGCTATACCGACTGGCAAGAGGAGTTAATTGGTGGTACAGCATATACCAATAATATTCAAACGTCCCTTTCTGGAGGAAATGAAAACACACAATTTTTATTCAGTGGGGGTTATTACAACGAAACAACCGTGTTCCCCGGGGATTTTGATTATCAAAAAATATCGTCACACCTAAAAATTAACCACCAATCCTCTAATAACAAATTTAAGTTCAATGGTAGTGTAAGCTATGTGGCAGATAAAAATAATAACGTAGGAGCAGACTTCACAAGGACAGCTTTAAGCTTATCTCCAAATGCACCGGCATTATATGATGATGCCGGTAATTTGAATTGGGAGAATTTTAATGAGAACCCCTTTAGGTTATTGGAACAAACCTATTTAGGTAAAACAAAGAATTTAATCTCTAATGTAGGGCTGGAATATGAATTAGTGAAAGGATTAACACTTAAAACTAATTTGGGCTATAATACTGTTAATTTTGATGAATCAATACTTATCCCTTCAACATTGTTGAATCCTGCATTTGGTCGTGGTAGTGAATTTTCAAGCATCAAACTTAACAATACTGCTAGAGCGTCTTGGATTATTGAACCCCAACTCAGCTGGAAGAAGGCATTTGGCAAGGGAGTTCTAGACCTATTGGTTGGAGCAACATTTCAAGAAAGTACAAGTGAAAGTCTTGTAATACGTGGTTCTGGGTTTCCGGACAATAGTTTAATTACCAACATTAAGGCAGCATCAAACATATTAATATTAGATGGTTCAAATTCAATGTATCGTTATACTGCTTTTTTTGGGCGGATTAATTATAAGTATGATGGAAAATATATTTTAAATATCACTGGGCGACGTGATGGTTCCAGCCGTTTTGGTACTGGTAAACAATTTGCCGATTTTGTGGCAGTAGGTGCTGCATGGTTGTTTTCTGAAGAGAATTTATTTAAGGATAGTACTTTTTTAAGTTTTGGAAAGTTAAGAGCAAGTTATGGCTCAACGGGTAGTGACCAGATAGGAGATTATCGGTATTTGGATAGCTATTCCCTGTCAGACGCTAATTATGATGGTATAACAACCCTTTTTCCTACGCAACTATTTAATGCTAATTTTGCATGGGAAGTTAATAAAAAACTGGAGTTTGCTTTGGATTTAGGTTTATGGAATGACCGTGTTTTATTAAATACGGCATATTACCATAATAGATCTTCCAACCAATTAGTGGGCTTACCCTTGTCAAGATTAACAGGGTTTACCTCTATTATATCAAATTTCCCAGCAACCGTTCAAAATACTGGATTTGAATTTGAATTGAATACCATAAATATTCAAAAAGGAGATTTTACTTGGAAGTCTGGATTTAATATCACCATCCCTAAAAATAAACTAATTGCATTTCCGAATTTAGAACAGTCAGATGTTTATAGAAATAGTCTTGTTATTGGAGAACCTATTAATATCAGAAAAGTGTATGAGTATTCAGGGGTAGATCCAGAAACAGGAGTATATACGTTTACAGATTTTAATGATGATGGAGCCATTAATTCTGATGATCAACAAATTATAAAGTCATTAGATCCTGAATATTATGGGGGGATATTCAGTGATTTTACCTATAAAGGTTTTCAATTTGATTTTTTGTTTCAGTTTGTTAAACAAGAAGGCTCTAATTATGTGCCCTCTGGGGTAAACCCTGGCACTCGTAATAACCTTCCAATTACCTTCTTTCAGAATAGATGGCAAGTTCCTGCGGATAGGGCTACAATTCAAAGATATACTACGGGACGAAATCGGGATGCCAGAACAGGGCTTAGGAATTACTCATTTAGCAATCGTGCTATTACTGATGCCTCCTTTATGCGTTTAAAAAATGTTTCACTGTCCTATACACTTTCAGAAGAGTGGACGAAAGGTTTTAAAACAAAACTCTACTTGCAAGGTCAAAATTTATTGACTATTACAGATTATTTTGGACTAGACCCGGAAACGCTGAATAGCATATTACCTACCCTAAAAACCATAACATTAGGAGCTCAATTTACTTTCTAAATATAAACACATGAAAAATTATTTTAAACATATAAAATCAAAAACCAATTTTACTAAAGTAAAGCCAATGGTTAAATTAAGTTTAATACTTCTTATAGGATGTAACATTGCTCTATTTTCTTGTGAGAGTTTTTTGGAGGTAGAGCCTCCCAGCAATCAAATAACGGGAGAAGCAGTATTTAAAAACACTAGTACTGCTACAGCAGCGTTGGTTAATATTTATGCAGGATTACGCCTTGATGGTTTATTTGATGGCACTACTATTAGTATTACAGGGACACTGGCACATTATGCGGACGAATTAGAAAGCTTTGGGAATAGCCATTATTATGATAATGCGCTTGACCCCCTTAATTCAGGAGTCTTGTCAACATGGGGTAATACATACAACCTCATATATGCTGCTAATGCGGTCATAGAAAGAGTGAACAATTCAACAGAAATTCCACAGGAGAACAAAGACCAATTAATAGGGGAAGCGTTGTTTAGCCGTGCCTTAATGCATTTTTATTTGACGAATCTTTTTGGAGACATCCCTTATATAGCAACTTCTAATTTTCAAGAAAACACCCAAGCTTCTAAAATGTCTGTAGCAGAGGTATATCAAAAAATAATTACGGACTTATTAACGGCTAAGGGATTATTAAGTAATGTATATATTTCTGGAGAACGAACACGCCCAAATAGCGGGGTTGTATCAGCTTTATTATCAAGAGTATATCTATACCATGAGGACTGGGAAAATGCGGAACAGGAAAGCAGTCTGCTTGTAGGTAATACTGGAGTATACACATGGGAAACTGACCTAAGCAAAGTCTTTTTAAAAGAAAGTAGATCAACCATTTGGCAATTCAAACCTCTTGTAAATGGACTTAATACCAATGAAGCAAGTGTCTATATTTTTGTTTCCGGACCACCACCTCTTACTGCATTAACAAATACATTAATTGATGGTTTTGAACCTGGAGACAACCGATTTACAAATTGGGTAGGTACTGTTACTGATGGCACTGATACCTGGTATCATGTTTTTAAATATAAAGCACAAGGAAACACAGGTACTTCTGTGGAATATTCAAAACAGTTTCGATTAGCAGAACAATACTTAATTCGTGCTGAGGCAAGAGCTATGCTTAACGATATTGTAGGTGCACAATCAGATTTAAACGTGATTAGAACTCGTGCAGGTTTAGGGAATACAACTGCTGCAACTACGAATGATTTATTGGATGCCATTTTGCACGAAAGACAAGTAGAATTTTTTGTTGAAAAAGGACACCGTTTTTTTGATTTGAAACGTATGGGAAAAGCGGATGCCGTATTAAGCCTTGTGAAACCAGGTTGGAATACTACTGATGCTTTGTTCCCCATTCCTGAAGAAGAGATTTTGGTGAATTCAAATTTATTACCTCAAAATCCTGGGTATTGAGAGAATCCTGCATTAGTACTTAATAAATTTAAATTGACTTTTGGAGCCATAGATTAATTTGTTAGAGATATTCTTTTATGGCATAATGTGAGTATTCCCAGAGGTACTTAACTCTGGGTTTACATCTTTGATAATTACAATATTTATATATGGTAACAGAAAGTAATAAGACTAATTACTCAATTTTATATTTAAAAAAAAGTATTTTATTTATTTGTTTAGTGATATGTGAATTAGTCGTTCCCTGCTCATCTTATGGGCAGGTTTCACTAACAATAGAAGAAAATAACGATCAAAAAAAACAATTAACTCCAGAAGATTATCTGTTATGGGAATCTGTATTTCTTAGAAAAATATCAAACAATGGGGAGTGGGTTTCTTACACTATAAAATATGCTACCGATAAAGATACCTTGTTTGTGAAAAACACAAAGGCTAATGTAATCTATAAAATCCCCAATGCACATCATAGCGGGACATTCTCCACTAATTCCAAATATTTTTGTTATAAAGTTAGGGGAAAGAGTAAAAGTGTTGGCTATATTAATTTAAACACAGGATTCAAAACTGAAATACAAGAGGCAATAAATTTCGTGTTTTCAGCAAGCGGTCATTACTTAGCGGTTCATATAGGTAAAGACGAAAGCGTAAAAGAAACAAAACAACACAGCCTATTAATAGTAGACCTTATAAAAGGAACTTCCCATGAAATAAAAAATGTTTCGGAATATGGCTTCAACGAAAATGAGACTCTGGTCTATATTGTAAAAAATGAGACTTCCTACTTCGTTGCCTTAATGAATTTAAAAAAAACAAATGAACCCCCAAAGATAATAGCGAGCAATCCAATTAATTATTATCATCGTTTAATATGGGATGAAAATCGGAAATCCTTTGCTTTTATGGAAGCATTTAAAGAAGAAACATTTAAGGAAGATAGCCATATGGTGCACCATTATCATAAAGAGACATTGTATAGTTTTAATCCACGAGTTAATAAGGAATTCCCTAAACAGATGTACGTTTCTGGTTCTCGTTTTTCAAAATTCCTGATTTATGAGGATTCGCCAAAAGTGTTTTTTTGTATAGCTCCCTATATTTCAGATGAAGAAGAGAATAAAAAACTTAAAAATATAACTTCAAAATCAAATGTTCAAGTCTGGAGTTGGAAAGACAAAGAAATTTACCCTAAATTAAAAAATGCTGAAGAATGTCCAGTAGAGCCTTTACTTTCTATTTGGGACCCTTTCACCAATGCATTTATGCAAATAATAAACCAAGAAGAAAAGGTGTTATCAGGAAGCTCTAGGTACATCTTAACATGTCGTCCCCAGCAATACAGACCAATCTTTAAGTATGTGGATGACTATATTGATATCTTCATCACAGACCTTACAACGGGTAAAAAAGAATTGTTCTTGGAGAAGCAGCTTAACAGAGCTAATCACACTTTATACGCTTCAAAAGGACATTATATCAGCTACTTTAAAAACAAACATTGGTGGGTGTATGATATTAAAAAGAAGACTCATACCAATATAACTAAAAATTTGCCATATCCAACCTATCGACTAAAGAGTACAGGTGTAAGATTTCCGAAACCTTATGGAAATCCTGGTTGGACGGAAAATAATAATGCCAATTTAATATATGACCAATTTGATATTTGGCGTATCTCACCAGATGGAAAAAGACAAGAAAGACTCACCAATGGCAGAGACTTAAAAAAAAGATACCGAATTTATGATAAACAATACACTAATAGAAAGTATAAGGATCATTCCTTTTTTAAAAGCAATTCCTTTAACTTAAATGAAGAGCTTATATTTAGCATATATGGGGAAAACACAAAAAAGTCTGGATATGCTAGTTGGAATATCAAAAAAGGGGTTCACAACATCATGTATGCAGATAAACACATCGATAAATTAAAAAAAGCAAAAAACAATGACACGTATATCGTTAGGGAACAAGACTTTGATATGCCTCCAAAGTTGGTGCGGTATTCAGAAGATCAAAAAACGGAAATTGTTCAAAGCAATCCTCAGCATTACAATTTTACTTGGGGAAGGTCTGAATTAATTAAATATTTAGGAATCAATAGAGACCCTTTACAAGGGGTGTTGTTTTACCCAGCAAATTACCAAGTGGGCAAAAAGTATCCGATGATCACATATATTTATGAAAAAATGTCTCAGGAACTCCACAAGTATGTAAATCCGTCGTTTGAAATAAGCTATGGGTTTAATCCTACTAATTATACTACTAATGATTATTTTGTCTTATATCCCGATATTACGTATGAATATAATGAACCCGGTATTTCTGCAACAAAATGTGTGACTAATGCGGTAGATAAAGTTTTAGAGCTTGGATTTATTGAAAATGAAAACATTGGATTAATAGGGCATTCTTTTGGAGGTTATGAAACCACATTTATCCTCACCCAAACAGATTTATTTGCAACAGGGGTTGCTGGTTCGGCACCTGTAGATTTAGTAAGTATGTATTTGGGAATCTATCATAATGATTATTCAGATGCAGAATATTTTGAAAACTACCAAATGCGATTTACAGGTTCTTTTTATCAGTATCCTGATGCCTATTTACGAAACTCCCCAATACACAACCTTAATAAGATAAATAGCTCTTTGTTGTCTTGGCATGGAGAAAAGGACGGAAGGGTTAATATTTCACAGAGTATAGAATTGTACAGCGCCATGCGACGACTAGGAAAACCACATAAATTTCTGGTGTATCCAAATGGCTTTCATACACTTCGAAATCCTATTGACCAAATAGATTTAAGCAAAAAAATAATGCACTGGTTTGATTATAAACTGAAAGGAGAAAAACCGAAGCTCTGGATTTTAATAGGCAACCTTAAGAAATAAAGACAAACAAAAGGTGTCTATAAAAGACACCTTTTTTTAATTAAATTTATAAGATTTAATTATGGTTGAACAGGCTTATATAGCGATACCGTACATTCACCAGTTCCGTTTTTCTTAAATACAACATTGCCTTCAAAATTTTTACAATTAATAGCACTTGCTGAGTTAATAGTACATTCTACTTCATCCGATTCGTCACAAGTATCAGGCAATATAATTGTCCATGCTGTTATAAAAGGATCATCCTCAACCACAGTGTTAGGGGTAAATGCGAATGATGCTAATAAAGCAATACTTAAAGTTAATGCGAACGAAAATAATTTGAATTTTTTCATGATATTAAAATTTAAAAGTTATTAAAAAATGACCTACTCTTTTTACAGGTTTTCGGTCTTATCCCTGATACTGATCAGTATTGTAATAGTTTCTCATATTATTTTTCTTATTTTATAGTTAATTAATATTAGTTACCTCATTGATTTTCATTCCTTTAAATTGGTTTGATCTTAGTTTATGTGTTACTATATAGTTATCTGCCATAGCGATTAATAAGTTTCCATATACCTGAAAGCTTCTTGCCTTCTTTGTTTTATAGTTATAGAGATAGAAACTAAACTCATAGGTGTTCTTGTTTATGTCGTACACATCAATAATCGATGCATGTTTTAACATGTCTTCATCTTCATATTTCCCCAACATGTTTGAGTTTATAAACAAATAGTTATTATACACGCAGCTATGTTTGTTTACTATCAAAGCCCCAGATGTTAAAGTCGTTGATTTTTCAGAATCTATAGCAGCTACATTTATTTGTGCCTTACTAATGGTATCAATAGTTTTCCCAATATAATCTAGCTTTAAATCGGTATCGGCAACAACAAATTGATTGCGATAAAAATAAACGTAAATCAACTTGTTTAATTCTTTACCAAACAAGAGTTTACCATCGGTGCAAAATATCCCATCAATTTGTTTTTGTAACAAATCGGCAGTTAAACTCACGGTTACAGAATCACTCACGGTAAATTTTCCTAAAATTTTCTCATTGGTACTGGAGCTTATTGCACGGAATACCACAGAAGTAGTGTCGATGGGTTCAGCAAACGAAAAATAAGCGTCATCTTTCATCATAAGAGATCCTTTCCAATCTCTAGTGTTCCCTTTAAAAATACAGGGTACTTGACCGTCAAACACATAAAAATCAGGAGGATTGACCCTTACTTGGGGAGAACGAAACGGTAAATCAGTGTCATCCAAACGTATTTTAATATGCGTTGTATCGGTTAACATGGTATCAACTTCTACCAAATGCCCAGGAGCCGTTTTATTTCCCAAATAAATTTTACCATCACCAACACCAGCGATGTAGTACGATTTAAACCCTAGGTCAAAGGCATTTTCCTTATTTGCTGGATGATGTGGGTAGCGTCTTATAAACACATCTCTTTGACGGTGTATCATATCTTCTGAGAGCAGAAAAACACCTACCATAAAGGCAATACTCATTAACGTACCTAATAGAAATATTAGAGCTATTTTTTTTGGCTTCATGCTGTAACAAATTTTAAATTACTTTTGTACTTCTGGTTGTTTAATAGCCAGATAGCCACTCCTGCAAGCATTATAAATACAATATTAAAAATGAGGTGCTCCGTCCAACCCATTTTTTCCAGAATCCCACCACAAGAACAAGGCACAAAAGCACTAAAATTTAAAATGATAATGATGTAGGCGGTGAACATGACCATCAAGAAAAAGGAGGCAAAAAGGGCAAATAACCGCAAAGGAACAATGAATAATAGGATGACCAGAATAAGCTCAATAGCAGGAACAAGAAAAGCAATCCAATCGGCATAAGCAGATAAAATGGGGGATTGCCCCAATTGCACTTGAAATTTTTGGTAATCCATTGCTTTACTTAAAGCGGCGTAGAAAAAGAGAATGGCATACAATATGCAAATAATTTCTACAGTTATATTTTTAAAATTTGCTTTCATAGATAAATCACTAATTTTAAGAAAGGTGTTCATATCATTATTTGTCTTTTAAAAGCAGCTTAAATAATACCTTAGTAAGGTTTATAAAGCTGATAAATACATTGATTAGCTCCGTTTTTTTCATATAAACTTTCCCCATCAAAATTTTCACATTCAATTGACCCTGTAGTACTACAGTCTACAACATACTGCTCGTCACAAATACTCGCAACAGTCGTAGTCCAACCCATTACAATACCTTCTTTTTCTACTATTACTTTATTATTGTCAAAAGCAAAAAGGCTTAGTACTGCAAATAATAGAGCAATGAACATTGGCATAATTTTGAATTTCTTTGAGTTTTTCATGATACTATATTTTAGGTTGAACTTGTTTTATCGTTTACATTGAAGTTTGCAAGTGTTTTATAACCAGTTAACTTTCAATACTCCAAAATTAGAGAAGTAAACTGTTCTTTAAAGGAGCGTTTATTGTTTTAAAAGGATTATAAATAATTAATTTACAGACTGTTACATCTATAAAATAGGAAGTTCTAGTTAATTATAAAGGAGTGTTTATTGTACTAGAGGGATTATGTGTATAATGAAGTGGTGTGAAATTTAAATAGGAGTTTATTTTTATTATTTATGTTCATTTTTTTCTTAAATAAAAAAACGAACCAAAAAAAATAAAGCCAGACATTAGGTAATTGCTACACACCATTCGCTTTAAAAGCTACATGCTTCAAGCTGCGCTTGGCACTTTCGCTTGTTGCTCATTATTTCTGAAGTCTAACAAACTTCCCATTGCATTTATACTATTAATTAAAAACTTTAGTCTCCAAATTTATTCCCACCAGTGCTCAATAAAATTGTATCAAGTACTTCCTTTAGCATTGTGTGTCTGTTTCTTATATCTTATATCAAAAGGTGGCTTTTTAAATTCTTTTTTAAACGCAATTGAAAAATTGGAAAGATCATTAAAACCCGCCTTTATTGCGATTATTTTTAAAGATATATTGCTATTTTTTACAAGCTGCATTGCCTTGATTAAACGTTGGGCTTGCAAGTATTTATAGGGACTTTGACCATATACTTGCATAAAGCCATACCTTAAACGGTGCTCTGTAGTTCCTGCCAATGCAACCAAATCTTTTATTGGGGGATAAGGGCGATCCCAATTTTTTTGTAAATATTCACAAACTTTGGCGAACTTTTCTTTATCGTCTATTTTAGGTACATAAGGTGGTTTTTTTGGTTTTTCATTACCTACCCCAAGCTTATTGCAATTTGTATTAGCTATAGCTACTTTTGCTTTTAATTCCCTAATTACTTTATCGCTTTGTTTTTCCATTTTAATAGCCGTAACCATTATTCCTTCAGAACCGCTTTTACCAAAAGCTTTGTCAACCAAGCAATTCATTTTTAAAACTGCCCCTTGTTTTGTTTTAAAAAAAAGTAAAACAGATGTATTTGGAGTCTGCTCCAACTGAGACTTTACTTGATGCCAATCTAATTTTGATTCCTTCGTCAAAAAGTAAGGAAAAGGTTTTGCGTTTAGTTCATGGTCATTAAAAGCCAATAATTTTTTTACAGCAGGGCTACATGACACAATACTATCATCGTTATTTAGTAAAAAGAATAATTGAATATTGTAATTATAGTTCTCACCATGATTTGCAAATCCTTGGTGGTGAAAAGATGAACTTACTTTCTCCAAAGTATTATTAATAGCCCGTACAAGTTTTTCTATCTCATCGTTTTTATCGCTTTCTTCAACCCTTGAAGCTAAATGTCCGCTTGCAAACTCCATAAGCGTATTGCAAATTTGTTTGAACCGCTTTTCATCAATACCATCATTATACATAGCATTACCTTTTGTTTTTTGGATAAAAAAAGAGACATCTTAAATAGATGCCTCTTCATTTTTAAATATCTATATTAGAAAATAACAAGAAATACTGCATTTCCTTTTTTATTATTCTCTATAACAAAGTTGGTCATAAATAATTATTTCTTAGGGATAGAAGCTTGTCTTAAAGGGATTTAATGAGGCGCTTTTCTTTGCCGTTTCCCTATTTGTGGTAAAATATAGAGCCCACCCAAATTACTAGGAAACAATTTATAATCACATTTACACCTTTTGTCTTTTGGGTAATTTTCCCAAAAGGTTTCTAGTAATTGTGCTGCCTTTTGTAACAACGAGTCATTATATATAAGTAATCTTGATTTTGTTTCTTCTTTACAGTTTTTGCGTAAATCAAACATGACACGTATTATCGCTTTCCAATCTTTATTTGCATTTTTTTTGTCGTGAGTTTTTTGAGAATATCCATTTAAATAGAGTAGGCTTATAATTAATATAATACTAGTTTTCATAGATGGTATTTAAAAATCATTCTGCAATTGCTTCATGTAATAAGCTACCCTGTTACCCAATGTAAAAGCGATTTAACCAAGCACTTATACAATATTAGGGTAGCTTAATTTTTTAGCTTACAATCAACTAGTATTAAGTACTTTATTTATAAAACCACCTTGCCCCTGCTGTAAATATTAGATTAGATCAGGTCAATGTTTATTTACAACGACAAGGAAGTTTTATCGTCAGGCTTTCTACTCGATGTTATTACAACTGTTTTGTTAAAGCGGGTGGGTAAAAAAGATTTTTGATAAAATAATAATTTTTTCACCACCCACTATAAGACTTCTTTTGTATTAATATTTGTTTAGCACTATTAACACCAATTTTAAATTTTACAGAAAATAAAGAAGCTCCTAACTTACAAAGTAGTTGTTGATGACTCTCTCTTGAAGTATCTAAGAAAGACAATAATAATCAATTTCGCTATTTCAATTTATGATGTTTTAGTCAGACAAGAATTCACTAATAATGAACAGCGAAAAAAAAGTTCTTGATTATGATTATATTGTTCTTCTACAAAAAGGGAAAGGTGAAAGTATTTCACCTTTCCCTTGATACTTTTATACCTGTATTGAAATTTGAAAACCCTTCTATTTTTAAAATTGTAAAAATAAATGTTCTGTGCCATTATTTATAACTATCCTAATTTCCTAGATGACCTATCTATTCATTATGAAACAATAGCAGCAGCAGGAGGCATAATTGCCTATTATAGTGCAGGTTCAAGTATTGCTTTTATTATAGAATGTACTGATTCTGATAAGTTTCACAAAAAATATAAAGAAGTTAACCCATTGGAATATGAATGGACGTTTATTGCAGGTTGGAAAAAATTTAGACATGAATATTTTTAACCAAATGCTTATTTGCAATACCAGGGTAACGTATTCTTTGCTTTCCGTATTGCAATAATTAGTATAAAAAAAGGGTATAATTTACTTTGATGAATAATCACCAATACTTATTCTCATTTTATTGGCTAGGTCTATTGGCAGTGTATTGAGAGCCATTTCTATTAATTTGGGATTAACAATAATCACGTCTTCTTTGGTCATAAAATGCTTTTCAATTTCCTGAAGCTCTGATTTTGAAATTACGCGTAGTTGTACAATAGTGTTATTCCTTATATATGCCTTACATTTAATTTCTACTGTATTGTAAAAATACCTAGTAGCAATATTCTCGTTTTTAAATGTTATTTCGTCTTTAACAACATCCAGATAAACTTCTTGCACAATACGCTCTGATAACTCTAAATTTTGGAGGTGCTTGTGTGCAGAAAGACATAGTAATGCATATAAATCATCAAAGTTTTCTTTACAATCTGATAGGTCGGTTTCAATTTTTGAAGTTGACATAGGTTTTCATTTTTTTTTGTAAATATCAGAGATTACTTACTCAAAAAATTACCTCATAGGGATTATAAATTGTATCAGAAGGATTTTTTACTTGTTTATCATACTATTTCCAAATAACTTAAATGCTGTCTTAGTTTAATGTAAGCCACTTTTTTATGGTCCTTGACTGTATTAATAGATATTTTTAAATCTTCTGCTATTTGTTGATTTGTGTAATTCTCCATACTCAATTGGATAACTCTTTGGGCCTTCTCTGGTAATGCATCGACGGCTTTTTTTATTATAACAGTTGTCTCAATAATCACGGCTTCGGCCATAAAGAATTCTTCCGTCAAATATATTTCGTGGATTATTCGTTCAGAGCGTTTTGAATCCTTAAATAAGGCACTCTTTAAATAATTAAGGCATTTATTTTTAACAGACTTATAAAAATAACCTGTGGCGTGGTTTTCGTTTTCAAAAATAGGTTTATCCTCCCATACTTTAATAAAAACTTCCTGTACAACGTCTTTTGAAATATCGATATCGTTGAGATACCTATTTGCGAACACACATAGTTGTGGGTGCAAACTTTCAAAAAGTTTCTTGAAATACTTTGACGTAAATTTTTTACCTCTTTTCATTGGGGATTCTATTATAAATATTGGTAAATTAAAATATCGCGTGAACTCTCTGTTATAGGCTTATTATTAACGAATTGGTGAATCGCTCTTACTATGTTTAATTTTTAATTTTATTTCAATAAAATCTATTGCCATAATGAAAAAAGCAAAAAAATGAAAGAAAATAGTAATGTCAGCCACGAACCATAGAAACATTGAGAGCGCCTGGCTAATCATAATGTGTGCTAAAAATTGAATGATTTCTTCTTTTGATAAATTCACCTTAGATTTTTTTTTTGGTAACCTTATACTCGGTTCTAGCAGAGTCTATTTATAACTATAAACAGCAGGGATTTTACCAGAACCTCGTATAAGTACTATTAAAATTAATCCTAGGTTTTTCTAATTATTATATAACTCCCTCATCCCTTTTCACTCCAGAATATGACGTGAATTGTTGATTGATGTTTCGCATAATATATAGCGAAAAGGGTAGCTTAAATAATTAAAATAAAGGATTAATAATTATGTATTCATCCCGTATGAAGTTAGAGTTAAGGATGTTAATCTGACTTTTAAAAGCCAGTATTTGAATACACAACGGTAACAAATGTATGAAGAATAGATAATATTCTGTAAGAATTTGTAGTGATTTTTACTATTTATTACTATTAATTGCATTTCAACGATAAAATATTATTTATCCTCCATAAAATAATAATAGGCTTTTTAAAGTATCGTAGAACGTTATTATTTTGTAAGTTTACCCCCGATTATTACTACTCTAACTTGTGAAAAAATCCTAATATTATTATGGGAAATACTACAAGTATTTTATGTCTCAATAAAAAATCACTTAAACTCTACAAGCAATCTATTGAAACCCTTATGGCTTCTGAATGCTTTGATTATATGGTCTATAAAGTCTCAGATAAGAGCGAGTTGCCTAAAGAGGACGCTGAAGAATGGCTCACAAGTGTCTCCATTGATGATGCTATTTATATAATACTTCACCAAGGGCTATGTAAAAAACTTAGAAAGTTTGCGCAGCAGAAGTTTAAAAAAGAGTAGTAGCAGTATTTAATACCTAGTATATTTAGGGTGTGTTTATTAATCAACTGCTTTCCAAAAATACACCCATAAAATATTCCCTTCAAAATAGACTTAGCAATTGAGGTATCTACGTCCTTGAAAATCCAAGGATTTTACTACGTCGCAGACACTCGCTAAATTACCAAGCTCCAATTTGAGATGAAATTTTAAACATGTGTAAGCACCGCAAAACATTTGTTTAACTAAAATTTATATCATGAAAAACAAAGTAAAAATTATCGTTAACAGTTCCTTTCTATTTGTAACTAGGAACACATTAGAAAGGAATTTCCATTTTACGGAATCGTATAGAAAGTCTGGTAAGAATCTGGGGGTAGAGGAAATTATTGTATTTGACTCTTTAGAAGAATATATAGAACTTCTAAAAAAAGGAAGACTTAAATATTTTAATCCAGGATTGGGTGCCATCTATCCTGCACTGATTGTCGAAGATGAAAAAGAAAAGTATGCTAGGCTATCGAACTTTTGTGCCGAGAATAACATTCGCTTCTGGCAAATAACAATTACAATATATGGTAGTTCTAATCCGACCTTGGTTTTTAAGACAGGTCAAGAAGCTTACAACAAAGCCAAACACTATTGTATAGACCATGATATTTACGTCATAGAAGGCACTATTTAGTTTTCCAAACATCAAAAAAAACATAATGATTAGTGTTCGTGGTAATGAGCTTTTGCCTAGACAATGATATCCCTTACTCGATTTCTAACATTGAAATTTACAAAAATAAACACTTTTTATTCTTGATTATTTGGGCGTTACCCCGAAAAAGGGTCAGGCTTTACACTATATCTTTTTAGTACAAAATGCCCTTTAGGGCATTCTATGCTAAAAAGGATGCCGTTGCAATCCTTAACGCAGAAATAGAGATGTGATGAATAGTTGTAAATTCTGTACAAAACATTGCCCTACCGCTGTTTAATATGCATGAAGATTTAGTTTTTCTTTTGCAAATGAAAAGCCAAAAATTAAAACTCAATTTCGCTGCGCTCCTTGTTTATTTAATTGTTTGCCTTTTTAACCATTGCATGAAAAACTTAAAATCGTATAACATGCAAAAAAAAGAAACAATTACAGTCAAAGAATTGAAAGACTATTTTACAAATGAAATTTTAATTGCAGAAAGTGGTCTGGCTTTTTGGAATAGAAAGGCGAACAAAGAGGAAAAAAACAGTATGCTAAAACATTGGCAAACCGTAAAAGATGTTCTCGTTAAATGCAGAAAAGACCTGTTAGGTGCGGATAGCGTTATACCTGAAATAGCAACCTCTAAAAAAAGAGAATCAATCGTAATTCATACCGATTTTAAAGATGGAACTACCGAACATCTAAAACACTATGAAACGGAATATGAAAGAGTAAAAGAATTAGCAGATAATGCTACAGGTGAATTGGCAAACACACTATACTTCGAGTTAGACAGTATTATAATGATTCTTGAATCCTATAAACCATAAAAAAACATACGCTTTAAGGTTGGGAAGTCAAGAACCTTAAATTCATCTACAAAACCTTTACCAAAAATTGAAATTATCGGAACTGTTAAGGAGTTCATTACCATTCAGCACATTTCCACTGCATTTCGTTGTACTCCATTTCGGGAAAAGAGCTTCATTACAAAAGTCTTGGACACAATCCACAATTTTTCCCCTTCATTCTCAGTCCAAAATTGCGTATTAAGTCCGCTTTGCTCTGTACTTTAAATGTAAACAGACAAACATTATTCAAATAAAAAAGACACCAACATTCTGTATATAAAAGAAGCTGCTCCTTCAGTTATATAACACTTAACTGACTTTCGGCACTAAACCTTATTTAGTGACGAAAGATAGTTTTGTATCTTTACATCAAATAATTACAATATCAATACAAGAAAACTACATATAGAAAACTTTAAAAGCCATTTTAAACAAGTTGCCCCAATATCAGTAAATGATATAGTATCCTTTTATAGAAAGTTTGATGATAAGGTTAAAAAGACAACGGTTAAATGGCGTATTTATACACTTGTTGATAAAGGCGTAATACAACGTATAGGAAGAGGTAAATACAAACTAGGTAAGCAGAAAGCATTTGAGCCGTTCATATCAGATGAAAACGAATCTTTGTATTTAAAACTGAAAGAGGAATATCCGTTTTTGGATACCTGCATTTGGTCAACACAATGGCTAGTACAATGGATGCTGCACATTCCAGGGGCATACGAAACGATAATAGAAGTAGAAAAGGGTTCAGAGGACAATGTTTTCTATTTTCTTTCAGAAACATATAACAATGTCTTCATTAACCCACAAAAGGACATATTGAATAAATACGCAAAAAGTAACGAACCTGTAATAATAATTAAAAATCTAGTAACAGATTCGCCACTCCAAAAAATAGGAAAAGTGCAAATTCCAACGATTGAAAAAATAATAGTTGACCTTATAGCAGATAGAGAATTGTATTCAACGTATCAAGGACGTGATTTAGATAGCATTATAGAAAATGCATTCGCGTATAATACTATAAATGAAGATAAACTATTTCGGTATGCCAATAGAAGAAAAAAAGAGCCTATTGTATATCAATTAATCAATAAAGCAAAAAACCAATGATATTATCTGAAAGCATACATCCAGATTGGGTATATAGTAAAACCTCAGAATTTCATGCCGACCCAATCATTGTTGAAAAGGTAATTCGTGCACTAATAATGTTGGAAGCTTTGAAGGTAAATAATCTCGATTTTATATTCAAGGGAGGCACGGCTCTCATGTTAATGATTCAGGAACCAAGACGATTCTCAATTGATATCGACATTATTATTGAAAACAAAGAACAGAATATTGAAACGATATTAGACGAAGTAATAGCATCTACTAATTTTATAAGATGGGAAGAACATAAGCGAAAAGCTAATTCCGCTATCAAAAAAACACATTTTAAATTATTCTATAATCCAGTTACTAAACAAGGAGGTGATATCAATAATATTCTTTTGGATATTGTTTTTGAAGACAATCCGTATATCGATACCCAAGAAACAAATGTTTCACATTTTCTTATTCAGGAAGAAGGAGCGCCTATCAAGGTCACTACTCCGACTTTAGGGGCGCTATTAGGTGATAAATTAACAGCATACGGCCCTAATACCACTGGGGTTCCATTAACCAAACCAAAAGAAGTACTAAAACAGATTTATGATGTAGCAAGTATTTTTGATAGAATGCCATCACTTGAAAGTGTTAGAGAGAATTTTATCAAAGTAGCACATGGAGAACTAGCATACAAGGGACTGAACCCAAATAACTTTCAGGTGATTATTGATGATATTATTAGCTGTTCTTATAATTTCTGTACTAATGGTAAAGTCGATGCAGATACTTTTAGAACCATGCAATCGGGTGTTGGTCAGCTGACCAGTTTCATCTATGGCGAAAAATTCAGAGAGCCTCAAGCCCAGATTGCTGTTGCAAAAACCTCTTATATTGCCAAACAAATAGAAAATAACCAAACCAGTATCGATAGGTTCGATAAGTCGGCAAATATGAAATCATGGGGGATTACTGATAGCAACTATAGCTTTCTGAACAGATTAAAAAAGCATAATCTGGAGGCTTTTCATTATTGGTATAAAACCATTGAAGGCTGATTACTGAAACGGATGAAAATCTGCATAGTGTGCAATGCTTTAAGGTCATTCTTTTTGAACCTTTCCGTAGAAAAATACGATGCCTCGCCATATATTGAACCCTTCTTAAATCATACCGCTAACTATTGGGCTTGTTGCCAACAGGATTTATTCTGTTTTGTATGGTTTTATGCAGTTCGTTAAACGTACAGTATGAACATTATCAAAAAAAAAGGCACTTATTGCCTGTATATAAAAGAATTAATCGGAAAGTCAAAGTCCAAATTTTATTAACAGAAATATCGGCAAATGCTTCCATGCCTTTGCTCGATATTGCTTAAAAATTTGGACTTCGCCTCAAACATTTTAAGGGGTTAATAATAAAAGAAGCTGTTACTTGTTTTTCGGGGCATCGAAAAACAGGCATGGCATAAGTAATTCTAATTTGAACCCATTTACTTCTCTCGCTTAACTTCCCGTACGCTCCTTCGCAAACGGTTTCAAAAGAATTTCTAATACCATTATGGAACTTGTCAAGACTATACAAGTTTTAGAAATAAATAAGGGTTCTACTTCCTTGAAAATCCAAGGATTTTACTACGTCGCAGACACTCCTGATTTATTCCTAAAAGTCTGGACAAGCCCCACTTCTTTTATTGTGCTATGCACGTAAGAAATCAGACAAACACCCCTTAAAATTTAATTCAGTTTAAATGCAATAGGGGAAATATTAATCTAAATATTTTATAGCATGAGTACATTAAAAAACAAAGTACAGTTAATTGGAAACGTAGGGCAAGAACCTGCAATTACAGACCTTGAAAGCGGTAAAAAAGTAGCCCGTGTATCATTGGCTACAAATGAGAACTACAAAAACTCTAATGGCGAAAAAGTAACCGACACCCAATGGCATACGCTTGTAGCATGGGGCAAAACTGCCGAAATCATTGAAAAGTATGTGGACAAAGGCGATGAAATTGCCATTGAAGGTAAATTGACCTCTAGGTCGTATGACGATAAAGAAGGAAATAAACGCTATGTAACCGAAGTTGTGGTATCTGAAATCCTTTTAATGAGAAGCAGCAAGTAAAAAAGAAAGAGGGCATCTCTGTCGAAATTGCTGCCCTCTTTTCATTATTAATTCTTAAACAGAAAAACAATGAAAAGTAAAGTTAACGAAATACAGATTAGTTACAAAGAAAAAGCAAGTACATTGAAATCTCCAAAAATCAACTCTTCACTTGACACTGCAAAATTATTCTTTGAACATTGGGACAAAAACACCATAGGACTGCAAGAATCCTTTAAAGTATTGTTGCTCAATAACTCCAATAAAGTAAAAGGTATTTACGAATTATCCACTGGTGGTATTACAGGAACATTGGTCGATTTTCGGATCCTATTTGCAGTCATTTTAAAGTCATTGGCTGTAGGGGTCATTATTTCACATAACCATCCTTCATATAAATTAGAACCGAGTGAGGCGGATAAAGAACTCACTCAAAAGATACAAAAAGCAGCTCAATTATTTGACATCAATGTACTAGACCATTTGATTATAGCACCCGATGGGAACTATTACAGTTTTGCCGATAATGGCTTGTTATAATTTAAAACTGCAAGTATGATCTATTTAAATTATAGCAATCTCGATAACGAAACCCAACAACGTTTGCTCCAAGATTCAAAAAGGGATATGGAGCAACAATTTGGGGATGACCTTAAAGCCCATGCCAAAGAACATTATTTGGACTATGATGTTTTATTGGAAGAAGAAGCAACACGAAACCTGTACAGCTATCAATATGTGTTCAATATTTAAAACACGAGACATTTAATAAGTCCCTTGTAATTTCAAGGGGCTTATTTATTTCCCAATGTTTGATTTTTAAGGGGATTGAACCCTTAAAAATAAATAGGGGACTTGACTTTTTGTAATGGTGGTTTCCAGCCTAAAATTACTATCCATACTAATTAACCGAAATATAGTCCTTCTAAAATGTTCCCATCAAAAGACTACGGCATAAACCGCTCGTACCTCGCTATTTATTCCGTTTCCTTTTGAGCTGAAATTTTAAAAGAACAGGGAAGGCGGCAAATTAATATTAATCTAAAATTATAACATTATGAAATTTATCGTTTTTATTCTTAGAATTTTCTCAAAAGATTTCAGACTTTTTGAGGACAACTACACAAAGTGCATTCCCGAGTGTCCCGAACAATTTTATCGGGATGGTGAACGTAAGTTTTCAAAAAAAGAGAAATTCTTTTTGAAATTAATAAGGGCATCTTAGCCCTTTTTTTTGTTTATGTTTCTGGCGTGAGTTTTTGTGCCAAAAACTCACGCCAGAAACAACAATGACCTGTCCAAATCTGACGCTTCATTTTCTTGATTCCTCCCTAAATCATATTCTTTAACATTAAAACGTACTATTTGGGTGCATTTTACATTTCTTTTTTAAAAGAAAAAATAATATATTTATAAAGCTGATAACCAGCATATTTTAAATACGGTCAACACCTTTTTGATTTGACTTTCCAAAGGACCGTATTCATCAAATTGATATTTGAATCTGAAAACAGATTTCGAAAAAAGCAACTGACTTTTTAGTCAGGTTGTTTGGAATTTTGTCACGCTAAAGCGTGACGAAATGGAAAAGCAAGAGGGTAGCACGCTAAAGCGATGCTACTTATTCATTTTGCTTCGCAAAGCCCTGTGTTTACAGGGGTTTTGCCAGTTTCGGAAAACTGAGACATGAGAAAAGTTTGGCGCAAACCGCTTGGGAATGCCCGTAAATACAGAAAAAGTTTGGCGCAAAATGATTGTCAAGGGTAAATATAAATATGAATACAGTACCATTAACCTGAGAGTTAAAGTGGCAAAAAGATTTCGCAAATTTTCCAAGAAAATTGCCAAAACACACTCCGAGACACTCAACGTTATCATTGACTTTTTTGAATGGCATGGCTTTTCTCCAGCCGATAAGTTTGAACGGAGCATCATTCAGGAAGTGGTGAAAAATAGAAAGCGTACTGAAGCTACCATCGCTATCATCAGAGACATTGAAAAGAGCCAGACCAAACCCACCAACGCCATGTTACAATCCCTCTTTATTGAAAAGTTGGAAGAAGAGGAACCCGTGTTGGTAGAAAAAAAATTTGAGGCAGAGAAATCTGAAAATAAGGTGATGGAACATACAGTTCCAAAAATTAGATATGAACGATTAGAGGAAAAAATGAAAGCTTTAAAAAAGGATTTTGAATATATGCTTGAAAACATTAAACCCGTAAAGGCAAGTTTCGGAAAAGGATATTTAAAGCTAGAGCTGACACCTGAAGAAATAGAACGATTTAAAAGAATAATTAAAAAATTATAGATATGTACATCGCAATTACCAAACAACATTCCGGTCCCAACTATGGGGGTAGTGTTGCGGATTTTGTTAATTATCTGGAGAAAGAAAATGAAGGCAAGAGTGAAGAACTGCAAGAGCACTTTTTTGACCAATACAATGATAAAATCAGCTCTAATCATGTGATTAAAGATATTGATGGAAATACCGCAAAGCTCAAAAAAACAGATCCCAAGTTTTACTCATTGGTGGTAAGTCCAAGTGCCAAGGAGCTGAGATATATTGGCAACGACCCCGAAAAGTTGAGAGCATACACTAGGGAGTTGATGAAGGATTATGCCGCCTCATTCCACCGTAATGATAAAGTTACCGTGGACGATATTAAATACTATGCCAAATTGGAGCATGAACGCAAGTTTAGAGGAACGGATAAACAGGTCATCAAGAACCAGCCTTATGCCTCAAAAATACTTGAGCTTAAAAATGAAATAAGAAACATTGAAAGCGGTGCAGCAAAGGGAAATGTTGAGCGCATAAAACTTAATATTGGTAAACTGGAAAAAGAAGCCCCACATCAACAGAACGGGAAACGCATCGTGCAAGGAATGCAGAAGGATGGTATGCAAACCCACATACATATTATCGTCAGCACAAAAGATGTAACCAATACCAGGATACTTTCACCTGGTGCAAAGTTCAAAGAATCCGAAACCCAACTACACGGTAAAACGGTAAAACAGGGATTCAATAGAGATAAATTTTTTGAGGCAGCCGAAAAAACGTTCGATAAGACTTTTGGATATGACCGTAATTTTGTGGAGAGCTATAAGGCTAAAAAAATGGTCCAACAAGATCCCAAGAAGTTTTTTGCCATGCTCATAGGTCTACCAACAAACCAAAAACAAGCAGCAAGAGCCTTACTCTTTAAAGCTGGTATTAATGTTCCTACCATTCCAACCAATCTCTCGCAATTGGCATTTAGAGCTATTATGAAACTAAAAAAAGGTGTGCAAACTGCCATGAGTTCAGGCTCTATTGGAGTTTAATGCTAAAAAAACCGTTAGTATGGAAAACTCACCTATAATTATTGCCGCTATTCTAGGAACAGCACTGTCGTATCTCTTAATCCGTTTTGTGCGGTATGGCTTTAGTATTGTCTTTCTGGTTTTCGTTGGTTTGACCATCGGTCTGTACTATTATATAGACTTACCGCATTTTTTAAAAATCCTGCTCTATTTTGAAGTACCATTCCTGTTTTTAAATATTTTGCTATACGTGTTTTTTGGAAAGGACGAAAAACCAACACATATAGACAAAAAATACCGTGTTGAGCTGAACATCAAAGGCGCAAAATTTGCATTGCAAAACATTCGCAGGGGTGTCTCAATTATTGGCGCTGCCGGTAGTGGAAAAACAGAAAGCACCGTTTATAATTTTTTAGAGCATTTTAGAAAAAATGAGTTTTGCGGTGTGATTTATGACTATAAAAATTTCGAGATTACCGAAATGGTTTACCCCCTTTTCGAAAAAGGAAATAGGGATTTTTTTATAATCTCTTTTGGACCCATATATCACCGCGTCAACCCCATTGCCCCAAAATACCTTTTGGACGAGGAGAGCGTATATGAAATCTCACGGGTGCTGTTAGAGAATTTATTGGAACTTAGGGAGACAGGAAGTTCGGGGACTTCCCGTTTTTTTAATGATGCCGTGGAAGGGTTGATCGGAGGGTTGATATGGAGACTAAAAACAGATTACAAGGACTATTGTACCATACCACATCTCATTGCATTGTACCAACATTTGAACACTAAACAACTCGTTCAATTCCTGAGCACAGACATCACTTCAAAAGGGATGGCAGATGCCTTTATTAGTGGCGTTGATTCAGATAGACAAACTGCTGGAGTTCGTAGTACCCTAGCCAACGCCTTTAAAAAAATAAGTACCCGTAAAATATTTATGGTGTTATGTGCAGATGATGTACCCTTGAACATTAATAGCCCCGAAAACCCAGCCATCATTTCGATCATAAACAATCCTAAAAAAGAAACGTCACTTTCTCCTGTAATCGCAACCATCATGCATACGATCACCAAACAAATGAGTGAACGGGGTCAGAGACCCTCTTTTGTATTATTGGAAGAGGCTTCTACTATTCGACTACTTAATATGCATCGCATTCCTGCCACTTTAAGGAGCTATAATATTGTCTGCCTTTATGTATTACAGGACAAGGTGCAAAATGATATGATGTACGGAGACAAAGCCAGTAAAGCTATTCTAAGCAATTTATCCTATCAGTTCTTTGGCAAAGCAAACGACCCAGATACAGCTAAATATTACGAACGCTTTTTTGAAATCGTAAAAAAACAAACCAGAAGCGTAAGTAAAGGCTATGGGTTGAATTTTGATACGAGGATTACGGAGAGTGAACGGGAAGTTGCCAAGACACGGGCTGACGCTTTTTACGGACTTAAACAAGGGGAGTTCATCGTTTTTGCAGATGGGAACGATAAGCGGGTGCAATTCCGCAAACCAAAAATACAACGTGGCTTACCTGTACCCTTGGAAATTACAGAGGCAGAAATGGAGGCGAATTTCTTGCGCATCCATGATGAAGTAAAATCCATTTTTAAATAAGACATCTTCTGTTATTATTCATATTGCATAAATAATTGCAAGAGAAAGTCTAATACTAAGTAACATAGTAACTCGTTATACTACTAATAATAAAGAAGATAATAGAAGTTCTGGTACAAATATTGTTTTAAAACAAATAAATTATATAATTTTGCACTATATTATAAAAAATAATGGCAATAGCAATTAAATCAATACCGGTTTTAAAAGATAAGGCAGCAGCTCATTTTACTTCTAAAGTAGATGAAAATTCTGCTAAGAGGTCTTCCGTTGATTTTTCTAAGCAAACTTCAATTGCAGCTAAGATATTAGCTAAAGCTAATTTATAATAATATTGCTTTGGATTTTCTAAGTGATAACTGTACTCTAAAATTTTATAATCAAGAAATAATAGATAGTTGTAATCTTTTTGATTGCGACCACACAGATTTGAATGATTTTTTCACTAATGATGTAGATAATTATTCTAAGGAACTTTTGGGTAAAACTTACTGTTTCACTTTAGATAGCGACCCAACTGTTATTGTTTGTGCTTTTACTATCTCTAACGATAGTATTAAAACTACTCATTTACCTAATGCAAGAAAGAAGAAAGTAACTAAAGGTATTCCACGCCCTAAACAAATGCGTAGTTATCCTGCTGTACTTATTGGTAGATTAGGGGTTCATAAAGATTATAGAAGTATTAAAGGAGAAGAAGATAATACAGGTAAACAATTAATGAATTTTATTAAATCTTGGTTTATTGATAGTGCTAATAAAACAGGATGCAGGTTTATAGTTGTAGATTCTTATAATGAACCGAGAGCATTAAGGTATTATGCTAAAAATAGTTTTGAAAGTTTATTTTCTACAGAAGAACAAGAAAAAGAGTTTACAGGATTACCCTCGGAAGCAGAATTACCAACAAGATTAATGTTTTTTGATTTGATAGTTCTTACTAAATGATAGGTTTTCAAAATCCACACTAAAGTTTAGCGTTTTTTTGCCTTTAAAGGAATAGCATAATACGGAACATTAAAAAATTAGATTAACATAAAACAGTGAAAAAACCACAAACTGCCATTGATTAAATTATAACGTAACAGAGGTTATCCGCAAAATATCATCCGTTCTATTTTCCAATGACCGCTTGCGAAGTGAATTAGGTGAGTACCCATACCGCTTTTTAAATGTTCGGGAAAAATGGGGATAGCTTTTATAGCCAGACAATTGTGCGATATGGTTTAGCGAAAGGTCGCTAAATTGCACCAAGATTACGACTTTTCTTAGCCGTTCATTTATCAAAAATTGATGTACACTAGTACCATAAAGTTCCTTGAACCCGTATTTCAGTTTGAATTCATTGGTTCCCAATTGTAACGCAAATTTCTTTAGGTTAGGCAGGTTTTTTTCTGGATTGTTCACGATTATATCGTAAGCCTTAGTTAATTTCTTGATGTCCCCAGAGCTCAATATTAGATTACGCTTTTTTGGCTTTTCCGATGTTTTGGACGTTGGATCGTTTCCCAATTCCATTACTCGATTTTTTAGGTCTTTTTCCATTTCATATCGCACCTTGGAATGGAATATTACCGTAACTAAGGTTTGTCTCTCAATCTCCGCTTCCCCCTTCAAAGTAGTAATATGACAGCTATTCGGAATAATTAATTCTTCATTCGTCTTAATATCTAGGTCTATGGATGTCTCAAACAATGTTTCTTGCTTTAGCCCTTGAAAGCTCTCGTACCATTTCTTTTTTGAATCTTCATTCAAAAAAGTTTCAAATGGTTTCCCTACAATATCCTGATAAGGAATGCCCAAAAGGATACAGGTTTTCTTGCTTATCATTTGAACTATGCCATTGGTGTCAAGAAGAAAGCTCATTTGAACTAAATGTTTGGTGGTTCCCTTAGTACTTGTGTAAAGCCCATGAGATAAGCATTCCTGTAATTCCTCTGATAACATATTTAGTGCCATTTCAATACCTTCAACACTATCATTATTACCTAGATGTTCCAAGTGATAAAAAAAATTACCGCTAGACATTTCCAGTAACATTTGTTGTATTCTAAATACCCTTTTTTTTGTAATTTCTATCACATTCATGAGGTTAAATAAAATTTAACCAACCTCAATTTAACGGCTGGATTATTTTATTGAAATGGTTGAATTAAATGTTAAATTGCAAACTTTCTAAGGAATGTCAAGGCTTCCGGTATATCCGTAAAAATTTGTTTTGCCGGCAAAGTTGGTTTGTTTTTACGCATAAAGACTTTCACCGTGATATCTGAAACCATAATTGGTTCCGTGATAAAAGCAATTGCACTTATCATTACTGTGCCTTCACTTGCCATGTACTCCCTTGCCGGTTTAGTTATAAATTTTAGTTGCCGGATATCACTTAATACCGGATACGACTGTCCGTCTTGGATTAAAATCCTGTCCTTCACTATTTGTTGGGCAGCTTCTAAATTTATTTCTACATTTTGTTTGAAGTTGAAGTATAATATGTTGTCTTTCAATAGATACTCTGCATACTGGTTTTGTAGGTGCTTTGACATAGTTTGGGCTTATAAGATTTAGAGTTAGAGAATTATTTAACTCTCAAATACGGGTATTTTGAGCAATAAATACTACAAATTATGATTAATTTAAGATGAATCCCAAAACTACCCAAAAAGGATTAAAAATTATCTATTACGGATTACTCTGTAATTACTAACTCTATTTTCCTACGAAATTTCTTATATTTTGTAGCCAATAAAATAAATTACAATGACAAAAAACTACCACAGTACCATTTTGAACAATGGCATTCAAAATAATACACTTGCAATTCTAGAAACTGCATTACAATTAAAAGAAGGTTGGAGTGATTTTCTAGAATGGTCAACTCACATTAAGAACAGACCATTATTTTTATGTGTAAAATATCGTTTATTTGGGTTTGAAATCCAAAAAAAAACTCCCATTTAATAAGGCCTATTGGATTATGGAATACCAGAATTTGATATCCGAATTTGAGATAAATTTGGAAAATGTGGAGTCTTGCAATAATGATATTCTCTGCAAGGCAGAAGCTGGAATGACCCAAGCCAAACGCTATCTTAAAAGGTTGCGAAAACAAGTGATTCTAAAAGGGTTTCCTTCTTCCAAAGAAGAAATTCATTTCTTTAAACATATCAAACCTAGAATTTTTAGCAAACTAATTTATTACGTAAAACTATATACAATTGAAACTAAACGTCCTAGAAGTAGTTCCAAATTTCAGATTAAATACCTAAACAATCATATTAATGAGTTACAAATTTATTTCAATGACAATTTAGAGCTCTATCATTATTACCGTCAGGGAGCAACTATATTGGATGAACAATATTTTGTGAGAGGAAAATCAGTTTTAAGATTCCCTACGGAATCTTTCGATATTTTTTTAGACGAACAGTTCTCTACTTGTCACGACCGCAGGGTGGCCACCATTTTGGCTTACGATACACTTATTATGTACCTAAAAAAAGAAATTCAACAATTAGAAGTTACGAACACTAGGGAAACAACTGTGATCTCACAACTCAACTGGAACGGTCATAAAAACGAATTGGTAGAACTTGGTTATGCTCTATGTGAAAGTGGTAGAATCAATAATGGTAATGTTGACAAAAAAGAAGTTGTATTAGCACTCCAACGTTTGTTTAATGTAGACAATGATAATATTTACACCAGCTTTACAAATATCAGAGGACGTAAACTAAACCTAACAAAGTTTATCGACACACTCAAAGAAGCACTTTTAAGATATATGAAGCAACTGGATGAATAAAATTATGGTGTTTAATAATAGCTTTGCTAAAAAAATGACACCAAAGCTTCACCCAGCTTGGGTGTTCTTGTCTCAATCGCTTCTTAAATTAAAGTTCTGACTGGTTCGAAAATGTTTTAATCTTTTATACCAATTTGGGTATTACATACAAAAACTTACCGAATAAAACACCTATTGTATACCATAGTGGGTGTTTTTTTATGGCAACCAAAAACCATAAGTTTTGTATAAAATTATGTGTTTATTGCCGGTACATCAGCTTCAAATCATACCAAAAACACTTTTAAAAAATGTAAAAAAAACACACCCTTGTAGGTGTAACATATGAAAAATATCGAGAAAACAATTTCAAATTTGTAGCACGAAAGTCAAATCAATGCAAAACCGCCTAATATGTCTTTTAAGATTGAAGGCGGATTTGTTCTAAAAATCGTCACAAATGAGCGCAACAATTATTACTACAGAAGACCTTTACGAATTCAAACTACAATTACTGGAAGGCATTAAGCAGCTACTAGACAACCAATCAGGTCATATTACCAAAAAATGGCTGAAATCTCCTGAAGTTAGAGAACTTCTAGACATCTCGCCAGGAACACTGCAAAACTTAAGAATTAATGGCAGTCTTCCCTATACCAAGGTAGGCGGAATACTCTATTATGACTATGCGGAAATCTTGCAGGTGATGGAAAAAAATAAGGTTAACACTAAAATCTAATAATAGATTTGGAAGACATCAATTACATCAAACACCTCAATGGAGCGTTTGTCCATATTTCTAAAGATTCTCGTTTAAATCCAACCCATATCAGCTTGTATTTTGCTTTGTTCTACTTGTGGAATATCAACTTTTTTAGGAATGAATTCTATATCAACAGAGATGATGTGATGAAACTCTCTAAAATTGGTTCAAGAACGACCTATCATCGTTGTATAAAGGAGTTAAGCCTTTGGAAATACTTTGAGTATTTACCCTCGCACAACTCTTTTCATGGAAGCAAAATTAGGATGTTCAATTTTTGTACTAGCGGTGAACAAGCAATGGACTCTAGCCAGACCAAAATTTGTACTAGCAGTGGACAAGCGCTGGTATCTATAAACAAACATATACAAACTATAACAAACAAAAAAAACAATAACAAACAGCAAAATTTTAAAAATTCAAATTTGATTAATTCTAAAAACCAGAATAAACAACCAGCGGTTGACCAATATCAGGACAACCTAAAGACAACTGCCGATAAAGATTACAACGAACCCTTATGAAGCCCATAGTGGGCATTTAGTGAAAACCCCAAAGGAGTTAATCAAATCAAAAGCGTTAAGCTAAAAAATGAACCATCAAGCACCACATATCATCACTGAAAATAATATTCAGTACAAATTAGGAGAATTCAAAGGCAATCAGGTTCTTTATGATTATGATAAAATGCTACTCTATCTGGATGCAAAGGGAAAACTATTGTTCGGGAAGAATTTCAAAATTTATGAAGAAGACCGAGAAATCGTTTATAAACTTTGTTTGTATTTCATTCAAGATAAAGAAGCATGCAGCAAGTTCGGCATCGATGTAGATAAAGGTCTTTTACTTTCTGGTCCTGTGGGCTGCGGTAAAACTTCTTTAATTAAACTATTAAAGCATTTGGTACCACACCGAAAGCCCTATGAAGTTATTCCTACTAGAAACATTGTATTTGGTTTTAATCATATCGGTTATAAAATTATTGAAGATTATGGCAATACCCTGTTTTTTTGTTTTGATGATTTAGGTGTTGAACCTATGGGACGACACTATGGGAAAGACTGTAATGTTATGGGAGAAATACTTTTATCTCGCTATGATTTGTTTATTAAACACAAGCTTAAAACACACGGCACTACAAATCTTAATGCACAAGAACTGGAAGAACGTTATGGTAAACGTGTTCGTTCCCGAATGCGAGAGCTTTTTAATTTGATTGCTTTTGATAAAGGGAGTTTGGATAAGAGGAAATGATTAGCTACGTATTCTCTTTTTTAATAATTTTTCTCTTATCAACTTAATTCTATTTAGAGATTCTATATCTAAGTTAATTGAAGAGTTCAAAATTTTAAAATCATTTTGCTCTAAAATATCTTCAATTTTGTCCTTCTGTTCAAATTTCTTAGTGAAACTTTGAAACTCTTTATTATCAATACTCATGTAAGGTAGAGGTAAACCCTTAAATTCGCTAGGAGTTAATTCTAGCACTCCACCACCATAATATCTACCATTAGTTTCTGAAAATAAAAGAGTCAATGAATTGTAAAAAGAAAAAATAAAACTGTTCAAATTACATCCATTTTTTATCTCAATTTTATAAGCTGAATCGGTTACCAAAGCATTTGAAGTGTTTTTTAATATTTTAGGGTAGAGATGACTTCTTTTAAAGAATAAACCATTCGGCTTTGTAGAAATATTTGGAATTACATACCAGTTATTTCTAGATTTACATTTGTACCTATCTGGAATTTCTAGATTTTCACCAATTTCCAGATACTCTTTTAAACTTTCAGAGATTTCATCTCCATCATTTAATTGCAATAATCTTGTTGGACGTTTAGCTTTCTCTAAGTCCGAAAAGTCTTTTTTGCTAAAAACGACACTACCATTTACAAAAAGTCCTTTTTGAATAATTGGTTTAGTATAACTTTCCAAATTATACTTAGCTTCCGTTTCTTTGTCTATTATGAAAAATTTATTTGCCGCAGTAACAATACCAGGCCTTGAATCAGAGTATTCACTTACTAATTTAAGTTGTTTCTTAATGTTTTCAAGAAATGTTAACTCTTCTGATGAAAGAAAATGATGAGTCCATTTAACTTTAGATTCTACAAGAATATCGTTTTTTCTTAAATTAAAGGATTCATTCTTCAAAGTTAATTGACTATCTATATTTGCAAAAAATTCACCTTTAGAAAAATGCTTTTTATATGCAAATAGCACTATTGTATCTTGACCTTTACATTCAAACATTAAATCGTTAAACGTAAATATTTCAATTCTATCAAATTCGCTTTTTAAATATTCCCTAATTTCCTCAGCAAATTGAACTTGTAGTAACTCAGAAGGCAGAACAAAAGCTAAAACTCCATTATCAGATAATAATCCTATTGATTTGACTAAAAATGTCACCCAAATATTCTTAGAAGTTGAATCTGATAAATTAACCTTTTTATGAACTTCTTTGGATAATTCAATTTGCTCATCTGTTAGGTAATTTTTCTTCACATATGGCGGATTTCCTAATACAGTTGAATACCGTTTTCCAGAGTTGAATTGAAGAAAATCAACAGTATTAAAATTTGCGTTTTTTTTATTCCATCTATTTGCTGCTTTCTTTAACTCTTCATCATTAATATCCACAGCATCTAGTTTAATAGATACATTTTTAAAGGACTTTAGTGACTCAATAAATGCGCCATCTCCAACACTTGGCTCTAAAATTGATAGGCGCTTCCGTCCTTCAAAAAAAGAAAGCACTCTTTTTGAGACAAAATCAGCTAAGTAAGCTGGTGTGTAATATGAGCCTGTTTTTTTTTTAGAGTCCTGCATTACTTAATTTCTTCGAATATTCCATAAATCCTCTATAACAATCTAAAAGTCTATCCTTTAATTCATCATTAGGTTTTTCTTTTAAAACACTTTCAATTTCTTGAATCAATTCATCTAATTCTGCCATAGCCCAAATGATTTCGTGTTGGGGCTTATATAGTTTCATAGCATTATACATCCATTGACCAATTTGTGTATTTGGTAATATCCTGCCTAAATCAGTCCTTCCAAATTGAACACTATATTTATCATCACAAGGGTCTATAAAACCTTCTTCATTCTTGTTGTGAATTTTTTCGTCCATAGTAGGCCACTTTGCCCTTTTTGCATTATTGCAAGACCTACAAGCATAAACAAGATTAAAATAATCAGTTTCTTTAATCGTTTTCATATATTTATGAGGTACAAAATGGTCAATTTCAAACCAAATAAACCTCCATGTATCTATACTATTACAATAACCACATCGACCTAAATAATCCTTTTTTAAATCATCTTTATGTTTGCGATAACCAGAAACTTCTGTTGTGATATTTCGTCTTTTAGGGTTTTCTAAACGAAATACACTCATTTCTTATTTTCCTTTTTTAATTCATCAAGAATCTCTCTAGTTTGAGATACAAACTCATTTAATTTTGTAATAGCTTCTGTTTTAATAAGGTTAGCTGGCATATCCTTTCCTTCTGGTTCCAATTCGTCCATCAGAATGAATAATTTAGTTAATTCCTCTTCTTCATTAGGTTCTAGATTAGCATCATTTCTTTTCTTCGTTAACTCTTCAATTTTAGTCTGTGTTTTCTCAATTAATGAATAATATCTATCAATATTTGATTTAATTTTTACTCGAAGTATTTCTAATCGCTTTTCATTTTCACCATCAAGAATATCTTTACCATTAATGATATTTACATCTTCCATCTGACTTATTGCCTGTGGTTCGTGTGCTGTTAACATTAGTACTGGAAAGTGAGGCTTATAGTCTTTTATCGCATCGACTATTTGATTCCCATTGAAATATACCTCTCCAGATTCATCTAGTAGGTAATCTGTAACGATTCCGTCCATCTCACTTTGAAAAATAGTATTGACAATACCGTCCAATGTTGTACCCGAATCTGCTTTAATTCTCAGAATCTCAAAATCACCTTTGAATGTTTGATAGAATGTATTTAACCATCCATCATCTTCATCAATATATGCTATCTTATATTTCATATTATTAGCCCTTTTTAACTTGGAATTCGAGTTTTAGCTTTAATCCTCCTTCAATATTCATTATACTGATTGAAGAGTTACTGTATTCTTCAATAATAGATTGCACAATATATAATCCTAGACCTGTACCAATTTTCTCTCCTTTTCGGTTCTTCTTGGATGACTCCAACAACTTGAAAATATCCTCAGGATTTTTAGTGTATTGCGGGTCTAAACCTTTTCCGTTATCCGAAAAAAGTATCTCAATCATATCATCAACTCTTTTCCAACTTATTTCTATTAGCTTCTTTTCTCTATTTACCCCTTTAAGTGCATTTAATGAGTTTGAAAGAAGGTTATTGAATATTGAATCCATATCTACTTCAAAAGCCCTTATTGTATATAAATCTTCTATAGTACCGTTTAATACTATTGTAGCATTGCGTTGCTCAATTGCTTTCTGCCAATTCGATTTGAAACTTTCGAAATATCTTCCAAAATTCAAATTTTTTCTCTCTCTTTTATCTCGGGTTATTGAATTAAGAGAATATTCGAGCCAATGTTTAAGCTTTGTATCTTCTTCCTGAATAAGCTTAATCATATAAAAAGGATTATCGTCTTTGTCAAGATGACTTAAATCTTTTTCTTTAATATGGGTTTTGAGTTCTCTAAGAAGAAAGGAAGTCCTGGGTATTAGTCTAGATCTTAAACTTTTTACTTCATGGGCAAAGGAAGATATTATTAGTCCTGTGCTAGCAAAAGTTCTAAGTAACCGAATTTCTTCGTCCTTATCCTCTATTTCCTGAGAAAGAATTTTGATTCCTTTTGCTAATGACTTTTCAGTATCTGTAGTACCATCAGAATCACCTTCTTTTTTATCTTCTTCATTATTTTCAACTTGACTATCAGAATCTTCGGAAGACTCATTCTTTTCTTTATTATCTTTCTCTTCGCATTCCTGTTGCTCTTTCTCTTCTTGTTCTCTAATTATTCTATCAGCTTCTTCTTGGGCTAAACGTTTAATCTCTTCCTCTTCATTGCGCTTTTTATATAATTCGGAAAAATGATACATTATAACATTTCTATCATTCTCAAAAACCCCAATAATTTCTATTAAAAGATTTTTGAATAAATCAAAAACATCATTTTCTCGAATTCCCTCTCGACCAGATTTATCTTGAAAACTTTCATTATAAATTCTAGATATGTTGATGGTACCTGCGATTTGATTTGGTCTTATACGATAACCACCTAATTTTTGTCCAGCGCCACCAGGGCTTTGTCCTTGTCTTTCTCCTAGCTTCAACCAATCTTCCCCCTTTTCTCCATATGGTCTAATTCTAAAGTCGTCACGGAAAATCTTAACTCCTCCGAATTTTTTTAACCAAGCTTTTCGGTTTGAGCTATTGAAGTTTTTATAAGGGTATTTTCGTAAATCTCCATCTTGTTTGTCGTCTGATACCGTATTTTTTAAGAAATAAAATGTGAACCCAAACTTTCCAATTTGAGAAATCAAACCTTCATCTACATCTGATGATAAAATATCATTTAAGCTTGTCTCAATTGTTATAGCTTTCGTTTTCAAATCTTTCAAACGAAAAGGAAATTTTTTCATTGATTTATATTCGAAAAGTTCCTTATATCGATTTTCGATTACATCAATATCAAATTCGTTTCTAGTAATCTCAAGCTTCAAGGTTTTGTTTTCATCCCCTTTATATTCTGCTTTTACCTTATAATCATAATCATCGTAGTATGCACTTTTTACTTTTCCGAATTCCTCTGGACTGGAAGTTGAAAAAAAATGTATCTCAAAGTCATTTTGCTCTTTAGGAGGCAAAAGCATTTCTAAATTCCCAAAAAGATTTTTTAACTGCTCGAATTCCCAATCATCATTAAGCTTCGATATTTTTATTATAGTTCCCGTATCAAAGGATTCTTCTTCTATTAATTCAAGGATTTTAGAGTTGTTCCCGAATTTCTTTTTTAATACCATTTTTAAATCCAAATTTGGCTTTTCATCCAAATCTGCACTTATCTGAGATACAACAGCTCCTTTTTTATCAAAATCATTCCAATCAACTTTCCAATAATGTCCCTTTTCCTTGTTTTCTTTCGAGATAGTATACAGTTCAGTTGATACCCCTAACCGGTTTAAAGCAAATCGACCTATACCTTTTGCTCCGGTCTTTACACGTCCACCATCTGAGGTATTGCTATATAGTTTATCATCAGTACCAATAGTCATCCATTGATTGGATATTATTTTATCAGTCATACCAATGCCGCTATCTATTATATAGATATGACTTTTATCTTTATCAAGTACTATTTCTTTTATAGGTTCACTATTGTCTTCTTTAGAGTTTTTTTTAATCTCTTTATATTCTAAATCAAATACAGTAATACAGTTTTTAGAATCTGCATCATAAGTATTTTTAATAAGTTCAATTATGGCTCCCTCTGCATTAGAGAAATTCTCTAAACCAATTAATTTAGCTGTCCTAGCTGATACTTTAAAAGGGATTTTTGCCATTATTCTATGTTCTCTAATTTTAAATTCTTAAAAATATCATTTAGCACTATTGAAGGCTCAACATCTATTGCCCAAGCAATAAGATAAAGTTCTTCTGCAGTTAATCTAGCATACTCTTTTAAACATAAATCGCTTAATCTTGAAGTAGTGATTTTTGTCTTTCTAGATATTTTAGCTTTATTAACCGATTTTTTATTTAAAAACTTCCCAAACTCTGTCATTTTATTGAAATTTCTAACACAAATCTAATCAATTCGAACAATTGTCCCATTTTTTAGGATAATTTTTATTTACTTTTTTTCAACAAATTCAGAGTAGTAATAAGAAAAATAAAAGAAATTTCGACTAACATCTTAAATATTTTATGATATAACTCCTTCATAATACAGTATTTAAATAGCTGATGATTCCCAACAAAACAGCCAATGACATTGCTCTAACATTGGTAAGATTTAAAAAATAATCAGCTTCATAAGCATTAGTAACAAAACCTAATTCAACAAGAACAGTTGGGCAAAGGGTAGTTTCGCGTAACACTTGAAAATCAGCAAACTTTACACCTCGTTTTTTAAAGCCTAAATTTTGAGTGCTTTCATTTAAAATGGATACCCCTAAACCAATAGAAGCTTTGATGTTTGCCTTATCTGAATTATGCACATACACTTCCAGACCTTTAGAATAAGTTTTTGAAGCATTACAATGTAGTGACACAAACACGTCAGCCTTCATCACTCTAGCCAAACGGCTTCTGTCAGATAATGAAACCAAAGTGTCTTTATAGCGAGTTAGGTAAATGTCTAATTCATTATCGAAAATCATTTTATTCAACCTTAAAATTTCTTTTGCAATATTCAAAACCACATCCTTTTCTTGAATATTATTTATCCCAATAGCACCAGAATCATTTCCACCATGTCCAACATCAATCACAACCATTTTTTTCTGAGCAAAAATCAAACACATTTGTAGCATCAAAATCCAAAAACTGACGTTTTTGAGTGTTTTCTTCGATAGTATTTTCATAACTAAGTCACTTTTAGACATTAAAATTCATAAAATTTAATACCCTTTGGTTGCAATTGAAATCAAAACAAATCAATAATTATTATTTACATAACATATTGATATTAAGGTATTTGTATTCAAATATAACGTATTTTTCATATATCAAAATCAAGTAAATTTTAAAACAATTTTAATATGAAAAAATCACTCTATGTAACCGCTTTATTATTCCTTATTTCAAATTCCATTTTTGCACAAATTGGAGGTATTGAAGATTCCGTAAATGATGTTTCTGATACCATTCGAAGTATTTTCCCCATTATTCTAGGGGTTATTTTTTTAATAGGCTTTTTATTTAATGCAGGACATTTCTTTGGGGAGAATGCTGACCTAAAAAAAGGAATTACTAGAGTATTAGTATTTGTACTTATCGCCGGTGCAGTCGTTGGCATCTTTACCTACCTAATTAGTATCGTAGTCTAAACCTCACCCTCATTGAGGGCTTTTGTAAAACAAATATGTAAAAATGAAGAAGTTTGAAGTCTATAAAAACATACGAAAGCGCGCAGTGATTATGGGTTTACCTATTTCGCTGTTCGCACTGATGATGACAGCCGTTATCGGTTCATTATTGTTCATCATTTTTTCGTTCAGTTTTATCATTATCATTTCTGTGTTTGTATTCAATGCTTCACTATATGTTGCCTTAACGCATATTGCCAAAAATCCAACACTGTTACAGATTCAAAAAGTATTTCCGAAAACAATTAGTAATAAAAAAGAAAGCCACTTCTACTATGAATACCCATAATGGGCGCTTAATTAATAACAACCAATATGAAAAAAATAAATCTAGCAGCATATCATCCTATTTTAAGTATAGAAAAACACATTGTATTTGCCAATAATGGTAATGTAGTATTGTGTTATAAAGGCGATTTACCTGAAATCTATTCCCTATCGGAAAAAGACTTTGAAGACATTCACGGTTCATGGTTTCAAGCGTTTAAATCTTTACCTACCAGTACGGTTATTCAAAAACAAGATATTTATAAAAAGAAAGAATATACAGCTTCACAATTACCGAATAGCAGTTTTTTAGAGAAAGCCACATATAGCTATTTTAAAGGTAGAGACTATATAGAGCATTCCTGCTATTTGTATTTTACGCTACCATTTAATAAAGCTTTAAACGTTTCCAAATTCACCAATCCCTTCAGAAAAGTTGAAAAGGGCATTCCTAAAAAAATAGACCATAATGTGACCGAGTTTATCACTTCGGTAAACGATGCTATTTCTTTTATCAATAATAGTCGAAAGGTGAAATTTACACCACTCAATGAGAATCAAATTATTAGCATCACTGATGCTTATTTCAATGGATTTAATGAGGGTTTTGATACCGATATTCAGTTAAAAAAATCTAATATCGAAATTGGTGAAAATTATTTTGATGTATTGGCAGTCAATAGTGAACTCTGTTTTGGAGATGTCGTACAGAGTAGTAAAACCAACGATAAATTTACTTCAGACGATTTTGTATTCCATCAAGGGTTTATTGACGGATTAGGATTGAATCTTAATGAAAACCATATCGTCAATCAAATTATTTATTTAGATGATAAGCATAAATGGCGAAAACTACTTGATAAAAAAATTGAAGAACTCAATAAGAGTTCCAATTTTGGCACACAGAATAAAGTTGTCTTAAAGAAGATTGAAGACATTGTTGCAAAAATCAATGAAGATGATAATTCAAGAATTATTCGCGGTCATCTCAATATCATATTTTGGTCCTGCGAGCCGCAGAGGCTTAAAAATATAGCTTCTAAAATAAAAACAGAATTTAAGGAATTAGACATTGTTCCTTATTACCCAAAAGGTGAAGAACGGAAACATTATTTTTTAAATTCTTATTGCTGTTTTGCTTCCAATTTTTCAAATGAAGATTTGTATGTAACCGATTTAAAACATGCCTTGTGTTTATACATTAATAACAGCAATTATAAGTCGGATGAAGTAGGTATCATTTTTAATGACAGACAACATAATATTCCGGTACTCAAAGATGTTTGGGATGAACAAAAGAAACGCATTAAAGCACGCAATTTTGCGATTTTCGCACCAACTGGAGAAGGAAAATCCTTTTTAGCCAACAACATTTTACGTCAGTATTTTGAGAGTGGCGTTCGATTAGTAATTATAGACTTAGGAGGTTCCTATTCTAAATTTGCAAAACTCTATCCCAATGACCATACTATACTGAGGTATGAGCAAGGAAAAAACCTTGGCATCAATCCATTTTATATTTCCAATGAAAGTGATTTGACTCCTGAACGATTGGAAGACCTAGCTATTTTTATATTGGAGTTATTGGCTTCAGGAAAAGAAGCAACTAAAGCGGAAGAAGTCGCTGTTAAAAAAGTACTACTACATTATTATGCGCATATCAGAACAACCCATTCCCTTGCTTCTTTATATCAATTTATAGATGATAGAAAGGACACACTTATAAAGGAACTTAAAATTAAAGAAGACTATTTCAGTATTTATAACTTTCTACACATTCTTTCTGAATATGTGGATGATGGTTTGTACAGCTTCCTATTTAATGTAAGTGAAGACCAAACCTATAAAATAGAAGACAAACGCTTGATTGTTTTTGAATTGGATGAAGTAAAGGATAATAAAGAAATCCTCTCCGTAATGTTGAAACTGATTAAGTCGGCAATTCAAAGAACCATTTGGAGAAACAAAGCCGAAAAAGGTATTATCCTTTTTGATGAGTTTGCCAAACAATTAAAGTTTGAAAATGTTCTGGAAAGTGTTGAGTTTTATTACCAGGCCATTCGTAAACAAAATGGAGCAATAGGTATTATTCTACAATCCATCAACCAACTTCCTGATAATTCCACATCGGCAAGTATTCTGGAAAACACCCAAATAATTTATAGTCTCCATAATGAAAAAGGTTACGAGGAATTAAAAAACAGGCTAAGCCTATCCAGTCACGATTTAAATCAATTAAAATCTATTCGGAACAATTTAACGGGAGAAAGAAAGTACACCGAAATGTTTATCAAAATAGGAAAAGAAAGCAACATTTTTCGCTTGGAAGTTCCCAGAGAAGTCTATGCAGCCTACCTCACCGACGGGCGAGAAAGCGACCGCATAATGCGGATTTATGAAAAGACCAATGATATGGAAGAAGCTATACAAACATTTTTAAAACAACAGTCATAGGCTGTTCAAAGACTAATAATTAAAACCTTAAAAAAATGAAAAACAAAATCAAAACATTAATTATTGCACTTACTCTAATCATTTTATTGCCTGCACGTGCTACGTGTCAGGGGATGCCAGTTTATGATAATACCAATTTCGTTTCTTTTATGAAATCACTATTGGAATCAGGCAAACAAACTGCCGAATTGTTGAAGACCGTCAAATTTCTAAAAGAACAGAAAGAGAACATTGAAAAAGTCAACAATGTCATCAAACAACTAAAGGCTGTAAAGCAGCTCTATAAAAACAATGAAAAATTATATCGAATAGTTCAAAATGATCTGCGGGAAATTCTCAATTCCCCATACATAAAAGCCCATGAAGTCAATCGTGTGTCAGAATCTTTCAATTCTATTATAGAAAATTCATTGGAAAGCTTGAATTATATCGAACGTATCCTTTCCAGTGGCAGCCTAAAAATGACCGATGCAGAGCGTGCGGAAGTGTTGAAAGAAATGGAACTACAATCCAAGGAAATGGTAGCGGAAATTGAGGCAAAGACCAGACGCTATCGAGAGATTATTGCCTTTAGAAGAATGCAAGACATTATTAATAACAGAGAGGTAAAATACTAATTGATGTTAGGATTAGAATACATTGATGCAATTTTTACCACCATCAAAAATAGTGACTTCTCCCAATACACCATAGTTGGAATGAAGACCCTTGCTATATTGTTTTTTCTTATTAATATCCTAAAAAAGTACAATGAAGGCATAGCCAATAACGAGGGATACACTTGGGGGTTAACCCCTGCCGAACTGGCAAAGAATTTTGCAATAGTCATTTTAGTGATTTTCTCCACACAGGTATTGGATGTTTTTGATACTATTTTGGTCGCTATTGAATCGCAGTATAGAGATACGGCTCCAGCACTCATACCCTTACATATGCATGATATAGAATTGGAACAGGATGTGGGTGCTTTGGAAGCCGCCAAAAAAGCAATGGCAATGCTCTATGAAGCATTGGTGACACCATTGTACGGATTAAAATTGTTAGCCGCTATCGTAGCAATGTTCTTATGGTTGTTAGACCTGTTTATCTATCCGCTATTTCTAGCAGAACGTTTTTTTCTTTTGGGTATCATGCAGGCTTTTTTTCCTCTAGTGATTAGCTTGGCGGTATTTGAAAAGTTCAGATCATTGGCTTATAATTTCTTTAAACTCTATGCAGGAGTTTATATGCTGGTTCCCGCATTTTTTCTGGTCAATGTTTTTGTGAATAATCTCTATACAGAAATTAATACCAATTTTTGGGGAAGCCTTTTTGGTACAGATTGGGGAAGTGAATTTTTTGCACCATTGCTACAGTTCGGGTCTATCGGATTTATCGTATTACTAAAATTCAAACTATATCGACGTGCTACTACTTTTGTTTTTAAGCTTTTTAGTGCGTAATAATTATTTAAAAATGAAAACACCTTATAAAAATATATACAACGTCCTGAAGCTAAATCGCTTCATTGTATTAACTGTTGTTATTGGGGCTGTGCTTACTTGCATTGTTTCCGTAGTGTTGGTTGTAAAACTCCATAAAGAATCCGTTAATAATGCTTTTGTAGTCAATACAGATGGCAGTGTGATTCCTTTAAAATTAGTTTCTCAACAAGAAAACCTTGAAGTAGAAGCTTTGGCGCATTTAGAACTGTTTCATACCTATTTCTATCATATTGATGCCAGTAATTACGAAAAACATTTGGAGAAAGCACTTTGGCTAGGAAATAGTTTTGTGGATGCTTTGTACAGACAGAAGAAAGCAGATGGTGTCTACAACCGTTTGCTACAGTATTCATTGGTACAGAAAGTACTAAGTATAGAATCAAAGATTAAGATACAAAAAGAACCCTATGGGTTCGAAACCAAAACCATATTTGAAATCAATAGAGGGTCTATTGTAGATACTTACGAATTGACAACTACTGGAAACCTAATCCATGTAAATAGAAATTTTCCGAACAATACGCATGGGTTATTGATTACCAATTTTTTTGAAAATAAATTACAAAAACTAGAAAATTATGAAACTAGAAAAAAATAAAATTGTCTTTGCATCTGTAATGGTATGTATCGTACTATTTATTGGCGGATATACAATGATAGTTCTTGGAGAAGACGAAGCTCCAACGATAGAAAGCAACCAAATTCCAGTACCGAAACTCAAAGATGAGCAAAAACAATACGAATCAAAATTAGATGCCCTTAATGATTTAAAAGAAATCAGACAGACCAATGCACCTAGTATTTATGATGAACGTTTATTGGATTCTACAGGAGTCTACGACCCTTTGTTTATGGAAAAAGAAAAGATGCGTATTGTAGATAGTATATATGATGGAGCACAGATCACTTATACGGAAAGAAGATTTAGTCCTTCAGAACCAAAAACTATATCGGATCCAATTAAAAAGCAAGCCGATAGGGTTATTGAAGAAAAGGTAAGAAATATCGAAGCCAAGAAACGTTCGCTAGAGCATCAACTCTTTTTTGCATCTAATCCTAAAGTGAATGATAATTTTGATTCCCCAAAAACGGATGCAATGATTTTTGTGCGCGTAGATGGAACACAAATCGTAAAAACCAATCATCGCCTCCAAATGCGCTTAACAAAGGACGCTCTTATCAATAATTTAAGGTTTCCAAGGAATACCTTACTCTATGGTTTTATAAGTTTTAAGCCTAATCGAACAATCATCAAAATTGAAAATATCAATCATTGCCCGGTTACATTACAGGCTTTTGATTTACAAGACGGTAGCGAAGGTATTTATGTAGAAAATAGCTTTAGAGCCGAGGCTACCAATGAGGTTATAGGTGATATGGTAGACGATATCAATATTGCCGGTGTTCCGCAAGTTGGTGGTATAAAAAAGATATTTCAAAGAAATAACCGAACTGTAAAAGTTACAGTGACAAATAATTATAAACTCATCTTGAAGACCAATAATAAGAAACAACAACTTTAAAATCAATCTTATGAAAATTTATATAATACTATCATTAGTCCTTTACACTAACGTCATTACCGCACAGCAATCATTGGACACCATTTATGCCAATGACAAAAAAAACGTTGCCCTTTTCTTTTCACAACCGATTCGTCAAGGAATCACTGGAGCTGACCATTTTGTATTCACTTACAATCGGGAAAAAGAACACTATTTTGGATTACTCCAAGCTACTCCAGGAACAGAAAGCAATTTATTAACCTTTACCAATGACGGGCAAGTGTATTCCTATATTTTGAAATATTCTGAGAAATTACCCAAGCTCAACTACTTTATTTCAAAACATGAGAGTATAGGAAATGAAAAACCAAAAATCAGAATTCCAATTAAATCGAAAATCATTAACGACCACTATGCCAAAAGAAACGATTATTTCAAAAGGTTAAGCGATTATTTACTTAAATCAAACTTTGAAAATATCACTACAAAACGTAAGAAAGGAATAAAATTGCAGCTCCAAAAAATGATTTACAATGCATCAGAAGTCTATCTAGTAATGGAAATTACTAACAGGTCTGGAATTGATTTTGAGATTGACTTTTTGAACATTTATAGAACCAATGGTAACAATAAAAAGAAAGCTTCTTATCAACGGTTGGAGCAGCATATAATCCAACGATATAAAATGCCTGGCATTGTTAGGAACAAGCAATCTCACCGTTTGGTATATGTGTTGCCAAAATTTGTTTTAGGGGGTAATGAGAAGTTAGAAATCGAACTGAAAGAATTAAAGGGGAGTAGAGCGGTAATCTTGCGTACTAAGCTTTGAGGTTTGATAGTCCGTAAAAAAAAAGCCAAGTTCTAAGAACTTGGCTTTTTTGGCTGATGCCTTTTTAAAAACACCCATAGTGGATTAAAAATTCACCACACTATCCAAAGCCTCGTCAGCTTCAGCATGCATGAAGTTAGCTTGATAGTTTAATGTAGTTTTTAGGTCACTATGCCTGTACAACTTTTGCAGTTTTATAGGGTGAATACTTTCACCTGCAATATGTCCAAAACTATGACGAGCTATATGCATGGTCAATTTTTTTTCAATTCCGGCTTTTTGAGCTAATATTTTTAAGTAGGCATTTATTTTCTTACTTCCTGTTTTAATTTTTCTGTGAATGTCCTTTTTGTCATCCATGTTGGCTTTTTTCAGTTCTGGAAAAATAAAATCGTTAGCGAACCTTTTATCGCTCTTGTAATATTTTAAAATTTCAAAAACTTTTTGGGGTACTTTTAATGAAAGCGGTTTGGAATTTTTATTCATTGTATAATACAAACGATCATTTTGAAAATCACTCCACCGTTCTTTAATTACGTCTGAAATACGCATACCAGCAAAATTAAAACTGTACATCCAGACATTTAGCGCATGTTGCTCACCATTGCTTAAATCGGTTAAACTTTCAAGTTCTAGAATCTCCTCCTTGTTCAATCCAATTTTCTGTGTCTGAGGAAACTTGATTTGAACTTTATCTTTACCAAAAGGATAAAATTTCTTCTTAACAATTCCTTTCTGGATTGCTCTATTGTATAGTGTTCTTATTTGCACGAAAACATTCAATATGGTGGTTTCTTTTAAAGAATACTTCTTTTTTAAATAAACTTTGAATTTCTTAAGAAAACTTTCATCAATTTTTTTAAAGGGGAGTGCCTTGGACTTATTAAACTTTTTAATGTAACTGACATACGCACTTTCTACGGAAAGTCTGTTGTAATTTTCGTCGACTTCTAATTCGTCTAAAAATTGCTGTGCAATTTTAAAATAATTACTAGGCTTTTTCTTTTTTGCTTTAAAGGCATGGGTATTCCTGTTCTTTGATTCTATTGTGTTTAGATGCCTTCGTGATTCTAGAAGCTTTTCAGCAATTAACTCGTTCATGTATCCTGCATCCGGATGGGATGCTTTTACAATTTTTTCAGTATCATCCCAATCCTCCAATTTTATGGAGATACCGAATTGACGATATTTAGGATGGCGATTAGTTGTAATCCGAACGGCTAAGGGAAATAAACCAGCCTTATTCGGTTTTTTTCTTAATTCGATTGTTACTTTTGTTGTCATAGTTGTTCTGTTTGTTTAGAAAGCCAAATCAGTACAACTGAGGTTGTTTACGTCTTATAAAGTTACAATAATTTTTGTTCTTCTAGTAGAACAAAAAGTAGAACTTTCTATTGAAATCAGTTAAATATAATTGAAATCAAAACGAATCATTTAATATGTAAGTAATTAAAAATCAACTGATTTGAGTTATTTTTGCTAAGATAGGTACAACTTAGGGTCTGATGCCGCGAGATGTGGGAGTTCGAATCTCCCCGCCCGTACAAAAGCCGAAGAGAAATCTTCGGCTTTTTTTGTTTAAAATCCAGTCGAAAAAAATGTCAGCTACAACATAGGTACAACATTTTGCTATTTTTTGGTTTTAATTTATATTTTAAAAGCAAAATTTCAATAATAGTTATGTTAATTTGGATAATGATTTCTGCTTGATTCAAATTTCTTATGTAACCTTTGTTACTGTATTAAGCTGTCTGACAACTTATTTTTATCCAAAATTATGGATAATGCTAAAAATAAGGAACAAAACAATACAGTATATTGAAAATGAAATGCCCAAGATGTCAAGAAGGAGATTTTTTAAGGGACATCCGTATGAGTTTTCAACAATGGGACAAGTAAAAGAATACTGTGGTTCATGTACCTTAAAATATTCAAAAGAACCAGGATTTTATCAGGGATCATATTATGTTGCTTATGCCTTAGGAGTGACTCTTTTTGTAATTACTTGGGTTAGTATGTATTTAATGATTTCTGATGCAAAACCATTAACATATATAATCGGCATTGTATCTTTACAACTAATTTTGACACTTTTATTATATGCACTTTCAAAAATTATATGGGCAAATATGTTTTTTAATTATGAGTATAAAAATAATGATGAAAATTTGATAACACTTAATGATACAAGAACTAAAGGATAATTACGGACACCTATTTGAGGATGCACTCTTGAACGAAATAAATCAAGTTGGAACATTTAAGGAAGTTCCTGAAGGGTTTAAAATGATGGATGTAGGCGATTATGTAAGGGCTATGCCTTTATTAGTCTCTGGAGCTATTAAAATATTGAGAGATGATTCAGATGGAGACGAATTATTACTTTATTTCTTAGTAAAAGGAGATACGTGTGCTATGACATTAACTTGCTGTATAGGTCAAACTAAAAGTGAGATTAGAGCTATAGCTGAAACGGATGCCAAGCTTGTAATGGTGCCTATTCAAAAAATGGAAGAATGGTCTGCAAAATACAAAAGCTGGAGAAATTTTGTATTTGAAAGCTACCATAGTCGTTTAAATGAGATGCTAGATACTATAGATAGTATTGCATTTCTGAAAATGGATGAGCGACTTCTAAAATATTTAAACGAAAAAGTAAGAATCTCAAAGAATGCCACAGTTCATAGTACACATCAAGAGATTGCTTATGAATTGCATACGTCTAGAGTAGTCATATCAAGATTACTTAAAAAACTAGAGAATCTTGGTAAAATAGAACTTCACAGAAATTATATTACCATAAAAGATATTTAATTTACTATGTAACCAATGTTACTGCAAACGAGTAACTACAAAATTACTTTTGCTTCAAATATAAAGCAGTAGTATGGAATTTATTGAAATAGTTGGTTATATAAGCGCACTAATAATTGGCGTTTCATTAGGTTTAATTGGCGGAGGTGGCTCTATTTTGGCTGTTCCAGTTTTAGCATATCTTTTTTCGGTCAATGAAAAAGTTGCTACTGCATACTCTTTGTTTATAGTTGGATTTAGTGCATTGATTGGTGGTTTAAAACAACATTTTAAGGGATTAGTAGATTGGAGAACATCCATAGTATTTGGAATCCCTGCAATTATAGGTGTTACTCTGGTTAGGTATTATGTTGTACCTGCATTACCAGATGTTTTATTTACTGTAAGTGACTTCGATTTCACACGACGAATGGCTATGTTTGGGTTGTTTGCAGTATTAATGATTCCTGTCGCATTTTCTATGCTAAAGCAAGGAAAAGAAAAAGAAGTAACAGGAGACGTTAAGTACAATTACCCATTAATTTTATTAGAAGGACTGGTAGTTGGTGCTATTACAGGAATGATAGGTGCTGGAGGGGGTTTTTTAATAATTCCTGCATTAGTAATATTGGCCAATGTAGAAATGAAAGTTGCAGTAGCGACATCATTAATAATTATTGCATTTAAGTCATTAATAGGTTTCTTTTTAGGAGATGCCTTAACTATGGATATCGATTGGGAATTTTTGGCAATCTTTACAAGCATTTCGCTAGTTGGAATATTTATAGGTAGTTATTTAGGAAACTTTATTGACGGAGAAAAATTAAAAAAAGGATTTGGCTATTTTATCTTTGTAATGGCCATTTTTATCTTTTATATGGAGTTTTTTTAAAACACTAAGTGTAACTAATGTTACTGTACAGAATAGAAACAAGTTATAATTTTGGATAAAATTAAAATAATAGTATTATGAAAATTGAACAAATATATACAGGGTGCTTGGCACAAGGAGCATATTATATTGAAAGCAATGGAGAAGTTGCTATTATAGATCCTTTACGTGAAGTTAAGCCTTATATAAATAGAACCAAATTAAACGATGCGAAAATCAAATATATTTTTGAAACACATTTTCATGCCGATTTTGTAAGTGGTCATGTAACCTTATCAAAAGAAACAGGCGCACCAATTATTTATGGGCCAAAGGCAGACCCGAATTTTGATGCTATAATAGCAGAGGATGGTCAAGTATTCAAGTTAGGAGATATAACCATTACTATATTACATACTCCAGGACATACGATGGAAAGTTCAGTTTTTCTTTTAAAAGACGAAAACGGAAAAGACCATGCTATTTTTAGTGGAGATACATTGTTTTTAGGTGATGTAGGTCGTCCAGATTTGGCTCAAAAAATGGGTGAATTAACTGAAGAAGATTTAGCAGGATTTTTATACAATAGTCTACGTACTAAAATAATGCCTTTAGCAGATGATGTTATTGTATATCCAGCACATGGTGCAGGTTCTTCTTGCGGAAAGAATTTAAGCAAAGAAACAGTAGATACTTTAGGAAATCAAAAAGCAACAAATTATGCATTACGTCCAGATATGACTAAAGAAGAATTTGTAAAAGAAGTAACAGATGGCTTATTACCACCACCTCAATACTTCCCTTTAAACGTAAAAATGAATAAAGAAGGCTATGATGATTTTCAAGAAGTATTGAAGCGTAGTGCCATCGCTTTATCTCCAAATGAGTTTGAAGTTGCTGCTAACGAAACAGAAGCTGTTGTTTTAGATGTGCGTCATCAAGATGATTTTGCTAAGGGGCATATACCTCGTTCAATTTTTATTGGATTAGATGGTAGTTTTGCCCCTTGGGTAGGTGCATTAATTGCAGATGTTAAACAGCCTATCCTTTTAGTAACACCAGAAGGGAGAGAAGAAGAAACCATTAAACGCTTGTCAAGAGTTGGTTTTGACCAAGCTTTAGGGTATCTAAAAGGTGGGTTTGAAGCTTGGAAAAAAGAAGCTAAAGAATATGATACAGTTAGCTCAATTTCAGCGAAAACATTTAAAGAAGTTAAAGAAAATGATAATGTTCCAGTTTTTGATGTGAGAAAAGAAGGTGAGTTTTTATCAGAACACGTAATAGAAGCTAACAACACACCATTAGATTATATTAACAATCATTTATCAGAATTTACTGACGAATATACGTTTTATGTGCACTGTGCAGGTGGTTATAGGAGCATGATTGCTGCATCTATTTTAAAAAGCAGAGGTATTCATAATTTGATAGATGTTCAAGGAGGTTTTAAAGCTATTAAAGAAGCTGGTATTAAAGTCTCAGATTATGTTTGTCTGTCAACTTTATAATACAACTAGCAAGACATTACAATGAAAGATTTAACACAAGAGGTTTGGAAAGAACAGGTTTTTAATGACAAAGATGCAATTATAATAGATGTCAGACGTCCAGAAGAATGGGAAACTGGTATTATTGAAAGTGCTGTTATGATGAATGTTATGGATTTTGAAGGTTTTAAAAGAAAAGCTTCGCAATTAGATAGTAATAAAAATTACTATCTGTATTGCAGAAGTGGTGCAAGAAGTATAAAAGCTTGTCAAGCATTAGAGACTTTAGCGTTAGATAAAACCTATAACCTTTTAGGAGGAATATTAGAATGGAAGGATGAAATAGTAAATCCAAACAATATAAAATAGATAATTAATAGCATAAAATGGGCATAGATGTTCTTTATTGCTCCTTTTTTAATTGAAATGAAAAAAATACTTTCACTTATGTTTTCATTAAGCACATTATTTGGTTGTAAGTCACAAGCCAAAACAATTATTCAAAAATTAGATGTAATAACCTTTAAAGAGGTAATTAAAAAAGGCAATGTACAGTTAATAGATGTTCGTACACCTTACGAATATCAACAAGGTCATATCAAAAATGCCAAACCAATAGATTTCTTTGCTAATGATTTTAAAGAAAAAACACAGCAATTAGATAAAGAAAGGCCTGTATATCTATATTGCAGAAGCGGTAATAGAAGTGGCAAAGCATCAAAAATATTAAATGAATTAGGTTTTAAAGAAATCTATGATTTAAAAGGAGGCTTTATAGCTTGGTCAAGACAAAATTAAAAACAACATGAGAAAAACAGTCGTAATACAAAACTAAATGTAAGAGGTGTTCCAACACTTGTAATTTATAAAAATGGTGAAATTGTTTGGCGACAATCAGGTGTACTATCAAAAGAAGACATCGTTTCAAAATAAATGAGTTTAAATGATAGACTTAAACGAAGAGTTTTGGGATAATCGTTATCAAGTTAAAGATATACGTTGGGATTTAGGTGTGATTTCAACACCTATTAAAACATATCTAGACCAACTAAAAGATAAGAGTCTTAAAATCCTCATTCCTGGAGGAAGGAATTCTTACGAAGCTGAATATTTACACAATAATGGTTTTACAGAGGTATATGTTGTAGATGTATCAAAAACTGCCTTGTCAAATATAAAAAAATGACTTCCCTCTTTTCCATCCACACATTTAATCCATAGCGATTTTTTTAATTTAAAAATGACTTTTGATTTGGTTATTGAACAGGCTTTCTTCTGTGCTATAAATCCAAATTTACGTTCTGAATATGTTGCAAAAATGGATAGCCTTCTAAATACTAAAGGTAAAATAGTTGGCTTAATATTTCTTTGTACAAAGACCGTCCTCCTTTTGGAGGTAATAGAGAAGAATATATTGAATATTTTAAACCTTCTTTTAATATTGAAATAATGGAGAAATGCTACAATTCTATTGATACTAGAAAGGAAAAAGAATTATTCATTAAATTAGTGAAAAAATAAATTTTGATAGATAAAGCCTTAAGTAACCATTTCCCGAAACTAGCAAAAATACCAGAATTAAGAAATGATTTAATCTCTATTAGCACTTTAGTAGAGGTAAAAGCAGGAACAGTTATCTTAAAACAAGGAGCATATATAAAAGTAATTCCGTTACTTATTTCTGGTTTAGCGAAAGTATTCAAAGAAGAAGCTGTAAATGGTAACGAAGTTTTATTGTATTATATAAAACCTGGTGAGAGTTGTGTGATGTCTTTAACCACACTTATTCGTAACGAAACTAGTCAAGTAAAAGCAGTCATTGAAGAAGATTCTAAGATTGTTATTATTCCTGCGGATAAAGCATTGGCAATCGCAAAAAAATATCCACAGTGGAACGAGTTTATCTATGATCTTTTCAATTTGAAGTTTGAACAGTTGTTAAATGTCATTGAAATTCTGACATTTTCGAACAAAGATTCTCGACTTATTGAATATTTAAAAAAAGAAGCTAAACTAAAAAACACTATAAGTTTAAAAACTACGCATCAACAAATTGCTTATGATTTAGGTTCGTCAAGAGAAGTAATTTCTCGATTGCTTAAAAAGTTGGAAACCAAAGGCGCAATTAAGTTAGGACAAGGCACTATTGAATTAAAATAATATATTCAATTAACATCACGTTTATTTCGACATTACCAAACTCAAGACCGTTTGATGAAATCGTCTTTTTAGATACTTTTTTAGTTTGCTCGTTTATTGTTTATATATCAAAGCCAATCTAAAATGGTTTCGCGAATAATAGTAAACTTTTTATGAATCTCGTTAGCTTCTTTTTTAGAAAGTGCATCGTCTAATTTTTTAGCATATAACTTCATTTTTTCAGTTGCTTTAATAACAACATCAATTCCAGTTTTGGTAATTTTTATTTTTCGCTGATTTTTTGTATTAATGCTTTTTGTTACATTTTTTTTATCTCTTAGTTTACTAACCAACCTACTTGTGTTTGTTGTTGCGATTACCATTTTCTTTTGAATTTCTTCAAGAGATAGAGATGATTCCTCACAATTATCAAAATGTAATTAATACTTGAATCTAACTTTTAAAATTAAATATTTTATTGCTGTTGTAACATATGTCACAAGGTTTATTAAATACAATTTCTAACTTTGATTGTGAATTTAAAAAAAGGAATAAAATTATTAATTGTATGTCTTTTATGTATTGCAATTATAACAACAATAGTTTTACTATTTTACTAAAATTATATAATATGAAAAAAAATATGAGTGGAATTGACCGCATTGTACGTCTAGTTATTGCAGTTGTAATAGGATATTTATTTTATAACGGAAATATTGAAGGAACTTTAGGTTACGTGCTTTTAGTTTTAGCAGCTGTATTTGCATTAACAGCATTAATAAGTTCTTGTCCGTTATATTCTCTTGTTGGGTTGAGTACTTGTAAAGTGAAAGAGAAAAATTAATTTCCATAACTTCAATTTTAGGACTGCCAGTACTGGCAGTCTTTATGTTTTGTAACAAAAGTTACTTTACAAGAAAATTGCAAATTTTATCTTTATAAGATTTTTAAAACCAACTAATTATGAGCAAACATCATCAAATATTAATTATAGGAGGCGGTACTGCAGGAATTATGGTAGCTGCACAACTACTTAAAAAAGATAAAAACCTTAATATTGGTTTAATAGAACCAACAACTATACACTATTACCAACCAGCTTGGACGTTGGTAGGAGCTGGAACTTATAATTACGATAAAACGGCAAAACCTATGGCAGATGTAATACCAAAAGGTGTTACTTGGATAAAAGATTATGCTTCGGGTTTTCAACCCGAAAACAACTCGGTTTCAACTAAATCTAGCGGAGATATTACTTATGATTATTTAGTTGTTGCACCAGGATTGGTTTATGATTTTTCATTAATCCCTGGACTTGGTGACGCCATGGACAAAGGTGTGGTTTGTAGCAATTATACAGACCCAAAACATACATGGAATGTTGTTAAAAATTTTAAAGGAGGCACAGCTTTATTTACGCAACCAACAACACCTATTAAATGCGGTGGAGCTCCACAAAAAATAATGTATTTAGCAGAAAATTATTTTAGAAAAAGTGATGTAAAAAGTAAAACAAATATTGTTTTTGCAACAGGAGGAAGTGTAATTTTTGGTGTAAAACCTATTGCAAAAACTTTAATGGAAGTTGTTGATAGAAAAGATATTAATTTACGTTTTCATCATAAATTAGTAAGTATTGATGCAGAAAAGCAAATTGCTTGGTACGAGTTGGCAAAAGATGTATCAGCAGGAGGATGTGTAGTGATGTCTGGCGTTGATGATGGTAATATTATAGATAAAGATTTTCAATACAATTATAAAGATATAAAAGTAACAGTCGATGGTAATAAATATGGTATTCATTACGATATGTTACATACTGCTCCTCCATCTGTTGCACCAAAATTTATACAAGAATCTTCTTTGGTAAATGAGGCAAAATGGTTAGATGTAGACCATTACACTATGCAGCATAATAAATACTCAAATATTTTTGGCTTGGGTGATGTTGCTGCATTACCAACAGCGAAAACAGGAGCAGCTATTAGAAAGCAAGTCCCTGTAGTAGTTGATAATATTTCATTATTGATAAACCATAATAAAATGGGAGCAAAATCTTATAATGGCTATTCATCGTGTCCGTTAGTTACAGATTATGGAAAAATGGTATTAGCAGAATTTGATTACGGAAGTAACTTTACACCAGACCCAAAACTAAAAAGAATGTTGATTTCAGATTCTTCAAAAGAACATTGGAGATTATGGATACTTAAAAAATATATGTTGCCTTATTTATATTGGAACAAAATGATGAAAGGCGAAGATGTATAAACTCTTATAATTGATTAATAGTAGAAAAAGTGTAAATATGTATTTAATTGCACTTTTTTGTAATAGTTAAAAGGCTAAATTAAATGAAACTAAATTTACTTATTGTATTCTTTTCTATTGTATTTATTTTTAGTTGCAACACTAAAAATAAAACAGATTTCCAAAAAACAAATGTGCAATGTGTTGGAGCTATGAAAGATGTTATGTGGAAGGGCAAGTTAAAAGGCTCTATATTATTAGATACACTACCAAATAAAAATGGGTTATATGGTTTAGGACCAGTAGAATATTTAAGAGGAGAATTATTGATTATAAAAGGTAAATCTTATAAGTCAACTGTTTTAACTGACTCCACAATGCAAGTTGAAGAAACTTTTAATGCAAAAGCACCTTTTTTTGTTTTCGGAAATGTTACAAATTGGGAGGAAGAATTGTTACCAGAGAAAATATCGACTATTCGGCAATTAGAAAGTTATATCAATGATAAAACCAAGAATACTTCTATACCTTTTGTGTTTAAGTTGAAAGGCGATATACAAGAAGCAAAAATTCATATTCAAAATCTGCCTAAAGGTTCAAAAATAAGTTCTCCAACTGAAGCACATCAAGGACAAATAAACTACTCAATAAAAAATGAGGTTGTAGATATTGTTGGCTTTTTCTCAACAGAACATAAAGGCATTTTTACGCATCATGACACCAATATACATATGCACTTAATTACAACTAACAGGCAAAAAATGGGACATCTTGATAAGGTAATATTTAAAAAAGGAATGCGCTTATATTTACCAAAATGAATTTAAAAACTAAAGATTTTTTTTACGTTGGCATCCAATTAATGCTATTTGTGGTTTACTTGTTTAATGTCAATTTATTTATATTAAAAACCCCTTACGTTATTTCTATAATTGGATTGTTATTAATTATAGCAGGTTTTAGTATCCTTCTGTTGGCAGTCCTACAATTAAATAAAAACCACTCACCATTTCCTACACCAAAATGAAACTCTGAGTTAATATAAACAGGATTGTATAAATATATTAGGCATCCAATTTATACTGGAATAATTTTGGCAGCTTTTGGTTATGGATTATTTGTTGACTCTTTATATAAAATTATAATTTCCTTAGCTTTATGTATTCTATTTATTTTTAAATCTAGATACTAAGAAGAACAATTAAAGCTTAAATTTCCAGATTATAAAGCCTATAAAAAAAAGTTGTGGGAGATTCTTTCCAAAATTATAAATAGTATGCAACATAAGTTACTGTAGACGCCTTCACTATAGTTTAATTTTATTGAAAATTTAAAAACAATAAATTACATCAATAATAAACACGAATTTAGAACTGCAGCAAGTAAATACAATGCCTAGAATTGGAGATATGGCTCCAGATTTTGAAGCAGTTACAACAAAAGGAACTATTAAAATGTCCGACTTTGCAAAAGATAAATGGATAGTGATGTTCTCGCATCCAGCAGACTTTACACCTGTTTGTACAACAGAAATGAGTGATTTTGCTCAAAGAAAAAATGAATTTGATGTTTAAATACAGAGTTACTTGGGTTAAGTATAGATAGTATTCATGCACATTTAGGATGGGTAAATAATGTAAGGAATAATACAGGTGTATATTTCGATTTTCCAATTATTGCAGATATAGATTTGAAAGTACCAAAACTCTACGGAATGTTACAGCCAAACGGAAGTGAAACAACAGCAGTTAGAGCAGTATTTTTTTAGACCCTGAAAAGAAAATTCGTCTAGTGATGTATTATCCTCTAAATGTTGGTAGAAATATGGGCGAAATATTAAGAGCATTAGTAGCTTTGCAAACTTCAGATAAATTTAAAGTGGCAATGCCTTTGGATTGGAAGCCTGGAGACCAAGTAATTATTCCACCACCAAAAAATTTAGATGAAATGAATGAAAGGTTGAATGACGACTCTTTAGATAAAGTAGATTTTTATTCTCTTTCAGGTTTAATACCTCGAGGCTTGCCTCGTTAATTATTACTATTTTGTGACTCGATGTAACAAAATAGTAAATATATCCATAAGAGTCATAATGTAACAGTGTTGCTGTATTATTTTGTGAGTAGTGCAAAATATAGAAGAGTTGTAATTACAGATTCTGTTGATAAATTAATTATTGAAATTTGCGAAGAAATAGAAAAGCGTTATGAAGTACATTTTTTAGAAATAGGAACAGATGCTGACCATATTCATTTTTTAATTCAAAGTGTTCCAACTTATAGTATAACAAAGATTGTAACGATGATAAAGAGCATAATTGCACGAGAGGTTTTCAAGAATTGCCCAGAAGTGAAGAAACAATTATGGGGAGGAGAATTTTGGGGAAAGGATACTTTGTAAATACAGTAGGACAGCATGGTACAGAAAAAGTAATAGCTAATTATGTTAAAGGTCAAGGTATAGAGAAGGAATATGAAAGTTTAAAAAAAGATAATCAGATAAAACTGTTTTAATGCCTCGTGGGCTTGCCCCGAGGATTATTTACTTGTGTGGTGGGCAATATTTTGAAGGAAAATATAATCCAATGGGACCAAATCATGACCCAGGATTTATTCAAGAATATACTAATGAAATTAGAAAATTTAAAATTTCAGATAACGGCACTAATATATCTATTGATGATTATTCTGCTAATCAGGATAAACAAAACTTACATAGAAGGGATTACAACATGGTTCCTCAAATTTTTGCAGATGGAATAAAAGGATTTACAATGTTTAGTGGCGTATTCCAATACGAAGCAAACATACCTTGGTTAAACACGGTTGATATTAAGGACGAAGGTTACAAAGTAAATAATGTGTTTAGTCAGCTTTTAAGTCAGTATCACAGTGCAAAAGTCCCAATTTACAATTCGGAAACAAAAGAAATGATGACTATCTTTTTTGGCGGATTAAGTCAATATCAGTTCAACGAAAATGGAAAATTGATTAAAGATGATGAAATACCTTTTGTCAAAACAATAAGTATGGTTACTAGAAATTCCGATGGAACAATGATAGAAAAAGATCTGGGAATAAAAATGCCAGCTTTTTTAGGTTCTGGAGCAGAATTTATACCAATATCCGATGATTCAATCTATTTAGAACATGGGATACTAAATTTTAGCAGATTAAAAAAACAACCAACGCTCATTGGATACATTTATGGAGGAATTAATAGTTCAAAAGAGAACATCTTTTTTAACAATAATGGAACTCAAAGTATTGCTTCTAATCAAGTATTTAAGGTTTTTGTAACCAAAAACTAATAATTATAAATTATTCAGATCCACTTTTTAAGTAACCAATGTTACTGAGCAACTATGTTTTTTAATGTTTCTTTGCCTTAAATTTTAAAAAATGAATTGGATTTATGAACCTTGGTCATGGTATATTTCTGGACCAATGATAGCCTTTATTATGTTTTTACTACTTATGGTTGGTAAAAATTTTGGAATGTCTTCAAACCTCCGAACATTATGTACTATTTGTGGAGCTGGAAGCAAAGCAGATTTTTTTAAGTTTGATTGGAAAACGCAAAAATGGAATTTAATAGTTGTGCTTGGTGCCATAATAGGAGGCTACATAGGCTCTCACTATTTAACATCTGATATGATAGTTACAATTAACTCTAATACAGTTGCAGATTTAAAAACATTAGGTTTCGAGAGTGCGGGTACTGCTTATTTACCAACAGAACTTTTTGGCACAAATGCTTTGTTAAGCATTAAAAATATTTTTGTTTTGGCAATTGGTGGTTTACTGGTTGGCTTTGGAGCAAGATATGCTGGAGGCTGTACTTCGGGACATGCTATATCTGGTTTGAGCGATTTACAATTACCGTCACTTATTGCCGTAATTGGATTCTTCATTGGAGGTCTTACAATGATTCACTTTATTTTCCCTTTAATCTTCTAAATAATGAGAACACTTATATATTTATTTATTGGAATTCTTTTTGGAATAACAATGTTCAAGTCTGAAGCAGCTTCTTGGTTTCGCATTTACGAAATGTTCAAATTTGAATCCTTTCATATGTATGGCATAATTGGCTCTGCATTAGTGATTGGAATTATCGTTGTGCAGTCAATTAAGCGATTTAATATCAAATCTTTTTATGGAGAGCCAATAAAATTCAATCCAAAAAATAAAAGTGTTCCTCGCTATATGTTTGGAGGAATCATATTTGGATTAGGTTGGGCATTAGCTGGTGCTTGTCCAGGACCTATGTTTACATTAATTGGCGCGGGTTATTTGCCTATTTTAATAGTGATTTTATTTGCTGTTTTCGGAACTTTTCTTTATGGTTTATTAAAAGATAAATTACCCCATTAATATTTAGGTATCGTTGATCATTTTCGGCAAATAATTTTCTTTCAAAATTTCTATTGTTCTGATTAATGGATATAATATTTTTGAATTTTACTATCTAAAAGTTATTATTATATAATATAGTAAGTCTAATGATGGTGTGGTGGAATTGGTAGACACGCCAGATTGAGGATCTAATGTCTTACGATGTGTGAGTTCGAGTCTCCCCACCCGTACAAAAGCCGAAGAGAAATCTTCGGCTTTTTTCATTTAAAATTCAGTTTAGAATATACTCAGGGACAACATTTTAGTATTCTGAAGACAACATTTGTATTGATATCAGATGTTCCTACTTGGTATTAATCCATATGAATTTTCAGCTAGAATAATAAATTTTACTAAATCACAACCTTACTTCTTCGTAAGGAGAGTTTATTATCATACAATATAACCGCAATATAAACTCGTAAAATACTTCCATCAAAAGACTACGGCATAAAGCCATCGCTCTTTCCTTTGCTTATTTATTTCGTTTCCTTTTGAGCCAAGATTTTATCTTCCGTTTGGGTTCTGCTTAAATATTGTTAATCTAAAATTTAAGTATTATGACAACAAAAGCAAGTAGTACCAGAAAAGGTGGTAAAATAACTACCACAGTTAAGAAAGAAGTCAAAGAGAAATTGACTAAACAAGCAATCGGTTTGGAAATTCTGAATCTTAGTATTGGGTAGATAGTTGCAGATCCAATACAACTTAGAAATTGCATAGGCGGTCAAAGTGGTTCTTCCTCACTTTGCCCGTTTTTTGCAATAAACACTTCGTTCTATTTTTGAACTAATACACTTGGGGTAGCTTTCTAAACAAATTATTCTCACTGTCTATACCCATAAATTCAGCAGTAAGACTTAAACTAACGAGTTCTAAGTCGTTAGGCTTTGGTTGATGCCTTAGATAGGGTAAAAGTTGATCTTTTGATATTTTTTTTTATGATTTGCACTTAAGCTTTTCATTGTTAATGTTTTATATCTAAAACATGTTGCTGATTATCAGTAAGATGATTTTTTTTTTCTTTTAAATCATATTGCACAACGGGTTGTATATTCAGTATTTCCCCCGTTATGTTGTATCGAAGTCTGTGCTGGAACACCAAAAAAGCAGGAAAAAGACTATACGATACTATTGGATTTATTGTTGTTATGGGAGCGACATAGGCTACCTTATGGTTAATTCCCAAAAAAACCAATCGATATTCTGATGATTATTTGAAACTAAATTTTGAAAGGATTTATAGAGAAATTAAATCAATTGCTTCCATTTCTTTTAGTTTTGATTGGTGCTAAAGGAAAAGAACCTGAGGGTTTTATAATATTTTCAAAAGAGATTACTCTCTTTGAAATAGTATCATAGTATTTATATTTATAATAAAGTGAAATTTCTTTAGCTAGCCCTGTTTTATACATTGATTCTTTATCAAATGCATTATTTACATCTTGAGTAAATTTAGTATAACTTAATTTACCAATTATTACCTGGTAGAGTAAACGAGTCATTATGTCATAGCTTAACTTTGAGTCCGATAGAATATCTTCATATTTTGAATTGCCTTTTTTGTGATAAGAATTTGTTACTAATTGTACAATTAAATCTATTTTACTTAATTCTATTTCTAATTCAGTTTTCACGTTGTTAATATGGCTATTTTCATATTTTTCTTTTTTGTTACAGCTAATTATTGAAAAATAAACCAATAATAAAATTATTATTTGTCTCATGTTGTTTTTGATTTTTTGGTGCTAGGTCAAATTGATTGATGAGTCATTTTTTTTGATATAAACTAGTCATATTAATATATGCTAAATAACTTTTGTATGTTTTTTTATTTAAAAAACCACCCCGTAAAATTACTGGGGTGGCCAACCTAACTAATTCAAAATATTGGTTTGGTTTAATATTTAACGGTCTTTATTTACACTTTCATCTATAAATTCATTTGAATCAATTTCTGCCTGAGGAATTTTTAGAAAGAAACGTTTGTCGTCTGGAGTTAAACTTGCAGGAGCTCCTATTCTATGATTTCCAGTTCTAGTGATGCCTTTTCTATACCTTTTAGCATCAAACCATTCCACTCCCATTTCGGCATATAATTCTTTACGTCTTTCTACTAAAATTTCATCTAGTAAGTCTTGCCCTGTGTTTGAGGACTTAATAGCGTTTGGATCTCGGTTAGATTGTAATGCAAATAATACGTTATGAGCATCAGTAGTATTTCCATTATGATATTTTGCTTCTGCATCGATTAATAACATTTCGGCGGTTCGCATAAGTGGAATATCAGCTTCAAAAGAGAAAGCAAATTTAGAGGTAACCCAATGCCAGAAATTATTTTCACTTGCATTATATTTGTTATTGAATAACTTTCTTACGTCTGTATCAGAAAACAAGTTCACAAAATCGTTATTAAAGTAAGTACCATAATAAGAGAGTACGTTATGGTCAGCAATAACATGTGGTGCTCCTGTCCAACCTTGATTTTGGTCATCGGTCTGAATAGCTCCCCATAGCCATTCATTACTTTCAACAATATCATCAAACCCATTGTTATATTGCTCTGGAAATAAAACGCTATTAGAATCACCACCATATGCTTTTATTGCTGCTGCCTCTGCGCCAGTCCAATTGTGCATCGTCTGGTAAACACGAGCTAACATTCCGTTAGCTACATTTACATTAATATAAGACCTACTAATTCTGTCTGTGGTTAAATTCTCTGTTGCAAAGATTAAATCTTCCAGAATAAAACTGTACATTTCATGTAATGTACTCATTCCTTTCGGTCCTGTATTTGAAGCAGGTTCTTTATATAGAGGAGGGGCTGGTAATGATGCGTCATAAGTATAGGTGTGTTGAAACTCCATAGCTAATTGAAAATAAAAGAAGGCTCTAATTGCTTTTGCTTGTGCAATAATTTGAGTTCTATAATCGTCTCCTATTTCAGTTGCAGATTCAGCCCCTTGGATTAAGTAATTGGTTTCATCAATTATAATGTAACTCATATTCCAAGTAAAACGAGATCTTGTACTAGATGCCTCCCTATAGTCATTGGCATAATCCCATCTATACCAAGTAGCTTTGTTGATGACATCGTTACCTTTTACAGATCGAGCGTAATACATAGCGTTAAGACCAGATGAGTCTACCGAACTCCATACAGTTCTAATATACCTGATTATTCCAGACATATACGCATTAATACCATCTTCAGAGGCAAATACAATATCTGGGCTAATACCTGTTGTAGCTTTTGGTTCTTCTAAAAAATCCTTGTCGCAGCTTGTTGCGTTAAAAAGAAGAAATATTATTAAAGTAATTTTTATATATGAATTTTTCATAGTTTTATTTTTTAAAATTCTAGATTAACACCAAATGAGTACGTTCTTTGATTAAGAGCTCTTTGGTTTGTAGTGCCAGATAAACTTTGCTCAGGGTCAATTCCCTTATGACTTTGAAAAGTTGCAAGATTATCTCCTTGCAAAAAGAGGCGTAAACCAGTAATTCCATAGTTAGACAATGCAGTGGTTGGTAAATTATAACCAATATTTACTGCTTTAAGCCTTACATAATCATTCTTAAACAAAAACCTATCCGAGGTAGAATTGTAATTATTATTTGAATTAAGTAATCTAGGTACATTGGTAATATCTCCTGGTTGTTGCCATCTATCTAATAAATCTATAGATGCAGCCGTACCAGCACTTCCGTAGCTGTGCATTAAAGAGGCATATGAAGTATCATAAATATAGCTTCCAAAGCTATAATTAAGCAATATGTTCATATCAAAATTCCCAAACCTTAGGTAATTAGTAAACCCTCCATAAAATTTAGGTAATGATGATTTACCAGTATCGTACCTTGTTGCATCTCCAAAATCGTTAGTGGTTTCTCTTTCTCCAGTTGGTTCTCCTTCAGTATCTAAAATATCTGCATACCATAAGGCTTCTCCTGTATCTATATCTACACCTGCGTATTCTCTAATGTAAAATTCATAAAGAGACTTCCCTACTTCCCATCTTTTGGTTCCGCTAATAAATTGTTTTTGAGTTAGTTCTAGGATTTCATTTTTCCCAAAAGAAATATTAAAACTACTTGTCCATTCAAAGTTTTTATTAGAGACGTTTTTTGAATCTAAGGAAATTTCTAAACCGTAATTACGTAGTGAACCTGCATTTGTTGTAAATGAAGTTGCTCCTGTAGATGCTGGTGTGGGTACATTATAGAATAAATCAATAGATTCTCTATTGTAATATTCTACTGTTCCTTTTAAAGCGGAATTAAAAAGGCCAAAATCTAAACCAGCATTAAAAGATGCTGTTTTTTCCCATGTAATATTTGGGTCATTAGGGAATGCAAGAAGTACTCCTGTTTGGTCACCTTCATTATAGCCTGCAAGAAATGAGGTTATATATGGAAAGTTCCCAATACCATCACTATTACCAAGCTCTCCATAAGAAGCTTTTAATTTAAAATAATTTAAAATTTCTGAATTTTCTAAGAAAGGTTCATCAGAAATAACCCACGATCCACCAACAGAGAAAAAATTACCCCATCTATTTTCAGAGGAGAAGCGTGTAGTACCATCTCTTCTATATGAGCCTTCTAAAAAATATTTATTTTTATAATTATAGGTTAGTCTACCTAGATAACTCTCAATTCTGGTTTCTACGTCGTAACCACTAACATCCTCAGGGGTAGTACTATTAGTCAATGTTTTACTATTTGGTAAAAAACCAATCCCTGTAGCCGATAAATTTTTATTTTTATATTTATAAGCTTCCTGCATTAAAGATGCTGCTATATTATGGTTGCCAAAATTTTTAGAATAGTTTAACGAATTTGTTAAGTTGGTAGTAATATAGGCATCTCTAGTTTGTGTTACAGAACCTTTTGTGCCAACCGCAGAACCAAATTCTGAACTGTAATAACCAAAACTATCATACAAGAAATTGGTATGAGATAATCTGGTTGTGAAATTTAAATTATCAGAAAAAGCTATTTTAAAGTTTCCATTTAATGTAATATCATCTCTAGTATTTTTACTGTCGTTAACAAACAATTGTGAATACGCATTTTGGTTGGGGCTAAAAGGCCTTTGGCCATTAATAGCTTGAGAAGCTCGACTACCATAATCAGATATACGATTGCCAAGAGCATCTAACATTATAGCACCATTTTCATCTCTTTGGTATAATGGGTAAATAGACGATATTTTCCATGCCCAATTAGTTGCACTTTCTGTACTTGTACCAGATTGTATAGGTGTATTTTGTTTTGAAGTTGAATAAGAAACACCAAGACCTGCACTAAACCATTTGTTTACATTTGTATTTAAATTTAACCTGGTAGTAATCCGTTCAAAATTGGAGGTCTTAATAGAACCTTCTTGATTTAAGTAGTTAGCTGAAAGAAAAATTGTTGTGTTCTCACTACCTCCAGAGACAGATAAACTGTGTTCTTTTCTAATAGCTGAATCGTTAAAGAAAACGTCTCTCCAATCTGTTTCCCATAATTTAGTAGAGCTTACTAAATTTCCATTACTATCTACAGGTTCGGTTACAGTAGGGCCATATGGATTGTATCTTAAAAAATCTAATAACCCAGTAGTGGCGTTGTTTGCAGATGTAGCTGCATCCTCCCCGTTAACATAAAGACCTGTATTTCTTAAAGCTTCCCAACTAGCAGTAAATTGTTGATCTGTATTAAGTGTTTTATGTGGTGTTATTGCCTGGTTAGAAAGTCCAACAGTCGATTTTATTGTTACTCTTGGAGAAGTGTTTCTTTTCCCTTGTTTAGTAGTAATTAAAATTACGCCATTGGCAGCTCTAGAGCCGTATAATGCAGTAGATGAGGCATCTTTTAGAACGGTGATAGAAGCAATTTGGTCTGCACTAAAAACATTAATGTTTCCATTATAGGGAGCTCCATCTACTATAAAAAGTGGGGAGGCACTTCCAGAGATAGAACCTATACCTCTAATTCTTATAGTTGGGTTAGCTCCAGGTTGCCCTCCTGATGCTATCATAGTAACCCCTGGAACACTTCCTTGAATAGCGGTTGTAATTGTTGTTGCATTTTGTTTTTTTATGATTTCCTCACCAACTACAACTACAGAACCTACAATAGATTTCTTTGATTGCTTTCCATAAGCTACAACAACAACTTCATCAAGATTTTCTGAAGATTCCTCCATTTTAATATTAATGGTAGAAGATGAATCAATGATAATGTTAATCGCTTTCATTCCAATATAGGTGAAGATTAATTGCTGCCCAGTACTTGCCTTAATTGAATAGTTACCCTCAAAATCTGATTGCACGCCTTTAGTTGTACCTCTAATAGCAATAGAGACGCCTGGTAATGAAATTCCGTTAGTATCTGTAATTTTACCACTTATTTCTCTTTCTTGAATTGTATTTCCATATAGCTGTACTACGCTTAGAAATAGAAACAGAAAAGCAATAGATGCTAGAGTTTTTACCTTACTCGGAATACTATAATTCCTAAATAATTTTTTATTCATAATTTTTAGTTTAGATGTTAGTTCGTTTTTCTTTGTCAAAAACTTTCCTATATGTTTTTGATCAAATCGCTTTATTTCATACAAGTGTGTTTTTTTAACATTAATATTAGGTAATTGATAAATATTAGCGTCTTTTATTGCTTTAACAATATATTTTTAGTGTAATTACTTGACTTAGAAAAGAATTCGTTATCTGTGTGAAACTAGGATTGAAAACCGAATAAGATTCAGTGTAATGAAGTTGTTGTATTAAGAAAAAGTAAAAAAGAAGAAACTTTATTATTAGCACATTACTATTATTTTCCTTTTAATAAAAGTTTATTTTAATCCCATCAGTGAGTTTAATTCCCAGACGCTTGCGTTGAAATAAATATTTTTCCTAATTAATCTCTCTGGGCTTGCCCCAAAGGTTGTTTGCTTAACAGGAATTCTGTAATTATCGTCTTATTTTACAGGTGTGTATTATTCTGTAAAATCTTTAAAACTCGAATATATTTCTGTTTGTCCTATAAAAATAGACCTTTGGTCGAATTTATTTCATTTTAAAGAACATGTAGTAGATAATAATTCAATTACATATTTAAATTATAGATTTTTGCTGCTCAATATACATTTTAGCTATGAATACGCTGAGTTATTGAAAAAAAGCATCAAAATTAAAGACGGATAGGCCTGTCTTTTTATTAATTATAAAAAATGACACAAGCAACAAAAAAAACAGCCTTAATTATTGGAGGTACAAGTGGAATCGGAAAAGTAACAGCACAAGACCTTTTAAAAGAAAATGTTAATGTTCATATAGTTGGTAGAAATCTTAATAAGGTTGAAAATGCTCCAAATCTCGTAAAACACAAAGTTGATATTTCTAATATGACTGACGTTGAGCAATTTTTAAAAACAATTCAAAGCATTGAAAAAATAGACTATTTGGTAAATGCTTCAGGAATTTTCAGTCCTAAACCTTTTTTAGAACACACAATAGAGGACTATAATTCCTATCTTGATTTAAACAGAGGTTTCTTTTTTATCACCCAAGAAGTTGTAAAGAAAATGAAAGACAATAATGGAGGTTCTATTGTAAATGTAGGTTCTATGTGGGCAAAACAGGCAATAAAAGCAACACCTTCCTCTGCATATTCAATGCAAAAAGCTGGATTACATTCTTTAACGCAACATTTAGCAATGGAATTAGCAGATTTTAACATTAGAGTAAATGCCGTATCTCCTGCTGTTGTAAATACGCCTGTTTATCATAGCGTATTTGGAGGCAAAGAAGCAGCAGAAAAAGCACTTGAAGGATTTAATAATTTTCATCCAATAGGAAGAATAGGAACGCCTAAAGATATTTCAAACACAATTTTATTTTTACTGTCGGATAAAGCAACTTGGATAACTGGCGTAATATGGGATACTGATGGTGGAATTATGGCAGGGAGAAATTAAGATGATACATAACAAAAGTTAGCTGTAATATGACAAAAATGAACGGCACAGGGAATAAGATTGGAATTATTGGAGGAGGAATTGGAGGTCTAACAATGGCTTTGACATTAAAAAGAAACAATCTGGATTTTAAAATCTTTGAAAAATCTAACAAGTTCACAGAAGTTGGAGCTGGTATTGGTATATCTTCTAATGCTTTAAAAATATTTGATAAACTGAATGTTGGAAACGAATTAAGAAAGAAAGGACACTTAATTAAAAGAACTGTACTTGCTACTGAAAAATTAAAAACCCTCAAAAGGGTGCCATTTCCTGAAGAAGTTTACTGTATTCATAGAGCTTCAATAATAGATGTTATTTCAAACGAGTTAGATGAGAACTCTTGTGAATTAAACAAAGAACTAATAAGCATTGAAAATAATGAAACTGTAAAAATTAACTTTAAAGACAATGATAGTACTGAATTTAATACACTAATTGCTTCGGATGGAATTCACTCAACCATAAGGAAAACTATTTTTCCTGAAACTAAAATAAGAAAAACTCATCAAGTTATTTGGAGAGGAATTACAGGGTTTGATATTAATTCTGATTTGAAACACACTTATTATGAGCTTTTTGAAGGAACGTTACGTTTTTTATTTTTACCAATAAGTGACACTAAAATATTTTGGCTGGCTGTACAAGAAAAAAAGAATTTCACCAAAGATTCATCAACTTCTTTAAAAGCTTATATATTAAAAACATATCAGAATTTTGACTCAATAGTATTAGATATGTTGCAGAAAACAGAAGAAAATCAAATTCTTCAAAATGAGTTGGCAGATTTAAAACCCAACTACAAAAATTGGTTTAAAAACAATGTCGTTTTTATTGGAGATTCTATTCACGCTACAACACCAAACCTTGGACAAGGAGCTTGTCAAGCTATTGAAGATGCTTATACTTTAGGACTTTGCTTGAAAAATAATGTGGACAATGCTTTTTCTGAATATCAAAATCTACGATTAAAAAAAGTTAAATATATTGTAAAGCAGTCTTGGATGATTGGAAAAATGTCATTGACTAATAATGGTTTACGAAAAAAGCTACTTTACTTAATGTTGAAATACTTGCCGAAAAAACAGTATCAAAAAAGGTTTAAACGATTAATAGATATTGAATATATAAATAAATTAGAAAATACTACAGCTAGCAATGGTAACCGTTGTGCAATTCATTAAAATTAAAAACAAGTAAAATACATATCTAAATTATAGATTTTTATTCTTTAATTTTTGCATACAAAAGAAATAGTTAAAATATAAATATTATGATAATTACCATTTGGTCAGATATTAGGTGTCCGTTTTGTTATATAGGAAAGCGAAAATTAGAAAATGCACTTTTGAAATTCTCTTATAAGGAAGAGGTTACTATTGAGTGGAAAAGTTTTGAACTTGACCCCAATATGATGACTAATCCCAACATTAATGTTTTAGATTACTACGTGCATAAAGGAGCTGATAAACAACAGATGGAACAACTTTTTGATAATGCAAAAAAAATGGGAAAAGAAGTTGGGTTAACTTTTAATTTCAACAAAATGATTGTAGCCAACTCATTTAAAGCTCATAAATTAATGCACCTATCCAAAGAAGTAAACAAACAAAATACGGTTAAAGAAATGTTATTTGAAGCATACTTTACAAATGGCGAAAATATTGATGATGATTCTGTTATAGAAAACATTGGACTGTCTTTAGGTTTTGATTCTAAAGAGTTACAGAATATGCTAGAAAGTGAAGATTTGGATAACAAAGTTGCTCAAGACCAAATTTATGCCAAAGAAATTGGTGTTACTGGAGTTCCATTTTTTTTGATTGATAATGAGACTGCTATCTCAGGAGTACAATCAGAAGAGATGTTTCTAGAAACCTTATATAAAACACATCAAAAAAAACAAAAATAAAATGAATGAAGTTTTAGCATTTGGATTATTATCTTTCACTTCTTTTTTTACTTTAATAAATCCATTAGGAACTATGCCGATATTTATGACTATGACGGCAGATTTAGACGGTAAACAAAGAACTAAAATAGCAAGGAAAGCATCTATAGTATCTTTTATTACTGTAGTTATATTTGCTTTTTCTGGTCAGTTGTTATTTAACTTTTTTGGAATATCAGTTAATAGTTTTAGAATTGTTGGTGGTGTTATTTTCTTTTTGATGGGGTTAGATATGTTACAAGCTAGATTAAGAACAATGAAAGTGAAAGAATCCGAAGTACGAAAATATGTAAACGATATTTCTGTAACTCCGTTAGCAATACCCATGATATGTGGACCAGGTGCCCTTACAAATGCTATTGTAATGATGGAAGATGCCGATTCGGTTGATAAGAAAATAATGTTAGTTTTTGCAGTTTTATTGGTAATGTTGCTTACTTTTTTAATATTATTTAGTTCTTCAAAAATTATTAAAATTTTGGGAGAAACGGGTAATACTGTTATGATGAGACTAATGGGGTTGATCGTAATGGTTATCGCTGTTGAATTCTTTTTTAGTGGATTAAAACCAATACTAATAGATATATTGAATAGTTAAACTTGATTTGAGCTCATTATAATTTATTCAATTAAGAATTGTATTATACGAAGTTAAAAGGCGAAAATTATTTATGTTAAATATTTTATCAAAACTTTCTAGTCGGTTGTCTAGAGTTTAAAATGGGGAGATAGAAAAACCGCCTTAATACGATAAGGCGGTTATGCTTTAATAGTAAAAATTAATAATCTTTATTTTGAACCATGCTAGTATTTAGGCCTAATTCATTTTCAGGAATTGGAAAAGCGTAACGAAAATCACCAAAAAGTATAGGCTCTAATGAAGGGTTATCATTGTTTAAAACAGATATATTTTGTCCCGTTCTAGCTAAATCATCAAATCTAAAACCTTCAAAGAGTAATTCTTTTCTTCTTTCTAAAAGAATATTTTCTTTGTTTGCAACTGCATATGGAGCGGAATTTCTTTCAGCAGGAATCATATTTAGCCATTGTAAGGCATCACCACCAGTTTCTAGGAGTGCTTCAGCGTAAATTAGGATAACTTCTTCATATCGTATTACATTTATATTATCGCTATAGTCATTAGAAGGGTACTTTCCAAAGTTTCTTAAGTCTCCTTCGTGATCTTTGTTAATCATAAGAGTGTCTATTCTAATGTCGCCAGGGGTAAAAAGATCTAGAACGGCTTCATAAACAAAAATATGTCCATTACTCAAAATATCGCCATCTGCATCAGTAAAATCTCTATATGCATACGCTATACTACTTGTTCCGCTGTTGTCTTCGCTATCATAGGCTAATTCAAATATAGAATTTTCGGTGCTTTCAGTTTTCCAACTTGCTATATATTTAGTAGCAGGAATAACACTAAACAAGTTGGAGTCTATTACTTGTTTTGCATAATCTCTCGCCTTTTCAAACTCCTTAAAATACAATGCAATTCTTGCCTGTAGTGCTTTGACTCCATTTGTAGTCATGTATTGTTTTGATGGGTTGTCTAGATCAATAGACATTAAAGTTATTGCCATAGCTAGGTCTTCTTCTATGAGTACCTTGCACTCTGCTACCGTATTTCTAGAATTAGCATAAACCTTGGATTGAAAGTCTGTAATATACGGTACTCCTAAGGAATTCATATCGCCTTCTCCAGCAACAAAGTGCTGTCCATAAAAACGTAATAAATCAAAATATGCTAAGGCTCTTAGTGCGTATGCAGCTCCTTTTGTATGTTTTATTTTTTTTACATCTCCGCTAACAGTTGTAGAAATGGCTAAATTCGCAGCTCCAATAGTAGAATAAATACCACTCCAAACTCCAGCTGGAGTAGTACTTCTTTCTGTTAAATTAAATTCACTTAATCTTGTAAAGCTTGTAGAATAGGCATTGTCAGATCTTATTTCTCCTGCCATTATTGCATTCCTACTGTAATAATTACTTTGAGTCATCCAACTATATGTAGCACTCACTACTAAATCAAGATCTTCAAATGTTTCTATAGTACCTTCTACAGCCGCTTCCTGAGTAAGTGTTTGCTCTAAATCTTTACTGGTACATGAGCTAATAGTTATACTAACTACGATTATGGCTAAAATTATTTTTATTTTATTTTTCATTGTTTTAAAATTTTATGTTAGCACCAAATACAAAAGATTTTACCGGGGGGGTAGATAGCGGTGATGTTAAACCTCCAAGTATTTCAGGATCCATTTCCATTCTATCATCTTTTACCCAAGTAAATAAATTAGTACCTCTTAATGTAAAAGTTATGCCTCTTACACCTAAAGCATCTAAAACAGATTTAGGTAAGTTATACCCTATTACGGCTTCCCTAAATCTAATGTAATCGCCATCGAATAAAAATCTAGTAGATGTATTTCCTTCATCAGGAAATCTAGTGTTTCCTTTTAGTTTTGGGTAATCTGTTATATCTCCTGGCTTTTTCCAACTTTTTAATAAGTGAGCACTACCGTTAAAACTTCTTCCAAGAGTAGCCCATCCGTTATTTTTAGTATAGTTTGCCCATGTTTCTATTACTTGATGCCCAGTTGCAAAATAAAAACTAGCATTTACAAAAAAGCCTTTATAATTAAGATTGGTAAATAGCCCTCCGCTTAATGTTGGGTTAGGGGTAGTTCCTTGGTAGGCTTTTTCAGCTTTATCAAGATCAGAGGTTAATTCCCCATCCTTACCATTTATAAACCATTGTCCATCTCCAGTTTCAGGATCTACACCAGCCCATTTGTATAAATACCATTCGTAAATCTTTTGTCCTACAGCTAAACGAGTGTATCCATTATCGTTTGTTATTGGATTGCCATCAGCAGCAATTGGAAGTTTTTCTATTATGCCTTTTACAGTTGCAAGGTTACCTGATATATTCCATTTAAAATCTTTGGTTTTAATAGCAGTAACATCAAGCTCTAATTCATACCCTTTATTTGATAACTCACCTTCATTAAACCTAGTTGATCCAAATGATGTAGAAGGAGGTAGACTTCTGCGAAATAATTGGTCAAACGTAAATTTGTTAAAATATGCTACAGATCCAGAGACTCTACCATCAAAGAGACCAAAATCTATTCCTGTATCTAAAGTGCGACTTTTTTCCCAAGTGATATCTGCATTACCTCTAGTTCTAGCAAATATTACACTTTCTCCATTATAGTCGGCTCTAAAACTTAGTAGTGATTTATAATCATTTCTACCAACACCATTATTTCCGCTAACACCAAAAGAAGCTCTAACCTTTAAATAACTAAAAACACTATTCTTCATGAATTTTTCGGAAGAAATATTCCAAGCGGCTCCTATAGACCAAAAATTCCCAAATCTTTTACCTGAAGAAAAACGAGAAGCTCCTTCTCTTCTAAATGTAGTATCAAAAACATACTTATTATCGAAATTATAATTTAATAAAGCTAAGTAAGAGGCATTACTCCAATCAGAATGCCATGTAGATGCTGTTTGTCTTTCTTTGTTCGTGTCGTATACTTCAGTAAGACCATTAATTGCAAACCCTTGTCCACTAGATGTTTGTGAATCGTACTTGTTTTTTTGGTATTCTTGTAATAAAAGAATGTCAAATGTATGTTGCCCAAAACTATTTTTATAGTTTAAAGAGTTTTGTATAGACCATCCAAAATCTCTTTCTATTGTTCTTGTAGCACTACCTCTTATGGTTTTTTGCTCACCATTTTCTGTATATTGAATGCTAGAAGAACTCCCGTGGCGTCTATTTAAATATTGCTGATAGGAAGAAATGTTATAATCAAGATTAGTTTGGGTTTTAAACTTTAAAGCATCAGAAATTTTCCATTCTAAAGTGTTATTTGTAGTTGCTCTAGTGTAATTATTTTTTGATATATTATTTTCTGCCAAATAAAGTACATTAAAGTATGCCGTATCCTTAAAACCTAAATTATAAGAACCGTCTTCATTGTACGGATGTTCAAGGGGAGATACAAAGAATGGTAGCGCATTGGGGTTGCTAGTAAACCCTTGCTCAAACAAACTATTTTGTATAACATTGGATGCATTTGTTCTTGTAGAAAATTTTAGTTTACTACTAATATCTGTAGCGTAATTTACTCTTCCAGTATATCTTTTGTAATCACTTCCTATTGTTGTACCTTCAATATCTGTATATCCTAATGAAATAAAGAAAGAAGATTTGACTGTACCTCCTGTGGCGGAAAGGTTATAGGTCTTTGTGGTTGCGTCTTTGTTACCTACTAAATCTTCCCAATTAGTCACTGGACTTCCAGCATCTCTCCAATTTTGGTATGGAAGTCTTCTAACGCCTCCCCACCAACCATTGTTAAGAACACGGTTTTCATAAAATGCTTGTGCTCCTTCTCTGGTAAAATTATTATTAACGCCATAAGAGTTATAAACGGCATCATATAGTAATTGTTCTCGCTGTGATGCTGTTAGCATTTGTGGTAATTCTATAGCTCTGTTTCTAACGCCATATGTTGTTTTAAGGTTAAAAGAAGTTTTTTTGTTGCCTTTACCGCTTTTAGTAGTAATGATGATAACGCCGTTAGAGCCTCTAGCACCATATGCGGCAGTAGCAGAGGCATCTTTAAGAACAGTAATGCTTTCTACATCATCCCCATTTATTGCTGTTAACCCATTAAGAGAAGAACCTCCAGAATTAGAATAATTATAATTACCTCCTGTATAAGCACCTGATGGCACTCCATCAATAACAAAAAGAGGTTCTGTGCCAGCGTTAAGTGATCCATAACCACGTATTCTAATTACTTGTGAAGATCCTGGTGTGCCAGAAGAAGTTGCTATATTTAAACCCGCGACTCTACCTTGTAATGCTTGATCTACGGATGTTGCCTGAAATTGATTAATTTCTTCAGCTTTTACCTGAACGGTACTCCCCGTTATTTCATTTTTAGTCCTAGTTGTATAACCAAGTACAATAACTTCATTTAATTTTTCAGTATTGTTTTCCATAGTTATATCTATAATATTAGATATACCTACAGTTTTCTCTACAGTTATCATCCCTATATAGGTGAAGATTAATTGCTGCCCAGTTTTTACCTTTATTGTATAATTGCCATCAAAGTTTGACTGCTCTCCTTTGGCTGTGCCTTTTATTACTATAGAGACTCCAACAAGGGATATTCCGTTAGTATTGGTGATTTTACCACTTATTTCTTTTTCTTGATTTCTATTTCCATATAATTGTATTGCAAATAGAAATAGGGTCATAATAGATACTAGAGTTTTACTTTTTTTTAGGATGAAAAAATCCGTAAATAATTGTTTATTCATAATCATTATTTTGTTTGTTTTATGTTCACATTTTTAATTGTTGTTTCATTTAAGTTTGTTTTAATGTTATTATTAAGTTCTGTTTCTTATGTTAATTATTATATTTTTTAGTTGTTTTTTTTTAGATTTCTGAAATAGATTTGTTTAATCATTAAATAATGATTAAAAACCGAATAAAATTCAATACGATAAGATTTAAAATCTAACAGTAAATAATAACTAAGTATGTAAATAAAGAGTTGAAATTGATATATAAAAACAAATTTAATTAGTTGATAAACAACACTTTTATTATTATAATTATTATTAAATTGTTAGTTTTTAGTATCTTAATAGTAGTGCCAACGGTGTTTTTAGAAAAAAATATTATATCTTAAATTCAATAGATATTGTTATTTGTTCCAGAAAACGTACAGGTAAAATAGCTCCTGAAATTACGGATAAGGGGTATTGTTCTACAAAGAGCATGTATTATTACGGAATGAAACCTCATAATTTAGGGTTTTGTAATCCAATTACAATGCCTTATCCAGAACAAATTATATTTACATTAGTTTCTGTAAACTATTTTACACTACTGAAAGAAGCTTGGACGGAAAAAAACAGAAGATTTTTTGAAGATAAAATGTATAACTCCACAAGTTTATTTTGCAAACATGAAAGACAAGTTCAAATTAGAAATTTTGTTCCCTGTAAAGGACACCAAAGGAAGGGCTAATGTTTTTTTTTTTTTTTAAATATCAGAGATGTAAAGGATACGTATTCAGCGCAGTATCAAAAGCTAGACTAGTAAAAAGGCTAAAACTTCTTGTGTACGGAAGGTTCGTTATTGTTTTTATACTCTATTCACATAATTAGAGTATAAATATTAGTGCTTTAAAACTTTTAGTTTGCAAAGAAAAAAAGTTTATTTGCTTTTTTTTTAAAGAAATGTATCTTTACAGAAAGAATCGAGTTTTTATTCTATTTTGGATTTATAACTAAACCGATTTAGTTTTTATTTTGAAAAAAATTTATTTAAAAGATATCGCTCAAAACTTAGGTCTTTCAAAGACTACAGTTTCTTTTGTTTTAAACGGAAAAGGTGATCAGAATAAAATTAATGTAAATACTCAAAATAAAATTTTGGAATATGCTGCTAAGTACAATTATAAACCGAACGAATTGGCTAGAGGGTTAAGTAGAGGTAAAACGGAAACAATAGGTTTAATAATACCTAATATTTCAGATACATTTTACGCTAAAATTGCTGGTCGAATAGAAAAAAAAGCAAAAGAGTTTGGTTATACTGTTGTTTTTAGTAGTTCAAATGAGCATTCAGCCGATGAAGGAAAATTAATTCAGTCCATGTTGAATCGTCAAGTAGAAGGCTTAATCATTGCCTCAACGCAACAAAATCAGAAAGACATTGAGCAACTAATTAGAATGAATTTTCCATTTATTTTAATTGATAGGCATTACCCAGAGATTGAAACTAATTATGTAGTTGTAGATAATTTTGGTAGTATGAAAAATGCAACGGAACATTTATTAAATTTAGGTAGGCGAAAAATTGGTTTTATTTCATTAGAGTCGAACTTAGAGGCTCTAAAACAACGACTTTTGGGATATACAAAGGCATTAGTTGAAAATAATATTAAAACAAGTTATATAAAAGAATTAAGTTCTAATGAATATAAAGAGCAAATGAAAGATGCAATAGAGGAACTAATCAAATATCCTAACAAGGTAGATGCTATTTTGTTTTCGACACACTACCTTACAGCATTAGGGGTTAGAGAGCTTAAAAATTTTAACATTGCAATGCCTAATGAAGTTGCTATAATAAGTTTTGATGAATTAAGTGCTTTTGATTTGGTAGACCCACCAATAACATCCTTAATTCAACCCGTAGATAAAATGGGTGATGTTGCTGTTGAAATATTACTGAAAGATATTGAAAATAAAAAATGTTCGGTGGATAAGAAAGTTATATTAGAAACAGGGTTTAGGATTAGAAAATCTTGTGGTTCGGTTTAATATTTAGTATTAAACTAAACCGATTCAGTTTAAATTAAAAAAAATAGTATAAAAATTAAAATTGTTAAATATGAATACCTTAAATGAATACCTGAAGCAATTGTGTGGAAAAATTATTTTAATCTTTCTATGTCTACTCTCTCTAAGTATAGGCGCAACAGAAAAGAGCACTAACTCAATTAGTGAAATTAGAAGTGCGAAACCTATACATGGTGGTGGGCATAGCCACATTTATGAAGTAAATACAAAATACAATTTATACAATTTAAGTAAAAATGATATTGAAGGTTTTAGCGAGAAAATTTCAGGCAGAGATTATACTTACCAATCTATTCGAGAAGATGTTACTAAAGCACTAATTTCTAGAGCTTCTGATGGGAAATTGGCTTTTGAGGTTTTATTAAACAAAATTCCAAAGAATCATTCTAAAAAGAAAGCTTCTTTCTTTTTTTATTCTAATATTGATTTAAATATTAGAGAACCTTTCGACCTTTTTATAAACGATAAATTAGCAATTACATTTATCGCAAATGAAGATGGTACTTTAAAAATATTGAATAACCCAGCCAATGCAGTTGCTGAATATGTTTTAGTAAAAAGAGATGCCAATAAAGATGGCCTAGGCGCTTTTAGGTTAACAGTTCCAACGGAGTTAATAGGAAAAGGTAGCCAGGCTAAAATGAAAATATTAGGACATAAAAAAGGTAGTCGTTCTTGGTTTATGATTTTTAAAACAAATAATGTATTAAAATGGTTAAATATTTCAGCGAAAAACGAAGCAGCTTTTAGTATTAAACAAAATATAAACGGATTACATATTGATGCTCCTGCACATTTTGGAGGAAAAACTGTTTATATAGAGAGTGATGGGAAAATAAGCAAGAAAGGGATATTTAAAACCTATGGAGATTTAGCAAAAGCAACTATTAATATTGATGCTCCAAAAGAACATTTTAAACTTTATTATGGTGATGATGTTGTTGAAGTTAGTTTCGAAAACAAGAATGGAATTTGTACTATTTCTGACGTTGTAGGAACTTATTTTTATCATTATAACATTAAAAATCATGGAACGTGGACAGCCGAAATAACTAAACTATATGAGCCTTCATTGTTTACTGCTTACACTAATTTTTTTGATAAACAACACGAAGATGGTACCGTGTCAATCATAAATTCTAGCCATCAAGATATTGCTTGGATGGACAGGCCTGAAGTTTGTATTATTCTTAGAGATACTCTTTTATTAACACCAGTTCTTAATGATGCCTTTATAAAAGAAGATTACGGTTTTGATATTGAAGATGGTTTAATGTTAAGAGAATATGTTGATAGACATCCAGAATCTATAGAGAAAATAACAACGCTATTAAATAAAAAGCTACTATCTGTTGGTGCGTCTTACAATTGTCCTTATGAAGATATGTACGATGCAGAAGATTTAGTACGTCAATTTTATTTAGGAAAAAAATGGGTAAAAAAAACTTTTGGAGGATATGATTCTAAAGTATATTGGAATGTAGATGTGCCAGGAAAGACAATGCAGTTTCCACAAATTTTAAAAAAAGCAGGTGTAGATTATATGATTATTAGTCGTCACGGAAAAGGAATGTTTAATTGGGAAAGTCCAGACGGTAGTTCTGTGTTTACATATTCTTCTGGACACTACGGAGATGATTTTGTGCAACTTTCAAAAGATCTTACAAACAAAATAAAATATGGAGCAGAACAAGTAACATATTGGAGCCAATATTATAAAGACAGTAAAACGGTTACACCATTATTGTCTAGTTATGATATGATTCCAGCAATAGATTATACCGATTTTGTAAAGGCTTGGAATGGTTTTGAAATAGTAAAGGATGACAATAATAAGGAAATACCAGTATATCTGCCATCTATGGATATAATGACTTCCGATGAATTTATGCCATTAGCAGAAAAAAATGCAACAAGTATTGAAACAATAAAAGGAGAGCGGCCTAATGTATGGGTTTATATTCACGGACCTACACATCACGACGCAATTACAGCGAGTAGGGAAGCTTCAAAATTGTTGCCAGCAGCAGAAAAGTTTTTATCAATTGCCAATACCATTGATCCTGTTAGAGCGCCATACCCTTTTAAAGATTTTGATGAAGCTTGGCAAGCAAAAATTTATCCAGATCACGGTTGGGGTGGTCATGACGGTGATATTACAGATGACTTATTTAAAGCACAATTTGTAAAATCTAGAACAATGGGCTCGGAATTATTAAATAAAGGAACCAATTTTATAGCAAATAGAATAAAAACTAAAGAAAGTTTAGGAACTCCAGTTGTATTGTTTAATAGCCTTTCTTGGGAAAGAACCGATCCAGTAACTATTACTGTTAATTTTACAAAAGGAAAAGGGAAAAGCCTAAATGTGATCACTTCAAAAAAGGAAAAAGTGGCATCACAAATTGTAAAAGCCGAATACTTTAATGATGGTTCTATAAAAAATGCTGACATTGTTTTTATAGCTAAAAACATTCCTTCTATTGGGTATAAAACATTTTACATTCAACAATCCTTAGAAACGCCTAAAAAAAGAAATAAAAAAGTAAGCACTTCTAATTATGAAAACAAAGCTTATAAAATTTCTTTCGAAAAAGGTGGAATTGCTCAAATTTATGATAAAGAGTTAAAAAGAAATCTTTTTAAAACCGATAAATTTAAAGGTGCAGAAGTATTTACATTGTATTCTAATGGAAATGGCGCTGGCGAATTTGGAGACATTCAACAACCTTTTATGCAAGATTTCGACAAGGTAAGTGCGCACAATCCAACTTGGGAAATTGTTACCAATGGCACTGTTTTTACAACCTATAGAATTAAACAAGATATTTTGCACGCAACTGTACAACAAGACGTGACTATTTATCACGAACTTAAAAGAGTCCTTTTTGAAACTGAATTATTAAACTGGAATGGCGTATTATACCGTGAGTTTAGAACCGCTTTTCCAATAGCTATTGATAATGCATTAGTAACTCACGAAGTTCCTTTTGGTTCGGTTAAAGTTGGTCAAGATGAAATTCATACCGCCGGAGATAGATATACAGCACTTTGTAAAGATGTACATCCACGAGCAATAATGGATTGGTTTTCTGCTTCAGATGAAGATATGACTGTTACATTAAGTTCTTCTGTGGCCGCGGTAGATTGGATTGATCCAACATCAGATAATACCGATACGGTTTTACAGCATTTATTATTAGCAAGTAGAACGTCTTGCCATTGGGAAGGAAATGAGTATTCACAAGAAGGAAGCCATAGTTACCATAATATCCTTACTTCAAACAAAACAGGCGATGTTTCAGGAAAACAAATGGCTAAACAACATAACGAACCTTTACACGTAACCGTTTTTCCAGATAAATCTGCAAGCGCTTCTTTACCAGAAACGGCAAGCTTTTTTAATATTGATAAAGAAAATATTATAGTAACTACCATAAAAAAAGCCGAAGATACCGATGCGTTGGTTATTAGAATGTACGATACAGAAGGTAAAAATTCTACGGTTGATTTAAAATCATATTTTAAAATTAAGAACCTTCAAAAAACAAATATTATTGAAGAGAATCCTGTTCCTGTAAAAGATTTGAAGGTTTCTAAATTTGGAATTGAAACATTTACTTTTAAACCTAAAAAATAATTTATAAAACTAAGTATGAAAAATACAGCGTCGTTATATTTAATAGGAATAAGTTTTGTATCAACCATTGGAGGCTTTTTATTTGGATACGATACCGCTATCATTTCAGGATGTAATACCTTTCTGGAGACTCATTTTCAATTATCTCCAGCCATGCTGGGGTGGGTAGTGTCATCAGCACTTCTAGGTACTATTTTAGGCTGCGTTATTTCTGGTGCGGTTACAGATAAATACGGTAGGAAGAAAACACTAATTTTGGCGGCATTATTATTGTGTATTTCTGCTTTTGGATCCATGTTGCCTCCTCAGTTTTTAGGAAACCCGATTGATGCTTATTGGATTACCTCAGATTTGGATGTCTCCTTTAAATTCTTGATTATTGTTAGGTTAATAGGAGGTATTGGTGTTGGTATAACATCAGTTGTAGCTCCAATTTATATTTCAGAATTAACTTTGCCTCAAAATAGAGGTAAAATGGTTTCACTTTATCAACTATCTATTACACTCGGAATTCTATTAGCTTTTCTAGTAGATTGGTTTGTTTTAAATCAGGCAGGTGAAAAAGCAGGAGTTATATCTAGTGAAGCTACTGGGTTTTGGAATTGGTTATTTGTTGACGAATTATGGCGGGGGATGTTTGGAACAGAAATCCCTATTGCTCTAGCATTCTTAGTACTTCTCTTTTTTATCCCCGAGAGTCCTAGATGGTTAGTTACCAAAGGAAGAAATGAAGAAGCCATGAAAACAATGGTGAAAATAGGTGGCGAAGAGAGTGCTAAATTGCAAATGACAGAAATAAACAAAATGGTAAAAAATGAAACAGGAGGATTCAAGGAATTATTACAACCATTTCTAAGAACACCATTATTAATAGGTGTGCTTTTACCAATGTTTGCTCATTTAAGCGGAATAGCTGCCATTATGTATTTTGCTCCAAATATTATTAACGAGTCCATACAAAGTGTAGAAAGCTCCTTTTTGGGAGCTGTACTTGTAGGTGTCGTTAATTGTGCTTTCACCTTTGTAGCTATTTTAAATATAGAAAAATTTGGAAGAAGAAAATTACTTTTAATAGGAATTACGGGAGCTTTTATTTCCTTAGCAGGTGTAGGGTTGCTTTTCTCTTTAGGTTCTAAATACGTAATCATTCCACTATTATGTTATGTTGCTAGTTTTGCGTTCTCTTTTGGACCAATAGTGTGGGTTATAATAAGTGAAATATTTCCAACCAGAGTTAGAGGTTTAGCGGTTTCTATAGGTAGTTTTTCGCTAATGGTAACAGGTTTTTTTATTACGTTAACCAACCCGATATTAATTGAAACAATTAAACCTTCGGGAACATTTTTCCTTTATGCTTTATTAACACTTCCTGCAATTTGGTTTACTTGGAAGTTTATTCCCGAAACGAAAGGGAAAACTTTAGAGGAAATTGAAAAATTTTGGATTGATAAAATTAAAAAGAAATAAAGATGTTAGAAACTTACTATGTAAAAGAAAAGGGATACCATCCATTTTTAATTACAGAAGGCTGGCAAGTAGCTCAACTAAACTTTACGGAAGAGCAACATATAGATAATATTTTTAGAGTTGATGCGCATCATAAAACAGATGAAGTATTTGTATTATTAAAAGGAAAAGCAGTTTTGATTTTAGCGAAAATTAAAGACGGAAATCCAATATTTGAAGTCGAATTAATGAAGCCAAAAATAACGTATAACATACCGCAAAACACTTGGCATAATATTGCTATGGAAAAAGGAAGTGAGGTTTTAATTGTAGAAAAATCAAATACACACTTAAATGATTGTTCCTATTTTGATTTAACACAAAATAAGATTAATGAGTTAAAAAGAATGTTCAAAGAAATTTTATAAAGAGTATTTAAAAATTAAAATTATGAAATTGTGGAATAATGATAAAGAGCTATTTGAAATAGCAAAGAAAGAGCTATTTGTTGCTTTAGTTGGCGATGTTTTAGATAAAATGGGATACTTGCATCAGTTTCTTTCACCAAATATAAAGCCTGTTAGAAATGATATGGTTGTTATAGGAAGAGCTATGCCAGTTCTTGAAGCCGATGTTTTTACAGAATCGGCTACCGAAACAAACAATCCCTTAATGAAAAAACCATTTGGGATTATGTTTGAAGCCCTTGATAGTTTAAAAGAGAACGAAGTATATATCTGTTCTGGTTCTTCACCAAGATATGCTTTGTGGGGTGGGCTAATGAGCACAAGAGCTTTAAAGTTAAAAGCTGAAGGAGCAGTTGTTGATGGTTACTCAAGAGATACCAACGAAATAGAAAATTTAAACTTTCCTACCTTTTCGTTAGGAACTTATGCGCAAGATCAAGGACCTCGAGGTAAAGTAATTGACTATCGGGTTCCTATTGAATTTAATGGAGTTCTTGTAAACCCAGGAGATGTCGTTTATGGCGATAGAGATGGCGTTTTAATTATTCCAAAAGAAACAGTAGAGGAAGCTTTTATCGGTGCTATTGAAAAAGCGCGAGGTGAAAAATTAGTACAGAAAGCCTTAGAGGAAGGAATGAGTACAGTAGATGCTTTCAATAAATTTGGAATTATGTAGTTTCAATCAAATAAATAGAATGAGTGGAATAAATTTAAAAGGAAAAAAAGCATTAATTACGGGTGGTTCGCAAGGCATAGGGTCTCAAATTTGTAGAGAGTTGGCTTCACATGGAGCAGATGTTTTTATTAACTATTTTACAAATAAAGAAAAAGCTGAAACCTTAGCCTCAGAAATAAGAGAAGCTTACAAAGTAAATGTCTGTGTTGGTGGTGCAAATGTTTCTAAATCAAATGAAGTTGAAGCTATGTTTCAGCTAATGGATAAAGAATTGAAAGGCATAGATATTTTAATTAATAATGCAGGGTCAGAAAGTAATAGTCATATTCTAGATATGGATGAAGACGAATGGGATCGTGTTAATAATATTAATTTAAAAGGCCCTTTTTTATGCGCGCAACAAGCTGGTAGAAGAATGGAAAAATCTGGAGGAGGTGTTATTATTAATATTTCATCTATTCACGATACCGTTCCAAGAAAAGGATTGGCACATTATTGTACCGCAAAAGGAGGTTTAAAAATGTTGACTAAGTGTTTGGCTTTAGAACTTGCAGAAAGTAATATTAGAGTCATTTCGGTTGCTCCTGGAGCAATTGAAACAGAAATGAACCGTGAGGAAATTGCTGATTTTGGTGTTGAAAAATTTGAAAATTGGATTCCGCAAGGAAGAGTAGGAAATATTAAAGATGTTTCGCCAACTATAGCATTTTTATGCTCAGATATGGCTAGTTATATGACCGGTATAGATATTTATATTGATGGAGGTTATATGCAATCTACCATTCCTTATGATCCACGCCCACCAAGAAAAAGTAAAATGAAATAAGTTTTTTATGATTGAATTAAAAGGAATTGCTTGGGATCACCCGCGGGGTTATGAGCCTCTTAGAGCAGCATCTCAAGTTTTTTCAAATCATTATCCTAACATATCTATAAAATGGGACATTCGCTCTTTAAAAGAATTTGGTGATACACCTATTGAAGATTTAATTGATGCATACGATTTTATAACAGTAGATCACCCTTATATGGGGCAGGCCGCCAAGGATGAGCTGTTGTTGCCGCTAAATAAGAATATCTCCAATAGTATTTTGGAAGCATTGGCGGATCAATATGTAGGTCCCAGTTTTCAATCATACCAGTATAATGAGCATTTGTATGCCTTGCCTATTGATGCCGCTGCCTTGGTCGCTGCTTATAGGGCAGATTTGCTTAAAAATCTAGGCCTATGCCCACCCCAAACAAGAACAGAATTAAAAAAGTTTTATAAAGAAATACCTAATGGCTATTCAGTAGCATGGCCGCTATGCGCTACAGATTTATGGTGTTCTTTTTTAACACTTTGTGCGCAGGACGGCGGACACGATTTTATTAAGGATAATAAAATAGATGAAAACTTAGGAAGTAGTGTTCTTGATGAATTAAAATATCATTTAGAATACCTTCACCCGAAATCTATACAATGGAACCCTATTCAAGTTTTAGATCAAATGGGACAAGAAGAAAAAATTATATACTCTCCTTACTTATTTGGATACACTAACTATGGAAGAAAAGGCTATTCTAAGCATAGGTTAGATTTCTCAAATAGTCCAATTAATGCTAAGAATAATATATCGACGATACTTGGAGGAGTCGGGCTGGCTATTTCTTCAAAATGTAGTCATGTTTCAGAAGCATTAAAATACTTAGATTATGTGACAAATGCGAATACTCAAAAAGGATTATATACTAAAAATGCAGGGCAACCAGCAGGATTAGAAGCATGGGAGAATAAAGAAAATAATATACTCTGCAATAATTTCTTTAAAAACACAATGAAAACCATGAATTCTGTCTATGTACGGCCACAATACCCAGGATGGAATCTTTTTCAAGAGCAAGGAGCAGAGCTATTACATAAAGGACTTCAAAAAGACATTCCATCTAATAAATTAATAAGAAAATTAAACGAATTGGCAACAGACCTTTTTCTCTAATAAGACTTTAATGTTTTCGCAATGAATACATTAATAACGGATTAATAAATAGATTTTGTATGGGGAGGCTAGAAAAAAAAGTAGTAATTATCACTGGAGCTGCTAATGGTATTGGGCTAGAGATGAGTCGCGTATTTTCCAAGGAAGGAGCTATGGTGGTTATGAGTGATGTTAATATTGATAAATGCGAGCTAGAAGCAAAAATTATAGCAGAAAAATCAGGAAAAACGATTGCTAAAAAATGTGATGTTGGTAATACGACCGATGTCAACGAATTAATAAAATTTACAATAGAAATATATGGTAGAATTGATGTTTTAATTAATAATGCAGCGGTTGCAATTCCTGGAAATATTATTGAAATGCCAGAAGAAGACTGGGATACTATAATGAATATCAATTTAAAAAGTATATACAGAACTATTAAAGCTGCACTTCCATTTATGATAAAACAGAAGTCTGGAAGTATCATCAATATGTCCTCTACGCAAGCATTTAGATCTTGGCATAATTGGACTGCTTATGCGGGAGCAAAAGGAGCTATGATTGCTATAACAAATCAATTGGCAGGACAGTTTGGAGCTATGGGGGTTCGATTCAATACAATCTCTCCGGGAGCTATTTTAACTCCAATGAACGAGAAAAGAGCAAAGAAAGAAGGTGATGAATTTTTAGAAAGAAGTAAAAAAATGAGCCCGATGCAACGTATGGGATCATCAAATGAAGTGGCGATGACGGCTGTTTTTTTAGCATCAGATGAAGCGACTTTTATTACTGGTGAAGACATTAAGGTAGATGGTGGCTTATGTACAGTGCCAAGGTATAAAGAATCATAAAAGAAGAAAAAAATGGAACAAGCATTAAAAGGTGTAAAAGTACTAGATTTTACACAATTATTACAAGGCCCTTATGCTACTCAAATGTTAGGAGATTTAGGGGCAGATATAATAAAGGTAGAGCGAATTGGTTCAGGAGATTTGATGAGGAAAATTACTTTTTTTAATGAATGGGTTGCTGGTGATGAATCACCATGCTTTATGGCATGGAATAGAAATAAAAGATCTATTGCAATTGACATGAAAAGTGAAGAAGGAAAAAAAATTCTTTATAAACTAATAGAAGAGTCGGATGTAGTTATGGAAAATTTTCGTCCAGGAGTTATGGAACGATTAGGTTTTGGTTATGAAGATGTGAAAAATAGGAATCCCAAAATTATTTATTGTTCAGCTTCAGGTTGGGGCGATAGTGGTCCGTATTTAACACGTCCTGGTCAGGATTTGTTGGTGCAAAGCGTTAGTGGCGCTATAATGACAAGTGGAAAAAGCACAGACGGCCCAGTTGCCTTGGGAACAGCATTATGTGATCAGGTTAACGCCTTGAACTCCGTTTATGCTATTTTAGCTGCTCTATTTTATCGAGAACGTTCTGGAATTGGACAAGAAATTAAATCGAACTTATTGTCATCGTCCATTAGTTTTCAGATGCAGGATTTTTTTACAATTCAAAACCTTGGAAAAACATTTACTAGACCGAATTCCGGAATTGGGCATCCAGGGAACGCAGCTCCTTTTGGTACTTATGCTACCAGTGATGGCTATATTACGATTGCCATGAGTCCTTGGGATAAAATGATTAAGGCATTGGAAGATGAAACTTTAGAAGAATACAATGACCCTCAAATTTTGTTCGATAAACGTGATGAAGTTTACTATAGAATTGAGGCTATAACTAAAACAAAAACGACAGATGAATGGTTGGATATCATGTTAAAATTAGATTTATGGGTAGCTAAAGTAAATAATCAAGAGGAAGTTGAAAATGATCCACAGGTAATTCATAACAAAACTTTTGTTGATATAGAACATCCAAAAGCAGGTAAGGTAAAAGTGACCAATATTCCGTTTACGATGAGTGAAACCCCAGGTAAAATAACAAGACCTTCTCCCATGTTAGGAGAACATGGTCCTGAAATACTAAAAGAATTGGGTTATACCGTTGCACAAATTGATATGATGAAAACAAATAATATAATATCGGTTGAAACTTTGAAATAAGAAAGATGAATTATACACATATAAAATTAGAAATTTCAGATAAGATAGCTTGGTTAATTTTTAACAGACCCGATCAGCTTAATGCAATGAATGCATTAATGATGAATGAAATTGTTGATGCGCTAGAAAAAATAAACACCATGCCGTCTGAAGAAGTTGTGATTTGCATTATTACAGGAGAGGGGAAAGCTTTCATGGCTGGTGCCGACCTTATAGAATATGCGCAACAAACCAATGAAGAATTTGATGTTTTTCAAACAAAAGGAAGGTCTTTATATGCAGCCATTGAAGGGAATTCAAAACCTATAATTGCGGCAGTTAATGGCTATGCATTTGGTGGAGGATTTGAAATAGCTTTAGCCTGCGATATGATGGTCGCTTCTGCTTACGCTAAACTAGCACTTCCAGAAATTGGTTTACATCTTATTCCAGGTGGAGGAGGCACACAAAGATTGCCTAAAAAACTAGGTGTTAATTTAGCTAATGAATTGCTTATGACAGGTAAAATTGTTACTGCAGATTGGTTATTACAAAGAGGATTAATTAATCATGTATATAGCAAAGAAGCAAATTTTAAAGAGGAAGTATTGGCATTTGCGAAACATTTTACAGATAAAAAAACAGATCGATTACAAGTATTAAAACAGCTAACACAAGCTGCTGTTGGAGGTGTGCAAACCTCATTACTGAGTATGGAAAACTCAACATTAAATGTGTTCTACTCATCACCAGAAGGTCAAGAAAAGATACAAGAATTTTATCTAAAAAGTTTAAACAAAAAATCATAAAAACTATGTCTGTTTTTTTTGTAGGTAGTTATACCCAAATGTTAATCCCAGAGATTATTGGTAAAGGAAGTGGGATTTATACAGTTCAGTTAAATGATGAAACTGGAGAGCTAAGTATTTTACACACACTAAAGACTGTGAATCCTAGTTATTTAGTTATAAGTGAAGATGGTCAGTTTTTATATTGCAACACAGAGGTTGATGCAGCATTCCATCCAAAAGTTCAAGCCTATAAAATAAACGAAGATTTTTCTTTAGAGTTTTTGAATGAACAGCCAATTCCAGGAGGATTCCCTTGTTATATTGAAAAACATAAAAACAATATTTTGGTAGCTTGTTATCAAACAGGTAATATTATTCATTACACACTAAGTGAGTCTGGTAAACTTCAACCATACGCTAAAAACCATCAGCATTTTGGTTCCAGTATAAATAAAGATCGTCAAGAAAGTCCACACGCACACCAAGTAACTGTTCATCCAAATAAAAATCAAGTTTTTGCTTGCGATTTAGGGACAGATACCATTAAAGCATATCATTTTAAAAAGGAAGTGTTTTTAACAGATAAGCAAAATGATATTGTAATCACAAAAGGTGGAGGTCCTCGACATTTGGTATTTAATAAAAATGGAAAATACGCGTATGCTATAAATGAGTTGTCTGGTGCTATTTCTGTTCTTAAAAATAATGAAAACAAGTTTAAAGAAATAAATACGTATAGCACGCTTCCTTCAACTTATACAAATGTTCCAAGTGCTTCAGCTATAAGAATTCACCCAAATCAACAATTTTTATATGCCGCTAATAGAACATTAGATGCCATAACAATTTTTAGAATAAACGAAGATAAATTAGAGGTGGTAGATTATCACTATACAAACGGTAAAGAATTACGAGAGTTCAATTTAACACCAAACGGAAAATGGTTGATTGCTTGCCATCAAAATTCTGATGATACTATTGTTTATCAAATAAAATTAGATGGGAAGTTAGCCGAAAAATATAGAACACAAGATTTAAAAACACCCGTTTGTGTTGTTTTTTAAATTAAGGAAATATAAGTATTAGGAGAATAAAAAAAATATAAATTTAGGAGTAATATGAAATTAGGTTTTGGATTATACAAGCATATGCTAAATGAAGCACATTATAAATTTGCAAAACAATGTGGTGCAACGCATTTAGTGATTCATTTGGTAGATTATTTTGGACACGAAAAAAATAATAAAGAAAATGCAAATCAGCCAATAGGAGAAAATGAAGGATGGGGAAAAGCAGGTACAGCAAATAAAATTTGGACTTTAGAAGAACTTTTGGCTATTAAAAAGGAGATTAATTCTTATGGATTAGAGTTAGAAGCTATTGAAAACTTTGACCCAGCACATTGGCATGATATTTTGCTAGATGGTCCTAAAAAAGAAGCACAAATAGAAGGCTTGAAGCAGTTAATTCGTAATGTTGGAAAAGCAGGAATACCCGTTTTTGGATATAATTTTTCCTTAGCTGGAGTTGCGGCTCGCGATATTGGTGAATATGCTAGAGGAAGTGCTGTTTCAGTAGGAATGAACGGAGGAAATGATACACCAATTCCAAATGGAATGGTTTGGAATATGGTGTATGATGAAAATGCTCCCGAAGGAACAATTCCTCGTATTAGTCACGACGAATTGTGGAGTAGATTACAGTATTTTTTAAATGAATTAATTCCTGTTGCTGAAGAGGCAGGGGTGAAATTAGCTGCACATCCAGACGATCCACCAATGCCGTATGTTAGAAATACACCAAGGTTAGTATATCAGCCAGAGATGTATCAAAAATTAATCGATATGAAACCTAGTCCTTCAAATAATTTGGAATTCTGTTTAGGTTCTATTGCTGAAATGACAGAAGGCGATGTTTATGATGCTACAGATAGTTATAGTAAGCAAGAAAAAATTGCTTATATACATTTTCGGAATATCGTTGGAAAAGTTCCAAATTATAAAGAAGTTTTTGTAGATGAAGGAGATATAGATATGGTTAAAATCTTGAAAATTTTAAAGAAAAATAAATTTGATGGCGTTTTAATACCAGACCATACACCTCAAATGACTTGTGATGGCGCTTGGTATGCAGGAATGGCTTATGCTATGGGATATATGAAAGCTTTGCTTAAATTAAAGGATGAAAGATACTAGTTGCTCTGCCATACGGGACTGATATAAAAGGAGAATATATGAGAAATAAATTAAGAAAAAACTTGGAACTAGCCTTTTTTAATATTTCGATAATTCCTTGGAGATTTACCCATTATTTTGGAAAACAATCTAGAAAAGTAAAAAGGATCATCAAACCCAACTTTCAAAGCTATTTCGCTAATTCTTAGGTCGCTGTAATCTAACAAATGAGATGCTTGCCTAATCTTTAAATGAGCAAAATAGTTTAGGGGAGTTCTAGAAGTTTTCTTTTTAAACAAAGAGCAATATTGTGATATGGACAAATTACAATGTTCAGCTAACTCATCTAAAGTTATTTTTTTACTAATATTACTAACCATGTGCTTAATACTTAAATCAATTTTATTATAAGAATTAATTTCATTAATTTTTCTAAATTGTGATAGGTATCTAAATGAGCCAAGCATATGCCATAAACAAATATTTGCATACTCAAAATTTTCTGTGCTAAAGCCCATGGCTAAATTATGGAAAATTTCTTCAAACAATAATAGCCGGTCATTAAACCTGCCATTTGAAGCACTATCAATATTAATTTTTTCGTTAGGATGATTAACAAGTAAATGAGCTTTTTCACCTGTAAAATGTAACCAGTATATACTCCATGGGTCACTATTGTCTGCACCATATTTATGAGGGATGCCTATAGAAATAATTACATAATCATTTTTTTCTAGAATTGTTCTTTTTTTATGAATTTCAATCCAACCTTTCCCTTTAATACAATATATTAATATGTATTGTTGGATCCCTTTTAAGCGCTCCCTATAGTGATTTTTCGCATTTGAATAATAACCAATATCTGTAATAAAAAGAGATTTTGTAATCTCATTTTCTTGAAATTCTTTTATGATTTCTTTTGGCAAAACAATTGCTTTTTCATCTTTAAAACCATCTTTAAAACTCATAAAACGAAAGTAATAAAAATAATACTATAATCCATATTGTTGCAGAAATTGTCTATTTATTAATACAAATAAATAATATAAATTTGATGTTTAATTAAATATACAAGAATTTATTTTGTCGATGAGAAGAACGTCAGCATAACTTTTTAAATAGTATTCTATGAGCGATAAAAATAATTTTAATTTTCGTTTTTTATTAAGTCTTTCTATAGTTGCTGCTATGGGAGGTTTTTTATTTGGTTATGACTGGGTTGTAATTGGGGGAGCGAAACCATTTTATGAGCAATTTTTTCAAATAGCAGACGATTCTTTTATGCAAGGTTGGGCCATGAGTAGCGCTTTAATTGGTTGTGTTTTTGGAGCAGTTATATCAGGGATTATTTCTGATCATATAGGAAGGAAAAAGTCCTTGATTATTGCGGCTACCTTATTCGCAATTTCAGCTTTTGGTACTGGGTATGCAGAGGTGTTTAATTCATTTGTAATATATAGGTTGCTCGGAGGTTTAGGTATAGGATTAGCCTCTACATTATCTCCAATGTATATTGCAGAGGTTGCCCCAGCAAAATATAGAGGACGGTTGGTTTCAGTCAATCAATTAACAATTGTTGTTGGTATTTTGGCAGCTCAAATAGTTAATTGGATGGTAGCTGAACCTATTACGGATTTAGCAACTTCTGAGCAGGTTCTAAATTCTTGGAATGTGCAAACAGGATGGAGAATAATGTTTTTGGCGGAATTAGTTCCAGCGTTATTGTTTTTTGGATTAATGTTTGTAATACCAGAAAGTCCAAGGTTTTTGGTTAAAATTAAGAATGAAGAGAGAGCTTTAAAAATATTGAGTAGGATAGGAGGAGATATTTATGCTAAGAATGAAATACAAAATATTTTATTAAGTTTTCAAAACACTACAAAAACTAAGGTCTCTGTTTCAGAGTTAACAAATTCTAAAGTGCTTCCAATAGTAGTAATAGGTATTGTATTAGCTGTTTTTCAACAATGGTGTGGTATTAATATTATATTTAATTATGCACAAGAAATTTTTACGTCTGCAGGATATAGTGTTGGCGACATGCTTTTTAATATCGTAATTACCGGAAGCACAAACTTAATATTCACATTTGTTGCAATGCGAACTGTTGATAGTTGGGGGCGTAGAAAATTAATGCTTTTTGGAGCTATTGGTTTAGCGTTAGTTTATGCAGTTTTAGGAGCTGCTTATTATTTCGAATTTAAAGGTTGGCCAGTATTAACATTGGTTATAACTGCTATTGCAATTTATTCCATGTCATTAGCACCAATAACTTGGGTAGTTCTCTCTGAAATTTTCCCAAACAGGTTGAGAGGCATAGCAATGTCTATTTCAACATTTTCACTTTGGGTGGCTTGTTTTATACTCACCTTTACTTTTCCAATGCTAAATGAAGCTTTAGGATCTTATGGCATTTTTTGGATTTACAGCGGAATATGTGTTCTAGGTTTTTTATTTATTTTGAAACAATTACCTGAGACAAAAGGTAAATCGTTAGAAGAAATTGAAAAAGAAATTATCAAATAATAAGATAAAGATGAAAGTAAAAGCCTGGAAAGAAAATGTTATAATTCCAACTTATGAGATTGGAGAACCGGAAAAAAATCCAATGTTTTTTGAAAAAAGAGTATATCAAGGTAGCTCAGGAAAAGTTTACCCACACCCTGTTGTTGAGAAAATTAGTGATGTAAAAATAGATAAAACTTGGAAAGCATTTTACTTAGAAAATGATTTTGTGAAAATTATGATACTTCCAGAGTTAGGTGGACGTATACAAATGGCGTATGATAAAACAAAGCAACTCCATTTTGTGTATTACAACCAAGTAATTAAACCTGCACTAGTTGGCTTAACGGGACCTTGGATTTCTGGAGGAATTGAATTTAATTGGCCGCAGCACCATAGACCTTCTACATATAGTCCTGTAGACGTGTATATTGAAGAGAATGAAGATGGTAGCAAAACTGTTTGGTGTAGTGAAGTTGAACAAATGTTTAGAACTAAAGGAATGGCCGGCTTTACATTGCATCCTGATAAAGCTTACTTAGAAGTAAAAGTTAAACTTTATAACCGAACAGCACAACCTCAAACTTTTTTATGGTGGGCTAATCCTGCCGTGAAAGTTAATGATGAGTATCAATCTGTGTTTCCGCCTGACGTATACGCAGTTTTCGATCATGGAAAAAGAGATGTGTCTGATTTTCCTATAGCAACAGGCACTTATTATAAAGTAAATTATGCGCCAGGAACGGATATTTCAAAATATAAAAACATACCAGTCCCAACTTCTTATATGGCTATAAATAGCGATTATAATTTTGTTGGAGGTTATGAAAATGATAGTAAAGGTGGAATATTACACTTAGCAGATAACAATATTTCTCCTGGTAAAAAACAATGGACTTGGGGTCATGGAGAATTTGGTAAAGCATGGGATAGAAATTTAACCGATGAAGATGGCCCTTATATTGAGTTAATGTGTGGGGTATATACTGATAACCAACCAGATTTTTCTTGGATGCATCCTTTTGAAGAAAAAACTTTTTCTCAATATTTTGTACCTTATCATGATTTAGGAGTTGTTAAAAATGCAACAAAAGAAGCATTGTTAAATCTTGAAATTGAAAAGAATGTAGCTACAGTTAAGTTCTATACTTTAGGTATATACAAAGAGGCTAAAATTTTATTAGAAGCTCAAGGAAACATTTATCTTGAAGAAATTGTTAGCGTATCCCCAAAATTATCTTATTCTAAGGAAGTTAAAATAGATAATACAATTCCTATTGATGATTATAGGTTAACATTGTTTGATTCTCAAAACAATATTTTGGTGAGTTATAAACAAGAAGTTTATAAGCAAAAGAAAATACCAAGTTCAGCAAAAGTTGCTGAATTACCCAAAGAAATAAAAAGTATTGAGCAATTATATTTAACAGGGTTACATATTGAGCAATACAGGCACGCAACCTATAAAGCAGAAAATTATTATTTTGAAGCACTCCAAAGAGAACCTAAGGATGTAAGATGTAATAATGCTTTAGGATTGTTTTTGCTTAAACAAGGTCAGTTTAAAAGAGCAGAAAACTATTTTAATAAAGCCATTTCAACTATAATAGAAAGGAATCCTAATCCATCCGATAGTGAAGCATATTATAATTTAGGTCAGAGTTTAAAATATCAAGGAAAATTAAAAGAAGCTTATAAAGCTTTTTATAAATCTGCTTGGAATGCCGCTTGGCAAGACCCGGCCTATTTTCATTTAGCACAAATAGCAACACATAATAAAGATTTTCAATTAGCATTAGAACTTATTGATAAATCGTTAATACGTAATTGGCATAATCATAAAGCTAGAGCTTTAAAAGCTGCCATTCTTCGCAAATTAGGAAAAATAAAAACAGCTCTTAAATTTTGTGAAGAAAGTTTAGAAATAGATAGATTTAATTTTGGAGTTTTATTCGAGCATTATTTAATAAGCTCGGATATAACAATATTAAAAACGTTTAATGAATTAATACGTGGAAATATTCATAATTATATTGAATATGGGCTAGATTATGTTGGGGCTGGTCTTTTTGATGAAGCCATTAAATTGTTGAATGAAGGCTTAAAAATTGACGATACTAATCCTATTGCACACTATTTTTATGGATGGTTTCAATTTAAAATTGGAAAAAAAGAAAAAGCTTTGGCTCAATTTACAATAGCAAATGAAATTAGTACTAATTGCAATTTCGCATATAGGTTAGAAGTGGTAGAAGCACTAAAATGCGCAATAGATCTTCAGAAAACTAATGCAAAAGCAAATTTTCAGTTAGGAAATTTTTGGTACGATAAAAAACAATATATGGAAGCTATTAAATGTTGGGAAACTTCAAAAGAAATTGATAATGCATTTCCAACTGTACGTAGAAACTTGGCTTTGGCGTATTTTAATAAAGAAAACAATACAGAAAAAGCTTTAATAGAATTAAAGAAAGCATTTGATTTGGACTCTACAGATGCAAGAGTTTTAATGGAGTTAGACCAATTATGTAAAAGATTAAACCATACTCAACAAAGTAGATTAAGCTTTTTAGAAAAGCATTTTTATTTAGTTAATTTTAGAGATGACCTTTTTTTGGAATATTGTACTTTGTATAATCAATTAGGGAATTATAATGAAGCATTAGAGTTAATAAGCAGTAGAAAATTTCATCCTTGGGAAGGTGGAGAAGGAAAAGTGCCAGCACAATACCTGTTATCTTTAACCGAACTAGCCAAAGAATCTATTAGAAATAACAACTATGAGAAAGCAATTGAATTTCTTGAAAAAACAAAAAAATATCCTCATAATTTAGGTGAAGGTAAGCTAACAGGCGCACAAGAAAATGATATACATTACTGGTTAGGTTGTGCTTTTGAAGGATTAGGCGAAAAAGAGAAAGCAAATTATTATTGGACTAAAGCTTCAAAAGGATTGTCTGAGGCCTCGGCAGCAATATATTATAACGATCAGCAGCCAGATAAAATATTCTATCAAGGTTTGGCATACTTAAAATTAGGAAATATCGAAGAAGCTAATACTAGATTTAAGGGTTTAATTAATTACGGAGAGAAACATATTTCAGATACTATAAGTATAGATTATTTTGCAGTATCACTACCTGAAATGTTAATTTGGGATGCGAATCTTAATGAAAACAATGAAATTCATTGTAGATATTTAAAGGGGCTAGGATTTTTAGGATTGCAAGAAATTGAGAATGCTGCTATAGAATTCACATCAGTTTTAAATTTAAATTCTAGTCATGGTGGGGTTCAAATTCATATTAAATTATTAAAATTACTTAGAACAAGTAACTAGTTAAAATCAATACAATGAAAATAAAAATATTATTTACCGTATTAATATTCAACCTCTTTTTCAATACCAATACAAAAGAAAAAATCGACATTTCAGGAAAATGGCAAGTGCAATTAGACAAGGAGAGAAAAGGGTTTAATACTACCGAAAATTTAGACATTAACTTACCTGGGACACTTACCGAAGCGGGTTACGGTATTAAAACAACAAGGTCTGATTTTGGCATACTTACACAAACACATAAATATATAGGCGTCGCTTGGTATCACCGAGAAATTGAAATTCCTAAAAAATGGAAAAATAAACAAATTGAAATTCTTTTAGAAAGAGTTCTTTGGGAATCTAAAGTATTTATTGATGGAAAAGAATTAACTACCCAAGATGCTTTAGGGACTGCTCATTTTCACAAAATAGGTAAATTAAGTCCTGGGAAACATACGTTAGCTGTACGAGTTGATAATGATATGGTACATAATATTGGTGATAAAGGACATGCATATGGAGAGTATACTCAAAGTATTTGGAACGGAATTGTTGGTAAAATGGAGTTGCGAGCTTACGATCCAACCTATATTGAATCAATTAGGACTTTTTCAGAAATAGATCAAGATCAGTTAATGGTAGAACTAAATATTGAAGCAAAAATTTCTGAAAAAATAAAAATTGAAATTGAAATATTCGAATTGGCAACTAATAAAATAGTTAAAAAAGTTACAATAAAAGAAAAATTAAGAGTAGGAAGTAACAGTAAAGAAATTACACTTAATCTTAATGGAGTATTAAAAAAATGGAGCGAATTTAACCCTGCTGTTTATATATTAAAAGCTAGTATTAAAACTAAAAAATACGTCCATGAAAAAGAAACAGAATTTGGATTTTTGAAAATAGGTCACAATGGCACAAAAGTGACAATTAATAATCAGCCTGTTTTTTTAAGAGGAAATTTAGATTGTGTTCATTTTCCGTTAACAGGTTATCCATCAATGAATGTAGAAGACTGGGTGAAAATATTTGAAATATATAAAGATTACGGTTTAAATCATGTACGTTATCATTCTTGGTGTCCTCCAGAAGCTGCTTTTAAAGCAGCCAATAGAGTTGGTATTTATATGCAAGCAGAGGCTTCTATTTGGATTGATTGGTGGATGAGTGAAGATATGAAAGTACGTGGTAGGCCAGAAATGGATACTAAAGGTTATCCTAAAGGTTTAGGAAAAGATCCTGTAAGAGACCAATTTGTTATTCAAGAAATGAATAGAGTGATAGATGTTTATGGTAACCATCCATCGTTTACTATGTTTTGTATTGGTAATGAACTTGGAAATTCTGATTTTGATGTAATGAAAAACTGGATTGCAGACCTTAAAAAGAAAGATCCAAGACGATTATATGCTGCCTCTACAGCAAGAAAAATTTTGCAAGTAGATGATTATATGGCAACACATTATATTCCAGATATTGGAAGAACTAGAGGTTTAAATGGGGCAGGAACCGATTGGGATTTTGAAGAAGTTTATTCGAAAATGAATATTCCAATCATAGCCCATGAAATTGGACAATGGCCAGTATACCCTTCTTGGAAAGAAATTGATAAATACAAAGGTGTTTTAAAAGCTAGAAATTTTGAGAAGTTTAAACAGATTGCTAAAAAAAATGGAATTGTAGATCAGGATGAAGATTTTAAAAAAGCTTCTGGAGCATTAAATCAATTAATGTATAAGTATGAGACAGAATCTTTTTTAAGAACCAAAAGTTGTGCTGGAGTACAATTATTGAGTATGCAAGATTATCAAGGACAGGGTGAAGCTCTTATTGGATGGTTGGATGCTCATTGGGAGAGTAAAGGAATTACAACTCCAGAAAAATTTAGAGAACATTTTGATGTAACTGTACCACTATTACGTTTCGAAAAATTTATATGGTCTAATAATGAGATTTTTAAAGCAAAAGCCCAATTATCTCATCATGATAATTTGCCAATTAAATTAGCTGAGGTTATTGTAAAAGTGAGGTCTTCTGAAGGTGAAATTTATTTTGAAGATTCTTGGAAAATAAAAAATGTATCTGTTGGTAGTTTACTTGATATTGGAAATATTTCAATGCCATTAAATATAATAACAAAAGCGGAGCAAGTAGTAATTTCATTACAGTTAAAAGATACTAATTTTAAAAATGAATGGAATATTTGGGTATACCCGGAAAGTCTTTCAAAAGTTAATAATGAAAATATTATACTTACTGATGAAATGAATGAAGCTACACTTAAAGCATTAAATGATGGTAAAAAAGTGTTGCTACTAGCTCATAATTTAGGAAACGAAGAAAGTAGTGTAACCGTAGATTTTTATCCTTTATATTGGTCTTTAACATTTTTCCCTGGCCAAGGAAAAACAAGTATTGGAATGCTATTAAAAGAGAAGCATCCAGCATTTGACTATTTTCCAACATCATACCATAGTGATTGGCAATGGGAATCGTTCAGAAAAAGTACAAAAGGATTTATTTTAAATGATATGCCAGCGAATTACAAGCCAATAGCTCAAATAGTTGATGATTTTCATAGAAATAATAAGGAAGGTTCTATTTTTGAATTTAAAGTTGGAGAGGGTAAGTTGTTAGTCAGTGGCTTCGATTTAACTAAAGAAGATTTAGTCGTATCAAAACAACTAAAATATAGTCTTTTAAAATATATGAATACCAATAGTTTTAATCCAAAACAAGAAGTAGCTGAGGACTATTTAAAATCACTATTCCCGTTAATTCCACAGGCAATTGTGGTTAGTTCAAAAGGAAAGTTTAATAACACTATTTTACAAGTTAATGCTGGTGAAAAATTGCAAATAAATGAAGTTGGAACACCTTGGGCAAACGAGCTAGATAATATTATTGTATCAGAAAATGAAACAACTTATAAAGTTAAGGTAAAAGGTGTTTGGAAGGATAAAGAAACTACAGCTTGGTTTGGAGACAAAATGGAAGTTGAGATTAATTGCCCTAACGGAATTTTAGGAACTTTTTATGTGCAATTTAATGACTGGAATAAAAAAGGAAGAGAAGGTCTATTAGAATTTGAAGGAAGAAAAGTAAAACTATTACCACATAATGGAAATGAGGGGAAATGGGTTAAATTTCATGTAATGCGTGAAGACAGTAATGATGGTAAATTAAAATTTAAAGCAACTATGACGCAAGGTGGTAATTTAATGATATCGAAAGTAGTTTTGGTTAGACAATAATTAGATTGATAAAAGAAGTAAAAGAGAAAAAAAATTTTTAGTGTTTACTGGTATGCAATGGAATAGATAAGTATTATGAATCCATAAAATAAGTTAACATGTAATGACACTGCAAAATTATTTTGATATGGCACTCCAAGGAAATCTAGAATTTTTAATGGATAATAAAATGCTAGGAAAAACCAGATGTTCAGTTGACAAAAAAATAAATGTATCTGCTTTCGAGATAGACTACAATGAAGATTTCTTTGGAGATAATGGTGTAATAAGTCAAAAAAAATGATAGAAAAGGCTAAGTTCTAATTAGAACTTAGCCGTAATTCTCTAAAATTAACTTTATCAGTAGAAGATGTTAACGATTTTCTAATATTATGGTATTCAGATGTTGCGTATTGCGATCCACCAATACGAGTCAATATATTTTGAACTTTTACATCGTTCCCTTTTTTAGAAAGCCAGCGTGGGCTTTTAGCAACAAAATACATCAAAATGAAGAATAATCCTGCTGGTATCACTTCTATCCAGAACATCCATCTCCATCCAGTCTGTCCGTTCCAAGAGTTTAAGATATCTTGTGTCGTTGCGTCTACAGCTACTGGCTCTGCAATTTGCCAGTTCACTAATTGTGCAGCCAAAATACCTAGTACAGTGGTTAACTGATTTAATGATACAAATCTACCACGCATAGATGCTGGTGCAATTTCTGCAATGTACATTGGAGAAAGGTTAGAGGCTAATCCAATTCCAATCTCCCCAATGATTCTATACACAACAAATAGATAGAACGAATATGCCGCACCCGTCCCGATAGCTGAAAATATAAATAAAAAGCTAGAAAATATAAGAGTCGTTTTCTTCCGAATCGGTCACTTAACACTCCCGACAAAATAGACCCTATAAGATAACCCAACCAAAGTACAACTCATTGCCCAACCCTGCGTTTGCATAATTAGCGATATCAAAAAAATGTTTTAGCACTTCCAATTACGATCCAATCGTAGCCAAAAAGCAAGCCTCGCAAATAGATGGATTATATTATTATTATTATTATTTCAAAAACAAAACAATGAATCAATCACCCAAAGAATGCCGACGAAGTATTTTAAATTTTGATCAAATAGGCTGTTTTGAAAAATATTTAGGGGTATTAACAATGTAAATGTGCCTCGTTTGTTCTACCATGTAGTATGACATTAGGGTGTGTACAGAGTAACAAAAAGTTTCCGATGTATTTTATGTAGTTAATTATTAAGATTAATAAGTTGCATAAAATCATTATTTTTCGCAAAAATTATTCCCAGTTTCATGTTTTTTCCTAACCTAATCGGTTTCATTATTTTAGTGTCACCCCTAACAAAAATTCCACTTTCGGTAGGTGAAATAGGCGTGAATTCTCCTTGTCCATTTCCTTTTAACAGGAGGCCATAACCAGCATCATTCCTTGGTGTTTCGATTTCAGAAGCAAATAAATTTCCAACTAATATAATATCCTTAAACCCATCATGATCTATGTCTTTTAGTATGATATCATTTACAGAAGAAAATTGCGCCTCATTAGGTAAATCATTTATTTTAAAAGTACCGTCTCCTAGGTTTTCAATATAAGATGAAGCAAATGTATTCGCGGAATATTTAAGTGAACTTTCAAGAACATCTCCATATACATCATTTAATGTTGCCTGCCCAAAATCATTATAAGTTGGGAATTTATTTTTAATAAAATGCATTTGAGCAGAACTACATGATCGTCCACGTAATGGGTAGTTTTTACCTAAGTCAAAATAACTTAAAACAATATCTAAAGTTCCGTTATTATCAAAATCTGTTGTATGAACTCCAAAAGGTGCATCATAACTTGCCTTGTATTTGTAATTTTTACCCAAATTACCAACAACAAGATCTATATCACCATCATTATCCATATCTGCAGAAGACACACTATACCACCAACCAGTTTTATCTTTTAGTTCAGAGTTTGCAGTAATATTTACAAAGTTATTTGCTTCATTTTTAAATATGGAAATAGGAGTCCATTCTCCTACAATAACTAAGTCCATCTTTTTATCACCCGTTACATCTACCCATTCTGCATCAGTTATTAGTCCCAATTCTTTAAAATCCGGAGCCACTTCATCGGTAACATCTTTAAATAAAATATTTCCATTTTTAGATTCATTTTTTAGAACATAACTTTTTGCAGGAAATGGGTATTTCCCAGGAATTAATCTACCTCCAACAAATAAATCGGTATCACCATCATTATCAAAATCGCAAGGCTTAACAATAGAGCCGCTCGTTAACATTTTAGGTAAAGCATCATTTGCTTTTACAAAATGACCAAAGCCATCATTTAAGTAAAGCCTGTCTTGCAATTTAGTATCGTTTTCTTCATATTCGTTTCCACCACTTACCACATATAAGTCTAAATCACCATCATTATCAGCATCAAAGAATTCGGCTCCAATATCTTCACTATGATTATCTATACGCCAAACTTTGTTTGTCTTTTCGGTAAAGGTGCTATTATTTTTTTGGATATATAATCTGCCTTCAAAACCTTTGGCGCCACCTAGATAAAAATCATCTAATCCATCATTATTAACATCGCCTACAGCCAAACTTGGTCCAAAATTTGACATTTTATGAGGCAATAAAGTTTCTTTTTTAAAATCATCAAATTCATTTTCAGTATGTCTAAAACTTATTTTGGAAGCTATAGTGATATCTTTAAAAATTGTTGTTGTTTTTTTAACATATAACTCTTTATCTATAGCATCTTTATAATTTAGCGTAATTGTTTGATTAGCCTTTATATTATTTATATACTGGGTTTTTCCATCTGGCCAAATAACTTGTAGTACTTTTAAATTATTTTTTTTACCTAAACCAAATTGTAATACTTCTGTAATTGAAGACTGAAAACCTCGAGTAAGATATTGTTCCAAAATTTGTGTTTCATGTTCTTGTACAGCAATTAATCTAGCTCCAATTCCTAATTTGTTTTGCTTAGCACCATTTAGTTTTATCTTTATATAGTTACCCTTTTTTTGTTCGATACTATTATTTTTATAAATAAAAGCGAGGTCATCGGCATTATTAACAACAATATCTATATCCCCATCATTATCAAAATCTGCATAGGCTGCTCCATTTGAGCTAGTAAGTATTTTATCTTTATTATTTAAATCAATAGAACTAAAGGTTAGGTCTCCATTGTTTTTGTAAAAATAATTTTCCTTCTTTCGTTCTGGCATTTTAGCCAAAACCTCTTTTATATAGGTTTTTTGGTCAATCTTTTTTCCTTGTTTTTTTAGTTCGATTATTTCTTTTTGACGTTTTTTTCTATAGTTTACAAAATCGTTATTTCTAAAATCTCCTTTTATTCCGTTAGAAATAAATAAATCTTTTAACCCATCATTATCCATATCAAAAAATAAAGGCCCCCAACTCCAATCGGTACTCGAAACACCTGATAATTGCGCTACATCAGAAAATCTTGGTAGATTATCATGGTTTCCATTATTTATTTGTAATGTATTAAACATATATTGATGATGTAAGCCTAAATCGACGTGTTTATAAAACCTTTCTGGATTCATACCACTCATACTAGTTTTAATGTCGTAGTTATGCTCAGACATCATATCGAGTGTTATAAAATCTAGTAACCCGTCATTATTAAAATCAGCTATGTCATTACCCATAGAAAAATTTGAAATATGATCAGTAGTTTGTGTAATTACCTCTTTAAAAGTACCATCTTTTTGATTTAAATATAAGTGGTCTTTTTCAGAATAGTCATGCCCCACTAAAATATCTGGCCAGTTATCATTATTTAAATCTCCAATAGAAATACCTAAGCCAAAACTTAATAAATTATTTATAATGCCACTTTCTTTTGTGGCATCTATATACTTTCCATTCTCATTTCTGAATAGACGTTCTCCTTGAAATTTAGATTCAATATTCATCAATGGATCTATAGATTTATCCGGATATAACAATATGCCATGATTAATAAGAAACAGATCTAAATCACCATCTTTATCATAATCAAAAAATGATGCTTGGGTAGAAAAATGCGGCAAGTCTAGTCCAAACTTTTTGGCAGATTCTTCAAAAACAGGAACCCCTTGGGCATTATTCCCTTTGTTTAAATATAATTCGTTACGCCTTTTATTTGGGTCGTTAAATTTTCCAGATTTACAAATATAAATATCTAATTTTCCATCGCTATTAATATCAACCATGGTCACTCCTGTAGGAAAACCATAGTTACCTTTTGTCTTAGAAATTCTAGTAATGTCTAAAAACTTGAGACTCCCTTGATTTAAGTAGAGTTTGTTTGATTTTAAATTTGAAATAAAATAAATATCTGGTAAATCGTCTCCATTTAAATCTCCAACAGCCACACCGCCACCGTTATAAAAATATTCGTAAAGTAGCCCATTCATAGCACTTGACTCCTTTAAATCATTTTTAAAATTGATATTAGTTGTTTCAGATGAAACTATTGTGAAAAGTGGCGTAAGAACTTTTTTTTCAATAGATGATTTATTATTATCTTCTTTTTTACAAGAAAAAATAAAGATCAAACAAAATCCCAATAATAAATTGCTATTTACAGACATTATAAAATAATTTTGTTCAAGATATAATATTATATATAAGCAAAATGAGGCTGTATAAATACAAACCTCATTTTTATAAATTGTAAAATAAAAACCTCACTCAATTATCTAGTTCCCGTATGTAAATACAGAGCCTCGAGGAATTCTTTTCGATTAATAATTTGGGTTTTGCTCTAATGCAGTTCCTTCAATATCAAACTCAGCCGCAGGAATTGGAAATAAATAATCTCTATTAGGATTAAATGTTCTTGTTCCTCCTGGATCGACTAACCCTTCCATGACATCTTCAGCTATACCCCATCTTCTTATATCCGAATATCTTGTGCCTTCAAGAAGCAGTTCAACTCTGCGCTCATGTCTTATTGCTTCACGCATTTGTTCTTTAGTTAAGCCTGACGGCAATGGAGGCATATTAACACTTGGTCTAGCCCTAATCGCATTAATGGCGTTATATACTGATGTGTCTGGACCAACAGCTTCATTTTGAGCTTCAGCATAAGTTAATAATACACTCGCTAATCTCATTATAATAACATTTTGACCTGTTCTAGTTGGGTAGGGTGTTGGAGAAACGACTTCAACCTCATCATATTCAGTATGTTTTTTAAAGCAGTATCCTCCAAATTCGCCAACATGATCTACTATTCCATTAATAGTGGCACCAGGTACAGAAACAGTTTGTTTTAACCTTGGATCTCTATTATCGTAAGGGTTTGCAGGGTCGTACAAAGGAGAATCTGCGATAGACATTCCGTCTATCATTTCATATTCGTCTATCATATTCTGTAATGGGACAACAGAAGACCACCCCCCAACAGTATAACTACCAAGGAATAACTCCATGAAGTTACCATTTTCAGGAGAGATATATTGCACATCAAAAATAACCTCTTCATTGTTTTCATTTGCTTCACGGAACAAATCTCTATAACTAGGAAATAATGAATATCCCATTCCCATAACTTCCTGAGCTGTAGTTGCCGCCGCTGCCCATTGGCTATTATACAATTGCACTCTTGCTTTTAAAGCTCTTGCAGCACCTTTGGTTACTTTTCCAACTTCTGATTGACTAGTAGGCAGTTGACTATATGCTTGATCTAAATCTGCAATAATTTGGTTTACCACAGCTTCTTTTGTATCTCTTGGTAATTCAGAATGTTCAATTTTTGGACTTTCTGTAATTATAGGAACTCCACCATAAAAGTCTGACAATTTAAAATAAAAATAGGCTCTAAGGAATAAAGCTTCTCCTATTGCAGAACTTTTAAAATCTGCATCAAGTCCTTCTATATTATCAATATTATCAAGTAGTACATTAGCCCTTCCAATACCTTTAAAGCAATCAGACCATATCCAACTAATTGCTCCTGGTCCACGAGCATCATGGGTTCCATCTGCAATCGCCTTAAAACCTTCCCAAGGGTAGTTATTATAGGCATTATCGGATATTACATCATAATAGATATAATTTTGTTCTAAGTTAGATAAAGTATTATAAATACCATTTAACGCTAAACGAGCATCGGCTTCCGTTTTCCAAAATGTTTCAGAAGATATATTTGTAGAGGAAGCAACCTCAATGATATCCTTTGTGCAAGAGGTAAAAATAAGGGACAATCCCAAAATAAATTTTATATATGTTTTCATAATGACACAGTTTTTTTAATTATAACGAAAGGTTTAAGCCCAATGAATATACTTGAACATTAGAATAAGACCCTCTTCCTCCAAAAGGATTTTTTTCTGGATCTAATCCTCTATATTTAGTAATTGTTATAGGGTTAGTTGCATTAATATAAACTCTTAGTTTATCGATTTTAATTTTTTCTAATATTTTACTAGATAAAGAATACCCTAATTGAACATTTTTTAATCTTAAAAAGGATGCATCTTGAACTAAGAATGAAGAATTTCTCCAAATATTATTTTCATAATTACTTGATCTAACTAATCTTGGGTATGTATTGCTAGGGTTTGATGCAGTCCAAGCATTATCTGCCCAAAATTTTGGAATCCCAGCATTATTAAAAAATGGTTTTTGCTCATGTTCTGTTATTGCATTTATGCCTTCAACACCTTGCCAAAGCATTGAAAAATCAAACCCTTTATAGGCAGCTGTTAGGTTAAAACCGTAAGTGAATTTTGGAATAGAATTACCAATGGCTTGTCTATCTCCATCACCAATATCACCACTATTGTCAAAATCCTCAAACTTTATATCTCCTGGCTGTGCAGTAGGTTGTGCTCCATGAGCATCAATTTCTGCCTGATTTTGGAAGATGCCTAACATTTTAATGGTATAAAACTCGTTTATTGAACTACCTTCAACAATTCTTGAAATACCTCCAACTTGTGGTGTTGGCAATTTAGTAACTTCATTATCGATAGTGGTAAAGTTAGCACTTATGCCATATTCGAAATCTCCGACAAAATCATTGTAATCTGCTAAAAATTCAAATCCTTTATTTCTAACAGAAGCTAAATTTACTGTTGGAGGAGTTAAGCCACCAACAACCGTTGATATGTTTATACTTCTTAAAATATCTTCGGTATCTTTTAAATAATAATCAGCTACTATATTCAGTTTACCATTGAACAATGACATATCTAACCCAATATCAGTTTGCGTAGAGGTCTCCCAGGTTACATCAGGATTTGGTAAGCTAGTTTGAGCAGCTCCACCAACTAAACTACCCCCAAATGAGTAAACATTACCTAAGTTGTAAATTGAACTATACTGATTTGCAGTAATGGCCTGATTTCCTAATTGTCCCCATGATGCTCTCAATTTTAAATTATCAACAAAATCTACATTTGTCATAAAATCTTCATTGGATATATTCCAACCTGCAGAGAAAGAAGGAAAAGCCCCCCATTTATTCCCTGGTCCAAAATTTGAAGAACCATCATATCTTACATTGGCTTCAAAAAGATATTTACTTTTAAAATCATAAGTGAATCTTCCGAAAAAAGATTGAAGCCCATAATTAACGCTATAACCTGAAGCGGCAGGGTCATCTGCACCTGCATCAATTTCTTGCAAAGCATTACTTGGTAAACCATTTTTAGATGCCGATACATGTTTTATTTTACTAGCTTCTTGAGTAAAACCTCCCAATAAACCAAAGTTATGATTTTCGGCAATCGTTTTACTATAATTTAAAGTTGTTAAAAAAGTTATAGTTCTTCTTGTAGTATATCCATTCCAAGCAGATAATGGATTACCTCCTACTCCCAAATCTGAAGCTACCAAAGTTTTAGGATTAATAAGGTCTATTTGAGGTCTAAAAATCTTATGCAGATTATGAGATGTATTTATACCAATGGAACTTTTAATTTTTAAATCCTCTATCAATTCATACTCTCCGGATAAATTAACCAATAGGTTATCCCATGAATTTTTGTTTTCCCCCTCTAAAGCTCCTGCAAGCGGTTGTGTTGCATTAGGAAATCCAATCCAAGGAAATCCATAGCTCCCATCTTCTAAACGCGGACTTTGCATTGGAGTAGCTCTTTCAATCCACCCAATAACAGCACCTGCTCCAGCTACAGGCTGGTTTACGTCATCGTGTCTTCCTGATAATTTTAAAGAATAATTAAATTTATCAGATACTTTTGTATCTAAGTTTAATCTTGCAGTATACTGTTTAGTATTAGTCCCTAATACAACTCCATCTTGATCTGTGTGTCCTAAAGAAAAAGAATATGTTGTTTTTTCGTTACCACCTCTTACACTTAAATTATGAGTTGTAATTTTAGCATCTCTATACATTAGATTTTGCCAATCTGTGTTTGGATACAAGTAAGGGTCTGTTCCATTTCTAAATTCATTGATTTCAGCATCAGAAAATTCAGGAGTAGAAGAAGGGTCTTCATTAAACTTAGCTTGATTAAGCAATTCCATATATTGCACAGAATTAGTAACATATTCTGTTAGTCTTGTAGGTTTTTGAATCCCTGTATAACCATTATAACTAACGGTCATTTCACCTGATTTCCCGGTTTTAGTAGTAACCAATATGACACCATTTGCAGCTCTGGCTCCATAAATAGCTGCAGAAGCAGCATCTTTTAAAACCGTTATTGTCTCAATATCTGCCACATTAACATTTCCTAGGCTTCCTCTTATTCCATCAATAAGCACTAATGGATTACTATTCCCTAGAGTTCCAATACCCCTAATTTTTATCGATGCTCCATCACCACCTGGATTACCAGAGTTTTGAGTTACAGTAACCCCAGCAGCCTTACCAGCCAATGCTTGAGTCGCATTAGCAATTGGTCTGTTTAGATCGTCTCCTAATTTAACTGTTGAAATGGATCCCGTAAGATTTTCCTTTCTCTGTGTTCCATATCCAACTATGACTATTTCATCTAATTGACTGGTATCTTCTTCCATCGTAACGGAAATAGATGTTTGATTATTCACAGCTACTTCTAGTGTTTTAAATCCAATATAGCTAAACACCAAGACGCCATTAGAAGCTGCATTTATAGTAAAATTTCCATCAAAATTGGAAACTGTACCATCTTGTGTTCCTTTCACTAGAACGTTAACACCAATAAGTGGCATTCCATCTGTGGACGATTTTATATCACCAGTAATATTCTGACTCTGAGAAAACCCCAGGTTAGTGCAGAATATAACAAGTAAAATAAATAGATTACATAATTTTGTTTTCATATTTAAGTCGATTTAATTAGTTCAACTACAAAGTTACCCAGTCAAGCCAAAGCTAGCTTGCTCTTAATTATCAATTACATTCTCTATATTTGCTTAAATAGTATATTTTTACTCATGAAAGCGAATTTCAGAAAAATTAATACATCCGTTGAACAGCTCTTTCATATTAGAAAAGAGGAACGATCACATTTCTATGACCATTGGCATTTTCATGAAATGCTTGAACTTGTAGTCATATTAAAAGGAGAGGGGCAGCGCTTTATTGGTGATTCCGTTGAAACATTTTCAAAGGGAGATGTTATTTTAGTAGGCTCTAAACTTCCTCATGTTTGGAGAAGTAATCCTCCCCAAAATTTAGATGAAATTAAAACGAAATGTATTTCAATCATAATACAATTTCCTCCAAACTTTCTAGGGGCGCCCTTTTTAGATTTGGTCGAGTCAAAAAAAATCAATGCCCTTTTTAAAAATGCCGAAATGGGCATCTCTTTTATTAATAATACTTCCGAGATACTAATTAAAAAAATAAAAAAATTATTACCATTAAAAGGAATGGAACGCCTTTTGTTATTTTTAGAAATATTACATATAGCTTCCATATCCAATGAATATAGATTATTAGCATCCCCTTTGTTTAAAGAGACAATATTTAAAAGTGATGTAAAAATTAATCGCGTTTTTGAGTTCGTAATGGATCATTTTTCTAATCCAATTACATTGGATGAGGTCGCTAAAGTAGCTTCGATGAATAAAACGGCGTTTTGCAGGTATTTTAAAAATAGGACAAATAAAACTTTTACATTTTTTTTAAATGAAATTAGAATTGGCTATGCTTGTAAACTTATTCATGAGGAGAAGTATAGCATATCTGAAGCCGCTTATTTAAGTGGTTATAATAGTCCATCTCATTTTAATAAACAGTTTCACCTTATTAAAAACATGTCTCCATCAGAGTTTGCCATAAAGACTAAAGCGCCTCAAGAAGAATTGGTTTAATTATCAAGTTTTAAATGAATTTCCTGCCCTTGAACGGTTGGAATCTTTATAATATCTCCTTCAATTTTAAATTCGGAATCTAATTTAAATTTTTCATTGCCAAAAGGGTTTTTTAATTTTAACACCCCTCCTTTTTCAGCAGTAATATGAACATTCGTTATTTGTCCATTTTCTTTTTGAGCAGAAACTAAAAAAGCGCCTTCAGTCCGTAATTTCTCAAAACTTAAAGTGTTCCATGATTTAGGAATAGCAGGGAATATTTGAACAACCCCTGTATGACTTTGAATTAACATCTCTTGAATTGCCGACGCAAAAGCAAAGTTCCCTTCTAATGTAAATGGGCGGTATTTATACTTTGAATAGCCTTTATCATGTTGTTCACCGTTTACATGAAAACTATTTGGAAGACAAAAATTTTCTAAAAAAATACGAAGTGTTTTAGCAGCACCATCACCATCAAAGGCACGTGCTTGTAAATTACCCAACCAACTAAAAGAATAGCCTGTCCACCAATCGGAACCTTTCTCAATTAAATGATTTATGGTATTGTCTATAATTTTTTTATGATCATCTCCTTTTGCGTAATCAATAAGTCCATAAGGATGAAAAGCCATTAAATGAGAGAAGTGACGATGTGATTCTGCATAAGGATGATTTGGAGCAAACATGAGCCCTTCGATTTCATCAACAGCAAAATATGGCCATTCTTTTAATGTACTATGCCATTTTTCTGCTTCCTCTATCTTTCCAAGCTCTAAAGCTAATTCAGCAGCTTTTTCATAGGTCCATCGTATGGCAGCAAGATCAAAATTAGTGGTTTCACCAAACCATGCTTCTCTTGAATTATCATGAACTTCGGGGCTAGAACTTAGAGGTAATTTTCTAAAACCGGCTTCATTTTTAATAGAGATATCATCAAAAAATAAAGCGACATCTTTAATCCAAGGATACGCTTTTTCCTTTAAAAAGGCTTTATCCATTGAATAACGCCAGTGTAAATAAAAATGCTGACTTAACCAACCAGATACTGTAGGCCCAAAGGAATATTGAATCCACCCTCCCATAGGCTCACCTGTTAAAGTTGTTACACCAGGAACCGCCAAACCATCAGATTCGTAATAGTCTTTGGTATATTTCTTAAAGGTATCTTTATATTTAAGTAACCATTCTAAAAAACCATTTTCTAAATCTAAATGATTACTAGAATATGAAGGCCAATAGCTTAATTGTGTATTTAAATCGTGGTGAAAATCACCTTTCCATGGTGGCAACTTACCGTTATCGGCAGTCCAAACAGCTTGTAAAGAAATAGGAGGCGCTCCATCGCGTGCAGCCGAACCGAATTTATATTGCTCTAAATACCACTGTTTTTCTAAAACGTTGTCTGGAATACTAATTGATGATTTTTCCCAATACTCCTTCCACCAATCTTTATGTGTGCTAAAAGCGCTGGCATAACCATTCTTCATTTTTTTCTGAACAAGATCTTTAGCAATTGGCTTTTTCTCCCATTCTGGAAAATATGTACTAATACTCCAACACCCTTCTAAAATAGTATCCTTTTGGACCCAAGTAACATTTACATTATACTTAAAACCTCCCCAACCTTCTTGTATATAGGTTATACTATTTTCTTCTTCAAGTACATGACCTTCAGGATATTTTAAGCGGCGTAAATCTTGCCCAGTAACTGGTGATTCTGATCCGCTTTCTCCTTCTATATTATATGCTGGCGGTATAAGCACTGGTTTAAAACCTTTGGTAACGCCTTTAAATTTAAACCAACCTACTTGATCTGTTGCATGTACAAACGAATTAAATTCGATACCATTTTTCCATTTTACTTGGCATATAGCATCTTCAACTGATAATCTTGAAGAGGTTATATTTCCAAAGTTTTCTATATTGAATTCTAGCCCAGCTCCAGGAATTTTAGACGGTGCTGGGGAATTATCGTAAGGTGCATCAAATCTATTTTGAACTTCTTTATAGGTGTTATTTTTCCATTGCTCATAGACCCAAGAAAACTTATAATCTGGTGTATTTAGGTTTTCCATTGGGCGCAAGTCCCATAAATTTACATGATCTAAAGACATTCTTAAACGTCCTTGTTTTTCCCAAACCAATGCTCCAATAATACCATTCCCTAAAGGAATCCCTTCGTCCCAAGTTTTTGCTAAAGATGTTGAAACTAAATCGTGTTCTCCAAAAACTATATCGACACGTTTTTCTTGTACTGAACATGATATAAATGAGACAAGACACACTATGAGTAAAATATTTTTCATTATTAAATAGTTTTTAATTTATTAGTGTCCGACTAAAGACGTAACCCCGCTCCTCTATAAGAACTAAGTATTGCAACTAACTGACAAATACATATCATTATTACTTTCCAGAAATCTGAATGGAGGCAGAGCCTCGAAGAGTTCTTTTCGATTAATCCTGCATAAGAGCAGATCTTCCTCCATCTATTAAATAGGTAGTGCCAGAAATAAATGACGCCATATCTGAAGCTAAAAAAGCACAAAAGTGACCTACATCTTCTGTAGTTCCCAATTTTTTAACGGGGTGTAGATTGATTGTTTTTTGCTTTTCTACACTCGCATCTGGAAAGCTATCGAACCATTTCTGATTCCCAGGTGTTTCTATAAACCCTGGCGCCAATCCTATGGTACGTATTTTTGGCCCCCATTCTATAGCAAGTGACTGTACCAAGCCTTTAATTGCTGTTTTAGCAACATTGTAAGGAAAACAACCTGGTATCGTGTTATTTGAATGATTTGAGGTCATTAAAATAATGACGCCTTTACCTGTTTTCTCTAAACTAGGTTTACATAATTTACTTAATGACCAATGCGCCTTTAAATTTAATTGCATATTAAAATCCCATTGCTCTTCTGAACAATGATCTGCCCCTTCAAACACATTGACGCCGGCATTAGAAATTAATATATCTATCTTACCAAAAGCTTGTAATGTTTTTTCTACCAATAATTTTTGGTCTTGCTTGGAGGTTATATCCAAGCATGTATACAAGCCTTCAACGCCCTCTTCTTTGATATTATTTAAAAAAGAAGTTGCTCCTTCAGAATTTTCGGATGATCTTCCACAACCCGAAATATGACATCCAGCTCGTGCCAATATTTTTGCTACACCTAACCCAACGCCACTACTAACGCCCGTAATTAATGCTGTTTTTCCTTTTAGATTAATCCCTAACATCTTATTAAATATAAAAACCTTCTTTATGCTCTCTTATTCCTGGGTGTTTCTCCATTTCCTCCTCAACAAGATCAACACCTAGCCCTGGTCTTTTACTGAGTATTAATTGCCCGTTTTCAACTTCTATTGGGTGATCTATTACTGTATCTCTCCAAGGTACATCTTTAAAAATAAACTCTTGTCTAAAGAAATTAGGGATAGCCGCACATACATGAGCAGAAGCTAAAGTTGATAATGGACCATTTGGATTATGTGGTGCTACAAGTACATTGTAAGCCTCTGCCATTGTGGCCATTCTTTTCATTTCAGAAGGCCCTCCACAACGAGTAATGTCAGGCATGATAACATCACAAATTTGTTTTTCTAAAATGGGTCGTATTCCATGCCTTGTATAATGCCTTTCTCCAACACAAATAGACACACTCGGATCAATTCGTTCTCTAAGTGCTCTTAATGTGTCTGGGTTTTCTGGTCCGGCAGGTTCTTCATACCAAGTGATATCTAAAGGAGCAAGACGTTTTGCCATAGTAACTGCTACCTTAAAATTAAGCATGGCATGTGTTTCTATCATAATATCCATATCTTCCCCAACGGCATCTCTCACTGCTTTACTGACTTCAAAAGCCGTATTCTGCTGTGATTTTGACAATGATAAGTTGGTGTCTAAGTCTTCGCCATAAAAGTAATTTGTATGCGCAAACGGATCAAACTTTAACCCTGTAAAACCTGCAGATTTAACTTCCTTCGCCTGTTTTGCATAATCGTCACCATTATGCCCTCCAGATGTAAACCAATAATTAGCATATAACTGTATTTTTGTTCTATAAGCACCGCCTAATAAATCATAAACAGGCACCCCTAATGCTTTCCCTTTTAAATCTAATAATGCCATGTCGATTCCTGAAATAGCACACATACTTGCCCCATAGGGCCCAACCCAGTTCATGTCTCGATACAACTTTGTCCAAATAAAATCAATTCGCATGGGGTCTAAGCCTATAATTCTTTGTCCTAATTCTTTAACGGCACTTTCTATAATTTGACTCCCTGGCCAATTGGTTGCTTCTCCAACTCCTGTTACTCCTTCATCTGTATAAATTTTTAAAAGCGTCCAATTGTATTTAACTCCTTCTACTAACCAAACTTTAACATCTGTTATTTTCATTCTTATTTTATTTGCAATTTTATTGTATCTGTAATAGTATCTCCAATTTTTAGAGGCCTTCGGGTGGGGCCATAGAAACTCCCTAAGAAAAGCTCATTTCCTGCCGTAGCAAACTTCGCAACTAAAAATTGTACTTGATCTCCATTTAACCATGAACGCCAATGTTGAGATGCATCTTTAGAAAAAGACAAAATTTGTTGACCTGTTGCATTTTTTAATCCTGCATAATTAAAGTTTCTTTTTGTAGACCTAAAGTCATTGCTTCCAAGCTTATTAAAATCCATACTCCAGTGCCACAAGGGCTCTTCTCTTGGGTTAATTTTTTCTGGAACACCTTCATAAAAAAGAGGCGCTTCTCCAATAGTTCTACCTATGTGCATTGAAGGGTATGAAGTCCATCTTCCCTCTCTATTCCAAAATAGCGTATTATAGCTTTTTGGAGCATTAAAAACTAAGCCCCACTGTCTTGGATTTACATCTATTTTACTAGTGAATGAATAATCAACACTAAGTTCTCCGTTAGAATTTATATCTAAAGTATAAGTTCCAATGAATTCATTGTAAGCGCCACTAACTTTAACTAAAATATTTTTCCCTTCCTTTTCTGTTTTAACAGAAGTAGCATTCCAATTTGAAGCTACATCGTTAAATGGAGGGATATTAGCGTCATGATCGGGCTCACAGCCTTCTCCATCTAGAGGTAATGCCATTAACCATGGACCTCCATTTAGTGTTAAAACATTATTTTTTTTGAGGGAAATTATTTGACCGCTCCCTTTATTTATAATGCATTCAAAATGATCTCCTTTTATAATAATTCTAGATTTAGTCGTTTTTAATGTCGTTTTCGCCTTTGGTAGTTGAGATGCATTGTCTGTATAAACTTGTTTTCCAACAGGGATAATAAATTCATCTGCTAAAAATCCTCTTGGGTCATAAAACTTTAATTTTATTTTTTTGTTTTCAGTTATGTTTTTAATATTTATTTTTATTGTTCCTGTTTTACTTGGCTCAATGTCTGGAAAGACTATTCCTGTTTCGTTTCCATAAGACCAAACAACTTTAACCAATTTTAGGTTGATAAAGGAGTATCGGTTTTCAATTTCTATATCAAATGTTTTTTTAACATCTAAGACCTTAGTTAATACTCTTATCGGACTATATACTTTCTTTACATGCCAATATTCTGGCTTTGCTCTTCGCCATCCATCAATGGGACCCCAAGGACCATAACCAACAGCATCTCCATTTGGCATTTGAAAAATATCATCAACTCCAGACCAAATGGCTCCACCTAAAATTCCTTTAGTATAATACATGTTTTCCCATGTAGGCGCTAAAGCCATTGCCCAATCATTACGAACACCAGGGTCTGTAATAAGTTCTCTACGATTATAAACGTTTAGGTGACAATATTCGCCATAAATTAAAGGCTTATCAAAATCTGCGGCTTTTTTAAAGCCATTAGGTCCTGGATAATGAATATTGGTAATACTGGCTGTACTACCTTGATTGTTAAAGCCTCCATATCCTTGATCGTGAAAAGCGCTAGGTCTGGTAGTATCTGCAGCTTCTACATACTTCATTAATTTTGCAGTATTATAATTCCAGTAAGACTCATTTGCTCCTGACCAAAAGATTATTGAAGGGTGATTTCTGTAAAATTGAATGGTTTCCATATTAGCTTGAAGCATGTATGGGAAATACTTTTCATCCTTATAATCTAACTTTAGCCAATTTTTATTCGCATGATGTCCAATCCAACAAATAGGTGCTTCTACCTCAACAAAAATTCCTTTTTCATTACAAAGTGATATAAACTCTTCTCCCGGTGGGTAATGTGATGTACGTATGTAATTGCAGTTTGCTTTATTATATAATTCAACATCTTTTTCCCAAGTTTCTTGATTAAGAACTCTTCCTGTAAGAGGATGCACCTCATGTCTATTTACGCCTCTTAATTTTACAGACACACCGTTTACTAATAACTCACTTCCTTGTATTTCTACTTCTCTAAAACCAATTCTGTTTATTATTCTTTGAGACACATTTTTATTATCTAAAATATCTGTATGAAAATCGTATAAGTTAGGAGTCTCATTATTCCATTTTTTAGGATTTTCTACTGATATTTCAATAGTTTTAGTAATTGTTTCCCCTGGATTAATATTAAGTATTTCAAACTCTTTTACTAAATTTTCTTCCGGAAGTGTAAAACGCAAAGATTTATTTTTGGATATTAAGCTTCCTAGATTGGTAATATTCAGTTTTAATTTTAAAACAGCGTTCTTATAGTTTTCATCTAAATCTGTAACAATTCTAAGATCAGATACATGAACATCTGGCACAGCAAAGAGAGTTACTTTTCTCGTTATACCTCCTATTTGGTGTGCTGCATACTGCGTTAAACTCCCTAACATATCTGCTAGTGACTCATTACGTACTTTTAAAGAAATACTATTATTGTCTTCTTTTAAATAATCTGTTACATCAAATTCAAAAGCTGTCATACCTCCCATATGCGAGCCTATTTCTTTGCCATTTATCCATATAACACTTTCACTAGAAACACCGTCAAATCTTAATTTTACACGCTTCCCTTTCCAGTCTGTTGGAATATTAAATTTTTTCTCATATCCAGCAAATGCTGCTGAATCTACTTCGTAACCTTGCATAGCCCATTCTCCAGGTACGTTAATCGTATTCCAATGATTAGAAGCTGAAGTTTTATAAAAATATTCTTCTGGTTTTTCGTTAAACTTCCACTCTCCATTTAGTGACATAATGGGATTATACACTTTATTTACTTTTATTGGTCGAGGTGTATATTGTGGTAAAACCTTTTCTATTTCAATTTTTTCGTTAACGGCAAAAGATGATTTTTTTATTAACGCTTTTTTTCTTGATGAATTAAAAGGTTTAAGTTTTGTTTTGTTTGAAGAGTATATTTCTAATTCTGAAATGACAACATTAGCTCCGCTTAGCAATTCAAATACAAGTACTAATTGCTTATATGCATAAGCTTTTGCTGGAATTTGAAAATTAACTTCCTTTCTTGAACCATCAATAAGTTTTATTGGTTTTCCAATGGCGTTACCATCTGCAGTAATGCTAATTGTTCTTTCTTTATCAGAAACAAATACTGCTCTAAGTGAATATGTAGCGTTAATATCTATTGCATCAAAAGCATAAATTACTTTATGCCCAAAACTACATGATCTATCTACTTCATTTCCAAGTTTTTTATCTGAAAATGAGTAATTTTCTCCAAAAACTAAAAATGGTTGATTATCGCTATTGCCGCAATCATTGTATGCTACAGAAACTTCGTTACTAGTTTGAGCTTGAACAAAATTTAATGTTGCTGCGAAAAATAATATTGCTATTTTAAATTTAATGCCTCTCATTTTTTAGATGTTATTTTTTAATTTACATAATTTGGTACTTATTCCATGCGTCAACTGCACTCATACCTTCTTGAATCGCTTTTAATACTGTTTTTTCTCCTCTGGCTTTTTCAAAGGCTCTAAGAAAAACGTCTTCTTCATGTGCTTTAGGCACAACACACACACCATCTATATCTCCTACTATAATATCTCCAGGGTTAATTCGAACGCCATCCATTTCAATGGGTACTCCAAAATCAATTACTTTCCCTCGAGGCCCTTGATCTTGAGCATAATTGCCATAAGAAAAAATAGGAAAATCTAATTCTAGCATTCCAAAAGTGTCTCTAGAGTATCCATTTGCAACTGCCCCAGCAGCGCCTAATATTTTTGCTCTAGTCATCATTAGCTCACCAACTAAAGCATAATTTGGAGAAGCACCAGAACAGATATATACTTCATTTTTCTTTAAATCATCTAAAGCTTCTAACATAAGACCAAATGGTTTTGCCATCAGTTTATTATTGCTATTTATACTTAATTCTTCAAAAGTATCTGCTTCTAAAACAGGCATTGCTCTGCCAATTAGAAACATTTCTGCTTTTAAAGGTTGTATTTTAGGAGGTAAGAATTGATGCAGCAAATTCATTTTGTCCATCGCGTCGCCAATGACAGCCGTAAACAATTCCTCTTTAGCTGCATGAAACAGCTCATCATCATTATTCCAAAATTTATTCATGCTAATACTTTAATTTAAATGTTAGCTACCAAAAGGTATAATACAAAACGCCTAAAAAGGCACATATAATTATAGTAGCAATATTAAAAATCATATCTGTTTTATATATTCCTTTATTAATCTTAATAATATCATTTCCTTCTCTTTTAAACAAAAGAGTCACGCCTATTAAAACGGCAGATAATATTAAAAATGACATCCCCATTCTATCTAAAAACGGCAAATCCGTAATTAAAATATCCAATAAAAGAGAAACAGGAATTGTTAGAATAACGGTCCATAATGCTCCTAGCGAGCTTGCTTTTTTCCAAAATAATCCAAACAAGAAAACCACGACAATACCTGGGGTTACCATTCCTGTGAAATTTTGAATAAATTGAAATGCTTGCTCCAACGTTGATAAAAGTGGGGCTACTATAACAGCAATTATTAAAGAAACAGCACTCATTATTCTCCCAACAAAAACAAGTTTACTATCGCTTACCGTTTTATTAAATATTGGTTTATAAATATCGAAAGTAAATATGGTTGAGGCACTTGTAACCATAGAGCTTAAAGATGAAACTATAGCTGCTATTAATGCGGCAAACGCCAATCCTTTAAATCCTGATGGAATAAATGAATTAAGCAACCACGGATATGCTTCATCGGGTTTATCTATATCTGCATTCAAAACAAAAGCCGCAATCCCTGGCAATACAACAATTAAAGGAATAAATAATTTTAAAAACGCAGCAAACGCCATTCCTTTTTGAGCTTCACCTATATTTTTTGCGGCCAAAGAACGCTGTATAATGTATTGGTTACAACCAAAATAGGCTATATTAGCCACCCAAAGGCCTCCTAATATCACTCCAATTCCTGGTAAATATTTATAGTTCGGATCAGATTTACTAAGAATTAAATCAAATTTCTCAGGTGCATTATCATATAACATTTGGAGTCCCAAAAAAATATCGGAAGAATTGCTAATAGCATTAATAGCAAAATATGTTGTCATTAAGCCTCCAAAAATCAAAAAGACAACTTGAATAACATCTGTATAAGCGACAGCTTTTAAACCTCCAATCACCGCATACAATGCAGACAAAACTGCTAAGACCAAAACCCATTGCATAAGATACAAGCCTAAAAAACCTTGTAATACAAGAGCTCCCAGATAGAACACAGAAGATAAATTAACAAACCAATAAACCAGCAACCAAAAAACGGCTAAACTAATTCTTAATCTCGAATCGTATCTTTTTTCTAAAAACCCAGGCATAGTATAAATCCCATTTTTTAAATAAATAGGCAAAAAATACTTTGCAACAATTAATAAACCAATAGCTCCCAACCATTCATAGGTTGCAATTCCTAATCCAATAGCAAAACCAGACCCAGTCATTCCAATAAACTGTTCAGCAGAAATATTTGCAGCAATTACAGACGATCCTATAACCCACCACGGTAATGAATTTCCTGCAAAAAAGTAGTCTTTAGAGGATTGCTTTTTTTTAAGAAAAAATGTCACTCCTAAACCTACAGATAAAACCAATAAAAAATAACTTACGAAAACGACTATATCTAAAGTAGAAAGATTCATTTTTATGTATTAGGATTCTGTTTCATAAATGATACATCAAATGTACACCGCTATTTTTATATTGAATTGCTGTAAATTTTCCATAACCTCCTCTATATTTGCAAGAATGCATTATTATAGCCTATTGAAATGCGAAAAAAACATTGATAATCTAATTATCCCACATTATTTATAGTTTTCGTTATGAAAAGTTAAAATGCCAATAGATTTGGGAAACGCAATAATTTTTAAAGGATAAATTGCCACTCACTTTTGAGGAATAACATTAAGAGCATTGCATTGACAAAGATAGCAGGCCGTTTATCCCTGCCTTGTCGGCAGAGCAGGACAGAGGCAAGCCTCGGAGAATTCTTTTCGATTAAAAAGTAACTTCTCCTATTTGCAAACGTAAGTATTTTAAAGCTTTCGTGATTTGATTTTTAACTGTTTGAGTGGAGATATCCAATTTAGTGGCGATTTCATTATGAGTCAAATTATCTGTTCTACTTAAGCAAAAAATCTCTTTGCATCGCTGTGGTAATTTTTCAACATGACTGCTTATTTCCAATTCCCTGTCTCTTTTGTCCAATAAATCTTCGGTATTGTTCGTTAAAAGTATGTTGTTGAATTTAACAATGTCGAGTGCTATTACTTTTTTGTCTCTAAAATGTCTAAATATCTGAAATCTTAGTGCCTGAAAAAGATAAGCAGACAAATTCTCAATGTTTCCTATCTTTTGTTTGTTCTTCCATAGCATCAAAAAAATTTCTTGAATGATATCCTCGCAAATCTTTTTATCTCTTAAAACCCTATAAGCATAAATGTATAATTTATCCCAATTATTCAGGTATGCTTCTTTAAAAGCCAATGATTTATTAAAATCGTCTACCTCGATAATTTCTTGATAAATTTCACCATTATCCTTCATAACACCCTAAAAATCTAAGACTATATTTGGATTATAAATACTATATCCTCAAAATTCGTTCGGAAACAAATATTTATAACCCAAATAATGCTTTAAAAATATTGGGCATAATAATATATTATTACACTAATTTTTGCTGAGTCCTTTTCTATAAATAAAGTCTCTGATATTTTTAAAAACCAATATTTGAAAGATCAAGTTACATTATAATAGAATTAAAAAACATAGACAAATAATATAAAAATATGGATAATTATACTATTTAAAAGTGATGTTTTAAGATGAAAGTAATTATTTTGTTTGCTATTAACATCTATTTTCTACTAAACATACTTTTTAGCGTCTATCATAGTGTTTAATTATAATTTTTCAAAGGCTTATCTAAGAGGTTTTTCAAAATTAAGTGAAGTTCTTTTGTCAGTTTTGGATTATTTTCTATTATATTGTTTTTTTCACTAGGATCATTTTCTAGATTATACATTTCATAAGAGTCGTTCTTTTTTAGATATTTCATATTACCTTTTCTTATAGCAACTCCCTTTTTTGAATTTGTTTGCTCTAATATAATATCGGCACCTACTGTATCTTTACCAATAAATGTATTCCAGTAATCTCTACTATCTTGAGCCGCATTTTCTGGTATCTCCATATTTAACAATGTCGCAAAAGAAGCTAATAAATCTACTTGACTTACAAGTGCATTTGAAACAGCTGGTTGTATAACTAAAGGCCATCGTACAATAAAAGGAACACGAGTACCTCCTTCATAAATCTGATACTTACCTCCTCTAAAAATGCCTGCCGCCTTGTGATTTCCAAGATCTGCTCCGTCTTGATAGCCACCATCAATATTTACGGGACCATTGTCGCTTGTAAAAACTAGGATTGTATTATCTTCGATGTTTTCCTTTTTTAACAATTTCATGACTTCTCCTACATACCAGTCCAATTGTACAACATTGTCTCCTCGATAACCCAAGTTTGTAGATCCTCTAAATCGAGGGTGTGGTAAACGTGGCGCGTGTATATCATTTGTAGATAAAAAGAGAAAAAATGGATGGTCTTTATTTTCTTTAACAAATCCTTTTGTTCTTTCCAATAGTACGTCGGCCATGGTATTATCATTCCATAAGGCTTTCTTACCGCCTTTCATATACCCTATACGACCAACGCCATTTATAACAGAACAACTATGTTGTTTGTCCCCTTTGTAAACTGTAATAGACTCTGGGTTACGAATAGCATCAGGATAAGCATATCCTGGTATTGAGTCAGGAATAGGTCTTCTAGATACTGTAATAGGGTCTTCCAAATCAAGATTATAGACTTTTCTATTCTCAAGATAAACGAATGGAGCCCTATCGTTAGTGGAAGGTATTATAAAACTATAATCAAACCCGACTTCAAGAGGTCCCGGTTTAATTTCGGTATTCCAATTTACATTGCCATCACCCAAACCTAGGTGCCATTTCCCAACTATGCCTGTTCTGTATCCTGCCTTTTGAAACAATTTACCAAGTGTGAATTGTTTAGGGTTGATTGTAATTGGTGCATTTACTGGTTGTATTCCAACATTTTTTCTGAAACCCATTTCACCTGTAAGTATAGCGTAACGTGAAGGACTACAGGTTGACGCTGCACAATGCCCATCTGTAAAACGGATTCCTTCAGCAGCCATTTTGTCAATGTTTGGGGTCGCAATCTGTTTTGCTCCATATACACCTATATCGCCATAGCCAATGTCGTCTGTATATATGAATATCACATTAGGTTTTGTTTTTTCTTTAGTGGAAAAATCACAACTATAAAACATTGTGATTAAAATAATAATTGAAATAATTTTATACATTGTAACTATTTTCATGATTAGATATAAAAAAATATGTTTATTAAAATTGTTTGATTTATTACGTCTTAAATTTAATTATTTATAATAGCATAAAAAAGAAGGATGGTTTAATAAACTAACCATCCTTCTTTTTTTAAAACTAACTTAAGCATAAAAATTACTATTTACTCATACCCTGGGTTTTGTTTCAATTTAGGATTATCAGCCAATCTACCTAATGAAAAAGGAAGATAATAGCGTTCTTCTCCAAATTTACGGGTTTTACTTTCTGCATTTTTAAGAGTAATAATATATCTATCGGTATCTAAATTATATTTAAATACAAGACCTTTTGTACGAACACCGTCCAAATATTGATTAGCAGTACGCCAACGAATTAAATCCCAAAAACGATGGTTTTCAAAACAAAGTTCTACTTGTCGTTCTTGTTGTATATTAGCCTCATTCACTTCTGTCCTTAAAGGCATTCCTGATCGTTCACGAATTAGATTAATGGCATCTAGTGCCTCCCCTGTCTTTCCAAGATAAAAGGCTGCTTCCGCAAAGTTTAACAACGTCTCAGCATATCTAAAAACTATATAATCTTGCCCAGATGTATTTGAGTCGGGAGATTGATTAGATTCATCTACTCTCTTTCTAAGCAATAATGAGGTATTTCGTCTGTTCCTAGCAGGAGAAGCTTCTGGCATTTCTGTATTATCAATTCTGGTTCTATTAAGACCTCGATTATTCACTTCTATCTGACTTCCATTATCGGTTAAAAGAATACTCTGATGAAACCATATTTTTCCGTCTTGAAACACTGTCTCTGGGTAAAATACAGAAGCGCGAAAGCGAGGGTCTCTATTTCCAAAAAAGTCGTTGATATCCCATTCATTACCTGATGTCAAAGTGCTTCTATCAATACTAGTACCCGCTCGACCATCAATAAAGTCAAAAAGTTCTACAAAATCATAAAGTACCGGAAAATTTGAGTTCCAGTTAGAATTTAATCCGTCTGGATATGCATAATAATCTAGCCCATGCCCTCTTATAACAGACTCAAAGGGTTCTGCATAGATTGTTTCATTATTTCCATCATTTAAAAATATGGATGCATAATTGGCAACTTTATCATTACCTTCATTAATAAGGCTGAACATACCCGAATCTATTATTTCTTTGGAAGCATCGTAGCTCTTTTGATAATAAGATTGGTTTAAATTATTAGGCACACCTACCAAACCATCTAATTGTACTTGTCCATTTTTAGCAATACTACCTGCATAAAGCATAGCACGGCTTTGTAACATTAAGGCAAAGTACTTATCTAATGCTCCTTGAGCTCCTGTCTTTGCATTATCAAGCATTGGTATAACTGCCGTTGCCTCATCATAAATGAAATCATAAATTTCCTGTTCCGTATTTCGACCAACAAATAGTTCTTCTTCTGAATCCTCTCGGTTTTGCACTTTGGTAATTAATGGTACACCTCCCCAACGTTTAACCATTTCAAAATACTCAAAGGCTCTGAGCATTCTTGTTTCTGAAACCTTTTTCTGAATATAGTCAGCGTTAAAAGATTCGCTATTGGGTAAATTTTCTAATAAAAAATTCATATCTCGAATGGCCGAATAATTCCATCTATCTAAAAGAAATGGTCCTGTTTCTGCAGAATACAATCTTAAAAAGGCTTGATTAGGTCTCTGCCAATTGGCAAAATTGATATGCTCAGCACCAACTGCCGAAAAAATACCCATTTCCCAGCTCGTAGAGGGCTGAAACGCGGCTCTATTATACAAATCGGCCATATAAGACTCTGTGAGTTCTTGGCTTTCAAAAACCAGATTTTCTGATATAAAGGGCGCCTCTTTTGTTAAGTCACTCTCGCACCCAGTAAGTAGAAGTGCAGCTAAACTTATAACGAATAATATTTTCTTCATTTTGTTTTTTTGTTTTTTGTTTTTTTTATAATCCAAGACGTACACCAAAAGTATAAGTTTTCAGTAATGGCAAAGAATAACCCCCATTATTAAAAGCCTGTTCCGGGTCTATTGCGTCATCAAAAATTCCTAGTTTAGTGAAAGCAAAAAGATTATCGCCTGTAATATAGAACTCTATATTACTAAAGCTTATTTTCTCCAAAATACTCTTTGGTAATTTATAAGCTAGCGTTGCTGCTTTTAACCTAACATAAGTGCCATTGCGTTGCCAAAAATCTGAAAAATTGTTATTCCAAAGCCTTCCTCCGTCATTATTAAAAGCTGGAAGTTGTGCATTAGGATTACTTACAACTCCTGGATTACTAGGGTTTTGAGTCCAGCCGTAGGTGTCGTGTAGCGTATAAGGTATAGCTTCATTATCAAAAGGTGCTCGGTATAAACCTGACACTCTAACATTAAACAAAGATGCTCCTTGCCACAATAAAGAAAGAGAAAGATTTTTCTTATATGTAAAACGTGTGCTTAATGAAAAACTCATGTCTGGGTTTTGCCCGTATCCTATCTCTCTTACATCAAACCTGTTTAGTACACCATCTGGACTCCCATCTGGGCCATTTACATCTGCATATTTAATATCTCCCACCTTTGGTGTTCCATTCAAAGTTTCAATGGTATGATCTGCTAAATAATCATCAACTTCTTGTTGTGTATTAAAGAGTCCGTCACTTATATAACCAAAAGTTCTATTAGTGTAGCGCCCTTTAAGTAAATTTATACGCACCTGGTTTGGATCCTCCAAATCAATATCTTGCTGAATATCCCCAAATCGTTCTCTAGCCAAACTAAAAGTACCAGCAATATCCATATCAAAATCATTTCCTATACTGCCTCTATAACCTAACAGTATTTCAAAACCATGATCGTTTCTTGAATTTATATTAATTAAGGGTAAATTAGCACCAAAAGTAGAAGGTAAGCTCTCGGTAGCCCGACCAATCAATCCTTCTCTAAGACGATAAAACACATCAATATTACCATAAATTTTGTTTTTTAATAAACCAAAGTCAAGACCTGCATTATAAGAAGTAACTTCTTCCCATGTTAAAAAAGGATTAACTAGCCCTGTTGTTCGGATAGAAGATGTAGGGCTTCCACCTCCAAAATAATAAACACCTCCAGTTTCTTGAAAACCAGTTAAATAGTCGAAAGAGGAATTGTCAATATTATCATCTTTTCCTGTTTCGCTATAGGAAAGTCTTAATTTTAGCTGGTTGAAAGGGGAATTTTCCATAAAACTTTCATTAGCAATATTCCATCCCATAGATACTGATGGAAAATAACCCCAACGAACCTGAGGTGAATGCTTGGAAGTAGCATCAGCTCTAATAGTCGCTTCAAAAAGATAACGATTATCGTAGGCGTAATTAATACGTCCTGCGACACTTACTCGAGTATACTCAATTGCTCTGCCTGTTCCTCCAGTAGTGGTTAAGCCATCGTCTCCAGCCCTAATAAGGGGAATGTCAGAAGATAATAATTCTCTTCGAATTGCAAAAAGGGAATTGATTTCGTTATCCTCTTTTTCTACGAATGCCAAGGCTCCTAATGAGTGCTTCCCAAAATCGCTTTTATAGTTTAAATAAAACCGTGATAATATTCTACGTAAAGGGTCACTTGATCCGCTAGTATAACTTTTTGAAAAATTATTTATATTGATATTACCCTGTAAAAGGTAATCATCTGCTTCAGGTATATATTCCCAAACGTTATACGGACGGTTTAGTCTTTCGTTATACACTCTTCTAAAGCGAACATTTGCTTTTGCTCCAATAGTTAAACCAGGCAAAAACGGAGTCTTATACTTTAATTCTAAAGCGGCAGCCAAAGTTTCTAATGTGGTAAGGTTATACCCTGCAAACCTTTTTTGTGTCCTAGCTATGGGAGAACGTGCTGCAAAACCAGAATAAGGCACTAAATTAGGATCAGGAAGCGATGTTGGATAAAAGGGCTCTGCTGTCCTAAGGTCGTTCCAAACATCAGATAAATTACTGGCTGCATAATCTCTAGTTTCATCAATATAAGAACTTGATAATGCTAATTCTAGATCATCTGTTAAATCAAAATCTATATTGTTTGTAATTGTTAACTTTTTATAATTATAATCTCCATTAAAAATGCTATTCTGATTCATAAAACCTAGAGAAGTAAAAAACCTAACTTTTTCACTACCCCCTCGAGCATTAAAATTGTGTGAAGTAATTTGACCTCCACCGTTTCGTAATAAATCTTCTGCCCAATTATAGCTAGGCAATTTTCCAGATTCATAATCTTTTAACAATTCTTTAGTAAAACTACCGTATGAAATATCATCATTAGGATTTTCTGGATTAAATTGCTTATTAAAAGCACCATTCCTTTTTGCTTTAATAAATTGTGCTGCATTGGCTGCTTCTGGGAATTTAGTAGGATTCTGAAGCCCCGTGTACCCGTGGTAATTCAATTGAATTTTTCCTTGTTTACCTCTCTTAGTGGTTACCAAAATAACCCCATCACCTGCTCGAGCTCCATAAATAGCGGCTGAAGCATCTTTAAGCACCGTAATAGATTCTACATCATTAGGGTCAATACGGTCTATAAAAGACTCAATACCATCTACAATGAATAAAGGACTTCCAAAACCACGAATACTTAGATCTACATTATCACTTCCTGGTAATCCAGGGGTTTGGTTGGTTAATATACCCGGTATTTGCCCTATCAATAACCCTTTAACATTAGTAACAGGTATCTGCACAACATCATCAGCTTTTATACTACTCACCGCTCCTGTAACATTTATTTTTTTCTGTATACCGTAACCTACTATTACAACTTCATCTAAATTGGCTGCATTTTCTTCCAATACTACTGAAACGAAAGTTCGTCTATCTAAAGAGATTTCTTGAGTAGTAAAACCAAGATAGGAGATCGTTAATATAGCATTCTTGTCTGAGACAATTATCGAAAAATCACCATCAAAATTAGATTGCGTACCATTTGTAGTCCCTTTTTCAAGAATATTGGCACCAGGTAAAGGACCCCCCTTTTTATCGGAAATTTTACCACTTATTTTTACTCCTTGTGGAATACGTGTTAACTCCTTTTTTTTAATTAAATAGGATTTATTCGTTGTTACTGGACGTTGTTTTAGCATTATTTGTTTACCCAACACTTCATAGAAGGTATTGGTGTCAGCAAATAATCTATTCAAAATAGAAAAAACTTTTTCCTTTTTTGCTTTAATTGATATTATCCTATCCAGATCAACGGCTCCTTTCTTATAAAAAAAATTAAACTCTGTTTCCTTTTCAATAGCAGAGATTGTTTCTTTTATACTTACACTCTCTAGATCCAAGCTTATCTTTGTATTTTGAGAATACGAATTGGCGTGAATTTTAAAAAGTGAAACTATAAGCAGTATCGTTGTAAGTTTCATTTTTAAATTAAATTTTAAAGAATACCTGCAAGGACCTTCTTTTATATTTGATTTTATCATACTTTTGATTTGATTTTAGTGTGGTTATTGCTCTCATTTTTAATCAATTTTTCGAATCGGAAAATGTTTGAGCATTTTTCGATTCACTTTTTAGTAAATGTCACTTCATATTTAGCTGTTTTAGGTTAGTTAATTATAATAATATTATTATTAATTACGTACTGAAATGAGAAATAGTGGCTAAACACTTCTAGAACCTCATCAATAGTTTCTATATCAAAAGTTCCTGTAAATTGAGTGTTTTTTAGAATCCTATTATTGTTTTGAATTGAAATATTATAATGTCTTTCCAATTTCCGGGCTATATTTTCAAACCTTTCCTTTTCAAAGTATAATACACCATCTTTCCAAGCTATATGCTTTTCAACATTAACCTTCATTGTAGTAATCTGCCTTTCTATTTTGTCAAATGAAGCTTTTTCATTTGGAACCAACAATACTTCTTTTTTGTTGAATTTACCTTCAGCATTAACCCCTAGAGACCCTTCTACTAGAACCACTTCTAAGGTGTCATCATTTTTATATGAGGTAATATTAAACTCTGTGCCATATACCCTAGTGTTTATATCATTAGCATGTACTATGAACGTATCTTTGTTATTCTTTGCAATATTGAAATAGGCTTCACCATCTAAATAGATTTCCCTTGGCTCTCCTTTAATAAATTGAACAGGGTATTTAAGATTGGAACCAGAATTTAAATATACAATAGAGCCATCAGATAATACTACTTGTATTTTCTCTCCATGTGGCACAAATAGTTTGTTATATGACAGGGTAATTACGTTTGTAGTTTCTTCTGTGTTTTCATAAACTATTTTTCCTTTGGCATATTTTCCTTGAATAATACCTTTTGAATTTAGAATAACATCACTATTATTTCTGTTAATTGTTTTCTTTGTTCCGTTACTTAATTCCAATATTATTTCATTTGAGTCATCCAATTTGCTATCTTTATCACCTCTCTGATATGTTTTTATCATAAATACTGAAAAAAGACTAATAAGAAATACTGCTGCATATTTTATAAACGTATACCTGTTTTTTTTTAAATTAGAACTATGAGGTTTATTTTCTAATTTATTTTTTTTAATAATCTCATTATATAAAGATTCTTGAAGATTAAATTTGTTACCATGTTCTGGTTTTGTCCAAAAAGGGAGATCGTTTTGATAGGAATCTAAAAAGTCTTCAAGTATTTTCTTTTCTAAATCATTGCAAGACCCATTAAGGTATTTATCTAGAAGTTTTTCTATTTTTTTTTTGGTCATAACTAAATAGTATTCTATAAAATGTTCAAAGAAATTGATATTAACTATTCCCTCTTACATATATTGTTCCATTTTTTTATGTTAGGTACTATTGAAATGTAAAAATAATAATAGGACATCTTCTATTTAGATGAAATTTAACTTTCATTTCTTTTATCATAGTTTTCATAAATGGACTTGAAACAAAAAAACGGAAAATTAATAGAGAGATTTATATTGTTTCTTATATATCCGTTTTAACAGTTTGATGTGGTTAATCCTTAAGTTGTTTGATATTTTAAAATGCTCTATTCTTAAATCATTCATTTAGATATTGCCATATTTTTTCTGCGGGGTAGTCTTAAATATATAATAAATGGAGGTTTAAAGTAGGTGTCTTTTTATGAGTTTCACATAATTACCATTTATTTTCCCTTTTTAACCTATATAGGTTTATAGCTAAGTATAATTTTGTGTAATTAAAATAAAGAGAATTAGGCGTGTTAAAAGAATTAGATAAAAAAGAGGAAGAAGTTTTTGCTAAATATATAATTATTGGCGCTGGACTTTCTGGTATAACCTCTGCTTATGAGTTTACTAAAATAGGAGAAAATGATTTTTTAATCTTAGAATCTAGAAATCGAATAGGAGGGCGTGTTTTAACAAAAAACAATATTGATTTTGGAGCAACTTGGTTTCAGTGGAATCATAAAAATATGATGAATCTTTTAAAGAGTTTAAATATTGGTGTTTTTGACCAGTATAGTAGAGGTAAAAGTGTACTAGTCTATAATACAATGGCACCTGTGCACTATTTTAAAAGAAATTCTGGAACTCCAAATGCCTATAGGGTAAAAGGAGGCACTAGTGCAATTATTAAAGCAATGGCTAGCTCTTTTTTAAATTTAATACTTACGAATACGAAAGTACTAAAGATTACTGAAACTAATAATGGAGTTTCTATTGCAACTAATAATGGAGTTTCTATTGCAACTAATAATGGGGTTTATAATGCAGAAAAAGTTATTATTACCATTCCGCCATTAATGGCTACACATATTTCTTATGTTCCAAAACTTCCAACCAAGGTTATAAAAGTAATGAAGAAAACGCATACTTGGATGAGTAATGCTATTAAAATTGGTTTAACATTTAGTAGTCCCTTTTGGCGCGATAAAAAAATGTCTGGAACAATTATCGGTCAAGTTGGACCTATAGTAGAAATTTATGACCATTCAGATTTTAGTAACCAAAAGTTTGCTTTAATGGGTTTTGTTAACGAGGCATTACGTGATGTTTCTTCGGAAAGTAGAAAATGGATGATTTTAGAATACCTTGAAAAATATTTAGGTTCTGAAGTTCTAGATTACCTTAGTTATGAAGAAAAAGATTGGTCGCAAGACCAAAATACAAATCGTAAAAATATTAAATCTATATACATGTCTCCTGTTTATGGGAATACGGTGTTTGAAAAGTTTTATATGAATGGAAAATTATTGTTTTCAGGAGCAGAAACGTCAAAAGATAATGGAGGATATATGGAAGGAGCAATACATAGTGGATTAGAAGCTGCGAAAAAAGTAATTAATTATTTGTAATATTAAGAAGGTATAGGCTTTATCATTTTAGAAATGTTTTAAAAAAGCAGAATGTCAAATTCAAAGACCAAAATACAACAGTATCATTTGCATAAGGAATATCCAGGTAAATTGCAATTTGAAGTATATAGCATGAAAGAATACTTAAAGAGAAGTTCTGAAAAAGTTATACTACCTCACTCACATAGTTTCTATCAGGTATTATGGTTTTTTAATGGAGGAATAACTCATAGTGTAGATTTTAAAACCTATGATTTAAAAGAAAATACAGCACTTTTTATTGCGAAAGACCAAGTGCATGCTTTTGACGAAAATTTGGATACAGAAGGATGGATAATTCACTTTAATGAAAGCTTTTTTATGCATCATGATGTTGATGTTTTCTTAAAGTATAACATTTTTAATACACACAAAAAATCAATTTATGAACTCAATCAAGATACTATTGAAGTGGCATCCTCTTATATCAATCTTATCCAAAAAGAGTTCAAAGAAAAACATCGTTTTGGTTATGAAGATGTCATAAGGTTATTGCTTAAGTCTTTATTAATTAGTTTAGAGCGTTTGCAGCAATCAGATTCAGGAAAGCAACTTAAAATAACCAATCATTATGAACTACAGTTCTTTAAATTCAAAGAACTTATTGAAGACAATTACAAAACAGGACTGTATGTTAGTGAATATGCTAGTTTACTAAATATATCGGCAAAGACACTAACAACAATTACGAAGTCTGTAGTTAGTAAATCACCATCTCAATTAATAGCAGAACGTATAATATTGCAATCTAAACGCGATTTAAAATTTACAAGCTTGCAAGTAGGTGAGATTGCTTTTCAGTTAGGTTTCGAGGATGTTTCCTATTTTATTAAATATTTTAAAAGAAATGTTGGTTGTTCACCACGTAATTTTAGAGCCCGTATTTCGTAGCGTTTCTTAAGTTAACAGCTCTTCTTTTGCTGCTTTTTTTAGTCTAATTATTTGTTTGTAAGGTAGATATACAAGCTTCTTGTATTTACCATTAATAGTGGTTTTATAGCCGTTTCTGTGGTCGTAATACAAATACCTTTGCTTAGAATTTTATAAATCACATTATGAATAACGTATTAAAAAATGCAATAGCATTAGCTATTGTAATTACAGCTGTAGGCTGCAAATCACAAACAAGTAAAAACAAATTAAGTATGGCTATAGAATCAAAGAAGCCTAAAACTGAAATTAAAAACGAAAAAAGTATGGAAAAAACAGGAGCATTTTTAGAGATTACATTAAAAATCAAGAAAGTTAATAGACCTAAAGCTGCTGGGATATATGTAAAATATAAAGAAGCATTTTTAACCAAAATTGATGGAGCAACATCTAAGGAGTTATTAATGAGAGACGAAGATGTACAAGTATTACATGGTTTTCAAAACGAAGCGCAGGCAACTGCTTATTTAAAAACAGCATTGTTTACCAAAGATGTTGTTGGGGAATTAGCACTATTATTGACTGCAGATCCCGAAATAAGAATTTATACTGCAGCTTTTTTAACTAACAAACAACCATTAAATACAGGTGCTTTTCTTCAAATTAGTTTAAAAGTAGCTGCTGTCAATAGACTAAAAGCCGGAGATGTTTATTCTAAATATAAAACACCATTTTTAACTAAAATTGATGGAGCAGTATCAAAAGACTTGATTAAGAGAACTGATGATGTACAAGTATTACATGGTTTTGAAACACAAGAACAGGCAAAGGCGTATTTATCATCGCAATTATTTACCAAAGATATAGTTGGAGAGCTAGGTCCATTACTTTTAGAAGAGCCTGAAATACGTATTTACTCCATATTTAAACAGTAAATCAAATAGGTTGAAGAATGAGAAAATCTTTAATATAAAGATGTTTTAAGTGATTGATTAAGTCTTTACTGAGGCAATTACTTTAACGACTGTAAATATTGGCTATATTAGATTTTATTAATAGGGTTAAATATCTTGTGGTATTTGGCCCTATTTCGGTTTTATAAAATAGTAGCTCAAAGTTAAGTATAATACGTACATCTAAAAAATGGAAACTTATGATGAACTATTAAATGAATTTCTTCCTAATCTATAAGTCTTAGAGACTAATGATATTCATGACCTAATTAAGGCTGAAACAAGAATAAAACAAACCTAAGAGCAATTAAAGCCATTTTGTAGTTTTTTAAGATTGAAAGCGAAAGCCCACAAAATTTTAGTACACTATTTTTTCGTTGTTTTAAATAGAAACATGCCTTTTAATAACGAATAACAATCATATTTTTATTGAGAGAAAGAAGATAGTACTTTAAGTCTATGTACACATTCGTGTTGATAGATCATAGAAGATTCTATATGATCGATATAACTAAAACTAGCTAAATCATCCATAATAAAAGATTTCAAGCTGTTTGAATCGTTAACAGCAACATGTAATATAAAGTCGGTGTTTCCAGCAACATGGTAAAAACGAATAACTCCATTGATTTTTTTTATTTTTTTTATAAAAGAATTTACAATACTTCTTTCATGCTGGGTTAAACGAACAGAAACAAGTACCTCAATACTAATTCCTAATTTGTTTAAATTAATATCTGCATTAAAGGCTTTAAAAAAACCTTCTTTGGTTAATCTTTTTAATCGCTCATGACAAGTAGATGGTGCAATATCCAATTCGGCGGCTAATTCCTTATTAGAAAGTCGTGCATTATTCTGTAAAAGAGCTAAAATCTGAATATCCTTTTGATCTATCTTCATAATATGTTTAATTCCGAATTTATTTCAATTTTAAAAAAATACTAATGAAAATAATTCAATTATAGTGCAAAATAAATGAATTTTGTTCAATAATAAAAATATTTACGGAATGAATATCGGTATAATTGGATTGGGTACAGTAAGTCAAGGCTTTCTTGAGATTATAGAAAAAAAGACAAGTTGGGTTTTAGAAAAATATGATACAGCTATTAAAATTGTAGCTGTTAAAGACATCCAAAAAGGGAATATTTATAATCCTAAAGGAATAAATGTTGCTGATTTATTAGCGACATTAAGAAGTGGAGAAAGTATAAGTGATGGTTCGTTAGTGGATGAACAGCCACTATCGGGTATTAAAGAAATAGACCTAATAGTTGAGGCTACATATAGCGATTATAAAACGGGCGATCCAGCATATACTTTTATTAAAGAAGCATTAGTAAGCGGCAAACACGTTGTTACTACTAATAAAGGCCCTATCGCTTTACATTATACAGAACTGGACAATTTAGCAATTGCTAACAATATATCACTTCGTTATGAAGGTACTGTACTGAGTGGTACACCAACCTTTTCTTTAATTGAAGAATGTTTAGCAGGAGATGATATTATTGCCATCCGAGGTGTTTTAAATGGAACCAGTAATTATATACTTTCAAAAATGGCAGAAGGAGATTCTTTTGATGACGTTCTTGCTGAGGCTCAGAAACTTGGATATGCAGAAGCAGATCCAGAAAATGATGTTAAGGGCTTTGATGCTAGAGGTAAAATAGCCATTCTTTCTCATAAAGTTTTTGGTGTTGATTTAGGTCTAGAAAATATTCCAACAATAGGAATTGATAACATTTCTAAGGCTGAGTTAGATGCTGCCAAAAAAGAAAATAAAAGCATAAAACTAATTGGAAGCCTGAAAAAAGAAAACAATACAATTACTGCAAGTGTACAACCAATGCTTTTAGATTTAAACGACCCATTAGCAAGTATTGGTGGGGTAACTAATGCTATTGAAATTACAACTTCATTTTTGGGCAAGGTAATGATTACTGGTCCAGGTGCAGGGAAGCTAGAAACGGGTTATGCTGTTTTTTCAGATGTTTTGCTAATTATTAAAAATAAAAAATAGCGCAATCATGATTGGAACTATAAAAAAATTGGATACCATAAAAATGCTGATTGGTGAAAATTGGATTGAAACAGAGGATAAATTTCCTGTTGAAAACCCATATTCAGGAAGAGCAATATTTGAAGTCTCCTGTGCAAATAAAGCACATGTTTATAAGGCTTTAGAATCAGCTGAAATTGGAAAAGAAATTTCAAAAAATCTTTCACCTTACCAAAGAAGTGAAATCATTTCAAAAGTAGTTTTACTCTTAAAAGAACGAAGAGAAGAGTTTTCTAAAATTATTGTTTCAGAAGGGATAAAGACAATTAATGAATCTAGAAAGGAAGTAGATAGATGTATCAACACCTTAACGCTTTGCGCCGAAGAAGCTAAAAGACATAATGGAGAAATGATTTCTTTTAATGCTTTTCAAGGTTCGGAAAAAAGAACAGGTTATTATGTACATAGCCCTATAGGAATTATTACAGCTATAACACCTTTTAATGATCCATTAAATTTGGTGGCTCATAAATTAGGCCCAGCAATAGCATCTGGTAATGCCATTATTATAAAACCTTCAGATTTTACACCAGTTTCTGCTATTAAACTATCGAAACTATTTATAGAGGCAGGTCTACCCTATCATATAATTAATATTATTACTGGACCTATAAGTAATTTTGGCGACATATTAGTTACCGATAGTAGGGTTAATATGGTAAGTTTTACTGGTGGAACAAGAACAGGCGAAGCTATTATAAAAACTGCTGGCATAAAAAAAGTAGCGATGGAACTTGGTTCTAGTTCACCAGTTATTGTTATGGAGGATGCAGCTATTGATGAAGTTGCTGAAAATTGTATTGGAGCAATTATTTGGGCTGCAGGTCAAAATTGTGTTGGAGTAAAACGATTATATGTTCATGAGGCTGTTTATGATCAATTTAAGGAAAAGTTAGTTGCTCTGGCAAATGATGTTGCTATTGGTAACCCTGAAGATATAACTACAGATATGGGACCAATAATTTCTAATACGGCTATTCAAAATATTGAAGAATCAGTTTTAGAATTAGAAAAAGAAGGTTATAAAATATTATGTGGAGGCAGAAGAGTTAAGAATAACTACTTACCAACAATTTTAGAAGGAGATTTTGATCATTGTTTAAATGGAAAACAAGAAATTTTTGGACCTGTTGCGACACTCTCTAAAATTAAATCTTTGGATGAAGGAATAACTGCATCCAATGATTCTCCTTATGGCCTACACGCAGGGATTTTTACTGCTAATATTAATATGGCTTTTAAAGCTACAGAACAATTAAACTGTGGTGGTGTTATGGTAAATGATTCTTCTGATTATAGAATTGATATGATGCCTTTTGGGGGTGTCAAACAAAGTGGAATAGGAAGAGAAGGTGTTGCATCAGCAATGAAAGAGATGACCACAACCAAAGTAGTATGTTTTAACCTTAAATAATTTCAAACAATGAATACAATAGCGAGTTCAAAAATTTTATCACCTAGAAGAAATTCTACAAATTGCACAACTATAGATGGGTTAGCCACAGAACAATTAGCTCATTTTCAGATTGATCCTAACAGTGAATATGGGAAAGTGCTTAAAAAAGCAGCAACAGATATTTATACCGCTCATGCAGATATAGTTACTTTAGGTGAAATTACCTCAAATACAATTGCACAATTAGATGAAAAAGAAAAAGTAGCCTATTTTAATGCAAAACGATTTTTATCATTTCAGGTAGCTAAAGTATTAGAGACGTTACAAAGTCCACTTCAAGAAACGTATCAATCTTTGGGGCAATCAGATAGTACGCTACTAGCAAAAGGTCCTTATCCTTTGTTTAATAATATTGCAGCATTGTTTTCTGCAACACCAGTTATTACAAGAACATCTACCTATGATTACTCGTGTACAGAATGGATAGATGATGCTTTTAATGGCAAGGAATCTATTCATCATATTTATTCTAGGTCTTTAAATCCAACTTCTTTGGCTTTAGGTTCTCATATGGTACACTTGGAAGCAGGTAAATATGCAAGTGAGTATTCGGCATGGAATTTTAATAGTGGAATGGCTGCTATTGACGCTTTGTTAAGCAATGTTCTAAATCAGGGAGATATTCTTGTTGTTTCTAGAAATATTTATGGAGGTGCTTATCAATTAATTGAGGACTATTTTGCTAAAAAGAATAAATTAGGAATTCAAGTGGTTTGGTTTGATGGCTATTCTTTAGAAGACTTTAAACCTGTAATGTTAAAGGCAAAAGAAGAGTATAAAAATGAGTTGTCATCTGGAAAAAAAATACATGTATACATAGAATCTCCATGTAACCCACACGGGTATATGTTAGATGTTCCTGCTATTTGTAAATGCGCTAAGCAAAATGGAGCTATGGTTATGTTAGATGGTACTGTTGCTACTCCATTTTTAATTAAACCATTACAATATGAAGATGAGCAATGTAGACCAGATTATTTGTTTCATAGTTATACTAAAGACATTACAGGATCTGGTAATGCGATTGCGGGTGGAATTATAGCAAAAAACAGTTTAATGTTCTTGCCAAAAGGAACTGAAGCGGACGGAATAAATTGGAGCGAAACGCTATTCTGGGATGTATACTATATTAAAGGAGCATTCTTAAATTCTGATACTGCTTTTGAAATATTATCAGGCCTTAAAACACTGAATATTAGAATGGCTCAAAAATGTGTAAATACACTAGTTTTTGCTAAGTTTTTCGATTCACATCCAGATCTTAGAGTACACTGTAGTGGGTTAGAGAATAGTCATAATCATGAAATTATGAAGAAGGTGACAAAGTACCAATTGCCATCAGCTTTATTTACAATTGATTTTGAAAGTGCAAATTTATCTGATGAAGCTTTTAAAAGATTCTTTGATAGTTTGGCTCCTGCTTTTGGGCTTCAAGTAAGTTTAGGACAAATTAATACCACGCTTTTATGCCCTGCTTTTACGTCTCATTCTGAATTAAATAAAGAAGCTTTATTAGAAGCAGGAATTCATAAAACAACGATGAGAGTTTCTGTAGGTAATGAAAACCCTAAAGAATTAATAAAACACTTCCTGCAGTCAATAAAGTTAATGGTTGATTCAGAAAAACCAGGATTCTCAGATGCTTTTATGTCTATGGAAGACGTTGATAAATTGTATGCTACAACTTATATGGAAGTACAACAACAATTAATTAACTACGGATATTTAGATTAAAAATAAACAATAATTAAAATTGGAATAAAAATGATTAACGGACTTAATTTAGAAGCTTTAGGAGCATACAAAGCAACAGTAGAACAAGATGCTAAAAATGGTGATTATACAGGAGGTATAATAGCAACTTGGATGGGCGGAACAAAAGTTGGTGTAAAAACCGATAATCTTAAACTTGGAAGTGAAGAAATTCCTCATAATTTTTCATTTGTTGTAGATGAGCCAGAGCAATTGTTAGGAGCACATTCTGCACCTACGCCTCAAGATTATGTGCTAGGAGGTCTCTCTGGGTGTATGATGGTTACTTTTGTTGCAATGTGTTCAATGAAAGATATTCAATTAGAATCAGTTACACTAGATATAAAATCAGGATTAGATCTTCAAGGTTTTTTAGGTGTTAATGAAACTTCTCCAGTAGGTTTTGATACAATTGAGTATGCGTTTACTGTAAAAGGAAATGGAACAGAAGCTCAATACCAAGAAGCAGCTAATGAGGTAATTAAATTCTCACCTAATTATGCTACAATGACAAATAAAGTAAAAATGGTTGCTAGCTTAAATGTTTTGGATTCTTAAACAGTTTAATAATTTTGTGGTAAACATAGGTATAGGGTTTGCGTATTTGTAAACCCTATTTTTAATAAAATTAAGATTAAAAAAGATATTATGAATATTTCATTGGTACAGGCAGAGCAAGTAATTGCAGTTGCAAAAGAAAAATCTCTAGAATTAAAGTTAAAAATGAATATCGCTGTAGTTGATACAGGAGCAAATTTGGTGGCATTCGCAAGAATGGATGGATCGTGGTTAGGTTCCTTGGATATAGCAATAAAAAAAGCAAAAACAGCACAATTTTTTGACATGGAAACAGGTGCTATTGGTGAGCTCTCGCAACCAGGTGGGTCTTTATATAATATAGAACATTCTAATAACGGATTAATAACGTTTCCTGGCGGAATTCCAATATTAAATTCAAGTGGAAAGGTAATTGGAGCAATTGGTGTTAGCGGTAGTACCGTTGAAAATGACTTCATTGTAGCAGAGAAAGGTGCATTGGTAGTTTAGAGAGTTAGGTGTTATTATAAAAAAAAAATACTTTTTTAAAATTAATAATAAAAAAGTAAGCTTTTAGTCAGTATTATCCATTGATTTCGACTGCTTGATTTAAATAAATTTATAAAAATGGTCAATAAGTTTAAACTTAAGAAACTGCAGGAGTTTAAAAAAGAAATGCGTACAAGTGAATATAAAGGTATAGTTAAATATAAGGTTAAGGGGTCATGGCAAGATAATATGCTAATCAATATCGAAACTAATGACATAAAAATAGGGGATTATAACAAAGTACTGTGGTAAAAAACAAGTAAATATGACTTAATTTTTTACTAAAACACTTCTATAGCTGTTATCGTATGTTAAACCTGATTTAGCAATTGCAAATGCTTGTTTTAATAGTTTATTACAAACAGCAATTAGTGCTAATTTTTTACTCTTTCCTTTGGCTACTATGCGCTCATAAATTTCTCGACAAGCCTTGTTGTATTTACGAGCGTTAAAACTGCACATAAATAATAGATTCCGAAGCTTTTGGTTGCCAATCTTACTAATCCGACTTCTTCCTCTTACACTACTTCCACTCTGTCTAATTATTGATGTTAAACCTGCGTAACTACACAATTCACTTCCGCTATTAAAGCGATCAAATCCGTCTGTTAAGACAACTAACATCACTGCCGTTTTGTTACCAATACCAGGGATACTTTTTATACGAGTTAAGACATCTTGATGCACTTGTTTTACCAATAGTAATAGTTTTAACTCGATGGTTTCTACTTCTTTTTTAACCTGTTTAAAGTTTCGTTTTAAAGAAGATACTACTGCTTTACTTGGATTGCCTAAAACAGCTTCTCCATGTAGCTTGTTTTTCAGCATAGTACTCTGTTTTGTATAGACAGAAAGAAGTCTGGTCATTTGAAGACATTCTATCTGATGCTTTGAATTGCCTTGCCAAAGCTTCAATTCAACTTGTTTTGCATACGCACAAATAAGCTTAGAATCACTTTTATCTGTCTTAATTTTTGACAACTTCATCTGGATAAAGCGCTTTACTGCTAATGGGTTTTTTACAGATGTTTTAATGCCTTTTTCTTGTAAATAATAGGCCAGATGGTAATGATAATAACCCGTTGCCTCCATAACACAATGGCTAGAAATATCTAAGTGTTTTATAAACTTTCTAAATCCAGTTACATTATTTTTAAACTGATGATAGTTCCCATCTGAATCTGTAACATCAAATACTAAATGACTAATGTCAATTCCAAAATGTTTTATATCTTTATTCATAACAAAATGTTTTTTTTGAAAGGACAATCTACGCGAGTTTCAACGACTTAAAATCGAGGTCTTAATGCCTCATAGAACTGTACGAAATCTGTGTAGAAAAGAGAGGGGATTTTCAATGTTGACGAGATCTATAGTCTCTGCGTGTATAATAACCTTATTCCTCTCTTTTGTGCTTTCTGATTTAT
>JAZGEQ010000021.1:0-388458 GCA_036478775.1 Cellulophaga sp.
ACACTATTTTATGGTATAGATATTAGTAAAGATGTCTTTGATGTAATGGATGAAAAAGGAATTCATTATCAATTTAAAAACAATTATTCAGGTTTTAAAAAGTATTTAAAATTGTTAGATAATCATAACCATCGCTTTTTCCAGCCTGAATTCCCTGATAAACTGACTTGTAGATTTTTGAACTAACGTGTTTAATTTACGATGTAATTGTGAGCGACTAATGCCAATTCTCTCCGATAATTCCTTAGATCCAAATTTCTCATAGAATACTTGGTTCATAGAAAGTTCCTCTGACATTTTTTTAGTACTATTAAGTTTTACATTCTCAAAAACAAAATGCATACAAGAATCAGGTATACATGACATTAAAACTATTCATTGCAGCTAAATCACTTAAAACAAAATGAAACTTGTTATAAAGTAAGAATCAAACTGAGGTAGTAAAAAATAAATATGTTTTACAAACCAGTTCGTTTGTAACGCTGTAACTAAATTATAAAAAAAGCACTAATGATGCAAATTAGCGACAATTTTCATCATTAAATCGATAGAAATACTAGTGAGGAGAACAAAAGAAAAACTAAAAAAGACTCCTTAGTTTGTTCTGCTCAAAATATCTGTTCCTAAATAGCCATCGTTGTTATTGTAATACCAGGCTCTGACTTTTGGCATTTTTACACCTTGTATAGTTTCTTCGCCTGTTAACAAAATGTATTCTCCATCATTCTTTACTTCATCATGAAAAAATTGATAGACCTCCATAGCATACGTATTTGGATTAAAGTAAAAGTACCAAATATCCTTTCCTACTTCCTTTTCATAAGTTGCTTTTAATACCAAATATGTCTTCCCCTTGAAGGTTTTTGTTTTTACAACAGAATCTATTATCGTTCCACTGTCTTTAAGCTTCATAGGCAACCCATAAAGATACGAATAGTAATTCTTCATGGTTGTAGCCCTTTTACAATTTATTCTATAAGTAGCCTTGTCTTCTTTTGAAATTTCCGTTTTCCCATTGAAATTTAATGTACATATCCCCTTATCTAAAATCTGAAGAATAGTATTCTTTTCTTTAATTGTACTTAGTTCAAAATACTGCTGAGGAAGGTTCAAACTAATTTCACTTATGCGCAGGTCTCCTTTTGGTGATTCCATAGTAACCGTAAAATCACCATTAAATGATTTCCAAGAGTTATGAGGATCATGGTATTTTATACTTTTCTCTAAAAGTTGTATCCCTGTTATATCTTGTGCTACACTATTTACACAACAAATAAATGCCACAAAAAAAATTACTTTACCCATAACTAAAAAATGTTATTGGTAAAGTAATTAATTGTTCTTTTAAAAGCAAACTTATTTCTGCTCTATTGTAGCTGGTTCTATAGAGCTATCATGCGCACTATAGTACAATTCTAACAAGTTAAAAGTTGCTGTTAGTAAATCTTTCGTTTCTAACAATAAAGAGAAGTAAAGCGTCGTGTTTTTAGGACTAGATTCTTCTGTTCTAGTTCTTGCCACCTGCTTTTCAATTTTTTGAGAAACCAAATCGTAAAGCTCTTGCTTTCCTTTTAAAATATGACCTATTTGCTCAAAAGAACGCGATTCAAAAGCTTCTTTAGTATCCGCTAGTAATTTTTCTAAACCAAGATCAATCTCTTTCAATTCTTTAACTTGGTTGTATTTTAACTTTTTATGATTATTGTTAATATGCTTATGACTCACTTTAGTGATATACTCTAAAGATTGCACCATATCCTGTAAATATCCTAAGATATTAATATAGAAATTACTTGCACCAACACTAGACTCGTCTAAGTTTTTAATGAAGTAGAATATATTATCTCGCAAGACATCTATTTCATCAGAAAGCTTAACAACTTGTTTTTTGTTCTTTTTTAACAACGCTAAATCTTGTACTGCAAGTCCTTTAATTGCATTTGTGTAAATTCGATTTCCACGTTTTATAACATTAGAAATATTACTAGCACTTTCATGAATAACACCTTGTACAGAACTACTTTCTGCCTTTGTTAAACTATCTTCTGCTTTAACTTCTTTAGATTTTTTATTATGTGCAATATAGTTTCTAACTAATAATGCAAATACAACAACTAACAATAATGGAAACATTAAAGTTAGGTTTAAGTTTAATAAATAGGCTACTAAAGCGGCTGCACTAAAAGCACTGAAAGCGGTAAAGAACCAACCTCCGATTACATTTAACACACCTGCAACTCTATACACAGCACTTTCTGCTCCCCAAGCTCTATCTGCAAGAGAAGTACCCATAGCTACCATAAAAGTAACATATGTTGTTGATAATGGTAATTTGTATGATGTTGCAATAGAAATTAACACTGCTGCAACCATAAGGTTAACTGCTGCTCTTACCATATCAAAAGCAGGTAATTCGTGAACTTTATCCTTAGAAAGTGTAATTACTGGAGCTTCAAACTGCTCTTCAATTTTTGTCTGCCAAGATTTCGGTAATATATACGATGACATTTGTGACATTGCCATGGCAACTCTTACAAACCCACGAGATAAAAAGTTAGGCTGAAAACGTTCTTCTGTTGCTCCTTGACTAGATAAATCTAAAGAGGTTTTTACAACTCCTTTTGCTTTCGTAGAGAACCAAAGGGTCAATACCATTATCATACCTGCACCAAATAACAACCAGTTGTTTGTAGGAACTTTTTTCGCTAATACATCCATTGGGAAATCAGTAGCAAGAACACCTGAAGCCGCCCATTGTTCAAAAGCATTGTATGCTGCCATTGGAACTCCAATAAAGTTTACCAAATCGTTTCCTGCAAAGGCAAGCGCCAAGGCAAACGTACCAATTATAATAATAAGTTTATAAATATTGGTTTTAGCATAAGCTATAAGAACATAAGATAGCAAAGACCAAAAAACAAGACTTACGGCAACAATACCAATTACCTGATTTTCTAAAAAGTCTTTCATCGTACCCCCACCAAGAATATCAAAAGATTCTTTTGCATAAGAAGTTCCTTTTAGCCCTTTCATGAAAATAAAATAAGAAATTGCTGTTATTGCAAAACCCCCAAAAAGGGCACCTACCCATTTTGCTTTCTTTTCAAAATTATAAGACAACAAGACTCTAGAGAACCATTGTACAATTGCACCTATACTAAAGGCTACAACTACCGACAGAAGTATTCCAAATATAATTTGAGAAGCTTTATCCGTATTTATATAATTTATTACATCGCCAAAACTACCTCCTTCTCCACTATAAATTTTGATAAGTGCAACCGCTACAGCAGCTCCTAACAATTCAAAAACAATGGAAACTGTTGTAGATGTTGGCATTCCAACAGAATTAAAAAAATCTAGCAGTAGAATATCTGTTATCATTACTGCCATGAAAATGATCATGATTTCATTAAACATAAATTCGCTAGGATTAAAAATTCCCTTTCGGGCAACTTCCATCATCCCACTAGAAAAAACCGCTCCAACTGCCACACCAACACTGGCAACAATCATTATAGTTTTAAAGCTAATTGCTTTAGAACCAATAGCTGAATTTAAAAAATTTACTGCGTCATTACTTACACCCACGACTAAATCGGCAACAGCCAAAATAGCGAGAGCAATAATCATGTATAAATAAATATTGTCCATAATAAATTTGTTGAAAATAACTTTGCAAAATTAATTCAAATTAAAGCACCTAATGTTACCAAAATGTTACCAATAGGTAAATTTAGGTGCAATTCTAATATTTGATATGGATCTATAAGTTTAGAACATGACTTACTTTTTCTTTTTGTGCTTAACTACTTCTGCATCGATATAAAAAATAATTTCTTCTGCAATGTTTTTGGTTAAATCGCCAACACGTTCCATCTTTTTTATAATTGAAAACAATATTAAAGCCTCTCCTATCTGATTGCTATCTTTTTTAATTTCATCTTTTATTATTGCAAAAGAATTGCTGTTAATTTTATCTAATATTTTATCCTTTTTAAAGACCTTTCTAGCTACTTTCACGTCCTTGCTCTCGAAAGCATTGTAGACATCTTCTAGCATGTCGAAAGTAGTTTCATACATGGTTTTAAAATCTAAACTCTCTAGTAGTTTTGACGCTATTTTTTCATCTAAATCTACCGTGTACTTAGAAATATTATAGGCATGATCTGCTATTCTTTCTAGATCGAAATTTATTTTTAGAATAGCCATTATAAACCGAAGATCTATTGCTACAGGATTATAAAGTGCCAAGAATTTTTCGCAGTCTTTTTCAATTTTTAAATCGAAGGCATTTACACGTGTTTCTGTATGAATAACTTCTTCTGCTAAATCGGAATCGTGGTTTAAAAAAGCTTCAATAGATTTTTTTACCTGAGATTTGCAAAGTGCAAGCATTTCTAAACCTGAATTGTTTAAAATGTCTCGTTGGTGTGCTGCATTTATTACCATACTAAATATATTTTGTAATGTGTTTTATTATTTTTCTATCCAAAACGTCCTGTGATATAATTCTCTGTTCGTTGTTTTTCTGGATTAGTAAAAAGAGTTTTCGTTTTATTAAACTCTATTAATTCTCCCATATAAAAAAAGGCTGTAAAGTCACTAATTCTACTTGCTTGCTGCATATTATGCGTTACAATTATTATGGTATATTTTTCTTTGAGCGAAAAAATAAGATCTTCTATTTTTGCTGTAGAAATAGGATCAAGGGCAGAAGTAGGCTCGTCCATTAGGATAATAGATGGTTCTACAGCTAATGTTCTTGCAATACACAAACGCTGTTGTTGTCCTCCAGATAACGCAAGGGCCGATTTCTTTAAATCATTCTTTACATCTTCCCAAAGATCTGCCTGTCTCAAGGCTTTTTCTACACGTTCTTCAATAATTTTTTTATCTTTTATCCCTTGTATTCTTAATCCATATGCAACATTCTCAAAAATTGATTTAGGAAAGGGGTTCGGTTTTTGAAAAACCATTCCAACTTCTTTTCGTAATACTTCAACAAGATTTTTTTTCTTGTAAATATTAGAGCCATTTACTTTAATCTTTCCTTCCATTCTAAAGCCCTCGATATAATCATTCATTCTATTGAATAACCGAAGGAAGGTTGACTTCCCACACCCCGATGGCCCAATAAATGCAGTAACGGAATTCGCTTTAATAGACATATCAATTCCTTTAATTGCCATAAAATCGCCATACCATACCTTGGCGTCTTTTACTTCAATCTTGGAATAATTCTTTAAAGAAGAATCTATAATTTTTTCCTGTTTCATTGGTTTTTCAAGTGTTGTTCCCATACTTATTTCAATTTATTTTGCCATTTATTTCTAAAATAAACAGCCACTCCATTCATTATAAAAGTAATTCCTAAGAGTATAATTATTGCTGCTGCTGCATTTTCTATAAAGCCATGTTGTGGCCTAGAAATCCAGTTGAATATTTGAATTGGTAAAACGGAAAATTCGTCCATTGGATTAGAAGGAGCAAAAGGCACATATGCCAGCGCACCAACTACAATTAGCGGTGCCGTCTCTCCTACCGCTCTGGACAATGCTAATATTACGCCTGTTAATATTCCGCCACCAGAAGCAGGCAATATTTGATGCCAAATTGTTTGCCATTTAGAAGCGCCTAAAGCATAAGATGCGTCTTTAATGGAAGATGGCACTGCTTTTATAGCTTCTCTGGTTGCTACAATTACGATAGGAAGAATTAATAAGGATAAGGTTAAACTCCCTGCTAAAACACTAGCGCCTAAATTCATAATTCGTACAAATACTTCCAGTCCTAATAACCCATATATAATAGACGGAACTCCCGCTAAATTCGAAATGTTTATTTCTAAAATTGCTGCGAATTTGTTTTTCTTAGCGTATTCTTCCAAATATACTCCCGCCGCAACTCCAATAGGGAATGCAATTACGGTAGTAAGTAGTAAAATCCAAATACTACCCATTAAAGCCGTATAAATTCCTGATTTTTCAGATTTTCTGGAAGGTAAATTGGTAATAAAACTCCAATCAATTCTTCCAATACCATCTACTAAAATATCACCAATAAAAAGAACCAATAAAATTAGCCCGATTAACGTACAGCCAATACCCCAAAATTTAAAGGCCTGATCTTTTAGTCTGTTTATTTGAATATTATTCATATTTAGCCTGGTATTTTTTACGAATGCGATAGCTTAGTGTATTTAGTAAAAATGTAAATACAAAAAGAGTAATTCCTGCTGCAAAAATGGTTCTGTATTCTATTGAGCCGTGTTCTACATCCCCCAAACTAACCTGAACGATATAAGCCGTTATAGTTTCTATAGGAACAGTTGGATCTAGAGTTAATCTAGGTTGCTGACCAGCGGCTATGGCAACAATCATAGTTTCTCCAATAGCTCTGGAAATAGCCAAAATAATGGACACAATTATTCCCGAAGAAGCAGAAGGAACAATCACCTTAAATGCTGATTGTAGTCTAGTAGCCCCCATACCAAAAGAAGCCTCTCGAAGAGAGTTGGGAACCGCCTGTAAAGCATCTTCACTAAGAGAAGAAACGTACGGTATAATCATTATTCCCATAACTATTCCCGCAGAAAGTGAATTGAAACCCGATAAATTTGGCCAAATGATTTGCAAAAAAGGTGTTACCACTATTAGTGCGAAAAAACCATATACTACTGTTGGTACCGCTGCTAGTAATTCTAATAAAGGTTTTACTGTTTTACGAAATCCTTTTGGAGCATACTCACTTAAATAAATACTGATGGATAACCCAATTGGTAAAGCCACCATAATAGCAATAAAAGAGGTGAGCACCGTACCGCTTAACAAAGGTAGTATTCCAAAATGCTTGTCTGTAAACAAGGGTGTCCATTGGGTATCTGTTAGAAATTCTACTATGGACACTTCACTAAAAAACTGAAAAGCTTCAATAGATAAAACACAGATAATACCAATAGTGACAATAATCGTAATGGATGCACTGGCAAACAGTAGCTTTTCTATTAGGAGTTCTTTTACTTTACGCATTCTTAATTTATTAGACCTAGGTAGTGTCAACTAACAAAGAAAATCAGGCTTCCTTAAAGACACCTGACTCTCTATTTAAACTTCTGCTTATCTGTTATTTTCAACAAAAGTTTTAAAATTATTTTTTTGTGTAGCGTAGTTTTCCGCAGGCAAAGGAATATAGCCTACGTCTGTAGCAAGGATACCGGCATTATCAATATAAAAGTTTACAAACTCTACCACTTCCTGAGAAGCAACAGAGGTACTGTTTACATATAAAAACAATGGTCTTGATAAAGGACTGTAAGTTCCGTTACTCACTGTTTCTAAAGTTGGTTTTACCACTTTTTCTCCGTTATGGACTCCAATTAATGTTAACTTATCTTTATTTTCAGCATAGTATGCCAATCCAAAAAAACCTAATGAAAATTTATCTCCAGCTATTCCTTGAACCAAAACATGGTCGTCTTCACTAGCTGTAAAATCACCTCTACTAGAACCACTCTTTCCGACAATAGCTTTTGTGAAATAATCATAAGTTCCTGATGCAACTCCAGGACCAAATAAATGAATCTCTTCGTTTGGCCATTCAGAACGAATTTGATTCCATTTCATTATTTTTCCTTGTGCTGCTGGTTCCCATATTTTTTTCAACTCTTCTACAGTAAAACTATCTACCCAGTCATTAGCTGGATTTACTAAAACAGCCAAGCCGTCATAGGCTACTTCTAGTTCTAAATAATTAATGTTATTATCAACACAGGCCTTCTTTTCCTTTTCTTTAATTGGTCTAGATGCATTAGATAAATTAGTTTCTCCTCTAGAGAATTTTTTAAATCCACCTCCGGTTCCAGACACTCCAATGGTTACTTTTACTTTTGGAGCTACTGCTCTAAATTCTTCTGCTACAGCTTCGGTAATTGGGAATACTGTACTAGAGCCATCCACTCTAATAGTACCCGTCAATCCATTGTCATTTGTACTATCTTTCTTCTCTTTTTTATCGCCACAAGCACTAATTACAAAAGCGCTAATTAAAATAAATGCAATTTTTTTCATTTGTATTTCTTTGTCTTATATTTTATACAAAAAAACACCAAATACTTTATTCGACTGTTAAGTAAGAATGAAGAAAAGAATATGTTAAGGTTAGTTTAGTGTTAAGCGGTTAACATTACCTTAATACCAATTTTAGGGCATAAAAAAAGGGAGGTTTCCTTATAGAAATCTCCCTTTTAAATTGTATTATTTTTTACTAAAAATCTATCTGAAAACGAACTTGAAAAACAGAAGCTTTTCCTGCATTTTCAATATTTGCCCAAACATGGTTAAGCACTATTCTTGTAGCTGGATTTAAATACCAGTTTACACCAAGTGTAACATCTGATTGTTCACCTCCTAAAACATCTTCACTATTCATATCAGAATGAGAATAGCGTAATGCTACTTCCCAAGCACCACAACCTTTGTTTTCTCCACTAAAATTATTAATTGGCTTAACTCTTCCAAAACCACCATAAGAGCTTTTATAATTTCTACTTTCTCCTGTTAGAAAATAACTAGCTTGTGCATAATAGCTAGTAAAACTATAATCGGTTGAAGAGTTTTTTAAATCTATATTTGCCCTTAAATATTCTCCTTGTAAAGCAAGAGACCCTGTAATAAAAGCCGTTTCAAAATTGGTGAAATTAATTTTATCCGCATCACTAATAGCGCCAGTGTTCAAATACTTAGGTCCAATATGGGATTCCGGTCGGGATGTGATTTTATATTCATTAGATGCAGGTTTTCTCCTGCTAAACCCCGCCCCTACATGCCATAGTTGCCCACTATCTACATCATTAATAAGTAAGCTTGTTGCCCTTCCTGTTAAAGAATAACCATCATTTGCAGATTTATTGTCCGCTGTATCTCCATCAGCATTTCTGAAATACCCAAATTGTATCGACAGTTTTTTTTCCAAAAAATTATTAAAAAATATAATTCCATTATTACGAACAGGTAAAAAACCCTCCGCAAAAGAACGTTCCATAAAAGAAATATACTTACTACTGGTCATCATTTCTAACCTAAAAGGTTCTTTAACATGACCAATTCTTAAATTTCCAACAAAAGGAATGTTTTTCAATCCAATGTATGCATCTTTAAGAATTACTTCTCCACCAGCAAAATCAGATTGCAATTTAAATTCTATATTTTCATAAATAGTCCCAGAAGCAAAAAAACGAGCACGTCTTATTTCGGTCCCATTCGTAGTTTCTAATGCTCCAAAGCTCGCGTCTAGTTTATTATTTTGATTTAAATAAACATGGTCTAGCATAATGCGCCCACCAAACTTGAACTTGTGCTGTTTATCTGCACTTTCAATTTTGAAGCCATTATCCCATTTAAATTTAAAAGCACTTTCTTTGGTTTCTTGCGCTGTTAAAAAAACCGTTAAGCACAGATGTACTATAGTAAGAATGAACTTAGTTTTCATAATGTATTATTAGTTTTTGTCGATGCAAAAGTCGGTCGTCAATGTTAATCTAACGTTAATCAGATATTATGCTTAAGTCAATAAACTTTATAAAAGTAATTAATCCTCGGGGCAAGTCCACGAGGCATTAATAAGGAACAAGTCATTTATATTTGACACAGGCGTCAGAATATTAAACCCACTGGTGGGAATAAAAAGCCTCCATGGAAATGGAGGCCGTAGTATTTCAAAAAATATTGGTCGACAAAAACTAACTTTTTATTAGAAACACATTGCCAAATTTCATTGTTTTTTTGGCTTTTCATGTATTCTTACCATTACCAAAACATTATTTTGTTTCCCCAAATGCATTTGATAAGACCGTGATATTTATACATATTTAAGGCTTCTCTATTTTCCTTATTCCTGTAATAATAATACGCTAAATTATTATTTAACACACTTTAAGTTTTTTAAGGAAGATAGAACCATTATTTTAGCCGTTGGATTATGAAAAAATCGATACTACATATAGTTCTTTCTATTGCATTAGTATTTTCCATACTAGCACCTGCTCTTATTTGTTTGGTAGACAAAAATGCGGATTCTATTACTTTGATTGATCTTAACGAAGAAGAGAATCCTAAAAAAGGAGAGAAAGATATTGAAGAAAAGAATTTTGTTCTAAGCATGAGTTTTGATTCTCAATGTACTGTTAAAACTGTAAAAAAGAAATTATTTAATTATTATCAAGAAGATTATTCTATATACAGTTTAGTGATTTTCTTACCCCCTCCCGAGTTTTTTATTTAAAACATCTAATTTGCTTTTTTGCAAATTTTCACCTTTGCAACTACGTTGTGACAAACTTTTGTTGCTCTATATTACTTATGGCAACAACACATTTATACATAATTGACTTTCTATAAAGAAAGTTTTACACACATATTTTAATGAAAAAATTATTTGACTTTAAACATTTTAAAGGAGATTTATTTGGTGGGATTACCGCTGGAATTGTAGCACTACCATTAGCATTAGCCTTTGGAGTTAGCTCTGGTCTAGGACCTAGCGCCGGACTTTATGGTGCCATTTTTGTAAGTTTCTTTGCTGCTCTTTTTGGCGGTACAAATACACAAATTTCTGGGCCAACAGCACCTATGACAGCAGTTAGCATGGTTGTTATTGCGGGTATTGTAGCAATTAATGATGGAGATATAACTAAAGCTATTCCTGCTATTTTAACCGTGTTTTTACTTGCGGGAATAATGCAGGTTGGACTAGGTTTATTAGGTTTAGGTAAATACATAAAGTATATTCCTTACCCAGTAGTTTCAGGTTTTATGACTGCTATTGGAATTATTATCTTAATAACACAAATACTGCCTGCTGTCGGTTATTACCCAAAAGAAGACACCTCTTATGTAAATCAATTTAAGCCAGAAGCAGAAGAAATTATTCTAAATAATATTTTAAAGGAAGAAGCCGGTGAAGGTATTTTAGTTTTAGAAAATTTTAAGGAAACTATAAAAAGAGCAGATGGTATTACCTCTGAACAAATAAATAAAGAATCTCAAATCCTTGCAAGTAAAGAAGCTTCTGGAGTTATAGGAGCGCTTAAGGTGTTGCCGAGAGCTTTTAGAAATATTAATATATTGGAGCTTCTGTTAGCGCTAGGAACAATTTTAATTATCTATGGTTTTAAAAGAATTACAACTGCTGTTCCAAGTACGTTGGTTGCCTTATTAGTTATGTCTGGCATTGCATTTGGTTTTAAACTAAATTATAGAACGATTGAAGAAATCCCTAGTGGATTGCCTATTCCTAATTTAGAAATTTTTACTGGTTTTAGTTTTGAAAATATTTCTCCGTACATTTTCACTGCCCTTACTCTTGCCCTCCTGGGAGCAATAGATTCTTTACTTACTTCTGTGGTTGCAGATAATATGACTAAAACAAAACATAAACCAAATAAGGAATTAATAGGTCAAGGAATAGGAAATAGTGTTGCGGCTTTATTTGGCGGTATTCCTGGTGCTGGTGCAACAATCAGAACCGTTGTGAATATTAAGGCTGGAGGAAAAACTAGACTGTCAGGAATGGTTGCTGGTGTTTTACTGTTAATAGTATTATTAGCGATAGGGCCTATTGCCTCTCAAATTCCTGCTGCAGTTTTAGCTGGAATATTAATTACTGTTGGTATTGGAGTAATGGATTACAAAGGGCTAAAAGCTATACCGAATATGCCTAAGGCAGAAGTTAGTATAATGCTAGTGGTACTGGTATTGTCTTCTGTTTGGAACCTTGTTTATGCGGTTGGAATTGGATTAATTTTCGCATCGTTAATGTTCATGAAAAAAATGGGCGATTTAACAAGTAAAAGATCTGATGTAAAATCCTTATTAAAAGAAAAAGCTTGGAAAGACGAACATAATTTCCCTGAAGAATTAAAAAAAGAGGTCTTTATTAAACATATAAAAGGACCGTTATTCTTTGGGTCTACAAGTGAATTCCAGCAATTAATAGGTCAGATACCAGATACAGCCTCTACTATAATTATTAGAATGGGCAGAATGCAATATATAGATCAGTCTGGTTTATATGCTATGGAAGATATTTTAGTAGATTTGGTGAAAGAAGGAAAAAAAGTGTTGTTTGTTAATCTTCTGGAACAACCTAAATATATGTTAGAACGAATAGATATTATTCCAGATTTAGTTCCTAAAGACCTGATATTTGATGATTTTGACTCTTGCTTATCTTGGATAAGTACTAATATTCATAAAACAGAAACTATAAAAGTAGAAGCCTAATGAAAACACAGACTAAAGAAACACAAACAGCAATGACTCCACAAACAGCATTGCAATGTTTAAAAGGGGGAAACCAAAGGTTTCAAGATAATCTAAGAGCAAATAGAAATTTATTGCAACAAGTAAGTGAAACAGGAAATGGACAATTCCCTTTTGCTGCTATTTTAAGTTGTATTGATTCTAGAGTTTCCTCTGAATTGGTTTTTGACCAAGGACTAGGAGATGTTTTCAGCATTAGAATTGCTGGAAACTTTACCAATGAGGACATTTTAGGAAGCATGGAATTCGCCTGTAAATTAGCAGGAACCAAATTAGTAGTTGTTTTAGGACATACCAGTTGTGGCGCAATAAAGGGTGCTTGTGACAATGCAGAACTTGGAAATTTAACTGCTATGCTAGAAAAAATAAAACCTGCTGTAAAAGCAGTTGTTTCTCCAGAAGATTCTAGTTTACGAACCTCTAAAAATTTAGATTTCGTAAACGAAGTAGCCGAAAAAAATGTCTCTTTAACTATAGATCGAGTACTTGCTGAAAGCCCTGTTTTAGAAGAAATGCAAAATAAAGGAGAGATTCTAATTGTTGGTGCTATGTATGATGTTCATACTGGAGAAGTTCGCTTTTTAGGCTAAATCCTCATTATGTAATAGATAATTGCTAGGCATTTGAAACAGTATAAATAAAGGTTAGCAAATTGCATAAATTAAAATGTTATTTTTCATTTTTTTAAGCAATTTGCTAACCTCTATAAATTGTATCTTGCAGTTTCTAATATTACCTTATGAATTGGGAACAACTACTCTCTTTAAGACGCTTCGGAGATACAAACAAACGATTACGAAAAGAACAGAACGATACTCGCTTGGGTTTCGAGGTAGATTACGACCGCGTAATATTCTCATCCGCTTTTAGAAGTTTACAAGATAAGACACAGGTAATTCCTTTGTCTAAAACAGATTTTGTACACACCAGACTTACCCATAGTTTAGAAGTTTCCGTAGTTGGCAGAAGCCTTGGTAGGATTATTGGAAAAAAAATACTGGGGAAATATCCGCATTTAGAGGAAGTTCACGGGTATCAGTTTAATGATTTTGGCGCTATTGTTGCTGTCGCATCTTTGGCCCATGATATAGGAAACCCTCCTTTTGGGCATAGTGGAGAAAAGGCTATTGGTGAATATTTTTCTTCAGGAAAAGGTAAAAAGTACAAAGCACTTCTAAATAACAAGGAATACCAGGATATTATAGATTTTGAAGGAAACGCCAATGGTATTAAACTATTAACAGGATCCAAACAGGGTGTTGAAGGTGGTCTTAGGCTTAGTTATGCAACCTTGGGTACTTTTATGAAATACCCAAAAGAGTCGCTTCCTAAAAAGCCAACAAAGCATATTGCAGATAAAAAATATGGCTTTTTTCAATCTGATAAAGCTATTGTAAAAGAGGTCGCCGAAGAATTAGGATTAATTCAGACCAGAAAAGGAAATGATATTTCTTTTGCCAGACATCCATTGACTTATTTGGTAGAAGCTGCAGATGATATTTGCTATACTATTATCGATTTTGAAGATGGAATTAATTTAGGTCTAATTTCGGAAGATTTCGCCCTAGAATACCTAATTAAACTTGTAAAGGACACTATCAATACTAAAAAATACAATGCCATTGCATACAAAGAAGATAGGTTAAGCTATTTAAGAGCACTTGCCATTAACACTTTGATTATGGATGCTGCTGATGTATTTATTAAAAATGAAGAAGCAATTTTAGATGGATCCTTTAGTGTTTCTCTTTTAGATAATAGCAAGTATGAAGCACAAATAAAGGATATTATTTCTTTGAGTGTAGCGAAGGTTTATAAATCTCAAGATGTGATTGAGAAAGAGATAGCTGGTTATAGAATTATCTCCGATATTTTAGACGTATATACCACCGCTTTGGTGAACAAGAAAGAGGACAAGGCTTCTAATTATGATACTCTTTTAATAAGTACTTTGCCTGAATATTATCAAAGAACCTATTTACCTTTATACGATATCTTGTTAAACACCTGTTGTTATGTGGCAAGTTTGTCCGATAGCTCTTCCGTGCACATTCACAATAAAATAATGGGCAGACAACTGTAGCCTATTTGTTAAGGAGGTTGATTTGACCAATCATTATTTAGACGTTGTAAAAAGTAAATACTGTTTTTTCAAACACAAATCAAAAACTATAAGCCAAACCTACACCTAATAATTGTTTAAATTGAATTTTAGGCGTGCCTGCTTGTGTAATTGTACCATCAGATGACTTAACCTCGTCAAACTTAATATCGTCATCATAAATAAGGTGCGTACCTATAGAGGTGTTTACGTATTTGTTTACTGTCAGATTAAGTTTTAATTCCCAGTCAACATCAATATTTCCAAAACTCTTTAAATAGTCTGTATAAAAGCCTACCCTGTGGTTTAGTGAAATGTTTTTGTCGATTTTGGTCTCCCATTTATTAGTGACTAACAAACCGAGTTCCATAACTGTATTTTTTCCTGCTTTCAAAATATTCCCTTCACTATCTACTAAAGCCTTTTCTACCCCAAAAGAACCTCTATTTGCCAAATCTTGGTCCAAAACAAAGGTTACTTTTTGTGTCACTGGTGAAATATAAAGATTAAACTTTTCGTCTTCTGAAATATAGGAAGTTCCTGCTCCAATAAACAAGTAACCAGGAGCCATAAGTCTAGAAATAGGTGTTTCTCTATTCGGATACTTGTACCCTTTGTAGAACTGGGTATTAAAATTAGCTTTAACAGAATAATACCAATTACTAATGGTATCTCTACGATAACCAAAGGTAGAGCTAACCCTAAAGGCATCATTAGTTTTTCTTAGTTTCCTACCTTCTTGTGCATTTAAACCATAATTCACCTCTAAATTATTATCCCATTTTAAATGTCTAAATTTATAATTTCTAGCAAGTTTAACGTTGGCAATTCCTGAGATAGAGTTATTCCCCCCAGCGTTCCAATTTATAAAAGCTACTTCGCTAAGGTTTAATCCAAATTTATTCACTTTCACCCAAAAAGAAGGCATCCTAAAACGCTTAAATGCATTGTCTATAGATTTTGCTATTATGTACGAAATTTTTGGATTTACAAGATTAACTCCCCTAGGAATTATCTTTATTTTGTTTTGCGCAGACCTTATCACAATAGTGTGTACTGTTGTGGTGTCTAACACTGCATTTGACGGAATAGAATCTTGTGCTGTAATTGTAAAAATGGTAAAAGAAAAAAGAAAGAAGATAGCTAGTTTGGTACGCATTCTATTGGTTGCTAATAGTATTAATATATTTTTTTACTGATAAAAAATCGATTTTAGAAATTTGACGAAGCTCTTTAATAGAACCATGTTCTACAAAGACATCTTCTATTCCAAAGACTTTTATTTTTTTATGAAATCCATATTCGTTCGCATATTCTAAAATTGCACTTCCAAAGCCTCCGATTTTACAACCATCTTCTAAAGTAATGATATACTCATAAGAATTAAAAATTTCTTGAAGCAAAGCGATATCTAATGGTTTTACAAATCGCATATTATAATGTCCTACCTTTTCAGAATCATCTAATTCTTTAATAATTTGGGTTACATCGTTTCCAATTGGCCCTATCGATAACACCGCAATTTTCGTGCCCTTTTTTAATTCCTGTCCTTTTCCCAGTTCAATTTTTTCGAAAGCACGTTTCCAATCTTTGGTGACCCCTTTTCCACGGGGATACCTAATAGCTATGGGATTCGGCAAACCTAGCTGCGCTGTATACATTATGTTACGCAATTCTATTTCGTTCATTGGTGAAAATAATATAAGATTTGGAACACACCTTAAATAAGCAATATCATAAACGCCATGATGTGTAGCCCCATCTTCACCGACTAATCCTGCCCTATCTAAGCAAAATATAACTCCTAAATTTTGCAGTGCTACATCATGAATTACCTGATCATATGCTCGCTGTAAAAAAGTCGAATAAATATTGCAAAAAGGAATAAGTCCTTCTGCAACCATACCAGCTGCCATGGTAACCGCATGCTGTTCTGCAATACCAACATCAAAAGCTCTTTCCGGAATTTCTTCCATCATAAATTTTAAAGAACTGCCTGTTGGCATAGCTGGAGTAATACCAACAATGTTTTTATTTTTTTTCGCAAGCTCTACAATCGTATGCCCAAATACATCTTGATACTTTGGAGGTTGCTCTTCTTGACTTTTAGGAATTAATTCTCCTGTTTGTGCATTAAACTTACCTGGAGCATGATAAGTGACTTGATTTTCTTCTGCCTGTTTTAAACCTTTTCCTTTGGTGGTTATAATATGTAAGAACTTAGGCCCTATAACCGATTTTAATCGTTCTAACTCCTCTATAACTTTAAAAATATCATGTCCGTCTATGGGTCCTGAATAATCAAAATTTAAAGCTTCAAAAATATTATCTTGCTTCTGCGTCCCTTTTTTAACATTAGTAAGGTATTGTTTTAAAGCACCAACACTTGGGTCTATCCCTATAGCATTGTCGTTTAAAATAACCAAAATATTTGCATCCGTAACTCCTGCATGGTTAAGTCCTTCAAAGGCCATTCCGCTAGCAATAGAAGCGTCTCCAATTACTGCAATATGTTGTTTATTAACATCTCCTTTTAACTTAGAAGCTATTGCCATTCCTAAAATAGCAGAAATAGAGGTAGAACTATGGCCTGTACCAAAATCATCATAGTTGCTTTCCTTCCGTTTAGGGAATCCGCTAATACCTCCCAATTGCCTATTGGTGTCAAAAATATGCTTTCTCCCTGTGAGTATTTTATGTCCGTAGGCCTGGTGTCCTACGTCCCATATTAGTTTATCTTCAGGAGTGTTAAAAGTATAATGTAAGGCAATAGTAAGCTCTACAACACCTAAGCTAGCTCCTAAATGCCCTTCTTTTACAGCAACAATAGCAATAATAAAATCGCGTAATTCCTGAGCAAACTGAGGCAGCTCCTTAACAGTAAGCTTTTTTAGGTCTTTGGGTGAATTAATATGTTGTAATAAAGTGCTCAAAATAGAAAAATAAATTACAAAAATAGTTTTTTGAAAGTTTAAGTGTTGTACTCCTCTAAACTTTTTTGACTAAAACGAAAAATCAGACAATATACCTGCTATTTGGTATTATAAAACTAGGCATGAACAATAACCTTGTTGTGCCAAATAACGTAAGAGTATGGCAAAAAACGGAGAGATTATATACTAAGGCCTAATAAATAGCGTTGTACCTCTTCCTAAAACATCATTTAATCAACTAATTTATAATTTATGAAAAACTTTTTAAAAATAACGGTAATGGCCTGCTTGGTAATTTTATCAGCATGTTCAAAAGACGAAGAATCGACTAAGAATGACGACTTAGACAAGGCTGCTGAAGCTTTAGAAAGTACTCCATTAGAAGCTAACAAAGTTTCAGATAATGTAAAAATTGTAGGCGGAACTAAAGAAGATGGAATGCCCCCAACTCCTAATGAAGCTATTTCTTTAGACCTTTCTAACTCTGGAAAAATCGCTTATTTAAACGAAGGATTTGAATTAAAATTAAAATCAGACGCGAATATTACAGGAGCATACATTCAATTTAGAGGAATTGACGGTACTGTTGCAACCAGTTATTATGATGTTAACCTTTCCTCTAACAACAACTCAGGAAAAAGTATAAAAAAATCTAATTCAATCTTTTCAAAGACGGAGCAAACTACAACATTAGATGTTGATTTTAATACAAACATTCCTCCTGGAACATTTTGTTATGTAATCTGTGTATACGATGCCGAAGGAAATATAAGTGCACCACAAGAAGTTTGTGTAACTGTAGAAAGTTGGGGTGGTAATAGTGCTATTATAGGCGCTTGGAACTTCAAAAAAATGGAAGAAACGGAAGATGGCGTTACAGAAACAATCGTAGTTGGCGAAAAAGAATTCGACAACGAAACTTGGACGTGTAGCGGACAAGGTTCTTTTGATTATGAAGAATTCGATATTATTAAAGATTTTGTTTTAACAATAGACGCGGACGGTTCTTATAAATTTCTACTAAATGGAGAAGAAAAAGAATTAAACTACAATGCATCTAGCTCAGGATGTTCTGCTATTTATAAAGAGGTGTCTCTTTACACAAATAAAAGCGAAGGCAACTGGGCTTATATAGCTAGTGAAAATCATTTAACAATGGTAGAGTATTTTTATTCTTATGAAGATTCTGAAGGAATAGAAACGGATACCTATTTACCAGGAGAAGCAGATTTACTTTTCGATGGTACTATTCAATTAAATGGAAATTCATTGGTTATTATTATAGAAGACGATTACGACGGAGATGGTGTTACAGATGAACTTTCAAAATATTATTTTGAAAAATAAGAAAGCAACGACTAATCCTAAAAAACCATTATAGATTGTTTAGAAAAATAATTTGAAAATCTCCGAGAGTTGTAACTCTCGGAGATTTTTGTTTTTAGTAGGAATAGATATACTAATTTTAAATATTTTTGTAAAAAAATAATTTGGAGAATCCATTTAACGACGCTTTCTTTATGAAGAAAGCCTTGCTAGAAGCAGAAGCGGCTTACGAGGCGGGCGAAGTACCTGTAGGAGCCGTAATTGTTATCCAAGATAGGATTATAGCAAGAACGCATAATTTAACAGAACGTTTAAATGATGTTACAGCCCATGCAGAAATGCAAGCCATTACATCTGCAGCAAATTTCTTAGGAGGAAAATACCTTAATAAATGTACTTTGTACGTTACTTTAGAACCTTGTCAAATGTGTGCAGGAGCTTTGTATTGGAGTCAGATTTCAAGAATAGTATATGCAACCAAAGATACCGAACGTGGTTGTGGAGCTATGGGTACTAAATTACACCCCAAGACAGAAATAATTGGCGGTGTTTTAGAAGAGGAAGCTGCTACCCTATTAAAGCGATTTTTTGTTCAAAAACGAAGGTTGAATTAGTTTAAAAATAACAAACCTATAGTATGTCTCGGGACACTAAATCCACTCATGGAAATAAAAAAACACTTGCTATAAGCAAGTGTTTTCAATTCATTCAAAATAAAATATATTATCCGATTACTTGCACTTGTGCAGCAACCACTCCCTTTCTTCCTTCTTCTTCAGCGTATTCTACTTTGTTACCTTCGTTAAGTTCAACTCCATCCAGCCCTGTGGCATGAACAAAGATGTCTTCTCCAGTTTCGTCGTTGGTAATGAATCCATATCCTTTAGATCCATTGAAAAATTTTACTGTTCCTGTCATAAAAATTAATATTAAAAAACAAATGTAATATTTTTTTAGGTAAATCAGTAAAAAATGATTCGAAATTATTGATTATCAGTGGTTTTGCCCTTTTTAGCTTGCATTTTTTTAATGTTTTCCTCCGTCAACATATAATCCTTCATTTTTTTTCCCTTACTATACTTTAAAAGAAACAAAGGCATCGCTATTAAAAAAATTCCTACCGTGCCAAAACCAATGCATTTTTGGCCAAAAACCACTTGTTCTTCATTTATCGTGAATCCGTAAATGATTAATCCAATGGAGGCAAAAAGAACTATTACTATAAGATATTTCATGTGTTTGAAATTTTATAAATGGCGAAAAGTATTTAAAAATTTGAGAACTCATGTAACCACTCGTTACCCCGTTCTCTCATGAATTTATTTGGTAAAACTAATTAACTTTCTACGATAGGCTGTCAATAATTTTGATTTAGACACAAAACCATAGTATTTGCCATCTTTTATTACTGGAAGGTTCCAAGCGCCACTATCCTGGAATTTTTGCATTATATTTCCTATACTATCTGTTTCGTATATAATTAAGTCTGGAGCATTATGCATATAATCCCTTACAATGGTTGTGTCGTATAATTTTTCAGTAAACATAACCTCCCTAATATCATCTAACAAAACAATACCAATAAATTCTTGTTGCTCATTAACGACTGGAAACAAATTTCTTGTAGATTTAGCGACTACATCATAAAGCATTTCTCTTAAGCGCATTTTAGGTGTAACTATTTTAAAATTTAACTCAATCACCTTATCTATATCCAACATCATGAGTACATTTTTATCTTTATCATGAGTCATAAGTTGCCCTTTTTTTGCTAATTCAGATACATATATATTGTGTGGGATGTACTTTTTTGTAACTAAAAAAGAAATAGATGCAACAATCATTAAAGGAACAAAAAGTTCATAGCCTCCTGTAATTTCTGCAATTAAAAAGATTGCCGTTAACGGCGCTTGTAAAACACCTGCCATTAAACCCGCCATACCAACCATTGCAAAATTTGTTTGGGATAATTGGTGGCTAAATAAATTGCTCTGATTAATTATTAATGCAAGTACATATCCAGAAATACAACCTGTAAATAAGGTGGGTGCAAATACACCTCCAACACCTCCTGCTCCAAATGTAAAAGCCATTGCTATCACTTTGAAAACAACCAAACCAACGAGAAAAGCTATAACAATCCAAATGTTATCTGTGACGATATTAAAAATATTATTCGAGGTAATTTCTGAAATATTACCTTTTAAAACATTATTTATAGTCTCAAAACCTTCCCCAAAAAGAGGTGGTATAAAAAAGACGATGATACCTATTAAGATTCCGCCAATTATTAACCGTTTATATGGGTTCTCAAATCGTTTAAAAAAGGTTGCAACAACAAAATATACTTTACTGAAATAAATAGACGTAGTTGCCGACGTAATACCGAGAAGTATATAAAATAACACATCGTTTAATTCAAATTTATCTTGAATTTTAAAATGAAGAATAACATCGTCTCCAAAAAAGAAATACGAGGTTAAAACAGCAGATATTGACGCCAATAAAAGAGGAATCATAGAGGCGATGGTCAGCTCTAAGCTAAAAATTTCTACAGCAAATATTATTGCAGCAATCGGGGCTTTAAAAATAGATGACATTGCGCCTGCTGCTGCACACCCTATAAGTAAAGTTCTTGCCGTTTGATTTAAATGAAAAAGTCGGGCAAAATTAGATCCTAGCGCTGCTCCTGTTGCTACCGTTGGCCCTTCTAACCCAACAGAACCTCCAAAACCAACGGTTAAAGGCGCTGTTAATAAAGAGGCCCACATTTGATACCTTGGCATGATTCCTTTTTGTTTGGAAATAGCGTATAGGGTTGATGGAATACCGTGACCAACTTTTTTATTTATAACATATTTTACACAAAGAATCGCCAATAATAGCCCAATAATTGGGAAAATAAAATAAAACACATGGTGAATTTCTTTAATAAACTCTCCTTGTAACAATAACTGAATATAATGGGTAAGGTTTTTTAACGCAACAGCACCAAGACCTGCTAACAATCCAATTGCAATACTTAAGATGTAAATGAATTGCTGGTTAGAAATATGTTTGTATTTCCAGATCAAAAAACGAGTAAGTAGATTTTTCTTTTGTGTGGGCATTGTGATGGTTATCCAATATTTTGTTTTAAAGAAGAGCTCCTATCTTTCCTAAAAGTTTTCTTTAAAATTTATACACGATTTCGTTGTTAAAAAAACTTGCTTTAAAATCAAAAAATACATTACTCTACAAAGATAGTGCTTCCTTTATATTCCTAATAAACATATACATAACCGTGCACTACCAAAGGCTTCAAAATACTCAAATCAAGAAAAATATTTAATTTCATTTAAAGTATATTTTACATTGATTTTATAGGTCACTCTTCTATTTTTACAAATTCAAATTAAGCTTACGTTTTTTAATTAATTCAAGACTAAGCTCTTTTAATTGCGCATCACTTAACTTAGCAGGAGCATCAATCATTACGTCTCTTCCACTATTATTTTTGGGGAAAGCGATAAAATCTCTAATGGTTTCTTGTCCACCTAAAATAGCAACAAGCCTATCCAATCCAAAAGCCAATCCACCATGTGGAGGTGCACCATATTGGAAAGCATCCATTAGGAATCCAAATTGCTCCTTTGCTTCTTCTGCAGTAAAACCTAAGTGTTTAAACATGGTTGCTTGCATTTCTTTATCGTGAATACGAATAGACCCTCCTCCTATTTCATTTCCGTTTAGAACTAAATCGTATGCATTTGCTTTAACCTCTCCCGGATTAGTATCTAACAGCTCTAATTGTCCAGGCTTAGGCGAAGTAAACGGATGGTGCATGGCGTGGTAATGCCCTGTTTCTTCATCTAGCTCCAACAAAGGAAAATCTACCACCCATAATGGTGCAAATACTTTTGGATCTCGTAAACCCATTTTTTCCGCTAGCTCCATTCGTAAAGCGCTTAACTGCGCTCTCACTTTATTGGCTGCTCCAGAAAGCACACAGATTAAATCACCTGCCTTGGCTCCTGTTGCTTCTGCCCATTTTCCTAAGTCGCTCTGGTCGTAAAATTTGTCTACAGAAGATTTGTACGAACCGTCGGCATTGCATCTACAATAAACCATTCCTAAGGCTCCTACCTGTGGTCTTTTTACCCAATCTGTTAATTTATCAATTTCTTTTCTGGTATACTTATTTCCTCCTGGAACAGCAATACCTACAACCAACTCAGCACTATTAAAAACGTTGAATTCTTTGTGCTGTGCTACTGTATTAAGTTCTCCAAACTCCATTCCGAAACGAATGTCTGGCTTGTCATTGCCATATTTCTGCATTGCTTCATCATAGGTCATTCTAGGAAACTCGGCAACAGTAACATTATTTATCTTTTTTAGTAAATGACGTGTTAAACCTTCAAAAACATTTAAAATATCTTCTTGCTCTACAAAAGCCATTTCACAATCTATCTGCGTAAATTCTGGCTGACGATCGGCACGTAGATCTTCATCTCGAAAGCATTTTACAATCTGAAAATACTTGTCCATACCCCCTACCATAAGCAATTGCTTAAAGGTTTGTGGAGATTGCGGAAGTGCATAAAACTGCCCTTCATTCATTCTTGATGGCACTACAAAATCGCGAGCTCCTTCTGGAGTAGATTTTATTAAATAAGGCGTTTCAATTTCTATAAAACCATCCTTTGAAAGAAAATTACGAACTTCTTGAGCTACTTTTGCTCTGAAAATTAAATTGTTCCTTACTGGGTTACGACGAATATCTAAATAGCGATATTTCATACGTAATTCTTCTCCTCCGTCTGTATTATCCTCTATAGTAAATGGTGGTAGTTCTGCTTTATTTAAGATAGTTAATTGGGAAACTAATATCTCAATATCACCAGTAGCAATATTTGGATTTTTAGAGGCTCTTTCAATTACAGTTCCTTTAACCTGAATTACAAATTCCCTTCCTAAAGTTTTTGCTACATCAAGAATTTCCTTAGAAGTACGTTCCTCATCAAAAATTAATTGCGTAATACCATAACGATCTCGTAAATCTACCCAGATAACAAAACCTTTATCTCTTACTTTTTGCACCCATCCTGAAAGGGTAACTTCTTTATTTATATGGGATGTTCTTAATTCTCCACAAGTATGACTCCTGTACATTTTTGTAATTACTTATTATGAACCGCAAATGTAAGAAGTATAGGATTAAGGAGGAAAGAGAACAACTAAAAGTTGAAAGAATATAACCAGAATATTAAATTTAGGATTTAAGCAATTAGGAGTAACATTACTTGCTTGAAATATCCAAATAGAGATTAATCTCGTTATTCATTAGGTTATAACATAAAAACTAGTTGCAAAAAAACCTTAAATCTATATGAGTCAAGGCTTTATTGCGTCTAATATTTAGAACTCATCTAATGCAACAAAAACTGTCTTTACAACCGATTCCTTATCCTCTACTGACGTCCAAGCAAATAAAACTTTATCCTTCACTAATTCCATTTGAGGAAAACCCGTTTTTCTAGATGCGGATAATGTGGTTATCACCACAGGAATTCCAATTTCTCCAGATGCCGTAACTTTTACTGCTTTTACTTCTGCTTTTTTTTCTGATGTTGCCATCCAACTAATTAGTGCAGTATCATTGTTTAACATCACAATATCAACTCTACCTAATGCCGTTTTATCATCAATAGTAGTAGGTACTTCAAAATTTGCTCCTCCATCTTTTGAAAATAGTACTTTTACCACAGGCTTACTTTCTACTACAGTAAACCAAGCTACTGCTATATTGTTTTCTATTCCAGCAACTTTTGGGCCATTTACAGGACAACCTTCTATCTTCCATTTGTCATTATATATTGGCGTTGGCGTTGTCCATTTTCCATCTACTAATCTAACAATAGACATATCTCTTACTTCTTCATCTGAACGGTCTCTGTAAATTACAATTGGCCCATTTTTGGTTATAAGAGCTGTTGTCTGGCAACAATCGCACGTTTTGTCATCCAGCATAACACTATTAGTAATTTCTCCGTTTACTGTAACTTCAGCCGCTCTAACAGACATTGCACCCTTATGCTCTCCATGCCCACCTCCTTCTGAGGCTGTATTTCTTCCATCCAACCATGTTATAAAAAAAGAATCTTTCTTATATGGCAATGCGGACACAAAACCATGCTCTGCATTTATACTATCTTTATGTAACAAAATATCTGTTTTCCAGCTGGAATTTGCTTTGTTAAAAACATTTATTTTTACATCATAAGAAAAGGTTTCTGGAGCAGATTTCTTTAACACATGGGTTAATAAATTACCATTGTTTTCTGCAATCATTGGAAAATCTGCCCAATTTACAAACCAATCATTTCCACTAATAATATCCTTGGGGCTACTCCATTTTTCACCTTTCAATTCTGAATATTTTAAGGTCGAAATAGAATCTACTACTTCCACCCAAGACATAAGTGTACTATTGTTTTTCGAAAACAGAAATGGTAATGAACTTTGGTTGCCTGCGGGGGAAGCAACAACTTGAACCACTTCCTCTTTTTCTACCGAACCACAAGACTGCAACAAATAAAAACCAAGCATTGCTACACATACATATTTTATCTCCTTCATTTTACTGTATATTTTTAAGTCGGGTTATTATTTCTTCAGAGTCCCAAGTTAATGCCCCTACAATTTCATCTACCTTCTCTCCTTTTTCATTGTATATAAATGTAGTTGGAAGCGCATAAATTCCTTCACTAGATACAGCTCCATTATACTTTAAATATGTGAAATCGAACTTTTTAAATGCTTTAAATTTTTCGATTTTCGCAACTGACTCATCAGAAACCAAAAGAAACTTATAATTATCTGCTTCTAATATTTTTATCGCTCGCACCATAGAAGGCATCTCTTTTATGCATGAAACACACCATGTTGCCCAAAAATTAACAACTATTCGTTTTCCTTTATAATCACTCAGTTTTACAGTATTGCCTTGTAAATCTTCATACAAAGCTTCTTCTGTTAATGAAATCTCTCCTTTGTTTTCTACTTCTTTTTTCTTTGTTTCTATCTTACAGCTTTGCAACAATATAACAGCGATGATGGGAAATATCCAATAAATTTTAAATTTCATCTCTTAGCTTTTTTCAAAATTATCCATTAGTTAACGACATTACATATTTCTTTGGTGTAGTGCCAAATTTCTTCTTAAAAGCTGCTATAAAATGACTTGCCGTACTATACCCAACTTTTAATCCTACCTCATTTACATTATACTTGCCAGATTCTAACATCTTTCGCGCATACTCCATCTTATAATCAAATAAAAAGCTAAAAACCGAATCTCCATAAATCTGTTTAAAACCCTCTTTCAATTTCTTCAGACTTAGTCCTATTTCTTCAGACAATTCTACTAGTGTTGGTGGTTCTGCCATTCTAGAAATGATGATTTCCTTCGCCTCCCGAATTCGTTTTACATTATCTTCATCTACTAAGAACGGACATTGTTCCACATCGGTCTCTTCACTTCTATTAAAATATAAAGAAATTAGCTCATAGACTTTTCCTTTTATATACAACTCTTTTATAGAAGCATGTAAATTATAATTCATAACCTGACTCAATATTACAGCAATTGCAGGTGTAACTTTTTCCTGAGCATAGTATTTTTTATCCTTATTGTCTGTACTCAAAAACGGAATATAATCTGCTTCTTTAGAAAATAAAGAATGAAACTTTCGAATAGTCATTACCACTGAAACCAACCACGAATTTGGACTTATTTCCATGTTAAGCGGCAAATCTACTTGTGTATTATACAATAACAACGAGTTTTCCTCGGACACTTCTAAGGCATACCTACCTTCATTAAAAATAAACTTAGCTCTCCCTTTTAAACAGAAGTGAAACTGAATAAACGAGCTATCTATCTCACGGGTAACCTTCTGAATATTAGCGCTATCATTTTGATTTTTTAACACATAAAAACCTTCTTCAATATATACTTCCTCAAAAGAACCTTTAGCGGTGTTTTTTTGTTCCATTTTAAAACTACTTTAAAATATTCTATTTAGAAAGGTTCTAAATTGATTTTATAAAACCTTTCGTTTCGTAAGTAAATATAAGGGTTTACATAATATCTACCCCTGAAAACAATCAAAAAAACTTGAAGCGATACTAATTGTTCCTCTAGCGTTGTTTTTATACAAAAGTTGAAATTATTTTTGTACCCGACTTAAAACATTAGATGACAAGTTACCACATTTCGAAATACAGTTCTTTTTATACCATAGGTCTTAACTACCAAAAGGCAGATGCTTTGATTCGTGGCAAATTTAGTTTGGACAATGAAGCTATGGATAATTTACTTTCCGATGCCAAATCTCAAGGTCTCGATGGTCTTTTAGTCACATCTACTTGTAATAGAACAGAACTCCATGGTTTTGCCCAACATCCTTTTCAGTTAATTAAATTGTTGTGCGATAATTCTCAGGGATCCTTAGAAGAATTTCAAGAAGTTGCTTATGTACATAAAAACAACGATGCTATTAGTCATCTTTTTAAAGTAGGCACTGGGTTAGACAGTCAGATTCTTGGCGATTTTGAAATTATTAGTCAGTTAAAACAAAGCTTTAACCGCTCTAAAAAAGTGAATTTAGCTAATCCGTTTCTAGAACGTCTTTGTAATGCTGTAATTCAGGCTAGCAAACGCATTAAAAATGAAACAGAAATTTCTTCTGGCGCTACATCTGTTGCCTACGCATCTGTACAATACATCATTAAAAATGTTCCAAATATTTCTAAAAAAAATATTTTGCTTTTTGGAACTGGAAAAATTGGAAGAAACACTTGTGAAAATCTTATAAAGCATACAAAGAATTCGCATATTACGCTTATCAATAGAACAAAGGATAAAGCTGAAAAAATTGCAGGAAAATTTAATCTTGTTGTTAAAGATTACGGAGAATTACAAACAGAAATTAGAAATACTGATGTTCTTGTTGTTGCAACAGGCGCAAAGTCTCCTACCATTTCTAAAGAGCTAATTTACACAAAAAAACCATTGTTAATTTTGGATCTTTCTATTCCTAAAAACGTATCTGATGATGTAACTGAATTGGAAAATGTTTCACTCATTCACTTGGATCATTTATCAAAAATAACGGATGATACTTTAGAGAAAAGAAAGCAATTTATTCCGCAAGCAGAAACCATCATTAACGAGGTTAAAGACGATTTTATTAAATGGCTAGAAACAAGAAAGTTTGCTCCTGTTATCAAAGCTTTAAAAAAGAAGCTTAAAACAATGAAAGAGGAAGAAATTGACTTTCAATCTAAAAAATTAAGTAACTTTAATTCCGAACAAGCAGACATTATATCTGACCGAATTATTCAAAAAATAACCACACAGTTTGCAAATCATCTAAAAGGGACAGAGCCTGATGCAAACAATAGCTTGGAACTTATTCAAAAAGTATTTCAACTAGAAGTAGATACAAAATGAGTAAAATAATTCGCATTGGAACAAGGGATAGTGAACTTGCCCTTTGGCAAGCTAATACCGTAAAAGACAAACTAGAAGCTTTAGGGCATAAAGCCGTTCTTCTTCCCGTAAAATCTCAGGGAGATCTTATTTTAGACAAACCACTTTACGAATTAGGAATCACTGGTATTTTTACAAAAACACTAGATGTTGCCATGATTCGCGGTGAAATAGATATCGCCGTACATTCTATGAAAGATGTGCCTACTGCACTTCCAAAAGGAATTGTACAAGCCGCTGTCTTAGAACGCGCTGAAACAGAAGATGTTTTAATTCATAAAGGAACAGACTTCCTAAATACGGAAGGTCTTATTGCTACAGGTAGTTTGCGTAGAAAAGCACAATGGCTACATCGGTATCCGGCACATAAAGTAGTCGATTTAAGAGGCAATGTAAATACACGCTTACAGAAATTAAAAGACAACGACTGGAACGGTGCCATTTTTGCCAAAGCTGGACTGAAAAGAATCAACTTATTACCAAAAAACTGCTTGCTTTTAGATTGGATGATTCCTGCCCCTGCACAAGGTGCCATGTTAGTTGTTTCTATGGAAAATGACACCTATTGTAAAGATGCATTGGCTTCATTAAATCACTTAGAAACAGAAATTACTACGACGGTAGAAAGAGAGTTTCTAAAAACGCTTGAAGGTGGTTGCACTGCTCCTATTGGAGCATTGGCTATAATTAAAGATGGTTCCCTAATTTTTAGTGGCGTACTATTCTCTCTAGATGGAAGCAAACAAATAATTATTGAAAAAAGTATTTCTGTGTTTAATGTTGACGCATTTGGCAAAATTTGTGCAGAAGAAGTTTTAAAAAATGGCGGTAGAGAATTGATGGCGGACATTAAAAAAAATCTTAACTAAAAATTCTATTCCTTCTCCTTGTAGAGAAGGTTAGAGTATGAACAACAAAACTCAAATAGCGAGTCTACCTAGACAAGAACAAACCAAGGCAGAAGAAAAGCTTTGGCAACTTATACACGATAAAAAGTTCTTAAATCCTAGTCTTAAAGAAAGTGAGAATGCTAAAAACAAACCCATAGTGCATTCCCAAAAAAATGGGAACTACAACATTCTTTCTACAAAGAAAATATCTCCTATTCAGAAAGACATTTTGAGCAAAGCAGGGCTATCCTTTTTTGATTATGATGCGATAACTATCTCTAATCTGGCTTTTAAAGTAAAGAACGATTATCAAAATTATATTTTCACCAGCCAGAATGCTGTTAGGGCAATTCTGAATACGGATTATAAACTTAAAAATTGCTTTTGCGTTGGCGAGAAAACAAAATTGCTTTTAGAGAGTAACGGACTAGAAGTGACGGAAAACAGCAAAAAAGCTTCATTTTTAGGCGAAATAGTCGCTAAAAATTACAAAAACGAGTCCTTTTTGTTTATTTGCGGAAATAGAAGACGAGAAGAATTACCTGCTATTCTAAAAGAAAATAAAATTACATTCGAAGAGGTAGTAGTTTACGAAACCAACCTGAATAGAAAAAAAATAGATTTCGCGCCAAACGCTATTCTTTTTTTTAGTCCTAGCGGTGTTGAGAGTTATAATTCAGAAAATGAAATTGGAGATAGTATTGCCTTCTGTATTGGAGATACTACAGCCAAGGAAGCTGAAAAACATACTACGAATACTATTATCCCTGCAAAATCTACTATAGATAATTTGCTTATAGAAGTCCTAAAATATTATAGACCTGAAGGTTTCAAACAATAATTATGATAAAAAACGATTTATTCCTTAGAGCTTTAAAAAAAGAAACCGTGGAAAGACCTCCTGTTTGGATGATGCGCCAAGCAGGACGGTATTTACCAGAGTTTATTGCCATACGTGAGAAGTATGATTTCTTTACACGTTGCAGAACTCCAGAATTAGCCTCTGAAATAACAGTACAGCCTATTCGTAGATACGGAATGGATGCCGCTATTCTTTTCTGTGATATTCTAGTTGTACCTCAGGCAATGAATATAGAAGTCCAGATGAAACCTAATTTTGGACCATACTTACCTAACCCTATTCGCTCTCAAAAAGATGTGGATATGGTTGTTGTTCCTGATGTTTCTGTGGAGCTAGATTATGTAATGCAGGCCATAAAAATGACCAAAGAAAAGCTAGAAGATTCCATCCCTCTTATTGGTTTTGCCGGTTCTCCATGGACTCTTCTTTGCTATTGTGTACAGGGAGAAGGAAGTAAAACTTTTGATAAAGCAAAAGAATTTTGTTTTACACAGCCACTAGCAGCCCACCAATTATTACAGAAAATTACTGACACAACTATTGCTTATTTAAAAGCAAAAGTTGCTGCAGGAGTTGATGCTGTTCAAATTTTTGATTCTTGGGGAGGTATGTTATCTCCTGTAGATTATCAAGAATTTTCTTGGAAATATATCCAGCAAATTATTGATGCATTAAAAGACGATGCCCCTGTAATTGTTTTTGGAAAAGGATGCTGGTTTGCCCTAGGAGAAATGGCAAATTCTGGTGCTGCTGCTTTAGGAGTAGACTGGACATGCTCTGCTAAAAACGCTCGGTATTTAACTGGTGGAAACATTACCCTGCAAGGAAATTTTGACCCTGCTCGTTTAATGTCGCCCCCAGCAGAAATCAAGAAAATGGTTACACAAATGATTAATGATTTTGGAAAAGACAAGTATATCGTAAACCTTGGTCATGGGATACTGCCTAACATTCCATTAGAGAATGCTAAAGCGTTTATTGATGCAGTAAAAGAATATAAAGCCTAAAACTAAATGATACAATTAGATGCCATTAAAATAGAGAAACTAGTGCTGGAAGACGCTAAGAGCTTATCTGATTTAATGGTTTCTAATACCGAACGATTTAATCGGTTTTTCCCTCAAACTCTAGCCCAGAACTTGTCTGTTTCCGATTCGGAAACATATATCCTTTTAAAAAACGAAGAAATTAGGACTCGGTCTGAATTCACTTTTGCTATTCGAGAAAATAACTCGGCCTCTATAATTGGACTTATCATTTTGAAACGTCTGGATTGGGAGAAAAAAATAGGAGAGCTAGCCTATTGTATTGACGTAAAAAGCAAAGGAAAGGGTTGGATGACAAAAATTGTTAAAGTGTTTTCCATCTATGCTTTTGAAAAACTAGGATTAGAAACTTTACAAATAATTGTCCATAAGACTAATATCGGCAGCCTTAAAGTAGCAGAAAAATGCAACTTCAAATGGCAAACAGTATTAAAAAAAGAACATACACCTCCTGGAGAAAAACCTTTAGATATGGAATTGTATGAACTAAATCGATGAAAATGAAAGAGAAATTTCAAGAATATATTCGGCAATTACAAGATACCATCACATTAAAACTTGAAGAAGTAGACGGTTCTGCAAAATTTCATGAAGATTTATGGGAGCGTCCAGAAGGTGGTGGCGGTCGGACTAGAGTGATTGAAAATGGCGCTGTTTTTGAAAAAGGAGGCGTTAATATTTCTGCTGTACATGGACAATTACCAGAATCTATGCAGCAGCATTTTGGTGTTAAAGAAGCAAACTTTTTCGCCTGTGGATTAAGCTTAGTGCTACATCCTAAAAACCCAATGGTTCCTACAGTACACGCAAACTGGCGGTATTTTGAAATGTATAATAGTAATGGTGAAATCGTAGACCAATGGTTTGGTGGCGGACAAGATTTAACACCTTATTATTTGTTTGATGAAGATGCCATTCATTTTCATGCTGTTTGTAAAAATGCCTGTGATAAACATAATCCAACATTTCATTCAAGATACAAAAAAAGGTGTGATGAATACTTCTGGAATACGCATAGAAATGAAGCCAGAGGTGTAGGTGGCTTGTTCTTTGACTATTGCAAAGCAACTCCAACAACAAAAATGAACGATTGGTATAATTTTGTAACAGAAGTAGGGAATAGCTTTTTAGAAACCTATGTTCCTATTGTTGAAAAAAGAAAAACACTGCCTTACTCCCAAGAACAACAAAACTGGCAAGAAATTCGCAGAGGAAGGTATGTTGAATTTAATTTGGTTCATGATAAAGGAACCCTCTTTGGCCTAAAAACGAATGGCCGCATAGAGAGCATTTTAATGAGTCTTCCCCCACATGTGCAATGGCATTACAACCATCATCCTGAAAAAGGAAGTGAAGAAGAACGACTTATAGCTGTTTTAAGTGAACCTAAAGATTGGATATAATTCTAAAATAAATAGCCTCTAAGTAATCGTAGAATGATTTAAGTAAACAAGCTCAGGGAAAGCCCAGAGACATAAATAAGGAACAAACCATTTACACATTAGACGCAAGCGTCAGAGTAGTAAACCCACTGGTGGGAATAAAACACAACAATATGTACCCAATAAGAAGAAACCGTAGATTACGCACAACTGCTGCAATTCGTTCTTTAGTGAGCGAAACTAGCATCTCTCCAAACGATTTTTTAGTTCCATTGTTCGTGGTGGAAGGTAAAGGAGTAAAAGATGAAATCCCTTCTATGCCAAACTACTTCCGTTATAGTTTAGATTATATAGAAAAAGAAGTGAAAGAACTTTGGGGTTTAGGACTAAAATCTGTTTTGCTTTTTGTAAAAGTTCCAGACAATTTAAAGGATAATAAAGGCACAGAAGCGCTAAATCCTGATGGATTGATACAGCGTGCAATAAAGGTGGTTAAAAATGCCTGTCCAGACATGTTAGTGATGACAGATGTAGCCTTAGACCCTTATTCTTCTTATGGACATGATGGTATTGTGGCTGATGGTGAAATAGTAAACGACGAAACTTCTGAGATTCTTGCAGAAATGAGTGTTTCGCATGCTGAAGCTGGTGCCGATTTCGTTGCACCAAGCGATATGATGGACGGTAGAATTCTAACAATCCGAGAGGCTTTAGAAGATGAGGGCTTTATTCATACCGGTATTATGAGTTATAGTGCCAAATATGCTTCTGCCTTTTATGGTCCTTTTAGAGATGCTTTGGATTCTGCGCCAGTTGACCTACAAAATGTTCCAAAAGACAAGAAGACGTATCAAATGGATTATACCAATCGTTTTGAAGCCTTAAGAGAAACCGAAATGGATATTGATGAAGGTGCTGATATTGTAATGATTAAACCAGGCATCTGTTATTTAGATATTGTTCGCGAAATTAAAAATGAAGTAGATGTCCCTGTTGCTGTATACCAAGTATCCGGAGAATATGCTATGCTAAAAGCTGCAGCAGAAAAAGGATGGTTAGATCACGATGCAGTAATGCTAGAACAACTTATTGCAATCAAAAGAGCTGGCGCAAATATTATTGCCAGTTATTTTGCTAAAGATGTTGCAAAATTACTTGGGTAGTAGATGTAAACAAACTCACTGTCATTTAAATTAAGACATTTTATTTTGGATGCATACGTCGGAGTATTAAACCTACGGTTAAGAATAAAACAAGCTGCAAGTGTTTCAAAAACTTGTAGCTTGTTTTATTTTTTTGTGTTTTACCAAACTTGTCCGTTTTCAGAATATAAGTTCTATCTTTAGTCTCCTCCTTGTGACAAGACTACAAGGTTTTTGATTGCATCTTACTGGACAAATTTCTCTTTTTATGAAAAGTACATTTCCCCTTCTAAAGCCTATTTTATATAGTATTATACTAATTGGTTTTTCTTTGAACGCCCAAAATACAGAGAAAAAATCTAAAGTAACTCCTCTTCAAATTCGTTACGAAATAGAAAACAATATTGTTCTTCTAAAAAACGAAAATAATCTTATTCCTATTCGGAATTTAGAAAAAACCAAAATTGCAGTTATTTCTTCTTTACCTAAAAACAATGCTTTTGAAAAGATGCTAGATAAGTATGCCGACATTTCTCATTTTACGGGTTCTTCCCTATCAGAAAATGAGCTTTTCAAAAAATTAGAAGCTTTTGATGTGGTTATTTTGGGATATGTGCCTTCCGATAAAACTAGAGGACTAAAACACTTGTTCAAACTGAATAATCTAGTTTTTGTTTACTTCGACAGAGAACAAAATATTTCTATAACTAAGTTAAGTACTAATTCAGATAATATATTATACACCACTGATACTAAAACTATTACTCTAAAATATACCGCTCAGATTATATTTGGAGGCATTAGAGCAAAAGGAAAACTGAAAAAAAATATACTATTAGGTTTTAAACAAGGGGAAGGGTTAAAAACCAAGGAAAATATCCGACTTAAATACACTATTCCGGAAGAAGTGGGGTTAAATTCTCATACTATTAAAAGGAGAGTCGATTCCATAATGCAAAACGGAATAAAAAATAATGCATTTCCTGGAGCACAATTATTAGTTGCCAAAAACAACAAAGTTATTTTCCATGAAGCATATGGTTTTCACACCTATGATAAAAAACAAAAAGTACAGCTAGAGGATGTATACGATATGGCTTCTGTCACCAAAATCACTGCCTCGTTACCTGCACTAATGAAACTGCATGATATTAAAAAAATTGCCTTAGACAAACCATTTAGTACCTATTGGAAACCTTGGCAGAAGAAAAAAAACAAACGCTTGCTTACTTTCCGTGAAATTCTTGCGCATCAGGCAGGGTTAACGCCTTATATTATTTTCTTGAATGATCTTCTTAAAAAAGGGAAACTAAAAAAACGCTATGTTAGAAGTGTATCTAAATCTGGATTCGATTTACAGGCGTATGACAATATTTTTATAAAAAATAAATTCAAAAAGAAAATATACCGGAAGATTACTAAATCGAAAGTAAGCAGTGAGAAGAAATACAAATATTCTGGCCTTACTTTTTTACTCTATCCAGAGATGGTACAACAACTCACCAATACCACATTCAACTCCTATCTACAACATAATTTTTACGCTCCTTTAGGTGCAAAAACATTGGGCTTTAATCCGAAAACAAAAAGCTTTCCGAATAACATTGTCCCAACAGAATTTGACACCATTTTTAGAAAAACACTGACCAAAGGTTGGGTTCATGATGAGAATGCCGCTTTATTAGGTGGTATTTCTGGCAATGCTGGAATATTTTCTACTGCAAACGATATGGCAAAACTAATGCAGATGTATGTGCAATATGGAACTTATGGAGGAAAGCGTTATTTGTCTGAAGCTACAATTAAAGAATTCGCTCGAGTGCAATATCCTGATAACGATAACCGAAGAGGACTAGGTTTTGACAAGCCTTTATTAAACAACGCTGAACTAAGTCTTGCAGATGCTTATCCTGCGCCAGAAGCCAGTTCAGACAGCTTTGGTCATGCAGGATTTACCGGAACCTTTGTTTGGGTTGATCCAAAAAACCAATTAGTATTTATTTTTCTATCCAACAGGGTATACCCAACTAGAACCAACAGGAATCTATATAAATTGAATATTCGTGCTGCTTTACACCAAGTTTTTCACCAAGCGGTTTTACCTAAAAAGAAGTGAAATTGATTTCTATTTAATTGCTACCTTAGTACCTTAATTATATTCTATGGGACTACTCCTTTTTTTTGCATTTATATCTATCTTTTTTTCTTTTTTATGTTCCATTTTGGAAGCTGTTTTATTGAGTGTAACTTCAACATTTGTTACTATAAAAAAGAAAGAGGGTAAAGCGTATGCAAGCACTCTAGAAGAGCTAAAGAAAGATGTAGATAAGCCTCTAATTGCTATTCTAACCATAAACACTATTGCGCACACTGTTGGTGCTATTTTAGTGGGAGTACAGGCTAAAACTGCATATGCAGAAATCTATGGCAATTCGCAAAAAACTATTTTAGGCATTGAATTTTCAGAAGACCTCATGGTTGGTGTTGTATCTACCATAATGACCATTTTAATACTAATAGCTTCCGAAATTGTTCCTAAAACCATCGGAGCTACCTATTGGAAACAGCTCGCAAACTTTACCTCCAAGACTTTAAAAATAATGGTCTTATGCTTAAAATGGATTGGGCTATTATGGTTTCTGCAACTATTCACAAAACTTGTAGGCGGCAAAGGACATCATGAAAGCATTTTGAGTAGAGAAGATTTTACCGCAATGGCCGATATTGCTCACGAAGAAGGTGTTTTTCAAGAATCTGAATCTACGATTATTAAAAATTTATTGACGTTTAATGAAATTGTTGCTAAAGACATTATGACGCCAAGAACCGTAATGTATATGGTTTCTGAAGACAAAACCATTAATGCTTTTTTTAAAGACAATCCAAAACTTCGATTTTCACGAATTCCTATTTACAAGGATAATATGGATAATATAACTGGCTTTGTACTCAAAGATAACGTCCTTGAAGAAATCATAAATAAAAATGGAAATAATCCACTTTCCTCTATTAAAAGAGAGGTTTTGGTCACCAATAGAAATATGCCAATTCCGCAATTATTCGAAACATTTATAGCTAAAAGAGAGCATATGTCTTTAGTTGTTGATGAATATGGTTCTATAAGTGGTTTGGTAACTTTAGAAGATGTTATTGAAACTCTATTGGGTCTGGAAATTATGGATGAGAGTGACAATGTTGCCGACTTACAATCACTCGCTAGGAAAAACTGGGAAGATAGAGCCAAACGTTTAGGGTTGTCAAAAGATAACGAAACCAAGTAATGGAAATAGCCTTTATCAAAACTCCTTTAGGAGTTGCAAAACTGGAAGGTGATGAAGACGGACTAGCCGTCGTTTCTGTTTTAAACACCAAAGAAACTATTACCGATATTATTCCAGAGGTCCTAGAGGATGCAGTGTATCAGCTACAAGAATACTTTAGCGGAGAAAGACAAAATTTCAGCATTAAACTAAATCCTAAAGGAACCGATTTTCAAAGAAAAGTTTGGGAAGAGTTACAACATATTCCTTTTGGCAAAACTCTATCCTATCTAGGCCTCTCAAAAAAATTGGAAAATGTAAAAGCCATCAGAGCAGTTGCTGCCGCTAATGGTAAAAACCCATTATGGATTATAATTCCCTGCCACCGCGTTATTGGAAGCGATGGCTCCTTAACTGGGTATGCCGGCGGTTTACATCGTAAAAAATGGCTACTAAATCATGAAAGCCCATTAAAGCAACTTTCTCTATTTTAAATAGTAAGAAGCTCTTCTTACTTCTGCTAAATTGACTCGATTTCATAAACGGAAAACACTATTATTTATAAACCAATCGGTTTATCCGACTCGTGCTTGGTGTTTTTACTTCAATTTTACATTACCTTTCTGATTATCAAACGTAACTAAAAAACATGTCTTAATCAACTGTATTTCATTAACTTAAAAAATACCGATTAGTTTAAATCGATGTAATTTTTCTATCCTTTTTTAGCAAATACAATAGTTTGTATCTTTAATGCCAATAATAGATTTACCATTAGATAATTTATTCACCTAAGATTCCTGTAAATGAATTTTCCTTCTCTTAAAGAAATTACAACTAAAGCAAAAACTGCCTTTCAACGTTTTCCAATTACCCTAACGTGGGCAATTGTTAGTTGCCTATTTATAATTGGTGTAATAGAAGTTGATTCTTCCCAATTATACAAAACCTATGAAGCTAGTCTTCTTACCATGATTCTGGGAATCAGTTGGTTTATTTGCGTACAATTCCTAATTGAGCAATTTGAACATTCTGAGAAATGGGAATGGCTTAAAGTAGTTGTTCTTGCTCTCTTAATTGCTTTTTATTTTCATTTACCAGATTTAACTCCTTATGATGTTGACCCTGTATATTATATTCGGTTTACTCTATATATAATTGGTGGACATTTATTTTTATTCTTTGCTCCTTTTGTTTTTTCCTGGAACAAGGAAGCCTATTGGAATTACTTAAAATCTATCTGTATTGCTATTGGTAGAAGTTTACTCTTTTCTGGAGTCTTGTTCCTAGGGCTTGCATTAGCCTTAACTGCAATGGAATATTTGTTCGAGTTTGAAGTAAATGGAAAACGCTACGGCCAACTTTTTGTGTTTTGCCTTGGTATTGTTAATACATGGACATACCTATCTGATTTTCCAAAAGATATTTTAGTTCAAAAAACAATTAACTACAACAAAGCTTTAGAAGTATTTGTAAAGTACATTCTAATTCCCCTTGTAATTTTATATTTAATTATTCTTTATGCATATACAATTAAAATAGTATTTGCATGGAACCTCCCTAAAGGCTGGGTTTCTTATCTGGTTACTGCCCTGGCTTTTTTAGGGTTTAGTATTCAAGTAATGATTAATCCAATCCAGAAAAGGATAAAATCATGGACAATTAACCGATTTTATCCTTGGTTTTACATATTGCTACTCCCGCTAATTGTTTTGCTCTTCATTGCAATTTTTACGAGAATCGGTGACTATGGAATTACAGAAAACAGGTATTTTATTCTGGCGCTTACATTGTGTATTTTAGGAAACGTGCTCTACATTCTTTTTAGCAAGAATAAACGACTAATAGTATTGCCTATTTGTCTGTTTCTTATTGCCATCCTATCTTCTTTTGGTTTTTGGAGTGTATTTAGTGTTTCAAAAAATAGTCAAATAGCACAGTTTAAGAAAGTGTATTCGAAAGTGGTAGAAAACAAAAATATAGCTACAAACGAAGAACATAAACAGTTAGGTTCTATTCTAGAATATTTATACGAAAGAAAGTCTATTTCAAAATTGGATGACATTACTGGGATTTCTATTGAAGCTGCCATAAAGGACACTACATTAAACTGGGGGAAATACTATTTCTCTAGACAGATGTTAGATTCTTTAGGAATTGAACTAGATCCAAATGGAATACAAATAGCAAATAACTTACAGAATAATTATTACTATTATGACGACTGGAAAAGTGACAAAAGCTATTCTATTACAGGTTATGATGACTTTATCTCTTTATCTAGCTTAGGCAATAGTAATATGCAAATAGGAGATTATAATATAAAATATAGCAGTAAAAGAAACGAATTATATTTAGTTTCTAAAAAGACCAAAAAAGTTGCTTTATTTATTTCTATGCAGAAAAAGTTAAAAGAATTAGCTAGCCACGGTGAAAATTTAAACAAAATAGATAAAGAAAACTTCATTCTAGAAATTACTAATGACAGTATATCCACTAAGCTCATTTTTCATTCTTTAAGCTTTTACTTAGAAAAAGATTCTGTTAAAATAAACGACTCTAGGATTTCTATATTCCTAAAACAACACTAAATGTTAGACAAAATAAACATAGAGCACATCTTATTTTTAGATATTGAAACTGTACCAGAACGCGAAAGTTTTCAAGAACTAGATGATGACAAACAAGAGCTTTGGGCACATAAATCTCAATACCAACGCAAGGACGAAATGTCTGCTGAGGAATTTTATGATAGAGCCGGAATTTGGGCAGAATTTGGAAAGATTGTTTGTATATCTGTCGGCTACTTTAACAATAAAGGCGAAACAAGAACTTTTAGAGTGACCACCTTTCATGGAGAGGAAAGCACCTTGCTTAAAGAGTTTAAAAATTTACTTAACGGACATTTTAACCACCCTAAATATGTGCTATGTGGACATAATGCTAAGGAATTCGATTTCCCTTATATAGCCAGAAGAATGATTATTCATAGTATTTCTCTACCTAACAAACTAAACCTATTCGGTAAAAAACCTTGGGAAATTCCACATCTAGATACCATGGAACTTTGGAAATTTGGTGACTTTAAACATTTCACTTCTCTTAAACTAATGGCTAACGTACTAGGCATTCCTTCTCCAAAAGAAGATATTGATGGGAGTCAAGTAAAAAATGTTTTTTATGTAGAAAAAGATGTTGAACGTATTATAAAGTATTGCGAATTAGATGTAATAACTACAGCGCAGGTGTTTTTAAGATTACGAAACGATGTTTTGCTAATTGACGATGAAATAAAAAGAATTTAAACAGTCTTATCCTTTAAAAAATTTAGAAGATTTCCTTCCATTATTGTCTTGAACAGATAAAATATAAAGACCTGTAGCCAAATTAGAAACATTAATTTCAGCTTCTGTAGCATCTCCTTGTTTCACTATTAATCCTGTAGTTGTTACAATACTATATTTCGCTTTTTCAGATAGGTTCCCTTCCAATGTAATATTATCTACTGTAGGATTTGGATAAATAGAAAACTCAATCTCCGAAGATTCATTAAACTCCTTACTTTCTAAGAGTTGCACTAAGTCCGTCGATTTCCCATAAAAAATGAATTCTATTCCTCTCGTATATTTAGAAGCTACATTCTCTGTACAAAAAGTTCGTAAACGTATCTCATATTTCTTTTCTTTCTGTAATTTATCCAATAGAATAGAGGTTTCCTCTGTATAAAATGTTGTCCATGTTGTAGTGTTTTCTTCTCTGTACTGAACTTCAAAAAGAGCATCTTCAATTGCCCCCCACTCCATTGTTACTGACGTGTCTTCTGCTTTATCTATAAATATTTCTGAAGGCACCGCTGTTCTACATGCTGTAATTGCAGTTCCCGAAACTATTAAAGAAAAATTTTGTAGCTGGTTTTGTAAGGTTCCTTTATAGGTTACCGTGATAGTGTAGGTGCCTTCGGCAGCATCTATAGTTATTTTTTCAAAAGGATCTACCCTATTATCTCCTTTGGTTGCAGCATTTTCAGCATTCAGAGCACTTAATTTCCATGGGTAAAAAGTTTCTCCATTCTTTGTAATACGAATGTCCAAATCATTTACCAAAGCTCGCGTACTATTATTAACACTTGCTCTAATTAAATTTTCAGAAGCAGGATCCGTCCAAGAAATCGAAGCCATTAAAGGTTCATCCCCGCTAGCATTTACTGTTATAGTATAGGTGTTTTCCTCGCTATTTAATGTTTCTTCAGAAATAGAAGAACTATATCCTTCATTTACTATAATTTCTGCCGCAGCTTTTGAATTCATAACTCCCCATCCCATTTTGTAATCTGGCCCAGGGGCATTCACATCATCTGCACTATGCAGCACCAAACCTTTTAAGGTTGCTGCTTTCATATAGCTTGCATTCAATTGCTCATAATACTGTTGTAATAACAGCATAGAACCGGAAACTCCAGGTGTTGCCATAGACGTTCCTATCGCCGTTCTATAACTAGAAGTATTGGAAGAATTCGTGGAATATATTTCTAAACCTTCTCCTGCTATGTCTGGTTTAATACGGCCATCATCTACTGGGCCATAGCTACTATAGCTAGATGCAGTTGCTGATAATAATTCTCCTTGACTATCTATTTTAGTATCTGCAGCAGCAACGGTTATCCCATTTTTTGTGGTTGCGAAACCAAGTATTAAATCATATCCATCTCCTGAATTACCATATATAGGAGCATCGTTATCTCCTGACTTCTGTGCATTTCCAGCAGCAGTTACCATTAGATAATAAGGCGCATTATACATTATCTTGTCCCAATCTTGCGAAACTTTTAAATAAGCACCAAAATACCAATCTGGCACTCTATCTGTTTTTATTCCGTAAGAATGATTTGATATTAATAGACCATTTGCGGCGGCGGCGGCGGATTCTGCTCTATCCATAACCCAATTATTTGTAACTGCATGGGCTTTGTAAGCTACTCCTCGTGCTTTTTCTTTTATTCCAGAAGCGATAAGAGTTCCCATAACCATTGTAGCATGAGAATTAATAGTATTAGTATAGTCCCCTATTTCTGCTCTTGTTCCAAATTCTTGATGATTTGTAAGTGCAACACCTGCATCCCACACTCCTATTCGCATTCCCTCTCCACTAATCTGTAAGTTTGATACTCCCGTATTGTAAAGTGTATTGGCTCTTGTAACATTACTAACGTTATCATTCAAAGTCGTATAATAAATTGGTGTTCCGTCTATACCTATCTCTTGAAGTTCAATATAATCACCATTCGGTAGTTTTTCTGAAATTTTCCAACCATTCTGTTTTGCTAAACGCAATGTATTTTTCCTATTTATCGTATACTCTCTTTCTAACTTTGAAGTAAGAGTTGTTATTTTGGACGATTTATATGTTTCTATAATTTTTTTTGATTGTAGTGCTGACTGACTGAAACAGCTAAGGGAGATAAAGCAAAATAATAAGAGTAAAAGACATTTGAATGCCGTGCTTTGTATGTTTCTTGAATAGTCCATTTTAAAAACAGTAGGATTTGGACTACAATAATACCACTAAACCCTAAATTTATCGATAAAATGCATGTTTTTTTCGATAAACGGCAAGATGAATGTTGTGAAACTTTAAATAGATGTGGTCAGACTACTTTCTAAGACAGGAAATACTTACAAATTACCAATGTGCCCTTATAGAAGCTTACACGAATGATCACCCGATAAGCATCCAGTTTATAAATTCAATACAAGAAATATAGGAATACTAGCTATTTAGCTTCAATTGTAGGAATACTGGAAAATGATCACTAAAACCACCTAAATACCTTCCGCCGACATACGTTCTATAGGGGTTCCCTTTGTACTTTCCCTTAAATTCCGTTAAATACTCTTCATCATAAATCTCGGCAACATCAAAACTATGTGTACCTTTTTCATAATTTAAGAAGTTATGAGAAATTATTATTTGATCAAATAGGTTCCAACCTTTTCTATAACTAGCACTACCTCTATCTGGAGAAAGCAACTTTTCCATTGGGTTGTATAAAGAACTATTCTCTAACAATGTTTTAATACTTTCAGAAGTTGGATCGTCATTAAAATCTCCCATAACTATATAATTGGGATTTTTATGTTCTTCTTCAAGGGTATTCATGTACATTTTAATTGTATTTGCCGCTTTTATTCTTTTATAAGCAGTTTCTTCATCCCCATCTCTTCTAGAAGGCCAATGATTTACAAAAATATGCACCTCTTCTCCATTTAATTTTCCATAAACATACAATATATCTCTGGTGGTATCTACTGCTCCATTAGGATTCTTTACGTGTAAATGAATTGGCTCAGAAAAAAGCAATTCAAAATGCTTACTGCAATATATTAATCCAGTATCTATGCCTCTTTCATCAGGAGAATCATAATGCACAAACTTATAGTTGTACTCTTTTAATGGTTCCGAAGAAATTAAATCACTAACTACTTCTGCGTTTTCTACTTCAGAAATACCAAGTAATATAGGTGGGCCACCAGCCGATTCAACTCCAATTTTAGAAATCGTAGTCGCTAACTTATAGAGTTTCTTTTCATATCTACGGTTTGTCCAACGCTTCTTTCCCTTTGGTGTAAAATCATCATCCAAAGTATGAGGGTCATCTATCGTATCAAATAAATTTTCTAAATTATAAAAAGCTACTGTGTATAACATTGGCTATTTTTCATATCTATTAAAGAGCAAATTACTCTTTTTTTTAAATGGATGCCAAAAATACGAAAATCCCTAGCTAAGTATTGATTAGATTTGCACTTTAACTATTCGGGATGCTAGAAAAAGAAGCTATTACCTATGAGAAATCAGTTCTCATAGGTGTAATTAACCAAGGACAAGACGAAAGGCAAGTAAAAGATTACTTAGACGAATTAGAATTCCTTACCTATACCGCAGGCGGAGAAGTCTTAACTCGCTTTACACAGCGTCTAGATGCTCCAAACCCTAAAACATACATTGGAACAGGAAAAATACAAGAAATTGCTTCCTATGTTGAAGAACATAATGTTGGAACCGTCATATTTGATGATGAATTAACTCCTGGACAACAACGAAATATACAAGAACTCTTAGGTTGTAAAATTTTGGACAGGACAACTCTTATTTTAGATATTTTTGCGCAACGTGCACGAACAAGTTACGCGCGTACACAAGTGGAATTAGCACAATATGAATACTTTCTTCCTAGACTTAAAGGCCTATGGACCCACTTAGAACGACAAAAAGGTGGAATTGGAATGCGCGGCCCTGGCGAAACCGAAATTGAAACTGATAGACGTATCGTTCGAGATAGAATTTCTTTACTCAAAAAAAAGCTATTAAAGATTGACAAACAAATGGGAACACAACGTAGTAATCGTGGTTCTTTAGTACGTGTTGCTCTTGTTGGTTATACAAATGTTGGAAAATCTACACTAATGAATGTCATTAGTAAAAGTGATGTTTTTGCAGAAGATAAACTTTTCGCGACTTTAGATACCACTGTTAGAAAGGTTGTTCTTGGCAACTTACCTTTTCTTTTAAGTGATACTGTTGGATTCATTCGTAAACTCCCTACACAGCTAGTAGAGAGCTTTAAAAGCACCTTAGACGAAGTAAGTGAAGCAGATTTACTTCTCCATGTTGTAGATATATCCCACCCAAATTTTGAAGACCAGATTAATGCGGTCAATAAAATTTTGGATGAAATAAAAAGTGCTGATAAAAAGACCATTTTTGTTTTCAATAAAATTGACCAATACGAACATGAAACCATTGATGAAGATGATTTAATAACAGAAAAGACCAACAAACACTTTACCCTTGAAGAGTGGAAAAAAACATGGATGGAAAAGGTTGGAGATAGAGCTTTATTTATTTCTGCCTTGAACAAAGAAAATTTAGAGGATTTTAAAAAAAGAGTCTATGCCGAGGTTAGGGATATACATGTTACACGTTTTCCATATAACAACTTCTTATATCCAGAGTATTTAGATGAATATGAATAATGTTTAATCGTTCATAACAAAAGTACCTAAAAGCCCCCTGCCTTTTAAGTTATACCCTACTTGGTAGTTGTCTTTCTTTATTATTTCAATAATTTTGCCTGGAGCTGGTATAATACCATTCTTTTGAAGAAGCCCATTGTATATGGCTACTTTTTCCTTGGATAGCGCTACTCCATTATGTACTATCGTATCCCCGTTTATCTCTAATTTAAATTTCTCAGCTAACGAGGTAATATAACCCTCGTCTTTTAAGTTTTCAAAAAAACGTTCCACTTTTATCGGACCACTAATAACAATAATATGGGTCCCTTTTTTATGGAAACTGAAATCCCTCCCATCAAAAACACGGTGCTCATTAAATAATTGATTATACCTTTTCTCTTGATAAATTGTTAACTTTTCTCCATTTATATACATTCCGGTATGGTCTTTAGTAAAATTAATATTCCGTTCGTTTTTTATAAAACCATCCTTGATAAGTTTTGAAATAACCGCTTTCTGAAATGAAGGCCATACCCAATTTGTATTTGCTCCAACAAATTTATTGGCATAATTGGTTTTAGGTGCGTCCAATAATAATTTTACAATGTTAGGGACTCCTCCATTGTGTTTTGCTTCTTCTTCCATTTGTTTTGCATCCTCTTCCATTCGTTTTGCTGCTGCTTCAAAACGAATGGCATCCTCTTCATAATTTTTAGAATTATCCTTATCTGCAGCTCTTTGCATTCGTGTTGCTTCTTTTTTCATTCTATCGGCATCTCTCTGCATTCTATCCGCTTCCCGTTGCATTTGATCAGCTTCGCGCTGTGTATTCCCCTGGTCATTGTCCCCCGAGATGATACTTCTAATAATTAGACCCATATCTTCAAATTTCCTCACCAGACTTGTCGATGCAACTTCTTTGTCTATAAACATTGTTAGCCGTTTATTACTTACACTGATATCATAAACCCTGTTTTTATTCGAATTTGCTTCCCAGTTATATTGACCCCCAGTTGTCGTTAGATTATTTCTTCCCATTTCTTTTAATAAAAACGTCTTGACCTCCTTCATTTTTGATGATGAACAGCGTGCTTTTAATGTATATGCCCGATCAGAATTACTAACTGATATTGAGACGTTTGTACTTTGTACATTATCACCGCTCGACGAGGTACTCATTGAATAAGAACTAGATGTTGAAGACGTTGTATTTGGTGTTTTTGGAGGTTTTGGTATTATCTGCGCATTACTCGCTGTTATTCCGAATGCTAAAAATCCTATTATTATTGTTGCTATTGTTTTCATAAGTTTATTGTTTTAATGGTCACATATAAGTCATAAGCGTTTCATCCTGTTTTCCTTAATTATTTAAGGCGCTATCTTTTATAGCAGAGCTGATTTTCCCATGCAATGTGGTTTCTCTACATGCTTGTCGCATTTGTAATTGTAAATGTTAGTCCAACACCTCGCGTGCTTTCAATGCTAATGTTGGGGTCTTGGTTAAAGTACTTACGTAGTCTACTGATAAATACGTCCATACTTCTACCTGAAAAGAAATCATCGCTTCCCCATACGTCTACAAGGAGGTCGTCTCTTTTGATCATTCGGTTCCTATGCTGATATAAATATTGTATCAATTGAACCTCTTTTTCTGTAATGTGTTGTACCTCATCTTTTAATTTAAGGTGGTGATTTAATGGGTCAAAAACGTAAGACCCTATGTTGTGACTGTTATTGTTTTTTGATTGATGGTTCGTTTTTGGATTACTCGTTCTTTTCAATATATTTTTTAGTCGCAAAACCAATATGTCCGCTTCAAAGGGCTTTACGATATAATCATCGGCTCCTAATTTTAACCCTTTAATTTTATCTTCCTTCATCTTTTTTGCCGTTAAAAAAACAAACGGGATTTCAGGATTTATTTCCAATACTTTTTCGGCCAGTGTAAATCCGTCTAGTTTAGGCATCATAACATCAAAAACACAAATGCTGTACATTTCATTTCCCTTAGATGCTTTTACAAACTGTTCCAATCCTTCTTTACCATCCTTTGCCCAAGTCACTTTAAAATTATGTATTTCTAAGTATTGTTTTAAAATACTTCCAAAATCAAAGTCGTCTTCCGCTAATAGAACATGTCTCTTATCCATTATAGTATCGGTATTTTAATTGTGAAAATTGCTCCCTTATTTGGTTGACTTTCTATGGAAATAGATCCATGATGTGTCTTCACTATCTGACTTGTATAATACAACCCAAGTCCCAAACCCTTAACGTCATGTACATTTCCTTCATTTACCCTAAAAAATTTATCAAAGATGTATTCTTGATCTTTTACTGAAATTCCTAGACCATTATCGCTGATGCTGATTACGTAGTCATTATTCTTCAATACTGTTTTTATGATGATTTCTGTACCTTCCTTCCCATATTTAACCGCATTGTCCAATATATTTAATAGGGCGGTCGTAAAATGAAACGTATCTATTCGCAAGAGCACTTCTGGCACAAAAACGTCATTTTTAATAACTATAGCATTATGCTGTGTGGCCAGTTTAAAATCTTCTATTAGATTATTAAAATAGGTGTTGTCTATTATCTGCTCTTTGCTTAAAACAATTTCCGTTGCGCTTAAACTATTTGTCATTACCTGATCAATAAGTTTTTGTAGGCGGTTATTTTGCCTATCTACTATATGCAATGTATTTGTAAATGCCTCAGGGGAGTTTTTTATTTCCTCCGATTTTAAAATCTTCGTTGCAATTCCTAATGTGGCCAAAGGTGTTTTTAATTCGTGGGTAATATTGTTGATGAAATCTGTTTTTATTGCCGCTATTTTTTTCTGATTGATCAAACTTTTAATAGAGTAATAAAACAGACTGGTAACAAATAAGAAAATAAAAACGGAAATAAGGAGAAGGGAAATCATTCTCCTTAGAACAATACTTTTAGAATCTTTAATTAGCATTAAACTTTCCATTTTCACCTCAAGGTCAAAAGAGCTCATAGTAATGTTTTCCCCGTCTCGCTGCACGAATTCATGCTCGTTGAACAAGCGTGAAACATTTATGATCTTGGCATTTGTTTCCTCAAAATTTTCACCAAACAATTTTAAGTTGTTGTCCTTTTTCGAAACGAATATGGTGTCAACATGTAACCCTTCAAAAATAAGAATGCTCTTTATCTTTTTTTTGTGCCTCAATTCATACCCTAAATTTAAAGCCTTTACTTCTTGCCTATAATAATTGTTGTATCTAAGATCAAGACTGTCTGCTTTTATCTTTAGTCTTTTTACCACTTCTTCTTTCGTAATCCTGCTGTTCTTATAATCTGCCAAATGGTTTTGCAGGTCTTCACTCCATATATCGAATAAAGAATCCAATTTATAAATATTATCAATATCGGAAATAGCATCATCTGCTTCTTGAGTAAATGCCCGGTTTTTTAATTGATAGGTATTGTTTATTAAATACGCCTGAATCACCGAAAGGGACAGTAATGCCAAAATTGCTACTGTAATTAATATGGTTGTTTTATTCTTCATTTTATTTCTTCCCTCTATTATGGGTGTAATTTTCTGTTCTACTTCCAATAGATGCTCCAAAAGTACCCATAAAGGCTAATGTCGCCATGGAAAATTGAAGCATTAACCGTGTATTAACGTTAATCTCTCTGGTACGTATCGTCATTATTGGATTCCCTCTTATAGGTTAATATAAACATGTAACATATCAAAATACATTAACTCTCCTGTTAACCTGGGCTTAACCTGTTTATCTATGAAAGGGTTGCACATTTGTCCCAAAAATAAACCACCTAATTATGATTTCATCACTATACAAAGACAAGAACAACAGCATTGGCAATTTTATCTTAATAACTATGTTGATACTTTTTTCACTTAGCTCTGCATTTGCACAAAAATCGATAACAATTCACCCCACCACAGCCACCATTAAAATTGATGGTGAGATTAATGAGCCTGACTGGAAACAACATTTAAAACGTGGAAATTTTGTTCAACTTAAACCAGAAAATGGGAAACCTTCTATACGAAAAACGGAAATAGCTTTATTATATGATCAAAGTTATCTGTATGTTATGGGTGTACTCTACACACAGAATAAAGATGAAATAAACAGCCAACTGACTGCTAGAGATGACTTGGGAAACACCGACTTTTTTGGTCTCCAAATAGACCCTTTTGGCAATACGAAAGAAGGTTATGATTTTACGGTGACTGCTGCAGGTGTACAGTTTGATGAAAAACTAAGTGAAAACCAAGGCTATACAAATTTTAATGTGGTTTGGGAAAGTAAGATTAAAATTTACAATGACAAATGGGTGGTAGAAATCAAAATTCCTTTTAACAGTATTAGGTTCCCTAAGGAAGATTTGAGCAATTTTAAAATCAATTTTCAACGTGTCTCTACAAAACTTAACGAAGAATCTTTTTGGAACCCAGTAAAACCAGAAGTTGATGGGTTTTTAAATCAGTTTGGAAAATTAAAAGGCCTACAGCAGATTAACCCTCCATTAAACTTGTCCCTATATCCTTTTATCTCCATAGTCAACGAAAAGAGCCCAAATGGATCTAGCAAGACAACTTTTAATGGCGGATTGGATTTAAAATATGTCCACAAAAATGCTTATACTCTTGATGCTTCCTTAATTCCTGATTTTAGTCAGGCTCCTTCGGACGACGAAGTTTTCAACTTATCTCCCTTCGAAGTGAAATACAACGAAAATAGACAATTTTTTGTAGAAGGAACAGAAATTTTTGACAAAGGAGGCTACTTGTATACCAGACGTATTGGTGGCACTCCAATAAACAAAAATAACATTGTCCTTGGCTCCAATGAAGAAATCTTTAGCAATCCGATATCGTCCAATATTCTAAATTTAATTAAGGTTACTGGAAAATCGGCTAACGGATTATCGATCGGATTCTTAAATGGAATTACAGCAAAGAGCGAAGCAATCCTAAAAAATACGGCTACGAACGAAACTCGAAAAGCACAAACAAACCCATTGAGTAATTACAATTCCATTGTTTTGGACAAAACGTTAAAAAATAATTCCTCCATTACATTTCTAAACAACTCCGTTATAAGAAATGGCAGTGATTACGATGCCAACTTAACCGCTGTGCTCTACAGGTGGTATAATAAGAACAGAACCTATTCCATGTATTTTAAAAAGGCCATTTCTCAAAAATACTTTTCAGATAAAGAAAATGTGTTTGGTCATCAATACTTTGCTTACCTCTCTAAAGTTAGTGGAAATTGGACTGGTGGTTTTTCAGCAAAATTACTAGATGAAGATTATGACCCAAATGATTTCGGCTTTCTTTCTAGAAACAACAACCTTACCTTTAGAGGCAATATAGCCTATACCAATAACAATCCTAAAAAAATATTTTCTAGGTATCAAATAAACTTTGACCATTCTCAAAGTTATTATTATAGTCTACTTAAAAATGAGCAGACCTATTATAAATTACTGACGAATGCGACTTTTAAAAAGAAAAACCATAATGCATGGGCTACATTCACCTATGTTCAAAAAGGAATGAATTTTTATGAAGCCAGAGTTAAGGACCGTCACTTTAATAAACCCGCATTTACAGAAACAGTTCTAGAATATCAGACCAACCAGAACAAAAACCTATCTTTTGCAGGATATCTCGTTGCTGTTAACTATTTAGATGATTCCTTATATACGAATGAATTTGTAGCTGGGTATGGTTTAAGAGCTAGACTAGGACAACACTTATATCTAAAATTTGAACAGGATTATACGAAAAACCCAAACAGTGCTGGGCATATTACAAAACAAAGTGAAGCTATCATTTTCGGTCATCGCAGCGTTGCTGAACTAACCAATGCGCTACAGATAAATTATACATTAAATTCAAAGCTGAACATAACTGCACGATTTAGACACTATTGGATTCAAGTTGATTATAAAAAACAATACACCCTATTGGATAATGGTTCTTTAGCAGAAAACGATTACACTATTAATGTGGATGATTACGATGGTAATTTTAACCAGTTTAATATTGATTTTATAGCAAAATGGCAATTTGCTCCTGTAAGTGAAATTAGTTTAGGTTATAAATACGGCGCAAATTTTTATAACAATGAAGTAGCATCTTCATACTTTGATAATCTAAAATCGACCTTAAAAGAAAATAGCAGCAATACAATCTCTTTAAAAATGGTCTATTTCTTGGATTTTAATATTTTGAAAAGAAAAAACAGTAGCTTTTAGACTACATTCCGGCTCTTATAATGTCGTTTGTCGGATAAAGAATACCGTTTAAATTTTCGCAACAAATCTACCTTAGTTGGCAACAAATATTTCAAAAAAAGAGGAAGGTCAATGTACCTTTGTAGTGTATTTAAGTAAGTGTTTACCCCAAAACAAACCAATACTTAACCTATTAAATGCTTTGATTCCCAAATCGGCGTTTAAACTGCAGATCAAAAAACAAAAACCTACTTTTACTTAAAAAGCCCTCTATTAGAGGGCTTTTTTATATCTCTTTTTTTTCTCCAACTATACTCGTGGTGTCAAAACCATATTTCTCCTACATTTTTATAATTTTGTAAGACATAACAAAGATATTTATACCATTCATCGGACAAAGTATACCATTAAAATTTTCGCAACAATTCCCCGTTGGCTCGCAACAATAATCCAAGAAAATTGCAAAATCAATATACCTTTACAGTGTATTTAAGTAAGTGTTTATCCCCAAAGAACAAACCAATACTTAACCTGCAAAATGTTATTTCCCCCGAATTGGCATTTTAAAATACGAAACCTACTTTACCTAAAAAGCCCTCTAATGGAGGGCTTTTTTTTTATATCTAATATTGGTTTATCCTTTTTATAAAGAATAATTTAATCCAAACAACCAATAAGTTTGTAGCTTGTTATCAATGCTAGAAAAAGTAGCATTTGTATCTTTCAATGTGTTTAACGCATAGTTTAGTGCTTCTTGCTTGTTACTTCTAAGACCAAAATCGAAGCCCACGCCTATACCTTTCCATAATTTGTATCCAAAAGCGTTGGTCCATGTCCAATTTGAATAGTCGCCACTCTTGTAACTTTGAAATAAAGAAAGATTTGTTTTAAAACTAACTGCCCCTACTTGTCTTGTGTAGTCTGCTACTATTTTTGCTCCAAGTGAAGATTCATAGACACTATCTCCTGAACTAAAAACAAAATTGTAGTTTAATGGGTGTATAACCACTACCAAATCTTTTATAGGAGTCCAAGTAGCACCAACACCTATATCTAAATATCCAGGGTCATTAAAATTATCAATAATGGTTGTTCTATACTCTCCTAATGCAGATATAGCGAACTTTTCACTTAATTTATGCCCGTACAATGAAGATATACTGAAAATATCTGTTGCTCCTTCAAAACTATCGCTATCGTCTGAATTATCCTTATCATCTAACTTTACCCAACTTAGATTTACATTTGCTGAATTTCTCCAGAAAAATTTATCTTCAATCAAATTAGCAAAAGCGTTTACTGTAAATCCAATGTTTCCTGTTGCAGAGTTTGCTGCTCCTTTAGAATACCAATTGTTATAGCCTGCAAGATTTCCTCCAATAGTTCCAAAAGCTCCCTTTCTCCAACCTGGCAGTGCATCTATCTTTCCTTGCAATGCATCAACTCTTCCTTGAATTGCATTAATAGAATCTTTTTTTGGTTCCTGTTGCGCCAATAATTCTTCTTTTGTTTGGGCATTAATAGCTGTTAAGCCTAGCATAAATACAAATGCTAATACTGAATTTTTCATTTTGTTAGTGTTTTTTTATAGTATGCAAATGTAATAATTGTAGATAAATATCAAAGTTGATACCTATTTTTTCTTTTTAAATAAAGGAACTGAAGAACACGCTTCCCCATACATAATACTCTTTGCTACCAATTGTATTTTAGAAGTAACCAAGAGGTAGGCATTGGCAGGAACGGGTCTATTACTACACCCTTTTATAATTACTGGCTTGTCCTTAAAATCAGAAATGTCCAGATTTTCTATTATAGTTTGGTATATGGAAGTTTCCATATTTTCCAAACTACCAACCAAAGACTTTTTTGCAAATGGTTGCAATTTTGTTGCTACTAACATATATGCCCATCCTGGGACAATAGCATCTGTAGAACAACCAAGAGCAACATAACAATTTTGATATTGTTCCCAATCATGGGCTACCAAAAAATCTCTAAACTCTTTTTCCCTTAAAATAATACCCTCAAACAACCAATCTTTTATATCCAAAAATACGCGTTGCCCTTCTGGATAGTAATCTTCCAAATTAAAAGTAACTAACTTACTTTTTGCAACTCTATTTATTATTTCTTCAGACATCTAATTAATAGTTCTTATTATAACTCAGGACTACAAAAGTCCCAATTCTAATTTAGCCTCTTCACTCATTAATTCTTGCGTCCATGGAGGATCAAAAGTAATTTCTACCTCGGCATCTTTTACCACATTTAAAGATTTCACCTTCTCTTCTACTTCTACTGGTAAAGTCTCCGCCACAGGGCAATTGGGTGTTGTAAGTGTCATTAATATTTTCACTTCGTAATCCTCATTTACAAACACATCGTATATTAATCCCAACTCGTATATGTCTACAGGGATTTCTGGATCATAAATAGTCTTTATTACCTTTACTATTTTCTCCCCTAATTCTTCTACATCTATTTTTGTTTCGCTCATTTCTATTTTTTTAACTCAATTGCGTTTGGTAGGCAATAGCGTATAATTTTAATTGCTTAATCATACTTACTAACCCGTTTGCTCTAGTTGGTGATAAATGTTCTTTTAAGCCAATTTCATCTATAAAATTAGTGTCAGATTCTATGATATCCATCGGTTTCTGGTTACTAAAAACTCGAATTAAAATTGCAATTATTCCTTTGGTTATAATGGCATCACTATCTGAAGTAAACACCAATTTATCCTCTTTTAACTCCGCATGAACCCATACTTTACTTTGACAACCTTTAATAATATTGCCCTCTATTTTGTATTGTTCTTCTATTAAAGGCAATGATTTCCCTAAATCTATCATGTACTCGTACCGCTGCATCCAATCATCGAACATAGAAAACTCCTCTACTATTTCATCTTGTATTTCTTTTATGCTCATAAATAGTGACTGTAAAACTCTTCAATAGTCAACCTAATTCCACAAATTGAAGAAAAATTAATGTTATACAAAAATACGATAACTATTAATGGTTATGCCTTGTTTAAGAATATGATAACAAAATAGATAGACTTTACAACAACATTGCTCTAGCTCTCTCTATTCCCGCAACCATAACATCTATTTCTTCCTTAGTGTTATAAAAACTGAAACTAGCTCTTACGGTTCCAGGAATTTTGTAGAAATCCATTATTGGTTGTGCACAATGGTGCCCTGTACGTACTGCTATCCCTAATTTATCTACAATCGATCCAATATCATATGGGTGAAGTCCTTCAATATTAAAAGATATTACCGCAGTTTTGTCCGCGGCTGTTCCATATATTTTTAGTCCTTCTACTTCTAAAAGTTTTACCGTAGCATACTCTAATAGCTCGTTCTCATATGCTGCTATTTCAGAAAAACCAATAGAATTCATATAATCTAAAGCTGCCCCAAAAGCAATTCCACCACAAATATTTGGTGTTCCTGCTTCAAATTTATGAGGTAGATCTGCATAGGTAGTTTTTTCAAAAGTTACCTCAACAATCATTTCTCCACCTCCTTGGTATGGTGGCAATTTATTTAACCACTCTTCTTTTCCGTAGAGCATACCAACGCCTGTAGGTCCACACATTTTATGTGCAGAAACTACATAAAAATCAACATCCAATTCTTGGACATCTGCTTTAATATGAGGAGCTGCCTGAGCACCATCTATTAAAACCGCAGCACCTACTTTATGGGCTTGCTCTATAATTTCTTTTATAGGATTTACCGTTCCCAAAGCATTTGAAACATGATTGCAGAATACAACTTTGGTACGGTCGGAAAGTAATTCGCTATAAGCATCCATTTGCAAAGTTCCTTCTTCTGTCATTGGAATGACTTTAAGTACTGCTCCTGTACGCTCGCATAGCATTTGCCATGGCACTATATTAGAGTGATGCTCCATTGCTGAAACAATTATCTCATCTCCTTCTTTTAATAATGCTGTAAATCCATTTGCTACCAAATTAATACTATGGGTAGTTCCTGATGTTAGAATTATTTCATGAGCTTTAGCGGCGTTAAAATGTGCCTGTATTTTTAGCCTTGCTTGCTCATAAGCGTCTGTTGCTTCCTGAGAAAGCGAATGCACTCCTCTATGAATATTTGCATTATAAGAACTGTAGTAATCTACAATTACATCTATAACTTGCTTTGGCGTTTGAGATGTAGCTGCATTATCAAAATAGACTAATGATTTTCCGTTTACTTTTCTTTTTAGAATAGGAAAATCTTCCCTTATGGCATTAATATCCAATATTTTTGTCATCCTTTTTCTGTATTCAAAGACATCCCGATACTACTCGTTCTGACAGGTTTGGGTTAATCCTATGAAAAACTACTAAAGATCAAATCCTAAACTCACCCCTAGTTTCATAGCAATTATCTTATTTAAACGAACTTTTAACTCTGGAATTTTTACACTTTCCAATACATTATTAGCAAACGCGTACATTAATAATGCTCCTGCTTCTTTTTTAGGAATCCCTCTAGATTGAAGATAAAATAAAGCCTCTCTATTCAATTGTCCTATTGTACAACCATGAGAACATTTTACGTCATCTGCAAATATCTCTAACTGTGGTTTAGCATTAATAGTTGCACCATTACTTACTAAAACATTGTTGTTCTTTTGAAAAGCATTCGTTTTTTGTGCCTTTTGATCTACTATTATTTTTCCGTTGAAAACACCGACACTTTTATCATAAAAAATACCTTTGTAATCCTGGTGACTTTCACAATTTGGTTCCATATGATGCACTAAGGTATAATGATCTACATGCTGCTTTTCTCCTATAATAGTAATCCCTTTTAAGGTAGAATCTATATATTCTCCTTTTTGGTAAAAGTTGAGATTGTTTCTTATTAATTTCCCTCCAAAAGAAAATGTATGTATAGAAACATGGCTATTCCCTTCTTGAGAGATATAAGTATTATCTACTAATGATGCTGTTTGTACATCATTCTGAATTTTATAATAATCTACTATTGCTCTTTTGTCTGCGAAAATTTCGGTAACACAATTTGTTAGCACTTCATTAGATGAAAGTGACTGATGTCTTTCAATTATTTGTACATGCGAATTCTCATCTACAATAATCAAATTACGTGGTTGTAACAATAATGCTCCCTCTTTACCCGTAGCAAAATGAACAATTTGAATTGGTTTATCTGCTGCTTTATTTTTATGAATATGAATAAAAGCTCCTTCTTTAGAAAACGCAGTATTCAAAGAGGTTAAAGTTTCATCTTTCTTAGCTATTTTATTGAAATAATTTTCAATAACTGGTCTGTATTTATCCTTGGTTAATGCAGAACTCATTAAACAAACATCAATACCATCATGTGTAGTTTCTGAAAAATATGAACTGTAAACCCCGTCTATAAAAACAATCTTAAAAGTATCTACATCATGCAAAAAGTATTTTTTTACATCTTTAAACTCTAAGGCTGCTTCCTCTTTTGGAAAAATGCTAAAATCATTTTTCAACAAAGCATTAAGAGAGGTATACTTCCAAGCTTCCTGCTTTTTATTTGGAAATCCTTTTTCTTCAAATACTTTTATTGCCTCTGTTCTTATTTCGTGCACAGGAGTATCTACATCTACTCCGTCTTCAAAAGCAATAAAGGAAGAAACTAGTTTTTCTTTCAAATCCATCTTTAATTCTGTTTTCCGTGGACAGTTTTCTATTGCTGATCTAATGCCATCAATCGATACTGCTAACTTCATGTTTTTTAAACGGTAGTTTCTTTTTTAATCCAATCGTAACCCTTCTGCTCTAGCTCTAAAGCTAATTCTTTAGTACCCGATTTTACAATTTTCCCATTGAACAATACGTGAACAAAATCTGGAACTATATGATCTAACAAACGTTGGTAATGCGTAATAACAATTACTGCATTTTTTTCGCTTTTTAACTTGTTAACCCCATTTGCTACAATTCTAAGAGCATCAATGTCCAAACCTGAATCTGTTTCATCTAAAATGGCTAATTTTGGATTTAACATTGCCATTTGAAATATTTCATTTCTCTTCTTCTCTCCTCCTGAAAATCCTTCATTTAATGATCTAGACAAAAATTTTCTGTCTATTTCTAACAAATCAGATTTTTCACGAATCTCTTTCAACATTTCTTTGGCTGGCATATCTTCTAAACCTTGTGCCTTACGAGATTCGTTAATTGCCGTTTTAATAAAATTGGTGACTGAAACTCCTGGTATTTCAACTGGGTGCTGAAACGATAAGAAAATTCCTTTATGAGCTCTTTCTTCTGGGGAACATTCTTCTAAATCTTCTCCTTCTAAAGAAATGGTTCCTTCTGTTACTTCAAAATTCTCATTTCCTGCTATCACTGCAGACAAAGTACTTTTTCCTGAACCATTTGGTCCCATAATAGCATGTACTTCTCCTGCTTTAATTTCTAAGTTAATCCCTTTTAATATCTCTTTTGCTTCTATACCTGCATGCAGATTTGTAATCTTTAACATCTGATCTGTGTTCTAAATTATATTAACTGTGCTTATTTTCTTTGTACTACCTATCCTACCGAACCTTCTAAACTAATTTCTAATAATTTCTGGGCCTCAATGGCAAACTCCATCGGAAGCTTATTTAATACTTCTTTACTAAACCCATTAACAATTAATGCAATTGCTTTTTCTGTATTTATACCTCGTTGGTTACAATAGAAAATTTGATCTTCTCCTATTTTACTTGTAGTAGCTTCGTGCTCTACTAGTGCCGATTTATTTTTTACTTCTATATACGGAAATGTATGCGCCCCACACTGGTCTCCCATTAACAATGAATCGCATTGTGAGAAATTCCTAGCATTCTCGGCTCTACTACTAATTTGTACTAATCCTCTATAACTATTCTGAGATTTTCCTGCAGAAATACCTTTAGAAATAATAACACTCTTTGTGTTTTTTCCTAAATGAATCATTTTCGTTCCTGTATCTGCCTGCTGGTAATTATTGGTTACTGCAATGGAATAAAACTCTCCAATTGAATAATCTCCTTTTAAAATACAAGATGGGTATTTCCAAGTTACAGCTGATCCTGTTTCTACTTGTGTCCAAGAAATTTTTGCGTGATTTTCGCACAAACCTCTTTTTGTCACAAAATTGAAGACGCCACCTTTTCCTTCTTTATTTCCTGGGTACCAATTCTGAACTGTAGAATATTTAATTTCAGATTTATCTAAAGCTATCAATTCTACCACAGCGGCATGTAATTGATTCTCATCTCTAGACGGTGCAGTACATCCTTCCAAATAACTTACATAACTCTCTTCATCTGCAATTAGCAATGTTCTTTCAAACTGCCCTGTCCCTGCCTGGTTAATTCTAAAATAGGTAGATAATTCCATTGGACAACGTACCCCTTTTGGAATATAACAGAAAGATCCATCTGAAAATACAGCTGAATTTAATGCTGCATAAAAATTATCTTTTCTAGGTACAATTGTTCCTAAATACTTTTTTACCAATTCTCCGTGTTCCCGTATTGCCTCCGAAATGGAACAGAAAATAATTCCTTTTTCTGCCAACGTCTTTTTAAACGTTGTTGCTACAGAAACTGAATCTACTACAATATCGACGGCTACACCAGCTAATTTTTTTTGCTCATCTAAAGAAATACCTAGTCGTTTAAAAGTGTCCAATAATTCTGGATCCACCTCGTCTAAGCTGTCGTACTTTGGTTTGCTATTTGGAGCAGAATAATATGAAATATCCTGAAAATTAGGTTTCTCATAAGTGACGTTAGCCCATTCTGGCTCCTTCATTTCTTTCCAAATCTTGTACGCTTCAAGCCTCCAATCGGTCATCCATTGTGGCTCTTCCTTTCGTTTAGAAATTGCAATAACTATTTCCTCACTTAGTCCTTTTGGAAAAGTGTCCGACTCTATATCTGTGTAAAAACCGTACTCGTATTCTTTGGTTTCTAACTCTTTCTGTAATTCTTTCTCTGTATATGCCATAATCTCTCTTTAAATTTCCTAAACGGAAAATTTATAATGAAAAACTTTCCCCACAACCACAAGTTCTTTGTGCATTAGGGTTATTGAAAACGAATCCCTTTCCGTTAAGACCTCCAGAATACTCCAAAGTTGTCCCAACCAAATACAAGAAACTCTTCTTGTCTACAATAATTTTTACGGAATTATCCTCGAACAATTTATCGGTTTCTGAGAATTTGTCATCAAAACTTAATTCGTAAGACAAACCGCTGCAACCACCGCTTTTTACCCCAACTCGAACAAAATCATTTTGTGAATCGAAGCCTTCTTCGGTCATTAGCATTACAACACGATTTTTCGCTGTTTCTGATACTTTAATCATACCTGACTAGATTAAATATAAATAGTTTGCAAATATACTATATAAGTCGTTGCTTATACCATTTCCTTGCATTAATATAACTATGAAACCATAGACTTTCTCTATCAAAAAGTGACCTGTTCAAAATAAAAAATAAGGTAATTTGAAAATTCAAGATGAAAACTTAATTGTCTTTGACTCCCTGTCACTTTTGTTGGATGAAAAAATATTTCCTAGGTTCTACTTCCCTATATTTAGAAATTGAGTATTTACTTTAAAATATAGCGTCGTAATTTCTTTTCAATTACTACTTTATTTTTATAACCACCACGTCTGTTTTTCCTTTATTCTGAAGATTTTTAAAATCTGTACTTGCGCTTTCTCCTACCAAAACAATTGCTTTTTCATTTGTTTCTACAGTATCAAAACCATAATCTAACCCAGATCCACCAAAAGAACCCTGCCAAAGGAGCTTTCCATTCGCATCTGTTCTTAATAGCCACATATCGTTCTCTCCAGCATTTGTCATTGCATCTTTATCTTCACTTTTTGAATTTCCAGAAATAATAAATCCATCATTCTTAAGTACACTAACTCCTTCACCTGAATCAAACTCTGTTCCTCCAAAAGACTGTTCCCAAAGCATATTCCCCGTATCATCAATTTTTAATACCCAAATATCAGAACCTCCATTATTTTTTGAAACATCTCCATTATCACTAAAAGTCTGCCCTACGATTACATATTCATTAGTATTTGTCTTTGTTATTGCATTAGAAACCTCAATTTCTGTTCCTCCAAAAGAACGCTCCCAAAGCAATGTGCCTTTATCATTAATTTTTATTACCCAAAAATCATAGCTTCCTTTGCTATTCGAAATATCAAAATCGTTGCTTTCTGAAAACCCTGTCAATACAAATCCCCCGTCATTAGCCTGTACTACTGCATGTGCTCTATCATTATTAGTGCCGCCAAAGTATCTGCGCCATTCCAAATTTCCTGAGCTATCTAATTTTGTTCCCCAATACTCCCCCACACCATGACGTGTTGAGGCATTATTTTTCCCAAAATTACCTTCTCCTTTTGCTGCTGTAATATCTAAAAATCCAATAAAGAAAAATCCACCATCTTCTGTTTGTAATAAATCGTACGAATGGTCATGTCCGGAAAATCCAAAACTACGCTCCCATTCTATATTTCCCAGGGTATCTAATTTTAATATCCAGTTATCGTGAAATCCTTCGTTATTACTCGCGTCCCCATCGTCACTCTTACTATATCCTGTTATTGCAAAACCATTGTCCTTTGTCTCTATTACACTTTGTCCCCTATCATCTTTACTTCCCCCGTAGGTTTTATTCCATTGTAAATTACCAGCTGCATCTAACTTTAATAGCCAATAATCATTTACTGCTATCGTTTTGCCAGAAACATCGCCATCTATACTATTGGTGTACCCAAAAACTGCATAGCCACCGTCTGAAGTTTCTATTACAGATTGCGCCGTTTCTTCCCCAGATCCTCCGAAATTTTTCACCCATTCTATTTCTCCCAAAAATTTAATTTCAGGAAGTGAATCGTCCTTGTCTTTTGTGCAAGAAAAAAGAAAAATAACAATCAGGAATAATGTGATATTTTTCATTAACTCGATTTTTTAACAACAAACAAACCTGAATTACTGTCGCTTATAATAATCTTTCCACTAGAAAAATAAGGATAAACACTCCATACGCCATTAAACGATGTTTGATCATTCTTAGGATAAGTATCAAAAAATGCCTTTTCTGTAATCGTTTTTTCTGCAATTCCTGAGATATCTAAAACTCGAATACCTGCTGTATAATTAGCTAAAAAGAATTCATCTCCTATTACGTATCCGTTATGATCAATTGCATTTGTTTTCCCTAAATATGTCGTATGTAAAACTGGATTATCTAAATCTGAAAAATCAAAAACTAATGTTCTCGATGCAAATCCAAATTCTTGCTCATCTGTCTCATCTCCTAGTATAAAATAACGCTGATCTTCTGTAAACCATCCCTGGTGGGTGTAGCTAATATTACTGTATCCTAAAGTTGCTATTTCCGAAGGGTTATTTTTATCCGTAACATCTACCAAAACCACTTGGTCTTCGTTTGCCCCAATAAAAATTTCCTTTCCTGTATAATCCGTATCTGGCCCATTATAACTTACTACTTGCGCATCATGACTATACCCGCTGGCTCCATAACCTCCTACTGCCACTGGACTTTTCGGTGAGGTTACATCTATAAAATGAACTCCTCCGCTGAAGGCATCATTTCTTGCTGTGCCTACAACATATGCAAAACCTGTATCTTCATTAATAACAATATTATGTGCATTTCCAAAACCAGTATAATGTGCATCTGCAGTAAACGTTTCTACCGTAGATGTTGCATTTCTTAATCGGGTTAAATCAAAAACCTGCATCCCATGCCCATTGGCTTCAGACACAATAAAAGCATGGTCTTTATACACTTTTATATCTCGCCAAATACTTGCTTGTGCAGCTGTTCGTAATTTCCCCAAATACACCATGTTTTTTTCATCTGTAACATCTACAAAAGCAGTTCCATTACCCAATCCTACAATGGCATACTCCTTATCTGTTGTTGTATCTGTCCACCCCCATATATCGTTTACTCTATCTGTACCAAATGTACTTAGAGAAATTTTCCCTAATAAATCATATCCCTTACATGGGTATTCTCCTGCCATACCATTTTCGCATGGCATAAAACCTGCAACAATTTTCTCTTTTTCTTCTGTAATTGCATCCTTATCTTTTGAACAACCAAAAATAAATAACACCAATACTAACCTTATAAAAAACTTAGCCATCTTTTTTATATTTAAATTAAAATCAACCTTAAATAATACAAACATTTTTCCTAAACTAACACTGTTATGTGCAAAATCCTATATAATTATAGGCTTAAAGGTACAATATATTATATATCCTACTTATTTTTGCAGCATGCTAGAAGATAAAAATAAAGGGGGAAACTCCTTAAAAGAATTAGGTGAATTTGGACTGATAGAACATCTAACTAAAAACTTTTCGATACAACAAGAGTCTACTCTCAAAGGAATTGGGGATGACGCTGCTGTCTTAGATTTTAAAGACAAAAAGATACTTGTTTCTACAGATTTACTTATTGAAGGTGTACATTTTGACCTCAGCTATATGCCACTAAAGCATCTAGGCTATAAGGCGGTTATGGTGAATTTATCTGACATCTACGCCATGAATGCTATTGCTACACAAATAACAGTTTCTATTGCCGTTTCTAATAGATTTCCACTGGAAGCAATGGAGGAGTTATATAGCGGAATTGAATTAGCTGCCAAAACCTTTAATGTGGATCTTATTGGTGGGGACACTACTTCTTCTACAAAAGGAATGCTCATTAGTATCACCGCTATTGGTGAGGCTAAAGAAGAAGATATTGTTTACAGAAATGGGGCAAAACCAAACGATTTATTAGTAGTTACAGGAGACTTAGGTGGTGCTTATTTAGGATTGCAAGTTTTAGAAAGAGAAAAGTCTGTTTTTAAAGTGGATCCAAATAACCAACCCGATCTTTCTATGTATTCTTACATAATTGAAAGACAACTAAAACCTGAAGCTAGAAAAGATATGGTTTCGCTACTAAAAGACTTAGATGTACACCCTACTTCTATGATTGATATTAGTGACGGACTTTCTTCTGAAATTCTTCACCTATGCAAACAAAGTAATGTTGGTTGTAATTTATTTGAAGATAAAATTCCGTTAGACCCTACTGTAATTTCTACTTCCGAAGAATTTAAGATGGATAGTACTATGATTGCTTTAAGTGGAGGGGAGGATTATGAATTATTGTTCACTATAGACCAAAAAGAATTCCCGAAAATTAAAGGCAATCCCAATCTTACAGTCGTGGGGCACATGACCGATAAGAATGAAGGTGCTTATTTAATTTCCAGGAATAACTCTAGAATTCCTATCACCGCTCAGGGCTGGAACTCATTTGCCAAGCATAATTAAGCTACTTGTTTTTCCTTAGCAGCTGTATGTTTTTTTTGATATAGCCTTTCTAAGGTTTCGTTTATCTCCTGTAATTCTGGAGTAAGAGCAGAAAGATTACCGCTAACATCTGTAGTTACTTCTTTATAGCAATGAATACATTTGTATTCTTTAATATGAGAAGTAACTTTTTTAGAAACTGAATAATGATGTCCAAAAATACTGCAGCAAAATCTGCTGAGTTTGAGTCCGTAGTTAGCAAATGCTTTCTTCATAAAGTAGGTTTTATATTTTCTTAAACACTTAAAAGTTTGGGGGCTTTTAAAGTGCTATTAGTTTGGGTTTTAGTAACGCATTAAAAAATGCATTCTACAAAATTTATACTACAACGTATCGCTTTCTTGTTTTATTGGGTAAATTTCTCGATTTTTCGATGAAATTCATTTTTTTCGATGAACGGTACCAACTCTTATAGTTGCTTTTTGGAATACAGCCGTTTTGTATTAATTTTAACTCGCTTTACATCTATCTGAAAATCAGTAAACAAAATGAAAAAAATTCAAAAAACACTAGTCGTTGCGTTCGCTCTTTTCTCTCTCTTTTTTGGTGCAGGGAATTTGGTGCTTCCTCCACACTTAGGATTTAACTCTGGAAATCTTTGGTGGTTAGTCACCATAGGATTTTGCATTTCTGCCGTTCTTATTCCAATTTTAGGAATTATGGCACATGCTAAATTGCAGGGTACCATATTCGATTTTGGAAAAAAAGTGTCCCCTACCTTCAGTATCGTATATTCCTTAATTGTATATGCCATCTCTATAAGTCTGCCTTCTCCTAGAACGGCTTCTGTTACCCATGAGATTGCTATTCAGCCTTTTTTTAATTCCTCTTCACTCCTTACAAGTATTATTTATTTTTCACTTGTATTCCTATTTGTAATGAACAGATCCAAAATATTAGATATTCTAGGCAAAATTTTAACCCCAGCTATTATTGGAATCCTATTTTTAATTATTGGAATTACACTATTTTCTGACCATCCAATTCTCGAAAATGGGACTTTAAAGAACCCTTTTACGGCTTCTATACTGGAAGGGTATCAGACCTTTGATGCTATTGGCGCTATAGTTGTAGGTGGTGTGCTAATTGTCTCCCTTAATCTTAAAAATATTTCGTCATATGATGAAAAGAAAAAACTAATTCAAAATGCTGGCATATTAGCTGGGTTAGGATTATTCTTTATTTATGCCGGACTAATTGTTACTGGCGCATTAGCACAAAATAATTTTGATATAACTATTTCTAGAACCGCTTTATTAAATGGGATTAGTATTGTAACACTAGGAAATAATGGTAATCTGTTTTTAAGCATCCTTGTAAGTTTGGCCTGTTTTACGACTGCTGTTGGAATCGTTGCTGGCACGTCTGACTTTATAAAATATCGTTTTCAAGATTCTCAAAAAGCATATACGGTAACGGCTGTCATAGGGGCTCTATTAGGTGTTCTAATGGGACAGTTTGATGTGAGCTATATAATTGCTGTGGCTTTACCTGCCCTAATGTTTATCTATCCTATTTCTATTGTATTAATTCTTCTAAATGTTATTCCAGAAAAATACGCATCTCCTACAGTTTTTAAAATTGTTGTTGTTGTCTGTATTGTTTTTAGTATTCCAGATTTTATTGGGAGCATTAGCTCCCTTTCCATAAAAGCGGGAATTTTTGACTGGATTCCATTAAATGAATATGGAATGGGATGGGTCTTGCCTTGTCTGGGTGCTTTTGTGGTCGCAAATTTTATGAAAAAGTCAAAATAGCAATTGTAATTTCTCGTTTTCACAAGAATGACAAATAGCGGACGATTTTCACTAATCAACAACCACTAATCTGTAAAAAGCACCTTTAAAGTGCTTTTTACGTTTTTAAAAAACAAACTGGACTCTTGGTTCTCAAACCCTATTTCTTCATTAAATCTTCTATTTCCTCTACCTCTATCGGAATGTTTTGCATTAAATTAAAAGGTTCTCCTTTTTCCTGAATCACAACATCATCTTCTAAACGAATTCCTATTTGTTCTTCCGGAATATAAATACCTGGCTCTACAGTAAAAACCATATTTGCTTTCATCGCCGTTTTTAATTCTCCATAATCATGTGTGTCTAATCCAATATGATGGCTTGTTCCATGCATGAAATATTTTTTATAGGCTGGCCAATCTTTATCTTCTGTTTTCACATCTGCTTTATCTAATAAGCCTAGCCCTAACAGTTCAGATGTCATTATTTCCCCAACTTCTTTATGGTATTCTGCCCAAATGGTTCCCGGAATCAACATTTTGGTTGCTTCATTTTTAACATTCAAAACTGCTTGGTAAATTGCTTTTTGACGTGCCGTAAATTTTCCATTTACTGGAATGGCACGTGTCATGTCACTAGAATAATTTGCATACTCTGCAGCTACATCCATAAGTAACATATCCCCATCTTTACACTCCAAATTATTTACAATATAATGCAACACATTCGCATTATTTCCTGAAGCTATTATTGGTGTATATGCAAAACCTTTGGAACGGTTGCGAACAAATTCGTGCAAATACTCCGCTTCAATTTCATATTCCCAAACGCCTGGTTTTACAAAGTCTAAAATTCGACGAAAACCTTTATCTGTAATATCACAAGCCTTTTGCATTAAGGCAATTTCTATAGCTTCTTTTACACCTCTAATGTTTTGTAGAATAGGATTACTCTTTGCCCATTGGTGTGCCGGAAATTGTTCTTTACACTTTAGGATAAATCGATCTTCCCGTGTTTGGGTTTCTACAGATTGCCTGTAGTGCTCATTGGTGTTAAAATAAACTGTATCTGCTTCTGTCATTACATCAAAAAAGACTTTGTCAAAATCAGATAACCAACATACTGTTTGTATTCCTGAAACTTCTGTTGCCTTTTCTTTCGTTAGCTTCTCTCCTTCCCAAACCGCAATATGTTCGTTCGTTTCTCTTACAAATAAAATCTCTTTATATTTTTGATCTAATGCGTCTGGAAAAAGCAGTAAAATAGTTTCTTCCTGATCTGCTCCACTTAGATAAAAAATATCTCTATGCTGATTAAAAGGCATTGTACTGTCCGCACTAATCGGATATACATCATTCGAGTTAAATATCGCAATGCTTTTGGGCTTCATTTGCGCCATAAATTTCTTGCGATTTATAATAAATAACTGAGCGTCTATTTGTGTGTATTTCATGCTTTTGTTTTGTCTGCTTGTAAATTTAGTAATTCTATTTTGAGAGTTACTATATAATGATATGGTATTTTTCAGTTTAAAAATCACTAAATTTTAAAGAAAATGCATCTTATTAACTGTTAAAATAGCAAAATCTCACCTATAAATAAAAATTGAGGCTATTTCATTAACTATATTTGAAAATCAACATTAAAATAATAGTTTTAATTCCATTCAAAATGAAATACACTTCCTGCTTTTTAAGCTTTTGTACTAGTTTTCTCTTCTGTGTCACGGCTTTTTCTCAAATTGATAATCAAATTTTTGAAAATTTAAACTTTCGCTTTATTGGCCCGGAAGGAAATAGAGCCATTGCTGTTGCTGGTGTTCCTGGTGACCCAATGATTAGTTATATTGGTGCAGCTTCTGGTGGACTTTGGAAAACTACCGATGCCGGTATTTCTTGGAAATCTATTTTTGATGATAATGGTGTTTCTTCTGTTGGCTCTTTTGCTATTACTCCAACAAATCCTGATATTCTTTGGATTGGTACTGGTGAAACTTTTTTAATACGACCAGCACATGCCATGGGTGATGGTATTTACAAATCTGAAGATGCCGGAAAAACATGGAAAAACATGGGATTGGAAAAAACTGCAAGAATTGGTCGTGTGGTAGTGCACCCTACGAATCCAGATATTGTTTATGCTGCTGCCTTAGGACATACTCATGGACCACAACAAGAACGTGGTGTTTATAAAACTATAGATGGCGGAAAAACATGGCAACGTATTCTTTTTGTAGATGAAAATACGGGTGCTGCAGATATAGAAATAGACCCTAAAAATCCTGACAATTTAATGGTTGGTATGTGGTCTGTTCATATAAATACATGGGGACTTAACAGTGGTGGTTCTGGTGGTGGTATTTACAGAACTACGAATGGAGGAAAAACCTGGGATGCGATGAATACAAAGGGACTTCCTGGCGGAGAAAAACACCCTGTAGGAAAAACTGGGGTTGCTATTGCTCCTTCTAGCCCTAATGTTGTTTATGCTTTGTTTGAGATTGATAGTCCTGCTCTATATCGCTCGGAAGATTTTGGAGAAAACTGGACATTAATGACCCGAAATCATGACATTAATGAACGGGCTCCCTACTATACACGAATGCGTGTTTCTTCTGGTGACCCAAATGAAATTTACTTTGCAAATGTAAAATTTATCACTTCTAAAGATGGTGGCAAAACTCTTAAAGGTGGTTATAAAGCTGGTGGTGACAATCACGATATTTGGATAGATCCAACCAACCCAGACCGTATTATGGTTGCCCATGATGGCTGCGCAAGTATTAGTATGAATCATGGAAAAACTTTTCAACGTATTGTACTTCCTATAGCCCAAATGTACCATGTAGCAGTAGACGATCAAATTCCATATAATGTTTATGGAAACCGCCAAGATGGGTACTCTTACAAAGGGCCTAGCAATAGCCTTCAAGGGTATATTCCTATAGGCTTATGGCAAGGTGTTGGTGGTTGCGAAAGCGGTTTTGCACAACCAGATCCTTTTGATAATAATGTGGTTTGGTCTGGATGTTATGATGGTGGACTAGAACGTTACGATGCCAGAACAGGACATGCCCACGATGTTCGCGTATGGCCAGAAGCTGGTTATGGATGGGAACCATCTGAAATGAAATATCGCTGGTATTGGAATTTTCCATTAAACTTTTCCCCTCATATAAAGAATAGAGTTTATGTTGGCAGCCAGTTTGTTCATAAAAGTGATGATAATGGCCATAGTTGGCAAATAATAAGTCCCGACTTAACATTAAACACAAAATCGCATCAAGGAAATTCTGGCGGTATTGCTACAGATAATCTTATGACTTTTGATGGCTCTGTTTTAATTGCAATTCAAGAGTCCAAAATGGAGGAAGGCGTTATATGGACAGGAAGTAATGACGGACAAGTGCAACTCACAAAAAATTCTGGAGAAACGTGGGAAAATGTTACTAAAAATATTCCAGACCTTCCAGAATGGGGAACCATTTCTAATATTGAAATCTCGCGCTATCATAAGGGGAGTGTTTATATTACGGTGGACTTACACCATATGGGGAATTTTGACCCTTTTGTTTATAAAACCACTGATTACGGACAGTCTTGGAAACTAATTAGTAGCACGGTTCCAAAATCAATCCATAGTTTTGCCCATGTAATTAAGGAAGATCCAAAAAAAGAGGGAATGCTATATTTGGGCGTTGACAATGGACTCTTCATTAGTTTTAATGATGGTGAAAGTTGGATGTCTTTCCGAAACAACTTACCTCCTTCTCCTATTTATTGGTTAGAAATTCAAGAACGTTTTGATGATTTAGTAATTGGAACCTATGGTAGGGGCTACTATATTTTAGATGATATTTCTCCTTTAAGGGAGTATGCTGCATTAACTAATGAGGCAGAAGCACATCTTTTTAGTGTGCGACCTGCCTATAGATTTCATAACAAACAGAGTATAAAAACTGATGGTCCAAGTTTAAATAGTGGTAGAAACCCAGCCTATGGCGCTACTATTAACTACTTTCTAAAAGAGAGTACAGACAAAGAAGTAAAAGTTCAAATTTTGTCTTTGGATGATAAAATTATTCGCACCCTAAAAGGCAAAGGAAAAAAAGGTGTTAATAGAATCCATTGGGATTTAAGATACGAACCTACCTATAAACCCCGCTTACAAACAGCCCCTCCGGGAAGACCTTGGGTACAATTAAATGGAGAAGGATGGCGACCATTAGTGACCTGGGATTTAGATTTATGGAGAGGACAATTTGGCCCTAAAGTTGTTCCTGATGGTTATAAAGTGAAACTAATAATAGATAAAAAAGAATATTTTCAAAATGTAACCGTCCTAAAAGATCCTAAATCTGAAGGAACTATTACCGATATAAAAGCCCAAGTAGCCTTATCTCTAGAACTCAGAGATGCTATGAATATTGCCGTAAATATGATTAATACGGTGGAAACTACTCGGAGTGAAATTGAAAAGCTTATTCCCGAATTGAAACGAAAAAGCGACATTATAAATGCAAAACAATTATTGAAAACTGCAGAAGCCGTTGCCGCATCTTTGTACGACATACACCTTACTGGTGCAAGAGAAGACGCTTTTAGATCTCCTATGAAACTATATGGTCGCTTAAGTGCTTTGGCTAGTGATATTAATGGACATGGAATTGATTTTAAACCTAACCAACAACAAAAGGAAGTATATCGTATTTTTAATGCAAGATTAGAAAATGCTACTAAAAAATTTAAAAAGCTTATTGGAAGTGAAATTGATAAATTTAATAGCCAACTAAGAAAAAGTAAATATAAAATAGAATTGAATCAAAAAATAAAATCATAACTAACTAATTCAAACCAATACACAATGAAAAAAATTGCATTCTCATTACTCGCTTGCCTAAGCATTTTATCTTGTTCCGAAGAAAAAACAGAAGAGACAGAAGCTGAACTTTTTGCTAGAATCGATACCGAAATTAAAGAAAACTCAAAAGCGTATAGCACCTTAAAAGAAGCTATAGAAACCATAGGTCACCGACTTACTGGATCTAGCAATGGTGCAAAAGCAGAGGAATATACTTTTAATAAATTCAAAGAATATGGTTTTGATGATGTCGCTTACCAAACCTTTGAAGTAGAAGCTTGGTCTAGAGGAGATGTTTCACTAAAATTAGGCAATGATTCTATAAAAGTAGTAACCTTAGGTCATTCCCCAGTCGAAGCAAATGTTACTGGCGAAATCGTAGATTTAGGGAATGGTTTAGAGGCTGATTATCTTAAAAAACCTGATGCTGTTAAAGGTAAAATTGCCTTTGTACATATCGGAATTTTAGAAGGTAGTGAAGATGGACTAACAAATCTTCACCGAAGTGAAAAAACAGCTTTAGCTATTAAATATGGTGCTATAGGAATAATAATTTCTAACAAAGTACCTAATGGTGTTCTATTAACAGGTACTGCTTCTGTTACTGGACAATTATTAGATATTCCTGCTGTCTGTATTGGAAAAGAAGACGGTGAAGCTTTAAAAGAAAAACTAGGAAAAGGAATGGTTACTGCCACGGTTAGCATGACCAACAATAGTACTATGATAAAAGCTAGAAATGTTATTGCAACTATTGTGGGTGGTGAAATTCCAGACGAAGAAATTATTCTTGGTGGTCATTTAGATTCTTGGGATTTAGCTACAGGAGCTATAGATAATGGTATCGGATCTTTTGCTGTGCTCGATATTGCTCGTGCTTTTAAAGCAAACAAACTTACTCCTAAAAGAACTGTAAAATTTATTATGTTTATGGGAGAAGAACAAGGTTTATTAGGTTCTAAATACCTAGTAAAACAAGCGGTTAAAGACAGTACCATAGAGCGCATAAAGTACATGATGAATTTAGACATGTCTGGCAATCCTATTGGAATGAACGCTGGTGGACAACTAGATGATGAAGATTTTTTCAAAAACCTTGGAGCAGCAATTCAGAAACAAGACACGATTTATAAAAACACCTTTTCTAATAAATCCGGACTTCATAGTGATCACCAACCGTTTATGTTAGAAGGTGTTCCTATTTTATCTGTGCATAGCAACTTAGACAGATCTATTTATGGTTGTTACCATTCCGATTGTGATAATTTTAATTTGGTAAACAAAGACCATGTAACAAACACCTCCAGGTTTGGAACTATGATGCTTTACAGCTTAGCAAATACAGCGGTTTTACCTGCTACAAAAATGAATAGCGAAACCACCAAAACTTTTATGATTAATAATAACCTTAAAGAAAAGCTTATTATTGCGGGCGATTGGAAATGGGAAAAATAAACAGGTCGGTGTCATTAAATTAAAGGCATAAATGTCAGTCTGAGAGCAGTCGAAGACAATTAAATTCTTGTTTTCTATTGCGTTTCGATTTTAGCCTTTCTTGAGCGTAAACGAAAGGCTCAACTTGACAAAATAAATCTCTATACTTAATTGAATTAGAGGAAATAAGATTGCTTATTCAATTTGTATTACTATATATTCAAGAAACCATAATTTTAAAGTGAATACAATTTAATCCCCGCAAAGTCACTTCGAGTTAAATCCTTTTAGGGTTTAGTATCGAGAAGTGTCTCCTTGCAAGATTTTTTTGTTTTCGATTATAATATCAAAAATCATGCTCCAAAGACTTGTCTTACTTATTGCTTTACTGGTTGTTTTTAGTTGTAAAAAACAATCTGAATTTATTTCCATAGCTGAGTATTTTGATATTGTAAGGCCCGAATTTATTGGTGACCAAGCCTATGAAACTACTGCCTATGTGGAGCAATTCTGGAGAGTTGTTGGTAATAAAGGATTTAATAAAAGTATTTTTAGAATTGAATCAGAACTTAAAAAATCGGGTTATATTTTAGAGTCGGAAGCTTCTTCTGTAGATAGATTAACCTATAGAATTGAAAAAAGACCTCTTAAAAGAAATACTTGGGAGCCTGTAGATGCGCAAATCAGTATTGTAGGTGATAGTACAAGTTTACTGAAATATGCTACCAACAGAAACATGATTTACCTAAATTCTGTCGCCACTCCTAAAGAAGGGCTTAATGCAGAAGTTGTTTTTATTGAAAATTTAGATGCCTTAACCACAACAAATGTTAGCGGGAAAATTGTTTTTTCAGAATTAAAATCAGGAAAACTTTTTAAAGAAGCTGTTACAGAAAAAGGTGCATTAGGAATACTTACCTATAACAACCCTTCTTATTTACAGCCAGAAAAGAATGTAACCTCCATTCAGTTTCGGTCTATTTCTTCGAAAATAAAGCACAATTCTTGGGCTATTGCATTATCCTTTGAAGCAAAAGAAAGACTTAAAAATGCTTTATCAAAAGGTGTTGTACAGGTTAGCGTAACTATTGATACTAACATTTATGCATCAGAGGAATTAACTATTGTTGCAGATGTTAAAGGTTCGGATTTAGCAAAAGAACGCCTAGTTTTTAGTGCTCATATTCAAGAGCCTGGAGCAAATGACAATGCTACTGGTGTTGGCACACAACTAGAAATGGCGGCAATCACTTCCAAATTAATTACTTCTGGAATTCTAGATCTTAAGCGTACGCTAACTTTTCTCTGGGGTGATGAAATTGTTTCTACAAAAAGGTATATCGAAGAAAATAAAGAAAGAGCTAAAAATATTAAATGGGGAATAAGCCTTGATATGGTTGGGGAAAATACTTCTTTAACTGGGGGCTCTTTTTTAATTGAAAAAATGCCTGACCCTAGTGCTATTTGGACAAGAGGAAATGACAAACATTCCGAATGGGGTGGCAAGAAATTAGCATTGGAAGATATGAAACCTCATTATTTAAACGATTTCATAATTAGTAATTTTAAAGAGCAAGGCAACTATGCTAATTGGGAAGTAAACACCAACCCGTTTGAAGGTGGTAGTGATCACACACCATTTTTAAGAGCAAATATCCCCGGATTATTACTCTGGCATTTTACAGATCAGTTTTACCATACAGATAATGACAGAATAGATATGGTGTCTAAAGAAACAATGAAAAATGTAGGCATTGGTGCATTAGTAAGTGCTTATTCCCTATTAAATTCCGATGCAACTACAGCACTAAGCCTTTTAGAAAAAATTAAAAAAATAGCTGCTATTCGTTTAAACAATGAATTTGTTTTAAGTAAAAAAGCAATTTCCGAAGGTGCAATTATTACAGATGAAATTGCCATACTTACTGCTTGGGAAAATTGGTATAATAGTACTTTTAAAACAGTCGTCGATATGGAATCTAAACCAAATAAAACCTTAGAAGATACCGTTCAAGAATCTCAAACGGAATTAACAATACTAACCAATAAGCTTATCAACCAATTAAAAAAATAATTAACTACTCGCTTTCTTTTGGCAATACAACATCTAACAACTCTAACTCACTTGCCTTCATAGAAATTATATTTACATCTAGTGAAATAGGTGTAATTGGCTGGTTTGCAGAATCTCTTTCTACTCCCACAATCGTATTTACGACATCCATTCCTTTAATCACTTTGCCAAAGACTGTATAATCTCCATTTAAACGATGCAAACCTTCTTTATTTTGCACAATATAAAACTGACAGCGAGCGGATAATTTATCCACATTCCCATCTCTACCAGCCCCTAAAGCACCATAATGATGTAATAATTCTTCATTAAATTCTGGTTCTAACAAGTACTTTGGATCATTAAACCCTTCTGGTGTATCCGGACAACCTCCTTGTGCTACAAAATCAGGAATTACTCTATTAAAACTTAACGAATCCCAATACCCTTCTTCCGCCAATTCTATAAAACTGGCTTTATGCTTTGGTGTCTCCTCATGCAACCACAATAATATCTCTCCTTTTGAAGTTTTAATTTGTCCTATTTCATAGGATTTTTCCTGAGAACAGGATACAAGTAATAAAACAACTACAAACAATACGGGTACTATTTTCATCTAGGGTAATATTTTTTATAAAAATAGGCAAATATTACAAATAACTGTATTAATTGCCTATTCTAAAAAAAATTGTTTGGTTCTATTTCTTCAGTGCATTTTTAATAAAGCCAACTATAGCCATTACCACACCGCCCCCTACACCACCACTTACTACACTTCCTAAAATGCCCGTAAGATCCATAGCTGCGGCGTCTCCACCTACACTAAGACCTAGCATACCCAATAGCTGTCCACCAATGCCTCCACCTACAATTCCTGCAATAGAGTTTCCTATAGTACCTAAGGACATGTTTTTTAATAACTTTCCTGCTACATTACCTCCTACGGCACCTGTAACTAATTGGATGATTAACGGTAAATACTCTTCCATTTTTTACTAATTTAATTGGTTATATATCAATAAATTAACAAAAAAAATACTATAAGTGCAATTTTTAAATCTATTATTTACCGATTTACAATTACAAATGGCTGTTTTATGCGAAAAACACCGAACAAAAGCGCAACTAATAACTTTTTCCTATATGAAATAATGCATCTCCCTGATTAACAACTGCTTGATTATTTACACAAAAAACGTAACCGTCATACGGCGCTTTTACTTCCTTTGAATAGTTAGCAAAAGTATCGCTCACAATTCCTAATATTTCATGTTTTTCAACCTTACTTCCATTTGTAGTTTTAGGTATAAACATTCCTGCTGTTGGGGCTCTAAGCCATTTTCTCCCTGTAAGGTGAATTGTTTCTTGTTCCTCTTTAAAAAATTTAGTTGCTTTTATCATTTCAAAATGCTTCATAACATTTAAAACACCTTGTATACCTTTTGAAATAGCATAATCCTTAAAACGCATGCTTTCTCCTGCCTCATAAACCAATGTCGTTATTCCCCTTTTTAATGCTTCTTTACGAAACGATTTAGAAATTAATTCGGAAGGAAAAGTAAAAGGTGCATTAAATATTTCTGCTAGTTCTTTACTTCTTTCATCGGACTCCGTATAGCGTATTTGTGGATAATTATGAAGCCTTGCTCCTCCGGTATGTAAATCAATTCCAAAATCTACCTGAGGAAAAATTTCCTTAGTATAATGATATGCAATTCTACTAGCCAAAGATCCATTTTTTGACCCTGGGAAACTCCTGTTTACATCTTTGCCATCTGGAACATCGCGCGAAAAATGTATAAATCCAAATACATTCAATAAAGGAACAACTATTACAGCACCTTTTTTTATGTGAAATTGCTTTTCATGAAGCATTCTTCGTACAATCTCAATTCCATTAATTTCATCGCCATGCAGGCCTGCCTGAATAAGTAGTGTTGGTCCAGCTTCTTTAGCATTAAACACATAAATTGGAATGTCTATTAAAGTGCCTGTGGGCAGTCTGTTAATATTTATATGCAGTAACTTATTCTGACCAGGAGCTACCTGATCTCCACAGATATAAATATTTTTATTTTCTTGATCGATATCCATTTTTTTCAATAAATAATATAATCTCTTTTGCAATATTAATTCCAGTTGCTTCTTCTATACCTTCCAAGCCTGGCGAAGCATTTACTTCTATAAGTAAGGGTCCTTTTTTAGATCGAATTAGATCTACTCCCGCAACCCCCAAGCCTAAATATTTTACGGCGTCTAATGCTATCTGCTGTTCTTTTGTTGTTGGTTTTATAGCAACAACACTACCTCCACGGTGTACATTGGAACGAAATTCTCCGTTTGGACTTAAACGTTTCATGCTTGCCACAATTTTATCCCCTACTACAAAAATTCGTATATCCTCTCCATTGGATTCTTCAATATACTTTTGAATAAGGATACTCGTATCCATCTTATAGAATGTATCTATAATTGATTTTGCAGATTTCTTACTTTCTGCTAAAATAACCCCCAAACCATGCGTTCCTTCTTGTAATTTAATGATTACAGGTGTGCCACCGAGTAATTGTATCTGCTCATCTATGGTATCTGGATTTATGGAAAATACTGTTTCTGGAATTGGAATTCCTTTACGCGCCATAATTTGTAAGGTTCGCACTTTATTTCTGGCTCTTGTTATTCCTAAGGAACGAGCTGTACTAAAAACTCCATTCATTTCAAATTGCTTCACAATCGCTGCTCCGTGCTTGGTTACTTTTGATCCAATTCGTGGAATTATCGCATCAAATTCACTAGTAACGTCTTCATTTTCAAAAAACACTTTAGCCTGTCCTAAGCCTAGTTTCACAGCACATCTCGTATGGTCAATCAATTCAATATAATGTCCTAATTTTTCTGCCTCGTCTGCTATTCTTTTGGTAGAATAGACACTCATGCTAACGGATAATAATCCAATATTCATAATGAAATCTATTTCGTATTTAATTACCTAAATCTCAACCGTATAATAATTCATCTACTAAAATAGTATAAAATTATAGATGTTGGATTTTTAATTAAATTTAGGGTTAAGCATTTCAACTATTGCGTCAATACTCTAAATATGTAAATTCATTTTTTCATGAAATTTGTATCTTTGGTTCACCTATAAAACCCATATTCTGTCCGTTTTAAGACTAATTGCGGTTATGAATAAGCCATACAGTCTGGGTTATGTGAAAATTTTTTTTGAAAGCCCCCAGTCGAAAACTGGCGTTAGCAGTCTAAACCCATTTCAGAACAAAAACAATCCATTTTACCCTTTCTCATTTCGGCTTCTTTTTTCAAAATTCCTATGATTTTAATCATAAACAATTCTTCCTTTTTATACGATTTTTACTTCTCAAAAAAACTAAAAAAATGACTAAAAAAGAAAGCCTCTTAAAAGCCACAGCAGACAGAGTTGTTGTTGGTGTAATCGAAAATGAACCCTGTATTTTAGGAACAAAAAACGGACAGTTTATGTTTTTCAGAATTCATAAAGCAGTTTCTAATCATGGTGCTTATGCTCTTAACATTTCTCAAATCGATGTATTCCTGGAAAAAATACTGACTCAAAATGAGAACAATAAAATTGCATCTTTTGAAGAAAGTGAATGGAAATTAGCTTTTCTATGGCTTTTAGAAGCTATTCCTGAATAAATATCGGATTTATATTAGAAAAATAATTCTATAAAACCGATCTAGCTCTTCTGATTATCAACAGTCGTAACCATATAATTAATACTACCTCTTTAAACTCGTTCTAAATTATATTACTAAACATGCACAAAGTTTGTTAAAGCCATCCCTATAAAGTAATTTTGTTAAAGCTTTTTAACTAAACTCTAGATACCAAATGAGTGGATTTCTAAAATCTTCGATTGGAAGGAAGGTCGCAATGGCGCTTTCAGCATTCTTCCTAATGTTTTTTTTACTTCAACATTTTGCAATTAATATACTTTCCGTTTTTAGTCCGGACACCTTTAATGAAGTGTCTCACTTTATGGGAACAAACCCTTTAATACAATATGGTTTACAGCCTGTACTTATTTTTGGTGTAGTTTTTCATTTTATAATGGGCTTTATTTTAGAACTAAAAAATAAAAAGGCACGAGGTGTTGTTGCTTATGCAAAAAATAATGGTGCTGCCAATTCTTCATGGATGAGTAGAAACATGATTTGGAGTGGTGCTGCAATTTTAGCTTTTATTGTTTTACATTTTATTGACTTCTGGTTTCCTGAAATAAATACAAAATTTATTCAAGGCGATTGGTCTGGAACTATAGAAGGTGTAGAAGGATACCGCTATTACGAAGAACTTACGCATAAATTCATAAATCCAGTTCGTGTTGGTGCCTATGTCCTTGCTTTTGTATTCTTAGGATTGCATTTATCGCACGGATTTACTTCTGCTTTCCAATCTATGGGAGGTACTGTCGGAAGAAAAAAAGTTTTACAAAATATTGGTAAGGCCTATTCCGTTATAATCCCTCTTGGGTTTGTTGCAATTGCGCTTTTCCACCATTTTAATCATTAATAATACCATTTACTTATGTCTTTGTTAGATTCGAAAGTGCCGAAAGGTCCGTTAAAAGATAAATGGACAGATTATAAAAATCATATTGATTTAGTAAACCCTGCCAATAAACGTAATATAGATATTATCGTTGTTGGAACAGGTTTAGCTGGTGGTTCTGCTTGTGCAACTTTATCCGAATTAGGGTATAAAGTAAAAGCATTTGCATACCAAGATTCGCCACGTAGAGCACACTCTATTGCTGCGCAAGGTGGAATTAATGCTGCGAAAAATTATATGGGAGATGGCGATTCTAATTATCGTTTATTCTATGATACTGTAAAAGGTGGAGATTATCGTTCCAGAGAAGCAAATGTTTATCGTTTGGCAGAAGTTTCTGCCAATATAATTGACCAATGTGTTGCTCAAGGTGTTCCTTTTGCACGTGACTATGGTGGCTTATTAGATAACCGTTCCTTTGGTGGTGTATTGGTATCGCGTACATTTTATGCAAAAGGACAAACAGGACAACAATTATTATTAGGAGCTTATTCCGCTATGAATCGCCAAATAGCTCGTGGTAAAATTGAAATGTTTAACAGACATGAAATGTTAGACGTTGTTATTGTTAATGGAAAAGCCCGTGGAATTATTACACGTAATTTAATTACTGGTGAAATAGAACGACACTCAGCACACGCTGTTGTTATTGCTACTGGCGGATACGGAAATGTATATTTCTTATCTACAAATGCCATGGGTTCTAATGCTACCGCTGCTTGGAAAATTCATAAAAAGGGTGCTTTTTTCGCAAACCCTTGTTATACACAAATTCACCCTACTTGTATTCCTCGTTCTGGGGACTACCAATCAAAATTAACATTGATGTCGGAGTCGTTACGTAATGATGGGCGTATTTGGGTTCCAAAAAGCATGGAAGATGTAATGGCGATTCGTGAAGGACGAAAAACCCCTATAGAATTAACAGAAGAAGAAAGAGATTATTACCTAGAACGTCGTTACCCTGCTTTTGGCAACCTTGTTCCTCGTGATGTTGCTTCTCGTGCTGCAAAAGAAAGATGTGATGCTGGTTATGGTGTCAATAAAACTGGTGAAGCAGTTTACCTAGATTTTAAATCGGCCATAGAGCGTTACGGAAAAGAACAGGCGAAAATACATGGAGAAGCTAATGCTTCCAAAGAAAGAATTATTGATTTAGGAACTGCCATTATTGAAGCAAAATATGGTAACCTTTTTCAAATGTATGAGAAAATCGTTGATGAAAATCCATATAAAACACCAATGATGATATACCCTGCAACCCACTATACAATGGGTGGTGTTTGGGTAGATTATAATTTAATGACCACAGTAGAAGGCTTATACTGTATTGGGGAAGCAAATTTCTCTGACCATGGAGCAAACAGACTTGGAGCTTCGGCTTTAATGCAAGGTTTGGCAGATGGATATTTTGTTTTACCTTATACTATTGGCCATTATTTATCCGATGATATTCGTACCGGAACAATTCCTACCGACACTCCTGAGTTTGAGGAAGCAGAAAAATCTGTAAAAGACAAAATAGATTTCTTTGTAAATAATAAGGGAAGTAAATCTGTAGATCATTTTCACAAACGTTTAGGTAAAGTAATGTGGGATAAGGTTGGAATGGCACGAAACGAAAAGCATTTAAAAGAAGCCATGGCAGAAATTAAAGCTATTCGTGAAGAATTCTGGAGAGATGTTACCGTTCCTGGGGATGCCAATGAAATGAATCCGGAGCTCGAAAAAGCTGGTAGAGTTGCAGATTTCCTAGAACTAGGAGAACTTTTCGCAAAAGATGCTTTAGCTAGAAACGAATCTTGTGGAGGTCATTTCCGTGAAGAGTCTGTTGAAGTAGATGGACTACAAAAAGGAGAAGCCAAACGTAACGATAAAGATTACGCATACGTTTCTGCTTGGGAATATAAAGGAGAACCTGCAGATGCAGTTTTACATAAAGAAGAATTAGAGTTTAACGATATTGAGCTGAAAACACGATCGTATAAATAATTTAACAATTCGCCAATGTACTAATTATGGTATTGCTACATTGTCTTATTGATTAATTTTCAAATTGAAAATTTATGAATCTAACATTAAAAATTTGGAGACAGAAAGGTCCTAAGGATAAGGGGCGAATGGTCGATTATAAAGTTACTGAAATTTCGGAGCATATGTCTTTCTTAGAAATGATGGATGTTTTGAACGAACAACTTATAAACTCTGGTGACGAACCTGTTGCCTTTGATCATGACTGTCGTGAAGGCATCTGTGGAATGTGTTCTATGTATATTAATGGCGAAGCTCACGGTCCGGATCGAGGAGTAACGACATGCCAATTACATATGCGTATGTTTAAAGATGGAGATACCATAACTATTGAGCCATTTAGAGCTGCTGCTTTCCCTGTTATAAAGGATTTAGTAGTAGATCGTATGGCTTTTGAACGGATTCAGCAAGCTGGCGGATTTATATCGGTAAATACTTCTGGTAATACACAAGACGCAAATGCAACTCCTATTTCTAAGCACGATGCCGATGAGGCTATGGATGCTGCTACCTGTATTGGTTGTGGTGCCTGTGTTGCAACTTGCAAAAACTCGTCTGCTATGCTATTTGTTGGTGCTAAAGTATCGCAATATGCATTACTACCACAAGGGCAAGTAGAAGCTACAGACCGTGTATTAAACATGGTAGCTCAAATGGATTTGGAAGGCTTTGGTAACTGTACCAATACTGGTGCTTGTGAAGTAGAATGTCCTAAAGGTATTTCTCTAGATAACATTGCTCGTATGAATAGAGAGTTAATGAAAGCTAACTTAAAATAATACCTATACCACCTCAAAACTGGAGGTTTTTTAAAACTCATAATAGAAAAAACCTAAGTAGTATTACTTAGGTTTTTTATTTTGTTCTATTTTAGGAGTTACTTTTTTACCTTTACCTCTTCAAAATTATTTTATTTAATGGCAAATACAAAATGGTCCAACTTTCTAAAAGAACTTAGCAAACTTTACTTCTTTTGGTGTTTTGGTGTACTCTTCTTTTTACTTTTTAGAGTACTTTTTATTTTGTCTTTTAAAGAACAACTATCGGACAGTTTTTCTAGTATTGCTATAGCAAAAACACTATTTATGGGCTTTCGGTTTGATAGTACCGTTGTAGCTTATTTCCTTATCATACCGCTCTTGGTATTATTCGTTTTTTCTGGATTGAACAAATTTAAAACGATTCGAATTACTCGAAATGTATTTCAATATCTTTTTGCTATCCTTTCTTCCTGCATTTGCATGGTTACCTTAAATTATTTTGGAGAGTACCACAACCAATTCAATAACTTTCTTTTTCTAGCTCTATATGATGACCAAAAAGCGGTTTTAAATACCATTATTGAAGATTTTAATCCTCTTTTGAATATAGGTCTTCTTGCATTTGTGATTACTTTAGGTATTCTTGTGCTTCGTTTTTTCGAAAAGAAAAATTTTATTTACAAGAAACTAAACAGAATAACCTTTAAGGGAAGTGCCTTTTTAATAGTCTTTGTTAGTTGTCTTCTTCTTTTCGGGAGTATTCGTGGTTCATTTACCGCAGTTCCTGCTATTAGAAAGCATGCTGGCGTAACCAAAGACGCTTTTCTTAACAAGACTATTCTAAACCCATTTAGAGCTCTAAAATATGCCTTAAAAGATTTTAAATCTCTAAATCTTATTAATGGGGAAAATCCTTATTTGAATGAAACAGAGTTTGCCAATTTATACAACAAACATTTAGTAACGGACTATCTAAAAAAGAAAGCAAAAGGGACCGAATTTAACAAGCCGAAACAAGTTTTTCTAATTGTAATGGAGAGCTACGACTCTTGGCCGTTAATGGGTAAATACCTTCCTTTTAAACTATCTGCCAATCTAAATGAAATTGCACAAAACGGAACACACTTTAATCAGTTTTTACCAGCTTCTAATTCCACCTTTAATTCCTTTGGGTCTATTGTTACCAACGTGCCTTATTGTGGAATAAATATTGGCAATATAGGTGCTATTAATGAACCTTATAAAACCTCTATTTTTAAGCAATTTAAAAAATTGGGTTATAAAGCAAATCTATTTTATGGTGGTTTCTTAAGTTGGCAAAACATAGGTGAATTTGCAACGTATCAAGGTGTAGAAAATATAGTTTCTGGTGCAGATGCTGGAGGAGAATCCGATTCTGGAAGTTGGGGTGTTGCCGACGAAAAATTGTTTGATTTAGTGCTAGAGAGAACAAAACCTAGCTCCTATTCCCTCAATGTAATTCTTACCTCTAGCTACCATGCTCCCTATGTTATTGATGTTTACAGCAAAGGATTTCCTTATAAATCTGTGGACGATTTGCCTAAAGAAATGAAAAAATATTTCGATAATGGAATGACATTAGAAGAAATGGGACATCTCTGGTATAGCGACAAAGCCATTGGGGATTTTGTAAAAAAAGCTAAAGAGAAATATCCTGATGCCATATTCTGTTTTACTGGAGACCATTATGGAAGACGTTTTATAAACCACAAACCAAATTTATACGAGCGTAATTCTGTTGGTTTTATTTTATATGGAAATAACATTCCTAAAGGTCTAAATAAAACCCCAGGAAGTCATATCGATATTATGCCTACCCTTATAGAGTTGGTTGCTCCAAAAGGTTTTGAATATTATAGCTTTGGTACTTCTATGTTTTCTTCTTCTAAAACAACGGGAATTGGATATAATAATGCCGTTGACACTAATACCCTTTATAATTTTCCTAAAGATCAAAACATAGAAAAGATAACACTTCCAAATATGGTGGAGAGCCAAATTAGCGACTCTCCATTAATTCCTACCTATAAAAAGCAAATGGCTTTGGCTTGGTATTATACTATGAAAGGAGATAGTTTGTTTACAAAGTAATAAACCCCTACCTATTACTCTCTCCTGGCCTTCTATTCTTAGTATTACTTTTCTGATTAAATCTATACAGAAAGTTAAGCGTGTATTTTGGTCCTATTCGTCTTCTAGAAGATGTGTAACTAAAATCTTTTCCTGTTCGTACCAATCGTTCTTCTCTTGAATTAAAAACATCTTGAATGTTAAAAGAAACCGTTGCCTTATTTCCCCATAAATTTTTACTCAGACCAAGATCCACAAAATACCTAGACTTCGTTACCGATTGTGCATTTTCCCTTTCTGCCCTATAATTAAAACTGGTTTGCATGGTTATTTCTGATGGTAATTTTATTCTAGAACTTACTCTTGTAAACCAATAGCTGTCCTCAAAATCATAATTTACTTCTTTAAAATTTCCTCTTTGCTCAAAGGAGAAGTAATTAAATGTTCCGTTTAATCGCATCCATTTAAAAGGGTTATAGCTTGTAGAAAGTTCAAAACCAACTCTATTTTCATTATCTAAGTTAATTGGTTTTGTTATTAGAATACCTGCACTATTTCGTTCTGTATAGAAACTGAAAAAATCGACCGTATTTTGAAAATAAACGGATGGATTGATACGTAATTTCCCTAATCGCATTATAAACCCTAACTCGTAAGAATTGGTCAATGCAGGATCCATATCTGGATTTCCTTGGCGTTGTACATTTAGCTCTGCCAAACCACCAAACGGATTTAAATGCCAAAAACTAGGTCTGTTTATTCTTTTACTATAGCTTAATTGTAAACTGGTGCCTTCTTCAAAAGCATAGGTTATATGTGCCGTTGGAAATATATTGGTATAGTTTTTTATATTACTAAAGGTATTTTTTTGGTCTACTATGGTTACTTCTGTCAACTCGGCTCTTAGTCCCAATTGGTAACTTACTTTGTTTATTTTACTAGAAAACTGGGTATAAACTCCGCCTATTTTTTCTTTATAATCTAAAGAATTTTCAATGCCATTAAAAATTTCCCAAGCTCCACTAACAAACTCTTCTACCTTGTAATCGCTGGTAATTATTCTACTTTCTCCACGGATTCCTGTTTCAAAAGTGGATTTATCATTAAAAGGATTCACAAAATCTAATTGAAATAAATAATCCTTACTGCTTTCAATATCACGTGTTCTAGATTCTGCTATAGCACCAATAACTGGTGTTATTTTCTGTGTCTCTAACGACTCGTTCTCATCATCGTCCCAAAAGTCATATTGAAAATCTATCGTTAATTTTTTTCCTTTTGCGGCAAATGTTTTTTCATAACTCAACTCTAATTGGTTATGGTCCATGGGCTCTTTATAATCTTCGATCCGCACAACAGTACTATCCAAATTATTTGTACCATTGTAATAATCATATATAAAATCACTTGTAAAATTGTTATTTACTAAGGTTTTATAATAGGTTGCTGTTAGCCTATTTTTGTCGTTTATAAAATAATCCATCCCTATATATAGAGACCCTAAATCATAGTTTCTTTTTGCTGTTACATTCTGGTCTAAATGAATTGAATTTAGTCCAACTCCAGATGTTTGTGCTACTTGCTGCTCCATATTAATGGTTATATCTCGGTAGGCTATAGTAGAGAAGAAATTAAATTTATCCGTTTTATAATTTAAATTGACATTGATTTTGGTATCTGCGGGCGAACTAACTCCAACACTAACAGAGCCACTTAGTCCTCCCTCTTTATTCTTCTTTAAAATCACATTAATAATCCCAGCCGTTCCAGCTGCTTGGTATCTAGAAGATGGATTCGTTATTATTTCTACCCTATCAATGTTTTTTGCAGATATCTGATCTAAGCCATTGTTTGCAACTAATACCGAAGGTTTTCCATTTATTAAAATACTCACATTACTATTCCCTCTTAAACTTACTCCGCCATCTATATCCACACTTACCGATGGTACATTGTCTAAAACCTGACTTAAAGAACCGTTTTGCGCCAAAATATCCTTCCCTACATTAAATACCTTTTTATCTAATTTTAGTTCTACGGTAGACTTATCAGAAACTACGACAACCTCGTTTAGTGCTTGCGTATCTACTTCCATAAAAATGGCTCCTAAATCGATGTCCTTTTTTAAAGTAACTTGTCTTTCATATGTTATATAAGAAAGGTATTCTGCTTTTAATAAATATTCTCCTGTTTGTGCTGAAATGGAAAACTTTCCGTCTTCATTCGTGATAATTCCGTCTACAACTTTACCTTGTTTAAAGATAGAAACGGTTGCATAAGCCAAAGGTTCTTTGGTTTCCTTATCGATTATAGTTCCTGTAATAGTTCTTATTATTTCGGTTTCACTTCCTTCTGCTAAAAAGAAACTAAGCATCAATAATGTACTTAAAATTAATCGTATCATGTTTTCGTTTTTTGATTGATACCCCAAAAGTCACCTATACCATCTCACTATTTAAATGCCTTGGATAAATGAATACTTATTGCACATGAATAATAACTACCTCCTGTTAAATTAAACTCATCTATAGTTATGGAGTATTCGGCGGTAGAAGGGATTATTTCACCTCTAGCTTGCAATACAAACCCAGTTTATAAGTACTTTTGATATTCTCACCTTAAATTATGAACGAAGCTATTGCGCAACTTTTAAACAATATTTTCAAAAGACGTTGGTTGTCTCACCTCATCTTTTGGCTGCTTTTATTATTCTTTTATACGAATATAAAAACAGCTTATAATCATTCTTATTACAGCATTCTAATACATAATTCTCTTATGCTAATACCCCAAATATTAGCATCCTATTTTTCGATATATGTTCTTATTCCCAAGCTGCTTTATAAGAAAAAATATGTGCTTTTCTTTATTTCATTTATACTAGCATCTTATCTGTTTTCTGTACTAGCTAGAATTATGATTGTGCATATTGTAGAAGAATTATATAGAGAACCTCCTTTTACACAAGAGTCCATTTATACCATTTTTACAGATATTGGCTGGATTTACAAGCACTATTTTTACAGTGTTTACTTACCTGTATTTTTAGTGATTAGCATTAAGCTTATAAAAGAACTCTTTGAAGAAAAAAGCAAGCATGAAGTATTAGAAAAGGAAAAGGCTTCAGCGGAACTCAATTTTTTTAAAGCACAAATTCACCCACATTTCTTATTCAATACTTTGAATAATTTATATGTGTTAACCCTTCAAAAATCTGATAAAGCTTCCGAGACGGTTTTAAAACTTTCAGAAATGTTAGATTATATGTTGTACCAATGCAATGACGATAGCGTAACTATACAGAAAGAAATACAACTTATTCAAAACTATATAGACCTAGAACAATTGCGATATGGTGATAGATTAAAACTGACTTTCAATAAGAATATTGATAATTTACAAACAAAAATAGCTCCCCTAATTTTAGTCTCTTTAATTGAAAACGCATTTAAACATGGTGCTAGTGGAGCCATTAATCAACCAATTATTGAAATTGATATTCGTATCGAAAAAGAAAAATTACAGTTTTCTATTTATAACACAAAACCCGAAGAGAAACAACAGGATCTTACCAATTTTAAAAAGGGAATTGGTGTTGTAAACACCAAAAAGCAACTACAATTGTTATACCCAAATAAACATAAGATTGAAACGAAAGAGGATGAATTATCCTATCGGGTTACTCTTTCTATTGATTTAAAAGGATATATAACCGAGGAATTAAACCCTCTGGTGGAGTAAATCAATTTCATAATACCTAATTTTATACTGTGAAAAAAGTAAAATGTCTTATTATAGATGATGAACCTTTGGCTATTGCGTTGATAGAAAATCATATTTCCAAACTATCTAACTTGGAAATTGTGGCAAGCTGCTCTAATGCTGTTACAGGTTTTGAGGTTCTTAAATCGCAGCATATAGACCTTATCTTTTTAGACATTCAAATGCCTTTGCTTACGGGTATCGAATTTCTAAAATCACTCAGTAATCCTCCCAATATTATTTTTACCACAGCCTATAGGGAGTATGCTATTGAAAGCTATGAATTAGAGGTAATTGACTACCTTTTAAAACCCATTTCTTTTGATCGTTTCTTCAAGGCTATTAACAAGTATTTTAAAAGCCTTGAGCCTGCTAATTTTGCCGTTGCAACTACTTCTCCAAAACTAGATGATAGTGCTGCACATATCTATGTTAATAGTAACAAAAAACATTATAAAATACGCTTTGCAGATATTCTTTACGCAGAAAGCACAAAAGATTATGTTCGTATACATACTGCCGAAAGCACGATTGTTACCAAAGAAAAAATAAGTGATTTTGTGCAAAAATTACCTTCTTACTTTTTGCGTACACACCGTTCCTATATTGTTAACACAAAAAAGATTACTGCTTTTACCACTCACGATATTGAAATTGAGGCAATAGAAATTCCGATAGGAATTAGCTATAAACAAACGGTACTAGATACTTTAAAAGCAGGTTAACCTCAGCAACTTCTGCTTATAGAACTAATTATTTTTTACGTAAAACCTGTAGCTTCTCCTTATACTTTTCTAACGCAGTATCCTCTTTTTTCTTGGCGATTGAAATTGCTTTTTTCAAACATTTTACCGCATTCTTTTTATCCTGACTAGCAGAATATGCTTCTCCCAACCCAGCATACATTTCTGCTAATTCTTGCGAATCTGGGTGATTGCTAATTCCCTTTTTGTAAAATGATATTGCTTTCTCCAAATCCTTATGTTTCAAACAAAACTTCCCAATTCTCTTGTAAATACACTTGTATTTCCCGATCTTGTTGCAATATCTCTGAGGGAATTATAAAGCTTTTTCCTATATTAACATCTCCATTACTTTTTTGTGCTTCTACGGTAGTAACTATTACAAGTAGAAAAATAAAGAGTGATTTTAAAGATGTTTTCATTGTTTTAATACTTTTTGATTGCTTCGCAAATAACCCGTTTTATGAGACAGTATTATCTTAATTTATCTATAAAAAAATAATACTTATGTTAAAAAAACGCTTCATTCAACCTTAAAAAAGTAATATTCGCAATATTATCTTATTATTTCTATTAACACTCCATAATTTTAACCTTTTGACTGATTTTTTGTCTCTTATTTTTTTATATTAGCTAAGTCACCTAAAATGAAGGTATTTCGACAGGTATGACGCTAATCAAAAAATGTTTTTATGGAAAAAGTTCTACAATCAAAAATGTTAAGACTAATCTCTTTGGTTTTAATCACAGTTGCTTTTTTAGTGCCACAAAATATGGAAGCACAACGAAAAAAGAAAAAAGGAAAAAAAACTGAAGTCGTCAAAAAAGAAAAAAAGAATAAAGAGAAAAAAATTAAAGACCTTATAAAATCGAGCAAAGAGATTGACGGTCTGTTTAAAATTTATCAGGATACCATTACCGGTTCCTTACAAATTGTTCTTTCAAAAGATCAAATAGATAAGGAGTATATCTACTTTTCCCAAGTTGCTGATGCTCCTGGAGATGTCGGTTTCAGTGTAAGAGGAATCTATAGAGGATCTAAGGTTTTTAAAATTAAAAAGTATTTTAATAAAATAGAATTTGTTACCCAAAACACTTCCTTTTATTTTGATGAGAATAATGCCATTTCTAGAGCTAAAGATGCAAATATGAGTAATGGTATTATGGCTAGCTTAAAAATTGAAGCATACGATAAGGATAAAGGTTTATATCTTATTAAAGCTGATGATCTATTCTTAAAGGAAACCTTATCTCAGGTTAAACCTCCTAAATTCCCTGGACAAAGTCCAACGGCCTTTTCTCTTGGTAATCTAGACAAAGGAAAAACGAAAGTTTCCGCTATAAAAAATTACCCAGAAAACACCGACTTGGTTATTGAGTATGTGTATTCAAAATCTTCTGTGCTTAACGGTGGTTCTAATGCCGTTACCGATGGAAGAAATGTAAGCATTAAAATAAACCACAGTTTAATGGCAATGCCCGATAATGATTATGAAGTTCGATTTGATGATCCTAGAGTTGGGTATTTTATGACGCAGGTAAATGACCAATCTACTCAGAGTGCGACGCCTTATCGCGATTTAGTGCATCGATGGAATTTGAAAAAGAAAGATCCAAATGCTGCTCTTTCAGAACCTGTTGAACCAATTACCTGGTGGATGGAGAATACAACTCCTGAAGAAATTAGACCAATTATAAAGAAAGCTGGTGAACAATGGAATATTGCTTTTGAAGCTGCCGGATATAAAAATGCCATTGTAATTAAACAACAACCAGATGATGCAGACTGGGATGCTGGTGATATTAGATATAATGTGTTGCGTTGGACTTCTTCTCCAAGAATTATGTTCGGTGGATACGGACCTAGTTTTGTAAACCCTAGAACTGGTCAGATCTTAGGTGCCGACATTATGTTGGAATATGCCGTATTGGGGAATTCTTTAAGAAGTGAGAAATTGTTTGAAAAAGCTGCTCTAACCGATTTTTATGAGGATATGAGCCAACAAATTAACGTTAAAAATCATAATGCCTATTGCGCCGCTAGTCAAATGGCACAACTAGATCAGATGTTTGGTGCAGTCGCCAGTACCGCATTTGGTACCAGTGCCATTGAAAAAAGTAAAATGGTCAATGAATTTTTGCACTATTTGATTATTCATGAAATGGGACATACCCTTGGATTGAATCACAATATGAAATCGAGCCAATTGCATTCTATTGCTGATGTACATAATGAAGCGATAACAACCAAAATCGGACTTATTGGATCTGTAATGGATTATCCTTCGATTAACTACAACCAGGACAGGGATAATCAAGGGCAATATTGGACAACCAGACCTGGGCCTTATGATCTTTGGGCCATACAATTTGGTTACCAACCAATGAATGCAGACGAAATGAAAGCCTTGTTATCGAAATCCGCACAACCAGAGCTTGCTTTTGGTAATGATGCCGATGATATGCGCTCTCCTGGAAAAGCTATAGATCCAAGAGTAAATACAGGCGATTTAACCAATGATGCTATTCAATATGCCATAGACAGGATTAATCTTGCCAACGAGGTTGGAAAAGAAGTATTGGCGAAATATAAAAGTCAGGAAAAGGGGAAATCTTTTCAGGCGCTAGGCAACTCTTATTTTGTGCTAACGGGCCAACAAGCTGGTTCTGCAAATACGGTTTCTAGGTATATTGGTGGAATTTATGTTGATCGTACAATGAATGGTCAGGAAGGAAGTACTCAACCCTTTACTCCCGTAGAAAGGGAAAAACAAAAAAAGGCCATGAAAGTTTTGAATGATTATGTCTTTGCTGCTAATGCCTTTTCTGTACCTAATGAGCTGTACAATTATATGGCAAGACAACGAAGAGGGTTTAACTTTTTTGGTGGTCCTGAGGACCCTAAAATCCATGCAAGGGTATTAGGTATCCAACGAAATGTATTGCGCCATTTATTACATCGGAATACGTTACAAAGAATTACCGATTCAGAACTTTATGGGAATACCTATAAACTTTCCGAAATGATGACAGATATAAACAATGCTGTCTTTAAAAAAGACATCTATGGAAATGTAAATTCTTTTAGACAAAACTTACAGATAGCCTATACGTCTATGCTTATCAATATGCTAACAGGAAAACAAAAAGGCAAGTATACTTCTGCCTCCAAGTCCATGGCTTTGTATAACCTAAAAAAGATTCGAACAATGGCCGCTCCATCTGGTAATATTTCATCCAGAGCTCATAAGCAGCATTTAAGAACTTTAATAGATAATGCTGTTAAAGAAATAAAATAAGGTGAACACACTGTTTTACAGAAAGTCGAGACTTTATCGTCTCGGCTTTTTTTCGTTTTATTAAAGTACAATTACCTAATCATACAATAATTAGGTCTTTAAAAATACCACAATATTGGTTAAATCGAATTTTATACTGTCATTGAAAGTGGATTCCTTTTTCCAAAGGGATGACAAATTTGAGTTAAACCGATAGCATGCTTAAAACTGTATTGGGGTATTGATTCTATTGTTGATACGGCGTAACCTTCAAACAAAACTAGGATTGCATACTTTTCGATTAATCTACTTGTTTTTTTATAATCTTAAAAAGCTGTTTTATTCCTTTTATTTCAATTTCAAAATCAGGATATTCTGGAGAACTATTAAGACTGTGGCATAAGACAACTCCTTTTTTCTTATCGTACGAAGTTATTTCTTTACACATAATAGTATCCTGATAAACTATTATCCAAAAATGATTTCTGTTACTTTTATTTGAAAGCTCATTTATTCTAACCTGTTTAGACAATACAATGGTTTTTTGTGGTAATCCGTCTAATTTTCCATTAGTCATAGAATTATCAGAAATCTCAAAAGCTCTATAATTTACAACCGTAACTTGATCTATAACAAAACTTATTTGTGCAAGAATATTTATATACTCCATATTATCATAAGCCTGAATATATGGCAATTGCTCTCCCATAGTAATCAAAGGAACAGAGAGCAAATACTTCCCTGGTGCTAATTTCCGAATGGTATGCCCTTTTTTGGAAGCCTTTGTGTCTCTTTTGTACTCAAAATTTACCTCGTTTACTTCTTGTGCATACAATTGTCCTATGCTTACTTCAAAGTACTCTGCAATTTTTTTAAGATTTTTAATAGGAATATTGGCCTCCTTCCTTTCATAAAGCTGAATTGTACGTAAACTCACCCCAATAGATTTTGCCAAATCCGTTTGGTTTAATTTTTTTTTACGACGTAATTGCTTTATTATAAACATAATATTGTAATTTTACGTAATTATTTTGCATATTTAAACAATATGTAAATATACTTCACTTATCTGTAATTGAATTACAAACAAATATAGTAAAATGCGCAACATTTTTATCCTATTTAAAAAAGTTAAAGAACTATTTGAAACAAAAACCACTTAAAACACTAATAATATGTTTAAAAAAGACGACTTCGGTAAGCCCATTAATGAGAAATTATCCAAAATTCTAAGAAGAAATACAACAAAAGAAGACTTTGCCAATATCGCATCGGTAACAAGAATTAGTTTTTCTACCATTAGAGATGTGGTTTATCGCACTAATAGTTTAACAATCTCTAACTCTAAAGCAATTGCTTCTCTTGTAAATACCGCTTTTCAAAATTCTCTTGCGAGACAATTACAAGCAGAAGGGGATAAAATTTTTCTGGATAGAATGCTTCACTCATTTACTGAAAATTAGTTTTTAAAAGGTAAAGGCTACCTATTGATTATGCATTTTATTACATTTATGAATTAAGTATAAATATATGTCTGTCTTTCAAAACAAGTTTCACTCGAAGCTTCCCAATGTACAAACGACCATTTTTACCATTATGAGTAAGATGGCACATGATTATGAGGCAATTAATTTATCCCAAGGGTTCCCAAATTTCCCTTCGGACCCCAAATTAATTTCCGAAGTATCAAAGGCTATGCGAGATGGTTATAACCAATACGCTCCAATGCAAGGCATATACTCCTTAAGAGAAACTATTTCTGAAAAAATGAACCTTCTCTACGGAAAAACCTACCATCCGGAATCTGAAATTACTGTGACTGTTGGCGCTACCCAAGCTATTTTTACCGCGATTACTGCATTTATAAGACCAAAGGATGAAGTTATTTTATTTAAACCTGCCTATGATTGTTATGAACCTGCGATTGAAGTTAATGGGGGCGTTCCTATTTTAGTCCAATTACAAGGGAAAAAATATACCATAGATTGGAACCTTGTAAAACAAAAAATTACGGATAAAACCAAAATGATTATCCTAAATACACCTCATAACCCTACAGGAACCATTATTGGTAAGTCAGATTTAGTACAGTTGCAAGAATTGGTAAAAGATACCAATATTATTATTTTAAGTGATGAAGTGTACGAACATATCATCTTTGATGGCGAACAACACCAAAGTATTGCTTTATACCCCGAGCTAGCAAAACGTGCCTTTATTTGTGCTTCTTTTGGAAAAACATTTCATAATACGGGATGGAAAATGGGTTACTGCGTTGCTCCGAAAGAGCTGATGCATGAATTTCAGAAAGTGCATCAATTTAATGTATTCTGTGTAAACCATCCCATGCAAAAAGCTTTTGCCTCTTATCTTAAAACACCTGAAAATTACCTATCCCTACCTAACTTTTATCAAAAGAAAAGAGATTTGTTTTTAAATTGTATTCGTACTTCTCGCTTTAAATTTACCCCTTCAAAAGGAACCTATTTTCAACTTTTAGAATACGCAGATATAACGAATGAAAAAGATGTGGATTTTGCCAAACGATTATGTCAAGAATTCAAATTAGCGGCAATTCCTATTTCTGTTTTTAATATTAATAACCAAGATCATAAACAATTGCGGTTTTGTTTTGCTAAAACCGATGAAACTTTGGAGAAAGCTGCGGCCATTCTTTCGTCAATTTAGACATATTTTCACTTTACGCACCCTAAGTTATAATAGAATAAATCATCTTATTTTGCTATTGCTCCAGGATTTATTCCATTTTTCAAATCAAAACTGTCTCCCACAGAACCAACAACAGCGTTTTCCCTACTCAAATTCAATAGCCTTCTTAAATCGTATAAGGAATTAATCCCTGTACAATGTGCTCCAATTATTTTGGACAGTCCAAACTCTTGTAATTTTTCCGCAGTCCATTTTAAATGTGTATCAGAAGCACTGATCAAATGGAAGCCCCCTATTGCCGCAAACACATTTTTCTCCTGAATATTGGCTTTTATATGTTCCATCGTATTTACTATTCCCGCGTGCCCACAACCAGAAATTAAAACAAAGCCTTTTTTAGTGTTAATGACTAGGGACTGATCTTCAGGGATAGTATCTTCCACTAGTCCATTAACCGTTTCTATTCTTCCATTTCTTCCCCAGTTCTTTTCATTGTGAATCCGCTCTATAGGTCCTGTAATCCATACTCCAGGGAATAATTCGTGTTTTGTAGCATGCACAATAACTTCTACTCCATCTGCTTCCAATTTCTCTTTCATTTGCAACATTCTATTGACAGTGTTCGCTCTTTTACTAAATATTCCTGTTGCCACATGTACTCTTTTTAAAGCTTTGGAATTTTTCCTTTTCAATTCCTTCCGAAGGGTTAACAAGCCGCCTGTATGGTCTCCATGGTTGTGGCTGATAAATACGTCTTCTACCTCCGACAGGTCTATTCCCATATCCTTAGCATTTTCCAACACAGTTTCTGGTCTGTTTCCCGTATCGAATAATATTTTCTTCCCATCTACCTCTACCAAAGCGGCATATCCCCATTCGCCAATACCCCTATCGGCAAGCATTGTAGACAAACACGTTATCTTTAATGAAGAAACCTCACTATTTTTCTGATTTGCTTTCTTTTGTTGTGCCTCTAGGCAAGCTGTATTCCAGACTATCAATAGCAAGAATGCTGTAAATTTTATGAATCTCATAGATAAATTTTAGTCCCCTAAAAATACGACTTCGTCGATTCACTGCCTAATTGGTATCTGGTTACATTTCTGCTTTTATCATCGCAATCATAGATTTGGCATTTGTATTTTTTGGATCTATCGCCAATACCTTATGGTAATTCTTTAAGGATTCCACATGGTTTTCTGCCTTTAAATAAGCCTCTCCAAGGCTATCGAAAGTGTTTTTGTTATATGGGAATAACTTGGTGTTTATGTCAAAAAGGTAAACAGCTAAATCTATGTCATTTGCACGAAGTTTCATATAACCATAGGTGTTCAATTCCCTGCTTCCAGCAACAGACTCGCCAATAACTGGAAGTAGTTCTTTTTCCATTGTGTGTAAACTATCCAATCCTTTTGTTTGCACTAATCCTTCTAAATAAGTTGTGACCCTATAATTTCCACTATAGCGTTTTCCTGAAATAATGGTAAGCATATCTCGTTCTAATGTTTCCTTAGGGAATTCTATTATTCTATTTACTTCCTTGCCGTCTTTATAAAAAATAAATGTAGGAACCCTATGAATATTAAGCCCTTTTTCTTCGCCCGTAGGGCTTTTTTTATATGCCTCTGTTGAATTGTCTACCCCCACAACTGTTAACCTTTCTTCTGGAAACCCAGCTGCATCCAATATCTTGTAAAACTTTGGTAGTTCTCGTTTGCTATCACCACACCAAGAACCAAAAAACACAGTAATACGATACTCCTTTTTTAGTACTTCCTTAAACAAATCGACTATTCCCTGGTTTACTAGATAGGCTTCATAATTTGGAGTAAACCACTTATTAAAAGAATCTTTAGTAAGTCCATTTCGGTTTACTATCCCCAGTAGTTTTTCATTTCCTTTTTTATCGGTGACTTTGGTATTGATACTTTGTCCATAGGTGTTTATGGTAAGTAAAAAAAATAAAAAGGAACAAAAAATAGGGTGTACTGTTTTCATAATATTTTCAATTTTGGTTGCCACGAACTTATGCATTAAACAAAAATAAACTTCCCTAACTGTTTAAATATCAATAATAACTATACGGAACAACCATACGCAATTACTTATGACATTGGTATTGCCTTCCTTGTCGTTTGTATATACCTGATCCCTTTTTACACAATAATTTTTACCCTTTTATACTTTTTTAGTACTTTCCCTTACCTTAACCCATTCTTATACTAGAAAATCTATTTTATATGACATTTCTAAGCCAACGTGTTTCTAAAATTCTGATACATCTTTTATTTTGGGCTTTATTCATATTTGTTTCTCTCTTTATCTTTTCTAATTACCATTGGAGAGAAAATCCGTTTTTACAATATTTCTTTATCCTTGTTGCTATCGTCTACATAAATAACGGTCTACTACTGCCCTTTTTCATTCGAAAAAAAATGTATTTTTTTTATGTTCTTGTTATTGGACTTATAGCTTTTCTAGCTACACAGTTATACTGTAATTTTTTTGCAGAGTGTGGTTGTTCTATAATGAAATGCTTGTCTGACTATCTTTGGCAAGCACTTGTCCCAATAGTTTTCTTTTCTTTTATATGGATGTTATTTCGCTATTTAGAAAAACAAGATGAAATTGAAATTATAAAGAAAGAAAATGTAGAAATGGAGCTTCAATTCTTAAAATCACAAATTAATCCGCACGTGCTTTTTAATAATTTAAATACCATTTATTCCTATGCTTTAGAAAAGCCCAAAGAAGTGCCTGATTTAATTCTTATGCTTTCTGATAATCTAAAACATGTATTATATGAAAGCAATGCCAACAAAGTTTCACTTATAAAAGAGATTGATTATATTGATAATTACATACAATTTCAGAAAATAAGAACGGAAGGAATTAAACAGGTTAACTATACCCGACAAATTGATTCTGAAGCATATCAAATTGCTCCTTTGTTGCTTATCACTATTATTGAAAATGCATTTAAACACAGTGCCTCAAATAGTGAAATAAAAATAAAAATTATTGTAAAAGATGGAAGTCTAGATTGTTTTTGCACCAATAAAATTGGCACAACTATTTTAAAAGAAAACGGCTCCCCTATTGGATTAAAAAATCTAAAAAAACGATTATTTCTTTTGTATAAAAACAAACACGAACTTACCATAACTAACGACCAAAATTTCAAGGTGCACTTAAACCTAAATTTATTATGAGGTGTATTATAATTGAAGATGAAATTCCTGCACAAAAAGTATTGCAACATTACATTTCTAGAATTGCAAATGTTACATTGTTAGGAACGTTTCAATCTGCATTAGATGCGAATGCTTTTTTATCTAAAAATGAAATTGATCTCATATTTTTAGATATTAATTTACCCGATATTTCAGGCGTTAATTATATAAAAACATTAACGAATCCTCCTATAGTGATTATGACGACTGCCTATCACGAATATGCTGTAGAGAGTTTTGAGTTAGACGCTGTGCTAGATTATATTATAAAACCCTTTTCCTTTGCTCGTTTTTTAAAAGCAATTAATAGAGCCGAGACTAACTTTACTTCGTCCTCCAAGACGCCTACAGTTTTCTCATCGAAAACTACCGAAAACAAAAATGATACTATTTTCTTAAATATAGACAAGACCTTACACAAGCTAAAGATTGATGAAATTCTATATATTGAATCTGACAAAAATTATGTTACTGTGGTGACACAAAACAGTAAACTTGTATACCTGGACTCCCTTAAGAATTGGCTTTTAAAATTACCCGAAACGGATTTTGTACAAGTACATAAATCGTACATTATTAACTGTTCTACTATTGAAAAAATAGCTGGCAACACCTTGTTTATTCAACAAACTAAAATTCCTATTGGAAGAACTTACAAGTTGGCCTTTTTAAAAAAATTGAACCTATAGCGTATAATTTTAGAAAACTAGTTTAGACATCATACCGCATTAACCAATCTGTTTGTTTGTCTTTTCCTATATAATATGGGTGTTCTCCAAATTTGAAAAAATTATATTTCTGATAAAATTTAATAGCACTAAGATTCTTCTCCCAAACTCCCAACCAAATATATTTTTTACCCTTTTCTAATACAATTTCTTTAACTTCATCTAACATCCATTGCCCTATTTTTAATCCTTGAAATTCTTGTAAAACGTAAATACGTTCTAATTCCATAGCGGAAGAATCTTTTACATCTGATTGCGCATCTTCTGCATTCAGTTTAAAATAACCAACTAAATCTAATTCCTTATACACAAAATAGAAATAGGAATGTTCGTTTTTTAATTCTTCAAGAACTCTTTCTTTATCGAAGGCTAAATCAATATAATTCTTAAAATCTTCGGGTTCATTATCTTCCTCAAAAGCGTCTATAAACGTTTTCTTTGAAATTTTCATTAGCTCTTCTACATGATGTAAAGAACATTTTTGAAGCTGTAATTGCATATTCTCTAGATTTACAATTCTCGATTGTACAAAGTGAGATTATGCCCTATTTAGCTGTTAAAACTCACAATTATCTAAAAGTAATTGTTTTTTCAAACTAACAAAAATAAAAAAGGAGAAAAATCAATGATGATTTTTCTCCTTTTTTATTTTCTTAACTTTCATCCTAATTATAGCATGAACAGCTTTTTTGTTAATCTTATAACACCGTTAAAAAAATTATTTCGATCAACATAAACAATATCTTCTTCGGGTATTTGAGCAATTTGGGCTTCCATAGTTCGTAGGTTTTATTCTTTTGGGTTTCTGGTTTTGGTGTTTTTTAATATGAATCTAAACGTTTCCTAAACCAAAATATTGTCCTTTAAAAAACAATTTACCATTATCTTCGATAAAATACAAATTATCTCCTGTAATTACTGCAACTGTATATGATTTTTAATACTACTGGCACACTCTTTTCTGCTAATTTACCATCTCGGGAATGTCTCCATTCACGATTAAATCGCCTTCGGTAGCCTCCTTTATATCATCTATAGAAATTCCTGGTGCCCGCTCTAATAATAAAAACCCTTCTGGAGTAACTTCTAAAACAGCTAAATTGGTTACTATTTTTTTTACACACCCAACTCCTGTTAATGGCAAGCTACAGTTTTTTAATAATTTGGATTCCCCTCTTTTATTAGTATGCATCATTGCTACTATAATATTCTCTGCTGATGCAACTAAGTCCATTGCTCCTCCCATTCCCTTAACCATCTTTCCAGGAATTTTCCAATTGGCAATGTCGCCATTCTCTGAAACTTCCATTGCACCTAATATCGTAAGATCCACATGCTGACCACGAATCATTGCGAAACTGGTTGCCGAATCAAAAAAAGAAGCTCCTGCTAAGGTTGTTATGGTTTGTTTTCCTGCATTAATAACATCGGCATCCTCATCACCCTCAAAAGGAAATGGTCCCATGCCTAAAACGCCGTTTTCACTTTGAAACTCAACATTAATATCATCCTGTACAAAATTAGCTACCAAGGTTGGAATACCTATTCCTAGGTTTACATAATACCCGTCTTTTACTTCTTTTGCAATTCTTTTAGCAATACCGTTTTTATCTAACATACTATTCTATTAATCAACTGCGTGTACGTACTGTTCTTTGCTCTATTCGTTTCTCGTATTTCTCTCCTTCAAAAATACGCTGTACAAATATTCCTGGAACATGTATCTCGTTTGGGTTTAATTCCCCTGCAGGAACCAATTCTTCCACCTCAGCAACAGTTATTTTTGCTGCGCCACACATACATGGGTTAAAATTACGAGCCGTTCCTTTAAATATTAGGTTTCCTGCCTCATCCCCTTTCCATGCCTTTACAAATGCAAAATCTGCCTCGTAAGCTTCTTCTAAAACATACATTTTGCCATTAAACTCTCTGGTTTCTTTCCCTTCAGCTACTTCTGTACCATAACCTGCAGGCGTGTAAAATGCGGGGAAACCTCCTTGCGCTGCTCTACATTTTTCTGCCAATGTTCCTTGTGGTGTTAGTTCTACATCTAATTCCCCACTTAACATTTGACGTTCAAACTCATCATTCTCTCCTACATAGGAAGAAATCATTTTTTTTACCTGACGTTTTTGCAAAAGCAATCCTAAACCAAAATCATCTACACCAGCATTATTAGAAATACAAGTAATATCTTTTACTTCCAATTTTACTAATTCTGAAATTGCATTTTCAGGAATTCCACATAATCCAAAACCTCCTAACATAAAAGTCATTCCGTCTTGTACCCCTTCTAATGCTTTTTGCACATTAGCCACTGTTTTTCGAATCATCTTATTCTGTTTTGTAACACTTTAAGTATCCTAGTGTAATCGTTGGTTTACCATTACAAATCTAAATCGTCTTCTGTATCTAAACTATTTTTTAAATCCTTAATTACTTTTGTACAATCTATATTGATAGACAAATTTTTAGGCTTTTTAAAATCAGCCTCCGAAACTCCTATTTCTTTGTTTGCATAATTAGCTTTCATGTACAATCCCCAAATTGGTAATGCCATAGAAGCACCTTGACCATATGTAATACTTTTAAAATGAATTGGTTTATCTTCTCCTCCAACCCAAACTCCGGTAACTAAATTAGGTACCATTCCCATAAACCAACCATCACTTTGGTTCTGCGTTGTTCCTGTTTTACCAGCTATTGGGTTTTTTAATTCGTAAGGATAACCCGTTATAACTTTTTTATACACATTGTTTTTTTTATTATAGGTATGTCTAAGTCGCCCTCCTGATCCAGATTCTACAACTCCTTTCATGAGATCTACCATTGCATAGGCTACGTCCTTACTTAACACATCTCTTGTTTCTGGGACATATTCATACAATACTGTTCCGTTTTTATCTTCTATACGCGTTACCATTACGGGTTTTACATACACTCCTTGGTTTGCAAATGCGCCATAGGCTCCTACCATTTCATACACATTTACGTCTGGTACTCCTAAAGCAATTGAAGGCACCTCCAAAATTTCGCTAGTAATGCCCAAATTTCTAGCAATAGTTGCTACTGCTTTTGGCCCTACTTTATCCATTAATTGGGCGGTAATTGAATTTACCGAATTTGCTAATGAATTTTTTAGCGTTCGCATGTTTCCTGAATATTTAGAATCAGAATTTTTAGGACACCAACGTTCTGGATTTCCATGTGCATTTGCTTCTATACAATGTTGTACATCTGGTAATTCATCACAAGGAGAATAACGTAATTGGTCTATAGCTGCGGCGTAAACAAAAGGTTTAAAGGTTGACCCTGCCTGCCTTGCTCCTTGAATTACATTGTCATATTGAAAATGTTTATAGTTTAAACCACCAACCCATGCTTTTACATGGCCTGTTTGTGGCTCTAAAGACATCATAGCAGTTCTAAGAATAGTTTTATAATAACGAATAGAATCCATGGGTGTCATAATAGTATCTGTCTCTTGCGTCTCACTATTCCAATCAAAAATTCTCATTTCTGTTGCTACCTTAAAAGAAGCCTTTATATCTTTTTCCAATTTTCCTTCTTTTTTCATAATTCGCCATCGTTCTGATCTTTTCATGGCTCTATTCATAATTCTGTCTATCTGATTCTTATCCAAATCTAAAAAAGGTGCTGTTTTATTTTTATTTGGTGTGTTTTGACGAAAAAACTCCATTTGCAATTTTTTCATATGTTGGCTTACCGCTTTTTCCGCATTGGCCTGCATACGAGAATCTATGGTTGTATAAATTTTTAATCCATCTAAAAAAAGATTATACCTATCTCTTTCTCCTTCTACCGCAATTTTTGGTGTGTTTTTAATCCATTTTTTCATGAAACCTTTCAGGTACATTCTAAAATATGGTGCAGGACCATCACTATGTTCCTCTGGAGAAAAATTTAATTTTATTGGTAGTTTTTGTAAAGAATCTTTTTCTTGGGTTGTTAGAAAATCATTTCGTTCCATTTTTCTAAACACCTGATTTCTTCCTCTTAAAGATTTCTTTTTAGAAATTTCTCTATGTGGATTAAACTGTCTCGGGTTTTTCAACATTGCCACCAACACTGCTCCTTCTTCAATTTTTAACTCTCTAGGCTCTTTTCCAAAATAGATTCTAGATGCAGATCTTATTCCAACCGCATTAAAATAAAAGTCCATTTTATTCAAATACATTTCAATAATTTCTTGTTTAGTATATTGTCTTTCTAAGCGTGTGGCAATAACCCACTCTTTTATTTTTTGCGTGTACCTTTTCCATCCTCTCGCCCTAATTCCTGTAAATAAAAGCTTTGAAAGTTGTTGTGTAATTGTACTTGCTCCTCCATTTGTCCCTAGATAAACAGCTGCTCTTAGTGTTCCTCTAACGTCTATTCCGGAATGGGTATAAAAACGTTCGTCCTCTGTAGCCACTAAAGCTTTTACAAGATGTTCCGGCAATTCTGAATAGGAAACAGGTGTTCTATTTTCATTTAAAAAATATTTTCCTAATGTTTTTCCGTCTGAAGAAATTACCTGTGAAGCCAAATCTGTTCTAGGGTTTTCTAATTCCTCAAATGTTGGCATTTCGCCAAATACATCCCACGATGCCAGTAAGAAAACAAATGCCACAGAAAAAACACCTGCCACAAATAAAATCCAAAACCACTTAATAAATTTGAAAAAGTTATTCTTAACCGTTTTCTTCTTTACTGTCTTTTTTACAGCCTTTGCCATTACTTATTTTATTACTTTTTCAATTTGATAACCTACATCTGTAATACCTTCTAAACTTACAATACCATCTACATTTCCATTTTTTCGCATGGCGTGATGAATCTGTAAAGTATATACGCCTGAAGATGGAAAAACGATGTTTTCTTTATACCACAACTTACTTTCTTTTAGACTTCCTTTCCCCTTTCCTAACCATTGACCATCTGGCAATGCCATTTCATACTCCAAAGTGTCTTTTACTGTTTCTCCATTTGGAAAAGTAAGCTCTGCTATTAAAAAAAGATTGCTATAGGCGTAAAATTCATCATTTCTAATATTGATGAACATATGGTGGTTTCTTGTAGTATCTATTTCAGAAAAAGTAAATTCTATAATATTATCCTTGCTCCAATCTCCCTCAATAGTGGTCTTGTATTCCGATTTTACTACATTTTTATTACAAGAAATGAAGCTTATTAAAACCAGTAGAAAAAATAAACTTCTAAGCATTGTTTGGTCGTTTATTTCTGTTGTTATTTTTTCGTTTATTTCTTCTGTTTTTATTGTTCTTGCTCTTAGGTTTGTCAAAACGTGTTAAACTATCTTGCCCTACAACATTCTCGAACACGGTTTCCTTCTCTTGCACAAAATTCTCCGCAGAATACTCTTCTAAACTAGCTATTTTCTCTTTGTTTTTATTTTTTGTCAGAATTTCATTCACCTGTTCTTTAGTCAGTGTATGCCAATTTGCTGGATCATCTTTATAAGAAAACCATAAAGTAGCCTTAAAAATGTCTGTTTTCTGACAGTAGGCAATACCCTTTTCTGTATAAATTTTACTATCCTGAGCAGGGAAATCTTTTAACGCATCTAAATAGGTGTCTAATTCATAATTTAAACAGCATTTAAGCTTGCCACATTGCCCTGCAAGTTTTTGCGGATTTAAAGAAAGTTGTTGGTAGCGAGCTGCAGAAGTACTTACCGACCTAAAATCTGTTAACCAAGTAGAACAACATAGTTCTCTACCACAAGAACCTATTCCTCCTAAACGTTGTGCTTCTTGTCTATAACCAATTTGACGCATTTCTATCCGAATACCAAAGGCCTTAGCCATGTCTTTTATTAGCTGACGGAAATCTACTCTTTCCTCTGCTGTATAGTAAAATGTTGCTTTAGAACCATCACCTTGAAATTCCACATCTGAAAGTTTCATTTGCAATTTAAGTGCAATAGCAATTTCTCTTGATCGTTTTTGAATTTCTGCCTCTCTATCTCTACAGCGTTGCCAAACATCGATATCTTTTTGACTCGCTTTTCGGTATACTTTTGGAAGTTCTTTGCTTTCTGGGTCTTCCTTTTTCTTTTTCATTTGTACCCTTACCAATTCTCCTGTAAGTGTAACCATACCAATATCATGACCAGATTTGGCCTGTGTTGCTACGGTATCTCCTATAGAAAGAGTAAGGTTTTCTGAATTTCTAAAAAATTCTTTTCTGCTATTTTTAAAACGAACTTCAACACAATCAAAAGGCTTTTGTCCATTTGGTAAGGACATATTAGAAAGCCAGTCGAAAATTGTTAGTTTATTACAACCATCGCTACCGCAAGTACCATTATTCTTGCATCCACGCGGTTGTCCGTCTTTGCCAGTTGAACAACTGCTACAACCCATATTATATATATTGAAAAAACTATGTCTTAATAGATATTGCTACTATTGTTTTACTTATTGTATTAAAATTAGGTAAGATTTGGTCTTGTTTTTAACAAAACCCTTACCTCTGTAAAACACTTAAAATACCTATTAGTTAGTTTCTTTAAGGTTCATAAAAAAATTATCTTCGTAAAGATAAGTTTTTTATTTTATTCGCATCACTCCACAAAATAACACTAAAGAACGAATGCACTATTAATTAATTGACTATGAGCTGTTTTAAATACTTCGCCAATAATTTTGTTTAATAATCAGAACTTAAACAAGTACAATTTATTCCTTGGTATTTATTGTTTATACTTTAATACTTCTGAACGACCTTTTTTAAATATTTTATTGCTAATTGACTTCCCTTTTCGTAACTCTTTTTGCTCCTTAAAAGGAAGTTTATGCACCTCTTTACACTCATTAGAACAACAATCATTCATTTTTTCGGCACACGAATTACATTGAATAAACAATAAATGACATGCCTCATTTGCACAGTTTACATGACTATCAAAAGGGTTTCCACACTGGTGGCATTTTGCTATAATATCTTCCGAAATACGTTCTCCTCTTCTGTGGTCAAAAACAAAATTCTTGCCAATAAATTTATTTTCTATCCCTTCTTCTTTTGTCTGACGTACGTAATTAATTATTCCGCCTTCCAACTGAAAAACATTTTTAAACCCTTTATGCTTGTAATATGCACTTGCTTTTTCGCAACGTATTCCTCCTGTGCAGTACATTACTAGATTTTTATCTTCTTTATGCTCTTTTAAATCTTCTTCAATAATATCCAAAGAATCCCGAAAGGTATCTACATCTGGAGTCACTGCCCCTTCAAAATGTCCTATTTCACTTTCATAGTGGTTCCGCATATCTACCAAAACGGTATTCGGATCTTCTAAAATTGCATTAAACTCTTTTGCTTTTAAATGCACTCCCATATTGGTAACGTCAAAAGTATCCTCATTAAGACCATCAGCAACAATTTTATGACGCACCTTCACTTTAAGCTTTAAAAAAGACATATTGTCTTGCTCTACAGCTATATTTAAGCGAATATTATTCAGGAATACTATGCTATCCAAATGATTTTTGAAACTTTCAAAATTCTCAGCAGGGACAGAAAGTTGTGCATTAATACCTTCTTTCGCTACATATATTCTACCTAAAACGTCTAAGTCGTTCCAAGAAATGAATAAGTGATTTCTAAAAAGTTCTGGATTTTTAATATGTGCATATGTATAGAAAGAAATAGTAAGACGGTCTTTGCCTGCCTCTTCTATTAAAGTTGCTCTTTCCTTTGCACTTAATTTATTGTACAGTTGCATGCTATACTAATTTTTTAAGTTATCAATATTTCTAGGGCAAAAATAATCAAATAAAAAAAGCCTTGAAATATTTCAAGGCTTTTTTACGATCATTATAACTACCGTTCTTTTTACAAAATCATATAACAAATAATGATCTCCGTTTTGTTTATTATCTACAATAGACAATAAACACTAATTTGAGTTAGTTTCACATAAGATGTAATTAATAAAAAAGGTTGCGTGCTATTTTAAAAAATAATCTGCAGAATATTAATTTTTAAACATAACTAGCTTATCATTAGATGATTGAATCTATAAATACTCTTTTATTCTATTTTTAATAAAATCATATCATACATGGTATTATGCAAAAAGAAATAGTAATTTAGCTCTTCTAACACTTTAGGTAATGAGCAGCGAAAAAGAAGCAAAATTAAAAGCATTAAAATTAACATTAGACAAACTAGACAAGACCTATGGCAAAGGTGCCGTTATGAAAATGGGTGATATTGTTGTTGAGGATATGGAAATAATTCCTTCTGGATCTTTAGGTTTAGATATTGCCATGGGTGTTGGCGGATACCCTAGAGGAAGAGTTGTTGAAATATACGGCCCTGAATCTTCTGGTAAAACAACATTAACACTTCATGCTATTGCTGAAGCTCAAAAAAATGGAGGAATAGCCGCTTTTATAGATGCTGAACATGCTTTTGATCGTTTTTATGCCGAAAAATTAGGCGTAGATATAGACAACTTAATTATATCTCAACCAGATCACGGAGAACAAGCATTGGAAATTGCTGATAATTTAATTCGCTCTGGCGCTATAGATATTGTTGTTATTGATTCTGTTGCTGCCCTAACTCCTAAGAGTGAAATTGAAGGTGAAATGGGAGATTCCAAAATGGGCCTTCATGCACGTTTAATGTCTCAAGCTCTTCGTAAGCTAACTGGTTCTATAAGCAAAACAAAATGTACTGTTATCTTTATAAACCAATTAAGAGAAAAAATTGGAGTTATGTTTGGTAACCCAGAAACAACTACCGGAGGTAATGCATTAAAATTCTATGCTTCTATGCGATTAGACATTAGAAGGTCTACTCAAATAAAAGATACCGAAGGTAGAGTGCTTGGAAATAAAACTCGTGTAAAAGTTGTAAAAAACAAAGTAGCTCCTCCTTTTAGAATTGCCGAATTCGATATAATGTATGGCGAAGGAATTTCTAAAGTAGGAGAAATTCTAGATTTAGGCGTACAATACGAAATAGTTAAAAAGAGTGGTTCCTGGTTTAGTTATGGAGATACTAAATTAGGACAAGGTAGAGATGCAGTTAAAAACCTACTGCTAGACAACCCTGAATTGGCAGATGAACTGGAAGGAAAAATAAGAATAGCCATCAACACTGTTAAAGAATAGCTAAAAAAACCCGATTTCATCGGGTTTTTTTAGCTATTAACGCAACCTTTATAATCTAATAGCATCCTAAAGAAAATAATAGGATTGTTATGAAGAGGATTATTTGTACTTTGTTTATTGGTTTGGCTATTTTATCTTTTAGCTCATGTAATAAAGACGATGACACAAATTTTAAATATGTTGCGTTAAAAGTGGTGCGGGCAGAATTGCCAGAATCATTTGATTTAAATAAAACTTATAAGATAAAAGTAACTTATACCAACCCAAATGGTTGTACTTACTTTGAAGGTTTTGATGTTATTAAAGATAGCTTAACAACAAGAAGAGTTATTCCTATTGGAACTACTTTAACAGACCACAACCCTTGTGAAGAAATTGCTAAAGAAGTCGAAGTGTCATTTAATTTTATAGTACTTTATAAGGATAAATATTTATTTAGATTCTGGGCAGGTGAAGATGAAAATGGAAAAGACCAGTATTTAGAAATCGAAGTGCCTGTAGTAGGAACTTCTACCAATAAATAATACCTACCAACATTTTGAGCCTAGAAGAACTCATAAATAACTGTAAAAAAGGAAATAGGAAGGCACAGGAGCAGCTCTACAATAAATATGCTAGTGTCCTGTTTGGAATATGTCTTAAATATTCTCGAAATAAAACCGAAGCGGAAGATAATCTTCACGACAGTTTTATAACCATTTTTGACAAAATAGAACAGTTTAAATTTAAAGGAGCTTTTGAAGGTTGGATAAAAAAAATTACGGTGAATACCGTTCTGCAAAAATATAGAAAAGAAAACTTTATTAATGTGGTATCTGAAAATATAGAGGAAGAAGTAGAAGTGAGTTCCAATTTTGAAACTATTGAGCTTTCAACACTCTTAACTTATATTCAAGAATTACCCAATAAATATCGCTTAACCTTTAACCTTTATGTTTTAGACGGGTATACCCATAAAGAAATTAGTGAATCCTTAGGAACATCTCTAGGAACATCTAAATCTAACCTTGCCAGGGCAAGAATGATTTTAAAAGAAAAAATAGAAAAAGAAAATTTAAACATAGCATAATTCATTGTAAAATGAAAAAGAAAAATATAGACCATCTATTCCAAGAAAAATTCAAGAGCCTACAGGAGACTCCTGATGAAAAGGTTTGGGCTGGAATTAGCATTTCATTAGATAAAAAGAAAAAAAACAGGAAAATTATTCCTGTTTGGTGGAAACTGGGTGGTATTGCCGCGGCACTTGCCCTATTGTTTTTTGTAATAAACTCTTTTGAAGAAACTTCAGTTCCTAACAATGCTGTCACAAACACAGAACCAACAGAACTGCCTTCAACCAATGAAAAAAACGAAGCAATAGATAAGGTATTGTTTAACACCCCTAACAGCACAAAGGAAAAAGCAACAATAGTAACTAACGAGGATAATTTAATTAATACTTCAGAACCAAATACAACTAATAACAATCCTATTACACTTTTAAAAAAACAAAATACTGTTTTTAAAAAGGCGGTAAACAATGGGAATCAGATAGCAATATCAAATAGAAAAACTATTCCCGCTACTACTAATAAGGATGAAGCAAGGCAAAATTATTTTTCTAAAAACAAGGCTGTTGCATTAAATAATACTACGCAAAATGAAGAAAAAGAAAGGGTTTCTGAACAAAAAAATAAGAATGGTAAAAAATCCATTTTTGATGAAATAGAAAAAGCGGAGGAAGAAAAAGAAGTGATTGCTGAAAATAATCAAAAAAGCTGGTCTGTTGGCCCTAGTATTGCTCCTGTTTACTTTAATGGTGCAGGAGAAGGTTCTCCTATTCATTCTTCTTTTGCATCAAATTCAAAGTCAGGAAACGTAAACCTAAGCTACGGTGTGTTTGTTAGTTATGAAGTTTCTAATAGACTTAGTATTCGTTCTGGTTTGCATAAAGTAAATTATGGGTATAATACCAATGAAATTTCCTTTTCATCTTCTTTTGAAGACAACCCAAATAGGTCTTTAATAGAAAATATTGATTATGCAATAAGTGCTGAAAATATTATTCTAGAAAGTAACACAAAAAGTATTCCTAGTAGCGAAAAATTTTCTGATGCAATTACAGAAGTGCCTACCAAAAATGGAAGAATGGTGCAACAATTTGGCTATTTAGAAGTACCTATTGAACTGAATTATGCGCTTGTGAACAAAAGATTAGGGGTTAACATTATTGGAGGTTTTAGCTCTTTGTTTTTAATTGATAACTCCATTACTCTAGATTCCAAAGGACTTACCGTTGATTTAGGTGAGGCAAAAAATATAAATACTTTAAATTTTAGCACGAATATTGGCCTGGGATTAAACTATAAAGTAACTCCCAAACTACAATTAAAAGTAGAACCTATATTCAAATACCAATTAGATACATTCTCTGATGCTTCAGGGAATTTTAAACCGTTTTCTATTGGGGTTTATAGTGGCTTTAGTTTTAAATTTTAGAAAGAAGTTGGTTAGGTTGGTTATTGCTTCTTAGCAATAACTCCTTAAACGCCCTACTGTTGGAGTGGGGCGTTTTTTATTACCCTTGTGCTAATTGAATTCTCTCTTCAGAAAAATTATGCCCTAATTCTTCTAAAATTACCTCTCTAACTTCTTCTCTTAAGTTACATTTAGCATCTTCATCTAACAGAGTTGTTTCAAAAAAAGAGTGAACTGTAGCTCTTATTCTACCAGGGCACCCACTTAAAAATGTGAACGAAAGCCTCTTTTTATTATCAAGAAATGTTATTGGCACTACTTGAATATTATGTGCAATAGCCATTTTAAATGCGCCATCCTTAAATTGATCTAAAACAATATCTTCTTTTGGCACTCCCCCTTCTGGAAAAATACAAATACTCAATCCTTGGTTTAATCTTCGTTGCGCTCTTCTGTATACTCCTGTTCTACTTCTGCTATCTCCCCGATCCACCATAATACACACTCGCTTATAGAAAAACCCGAATAGCGGAATCTTCTCCAGCTCTTTCTTTCCAACAAAAACAAATGGATTCTTACTTACACGTAGCATTAGCATAATATCTAACATACTTGTATGGTTCGCGACCAACATGTAACTTTTTCCCTTAATCAGTTTTTGTTCTCTCTTTATTTTAGGAAAACAGCCCATACCATACAATATTGGTCTAGCCCATAGATTACGAGCAGTCCAAAAAAACTGGGGATACCATTTTTCTGTCAAAGAGAAAAGAAACAAAATTGGAAAAAAAAGTAATATCGGTATAGCTACCAAAATATGAAACCAAACGCGATATAGTATATGACCAACATTTTTTAAGAAAGAAAACATAAAATCAAAAGTAACAATTTTAATGGCAGGACGATAAGCCTATTGAGTTTAATTCCCCATACTTGCCTCTAAATAAAAAGGGGAAACCTATTCAAGACCTCATATTCTTAAGGCAAGGTTATTTATTAATTCTTTGGATATTATCCTTATTTAATTTTAAAATATCTCCTAGTCGCCCGAATTAAGTCGGTATTATTCTACCTTTGCTCATCTTTTTGATTTAAAAAACTAATGGCAAGAATTTTAACAGGAATACAAAGTACAGGCACTCCACACCTTGGCAATATTTTAGGGGCAATTAAACCTGCTATTAAAATGGCGAAAAATCCAGAAAACGAATCTTTCCTATTTATTGCAGATATGCATTCACTGACACAGATTAAGGATGGAGAACAATTACGCAGAAACACATATGCCACAGCTGCTACTTGGTTGGCTTTTGGGCTAGACGTTTCTAAAACTGTTTTTTACCGTCAGAGTAATGTGCCACAAGTAACCGAATTATCGTGGTACTTAAGCTGTTTCTTTCCGTACCAACGCCTAACTCTTGCCCATTCTTTTAAAGACAAAGCAGATCGTTTAGAAGATGTAAATGCTGGGTTATTTAGCTATCCAATGCTTATGGCCGCCGATATATTATTATACGATGCACATATTGTTCCCGTAGGAAAAGACCAGTCACAACATTTGGAAATGACAAGAGATGTGGCTTCTCGTTTTCATGCACAATTAGGGGAAACCTTTGTTATTCCTGAAGTAAAATTACAAGAAGAAACCATGTACATTCCTGGTACAGATGGTGCAAAAATGAGCAAGAGCAAGGGAAATATTATCGATATTTTTCAAACGGATAAAAAATTACGCAAACAAATAATGGGAATTGGAACGGATAGTACGCCAATGGAAGATCCAAAAAATCCTGATACTGATACTGTTTTTGCTTTGTATAAAATTTTAGCTTCAGAATCGCAAATTACAGAAATGCGCACTAATTATGAAAATGGAAACTACGGCTATGGCCATGCGAAACAAGCCTTATTCGAATTGATTTTAGAACAATTTGGAGAAGCTCGAGAAAAGTTTACTTATTATATGGAACATCTAGATGAAATAGATGAAATTCTGGCTATTGGAGCAGAAAAAGCTAAAAAAGTTGCAGATGCCGTTTTACTTAGAGTGAGAGGAAGGGTTGGGTATTAAATTACAACAAACCAACTAACTGGTTTGTTCTTGCCTTCTTGAAAACAAGCCAAAATTAGACACTATCCGTTTTTCGAAATTGTTTTCTCGATGAAATGTACTTTTTGTAAATTCTGCATCATTTTTAAACCGCTTACAAACCGAATAGTCTATTTTTTTTTCAAATTGCTTCAAACAATTTACCTGGTAATGGCCGTATTACTCCCTTCATTTCCATATTTAATAAGGTTGAAGAAACTTTAAAAACTGGAATTTGACAGTGTATTGCAATTCCGTCTAAAAGTTGTTTCCCTTCTTTTTGTAAATAACTGTATATTGCTTTCTCCGTTTTATCTAGCTCTATAAATAGTTGTTTTTGTATAGCTGGCATATTTTTCTTCTCTACTTCCCATCCTAATAAATAAATTAAATCTGCTGCTGAGCTTAATATCTGTGCTTTCTGTTGCTTTATTAAATTATTACACCCCATACTATATTTGTCTAAGACCCTTCCTGGAACTGCAAAAACATCTCTATTATAACTATGTGCTATATCTGCGGTAACCAAACTTCCCCCTTTTTCAGCAGATTCGATTACAATAGTAGCCTCACTCATGCCCGCAATAATCCTATTCCTTTTTAAAAAATTTTCTCTTTCTGGACCAGTAGAACTCCAAAACTCCGTAATAAATCCACCATTTTTCTCAATGTCCTTTTCATATTTTGAATGAACTTTTGGATACATCTGATTTAAGCCATGCGCTAAACAACCAATAGTCTGTAACCCATGTTTTACTGCTGCTTTCTGAATACAAATATCAACACCATAAGCAAATCCACTAACAATTATAGGATTTAAAGGTGCTATTTCTTCAATAAATTTTTCGCAAAATGCGCTGCCATAACTTGTAATGTTTCGTGTGCCTACAATACTAATTATTTTTCGGTCTGCTAAAGCAATGTTTCCTCTTTTAAAAAGTAAAATAGGACCATCTATGCAATGTTTTAAATACCTAGGATAATCAACATCCATAAAATAGGAGCAAGACAAACCTTCTTTTTTTATAAATTGATATTCTGCCTCTGCCTTTTCACGATGAATAGTGTCCTGCAAATTTTGAATAGAATACGTTCCTATACCGTCTATCTTTAAAATATGTTGGCGCTTCTCCTTAAAGACGGCTGATGGACTACCACAATGCGCTATTAATTTCTTAGCGGTAACATCCCCTATTTTCGGAATATTTTGCAGTCTCAAGGTTTCAATTATTTCATTTTCAATATCTTGCAATGTATTTTTCTTTTATACAAATTACAGAAAATAAAAATGTTAATAAAAATATGAAGGATAACTTTTGAACTTATTTATTTTTTTTAATCTTTGTTTATATGAAAACGGCACACTATATCAAAGAACTTCTATACAGGTACAATTGCATAATTCTACCTGAATTTGGAGCTTTCTTAACGCAAACTAAGTCTGCCGTTATTCATGAAATCACCAATGCTTTTTATCCTCCTACTAAAATAATTTCTTTTAACGAGCAACTTTCGTCTAATGATGGTTTGTTAGTGTCCTATATGGCTACTGCAGAAAAAACATCGTATGATGCCATGCTAGAAAGGCTTAAAGAGGTTACTGCCGAATGGAAAAAGCAATTGGAAAATGGAGAACGCATCTCTTTATCTGATATTGGTGAATTGTGGTTAAATAATGAAGGGAAAATTCAGTTTCAACCAGTATATCACATCAATTATCTTTCTACATCTTTTGGTTTGCCCTCTTTTGTTTCAGCGCCAATAACTAGAGAAATATTAAAAGAAGAAGTGGTAGAAATGGAAGAAAAAATTCCATTTATTATTACTCCTGAAACCAGAGAAAAAACAGCATTTAAACCTTATTTAAAATATGCTGCTATAATATTACTTGCTGTTTCTACAGGAATTACGGGGTTTCGATTTTTTAATGAGAATCTAAACAAGCAGCAATTAGCTCTTGAAGATGCACAAACAGAAGTATCTAAAAATATTCAGGAAGCGACTTTCTTTAGCTCCGTTCCTTTAGAATTACCTGCTTTTAATCTAGAAATAACTAAAAAAGTAAAGAAGGCAGAAAAGACACACCATATTATTGCTGGCGCGTTTAGAATCCAAGCAAACGCGAATAAAAAAGTTCGCCTTCTAAAAAGAAAAGGGTATAATGCCACCTATATCGGAGTTAACAAGCATGGCTTTCATCAAGTAACTTACGATAGCTTTACCGACAAAGAAGTGGCTATAACCTATCTTAGAAAAATTAAACATACCGTATCCAAAGATGCTTGGATGTCTTCTGTTCGAAATTAAACCGTAAGTCTGTTTTTAAAGGTTTAGAATTCTTCTATTTTAGTTAGAATTCCGCAACCATACTTATTAAAATCCATTAGTATTCTCAGTTATTAACTTCACTACTTATTACAAATAGAAAAATATATTAAGAAATTGATTTCTTCTATTGGTATCAACTTGATTTACAATTAGATCGTATCTTTGTTAAAAAAAAAGATATGCAACCTAAAACGCCCAGCAATTCTAGAACTATTATGACCGATTTGGTTCTTCCTAGTGAAACCAATCCGCTAAATAATTTGTTTGGAGGTGAATTATTGGCTAGAATGGACAGGACTGCTAGTATTGCTGCACGTAGGCATAGTAATAGAATTACGGTAACAGCTTCTGTAAATTTTGTTGCTTTTACAAAATCTGTTCCTTTAGGAAGTGTAGTAACTGTTGAAGCGGCTGTTTCAAGAGCTTTTAAGACTTCTATGGAGGTTTATATTGACGTTTGGATGGAAGATCGTTTTACCGGCGAAAGAAGCAAAGCTAATGAGGCTATTTATACTTTTGTTGCTGTAGATGACACTGGAGTCCCTACTAAAGTACCAGCATTACTTCCTGAAACTAAATTAGAGAAGGAACGTTTTGATGCTGCTCTACGTAGAAAACAACTAAGTTTGGTCCTGGCAGGGAAAATGAAACCAAATGACGCAACAGAACTAAAGGCTTTATTCATGGGTGATGACAAATAAAACCAATTGGTTTTATTTATTTCCTGTTTACAACCGATAAATCCACTCTTCCGGATTTAACTTTGTCGTGTTTTTATAAAGGTAAAATTTCAATTGTGTCTTTCCATTAAACCGATTGGTATATACATCTCCTAAGACTTCTTTAGCAGAAACATTATCCCCTTTTGCGACATACACTTTGGATAAATTATAATAGGTGCTTATAAAATTACCATGCTTTATCTGTACCCCCATATTACCCCCTGGCACAGATAATATTGCTATAACTTCTCCTTTAAAAATAGCGCGTGCCTGTATTCCCTTATCCGTAATAATAGTCACCCCATTATTCTCATGTTTAATCCCTGGGTATAAAGGGTCTCTATATACGCCAAAACCCCTGCTTTTTATCCCTTTTTCTACTGGCCAAATTAGTTTTCCTTTATTTGCCGAAAAATTAGTTGCAATTAGTTTAGCCTCTGGTGTTAGTATAAATTTACTACTAGAACTTGTTTTTCCAGATCTTTTATTAGACGTTGCAATTGCATTACGAATCATCTTTTCTATTTGACGATTCAAAGCTTTTGATTGCTTTGTTTTTTTCTTTATAGTTGCAGCATATTTTGCCTCGTTTTTACGGATGGTATTCAAGAGATCTTTCTGCGTACTTTTCTCTTGAAGCATTTGCTTCTTGGCTACTAAGTTTTCTGCTATTAACTTCTCTTTTACCTTTCGCTGTAAAGTGAGTTCTATGTTTAACTTAGACAGTTCCTCTGTTTTAACAACAATTTGTTCTCCTTGAGATTTTCTGTACTTCGTATACTGTTTCATGTATTGCATCCGCTTAAAAGCTTGAAAAAAGCCCTCTGAGGATAATAGAAACATTATTCTACTCTGTTGTGATTTATTCTGATACGATTTCTTTATAATCGTTGCGTATTCTTCTTTTAGCGCCTTTAAATCGTCTCTTAACTTAGATATATTCCTAATATTGGCATGTACTCTTCGGTTTAACAAATTAGATTGCTGATTCGTTACCCTAATTAATTGCTGGCGCACATTTACCCTACTCTCTAAAGCTTCCATCTCATCTAAAACAGTCCCTTTTTCCTTTTTTTCTGCAAACAAAAGCCTATTTATTTCTTTTATTTCCTTTTGCAAACGTTCCCGTTTATTTTCTAATGCCTTTTGTTCATTTGTTTGTGCACGCATAGGCATAGCTAGCAAAAAAAATGCCAAAAAGAGAAAATATAGAACCCTGTATTTCTTCATGTTATTTTAAAATAATCTCTTTAAAACCTTTCGGTATTTTATATGGAAACTTAAGCGGACTATTGAAATCAATGTTCTTAAAGGTGATTTCAATAATATTTCTATGGTTCCCTTCTGTTGCATTAATTACAATATTATTTGGGACTATCCACTTGTTCACTTTTTGATAGTTTATATATTCTATTTCTAACAATCTTTTCTCCAATGGTTGTGCCAATTGTACCTTTGCCATTCTAAAATTACTCGGCTCCAACAGGTAAAATATCTTAAATAGATTAAGTGCTTTTTTTGGTTTTAACTCGTATTCATTATCTCTTACTGCAGTAGTATACTTTTCCTTTTTTAAATTGAACAGCGCATGCCCAAGCAAAACATTCTGAACTTTTTCAAAATCTAATTCTGTTCCCAACAAATTACTTAAATAAGAAAAATCTCCATCAAAATAAGTATTGTCAAAAGTGTTATAGAAGCTAACTCGGTTTGGTGTAATATAGGCTCTTACAATATTGAACGGAGCACTAATCCAAATTGCTTTATCTTTTTCCATTCGTAGGCTAACCGTAAAACCTTTTGACGATTCTCCATCAGAATGATTAATTTTCATTCTTCCTCTAAGTGTCTTAAATTCTAATTGATTGTTATAATGTTCTCTTATAATTGCCTTTGCAGATAGCCTGTCGTTTACAGTACCATCAGAAATAATCTTTTTTGTTTTACAAGAGGAAATAAAAATTACTAGGAGGCATAAAACTAATATCCTCCCTATTTTTCCTATCCAATTTTTCATATTTCTCTTTCCTTATTTTATTTTACTAAGATACTTATTTGTTTTAGAAGAATTACCCAGAGCTTTATAAGCAATTACTAACTCTTTGTATATTTTATTACCCAAACCATCCTCTGATAATAAATAGTCTAAAGCATTTTCTAAAACCTTTATAGCCTTTTTGTGTTTTGCATTTTTATTGTTCGCCAATCCATTTGCGTAATAGAAATAAGGTTGTAATGGAAAGCTTTCTATTGCACCCATGGAAACCTTGTCTAAAGCGGAAAAATTTTCTTCTTGAATAAGCTTTTCTATTTTTTCTTTATACTTTTCTAATGGACTTGTTTCCTTTACTTCTATCGTTTCTATAGGAGTGTGTTTTTTTTGTTTTGTTGCTGCCTTTTGAATGTTCTTCATCTTTTGCAGCAGGTCTTCAGAAAAAGGTGTTAGTTTTATACCTTCTAGTATATTTGTAGCTTTTTTATAGTTTCTGCTTCTAAAATAAATAAGCGCCAGATTTTCTTTTAATTGTATATTTTTAAAAGGAATATTTAATGCTTCTTCTTCTATAGTCCTTCCTTGCCTACTTATAATCTTTACCAAAATATCCAAATACCACAGATTTTTTGGGTCTGCATTCACAGCTGTAATTGCATATTCCTGGCCAGAAACATACTCCTTAGATACAAAATATGCTTTGGCTAATTCATAATCTACAACAACATCATTCTCCTTTATTCTTTTACATTCTAACAATAAATTAATAGCTCTGTCGTAATTTTCAATGCCTTTTTGTTTTAATGCTTCAAAGAATTTTTCCTGAAATTCATCGGTATAGTCTTCTAGAAAAACTTCCGCGCTTTCTTCAATTTCTTGCGCATTTATTCCAGCACTAATTAAAATGCAGTAAAAATATAATTGTATGTTTCTAAAAATTTTCAAGTATTCTTTAAACTGTTTAAGGTTTCTTACTCGAAAATAGTGGTTTGTAAAGTAATAAGCATTGCTGTTTTTATTATTTTATGATTTCTACATTAAAATTTCAGGTTTTAAAATAAAAAATCCTGCAAAATTAAAAACCTTGCAGAATATTGTATGAAATTCGTTTAAATTTCTGAAACTACTCTAATACCGAATAATCACCAATACTAATTGTTTCAAAATTCCCGTTGAAAACCACATGGTTTCCAATCATAGCATTGTCCAAATTAGCATTACTGATTTTATTTTTTGTTTGAATTAAACTATTCTTTATAGTTGAATTTTCTATAGTTGTATCTGCCCCAACCGAAACAAATGGTCCAATTGTACAATCTTTCAACACAACGTTCTCTCCTATAAAGCAAGGCTCTATTATATTGGCATTCTCTAGAGTAACAGAATCTGCAATTAAAGCTTCTCCATCATTTTCTAAAAACCCAAGCATTCGTCTATTGGTTTCTATAGTAATGTTTTTATTACCACAATCCATCCATTCTGTTACCGTACCAGGAACAAATTTCTTGCCCTTTTCCATCATTAATTTAATACCATCATTAATTTGGTATTCCCCTCCATTAATAATGTTATTGTCCAGAACATATTGTAATTCTTCCTTTAAATCAGCTACTTCTTTGAAATAATAGATTCCTATAACTGCCAAATCAGAAACAAATGTTTCTGGCTTTTCTACCAATTCTTCAATTTCCTTCTCCGAATTAAGCTTTACGACACCATAAGCCTCTGGTTGCTCTACTTGTTTTACCCAAATAACGCTGTCTGCTGACTTATCTAAGTCGAAACTAGCTCGTATTAAAGTATCGGCATAAGCAATGACTGCAGGGCCACTTAAAGAGTTCTTAGCGCACATAATTGCATGCCCTGTTCCTAGAGGTTCATTTTGTCTATAAATGGAAGCCTTAGCTCCTAAACCTTCCGCTAGTTTTTTTAAACTCTCTACAACTTCTTCTCCAAAAAACGCTGGATCTCCTAATACAAATGCTATTTCTTCTATTGGTTCGTTTAATACCTTTGCAATATCACTCACCAAACGATGTACTATTGGTGTTCCTGCAACAGGAATTAACGGTTTTGGTACGGTTAAGGAATGTGGTCTTAGTCTAGAACCTCTTCCTGCCATTGGTACAATTATTTTCATGCTTTTTATCTAATAGGTTAGTGTATCATGTAACGGTTATTACAGCTTTGTATTGTGATTTATTATTGCCAAACTGTTCGTGCAAACTCTTCACTTGGTATACTTGACATATTATTTAACTCCGGTGCTTCCAAAACCTCCCTCGCCTCTTTTAGTTTCCGATAGTTCTTGCACTTCTACCCATTCCGCTCTTTCGTGTTTCGCAATGATTAACTGTGCTATTCGTTCCCCGTTTTCGATTAAAAAATCTTCGTTTGATAGATTGACTAAAATAACGCCTATCTCTCCTCTATAATCCGCATCTATAGTTCCAGGAGCATTGAGTACTGTTACTCCTTTTTTTGCAGCTAAACCGCTTCTAGGTCTTACCTGCGCTTCAAAACCAATAGGTAGTTCTATGAACAAACCTGTCTTTACTATTGTCCGATCTAATGGCTTTAGTATAATTGATTCCGAAATATTGGCTCGTAAATCCATTCCTGCAGAAGCGATAGTTTCATAATGTGGCAAATCGTGACTAGACTTATTAATAATATTGATTGTCATATGGATATCTGTTGTTCTAAATTATATTTTGAGGGTAAAGGTACAGGAAGTATTACTATAGAGGAATGCTATTTTGTTGCACGAAATTCCTTCACTTCTTCAAGAAAATTCGTTTCAATTTATCATTCTCCAATTTGTATAGAATACCTAAAAACAAAGCCAATAAAATACATCCTATTATTAAATTTCTATCAAACACATAAAAAGACAGTATGGAAAAAAGGATAGAAACGCTTAAATAGAAGCATATTTTTCTGAAATTATAAGGCACGGGATAGTACATTCTTCCAAAATAAAAAGAGAGTAACATCATACTTCCATAGGCTACTAATGTTGCTATGGCAGATGCCATATATCCAAAATGTTCAATGAAGACAAAATTAATAATAATGGTTAATATCGCTCCAATTACCGAAATATAAGCTCCAAAATGTGTTCTGTCTGTCACTTTATACCAAACGGATAGGTTGTGGTAAATTCCCAAAAATAAACCTGCCAATAATATCACTGGGACTATATTCATTGCTTCCCAATATTCTTCTTTTCGAATAAGTACTACTTTTATAACGTCTGAAAAAACAACTACTGCTAATAAAATAACACTTCCGAATATTATAAAGTAATTGGTAATTTGCGCATAGCCTTTCTGAGGGTTTTTAGAAGTCGAATGGCTAAAAAAGAAAGGTTCTATTCCCATTCTAAAGGCTGTTGCAAATAAGGTCATAAACATACCTAATTTATAGCATGCCGCATATTTTCCCATTTCACTATCCGCCGTGTCTCGTGGTAATAATTCTGTTAGAATTAGTTTGTCAAAAACCTCATTTATAGTAAAAGCGATGCCTGCAACCAAAAGAGGCATTGCATATTTTATCATTTTTTTCCATAAAATAATATCAAAGACATAATTCTTCTGAAGATAAACTCGCAACATTAATAAGAAAGTAACACCACTAGCAATAAGTGTTGCAATGAAAATATATGAAATTTGAAAATCATCCTTATAAATACTTTGAAAAATAGATGTTGGATTATTAGTAATAATTACGGGTAATATTTTAAGAAAAAACACCGTTAACCCTAAAGATATAGCAACATTGGTTATTTTGACAATTGCATAACGCATTGGCTTTTCATTTGCCCTAAGCCATGCGAAAGGAACAATTACTAAAGCATCTAATGCTATTATTAAAATAGCGTAACCGATGTATTCGGGATTTATATCGATAAGCGATGCTGTTCCTGACTTAAACAAAAAGGCTCCTATTACAAAAATAATAGTGGTCGCAAGAATAGAAATTAGCGTTGTAGAAACAACTTTTTCTCGCTCTACAGAACTATGATAAAACCTAAAGAAAGCGGTTTCCATACCATAGGACAATAATACATTACATATAGCAATCCATGAAAAAACTTCTACGACATTACCGTATAATCCTGTTTCTAAAACACCCGTATAAATAGGAATTAAAACAACACTAAGTACACGTGGCAGCACTGTTGCTAAACCGTATATAAATGTTTGTTTAAAAAGCTTGTGTAGAAAACTCAAAGATGCCTGGTTAAGAAGTAAAAATACTTATTAAAAGGATTAGAACAAAGCTATCCGCGTTATGGTTTCAACAAAAAACCCTCACAATAATTGTGAGGGTTCTAATATTTTACGTGATTCTTATTATTACAAGAATCGCTATTATTAATTTGCCAATGCTTCTGCACCACCAACAATCTCTAAGATTTCATTGGTAATTGCAGCTTGTCTTGCTTGGTTATATGTTAATTTTAATTGGTCACGAAGTTCCGTTGCGTTATCCGTTGCCTTGTGCATTGCAGTCATACGTGCCCCATGCTCACTTGCAAAAGAATCGCGTACTCCTTTGTACAATTGTGTCTTTAAAGACTTAGGAATAAGCTCTTCTATAATTTCTAACTTAGATGGTTCAAAAATATAATCTGCGTTAGCATTTCCTTCCCCTTCTGCAGAAACAATTGGTAAAAATTGCTCCGCCATTACTATTTGTGTTGCCGCATTTTTAAACTTGTTATAAACAACAACAATTTCATCGTAAGCACCTGAAGTAAAATAATCCATTAATTCCTGTGCAATCTCTGCAACATTCTCAAAAGTTAAATCATCATAAACCGCACTTTTATTCGCAATTACAGTATTGTTTTTCTCAATAATATCATTTCCTTTTTTACCAATGGCAACAAAATCTACCTGTTTTCCAGTATAGGTTTCCTCAACCAACGCAATGCTTTTCTTAATAATGTTGTTATTGAATCCGCCACACAAACCTCTGTTAGATGTTACTGCAACAATAAGAACTTTATTCACCTCTCTTTTATCCGAAAACTTACTTCCAGAATCGGAATCCAAACTCGCACTTAAATTTTGTAAAAGTTCGGTTAATTTTTCCGCATAAGGTCGCATTGCTGTAATAGCATCTTGCGCTTTCTTTAACTTGGCAGCAGATACCATTTTCATAGCACTGGTAATCTGCATGGTAGAAGATACCGATGAAATTCTATTACGTATTTCTTTTAAGTTTGCCATTTTTTAAAATTGCCTAATTAGTATTGTGTCGTTAGATTCCTAAATAACATAATACGGATACTATTAAACCTAGTGAAAAACAAAGTATGGCGATTAACTCACCATACTTTGTACTCTATATTAATTATACTTAGCAGAAAGATCTTTACATACAGCTGTTAAGGTATCTATAACCTCCTCTGTAAGTTTCCCTGCTTTAAGACTATCTAAAACTCCTCTATGCTTAACATTAAGGAACTCTATATAATCTTTTTCAAATTCTTTAATCTTATTTACAGGAACATCTCTTAACAAGTTTTTAGAACCTGCGTAGATAATTGCTACCTGATCTTCTACAGTAAAAGGATCGTTCTGTGCTTGCTTTAAGATTTCAACGTTACGTCTACCTTTTTCAATTACGTTTAAGGTAGCTGCATCTAAATCCGAACCAAACTTAGCAAATGCTTCCAATTCACGGAACTGTGCTTGATCTAGTTTTAATGTACCTGCAACTTTCTTCATTGATTTAATCTGTGCTGATCCACCCACACGAGATACAGAAATACCTACGTTAATTGCTGGACGTACACCTTGGTTAAATAAATCTTGCTCTAAGAATATCTGACCATCTGTAATTGAAATTACGTTTGTTGGAATATATGCTGATACATCTCCCGCCTGTGTTTCAATAATTGGTAAGGCTGTTAATGAACCTCCACCTTTTACAATTGATTTTAACGAATCTGGAAGATCATTCATTCCTTTTACAATACCATCATCTGCTATAACTTTTGCAGAACGCTCTAATAATCTAGAGTGAAGGTAAAATACATCTCCAGGATATGCTTCACGTCCTGGTGGACGTCTTAATAATAAAGATATTTCACGGTATGCTACCGCTTGTTTTGATAAATCATCATAAACAATTAATGCTGGACGACCAGTATCTCTAAAAAACTCTCCAATTGCAGCTCCTGCAAATGGTGCATACACCTGCATTGAAGCAGGATCTGATGCGTTGGCAGCTACAATAGTAGTATATGCCATAGCACCCTTATCTTCTAACATTTGCGCAATGGCTGCAACCGTAGATGCTTTTTGACCAATGGCTACATATATACAATAAACAGGCTCACCTGCATCGTAAAATTCTTTCTGATTTAGAATCGTATCTAAACAAACTGTTGTTTTTCCAGTCTGGCGATCACCAATTACCAATTCACGTTGTCCTCTACCTACTGGAATCATTGCGTCAATCGCTTTTATTCCTGTTTGTAATGGCTCGTTTACTGGCTGACGAAAAAGAACACCTGGCGCTTTACGCTCCAATGGCATTTCATATAGTTCTCCAGAAATTGGTCCTTTACCATCGATAGGAACTCCTAATGTACTTACTACACGACCTACAATTCCTTCTCCTACTTTTATAGAAGCAATTTTTTGTGTACGTTTTACAACAGAACCTTCTTTAATGTCTTTAGAAGGACTCAACAATACTACACCAACATTATCTTCTTCAAGGTTAAGTACAAGTCCTTGTAAACCTCCTTCAAATTCAACTAATTCGCCATACTCCACGTTAGACAAACCATAAACGGTAGCGATACCATCTCCAATTTGTAAAACAGTTCCAACTTCGTCTAAAGAAGCTGCGGCATTAAACTCTGATAATTGACTTTTTAATATTGCTGATACTTCAGCGGCTTTTACTCCTGCCATTGTGTTTTAGATAATATTACAACCCTTTCCTTTGCCAAGGCTTAGGTTATACTGATTATAAACTATTTGTAAACTCTCTTTTTAATCCACTTAATTTATTCGCAATACTTGCATCGTACTGCAAATCTCCTACACGTAATACAAAACCTCCGAGAATACTCTCGTCTATTTGGTTTTTTACGGTAACATCTTTTCCTGTTAATTTAGCAACTTGTGCTAGTATTTTCTTTTCCAAATCTCCTGTTAACGGAACAGCTGTTGTAACATAGGCTACATTTTGTCCTTTTAACGCTTCATTTAGAAGAATGTATTTTTTAGCAACATCATTTAACAAAGCAATTCTTTTGTTTGCTGTTAGCAACGAAAATAACTTTTCTGTTAAAGAATCACCTCCTTTAAAAACAGAAACTAATGCCTTTTTTTTCGCTTCGCCATCAATTACGGGACTGACTAACATAACCTGAAGATCAGCGCTATCTGCAATTGTATCTACTACAGAACGCATGTCTTTTTCTACTGCCTCTGTTGCCTTATTGTCAATTGCTAAATCCAAAAGGGCTTTAGCATATCGTATGGCTGCTCTAGATTCGTTCATCTTTTTATTAGTTTAGCTTTATATCGCCTAACATTTCCTCAACTAACTTTAACTGCTTGTCTTTATTAGACATTTGGTCTTTTATAACTTTCTCTGCTATTTCTAGAGAAAGATTAGCTACTTGATTTTTTATGTCTGCTACCGCAGCTTTCTTTTCACTTTCTATTGCTGCCTGTGCTTTCTTGATGATTTTATCTGCTTCTATAGCAGACTCTTCTTTTGCATCTTCAACAATCTTATCTTTAATTTCACGTGCATCTTTCAATAAAGCATCACGCTCTGCTCTAGCATCTTTAAGTAAACGCTCGCTATCAGCAGTTAAATTTTGCATTTCTTTTTTGGCATTATCAGCCGCGGCTAATGCATCCGTAATAGATTCTTCTCTACTTTGAACAGCGCTTAAAATTGGTCCCCAAGCGTATTTTTTAAGAAGAAACATTAAGATTATAAACGTTACTAACATCCAAAACACCAATCCAATTCCTGGATTAATTAATTCAGACCCTCCACTTAATATTATCATATCTATAATTATTTTAACCTTTTCAAAAAAACAATTTCCGCTGCCAACCGCAACGGAAATTGCACATAAGTTTTACTTTATGAATGCGCCAAAAATGATAGCAATAAGACCAGCTCCTTCAATAAGACCTGCTGCAATAAGCATAGCTCCTTGAATTTTACCAGCTGCTTCTGGTTGGCGAGCAATAGCATCCATTGCTGAACCACCAATTTTACCAATACCCAGACCAACACCTAATACTGCCAACCCGATTCCAATGTAAATTAATCCTGCACCTGTTGTAATCATCTTTTTTAATTTTAATAAGTTACTAAATAATAATTAATGATGTTCTTGCACTGCCATTCCAATGAATAGCGCTGTAAGAACGGTAAATATATAAGCTTGCAATGCTGCAACTAATAATTCTAGAACTGAAACAAACAATGCCAAAGCTACTGACGCTGGGGCAATTGCAATAGATTCAAATATAAACACCAAGGATATTAAACTTAATATCATAATATGTCCTGCTGTAATATTTGCAAACAAACGCATCATTAATGCGAAAGGCTTTGTAAAAAGACCCAATATTTCCACTGGTATCATAATAATAAGTAATAATGGCGGAACTCCTGGCGGCTTAAATACATGCCCCCAATAACTTTTATTTCCACTTACATTTACAACTACAAATGTAATTAACGCCAACACTAACGTTACAGCAATATTACCTGTTACGTTTGCTCCTCCCGGAAAAAGCGGAATTAAACCTAATAAATTATTAATCCATATAAAGAAAAACATAGTTAATAACAAAGGCAAAAATTTAGGTGTTTTCTTCTCTCCTATATTTGGTATGGCAACCTCGTCTCTTATAAATAAAACAACAGGCTCCATAAAGCCCGCTATTCCTCTTGGCACACCACCATTTTTCTTATATGATTTAGACATTACTCCAAATATCAACAATAACAAAATTATTGAAATGAAGATACCTGTAACATTTTTTGTGATCGATAAATCAATGAATTTTCCTTCAAGTCCTGTAAAAAGATTCAATAATTGGGCTTTTTGCATCCCAGTTGTAGAAATAATTTGTCCATGCTCCATGGTATAACCATTGTGAATATGACCGTGAGCTGCTGAACTAGACATAAAAGTATGCAACTTACCATCTTCGATAATAATTACAGGCAAAGGAATAGAAACATGGTGCTTTTGTCCATTTTCATCGGTAGAGGTCCACAAATGCCACTCATTAGAATCGGCAATATGTTCCATAATCATTTTGATGGGATCAAACCCTTCTTCTTTTTCGTGATTTTCTTCCGAAATTACCACTCTATCAGATTCCTCACTACCGTGCTGCGCTATAATTTTAGTTGATATAACTGAACTAAAAAACAACGTTGAAAAAAATAGATATTTAAAGACTAATTTTTGCATTATTTCATGACCTTTTAAAATCTGCGCAAAAGTAGGTTATATATTTTTTCTTTAAAAGGCTTTTTGTCTTTTTTATCTTAATCAAACTCCTTTAGTACCTTCAACGCAATAAACATACTTAAAAACAAGAAAAGCAGATAAATAATAGCGAAATTTAAGAGGAAAATATTATCAAAACCAACATAATATTCCAATGCTGTTAGAAAAAACAGAATAAACAATATCTTTAGCAACATTGTCCCTATAAAAATAAAACCAGATTTCTCCTTTGCAATAGAAACTACTTTATTAAAAACAAGTAAACTTCCCCAACTAAATAGTATAAAAAACAAATAAGAATAACCTAATAAAACAAATGAAGCATTTTCAACAACAAAAAAACTAATTGCGGCATTTAATAATACTATTGAAAATGATAATATAAAAAAAAATATAGTTGTTGTTTTACTCATCTTTATTAATTTTCGAAAAAGATTTTATATAGGTTGTATATTGCTATTAAAACTCCAAAAAAAAACAGGGCTAACAACTGTTATTAAAGGGGTTTTTGTATTTAAAAAACTTTCTGAAATTACAAAAACAAAAATAGTAGCAGCCATCTTAAATGCTATTCCAGGATTCTGATTCCATTTACCATTAGAACCCATAAGCTTAAATTCGATGCAAAAATAATCTATTCTACTGTAAACAATTAATATTACCCAACTCTATCACAAAAAAACACTTGTTGTTTTACCTCTTGCAAACTTATTCTACAATTGACTAAATTTGTATAATGGTAACAAAAGAAAGCGATTTTAATACAAACATGGATTCCCTTTTTAAATCGAATCCTTTATTCGCTGGTATTTCCGACCAAAACCTTGCGCTACTAGAGTCCCAAAAAAAATGCAGCACTTTTACAAAAGGATCTTTTCTATTTAAAATTGGAACACAACCTTCTGGATTATTCTATATCCTAAGTGGTAAAATAAAAATTTACGCAATAGGCTCTGATGGAAAGCAACAAATTATTCAATTAGCGAAAAAAGGTCAAAATTTAGGATTTAGAACTATGCTAAGTGGTGAGAAATTTAGAGTATCCGCAGAGGTTTTAGAAGATGCGCAAATTTGTTTTATTCCTAAAATTCACTTTTTAGCAGCAATGAATCAAATTCCTAAACTAAACCAAAATGTGCTAAAAAAACTATCCGGAGAAATAAATGAAATGGCCAAGAACCTTACGCAACTAGCACAAAAACCTGTAAAGGAACGACTTGCAGCTACTTTAATAATCTTAGAAGATTTTTTTAAAGAAGAAGATGAAGATGAAACTATATCTATTAACCTTACAAGAGAAGATTTAGCCAATTTTATTGGGACTGCAACAGAAACTGTTATTCGTCTTCTTATTACGCTTAAAAAAGAAGGATATATTGCTATTGAAGGAAGAATTATTACAATAATCTCTAAGAAAGAACTTCAAATTTTAGCTAAGACATACTGAAGCCAACTTAAAACGACATAATAAAGCAGAAATCTTTATTCCCGAAAACATCGGAATATTAAACCAACTAGTGGGAATAAAAAAGTACTATTAAAATGTTTCTTTTTAGCGGCGACGCAAGGAAGCTTAATTTATGTTTCATTTAAATAGTACTTTGTTTTTTAAAATCCTGAAAGGAAATACCTTTCTGGATGTATAAACTTAAATACAATAAATGTGCCATGAAACATTAGTCGCTGTAAAGGATTGAATTTCCGATGATTAGATATACTGCACGAAAACAACGACATACGGCTGTGATACCAGTTAAAATTAAAAACGCGAAGATTTAATCTTCACGTTTCTACTATAAATCGACTTTCTAGAACTATAAGGTTCCTCTATTTGCTTGCTCTCTTTCTATAGATTCGAACAAAGCTTTAAAGTTACCTGCACCAAAACCTCTTGCTCCCATTCGTTGAATAATTTCAAAAAACAAGGTTGGTCTGTCTTCTAGTGGTTTCGTAAATATTTGCAATAAATACCCTTCTTCATCAGCATCTATCATAATAGATAATTTTTGAAGCTCCCCTAGATCTTCTTTCATCATTTCTCTGTGCTCCCCTAATCTATTTGGAATATCGTCATAATATGCTTGTGGTGGTGGTGGTAAGAACTCCACTCCATTTGCCTTTAATTGACTCACTGTTTTAATAATATCATCTGTTGCTACCGCAATATGCTGTACTCCGGAACCTTCATAAAAATCTAAATATTCTTCAATCTGCGAACGCTTAGCTGCTTTTGCTGGTTCATTTATTGGAAATTTAATTCGTCCATTTCCATTAGACATCACTTTACTCATTAAAGCAGAATATTCTGTATGAATTTGTTTGTCATCAAAAGATAAGAAGTTTTCAAAACCCATTACATCTTCATACCATTTTACCCAAACATCCATTTGTCCCCAACCTACATTCCCAACCATATGGTCTATGTATTTAAGACCCGCTCCTTTTGGATTATAATCAGATTTCCATTCCCGAAAACCTGGCATAAAAGAACCCTTGTAGTTTTTACGTTCTACAAACATGTGTACTGTTTCTCCGTAGGTGTAAATTCCGGCTTTCACTATTTCTCCATGCTCGTCGTTTTCTACAGTTGGTTCTAAATATACTTTTGCCCCTCGCTTTGTAGTTTCTTCAAAAGCACTACGAGCATCCTCTACCCATAAAGCTACAACCTTTACACCATCTCCATGTTTTACTATATGGTCATTAATTGGCGATTTGCTGTTTAATGGTGTCGTTAAAACTAACTTTATCTTATCTTGTTTTAAAACATAACTTACGCTGTCTTTAGACCCTGTTTCTAATCCTTTGTATGCATACGACTGGAATCCGAAAGCTGTTTTATAAAAATGGGCTGCCTGTTTTGCATTCCCCACATAAAATTCTACATAGTCTGTTCCTAAAAGGGGAAGGAAATCTTGCGCACCTTCAAATATTTTTTCTAAACCGTAGTTTACTGATTTTACTTCTTTCTTACTCATACCTGTTTTTTAATACTGTGCCTATTCTTCAATTATCCGATTAATCTATATGACTTATAGTTTGTTTTTTAATCGCAGAACGATAGTCCATAAGTTTAATTCCCCACGTTTGTGTCGAAATAAAAAGGAATCTTCATTTACTTTAATCCTTTCCTTCAATATACGAATTGCTACTTAAAGCATCCAAGACTTATGGTAGTCATCTACTTGTAATTTTAACGCCTCTTCTGTTATAGACATAGGCCTAAATGGGTCTATCATAACTGCTAGCTCTCCTGTTTCTTTTTTGCCTACACTTCGCTCTATTGCGCCAGGATGTGGCCCATGAGGTACTCCCCCTGGATGAAGTGTAATTTGCCCTTTCTCAATTCCATTTCTACTCATGAAATCGCCATCTACATAATACAATAACTCCTCAGAATCTATATTACTGTGGTGGTAAGGTGCCGGAATAGACATTGGATGGTAGTCGTACATTCGAGGTACAAAACTACACACAACAAAGCCTGCCGCTTCCCAAGTTTGGTGTATTGGTGGTGGCATATGAATTCTTCCTGTAATTGGTTCAAAATCGTGAATGGAAAAAGCGTATGGATAATGAAAGCCGTCCCAACCAACAACGTCAAAAGGATGGTTACCGTAAACATACTCCCACATTATTCCTTGTTTTTTTATCTTTACAAGAAAGTCTCCTTTTTCATCATGTGTTTCTAAATCTTGTGGTAATCGCATATCGCGCTCACAAAAAGGAGAATCTTCTAATAACTGTCCAAAATTATTTCGATACCTTTTGGGTGTTAGTATTGGACTAAAAGACTCTACATAAAGAATTCTATTTTCCTCTGTATCAAAATTGATTTGATAAATAACGCCTTTCGGAATTATTAAATAATCGCCATACTTAAAAGGAATATTCCCATAGTTTGTACGTAGTGTTCCAGACCCTACATGAATGAAAAGCATTTCATCTGCATCTCCATTTTTGTAAAAATAATCTTTGGAAAACGATTTTGGAGCAGCCAAACCTATATGCAAATCGTTGTTTACAAATAAGGTCTTTCTACTGTCTAAAAAATCGGTCTCAGGAACCAATGAAAACCCATCAAAACTCAAAGCCTTCATGTTTTTCTCTACTGCTATTTTTGGTGCTACAGACCCTTTATTTTTTATTTCAGAAACTACGGTTGGCGGATGAATGTGATACAGTAAAGACGACATTCCGACAAAACCAGCTGTTCCAAATAATTCTTCCTGGTAAAGACTTCCATCTTCTTTCTTAAAGGTTGTATGTCTTTTAGGTGGAATTTTTCCTAATGTATGATATCGTGGCATTTTATTAAGTTTACTAATGGTTTGCAATATAGAATAGATAAAATACAAAAAAAATGACAATTGTCATGTAGTCTTTTTCCTTCTTTTTTTAATTTGATTGTTTTTTGTCTGATAATCTACTTTATTCAATAGTTGTGTGTAATACACAGAATACCTTCTAATAGGTATTTTTCTGTATCACTTTTACGATTATTTTTGTCATTATTAACTAAAATCGAATATTATGAATGCAGATGTAAGATTAAAAGTCTCTGGTAATACAAAAGCAATTCCAGTAGTAATACTTGAACATTTAGATTTTAAAAATGTTATGAGGTTTAAAAATGGAGAATGGTCAAAAACTTTTTTGAACTTCCCTATCGATACAGATAAAAAATTAGATTTCGCACTTTTATGTGCTGGAATTCCTTTTCAAGAATGTAAAGTGACAGTGACAATACGGGTGGGAAACAAAACTAAGTCAAAAGAAAGTACAGATATTTTTGGACCAAAAGGATGGGCAATAATTAAAGATGAATTAAAGTTATAGATATGAAAAAATTATTATTTATTCTACTTGTCATAGTTTCTATATTTCGAGTAAATAGTCAAACACTGTCCCAGACAAATAATTCTAATAGTTCTTTATTGTTAGGTAACAATATAGACAAAAGTGAATATTTATTTGATAAAACCTTAAGTCAAATTACTAATTCGGATTTTGAAGTATATATTCCTAGTCAACTTTCAATCAATGTTGCAACTAAAGACAAAATGTTAACTGTAGAGAATTTATACAATTTTCAAATAAAAAAAACAAATAACTTTTTAATACTAGGCATTAATGGCTCAGGGAAAATAAATAATAGTATTGCCAGTATTCTTGAAAACAGTAATATAGTTGGAGGTTTTTCAGGAAATTTGTTGTTAGGTTTTAAATTTTTTAGAATTAAAAATGAAACTGATATATACAATGCTTTTGTTGACAAAATAAAAAAAATAGATAAAGACGATAAGGAAATCTTGAAAAAACTGAAGCAAGAAATTGGAAATTTAGGACAAATAGAAGGGCACTGGTTTTATATTAATCCATCAATTGAAGGTCGAAAATTTAAAAACTATTTCCCTTCAAATAATTTTGATTCGCAAATAGTGAAAGAAAATAAATCGCTTTGGGCGTTAAACATAGGGTATAATTATTGGAGTCCAAATATTTACGGCTTTAATTCTATTTTAGGAGTATCTTACACACCAAAATTTACTGATAATTTTTCTGAACTTACCGAATTTTCATTAGTAGAACAGCAAACGGCTACAAACAATATAATTCAAAGAGTTTCTTCCTCAAAAACAACAGTTTACAGTGGAGAATATAAAACTTCTCATAAACAAGATTTAAACTTTGAAACTTATCTTGTACATAATAAAATGCCAAATTTTGGACTATACTTAGGATACCTAAATACTTTCGAGAAAAACATAAAAACATTAACTACCTTTTCAACTGGATTATATTTTTCAAAGCCAAAACAACCAACCAATCCATCGATTGGTATTGTCGTTAATTTTAACGATATAAATGATAACTTTAATTTAGATTCAGATAAAAAATTCAGTATAAATTTAGTCACAAGACTGAATATTGGTAGCGTATTTAAATAAATACTACACACAACACTGGCAACCGTTACACAATCCTCTAAACGCCGTCCAGAGACCAACATAGATGCTTTAAAAAACTTTATAAAGTGTAGTTACTATAACCCCCTTACCTCCCTCTAAAACAACAGACATTAATTGCTCCTCTTCTTTTACCTTAAAATTAAATGGTGGAGCTAATAAGTTTAAACCACTTTGTTTTTTTAGTCTAATTCCTTGTCCTGAAATTAGCTCTTTATTAGGTGTAAAATCTCCTTCAGGTAAATGTTCTGTTAAAATAATATATTTAAAATTAGCTAACTTACTTACTATACTTTGTACCTCAGCGTTGGATAAATGTTGTAATACTTGCCTTAGCAAAGCACAATCTCCAGAAGGCAAATCATCTACTGCGATATCCAAACAATGGAATTCTAAATTTTCTTTTTTAAATTTTTCTTTATTATGCTTTATAAGGTCTGTTACTATATCTACTGCAACATATTTATTAGCATGCTTTACTAATTCTTTTCCCACATTAAAATCACCACAACCTAAATCACATACCGCAAGAGGGCTTTTAAAAGATGTTAGGAATGATGTTACAATAGCTATATATGGATTTACTATCTCCCGATGATGCGATCCGTCACCTGAATAGAAATTAGATTTGTTACCTCCCCAAAGATTCATTTCATAAACCTGTTCCATAGCATCTTTGGTTGGCCAAGACTTCTTTATTCTTTTAGTTTCATTTTCTTTCTTCTTCATAAAGACTCTATGGGTCTATATAACTATTATTATCTGTTCAAATGTACTATTAAAATAACCGTACAAATTATATGCTTTGTGTTTCGTTTCAAGTGCCCTAATCTTCTATTCAGTACAATTCACACATTAATATTAAAACTGCGAAATATATCTAAGCTCCTGCAATTTATATCTAAGAGGTATTTCTTTAAAGGTCAAATTTGTAACATCATTAATCAAAAAATAAAATAATGACAATAACAGATTTAAAAACAGGAGAAAATAAAGTCTCTTATCTAAGTAACGGCGTTAAAATTTCCGCACTTGTTTACATTCCTAAAGATTATAAAGAAGACAAAAAAAGACCAGCCATTGTTATTACTCGTCCTGGAAGTGGCGTAAAAGAACAAACCGCGAGTATCTACGCCAAAAAGTTTTGTGAACAAGGTTTTGTAACTTTAGCTTTTGACCCAAAGGGTTTTGGTGAAAGTGAAGGTACATCTTGTTGGGAGAACCCATATTCTATTATCGAAGACACTAAAAATGCGGTAAGTTTTATCTGTACATTATCTCAAGTTGCTACTGAAAAAGTGTTCAATATTGGTATCTGTATGGGTGCAGGATATGCTGGTTTTGCCACTGCATTAGATTCTAGAATTCAAGGTTATGCAATGATTACACCAGATATAGGAGAGTATTATGATTGGAGAGAGGCATTGGGTGGAGCTGTAAATATAAGAAATAATGTACTTCCGATATTTTCGCAGGCTCGCCAAAATCTTTTTGAAACAGGAGAAAACACTTTTTTTCAAATGGTTCCTGAATCGGAAAAAGACATGAAACGCCCAGGGGTAATGGATAGTCAAATTCAAGCGCGTGCATACTATTTAAACCAAGAATCTGGTGGAATGGTGCCAAACTGGAAAAACACCTTGAATATGAGTGGTATTGAGAACCTTCTTGGTATGACTGTGTTTCAAGTTATTGATTTGCTCGAAGGAGTTCCCTTCTTTATGGCGACTGGTACAGAAGCCCATGGCTATAAACATGCAGTTAGGTATTACAATGAAGTGAATGCGCCAAAGGACCAATTAATTCTTGATGGAGTCAATCATTTCGATGTGTATTGGAAACCAGAATATGTCAATCCAATTACAGAGAAAATAGCTGCATTTTTCAATATTACAGACGTATAAAACAATCCTTTGTACTAAACAGAAGCCAGAGTCCTCAAAGGAGAATTTTTGTTGAAATTTGACACTAATTTTTGATTTGCTTGGGCTTTGGCTTTTTTAAAAGACAAGAAGAAGTATCTTAAGGAGTAGTTTTACAAATTTTAAAAGAAAATGAAGAAAAAAATAACAACAATTAAATCGGTATCTCAGGCTCATGAGTTATTGCAATTAACCAAACCCCTACATCCTTTAATTTCAGTTTTTCATCATTCCGAACCCAATTTAAGAACCGATTTTGAAGGTGTTACATTTTCTATGAACCTATATATGATTGGACTAAAAGATGGTGAATTAGGAACCTTTCAGTATGGGCGAAATTCCTATGACTATGATTCAGGTACTATGGTGTTCGTTAGCCCTAATCAGATTTTTTCGCCACAGAATTCACAAATTGCTAAAAATAGTAAAGGGTGGACGTTGCTATTTCACCCTGACCTTATCCGCAAATCTGAACTAGGAAAAAATATTAATAAATGTTCTTTTTTCTCTTACGAATCGCGTGAGGCACTGCATATTTCAGAGAAAGAAAGGGAATTTATAACGCAACTGCAAAAGACGATTGAATCAGAATACAGTCAAAATATAGACAAGCATACCCAAGATTTAATTGTTGTTAATCTAGAATCTATTCTTAAGTATTGCAAACGATACTACGATAGACAGTTCTACACCCGGACTAATCTAAATAAAGATTATCTCATAAAATTTGAGCAATTTCTTGAAAATTATTTTACTTCCCATCAATTAGCAGCTAATGGTATTCCTTCCATCAATAAATGTGGGGAAGCCCTTAACATGTCTGGACACTACCTAAGTGACTTACTTAAAAACGAAACAGGCAAAAGTGCAAAAGAACGCATTCATTTTAAACTGGTTGAGAAAGCAAAAAATATTCTTTTGACTACTGATTCATCTATTAGTGAAGTAGCTTATGACTTAGGGTTTGAATACCCCAACCATTTTAGCAAATTGTTTAAAGCCAAAACAGGGATGAGCCCAAGTGAATATCGAAATTTGAATTAAATGATAAAATGAACTACTGTTGGTGGATGAATGTGATGCCGTAAAGATGAGATTCCAACAAAACCAACTATTCTAAATATTTCTTTTTAGTAAGGTCTTTCGTCCCTTCTTAAAAGTTGCCTGTTTTTTAGGTGCTCTTTTATTAATGTAAGATATCGTGGCGTTTTTATAACGTTTACTACTAATCTGCATTATTATCGTACATAAAAAAGTTGAATTTACTATGTAACCATTTCCTTTGTTTAATCGTCCTAGTAAGTAATTAAACAATAATCTACAAACGAAAAAAAATAAAAACTATATTCTATTTAAAACAGCTATTCGTAGCAGTGAGCATATTAATTGTACAATCTCAATCAACACTACTTGCACAAGAATTTGACATTAAAATCGATAGTTTATTAGAAGCAAAGTATCTGTCAACCAATCCTGGCGCTGTTTTTTTGATTTCCAAAAATGGAAACGTAATTTATAAGAAAGCTTTGGGACTTGCAAACCTTGAACTAAACGTTCCTATGAAATATGAAACTGTTTTCGAAATTGGCTCTATGACAAAACAATTTACTGCAGTATCTATTTTAATGCTATTGGAAAAGGGTAAACTTAATTTGAATGATGAAATCACAAAATACATTCCTGATTATCCTACTCATGGAAAAACAATTACGATTCATCATTTATTAATCCATACTTCGGGTATTAAAAATTATACAAGATTAAAAGCTCTAAATGACATTTCGAAAAAAGATTTAACCCCATTAGAACTTATCGATTTCTTTAAAAATGAACCAATGGATTTTGCTCCAGGGGAACAATTTAAATATAATAATTCTGGCTATATAATTTTAGGCTATATCATAGAGAAAGTATCGGGGCAAAATTATGCCAGTTTTGTTGAGGAAAATATATTTAAAAGAATAGGTATGACATCTTCCTTCTATGCAAGTCATAAAAATGTCATTAAAAATAGAGCTTCTGGATATAATAGTAAAGATGGCTATTTTAATACAAGGTTCATCAGTTTCACTTTAACTTATGCTGCAGGTTCTTTAATGTCTAACGTAGAGGATATGGCAAAGTGGCAAGAGGCTTTAAACAACAACAAATTAGTAAGTAAAAATATACTAGATAAAGCATTCACAAATTATAAATTAAATAATGGAGAGCTTATAAATTATGGCTATGGATGGCATATTAAAAAACTAAATGGAGCGCCAAGTAGAGAGCATGGAGGTAGTATTTTTGGTTTTAAATCGATGGGGGTGTTTATGCCTAATGAAGATGTCTATGTTATTGGATTGACTAATTGTGGGTGCAATTCACCAACAAAAATCACTAAAGAAATCGCAGCATTACTTATTGATAATTTTAATCAATAAAAATTAACGCTATATAACAACCCATAAAACTAAAAACCTGTAAGAACTTACATCCTTACAGGTTATATTATTTGTTTTTAATGCCTTTTAGGATACTTTCGCTCCACTATGTACATTTTGCTTTTGTCCGTTGTTATTAGAATTAGCTGGCGCTCCTTTACCTTTCATAGTACAAGCAGCGTTAAACGTAGCTCCTGGCTCCACTGCCAACTTAGAAACTACCACAGTACCTTCTATAATAGCGGATGCTTTTAATGATAATAAATCGGTCACTAAAAGTTCCCCATTAAAACTTCCTTCTATATCTGCACTTACACATTCTACTTTTCCGTTGATATAACCGCTTTTACCAATAACAACCTTTCCAGAAGTTTTAACGTTCCCGTCTAACTTTCCGTCAATCCTTAAATCGGCTTCAGATATAATATCTCCTTTAATTCTTGTGTTTTTTTCAATTCTGTTAGGTTGTCCACCTGCTTCTGCCACCATTCTTGGCTTTTTATTATCTGAAAACATATTCGTTGATTTGAGGTTAAAGTTGTTCTTTGTAATCTTTTAGGGTCTTGTGTACTTGAATAATCTTATAGTTTGATGATAAAATTACAAAATTCTCATCACGAACCTTGTAATCTTTATTATTTTTTAACAATTCGGAGTAACCTAAGGCATAATCTTTAGATTTAAACCCATGTACTACTACAAATTGGTCTTCTAAATTGTAAATATCTTTAGATACTTTACTTCTATATTTTAAATCTTTAATCGATTTTTCTAGAAGTTCTACCAGCTTTAGAGCTTTTTCATTATCTCTTCGCTTAAAAGGAAATATAACTTTCCAGTTTGCTGAGCCTGAAGATTCTGTTTCTTTTGAAAACTCTTTTGGCGCTAATTTTGGCAACTGCTCTGCAATCATTTGCTGCGCTTTTTTCCCTTCCGGATTATTCGGATAATTTAAAGCCACATAATTTAAAGCTTCTTTAAATGCATCAAAACCTTGAACCCTTCCTATTGCATTCGCCTTTAACATTTCGAACTTTGCAACTATTTTTTCTCCAGTATATCTGTTTATGTTTTCTTCCGCAGCTGTAATTACTTTTAAATATTCTTGGTTTTTATACAACTTATACAAAACTGTATACCTGACACTTGGACTATCTGAACTATTCGCAAGAATTGCTTGTGGATTTAACAAGATTTCCGCATAACGAGATTTCGGATGATTTTTTATAATATCCTCTTTCATCTCTGCCATTAACGGACTCTTTGCTGCTTCATATATCTTATACAGGTTATACTTTGACGGAATTATTAATCTTTCTTCTGGATTAGATTCTAAAACCGTTACAAGTTTATTTGTAGCCAATAAATCCTCTTTAAACTTTTCTTTATAGATTAAGCCTAATTGATAATTTGCTAAATTTCGGTCTGCTTTAAGATTATCTATAATAGCAATATCCGTTGGAATTTTATCTATATAAAATGCCGCTGTATATTTTTCCTCTTCTGTAGCTTCCTTCTCCTTGTTTGTTGTTACAATTAAATCTTTTTCATCACTTGTAGGCTGAATAGTGTTTTTATTAGACCACCTCCAATTATCTTCTAAAACACGTTTCCCCCATTTGGTAGTAAAATTGGTTTTACCATGTCCAAGACTAGTAATATTATAAAAGTAAAATTTCCCTTTGTTTTCTTTTCCTCCTTTTGTTTCTGCAAATGCTGCAAACCCTGTGTTTGCCTTTTTCTCTTCTTTCTTAGCTTTTGCTTCTTCTTTTTTCTTTAAATTATCAATAAAAGTTTCAAAATAAACCAGCTGTTTCTCCTTTGGCATATTATACAGTTCTATAATACTGTCTGTATGCCGCACAATTTCTTCGTACTTTATTACATCTTCTAAATTATCGAACTTCTTTTTTATAGTTCTAAACTTTTTAGTGTTTTCTTTTAAATTAGTTAACGTACTATCATAGTAAGCTCCTGCAATTTTATATTCATTTTTATCGAAATTGTATTCCGCTAAATTTTCGTAATTCAATGCATTTAATTGTGGCTCGTTTTGCGTAGCTCGTAGCGATTTATTATAATTTGCTATTGCCAAACTGTCCGATTTATTAGCAAGGTGAAACTCCGCAATCTGACGGTATATTTTATTTAGAAATGGTCTGTTTTCTCTATTTTCTTCTAAATCGGTTAAGTACTCTAACAATTCCTCTCTGTTTGCCTCTGTTATTTCCGTATTTTGAATTTTCTGAATATGTGCATTAATCATATACACTCTTGGGGACCTTCTATTCAAAGCTATTACCTTGTCAAAAGCATAATTTGCACTGTCTTTAAACGTTAGTTTATTATACAACTGTCCTATAATAAAGTAATACCGTCCCTTTTCTGAATTTTTTTTGGTGTAAGCTGAGGCAATTTTTAATTTCTGAATAGCAGTATCTAGTACTTTTAAATTTATATAAGCCTGTGCCATCATAGCTGTGGCATCTGCATATTCTTGGTCTTCTACTGTTTCAAACTTTAAAAGACGTTTTAGATTTTTTATAGCTAGCTCTTCATTTTCTAATCTAATATTTACCTTTTCTCTCCAAATGGTAGCCTCATTTAGCTTGTCGTTTTGGTCGTACTTACGTAAAACATAATTGAAAGCTTCCAGAGCAGGAATATATCGTTGATCAAAATATCGTGTTTTCCCTAACAGCAAAAAAGCATCGGCCATTCTCGGGTTGCGTTCAATATCCTTAATATCCATACTGTGTTTTTGTATGGCTTTGGTGGCTTTTTCTTCACCAAGAAGAAACTTAGGATTGTTGTTTTCTGAATCTAACTTTATTTCATCTTTTACTTCAAGACGTTCTATTGGTAGTATTTCCCAGTAATTATCATGGTAGGCCTCATTTAATTCTTCTCGCCCCTCTTCAAAGGCTACTTCACCATTATACAGTACATTGTATTTGGTATTTAAGGCATGCCAATTACGGTTTATTAAGGCGTCTTTTTTTGTAGAACATGCATTAAATAGCATTACTCCTAAAAGAGACGGTAAGATAAGTTTTAATTGAAGCTTCAAAATTCGTTGTTTTGTACGTAGTCTAAACTAAAAAACAACGGGAATATTATGTAGTTGGTCGATAAAATCATCTTTATCTTCTAATTACACCAATCTAACTTCTAAATAATCAACAACAAAGTAAAAAAATGGTTCTACTCTTTCTGCTTTGTAGGAATTCTAACTCGCAAAGAAAGCTTCTAACTCTTTTAAAGTTTCCTTAGAGGTTTGAATATCTTTTACTACTTCGCCTTTGTTTAATACTACTATTCGTTCACATACTTCTGTTACATGGGTAAGGTCATGGCTAGAAACTAATACCGTTACATTATTTGTCTTTACTAAATCTTTAATGATTTGCTTTAAACGAATCTGCGTAGTTGGATCCAAATTTGCAAAAGGTTCGTCTAAAATAATAACCTCTGGATTTCCAATAAACGCAGCTATTATGCCTGCCTTCTTCTGATTTCCTTTAGACAAATCTCGTAGGTACTTCTTTTGTCCAAGAATCTCTCCATGAAAAAAATCTTCAAAAGCAGCTAACATTCTATCTACATCTGCCTTATTCTGCCCTCTTAATTCTCCAATGAAATAAAAATATTCTTCTGGAGTAAGGTAGCCAATTAAAAAAGTTTCATCAATAAATGCAGCGGTAAAAGGTTTCCACGCTTCGCTTGTATTTACTTGTACTTCATTGTTTATTATTTCTCCTGTTGTAGGCTGAATTAAATCTAACAGTAAACTAAAAAAAGTAGTTTTCCCTGCCCCATTATTTCCTACCAAACCGAAACTCTGTCCTCGTGGAATTTCTAAACCACCAATATTTAATACCGTTGCTGTACCGTATGCTTTTGTTAGGTTATTTACTTTTATCATGAACTATTTGTTTAGAATAATTTTTAATTTATTACGCTTTCTGCTTGTATGCTGCCAATGTTTTATACTTCTCTCTTTTATATATTTTTTCGATCTTTCTAAAAGCAAAATTTCGAAATGCTAATCCTAATACTCCTGCTAATGCTACAAAAATGTACCCTGCTGTTGGGTTTATTAGGTAATGTCCTACTCCATATAAAAATAGAGGTAATACTATTTTTGGTAGGGTAAGCAATAAGGTTTTAGCATTAAAAGACTGCTTGTCTCCAAATGCTTTTTTGTTTGATGTTAAATCGATTGGTGTTTTTATATATGCGCCTCCCCAAAGTACCACATAGGAGTTTACACCGATATTAAATATACCTCCAACAATAACAGCCAGATAAGCATCCCATCCAAAATATAAATAAGCAGACCCTAAAATTGTACTTATTGTTGTTGCTATAACAATGAGATACCATTTTGATCGCAAATAGTCTTTGTATTGAATGTTCTGGCTCATCATTAACGGGTAATATGCACTGTCCCAACTTGGCACAAACTGCCCAAAACTGAAAAGAAAACCTCCGGTTACAAAAATACCTGCAAATATTTTCCAAACAGGTCCGTCATACATTTCTACTGCTCCCGTAAAAAACAACAATCCGTAAAAAATGAAAAAGAAACTCATTATTACTGAGGTCTTAGATCGTTTGTTTCTTTTAATAAGTCGTAAATCGTTCTTTAGAAAAGTTCCTAAATTTCCAAACCTATTTAGCCAACTAAGATCTTCTGTCTTCGCTTCTGACTGTTTAACAGACAAACCTGCATCTAAATACATATGCTTTTTAAAATACGAATATGCTGTAAAATATAGTCCAACTAAAACTGCCCATGGTAAAATTGCTATCCAAGGTGTATGGTAAAGACTTTCGAAAAAAGGTGCTGTATATAGGGTAATATCAAATACATTATAATATTGACACGCTCCCAAAATAGCCATTACAGTGACAAAAGGATAAAAAACAATGTCTTTATTATTTGCTAGAACATTAATAAAATTGTTACTATATCTAATAGCCATAATTCCCAAATACCAACCTATAACACCTACGGAATTATACCCTTCTACTAATAAAACAATAGAAAATGGAATAAAGAAAAAGGCCGCTCCCCAATTAAAAAAAGATACTATAGTTTTTCCTAAAGAAAAATGTACTATCTCGCTTTTGTTAAATGGTAAATATAGCAATGGCTTTATGTTTGTAATGGGCATTTTTTGCATTGCATATCGGAATAGTAAGTCGACCACCCAGTAATACAGCATAAACCTGTTTACTATAATTAAAGGGTCTCCTAAACCTGCCCTTTCTATACCGAAATAGACTCCTATACCCATTAATAGAAACATCCCTAGCATATACAATGCTCCAAAAATCATTAGAATCTTAATCCAAATATTTGTTTTAAAAGAAGCGGATCTACTAAACGATTTCCATTGTAAGCTTATAAAGTGTTTAAACATAATTGCTGGCTGTTTTCTGTAGGGTTAGTGTTAGTGTTCTTGAAAATGTTACATCCATACTGCTAAAATTACTTCTTGCGTTATTCCTCATACCAAATACTCTTTCTGTGCCTCTTTCGTTTTTTATATCTTCTTTAACCAACTTCACTTACACTATATTTAATTTAGATAATTTTAAATGAGAAACATACAACTCATAAAAATTATAGGTAAAAATAAGTACTGTAGTATGCATAAATAAAAGCCCAAAAGATACTTCTCCTCCTTTAAAAACTCCGTATATTCCTGTAATCATTGGATTAAATAGTAATGACCATATTATGTAAACCATACCCTGCGATTTATATATGTCACGAAATGAAGAATTTATTCTTGTTCCTATAATTTGAGCATAATAAAACAATTGTATCACTAAAAAACTAAAATAGGTGTACCCCATTATAGTATCTACGGTTGTACTATCTATTGTTGTTTTATGTATTCCTAGGTATAACAAAACTGTAAATAAAAGTCCCACCAATACAGTTCTTACGTACATTTTTATTGCTATTTGAATGCATTTTTTTGTTGCGATTTTTGGAGCTTTGTAGTCTTCTCCCAACCATAAACTATGATTTGATTCTAATTCTTCTTTCCACTTTATGCGCTCCAATTCAAATGCATCTATAAAACTTAAATCGCTCTTACCCATGCAGTCTGTTACACTACTTACCATATGATCTAAAACTTCCTCTTTTAGATCTAACTGAAATAACTTTTTCGATTCCAAATACAATTCTATCTGTTCAATTTGCTCCTCTGTCAATTTCATAACTAATGTCAATTTCTAATTAATACGCCAATTAGGGTTTACCAAATTTTGCATGGTTCGAATAAACTCTTCTAATTCTGCCAATCGATTTACGGTTTCCTTTTGTCCCTTTTCGGTCAATTTATAGTACTTACGCAATCGATTATCTACTTTGGCTACCTCAACATCTAACAAACCTTCCGCTTCTAACTTATGTAAAGCAGGATACAAGGCACCTTCCGTAATATTTAATTCTCCTTTGGTAAGCCCTTTTACCTTCTGCGTTATTTCATAACCATACATTTTTCCCTGTTCTTCTAACAGTTTTAAGATAATTGTATTCAGACTACCTTTATATAATTTAGATTTTCCCATTTTAATTTTCACTAATTACAACTACTAAAGTATACATAATTTTCTTATGCATAAGACTTATAGGTATAAATTTTTCTAAATCCTACTTTATATAGGTATGGCTTTTCTTAATTTTGCATAAAACAACAAGCATGGCAAACTTTTATCCTCTAACAGTACAATTAGTAAAACAACTTACTCCTAGTTCTGTTGCAATTACTTTTACCATTCCAAAAGATTTAAAACAAACTTTTGCCTTTATTCCTGGGCAATACATTACCATTAAAAAAACTATTCGCGATAAAGAACTTCGCAGAGCCTACTCTATTAGTTCTTCTCCTAAAAAAGACACCATTACTATTGGAATTAAAAGAGTAGATAAAGGTGGGTTTTCTGATTATGCCAACACAAAAATTGTAGTTGGGGATGTTCTAGAAGTTATGCCTCCTGAAGGACGGTTTGTTTTTTCTGCAACTGACGCACCAAAAAATATTGCTGCCTTTGCCGCCGGTAGCGGTATTACGCCAATTATTAGTATTGCCAAAGCTGTCTTAGATGCCAATCTAAAAAATAAGTTTGTCTTGGTTTATGGAAACAAATCTTTTAAAGAAACCATGTTTCATACCGATGTGGTAAAACTTCAATTAGAATATACAAACCGGTTTTTTGAATATTTCATTTTTAGTCAATCGCAAGAAGAAAATTCACTTTTTGGGCGTATAGATTCATCCACCGTCAATTATGTCTTAAAAAATAAACACAAAGACCTTTCTTTTGACGACTTCTATCTTTGTGGCCCTGAAGCAATGATTCTCTTGGTAACGGATACCTTAAAAGAGAATGAAATTAATACTGATAAAATTCATTTCGAATTATTCACCTCTACAGAAATTAAAGACGAGCTTCCTGTTTCGGCAGACGGCAATACCGATGTTACTATTATTGTAGACGATGAAGAATTTTCGTTTTCTATGGATAAAAACACCATTGTTCTAGATGCTGTGCTTAAAGAAAATATTGATGCTCCCTATTCTTGTCAAGGTGGTGTTTGTAGTAGTTGCATAGCTAGAATTACGGAAGGAGAAGCAGAAATGGTAAAGAATCAGATTTTAACAGATAGCGAAATTGCTGAAGGATTAATCCTTACCTGCCAAGCACTTGCAAAAACGCCTACTTTAAAGGTAGATTTTGATGATGTTTAGTTTGTTCTCTAACTCTTTTTACCGACGAGGTAGTTTGTTCTAAATATTGAATTGCCAAATTCTGGCAATTCTTGAAACTTCATCGATTTTTAGTAACGGTATAGCCCCTTATTAATCAGTTTGTGTTTCTTACAAACAAACCGCTTAGTCTATTTTAACAAAAAATAGATTGTTCCTGTGTAATGGAATATTATAACTAACGACAAACGACTATATGTAGTTTTTCTCGTAAGTTTACGTTGAATTTATATAAAAATAAATACAAAATGGCAGACTCTTATTACGATCCAGCTGATTTAAGAAAATTTAGCAAAATTACAGAATGGAATGAAGAACTTGGAAACAAATTCTTTGATTATTATGGAAAAGTTTTTGAAGAAGGCGCTTTAACTGCTAGAGAAAAGTCTCTTATTGCCTTAGCTGTATCCCATGTAGTTAAATGTCCTTATTGTATAGATTCTTATACCAAAGATGGATTGCAAAAAGGAATTACAAAAGAAGAAATGATGGAAGCCGTTCATGTGGGTGCTGCAATTGAAAGTGGGGCAACTCTAGTACATGGTGTTCAAATGATGAATAAATACAATAAACTTTCTATGTAATTATAATAGGTTACATAGAAGTGAATTAAAATCGGTTCGATGCTAGACTTTTTAAGTAGCGTCTCTCAAAATACCGATTTCTGACAATTAATATATGGCGACTAAATCTTTGAAAGCAAGCAAAAATGAGCTTGCCATTACTAATAAACAATTAGAAATTCTGAATGGAGGTGTTTTTGCCAATGGCGAACTTCCTTTCTTTAAGGATAAGATTGCTGCTATTGGTCATTTCCCATTGCGACCTAAAAAATTAGAAATTCTACAGATTAATGTTGGTTATATGTGCAACCAGGTATGCGAACATTGCCATGTAGATGCTGGTCCTGATCGAAAAGAGATTATGACAAGAGAGACCATGCGCCAATGTTTAGATATTATTCGTAATACAGAAGCACATACGTTAGACCTTACTGGTGGAGCTCCAGAAATGAATCCCGACTTTAGATGGTTTGTAGAAGAAGCTGCAAAAGCGGGAATTAAAGATTTTATTGTTCGTTCTAACCTAACTATAATACGAGCAAATAAAAAATACTACGACCTTCCAGAATTTTTTAAAAAACATAATGTGCATGTTATTTCGTCCATGCCACATTACACAAGAGGAAAGACAGATAAGCAGCGAGGAGAAGGTGTTTTTGATAAGTCTATAAAAGCCCTTCAAGAATTAAATGCCGTTGGCTATGGTATTCCAAATAGCAATTTACGACTAGACTTGGTCTATAATCCCTCAGGTGCTTTTCTTCCTGGAAATCAAATGGCTCTTGAAAATGACTTTAAAGTTGCCTTAAAAGAAGATTTTGATATCGATTTTCACAATCTCTTTGCTATAACTAATTTACCTATAGCCAGATTTCTAGATTATCTTATTGCTTCGGAAAACTATGAAGATTATATGTATGCCTTAGTGGAAGCCTATAATCCTTCCGCCGTTGCCAATGTTATGTGTACCAATACTATTTCTATTAGTTGGGATGGCTGGTTGTACGATTGTGATTTTAACCAAATGCTAGATCTAAAAGTAGCTAGTAAAATAAAACACATTAAAGACTATAACGAAGATATTCTTGTGGATAGAAACATTATTATCTCTCAGCACTGTTATGGTTGTACCGCAGGAGCAGGAAGTAGTTGCCAAGGAACAGTTGCTTAAACAAACCTTTTCCATTTTCAAAAACTAGTATTGACGTGTATAATGTTTAAGCGTTGTAAAGTCTTTTCCTTATGAATTCTGAAATAATTTAGTGTCAAAAGGCTATACAGGTAGAAATTTATTTATTTTCTAGATTTGATACAAACCAACTTAAATTCCTTATCCAATTACTTACATTAAACTCGCTATAGGAGGTTTTCCTTTGTCAAATTGATGTGCTACTATCAGTTTATCTACTTCTTTTACCGACTACTCGGTTTGTTCTTTTTTCCCATTTTGTTAAAATGGCTTCCTTTTACACATTACAACGATTTTTAATGCATCACAACCCTATTTACCTGAAAGACTTAAGATTGTGAAGACCTTTGTAACAGACTTAAAAGTCTTTTTTACCCCAAAACCCAAATCTTATGGAAAAGTCACTTAAACGCATGGCAACCATGCAAAGAATGCAAATAACTGGTTTAAACTTATTCTACAAACAAGGATATTACAATACCAGTGTAGATGATATTTTAAAGTCCTTATCTCTTTCTAAAGGTGCTTTCTACTATCATTTTCAATCTAAAGAAGACTTCTTTATAAGTATTATACAGAACCTTTTGTTTAAAAAGATATATAGTTCCCTTATAGAGCCTATTGAAGGACAAAGGGGTCCACTAACTCAGATTGAAAACTGTATCGAAAATGCTTTGGAAACTGCCGAGCATAATAATGAAGACTACGGATTTGCTTTAAGTAATTTTATCACAGAATTTAATGGGAGAAACCCAGAGATTATGCAATACCTAAATGATATTCTAAAAGTTTGGGAAGTAAATTTAATTACTAGTCTTCAAAAAGGAAAAACAGAAGGTTTTGTAAACCGTCATACCGATAGTGAAGCGGTTGCTACCTACGTCATATCTTCTTTTATAGGAATACGAACTTTAATGGTAGAAGGAAATCCCAAATTGCTTAAGTATAAACACATGCAGCAGTTAAGACACTATTTTAAAATGGTTTCTCAGAAGGAAAATGTTTAATAGCGGGGCAATATCCTGTGGGTTTAATTCCCAGACGCTTACGTCGAAATAAAAAAGGAATTGTTATTTAATACCTCGTACCCCTTCGATTAATTAAAAAATTTGATATCGTATAATTAAATTGGCGTGACACAGCTAGTGGTTAGACGAGGTTTTACCTTTCTAGAATTTCCTTTATTTTATTAAAAACAGTAGCTGGAGCAATAGTTTCCATAACTTTCTCATAGCCTTCAGGTACTTTGTTTCCATAAATAGAAGTCGGAATTAATGGATACTTTTCTCTATCTGCTAAAATTGCGTTGTTTTTATCTTGACCGAAAGGATAAAACCCAGCGTACGGATGTGTTACTCCCCATAAAGTTACTGTGGGTATAGAAAACATGGCTGCCAAATGAGCATTACCGCTATCCATTGCAACCATCATATCTAAATTAGAAATTAAGACTAACTCTTCTTCAAAAGAGAGTTCTCCCGCACAATTAATACTGTCATCATAACTGTTTGACCACATTTTAAGTTGTTCTTTTTCGGATTCTCCTCCGCCAAAAAGAAGAATTTTATACTTCCCCGTTTCTTGTAAATACTTTACCACTTCCTCCATTAATTCTAATGGATACATTTTACCTGAAAAAGCCGCAAATGGAGCAATACCTATCCGTTTTTTTGTGTCTGAGCCGATAATTTTCAATGTATTATCCGACAAAACTTGTTTGGATGGTAATCTTATTTTTGATAAATCTATTGGAAAACCTAAAGCTCTAAAAACGGAAGCATAGCGTTCGTGTGTTGTTTGTAACTGCCTAAACTCTTTTTTTGTTGGTGACGTAAGTTCTTTTTTTTCTGCTCTTCCCTTGTCTATTTGAGCAAAAGGGATTTTACTTAAAGAAAAATAACGTTTAAGAATATTACTCCGTAGAACATTGTGTACGTCTGCAACAGCATCTATGGAGAGTTCTTTTAATTCTTTATACAGTTTCCATAAACCAAGAACCCCTTTATGTTTGTTTTTCACATCTGCCACATGAATGGTTACATTTGGCAAAGTAGCAAACATCGGTTTAAAAAAACTTCGTGTAAGAATTGTAATTTTTACACCTGGGTATTGTTGTGTCAGTGCTGAAATTACTGGCACAGTCATCGCCACATCGCCCATAGCGGATAACCGAATAACAAGTATGTGTTTTTTAATACGGTTATTATTTACTCCCACGAAGAACAGGATTTAATTCCTCGTCATTGTACATTTTCATTTGCTTATACACTTTCATGTACTTTTCTCCGGACTCAATATCCGCTAACAGTTGATCTATTGCAGTAGATAAATCTTTCTTTTGTTCTACTAAAACACTTAATTTTTCGGTACACTTTATAATATGCTCTTTGGATGCATCCGTTCTGTTTGCTTCTTCTTGCATATGGTACACTTTAAGAGACAAAATAGAAAGGCGATCTATTGCCCATGCCGGACTTTCCGTATTTATAGTTGCGTTATCTTTTAATGCAACCGATTCATGCTTTTGCAAAAAATAACTATCTATATATTCTACTAAATCGGTTCTATCCTGGTTACTAGAATCAATTTTTCGTTTTAAAACTAGCGCGTCTTCTGGAACTATATTTGGATCCCGTATTATATCTTCATAATGCCATTGCACAGTATCTATCCAATTTTTTCTGTACAACAAATGTGCTATTTCATCTTTTGGATAAGGGTTCTCAAAAGGCTGGAAAACGGTATCTTTTATATGATAAACATCGATACTTTTTTGAAATATTTTATACGCAAACTCACTAAACATAACCCTCTTATTTTAGGCAAATATACCTCTATTTATTTAAAATAAGATTAGTGACAAACACCATTAAAGGAGCAAAAATGGACAACATAAGTACTACTTCCTTTATGTTTGTCCTCTTTATGGTATCTACATAATTTGCAAAAAATATTCCTACAGGGAAAAAAGTTACTATTAATGGGAAAAAACTACTTGTAGATTGCAACATAGTAAACAACATTCCTATTAAAAAAAACAAGGAAATAAGACGCATGGTGATTATCCTTCCTACTCCCGCTTTACCCAATTTTAAAAAGGCAAACATTCCCATAAAAACAGCGAACAAAACAAAGATGATAAACCGTGTACTATTTCCCCAATTCAAGAAAAATACAGTATTTAATTCGAAAGAAAAAGTGTAATGACTGGTTAGAAACTCCATATTATCACTTAGAACTAAAAAGCCTGTTAAAATAGTAAAAGAAGTAATAACACCAACAATAGGAACTAGCCAATTTCTAATATTCTTAGGTTCATAAAAATATATCGCCGTAAAAACCAAAATCAAAAATAAAGAAGCCCACTCGTAAAAAAAACTAGCAACTATAATCCATATTGTTGCATCGAAAATTTTTAATTTACTGTTTCTTAACGAAATTAAACTTAATAACCTTCTGGCTGAAAGCAATAAAAAAAAACTACACATAATACCATTAAAATCTAGTAACACCTCTGGAAACAAGGTTATCAAAAGCACATAAAATAGTATTGTAAACGAATTTAATCCGGTTATTTTGTTTCTTTTTACAATGAAATCCACAATAAAAATACTGCTAAAAAGCGCTATTATCACTGCTACTTGAGCAAAAATTCCGTCTATTTCAAAGCTCTTCTTGTATAAAAGCAAGTGTGTTAGCCAGTAAAACACGAACAGATAACTAAATAGAATAATAAAATTTATTGGCTTTGTTTTTCCAAAAATGCTTGATATCATCTTGGTTTTTTATATTTTTGCATTGTAAATATAGGAATAAGATGAAAGCATTTTTTGAAGCAATTGAAAATTTATTTGTTAATTATATTTTTGGACTGCACGATATTTTAAGAAAACTAGAATTGGAAAATTGGTGGGCGGCTAATACCGTTAGCTGGATTTTTGTTATTATTTGCTGTATAGCCTTTGGTTACTGGATGAAACAATTAAAAATATTTAATGATAGTGGTGAGGAAGAAAATGATATTTCTGCACACTCTTATTTATAAATCAAACCCAATATCGGAACGATAATTCATCTTATCGAAATGTAGTTTATCTATATTTTGATAAGATTTTTTTAGTGCTTCTTTGTAATCCTTTCCAAAAGATGTAATTGCCATTACTCTCCCTCCACTAGTTACAACCTTTCCGTCTTTTAAAGAAGTGCCTGCGTGAAATACTATAGAATCTTCTATGTTTTCAAATCCTGTAATTTCTTTGCCCTTTTCATAAGCTTCTGGATACCCCCCAGAAACAGTCATTACCGTTGCGGCAGTTCTTTCATCAATTTGTAAATCTATTTTGTTCAAAGTTTGATTTGCTACTGCTTCAAAAACTTCTACCAAATCATTTTGTATTCTTGGTAGTACCACTTCTGTCTCTGGATCTCCCAATCGAACATTATACTCTATTACAAAAGGATCGTCTCCAACTTTTATCAATCCTATAAAAACAAACCCCTTGTATGGCAACTTGTCTTTTTTAAGACCTTCTACGGTTGGCTTTACCACTTGCTCAAGTATTTTGTTCATAAACACATCATCAGTGAATGGAACAGGAGAAATAGCTCCCATACCCCCTGTATTTAGCCCTTTGTCTCCTTCTCCTATACGTTTGTAATCTTTGGCTGTTGGTAGTACTTTATAATTTTCGCCATCAACCAATACGAAACAACTAAGTTCTATTCCGTCTAAAAATTCTTCTATTACTACTGTGGTACTTGCATCTCCAAATTTGGCATCGACAAGCATAACACGTAATTCCTCTTTTGCTACTTCTAAATTATCCAGAATTAGAACGCCTTTACCTGCGGCTAAACCATCTGCCTTTAAAACATAAGGTGCTTTTAGGGTTTCTAAAAATGCATAGCCCTTCTCCAAAGTTTCTGCTGTAAAGCTCTCGTAAGCAGCAGTTGGAATTTTATGTCTTATCATAAACTCTTTGGCGAACTCTTTACTTCCTTCTAAAGTCGCAGCTGCTTTAGATGGTCCAATTACTGCAATATGATTGATTTGCGAATCGTTTAAGAAAAAATCATATATCCCATTCACTAAAGGATCCTCTGGCCCTACAACAACCATTTCTATGTTTTTGGAAATAACAAGCTCTTTTATAGCCTCAAAATCATTTACTCCTATAGCAATATTAGTTGCTATCTCCATTGTTCCTGCATTTCCAGGAGCTACAAATAAATTTTTAAGTCTTGAACTTTGTTTCAATTTCCATGCTATAGTATGCTCGCGTCCTCCAGATCCTAGAATAAGAATGTTCATGATATTCTGTTTTTGGCAAAAATAGGAGAACAATATTGATATAAAGCAAAAACAAGCCCTAAAAATTTAGGGCTTGTTTTCGGAATTTGTTAAAATTTGTATCGAGATTCAACTATATGGAAAACCTAATGGTCTTCCAAAGTTTACTTACTTCTTATTTCTTTCTGAAAAATCTCTATGCTCTGTCTTTTTCAGATCTTTATCTGTTAACGTTTTAAAATAGTCATAGGTAATTTTCATTCCTTCAGACCTTCCTACTTTAGGCTCCCACCCCAATATTTCTTTTGCTTTAGAAATATCTGGTTGTCTTTGCATAGGGTCATCAACAGGTAAATCTTTATAAATAACCTTTTGGTCTGTTCCTGTTAATTTAATAATCTCTTCTGCGAAATCACTAATACTTATTTCGTGTGGATTACCTATATTCACTGGCAAATCATAATCGCTCATCAATAATTTGTAAATTCCTTCTACCTCATCATCAACAAAACAGAAAGAACGAGTTTGAGAACCATCACCAAAAATAGTTAGGTCTTCTCCTCTTAAGGCCTGTCCCATAAATGCCGGAATTACACGACCGTCATTTAATCGCATTCGAGGACCATAGGTATTAAAGATTCGAACAATACGAGTCTCTACACCATGAAACCTGTTATAAGCCATTGTTATAGATTCTTGAAAGCGCTTTGCTTCATCATAAACTCCTCTAGGCCCTATGGTATTTACATTACCATAGTACTCTTCTGTTTGTGGGTGTACCAATGGATCTCCATATATTTCTGAGGTAGATGCAATTAAAATTCTTGCATCCTTTTCTTTTGCTAATCCTAATAAATTATGCGTTCCCAACGCTCCTACCTTAAGAGTCTGAATTGGAATTTTTAAATAATCAATCGGACTTGCAGGTGAAGCAAAATGTAAGATATAATCTAAGTCCCCTGGAATATGAACGAATTTAGTAACATCGTGGTTGTAAAACTCAAATTGCTCTAACGGAAAGAGATGTTCTATATTTTTAAGATCCCCTGTAATAAGGTTATCCATAGCAATTACATGGAAGCCTTCTTTTATAAAGCGATCACATAAGTGTGACCCTAAGAAGCCTGCCGCTCCTGTAATTAACACTTTTTTCATTGGATAAAATTTTCTTTGGCTTGCTGCCCTCTTTCTAAGAACAGCTTTAACTTAATTTGTTATTCTATTACTTCATGATTTCACGAACCATTTGAAACTACTTTTAACAGTTTACAATAGAGTAAACAATGTATTTACTGATTTAGTATTTGGGGGGAGGTCTTTTTTGTAAAATATTTCGTTTTATCTAGTTTTAGAATTAAGAGGTAAGGATTTTACATTAATATGCTTTGTCTTCTCCATAAATAGCATTTATAACCGTTTGAACTATTATTTTGAAATCTAATAAAAGTGACCAATTCTCTATATAAAAAATATCAAATTTAATTCTATTTAATATATCTGAATCCGTTTCTATTTCCCCTCTATACCCTCTTATTTGAGCCAGCCCAGTAATTCCTGGCTTTACAAAATGGCGAACCATGTATTTATCTACCCTATTTGAATATTCATTGGTATGCTTTACCATATGCGGCCTAGGTCCAATAACCGACATTGTTCCAAAGAACACATTGTAAAATTGTGGAAGTTCATCAATACTCGTTCTTCGAATAAATCTGCCCACACGAGTAATACGCATGTCCCCTTTACTGGCCTGATTGTCATCTGCTTTATCATTCGGTGTCATCGACCTAAATTTATAGCAATAAAACTCTCTATTATCCACACCATTTCTTTTCTGTCTAAAAAAAACAGTGCCTTTAGATTCCAAAGAAATTATAATCGCAAGTATAGGGATAAGCCATGACAACAATCCAACGATGACAAAAACAGAAAAAATAATATCAAAAGTTCTTTTTAATAACGCATTTATGGTATTATGAAGTGGTATATCTCTTAAAGATAATACAGGAATATAATCATAATATTCAAACTTCAATTTCTTTGCGAAAATGTTTTTATTATCAGGAATAAACTTTAACGTTTTTAAATTATTGTCTGAAAAATTAATAAATTGATCTAATTCATTGTTTGTCAGTTCTGAAACAGAACAGTATATCTCGTCAATGTTATTATTCGAAATAAAGGTAAAACAATCCGAAATATTAAATTTAGCTTCTTTGGTTGAAAATTGTTTTATAAAATGGTAACCGAAATCAGTTCTCTCAGTAAAAACTTTCACTAACTGTTCTGTTTTTTGGTTTTTACCAATGACCACAACGTTTCGAATATTCCCTTTTACATTCCCTCTATATCTCATTAATAATATATAGTTCATAAATTTCATTATGAATACGGCTATGAAAACAAAAGTAAAATATTGAGCCAATGCAAGTCGACTAATAATAGGCTGTTTAAAAAACCCAATAAAGGCATACAGTATAAGAAAAAAGAAAGCAAATTGTCTAAATAGAATCTTTAATATATACGTTACCTTGGTATATCTATAAATCTTATAAAATTCATTTTTTAAGGATAGAATAATCCAAGATAAGGAAATATAACCGTGAAATAGAATTGGGTTTTCAATGTTTATTGGCAAGAAATAAGCAAACAGATTTATAACCAACAAGTCAATCCCATAAGAAATGGGAGTTATTAGGTTAGAATATCTGTATTGGGTGAAAAACATTTATTTTTTTACTCTATATTAACTCTTTATATGAAAAAATTTCTTAAAAATACGTCTCTATTGTTCTTAAAACTGATTAAACAGTAATTCACTTCAACATCAAACAATTATAATATATAAATACATATTCTAAAACATAAAAACTATTCTCCTCCATACTTCATGTTCCCTTTTTATTAGCTTTTTCATTAATGAAATGTTTGATTTCTCTTCTAAAAGAATCTATAAAAACATCTTCCTTGTATTTTTCTGCGTGTTTTTTTATCCATACGGGATTAAATAGATTTTCTTGTTGCTCAAACTTTTCAATCGCCATATTTAATGAATCTACTGTTTGATCTTTGAAAAACAAACCTGAAGATTGACTTATATTTTTTTTGTCTTCAACAACGGTTTCCAATGCGCCGCCCTTTTTATATGCAATTACGGGAATTCCATAAGCCATTACTTCTAAAGGAATCATCCCAAAATCTTCCTCTCCTGGAAATAGTAATGCTCTAGTTTTTGAAAAAATGGATTCTATTTCTATCCATGACAAATTCCCTTTAAAGAATATATTATTCTTAGCCTTTTTTTGCAACGCTTTCTTTTCTGACCCATCACCAACAATAATCAATGTTTTTCCATTTAAATTAAATGCATCTACCAAAACATCAATCCTTTTATATGGTGTAATTGCCCCAAAGCTAAGATAAACCTCCTTCTTCTCCTTAGAAACTGTTTCTTTTTCAAAAAAATAATTGCTAATAGGTGGGTAAATCACCTTAGATTTTCTTTTATAAAATCTCGAAACCCTGTTGGCTACATTGTCCGAATTTGCAATGTACAAGTCAACATTATTTATCGTTGATTCATCCCATAGTCGGAGCCTTTCAAAAAAAAATGCAAGAACCGGTCTTACAAACTTATTTACTGAATTTAAATATTCCTTTGTATATCCCCAACAATATCTCATTGGTGAATGAATATAGCATACATGGGGTATTCCCATTTTATTAGAAATCCCTTTTGCAGGTCCTGATTCAGAAGAGATAATCAAATCATATTCTTCTTTCAATTTCAAAGATCTGATTCCTATAGGATATAATGGGAAAACCTTTTGATATCTTTTTCTTAAAAAAGGAAAATCTAAAATCGAGGTATAGATTTTATGGCCTTCCAAATGATTTCCATATAATTCTTTATCATAAAATAACGTATATATATCTGCCTCTGGAAACTCCTTAAGAATAGCATCTACAACCTTCTCTCCCCCTCTTCTAGTAATAAACCAATAATGTACGATCGCTACTTTCATTTATTCAAAATCTTCAGGTGAAACTGATTTCCAATGTTCTAATGCATTTTTAAAATCGTACTTAAAATGGAATCCGTTATCGATTAAATACTTAGGTTTTATGTTGGTAGGAAAACCAGCTTTTCTAACTCTTACGGGATGAATATCTGATTTTTTTTTCAATATCTGAAACCCTTTTTGTACGAAAAAGGCAATAAAAGATAATGTTCTTACAGATAATTTAATGGTAGGCCGTCTATAATTAAGCTCTTTCTTAACGATTTTGACCATTTCTTTTAAAGTGACAATAGGGTTTTCTGCGTAATTATATAAAATAAACCTATCTGGTTTATTAATTGTAAACAACATACTTTCAATTAAACCGTAAATATAACCGTATCCTTTAATTATATCTCCGCCATTTGGCAATATAAAAGATCCTTTTTTTAATGCTTTAATCATTCTAAGCACATTTCCAGGGTCAGAAGGCCCGAAAATAACACTGGGTCTCACAATTATCAGTCTTCTGGATGTAGCTTCAGCTAACCATTGTTGGTGAATTTTTTCGGCAAAACCCTTTGAAATACCGTATGCCGTTTCGGGATATAGAGAAGATTCTTCCGTTCTTTGTGCCAAAGATTTACCATAGGGAGCAATACTACTTGTAAAAAGTATATTTTTTATTCCTGTTTTTCTTGCAAAAGAATTAATATTTTCCGCTCCAGGAATATTTGTGTCAAAATATTCCGAATATTCATGTCCAGGCTCTCTATGAACCGCAGCAAAATTAAAAATCCAACTTTCAGCAAAATTAATTTCATTAACGTCAATAGTAATTGTCTCTCTTACATCCATTTCATAAAAAGAAACCTTATTGGACATATGAACATCAAGACAAAACCTAGGTTTACGGATATCTACAATTATATATTTATCAAATAATTTATTCTCTTTTAAAGATTTCAATAGGTAAGACCCAATATAGCCAGAACCTCCAAAAATAAAAGCAGTTTTTTTCATAAATACAATGTGTTATTAAAATTGTCCATCAACAAAGAATTGTAATAAAAAATAATTATTAATACTTCTGTCGATAAGAAACCAACGCTAAGATAATTCATCCCTTCAATTTTTAGCTTCTTTTTTTAAATGGAACACCATAAATATTGAGCTAAAAACAGAAAAGAGTACAATTCCTTTTAATATGCTAAAAAAAGGTTCTATACATGAACCAAATAAAACTAATATCAGCAATGATACCAATGGTTTAGAAGTGACAATTTGTTTGTTGGTATATTTTACTAATGGAGTTATGTATACATATAATAATGAAAATAATCCAAGTAAACCGGACTCTAATAAGGCCATTAGGTATTGATTATGTATTTCATATCCTTTATATCCCAGTCTTGGGTCATCTAATAAGGTTAACGTTCTTTTAAAGAAATCATGAGACAATCCAAAGCCTTCTCCAAGAATAAAGTAATTTTCCCTGATTCTTTCCATTCCTACTTTCCAAAGAAAAAATCGTTCATCTGACCATATATGTAAAACTTTGTATTTTAAAAATGGCAATTGAAAATAACTAATTATTACAACCATCAAGGTTATCGAAGAAATCATTGCTAATTTCCATTTGTTTTTCCTAAATACATAACCAAACACCAAAAAATGGATTATGAAATTAATTAAAACTGGTACCCTCGCAGCCAGATATAGTAAATTAACATCAAATATGACAATAAATAAAATGGCATATTTCTGTTTAAAGACGTTTTTAAAATATTTATTATTCAATAAGATAATATTTCCCAATATCATTAGGTAACTCCAATAAGAAGGATGTACGTCCCACATTAAATGTGGGTATTTAAATTGTAAGTATGTATTGTTTTTATTGGCGACCCTCATTACCTCGATCCAATCCGAAAAAGCATAACTAAACCAAATTAACCTACCTAAAGAATAAAAAGAGATTAACAGTAGTACTATAACAAAGACACGAAAAAACAATTTAATTCTAGACAAACTGAAATCAGAAGAAAAGATAATAATTGGAAGTAGTATTAAAGAAATATACCTTTCTAATCTTTTAACTGAAATAGAATGATCCCTCGAAATAAAAGTAAGGGCAATGCAAATTAGTACAAAAACAATATATGGAATTAAGTAAGCCCTCTTTAGCTTAAGGTTTTTGAATTTATTTTTCTCCATTAAAAAGGCAGAAACCAATAAACCAATTACGATAGGAACAATAAATGCAGGGGCAAAAACAGTAAGAATAGGTAAAAGAGCTAATAAAAATGGTAATACAGCTCGTTTTTTATCATAGATTAAGTATTTCATTGTGTTTTTTTCATGTTTAGTCTATTCTGATTTAAAAAAAGAACTAAAAAAACAAAATATATCCATCCGGATTGAGCTGAAAAAATCATTGGGTTTACAAGTAATTCTAAATGGAAAAAAACAAATAATCCGAATAACACAATTTTATCCCTGTTTCTGTATTTTAAGAATTTATGCATAATAACCCCTAAGAGACAAAGGTATAATATTGTTATGATCAATCCATTTCTAAACAAAATATCTAAAACTACTAGATGTGTTGTTTTGAAATTTTGTCCCGTTTCAGGAATAGTAAAATCTATACTTCCATTTCCGTGGCCGAAGAAAAATTGAAATACCGATGAATCATTTATAACTTGTAATACGTATTCTATCAGTGTAAACCTACCCGCAAAGAAACTGTCTAATGTAGTATCTTTATTAAATACACTGAAAAACCTATTCTGTAGAAGCTCAATTATTGCTTCCATTTTTCCTGTAAAAACTAAAAGAAGAATGCCTGCCATTACGCCGACAACCGTATACTTTATCAAAAAGTTAAAAGTTCTGCGATTTGTATCATATAAAGATGTAATGAATAATGTAAAAATCAAAGCAATTAATGCTCCTCTAGACATTGTTAAAATAATTGTCAGAAAAAAGAATAAACTTAAAAAGATTCTTAAAAATTTATTTTTAATATAAAAAAAGCTGATGACCAAACTTAACCCACAAAATACAGCAAAGGTATTTACCCCTGCTAGGAAAAGCGATTCTATCCGTTCTCCCCGTAGTACACTTAATTTAAAAATATGATTTGGTTCCTCAATAACTATCCTAAAAATTGATAAAAGTGTAATAATGATAAAAAGCTTAAAAAAGAACTCTAAAGAAATATGTTTAATATAGTAAAACATAAGGGCTAGTCCCAGAAAATTCTGTATATAAATTACGCTATTCGTAATTTGAGAATTTACTAAAAGTCCATTTAGAAAAATATTAATCCCAGTAATAAGAATAGCAAGCGCAAATATGATCATAGAAATAAGTACTCCCTTATTCCTTAACAACCCTCCTTGAGAAAGGGTTAAAACAGTTAAAAACTGGATTATTAATATTAAAGTAGAAAAATAGATGTTCCCTCCTCCACTTAATACAATAAAATTTAAGGGAAGTGACAATAATAAAATGGAAATGGAAACTTTTGAAATACTTATATTCAATATTTAATCTTTTTATTTTATATGACTTTCAACTCTTCTATTTCAACACCTGTTCTCAAGAATAATTTTTCCAATTGTAAATTTCTTGATAAATTTCTATGTCTAATAAGATATACTGTGTTTTTTACTTCTTCCGGTAATATTAACCTTAAATTTAGAGAAGCTGTTGATCCAAAGGATAATACTGTAGAGGGTTGAATTGAATGAATGATTTCATGAATTGGAGCAAAATCATCTATAAAAACAATTTTACTTCCCAACATATTCAATAAAAGGCCTTTAGCGATTTCCTGCCGACCATGGTGATGTGGTTTATAATAAAATCTTTTAATTTTGTTTCCCCCAGTACACCTGAGAATTATTTTTTCCAAGGCCTTTAGGTATTCTTCTGTGGAAATCATACTAACAATTGGTTCTTGCCCCAATAATAAAAATATTTCATCTGTTGCATAGTGTAGTTTCTCATATGGAATCTGCAAACTTTTAGAAGCCATAAATGCCTGCTCAGGGAAATAAACATATTGGCCTGTAACATCTTTTCTATCAATACCGGTAATATCGCCCTCAAATTTCTGTGTAGGCAGCCCTAAAACTCTTAAAAAAGAGTTTACGTAAGGTTTAGCCAACATTTTCCCTTTTAGTGTCAGACAATAATAATTTAACAATCCATCTTCAAGGATAAAACTCTTTTTAATACCCTTAAAGTCAAAAAAAATAGCATTGGAAAGAACATGTGCCAAATCAACATAATAAAAGTTAAAAGTATTATTCCTTAAATGTTTTATTTTTCGATATAAACGCGCAAAAACCAATATTTGATACGCAAAATTAGCTAATCGAAGTATTCTAGAATTATTTACTACCCTTGAACAATTTCCTACATAGACTTTATCCCATAATTTTTCATTAAATGTAATATTATGAGGGTTAATCAAGATGTTTTCTTCCTTTACTCCTTGAGAAGAAACCAGTGTTTCCGCAATTGAAAGTGTATATGGCGTAATAGGTATGAAAAGATTTATTTTAACCATAAAGGTGAAATTTGTTTAAGTACCGAGTACGTCTTCATCAAGTAAATTATAATAAACCCAACAAGTGTAGATAATCCTGCACCAAATATTCCGAACAAAGGTATTAATATAAAATTCAATAGTAAATTTACCCCACAGGCAATTACAACTGGAAGGATTAATTGCTTATCCTTGTGAAAACCATATAAAATTATATGAGGGGCCAAGGATAAATTAAAGAATATATTTCCTCCTATAAGTAACCAAAAGGTTAGTTCATCTCCAGAATAAATCGGTTTACCTATCCAAATGACAATATTATCGAACAAGAAAAAAAGAATCAGGATAAAAGTGGCTAGAACTATTATAATTTCTATTACATAAGCTTTATAAACTTTTTTTAATTCATTTAATTTTTCTTCCTTTATTAGCCTTAGTATTTTTGGGTATACCATAATTACGACTGCTGTATTAATAACTACATTCAAGCTATTCGCCAAATTGGAATAAAAGGAATAAATTCCTACTTCTAAATTTGAATAAAAATACCCTATTATAAACCTGTCCGATAACTCGATACATTTAAGGGTCAATGTACTGAACAAAAAAGGGATACTAACTATTGCTCCTTTTTTAATCCAACCTATATTGAGTTTGTATTTAAACTTAAAAGAAGATAAAATTGAAAGTGAATAGAAAGTAAGTATTCCTATTAAAAGAAAATTGCCTAGTAACCAATAAATCAAGATTGATCGAATATCAATTTCCCAACCATTAAAGCGATAAATAAACAGGAGAAGTAATATCCATAGACTAGATCTAAAAAACAGGATGATATTGGCAAGTATTGGCTTAGAAAATAATATTAGTAACCTATACAGTTCTTGACCCAGATACTCTGTGTACAATAACATAAGTGCAAGAAAAATAAAATTTAGCCCACTGAAATACATAAATGAATAAAAAATTGGGCAAACTATAATGAATAGGACAATACTAAATACAAATTGGTTAAAAAGTTTAGAAGCGATTTCTTGGGGCTTATCATTAATAAAATCTCTATGGGCATAGTTATAAAAGTCAAACCCCACAATAAAAAGAAAGAACGTTATAGAAGTCAATATTAAGCTAATTTCGCCATAATCTTCTATTGCTAATTCTTTAGGTAAAATAATGGAAAAGAAAAAAAACTTCACTCCCATTGAAAATACCTTTAAAGAAAGAACAATTCCTTTATTTTTTATTAAATCAAAATATTTTAAAAAATTTGTGAACATTAATTATATTCGTATTTACTGTGAAAATACATCTAAGGGTACCCTAATGCTTATTTTAATTCGTACAAGTATAATTTCCAAAATGAATTCGAACTTGAGAATTCATTGATAAAATTAAATCCAATACCATCAAAATTCGCTATTGGAACAGATGAAAGTAAATATTTGCCATTCATCTCCTTAAATTGGTTCGTGTTTATAGCCATATTTTTAATCACATACTTTGAATCTTTGGGTATTACATACCTTCTTCCTATTTCAGATGAAAAATAATAACAGCGACTACCCCAATAATCAAAGTAATTTTGATTCCCAATATTTTTCGAAAGTTCGTCACTAATTATCTCACGAAACTCATGTTTATAGGATAGTTCATAATTATTTTGATAACTATCCAAAGTACTTAATCCATTGTATTGTGCTATACTTGGATATATTCCAACACTTATAAAATTAGAAGATAAATCCATCTTTATGGAACTTTTAATCTCATCAAATAGGTCTGTTGCAAAAAAATCATCAAAATTAGGTTCATTTAAAGCCATCCCAAAAACAATCCTTCCATTGTTTATAAACTCTTTGTTTCTTTCTATTATACTATATCCTACTATAACAAGCATTGCAAAACTAATTGTTTTAATTACGGCGCCACTTTTCATAGCCTTTTGAATTAACAAAGCAAATAATAACAACCATAAAAAAGGCAAAAGAAAATAAAACCTCTCAGAGTTAAATGTCCTTAAAAATTCAAACGGCCTTAGCACATACATTAGCCCAAAATTAATTGCAACCCAAAAGATTATTAACACAATAATAGAGCTCACATATCTAATTTCCATGGACAACCGATACCTTTTTATAAGAAAAAAGACTAAAAAAGACAGAACTATTGGTCTCACATCCAAAGATCCAGTATGATATTGCGTGCTTGTCAAATACAATTTTATTGTATTGTAAAACTTAGACCATGATGGAAGCCCTGATAACTTAAAATTATCCGCTTCAATTCTATGTGAAATTATACTTTCACTAATAAAGGTTGCGTAAACTAATTGATTCTCTATTAAAATATTTAACAGGAAAAGAATTAATATCCCCAAAAAGAAACTTTTTGGAAATATTTTTTTTGCCTTTAAACTCCAAAGACCAAAAGCAACCAAAAAAGGTATAAAAAAAGGAAGCGTTACTACAATAAAAGAAAAAAACGGGAATAGGATAATTATAAGCCAATGATACCATCTTTGCCGTCTATACAATAAACACAGAAAAGCGTATAGCAACAAAGGTTGACCAGATATTGAAATGCCATATTGGATATGATAATAGGAGAGAAAACCAAAGCTTAAAGAAATTACCAAAACCAATAGCTTATTCTCTTTAATGAAAAATTCCCTTAATAGAATAAACATCCCAATATAACCAATAAAATGCACTAAAAAATGATTGAGAATATATGCTTTTATCGGACTTAACATTGCGAAAATCAATACAGTAATATTAAATCCACTACGAAGTAATGTTCTAGGAAGCCCATTCATTACTCCAGAAATCTCTTCCTTAAAATTTAAATTGAAGACTATATTTTTCTCTAGAATTTTCTTTATATAAACAAATTCGGAATCTAGGGTATCATGGATTAAAACGTAAGAATCACCTCCTAGATAAAACCAAAAAACATATGGTGCACAAAAAACTATAAACCCAATTAAAAATATTCTTTTAAAGCTCATTTGTTTCTGAATATACCAATTAATGATTTCCCGAATTTTCTAAAGAAAATCCTATCAAATAAAATCGATATTCTAACGAGATATTGATCCCAGAACCGAATATTAGAAAGACTCGGCAAGTCTTTCTTTAAAATTGTCTTATTGACTAAGGAGGCAAAAAAACCAATAGAATCTAGATAATAAATTTTTTCCAAGGTTAAATTTGAATTTACCTCTTTCAGTAACATTCTCTTTGAATATCTCCTATAATGACCAATTGATTTATCAAAGTTATTATATAAAAATTGATAGGCGGGAACCAAGATTATTAATATTCCATCCTTTTTTAAATGACTTTTTGCTAATTCAATTTCTAAGATTGATTTCTCAATATGTTCCAAAACATCTATATAAATTATGCAATCATACTTTTCTTCTTTCAAACAGTTAATGGTTCCATTTTTTATAGTAATATTATTAATTGGTATTTTTTTTGTGTTAATTTCTATTTCAGGAATCAAATTTGAATCTGGCTCTATAATTGTCCAAGATTTTATTCGATTATTCTCTCTAGAAAGAAAGAATGTATTTGAGCCAATCCCTGCACCGACCTCCAAAACCTCTCCTGAAACATACTGACGGATATTATTTGAAAAATAGGATTTCCAATTGATTGCATCCTTGAACAAATGCAACTCTTCTCCAACATATTTAAAGGACTTATCTAATTTCTTCATAAGCATTAATTTTACTAGCAATTGTCTTTTTAATAGAGATTAAAAGTAACCCTATGATAATAGTATTTATAATTAAAAGACATATAATAATTAAACTTGCCCCAACAGAACTTGCCCATCCTAATATCGCATTTTTTAATATAAATTTCGAATAGATAATATAAATACCGTGTATTGAAGAAATTATAAACGTCACAAAAAATACTTTTATTAAAAAGAATAGTATTTCCTCTGAATATTCGATCATAGAGAGAAGACCATGAAAAACAAGCCCTTTTTTACTCATTTTTGATTTCCCATTCATTCTGTCCTGACGGTTATAAACTATCTTATCTATATTGAATTTTTGCTTAGACAAAAAAGCCGGATAATGTAAAAATCTTTGGTTATGTATACACTTTAAAACCTCTGGGCTTATAAGGGAAAAATTCCCGAAGTTTATTCTTTTGCCCGTTACTATTCTAAAAAGTAATTTATAAGCAAAATATCCTAGTTTAAAAAATCTTCCTTCTTTTCTTTTCCCTCTTACGACTAAAACGATATCAAAATCATTAAAAGATGTTAATTCATTAATCGCATTGGGATCATCTTCACCATCACTATCCATAACAATTACTCCTTTCAATTTATTTCGAAAATTATTAACATAATTAAGGCCAGTGTTAATGGCTGCTTGGTGGCCCATATTATATTCTAATCGTATAACTTTGAGTGAAAATTTTGAGGACTCAAATTCAAATTTAGAAAGTATTTTTGCACTGTCATCTATTGATGCGTCATCTACTATTACAATGGTAAAATAAAATTTTGACCCTCTTAGTTTAGACTCAATTTCTTTAAGAAATAGATTAATTACATTAGACTCGTTATAACAAGGAGCGACTATGTAGTACTGGTTTTTCATTAATCCTTATTAAATAAATTTATCCCAAGTTAACGGTGTCCCTTTTTCAAAGCCCTTTAAAAATTTTTTCCCGAGAATTTCTTTATAATATTTAGGATGAATTCCAAAACCTGGTCTTATTGATCTAATATTTTCACTTGTAATAATTTCTCCCTCATTTACCTCCTGAACAATAAAGAGAGATCTTGAAGCAAGTTTAGACAAGCTAGAAGCTTTCTCCCCAATGTTGTATGAAATATTTCCCAGAGATTTTTCTGCTTCCCTAACAGATGTAACCATTTGTGTAAACTCTTCAACATCCAACGAAAAACTAGAATCCGCACCTCCAATGGATTTATCCAAAATAAAATGTTTCTCTATCACTTTTGCACCCAAAGCAACAGAAACAGTCGGTACTGTTACACCCAAAGTATGATCCGAAAGACCTGGAATAACATTAAAGGTATCTCTTAAATTAATAATTGTTTTTAAATTTGCATCCTCAACTTTTGCTGGATACGCAGTAGTACATTTTAACAATACAATATTATTATTCCCTACTTTTCTACACGTTTTAACTGCTAATTCAATATCTGATAATGTTGCAATGCCAGTACTTATTATTATTGGTTTACCAGTTTTTGCACACTTTTCAATAAGTGGGATATCTAAGATTTCCGGAGACGCGATTTTATAGGCAGGCACCTCCAGATTTTCCAGAAAATCTACCGCAGATAAATCAAATGGAGATGAAAAACAGATTAATTCTTCTTCCTTTGCTACCTTAAATAATTCTTCATGCCATTCTCTTGGTAAAAAAGTTTCATTATATAAGTCATATAAATATCTACCATCCCAAATCGTACCATGGTTTATTAAAAATTCTGGGCGTTTAGAATCTAAGGTAATCATGTCAGGAGTAAATGTTTGTAGCTTAATAGCATCTGCTCCAGTCCTTTTTGCCGCTCTAATCGTTTCTATGGCAATTTCAATCTTACCCCCGTGATTTGCAGATAACTCTGCAATGATAAAACATGGAGCGTCTTCCCCTATTTTTTTATTCCCAATGTAAAATTCTTCCATAATAAATTATTAATCAATAAACTCACTGAATCCTTTGTAAAATTTTCTGCCTTCTTTTACTACATCGCAATTAGATATGGGCATATTTACCTTGTCTTCAATGGACCATAGTAAATCTTTAAACCCAAACATATGTCTAAAAAGCACTGTACTAGAAAATCTAGGATTAATTTCGAAAATAACAGGGCCTCTTGAAGTCATTCTCAATTGAACATTAATACTACCATTTAATTCTAATCTTTCAGCAATCGTCTCCAAAAGATTAGTTATTTCTAAGTTAACAATTACTTCTCCATAGCCACTGTACCCTCCTGTTAATTCTCTTTTGAGAATAATCGATCTTATTTCACCTTTTTCGGATCTAAAAAGTCCACATGTAAACTCTCCCTGATCAGAGGGTAAATATTCTTGTAATATAAATTCAGGATGTTTTCTTTTTAAATAAATGAAATCATTTTCATCCTTGACAATATATACTGTTGAAGAACCTGATCCCGTCCTAGATTTAATTATGGCAGGGTAATCACTTAATTCCTCAATATCCGACAATAAAGTGGTCTTTGGAAAAGGTAAATTATTGGCCTCTAAAAATTGTGATGTAAGTAGTTTGTCAAACCCTATTTTTAACGATTTGGGATTGGCACAAATCAACTTCGCTTTACCAATTTTATCAATATTCCCCAAATTAGAGTAAAACCTAAGTTCTGGTTCTGCTATTGGAATAACAATATCTATACTGTGCTTCTTTATTACTTTTTCAATAGAATTAAGATAATTCTTGTCTGAACATGGTAGACTTAAAAAAAAATTATCAAAAATAAAAGAGGCTGCATTTTTGTCGCTAATATCACACCCTATTAAAAAACTTGGTTCGTACTGTTTTATAATTTTTCCCACACTCTGGCCAATATCACCTCCGCAACCTGTTATCAATATTTTTAAATTCATTGTTCTTTATTATTTCTTCTTAATATTTTATACAAATAACTTTGTTCTTTCCCTTTTAAACATGCCTCTAATAAACGAACGTCATATAAAGTGGATTGTGGGGTGTAAACTTTATTTTTTGTGTTAAACATCCCCCAATTGGCAATTCCGCCCGTGTGTCTAGATTGACCAACGGAACCCACATTTATTACTGGCAATCCATTTCCTAAATATATCATTGGGTAATGTGTATGACCATTAAAAACATAATCAATATCTTCAAAATTGGTAATCTTTAAATTAGTTTCAAGTGTGTCTGGATAAATATATTCATCCTTTTCCCTTGGTGAACCATGACAAAGAAGAAATGTTAATCCATCCAAAGTAACTTTTCTTGTTTCTGGAAGGCATTTGATTTTATCAATTATAGGTTGCTCAAAATCTCTAGAATTAGTCTCAAAACTTTGACCGTATTTTTTTGTAATAATATCTTTGCCTTTCTGATCAGCTTTCAAATATCTCAAAAATATTCTCTCATGATTCCCAGCAATACTATAACTTTTTAATTTGTCGATTGCATGAATTACTTCCTTACCAAAATCATAATAACCAACACAATCCCCTAAAGAGAAAACGACCTCAATTTTTTGTTTTTTCATTTCATTTAAAACCGCTTTTAATGCAAAAATGTTTCCATGAATATCTGATAGAACCGCTATTTTCATAAATTCCTAATTAAAAAAATTTGATTTAGATAATACTCTTTTAGCTGCTTCAATTGGTTCCAGTAATTTCCCTTGTTCTTTAAGCTTAATAAAAGTCTCTATCTCAGGAAAAACTTCTGGATTAGTATCCCTAATTAACTGTTGCATTCCTGAATCAATTACTCCTGGGTCTATACTAATTACATTGATATTGTCATTCTTACTTTCTTGTTTAGACAGTACTTCAAAAAACATATCATTAGCCGATTTCGAAGTGCAATAAAGACCCCATCCTTCAATTGGATGAGTTGCTGCACCGCTAGATATATTAATGAAATTTATCCTTTTATTTTCACTATTTGACAACAAATAATTAGAAATTAAAAGAGGAACTATGGTATTGATTTGAATTAATTTATAGATGTCCTCAGAATTAAATTTGCCTATTTTTTCTATTGGATTGATAATTGAGGCATTGTTTATAAAACAAATTTCGTCAATGCCTTCTAAATATCTTCCTAAAAAAATATCCTTTTCTACATCCTTTAAATAAAATAAATCTTTTTCAATAAAAACCAACTTTCCTATTTCTTCCATTTTTTTTTGCTCAGAATTTATTCTTCTTGAAATAGCGATGATAAGAAATTCCTTTTTTTCTGTGAATAGATGAACTAGTGCCTCTCCCAGGCCTCTATTAACCCCTGTTATTATAATAGCTTTTGAATAATTCATAATTCATTAACAAGTTGAACAATTCTCTTCTTTTGATTTCCATCAATACAGTTATTTTGATTTTGTAACTGGCTGCTACAGTATGTTACGGAAAACTTCTTATAAATAATTGCATCCAGTGTGTTAAAATCAAAAGTTCTAAAATCTCCGACACCATAGAAGCATCCTAATTCTAAGAAATTTGAATACGCTTTTCTCTGATTCGTTACAAAATACCCTGAAATTATTGGTATTTGCACACACAATAATTCAAACAGAATCGTACTTGTAGGGACTACAGCAATATTGCAGCTCTTCATTAGAGTCAATAATTGAAGTTCATTCAGATTCTGAAAAAAATGAACCTTGCTATCACCTATTTTATCAGACAACATAGTCTCATTAATTTTTGAAGCCGCTCCCAAAACTACATTAATTCTATTTATCATCGTGGATTTCGTTAGAGCATTTACCACTTTTTCAGAAAAATTAAATGAATCTGCCCCTCCAAAACATACAAAAACGGTATCTATGCTTGTTATTTTTCTTTGTTGTTTGGCCTGTTCTAAAAAACTTGCCCTTAAAAGGGCAAAAGATGTCCCTAACGCAAAATTAGTATAAGGCTCTTTTAAATAATCTCTTTTTTTAAATGAAGGTGAGTGATTAATTACAATATCCGCATACATATGTTGACTAACTAAATCATCTATATATATTAGTGAAAAGCCATTTGTTTTTGTTTTTTTTTGATACTCTTCACAGAACTGATAACCATCTAATATTAAAACGTGAGTATCAGGAGAAAAACTATTTTTTATCCAATTTGGCTCATCATTTAGCAAAATGTTCTCTGGAATTAGTATTTGGCAACATTTCCTTGGAATAATATCATTTGTAGAGTCGTGTTTGGTCAAAAAAACACAATCGAATATATCATCTAGCATCTCGAACATTGCAAGCAACCGATATAAATGACCCAACCCCGTACTAGAATTTCCGTCTGCCCTGAAAATGATTTTCTTTCTCAAAAATTTACCTAACTTTAAACAATGGTGTTAATGGAGTAACTTTAAGTACCTGTTCCATATTGTTTTTCTCTTGGATACCCTTTAGTTTCTCAAAAAACAATTGATAAACCTTTATCAAACTATCTATATTTTCAATACTATGCGAATAACTCAAATTATGAGTTCCCAAAATAAAAATATTATGCATGAACATCTCCTGCATATATAATGTTTTCAATTGTTCGGAAGTTGCCCATCCTGTAGGTTTCATAACAAAAAACGACCAACACGGGTATCCTTGTATACTTACGAAATCCTCAAATCCAAACTCACGAATTAATTTGTTTAGCTCTTCTATTAAATAATTCCCTTTTTCGAATATTGAAGTTACAATTGGCTCGGATTTAAGTTTTTTTAACGTAGCGTTGGCTGCAGCTAAGGAGAGGGTCTCTCCTCCAAAGGTAAACGAAAAGAATACTTCTTCCATAAAGCCCATAATTTCTTTTTTACCAACAACTGCCGAAAGTGGATAACCATTCGCTATTCCTTTTCCGAAAGTCGCTAAATCCGGAGTAACTCCAAAAAACTCTTGTGCTCCACCATTGGAAAATCTAAAACCCGTAACAGTTTCATCAAAAATTAATACAGCACCTTCATTATGGGTCAACTCTTTAACTTTTTGTAAAAAATCATCTTTAGGAGCCTCTATATTAACCGGTTCCATTATAATGGCGGCAATGTTTCCCTTTAATTCTTTAATTTTATCTTCTAAAGATTTTATATTGTTATAAATGAATTTGTGGGTCAATTCCTGGGTTGCCTTAGGTACCCCTTCATTTCTAGTTGTTGATCCAATATACCAATCTTGCCAACCATGGTATCCACAAACGATAATATAATCTTTTTTTGTATAGGCCCTTGCGATTCTAATTGCTCCGGAAGTGGCGTCTGATCCATTCTTTCCAAACCTCACGCGTTCCGCACAGGGGACCATTTCACAAATTTTTTCTGCTACTTTAAATTCCAATTCATGTGCTAAAGAAAATATTGTTCCCTTTTTAAGTTGCTTCCTAACAGCTTTTAATACTTTTTTGTCATTGTACCCCAATGTTATCGCTGCTAAAGAATTTACAAAATCTAAATATTTGTTTCCATCAACATCCCACATAAAAGCTCCCTTTCCTTTGGTTGCAAAAAAAGGAGAAATTCCTATTGGAAGCTGTGTCTTACTTTTACTAAACGTTTGAGAACCCAGGGGTACTGTCTTCTCTGCTCTTATCAAATATTCTTCAGATTTTTTATATTTATTATTTCCCATTATTCTCTTTATTTATAGAATTTAAATATCCTTCGTTTCTAATCACTGAAGAATTTAACCGCCGAATTTCACTATTATTTAAATAACATTGGGTATAACTTCTCCAAGAAGCGTTTAAACCTATTTCTTCAATCAGTTTTTTTACCACTCTAAAATCTTGCTCCTCATCAACAGTTAATCTGACATTGTGATAGTCTTCTTCTATAGAATAACCATCTGCCCTAAACATTTTCCGTTGTTTAAATGTTGAATTATTATAGATAAAAGGGGTTACATGTTCTTTTTCAGAATCAAGTTTAGCCTCTTTCCAAGCTTTTTCAAGAGCTGAAAATTTAAAAACTTCAATATCTTGACCATCAGGAAAACGCTCCTCAAAACTATTCGAACAGTAGTCTAAGGAATGTTTCAATGTATATGCTATCACTAGGTCTATTAACTCTGCATCTATTAATGGGCAATCAGAAGTGAGACGAACCACATAATCTGCGGCTTCATCTTTAACTGTATTGTAAAATCTATCCAACACATTATAGGTGTCTCCTTGGAAATAATCCACGCCACAAGATTCAGCAATTTTTAATATTTCTTCAACCCCCTGTTCATTGGTTGTTGCAACCTTTAACTTTGTAATCAACTTGGACTTTAAAATTCGATTCAAATGTATTTCCAACAATGATTTACCAGAAATTTTCATTAATATTTTTCCAGGTAGTCTTGTAGAACCAACTCGAGCCTGAGTGACTGCTATTATTTTCATATCACCAATTAAAAGGGTTTAGTAAGTTAATTTCAGCTACTTTTATTTTATTTATTTTTTTAATAACGTCTAAGGGTAGATTTTGTTTATTGGCATTTAAATTGAGTAAAAGTTGTTCTGTCGAATCCACACCAATCAGCACATTGTCTATATAGTTTCTAGAAGTAGCGTAAGAAAGGGCCATATCTTGCATCTCAATCTCATTTTCTAATGAAATGGATTTTATTTCTTTTAAATGTGCTACTAAAAGATTTAATGACTCGGGTATTTCATCGGTCTCCTTAAAAAACAATCCTTGCAGGAAAACAGATCGCGTATGAATCTCTATTCCTCTTTTTTTGGCTTCTCTTAATGATTCTGCTCGAATGTTTTCATTATCCAGCATATTAAAAGGCAATTGAACAAAGTCAAAATCATATTTCTCTGTGACTTCTCTCAATTCATCAATACCATATAAGGAAGCTCCGATTTTAGCTATTAATCCATCTCTTTTGGCTTTTATTAGTTGTTCATAAATTAAAGAGTTTTCCTTTAAACTTGAAAAATTATGAAACATATAGCCTTCTAAGCGTTCTACGCCAAGTATTTTAAGGTTATTCTTTATTCTTGTCGAAACTTTCTCATTGTTTTTTATAGTTGCAGCACTTATTTTAGAAATAACATTAAATATTTTATTTGGAAATTTTTTATGAAAAGCACCTATTACTTCTTGAGACTCCCCATATCCTTCGGCAGTATCCAGAATTCGAATTCCATTATCAAAAGCACAGTTTAAAATGTCAAAAGAATCTGAAATACTAGGCCTTCCATTGGTATTGTTAATTCCATAATCTAAACCTAATTGTACCGTTCCTAAAATTAATTTATTATTCATACATCAATTTTCAATTCACATTCTTTCCTAAAAGTTTCATTCTAACTGTCCTACATCTATTATTTAAGTATAGTTTATTATTCTCTTTATATTCTATTACCTCAAAGCCTAATTTTTTATAAAGATTTATGGCGGGAACATTACTATCAACAACACCTAATGTGATTTGCTTTAGCTTTAATTTTTCAATACAATATAAAATAACAAGTCTTGAAGCTTCTTCAGCATATCCCTTTCCCCATTGCGCTCTGTCTCCCATTAAAATTCCATATTCTCCAGAATTTATTGATTTACTAATTGGATCAATTTTGATATTCCCTATATGTTTTCCATTTCGTTTAACATGAATTGCCCAAAACAAAATATTATTTTTTTCAACTTCCTCTAAAAAGGATTTTAATTTTTCCAAAGTATAATCACCTCCAGATTCTAAAAATTGAAAAACTTTAGGGTCATTCATCCAATCCCTATATTTTTCAGATAAGTGATCTAAGGACAATCTTTTCAAGATTAATCTTTCTGATTCTAAATTAATTGTGTTTGTTTTCAAAATCAAGCACTTTTTCAATTACAAATTCCTGCTCTTCAAGAGTTAAAGTTGGGTACATCGGTAAACTTAAGCAACCTTGGTAATACCTTTCTGCATTAGGCAACTCAGCATTTTTATATCCTATGCCTTCATAATAAGGCAATTTATGAATAGGGATATAATGTACCTGAGCAAAGATGTTATGTTCTCTAAGAAAGTCATATAAATCTTTTCTATTTTCAATTTCAATCACAAAAAGATGATGTGCGTTAGTCGTGTTTAAAGGTGCTATTTGAAATTTAATCTTTCCTGAAAATACTTTTTTATACCTATCTGCAATAGCATTCCTTTTTATAACCCCTATATCATTTTTTGCCAATTGTGTGATTCCTAATGCCGATTGAATGTCCGTTAACCTGTAATTAAAACCTAACTCTTGCATTTCATAATACCAACCCCCATCATTATTAGACATGTTCTCTTTCGTTATTCCATGTGTTCTTAACGATGATAATTTTTTATAAATTTCTTTAGAATTCGTGGTAATCATACCCCCCTCTCCACAAGCAATATGTTTAACAGGGTGAAATGAAAATATGCCAATATTAGCATATTTTCCATTTCCACACATTTGTTTTTGACCATTAGAATCTTCAAAATAACCTCCTGGAGCATGGCATGCGTCTTCGATAACCCATAAATCATTTTCTTTTGCGAAATTATGAAATGCTTCCATATCCACTGGTAAACCGCCAAAATCTACTGGGATAATTCCTTTAAAAAACCCTTTTGGTTTACTTCTCACAAGGTCTCTTACACTATTTAAAGAAAGGAGATAAGTGTCTGGATCAATATCTGCCAACCATACTTCGCCTCCTACAAAACGTATACAATTAGCCGATGAAGCAAAAGTTATAGGCGTCGTAATCACGCGTTCCCCTGGTTTCAGCCCTAATGCCAATACTGCCAAATGCAAGCCTGATGTAGCATTATTTACCGCAACTGCATATTTAGAACCTACGTATTTCGAAAACTCAATTTCAAACTCTTTAACCTTAGGTCCTTGTGTTAAAAAATCTGCCTGTAATGTTTCTATTACAGTTTGAATATCTGTTTCATCAATAAACTGTCTCCCGTATGGTATTACTTTGTTTGCCATTACACTTCAAATGTAGAATCTACATGTTCTTTTATTAAGTTCCTTAAACTTTCAACTGTTTCCCATTCTTTGTTTTCTCCTGAATTATAACTGAAACCTTTAGCTACTTTTTTTGCATTAAACTCTTTTAAAAAATTTTCTAAGTTCCATTCATGGGTAGCGGGAACAATAACATAGTATTTTCCTAAATCATATGTATAGTATGAATCTGATGGAGTAATCATTTCTTCATGGATTTTTTCTCCTGGACGAATTCCAACAATTGGTTTTTCACAATTAGGCCCAATTGCCTCTGCCACATCCAATATTTTATAAGATGGGATTTTGGGGACAAATAATTCCCCTCCCCATGCGTGTTCTAATGCGTGCATAACCATATCTACACCTCCTTGTAAGGATATATTAAACCTTGTCATGTCTGTGTCGGTAATCGGTAATATTCCTCCTTTCTTTTTACTCATAAAAAATGGAATTACCGAACCATTAGAACCCATGACATTTCCATACCGTACAACTGAAAAACGAATAGGACTATCTCCCTTAATATTGTTTGCTGCTACAAAAAGTTTGTCAGAGGTAAGTTTTGTCGCTCCATACAAGTTTATTGGAGCACAGGCCTTATCTGTAGATAAGGCAACAACTCGCTCTACACTGGTTAAAAAACAAGAATCTACAACATTTTGGGCTCCTCCAATATTGGTTTTTATGCATTCTTCAGGGTTGTATTCTGCCAAATGTACATGTTTCATTGCAGCGGCATGAATAACAAAATCAACACCATTGAAAGCTCTAATTAACCTGTCTTTATCTCTAACATCCCCAATGAAAAATCTCATTTGAGGAAACTTTTCAACAGGAAATTCTTGAGCCATTTGAAATTGCTTTTGTTCATCCCGCGAAAAAATTATTAATCTTCTTATTTCTGGGTAACTACTCAAAATATGTTTGGTTAACGCTTTTCCTAAAGACCCTGTACCTCCTGTAATTAAAAGTGATTTGTTTTTAAAATTCATTTTTCTATTTTAACTCTATTATTAGGTGTTCTAACAAAACTACGATAATTATCTCTCCTACCAATTTTTGCTAAATTATTCGAATTGCTCTTTACCCAAAATTAACATCACGTAATTTAAACACTTTTCCAACCAATTTCTACCAAACACTGCTAAGTAGTGTTTATAACATAAGATTTTTGAGCCTAGGAAATTCCTTATCCTTAATCGCCAAAAATATTTTTTCTTCAGGAAATTCCCAATCTATACCCAAATCAGGATCATTATATGCAACACCTCCTTCGTCCTTCGTATTGTAATAATTGTCGCACTTATACACAAAAACCGTATCGTCTTCCAGCGACAAAAACCCATGAGCCATACCTTTTGGTATAAAAATTGATTTGTTATTTTCTCCTGTTAATTGAACTTTAATATGTTGACCAAAAGTACTACTCTCTGGTCGAATATTCACAACAACGTCTAAAACACTACCAGTAACTACCCTCACTAATTTCGCTTGTGCAAACTCCCCTTTCTGAAAATGCAATCCTCTTAAAACACCTTTTTTCGAAACAGAGTGATTATCCTGAACAAATTGAATATTAAGCCCCATTGTATTTATAGGCTTTTCTTGATGATATAATTCATAGAACAACCCTCTTTCATCCTTAAAAACAGCTGATTCTATAATATAGCACCCTTTTATTTCTGTCTCTGTTACCTTCATTCCAATTAAAATTACAGTTGCATTAGGTATTTCCCATAGCCGCTTTTTAATAACGGCTGTGCCAACTTACGAAGCTGCTCTCTAGAAATATACCCCATTTCAAAAGCAACCTCTTCTATAGCTCCAATTTTAAGTCCCTGACGCTCTTCTATGACCTCTACAAATTGAGAGGCTTGTAATAAAGAATCGAAAGTCCCCGTATCTAACCAAGCTGTACCTCTATCTAAAATACTTACCTGCAATTTTCCTCTTTCTAAATACACCTTATTAATATCGGTGATTTCTAATTCACCTCTATTACTTGGCTGAACATTTTTAGCAATCTCAACAACATCATTGTCGTAAAAATATATTCCTGGAACTGCGTAATTCGATTTTGGTTTTTCTGGTTTTTCTTCAATAGAAATAGCTTTCCCATCACTATTAAAAGCTACTACGCCATACCTTTTTGGGTCTTGAACATGATAACCGTATATAATACCTCCGGATGGATTGTTGTTTTGTTGTAACAGTTTTTCCAAACCCGTTCCATAAAATATATTATCCCCTAAAATTAATGCTACCTTATCTTTTCCTATAAAACCTTCACCAATAATAAATGCTTCTGCCAATCCCTTAGGTTCTTCTTGTTCTGCATAGGAAAATGTACAACCTAACTGCCGTCCATCACCTAACAATTTTTTAAACAAGGAGGCGTCATGTGGCGTTGTAATTATCAATATTTCCCTTATTCCTGCCGACATTAAGGTCGCTAATGGATAATATATCAATGGTTTATCATAAACAGGCATCAATTGCTTACTCACCGCTATTGTAAGCGGATGCAAACGTGTTCCTGTTCCTCCTGCCAAGATTATGCCTTTCATTTTTTATTGTTATCCTGTTATTTTCTTCCTGTTCTAGACTAAATTCTTTTTTGATTTAACAATCATTTCTCTCATAGTGCTTCTTATAGTATTCCTGATAGGCGCCTGAAGTAATATTCTTTAACCAACTATCATTATCTAAATACCAGTCTATTGTCTTGGCTAACCCTTCCTCTAACTTAACAGACGGCTCCCATCCTAGTTCGTCTTTTATTTTAGTAGCATCTATAGCATACCTTAAATCGTGTCCTGGTCTATCTTTAACATAGTTTATTAATTTTTCAGAAGTACCCTTTGGATTATTTAATTTCACATCCATTTGACTGCATAAAAGTCGAACTAAATCTATATTTTTCCATTCGTTAAAACCACCAATATTGTATGTTTCCTTATTTTTTCCCATATGAAATACTAAATCGATTGCTCTGGCATGATCCTCTACATATAGCCAATCTCTCGTGTAATTTCCATCTCCATATATTGGTAAGGGATTTTTATTAATAATATTATTAATAAAATGGGGTATCAATTTTTCAGGGAAATGGTTTGGACCATAATTATTAGAACAATTAGAAATTACATAGGGTAAATCATAGGTTTCTCCATAAACTCTTACAAAATGATCAGAACTTGCCTTAGATGCCGAATACGGAGAATTAGGATTATATGCTGTTGTTTCAACAAACAAACCGTCTTTTCCCAATGTACCATACACTTCATCGGTACTAACATGGTAAAATCGTTTTCTCTCTTTATTTTTCCACTGGTTTTTAGCTGTATTTAGTAAGTTCACTGTTCCGATTATATTTGTTTTAACAAAGGCCATTGGATTTGTGATAGATCGGTCTACATGAGATTCTGCTGCCAAATGAATAACACCATCAAAGTCATACTCCCTAAAAAGAGCTTCTAAAAAAGACTCGTCTGTTATATCCCCTTTTATAAAATTGTAGTTTGGACGATGCTCTATATCTGATAAGTTTTCGAGATTTCCTGCATACGTAAGGGTATCCAGATTATAAATCTCATATTCGCTATACCTTGTCACAAACCACCTAACCACATGAGACCCTATAAAACCGGCACCTCCCGTAATAAGTATTCTTTTTTTTAGGTTAGACATAATTATCAAGACAATTGAAGTGCTTTTTTATTTAAATACTTTAACAAAGACCAAAGAAAAAAGAGCCCGATTAAAACAGTCGGTATTAAGATTATACCATGATTCGAAAATCTCTTCTCTACCTCTTGTGGTTGTCCAAAATTTAAAATTTTAACAATCTGCTGTTGTTCTTTAATCTCTAATTTACTAGTCGCTATACTTTGGATTAATCCCTTTTTAAGATTTAACAATTCCGGAATATCTAGTCCCTGTTCTCCTCCTAACAAAACCATACCGTCTCCTGTAGATTGGTCTGACTTAGTGCGCAGCGCTTTGGAATAGTTTGTAATCAATACATCTACCTGTTTAATAAGTACTTTATTCTCATTGATTCTTTGGGAGGCATTATCTAAAAATATTTCTTTTAAACCAACAAAATAAGTATTGGCATTAATATACTTCATGATTTTTTTAGCGGCATCCTGACCTAAACCTGCTTCTTTAAAATAAAAGGAGATTTTATAATTCACATAACTACTGGCCAAAACAGCGTTCTTAATTATTTGTTTAATAGAACTATCCTCCTTAAGATCTCCTAAATATTCAATATATTTTAAATCTTCTTCTAAATTAGATTTTGTGTTTGATTGGACTGGTGTGATTTCTATTTTAAAACCTTTAATTTCTTTTAAATCTATATTCAATTTAAAGAAAAATAAAGTGTCTTTTCCTTGTATTTTAGATTGAAGCTCATTTACAATTCCATAAAGGTAATCTTTACTTTCAAAATTAGGCTTTACAATAATTTCTGTTTTCTTAAGGCGTGTCGTAATTTTACTTAAACCGAAACCAGCTGCTAAGCCAATAATTCCAAGGACTGCGAGTACCACAAAGTTTCTTTTAAAATATAAAAACACTCTTAAAAACCCAATAAAAATTTTATTTAAACCGCTCTTTATCATTTGAAATAATTGTCCTAAATCTATTTCGTCAGAATTGTTTTGATTATTCATTGGTTGTTGGTTACTCATTATTTATGAATTAAATATTTGCTCTAAAATCTTCTCTGTTATTAAATAGGTTGGTTTCACCCCTGTTGTCCCTAAGCCTCCTGAAGCTAAAGTGCTACCTGTTTCTAAAGGGTTGTCCGATGCATAATACGCATACCGAACCTTTATATCTTCGCGTATACTTTTTCTTATTTTAGAAGCAGATTGTATTGCTTTTTGGTAATGCACACCTTCCATCTCTAACCCAATTGCTTTCCAAGTAGATCTGTTAAAAAATTTCAAAATATCTCTGTTCTGTAAAGATGTTCCTAATACTGTTACCATGGAGCCTTCTACAACTTTTAATCCTTCTCCTTCAAAATCTGAAATACTTAGTTCATTTTTGAATGGGTAATTATCCGCTGTCCCTTCAAAAATATGGGCAGAAGGAATCATTAAATCCCCTTTTCCTCCTTCTAAAATTCCTGCTTTACCCATTATTGATATCGATTGAACATCTAAATAAACTGCTTCTTTTCCGTCTATTAAATACGGCTTTAAAAACTCATCTATAGTTTCATATGCTTGTTCTCCAAATGCATAATCCATTACAAATATAATAGGTTTTTTGTCTTCTTTAAGTTCTTTCTTAAGTTTATAAGAACTCGTCTTCTTACTAAGTTTTGCTGTATCAAAAATCTGTACATTAATATTTGTCCCTGAAGTGTCTTTTATACTAATCATTCCATTTTTTAAAGCAATCCCATTTACTTTTTTTTGTAATGCTGCACTCTCCGAAGAACTTAATGCTTCATATATGTCTATGGAATTACTATCTGTGAATTCTTTGGATAACGCTTTTTTAGCGAAAATAGAATTCATTACGCTATGCATATTAGCACTTATAATATGAATTGGTCTTTCCAACAATCCATTTTCCTTTAGTGTTTTCTTTATCGTATTTGCCCAACGTTCTCCATGAATATGATGTCCTAACCGCTCTCTAAGAAGAGGACTAAAAGTAATTGCTTTTTTATTTCCTGTTGTTTCTTCTTCTAGCGCTAATTTTCCTAGCCAATATATAATTTTAAGGAATCTTTCTGGATTCTCTTTCGTTGCCAAAGTACTGTGTACCTTCATTATTTCAACAAAAGATCTTCCCAAGATATTGGCAGTATGCATTAACGCCACTTCTCTTTCTTTCTGACTAAGCTTATTCTTCTTTACTGCCTCTTCTAGTTTTGCCCAATCTCTAATGGTTTTACCTGTATCTTCGATTAAAATACGCTTACTTATTTTTTCCGATTCTATAAAAAGAAACGTTAAATGCGTTAGAATATCATAAATATCTGAGCGCCCACGGGTAATCTCAATATTCATCTGCTCGGCATCTATGCGGTAACAATTTCGTCTTCTTTTTGGTGGTACAATGGGTGTAAAATGAGATTCTGAATACCCTTCATCCGAAGTAAGGTTAATAAACCTACATTGTTCTATTCCTTCAGGTAAACGATCTAATACATATAACAAGCCGTTCAACTCAGCCTTTTCTTCAGAAATAGAACCATAAATCTCTGGACGCAACTGCAATAGAGCATTTCTTAACGTTTCTCCAGATATACCCATTGGTTTATAAAACCCTCGGTTAAACAAATGCCGCATGGTTATATACAAACGTTCAATGGAATTTGTAGATTCCTGTGCTCTTGTTGTTATTATTGTTTGTCCCATAATTTTTATACTACCTAAATCTACTTGTCGAAAGTAATATGGTAATTTTATCAATTGGTGTAGCTAAACAAAACTACATTAAATCTCTGATAAAATCTACCTTTACCTTACTTGGACATTCTATCGTTGTAAACTTACCATAAATGTCTCTTAAAACAGGTTTGTATTTCCTTTAGATAAAAGTGTAATTCCACTATTCTAAGACAAAAGGTAATAGTGCATTAGCAACCTTTCTATCATCCGATAATCGTTGCACTTTGTTCTGTCCTCCTAATTTTCCTATTGACTTCATATACTCCTTAAACCCTCCCTGTTTTATTGTCGTGATTTTTAAATTTTGTAGCACATTTCCTTCAATAAGGTCTAAATAATAACTATTCTGATTTTGCAATGATTTATCTAATACCGATTGGAATTTTTTAATGTCACTTGGCTGCTTTTCAAATTCAATAAACCACTCGTGATAGGGTAACTCCTTCTTTTTAGGAGCCGTTTCTGGCGCCACCGTAAACTCATTAACTCTAGCATTCGTAGCCTCTATGGCTTCTTTTATTGCCTCTTCAACCTCTTTACCTATTACGTGTTCCCCAAAAGTTGAAATAAAATGTTTAATTCGTCCTGATACTATAATTTTAAAAGGATTTAACGAAGTAAACTGAACGGTATCCCCTATGTTATAACTCCATAAGCCAGCATTAGTAGAAATAATTAAAACATAATTAACACCTAATTCTACATCTTTAATAGTTAACCGTTTCGGATTGTCACTAAAAAACTCCTCTGACTTTATAAACTCATAAAAAATTCCGCTATTAAGCAATAGCAACATTCCTTTTTCCTTTTGCTTATTTTGATATGCAAAAAAGCCCTCACTTGCTGGGAAAAGTTCTATACTGTCTACTTTTCTCCCTATAAGATTTTCAAACTTGGCTCTATAAGGCTCATAGTTTACGCCACCATATATGAAAACTTGAAAATTCTTAAATAAATCTCCTATTTTTTTATTAGAAGCCTCATGTAACTTTTCAAAATACATTTGCACCCAAGATGGAATTCCAGCAATTACCGTCATGTCTTCGTTAATAGTTTCTTTAACTATCAGTGAAACCTTTGTTTCCCAATCCTCCATACAATTTGTTTCCCAACTTGGGAGTCTGTTTTTCTGAAGGTAATTTGGAACATAGTGTGCTGAAATACCAGATAAGCGACCTAATTTTATGCCATTTTGTTCCTCTAACTCAGGGCTTCCCTGTAGAAAAATCATTCTTCCATCTACAAAATCGGCGTTTCCTGTCTCGTCTATATAATTTAAAATGGCATTTCTAGATGCTTCTATCTGATTTTTAATAGATTCTTTGGTTATAGGGATGTATTTTGCTCCTGAAGTTGTTCCCGACGTTTTAGCAAAATACTCTGGTTGCCCTGGCCATAAAATGTCCTTTTCTCCTGCTATTACTTTTTCAACATATCCTTTTAAAGCTTCGTAATCTCTTACTGGAACATGTTTTGTAAAACTTTCATAATCTTCTATTTGACTAAAATTATGATCCTTCCCAAATTGTGTGTGTTTAGCCCTATTTATTAGCTCTTTAAATACTTTTTCCTGTGTTTCGAACGGGCTACTTGCCCATTTAAGGGTTTGATTAGCTATTCTTCTCGCGAATATTTTTGCAGCAATCGATTTTAACGTCATTCTTTATCTTTTATTCCCGCCAGTGGGTTTAATACCCTAACGCTTGCGTCGAATATAATTGGCTTGTTCCATATTAATGCCTCATGAGCTTGTCCCGAGGATTATTTACTTAAAATCGATATAATCTAATGGGTTTACGGGAGTTCCATTACTCCATAATTCAAAATGTAAATGTGGTCCTGTTGTAAACTCTCCTGTATTACCTACCAAAGCAATAATTTCTCCAGCTTTAACCAAATCTCCCTGGCTTTTATTTAATGCACCATTATGCTTATAAATAGAAAGAAGATTTTCTTTGTGCTCCATAATAATTACATAGCCCGTTTCTGTCGTCCATTCTGCAAATATTACTGTACCATCTGCCACTGCTTTCACAGGAGTATCTTTGGGCGTAACAACATCTATTGCATAATGCTTTTTCTTTGCATCATACGTTTGAGAAATAATCCCTTCTACAGGAGAAAATAATATTAAACCTACATTCTCTTCATCTCTTTCAAACAAATTGTATTTATCCTCTAATGCCACCTGTGCTCTTAAAATAGAATCTTCTCGAATTGGCGTTAAATCTATTTTAGAAGGATCCAATTTAAATTGCTTAAAAAGCGAGTCTTTATTTACTTGGTTTATAGCAATATCTCCTTTTAGAACCCCCTTAATATTATCAATATACTTATTGGTATATTTTATTACTCTTACCAAGGAATCCGTTTTATAGGTAAGTTCGGTTGCTTGCCGTTTTAAGCTTGTCGAAGAATATCCAGGAATATACTCTCGTAAAGGTGTAAATGCAATTAACAATATTGTTAACCCAATGAGCCCAATAATAAAAAGTGACCCCGTAACAAAAACATTAAGTCTACTCAACTTAAAGGAAATTTTTTCTTCAAAAGTACCCTCATTAAGAATTACTAAGCGATACTTATGTAATAGCTTCTCTTTTATTTCCTTTCTTTTTTCCCCTTTCTGTTTCATTAATTACAAATATAAGATTAGTAACCTATTTAGCCTTAGTTTTTAGAAAATACTAACTCTTGATTTTTGTATCTCATATCTAAAATACAATCATTAATAACTGTATTAACAGTATACTGATAACTTTTTAGTACATTTGTTGTAACAAATCATTTTGACATGACAACTTTAAATATATTTTTAGCTATTCCTGGACCTGCATCCATTGTTTTAATAGTTGTAGCTATATTACTTCTTTTTGGAGGAAAAAAAATTCCAGAATTAATGCGCGGATTAGGAACAGGTATTAAGGAGTTTAAAGATGCCACCAAAGAAGATGAAGATGAAAAGCTTGAAGAAAAAAACAAATAGATAACTTTCGACTAAATTATTGTAAAAACATCCACCTTAGTGGATGTTTTTTTTTACCTAATTTCTCCCCTCTTTACTTACAAAATTTTCACACTTACTCCATCACCATAACTAACAGTGTTACAGTTCTATAATGCGTATTTCTTATAATATTTCCTTTAAAAACTTCTCTTTTTTGTAAGGGATTTACAAAAAAATATAATACACAACGTAATAAGTCCCTTTCGCAACAAAAAAAAACCGATGAACTACCTAACCAGTATTTTTACATGTAACAATTACTAGTTACCAATACCCAACCACTCTAACTACCAAAGTCCATCTTAAAAAATGGGTTAACAATTAAAATTACAAAATGTTGCAAAATTTAATTTGTAAAAAGGTTAGAGAAAATCATACCTTAGTTAGACTGTGTACTTTTTTATTATTCTTCGGGATTTTTACGACTTCTATATTTGCACAAATAAACACGGATAAGTTTAAAGTTACCATTGTTTCCAATGATATGGGTCCTTGCGGTGGTTCTAATAATGAAATTACAGCGGTCACCTTAAAGGCGAAGTTAAACACATCTAACACTTTTAAAATTGCCTTTAATCTTCCAGATGGAGTAACCTATGTAGCTAGTACCTTATCTTTATTAGAACAAAATGGGTCTCAAGATTTCAGTGTTACGGAATTTAATATCACAGATTTAAATGCACCTATATTTAGTATAGAACGTTCCGGAAATGGTAACTGGGAAGTTAATGACCAGATTAAGTTTTCTTTTGAAAAAACAGCATCTTGTGAAGCCGTACAATTTTCCTATAACGGCGGAATCTTTAAAGATGCTCATTCTATTTCTTTCATAGACAATGGTACAAATTATAGCAATACTGATAACGATTTAACCGTTAATTCATACGACCTTTTAAAAGCCTATTTATCTATAACAGGCAGTTATAATTCTATTTTTGCATTAGTAGGTGAAACCGAAACAAGAAGTTTTTCCATTACAAATTCTGGAAATGGAACAATTTCTAGCTTTACACATATAGTTACTATTGGTTCTAATTTAGATGCAAATTATAGTCTTTCTTTTAATGGAACTACGCTTACACCTTCCAATATTAGTGGGAACCTACAGACCTATACGATAGACCTGTCTCAAGCTCCTTTTGCTGGAAATGTAGGTGATGGCGATACGCTTTTTGAAAACGAAAGCATCTTACTTACAGAAGAATTTAAAGTAGAAAACTGTACCGATGATGTAATAATACACCAATCAAAATGGGGTTGTTCTACTAGTGTTCACTGTCAAGAAACAAGTTCTGCAAGCGGATTTGTTAACATAAGCACAGAAGACCCTAGTCTCGAAATTACAGCGGTAAGCGCTCCTTTACCAGATTTTGCAACAACTGTTTCTTATGTTCATACTTTAGAAAATACAGCTGTTGATGCCAATGATATTGCCTATAATGTACATATTAATATTGGATTTAATGAATCTGGTAGTGAAGAAACAACTCCTGGTGTAAATCCTATGTGGGGAGATGATTTTTATGGAAGCCGTACCCTAAATAACTTTCGTCTTAACGGAAATCCTGTTACAACCCAAAAATGGACATACAATTACACTGCAGTTAATAAAGGTTTAGGATCTGATTATATTCCTGCTGATTTTTTAACCAGTGACCCAGACGGCCCAGGCGGACTAGAAGATTTAGATAGTGACGGATTTTTCGATGATTTAGCTCCTGGTAATTCTGTAAACATTTCTTTTGACTTAGCTATTTCGGACAGACAACCCCCTGAATGTGATGCAAGTGGTCGTTGGGCTTTGCCTTATGAAAGATTAAATATTGATGTTTTCTCCGTAAATCAGTGCGGAAGAGCTTCAGATACCGAACGTGAATTTATTAATAGATCCGAAGTAAAAGGGCTTTATGCTACTAACGACCAACCTATTGATGTGGTAGACGGAACGCCCTTTATTGTAAATATAAGTAGTTACTTTCTTGTACATGATAATGATGATATGCTTTGTAATGGAGCTCCTCTTTTATCAGACGATTTAAGTACTTCATATACAGTAACCTTAACGGTGCCTGATGGTATTCTGCTAAGTGGGTCTCCCACAAATTTTAGTCAGTCTGGAAATATAATCACACATACGACTACAGGTTTAGGAACAAATGACTACTACTCTAGCATTGTAGATTTTCCTCTTGCTATAGATTGTAACGTATATACCGGTCCTAAAAACTTATTATTAAACTATAAAGTTACTTATAGCAACTCCTGTTTTGATACAGATTTGTTTTGTGGAACTTCCTCTTTTATTACCCATTGTGATGATTTAAGTGGATGCGTTGCGCCAATTACTACTAGTTTTTCTGCAGAAAGAGAAACAGCAGGGTGGACAGACAATACTATGGCTACCAAAGTAACACTTGATCCAAATGCACATCGTTTAGATGTATACATGGCAAAAGATGAAATGGTTGTAAATACTAGCGCCACCATGAACCTTCTTAGTTCAGATAATTTATTTCTACGCATTACGTATGACACAAATTTATTGGACCAAGCAGATGAAACGATAATACAATATTTAAACGGGTCTATTATTATTAATGACCTTTCTTCAGGAAGTCAATCGACAACATTAAACATTGCTCCTGTTATAACCACAGATGGAAACACAAAGCATGTAATTACTTTCGATCTTTCCTCGTACCGTTCTATTATTTCTGGCTCCTATAAATATGGAGAGGGTTTGGAAGAAGATGAAATTGATATAGAATTGCATTTTGTTGTTAATAAAGACTTTAAGTCTGCCGTACTTTACAATCTTACTAATTTTAGAGGAGAATTCTATAGTTTGGATGGTGGAGGCTCAAAACTTGCCTGTGATTCTTATGGTGCAAAAGCAAGTTACATAAAGCCTTTAATAGAAATGTCTCTAGCTACAGAAACTGAAATAACTGCTTGCGGAATAACATACTTATATGCAAGTTTATCCCAAGTTAGTGGTATTGATCCAATTTTTACTAATGAATATAGACCAACCGCTTTCTTGGAAGAAACAAAAATAGAAATTCCAGCTGGATCAACATTTTTAAACGCTGTCTATTCTTATGATTATGATAATGTGCAACCAGAAAACGAAGCTCCAAGTTCTACTAATGGTGGTTTAAATTACTCAGTTACAGGAAATACAGTAACCATAGCTCCTGGGCCAAAATTTAGACAATTAGATTTTGGATATCCCAAATATCCAAGTGTCCAAATAGCTATCGAAGCAAACAATAGCACGCTAACAACGGCAGATTATGATGTAACCATAAAACATAAAAATTACCCTTACTCAAATGCACCAGAAGATAATTCGGAAACCAGAACTGGTGCTGTTCTCTATAAACAGCCCAATATTAATATTTCTTCTTCTACACCTGTTCAAACAGGAGATTCTCAATATGAAAACTTTGAGGTAACCGTATGTAGTTATTCTCCCGAAAAGGATATAAACTTTAATTGGCTTAAGGTAAATACACCTGGGTTTTCCATTACCGAAGCCGTTGAAGTTACTGGTAGTGGAGATATTTCTCTAAATTTTACACAAAACGGAGCCAATACCTTTATAGAAATTGGAGCTTTTCTTTCTAACAACGATAGCTGCAAAACAATTCGGTTTAAAGGTTCTTATACAAATTGTACCAATCAGGATATTACTATAGAAAACTCTTGGAATTGTAATGCTTATCCAGCGGATTTTAATTCTGCTAACTACACCAATCCAATAGTGGTAAAATTAGAGCCTGTGCCAGCTGCTATTCAATTATCTTTATTAAATCAGCCTTCTACAACAGTAGATATGTGTACCGATTTTAATATTTCATTGGAATATAGAAACGCTGGACAAGGTGATCTTATTTCTCCTTCCTTTACTTTTGATGTACCTGGAAATATTACAGGTTTAAGTATAGAACAAATTGCTGTTGAGTACCCAAAGGGATCAGGAAATATAGAAAACATATCTCATTCCATTTCAGGGAACACAGTTACTGTAGACCTTATGGGGCATTCAGGAATTAATGGAATGAATGGTCTAGTAGGTTCTAATAACGCTGCAAATATAGAAGAACAAATTGCATTAATAAGCCTAACTCTAAATCCTAAGTGTGAGTATATTTCTAATACTGGAAGTACCTATACCGCCTTTGGAAATAGCCCTTGTGGAGCAACTGCAATTGGTAATGGTAGTAAAATAACAACGAATCCAATAATAATAACTGGAGCCGAACCACCGTACCTAACTAGTAATACTGTAGTTTCTAATTCTGGAACGTTAGAAGGCTGTTCTACAGAAACTGTTTCTATAAAAACATTAATTGTTGACGGTACTACAGGGTTGGTAGATTATGTAAAAATTACGCTTCCTGAAAATATTAATTATGTAAATGGGTCTTTTATTTGCAGCAGTGCACTGCAAGCAACATTCTCTTCTGTAACAACAGTAGGAGTTAATCAGGTTGTAGAAATTACATTGCCAAACGCCGCGCCAACAGGAAGTCTAATAGAATATAGTATAGGTATTGAATCTACTCCTGAAATTTGTCCAGGAGATTATGATATTAATCTAAACACTTATGTTACAACAAATAATTTGTTTTGTAATGGTGTTTCTTGTGGCACTACCCAAATTGTCACTGGAGCCGATTCTTATTCTATTTCTGTAACTAAAGGAGATTTAAAAAAATCTTCTTTTGCTGCCGAGGCTTCTTACATAAAAAATGTAGGTGACAATAACTATGCAATAACTATTGGTATTGAAAATGTAGGTACTGTAGATTTGGCCTCTGGTTTGGTATATTCTGTTTATTGCGCGGATAATTCTGGTGTAAAAACAGGACCTGCCCTATACTCAGGAGCAACAACACAAGCAATTACAGCCTCAAATTCTATTCAAGAAAATATCTCTTTTAACACTACTAGTTTTTGTGGAGATAATGGAAATATAGTAGTAGAATTTGTCCCTGCTGCAACGAATTGCTTTTGCGAGATACTATCAATCCCAATAACTTCTAGTGAAAATAATGATTATGCCGATTTAAAAATTGAGAAAACCACGGCCACTACTTCCGTAAATGTTGGTAGTGATGTTACGTATCAAATTATCATTTCAAACAACGGACCTTTAACTGCTACAGGTGTATCTTTAGAAGATATTATGCCTGTTGGACTGCAAATAAATACAGCAACAATTGATAATGGTGGAACTTACGATGCAGCCATTAGAACTATTTTCTGGAATATTCCTACTATAAATGCAAACGCATCTTTAACTGTTTCTTATACCGTAACAATTAATATACCAAGTGGTACACTAAATGAATATAAAAATATTGCACAAATTACAGCTTCCGATCAAGTTGATTCCGATTCTTCTCCTAATAATGACAATGGAGACCAAAGTGAAGACGATGAGGACTCGCTAACTGTAGCTATTATTTCCGTAGACTTAGAACTAAATAAAACAATTAGCGATACAAACCCTAATGTAGGTGAAGTTGTAACCTTCTCTATATCCCTTAGCAATAATGGACCAGATAATGCTACTAATGTTGCCGTGGAAGATATTATTCCTGCTGGATATTCTAACATCACTCTTATCAGTAATGGGGGTACTCTTTCTGGAAATACTATCTCTTGGACTGCGCTTGCCGTTCCTACCTCTGGAATTATACTAACCTATAATGCAACCATTAATGCGCCTACTGGTACAGTTGATGAATATAAAAATGTAGCGCAAGTAACCGATTCTGATCAATTTGATCCAGATTCTACTCCTAATAATGATGATGGAGACCAAAGTGAAGATGATGAGGATAGCCTTACCTTGGGAAGTATTGTATCTGCCGACTTAGAACTAAACAAATCAATTAGCAATACAAACCCGAATGTAGGTGAAGTAGTAACTTTCTCTATCTCTCTTATTAATAATGGGCCAGATAATGCTACTAATGTTGCCGTGGAAGATATTATTCCTGCTGGATATTCAAACATCACTCTTATCACTAATGGCGGTACTCTTTCTGGAAATACTATCTCTTGGACTGCGCTTGCTGTTCCTACTACTGGAATTATACTAACCTATAATGCAACCATTAATGAACCTACTGGTACAGTTGATGAATATAAAAATGTAGCACAAGTAACCGATTCTGATCAATTTGATCCAGATTCTACTCCTAATAATGATGATGGAGACCAAAGTGAAGATGATGAGGATAGCCTTACCTTGGGAAGTATTATATCTGCCGACTTAGAACTAAATAAATCAATCAGCAATACAAATCCTAATGTTGGCGAAGTAGTAACTTTCTCTATTGCCCTTATTAATAAAGGACCTGATAATGCTACTAATGTGGAAGTCGAAGATATTATCCCTGCTGGATATTCAAACATCACTCTTATCACTAATGGCGGTACTCTTTCTGGAAATACTATCTCATGGACTGCACTTACCGTTCCTACCACTGGAATTACCCTAACCTATAATGCAACCATTAATGAACCTACTGGCGCGGTTGATGAATATAAAAATGTAGCACAGGTAACAGATTCTGATCAATTTGATCCAGATTCTACTCCTGGTAATGATGATGGTGACCAGTCTGAAGATGATGAAGACTCGCTTAGCATCAACACAAATAACGATGCGGATCTGGCTATTTCTAAAAGCATGATATCAGGCGCTAATCCAAGTCCTGGTGATATTATCTCCTTCGAAGTAATTTTACAAAATAATGGTCCAAATAATGCGACTAATATTTCTATTGAAGACATGTTACCAACAGGTTTAACTCTAAATACAAACTCTCTTGACAATGGAGCTACATTTAGCTTAAACACAAATACTATTACCTGGAATATTGCTTCTTTGTCAGCAAATTCAACAATAACCCTGTCCTATACGGTTTTGATTAATAGCCCAACAAACAGTTCAACTGAATACACAAATATTGCACAGGTAACTGCTACGGACCAACCAGACCCAAATTCAACCCCAGACAACTATGACCCAAGTAGACCTTTGGAAAATGACGAAGCAATTTTTACTGTTTCGGTAACCACTATCGTTGATATTGCAATAAGAAAAACAGTTGATATTGCAGAAGTAGAGATAGGAGATACAGTAGTTTTTACTATAACCGCAGAAAATGTAGGCACAAGCATACTCACTGGTATAAAAATAGACGACACCTTGCCAAATGGATTTAATTTTGTTCTTGAAACGACCACTATAGGTGATTATAATGAAAATATTGGAGAATGGGCAATAGATCGTTTAAACCCAAATGAAATTGCAACTCTAGAAATTACGGTTACCATTATTGTAGGTACAGATTATACCAATATTGCCCAATTAAACTCTATGAATGAAATAGATGAAAATTCAGCAAATGATAGAGATGAAGCTTCGGTTACTATTTTGGAATCCAAAGAAAATTGCTTTACAATTTACAATGAGTTTTCACCAAATAATGATAGCGCTAATGAGGTATTCTATATTGATTGTGTGGATCAATATCCAAATAATACGCTTCAAATATTTAATCGTTGGGGTCATGAAATTTTTGAAATGAAAGGCTATAACAATACTTGGAGAGGAACTTCTCAAGGAACTGGTACTATTAAAAAAGAGGAAAAATTACCAGTTGGAACATACTATTACATCTTTGATTTTGGAGACGAAAAAACAGAACCAAAATCTGGGTGGCTTTACCTAACTCGATAAAACTAGTAACTCTTAATAAATGAAAAATAGAATTTCATATAGACAAACAAGAGGTACATGGCTAAAATATGACCATTCACAACAAATAATTTTTACAGTTCCTAAACCAACTTAAATTTAATCTTTTATAAACTACTATGACACATTAATTTATAAAATAACAGAAGGATTCCTCTATTTAAGATTCCTTGTATTAAAAAGCGCATGACAAACGTGTTTAAAATAAAACATTTTTTACCAATTTTGTTCTTATGTATATGTAGTAGTGTATATGGGCAACAAGATCCACATTACTCTCAGTATAGTTACAACACTATGACTGCTAACCCCGGATATACTGGATCTAGAGGGCATTTGGCAATGCTATCATTATACAGATCTCAATGGGTTGGCATAGAGGGGTCTCCAAGAACCATAACGTTCGGTATAGATGCTCCTATAGGTTTGTTTAATGGTATAGGACTATCTATTCTACAAGATGAGCTTGGCCCAACAGAAGAAACATATATAGATGCAAATTATGCACATAATCTTATTCTAAATAGAAAAGGAGATCGTTTAGCCTTTGGGGTAAAAGCAGGAGCTCGTTTTTTTAGTGCAGATTGGTCTAAAGGAACTCATTTAGACCCTGATCCTAGTTTTAACGAAAATATAAATAGCAAGCTTCTTCCTACTGTAGGTGTTGGAGTTTTTTATTATACAAAAAAAGGGTATTTAGGATTATCTACCCCTAACGTCTTAACCAGCCAACATTACAATCATACAGAAAGGGTTTTAGCCAAAGAACGCATACACTTGTTTTTAATCGCTGGTTATGTCTTTGACATAAATTCAGAATTAAAATTTAAACCTTCCTTATTTGTAAAAGGAGTTTCTGGTGCGCCAATTTCTTTGGATATATCCGCGAATTTTTTATTATTTGAAAAACTACATTTAGGTGCTAACTATAGATGGTCAGACTCTGTAAGTGCCCTTTTAGGATTTCAAATATCAACTAGATTTAATATTGGTTATGCCTTTGATTATACAACAACACCGTTGAATAATTTCAACTCTGGAACACATGAAATTTTCTTGAGATATCAGTTAATCTCAAAATTAAAAAAACTTAGGTCACCTAGATTTTTCTAAAACTAAACATATCATGAAAAAGATTATCGTAATTTTTATTTTACTTCTTTCCTCCGGAATTTCGGCACAGGAACAAGAAAATAATGATAGTATACAAAACTTACCTCAAGATAGACCCTTATCTGTAGATGAGATAACATATGAGATGCTTAACTCACTGAACAATAACGATTCTGAATCAAAAAACAACAGTCCAATTCTGACAAAAATAATTCAGAAAGCAGATCTATATTTTGAGAAGTTATGGTATGCCGAAGCGGCAGAATTGTACGAAGAAGCATTAAGTCGAAATAAGAAAAATTACTCTAGAGAGATTTTACAGAAAGCGGGTGATGCGTATTACTACAATACCAATATGGAAAAAGCATACCATTGGTACAATGTTTTATACAATACGTACAAAAAAGATATGTCTACAGATAATCTATTTAAGTATGCGCATACACTAAAAGGCACTGGGAAATATGGTAGAGCCAAAAAATTAATGCGACTATACAATAGAAAATTAAAAAAGGAAAGCATTACAGAAGAAGACGATGCGCCTACTCCTAACGAAATTGTATTGGATAATATTCTTAGTGCAAATCCAATGTTCCGCATTAAAAACCTAGAAGTAAATTCTGAATACTCCGATTTTTCTCCTATGTTTTATAACAAAGAGGAAGTCGTTTTTGCTTCAGCAAAAGATTCTTCTTTTTTTCATACCAGACGGTATAAATGGAACAATCAACCATATTTAGATTTATATGTGTCTAAAATAAATGAAGAATCTCAAGAACTAAAAAATGCCATTAAGTTCTCCAAAAAAATAAACACAAAGTATCATGAAGCTTCTGTCTCTTTTTCGCCAGATAACAAAACTATGTACTTTACGAGAAATAATTACGATAAGAAACTGAAAAGAGATAAAAAAGGAGTTAACAACTTAAAATTATATGTCTCTAGAAAAATAGATGGTAAATGGTCTAGAGGTGTAGAATTACCTTTTAACAGTGACGAATACTCTACAGGACATCCTGCCTTAAGTCCAGATGGGAAACAGCTTTATTTTGTTTCTAATATGCCTGGGAGCATCGGTAAAACTGATATTTTTGTAGTAGATATTTTAGAGGATAACAGCTATTCTGAGCCTAAAAATTTAGGACCTGAAATTAACACAGAAGAAAGAGAAATGTTCCCTTTTATAAACGGAAAAAAACTATACTTCTCTTCTGACGGACATATTGGTTTGGGAGGATTAGATGTATATGAAATTGCCTATGATGAAGAGGAAGGTTTTAAAGACGTAAAAAACGTTGGCCAACCTATAAATAGTAACAAAGATGATTTCTCTTACATTGTTAACGAAGAGAGTCAGAAAGGATATTTCGCTTCTAATAGAAAAGGCGGTAAAGGGGATGATGATATTTATTCCTTTAAACGTTTAATTGTTGAGGAAGTTGAAGAAAACCTTAATGCAATTGCTGGTGTTGTTACAGAACTTATTTCTGGAGACTTAATGCCAGATGCTTTGGTTGTTCTTTTGGATGAAAATAATATAAAACTTAAAGAAGTTGTTTCGAGTGACGATGGTAGTTTTGTGTTTGAAGACTTAGAGAGTAATACCAAATACTCTATTGAAACTACGAAAAGAGGTTACTTTGATGAAGAACTTACAACTGCTACTAAAGAAAATGAAGTGGTTAATGTAAGTGTTCAAATGAAAAAGTTAAAGGAGCTAATTGCCATAGAAGATGGTATAAAGAAGCTTAAAACTGATATGATCTACTTTAACTTTGATAAATTTAATATACGAAAAGATGCTGCTGAAGAGCTTGATAAAATTGTAGAAGTAATGACTGAGTATCCAGATATGTTGATTAAAATAGAATCTCATACAGATGCAAGAGGTAAAAGAGCTTACAATAAATACTTATCTGATAAAAGAGCTAAATCTTCTAGAAATTACTTAATCAAACAAGGTATAGATCCAAGCCGTATTGAGAGTGCCATAGGTTATGGTGAAGATAAGCTCATAAATGAATGCGGTAATGGTGTCCGCTGTAGTCGAGAAAAGCACGAGCTTAATAGAAGGTCAGAATTTATCATTGTAAAAATGTAATTAATCTAGATGGCCTAGTAAGTAGTTTTATGTATAAAACTTATACTTAACTAAGCACAACATACTAAAAATATAGTGTTTTGTTACCGAAAACATCGATGACAAAACACTTTTCACCACATAATAGTCTTACTTTACAACAAAAAAAGAAAGAAAAGTATTAACGATTTGGGTTTCGGAGTTATAGCAAGATACAAATCGATCTTAACCTAAAACCCACATATCATGAAAAATATATTATTAATAAGAGAAATCTATTCTGAAGCTTTTAAAAACTTAGGTCACAAATTAGTTAAATCATATTTTAAACTCTTTTCTTGGTTTTGTTTCGCTAGCTTCTTAATTATTTTATATGCTTTTATATACAGAGTATTTACGGGCTTTGCTTTTCAATAGAAAAATGCGATAAATATAAAAAGTGCGATTATTTATAAATAATCGCACTTTTTATATTTACAAATAACGCCTCCTTCTCTTTTTTCAGAAACACGAACCTTTTATCGGACTTAAAATACCTTACACAGATGTTTTAAGAAGCTCTTTTCTTTACATCTAAAATTTACGCCTCTTTGTCTATTTTTTTTTAACTTAAACACTTAATATCAGACATTTGCCTTCATAAGTAATCCCAAAGCTTACAATTATGAAGAAAATTATACTTGCCACAGATGCGTATTATGGTAATTTTAAAACCTTTGGAAATGTCTTTTTTCAAAGACATCCCAAAACAATTACATGGCTGTGTTTTTCCCTATTCCTTGTCGTTATTTATGCCTTTATATTTAATGCTATAGTTGGATTTGCATTCAAACTCTAGACTAAGTCATAGAGAACAGCTATAGAGAACGGATTCCATTCATTGCTCCCTTACTCTTTTTCAGAGCCAAAAATGCTTAAGAAGACACAAAACAGGTCTTGTCTGGCATTCTGTTCCATAAAAAAAGTGTCTCGTAAGACACTCTTCTTTTATTCCATTGTATTTGCTCAAATTGTCCCTAATTAAACGTAACCGTTTTAATTATAGATTCTAGTTCAAACATATAATCTCTTTTCCTTGTTTGTGGAGCAAAAACAAAGCCCTCTATAACAATTTTCCTGTTATTTTCCGCATCATTTATAATATAAGATACATAAGGTCCTGCCATTGGATAATTATGTATTTCCCATATACCCTTAACCTCTACGGCTTTTTTCCCTCCAATTTCCGTAGCAACTATATAAGGCGCAAAAATCTTTTCAGTTTTCATATAGGTTACCTTATTTGGGACATCTGTTCCAGGAATATATAATTTTCCAATAGAATCTTTCTTTCTAAGAATATCGGCAACAAAAGTCGCCTCATTTGAAAAGCTATCATAAGGTAACGTATAGGCAATTATATTCATATTACCTTTTGGTATTTGTCTGTCTATCCAAACAAAATTATCTTCTTGTTGACCTACTCTATAAGCTGATGGCATTTGTAATGAAATCCCAAAGTTTTCATCTAAAACAGTCTCTTTATTTAAAGAACGTTGAAACCTTTTCTGTGCTTCAGAAATCTCTACCTCTTTAAAAGCTTTAATTGCCTCTGCTGCTTTTGCTTCTATATTTTGAATAATTTCGTCCTCTGTTCTTCCTTTAAAAACACCAATTTTTTGCGGTGTGGCGTATAAATCTGATTTTACATGCCCTATATTTACCGTGTCTTTTTGTACAAATACAACAGAGCGTGTTTTTCTTAAAGTACCTGTAAATACAATAGAATTCATTTGGTTGAGTGTAAAAGAGGACTCATCCCAAGACAACCCCAACACTGGCGCGGCAAAATGCTCTCTTATTTTATCTCCTACTTTACCTTTCCAAAGGTCATTGTCTATAACAACGGCTACATTATTAATGGCTCCAATAGATTCTGGTAGGTACTTTTTTTGTTTATTGTCTTTACATGCTACTGCAACTAGAAAAAGAGCTAAAAGGGAAATTTTAATTTTTTTCATATACGTTTTAATTACGATGGGCAATTACACAATTTCAATTTTGTGCCTGGTTTTAATTTGTTACCACTAATACCGTTCCATTCTCGTAAATTTTCAATAGAAACTCCAGGATATTTTTTAGAAATGGTCCAAAGTGAATCTCCAGACTGTACTATATGGGTTTTTTTATCCCCAATAATAATTGTTTTTTTCTTCGATTTTGTTTTTTTCGCTTTAGAAGAGAAAAGAGCCGATCTTTTTGAATAAATGGTTAATCGTTGCCCTATTCTTAAATTATTACTTCGTAAACCATTCCACCTTTTAAGATCACTAACACGAACACCGTGTCTTTTTGCTATTTTCCCAAGGAAATCGCCACTTTTAACTCTATAACGAATACGATCCTGAGCTTTTATTAACTTAGGCAAGGGCTTTTCCCTATTTTCCATTTCGTTTGTTACATAAGTATAAATTGCCTTCTCATTGGCAACAAATTTACCCATTGCTTTTCTGGGTAGCCTTAGTGCGTATTTCTTCTTTTTATCAAAAGGAATAATATTTAGTTTATACGATGGATTTAACACTTCTAACTCCGCCACACTTACATCTACCAATTTTGAAATTTGATCAAAGGATATTAAACTTTTTACATGAACAGTGTCAGTTTCAAACAAAGTCCGCTCTGCCTTCTTTCCTTTTAACCCATGCTCCTCTGCATATTCAAAAAAGTACATCGTTGCTAAAAATGCGGGAACATAACCTGCCGTTTCTCTTGGAAGGTTTCTTCTTATATTCCAATAATTTTTATACCCTCCAGACCTTCTAATTGCTTTATTTACATTTCCTGGACCAGAATTATACGCTGCTAACGCCAAATCCCAATCCTTAAAAATTCGATATAAACGAGACAAATATTCGCACGCTGCTCTTGTTGATTCTATTGGGTCACTTCTTTCATCTACGTAACTACTAACATCAAGATCATGCTCTTTCCCCGTTCCATACATAAATTGCCATAAGCCTGTTGCTCCTACCCTCGATTTGGCTCTTGGATTTAAGGCCGACTCTACAATCGCCAAATATTTAATCTCTAATGGAATGTTATGGTTGTCTAATTCTTGCTCAAAAAGAGGAAAATAAAACTGACTTTTAGTTAGCATTCGCTCTAAAAAGCCACGTTTTCTCTTTAAAAATGATTTAATGACTTTCTCTAAAGAAGGATTATATGCAATATTAAAAGGTGTTTTTTGATTTAGCTTGTTTAAACGTTCTTTTAGTACTTCTGTATCAATCTCATAATCTACCTCTTCAGTAACATCTAAGTTGGCAACCTCACTATAGATAGTATCAAACAGACTAGCGCTATCGTACAATGTCTTCATCCAAAGACTATCATATTTTGCTGCGTCAGGATAATCATTTAAATTAAACTGATCTTGCCCTTTTTCTAAATTTAAAGGTATCGCTTCAAACTTTACTTCGGAATTCCCTTCTGGTCTCTTAATTTCCTTCTTAAGAAGTGTATCTAAAACAATACTATCCCTTTTTACCTTCGGAATTGTATCTAACTCTTGAGAAACACCTATTACAGTAAAACCAAAGAGTAAAATGTAGACACAGCTATACTTTACTTTCATCATAAGCTTATTTTGATTCATTAGAGGGGCTAACGAAAATCGTATTTTTTTCTGAAACTATAAAATTTTATCTCTTAAAAACGATATTAAAATTTGAAAACCGTTTATCGATGATGCCTTTATGAACCTAATATTGCAGCTATTCCTGGTAGAGTTTTTCCCTCAAGACTCTCTAGCATTGCGCCTCCTCCTGTTGAAACATAACTAACCTTATCCTGAAATCCAAATTGCTTTACTGCAGCCACGGAATCGCCTCCTCCTACTAAAGAAAATGCACCGTTTTGTGTAGCTTCATCTATTGCATTACCTATTGCTATTGTCCCTTTTGCAAAACTTTCCATTTCAAAAACACCAATTGGACCATTCCAAAGTATCGTTTTAGATTTTAGGATTACTTCTTTAAAATTTTCCAATGTTTTTGGTCCTGCATCTAATCCTTGCCAACCATCTGGAATCTCATTTACATCTACAAACTTCGTCTCTGCGTCATTACTAAAATCATCTGCAGCCAAAACATCTACAGGAATATGTACTTCTACTCCTTTTTCTTTTGCTTGTGCAAGAATTTCTAATGCTAAAGGCATTTTATCATCTTCACAAATTGAATCTCCTACTTTTCCGCCTTGTGCTTTAACAAAGGTGTATGTCATTCCTCCACCAATAATTAAGTGGTCAATTTTATCTAAAATGTTTTCAATAATTGTAATCTTAGAAGATACTTTTGCCCCTCCTAATATAGCTGTAATTGGCTTTTCTCCCGAACGCATTACTTTTCCAATAGATTCTATTTCCTTGGCTAATAAGTACCCAAAACACTTATTCTCTTGAAAAAATTGTGCTACAACTGTTGTAGATGCATGTGCTCTGTGTGCTGTTCCAAAAGCATCGTTTATATAAATGTCTCCTAACTTAGATAATTGTTCTGCAAATGCTTCGTTTCCTTCCTCTTCCTCTTTATAAAAACGAAGATTTTCTAATAATAATATCTCTCCTGTTTTTAATTCGGCAACCGCTTTTTCTGCCGATTCACCAACACTGTCTTCTACAAATTTCACTTCAACACCGATAATATCAGAAACTTTATCGCATATATGTTTTAGAGACAAATTCAAATTACGTTCTCCTTTTGGTCTTCCTAAATGACTCATCAATACAACGCTACCGCCGTCTTCTAAAACTTTAATTATCGTTGGTTTCGCAGCTTCAATACGTGTTGCATCTGCCACATCAAAATCAGCATTTAATGGCACATTAAAATCTACTCTAATTAGTGCTTTCTTGTTCTCAAAATTAAAATTATCAACAGTTTTCATATGTAGTCTTGTTTTTCAGAATGGCAAATGTAATCGTTTATCTGCCATAGTTAAAATGCGATGTCTTATAATTTAAGCCCTTTTAATGAAATTGAATGAATAATACTATGCCTTTTCTTAAAATGAACTAGCCCACAGAGCCATCGAGATATCCGAAACAAGAACTATTCCCTTCCGGAACCAAGATTATTTTGTCTTGTCTCTTGGTTCTAAAAATATTGAATTTTTACGCTACACCTAATGCCGAGGCTAGGAGAATTCTATTGATTAAAATCAAAACGCTTTATATTAGTAACAATATTCTTTTAAAAAGCCAAATATCCTATCTTTGGAGCATGCTTTTTAAAGATATTTTAGGCCTTACTCATATAAAGAAACACTTAGCTTTAAGTGCCAATGCTGGTCGTATTCCTCATGCACAATTATTTGTTGGAAAAGAAGGCTGTGGTACTTTGCCTATGGCATTGGCATATGCTCAGTATATTCTTTGCAAAAATTCGAATGCGGAAAATACTGGAGACAATGATTCTTGTAATATTAAATGCAACTCTCTTTCTCACCCAGATATGCACTTTGCTTTCCCTGTGGCTAACAGCTCTAAAATTAAGAGCCACGCTGTTAGTAACAATTATATGGAAGAGTGGCGGCAATTTGTTAAAGAGCAACCTTATGGTAATCTTTTTGATTGGTACCAACTTATCGGAATTGAAAAAAAACAAGGACAAATTGGTGTAGATGAAGCACATGATGTTGTAAAAAAATTAGCATTAAAATCATACGAAGGTGGCTATAAGATTATGCTTATCTGGTTTGCCGAAAAAATGAACATTTCTGCGGCCAATAAACTTCTAAAATTAATTGAAGAACCACCCCAGAAAACTGTATTTATTCTTATTGCAGAAGATGAAGAGCAAATAATTCAAACCATACGTTCTCGTTGCCAAATACTTCATTTCCCCCCTATTGCGGAGGACGCTATTACAGAGGCATTACAAGACAAAGGGTTGCCAAAAAATGAAGCGCTTCGTATTGCACATGAAGCCAACGGCAACTTTAACAAAGCGTTGGATTTTATGCACCAAGATTCTGAAGATTTAATCTTCGATAAATGGTTTGTGCAATGGGTAAGAAGTGCGTTTAAAGCTAAAGGTAATAAAGCTGCTATTCATGATTTAATTAATTGGAGCGACGAGGTTTCCAAAACAGGAAGAGAAACACAAAAGAAATTTTTACTCTACTGTATTACGGTAATGCGCCAAGCTTTGCTACTAAATTACAATATTAAAAGTCTTGCTTTTATGCGTATACATGTAACTGGTTTTAGCTTAGAAAAATTTGCCCCTTTTGTTCACGAAAATAATATCATGACAATTACAGAAGAGTTAGAAAGTGCTATTTACCACATAGAACGCAATGGTAACTCTAAAATAATATTGACTGACTTATCTATTAAACTAACACGTTTGCTTCATACAAAAGCGGCGTAAATTACACCAAACCAATTCCTGTAAAGGAATCTAAAAACATTATTATGCAAAACATTCTAAACCATGCCGCAGAAGTATTAATACTTCTTTTCTTGATTATTACCTTTATGCAAAGCGCTATTGATAAAGTATTTGACTGGAACGGGAATCTCTCTTGGCTTAAAGGTCATTTTTCTGAAACCCCATTAAAAAATGCCGTTTTAATACTATTAGCAACGGTACTTATTTTCGAGGCTGTTTCTGTAATTCTTTGCGCTATTGGATTGTATTACATTATTATAGAGAACTCCACTGATTTCGCATTCCACGGTGCTATTTTATGTTGTGTTTCTTTACTTATGTTACTGTTTGGACAACGAATGGCTAAAGATTATGAAGGAGCTAAAACAATCGCTGTTTATTTTCTTATTTCAGTGTTTTTAGTATTCTTATTACAGCACTAAAGCTAACATCATAGTATTATACTTGATTATAAAAACTAAAAAAGGTCCAACAATAGTTGGACCTTTTTTTAAAACCAGTATTCCGATTTAATTATTTCTTGTACTTATCGTTTAACGACTTTAAAATTACATCTGTAACATCGCTTGCTTCATCGCCATAGATTACGCTTCCACCAGCACCACCACCAAGAATATAGTTATAGCCATTTGCCTTACCATAATCCTTAATTTCTTTCTTCACTTTTGAAACTATACTATCCATTTCAGTTTGGCTAGCCGCTTGTAACTGCTGCTCTTCTTGCTGTAATTGCTGTCCTATAAACTGACCTCTTTGCTGAAACAACGCATATTCTTCCTGCGCTTTCTTAGTTGGCATTTTTTGTGCCTTAACCTGAAAAGCCTGAGCTTCTAACTGAAAAGCCTGAGAAATACTATCTCTTTTCTTTCCTATAGCTTCTGCTTTAGTCTTAAACTTAGCTTCTGCATCCATTTTTTCCTGATACTCGTCCATCAACTTTACATTATCTACAAATGCAATTTTGTTTTGTTGGCAAGCTACTATCCCCAATAATGCGAATACGTATACTATTTTTTTCATAATTCAATGTTTGTGAAAGGCAAACATAAGAAAGGTTTTTGAAATATGAAGAATCTATTTTTTTCTAGTACTTAATAAAAATGAAAAAATCACGTTTTGTTCATAATTCATTATCATTTATAAAATCTATTAATTTTGTGTTTTAAATTGATTTTATCTATTATTAATAGATGCGTAATACCTCTATTTAATACAATAAAACGCCAATAGAAAGGCGATACGTCTGTAGTGGCTTAAAAGTGCAAGAAAACGCTCCAAAACGCGTTTTAAATGTTTTTAAGCACATAAATATGAGAGGAATACTCCTTAGTCCGCCAAGCTGAAATATTTGAACTTAAACCAATAAAAAACGCCTTTACAAAATTCTGTTTTCCCGTTTTATATTTCTCCGACAATAGAGAAACATAAAACGAATCGAATAACATCGGTTTGGTTTCTACCACTTTCATATTTTCTTTTGCAAATAGCCTTTTTATAGATACACTAGAAAAATGCCAAAGGTGTCTTGGTACATCATATGCCGCCCAAAAGTTCTTGTAGTGTTTAGCATCATAGCATTTATAATTAGGCACAGCAATAATCAAAATACCATCGTCTTCTAAAAAAAATTTTAAAATTTTAATTTGATTTTCTAAATCTGGTAAATGTTCTAGCACATGCCAAAGTGTAATAACCTGAAACTTTGTATTTGGCAAACTATTAAAATCAGCATATAATCGAATACCCTTTTCGGTTGCCTTTTCTCTTGCTTTTTCGTTTGGTTCTACCCCTGTAACCTTCCAACCATTCTGTTTTGCGACTGACAAAAAATCTCCCGTTCCTGCTCCAACATCTAATAGCGTTCTATTCTTTTTAACATTAGAATTTAATAAACCCACCTTCTTCCGTAAACTGTACTTCTTTACTTTTTGGTAGATTTTATCAACTAACGTTTTGTTAGAATCTGTATGTGAAATATACACGTCACTTTCATAATAGGCAGCCAAATCTTTGGGTTGTGGTTCTGTAACTAGCATTTCCAAATCAGTATCCATTACCAATTTAAATTCTTCCTTAGAAACAGAATAATCTTTGCTATTTAAATAAAATTTCATTGTAGTTATGAGTGAATAGGTATTCCTTTTTTAAAACCCGAAGATAGTTTAAAACAAGACCTATTGAAAGAGATTCTTTAGAAAGGCAATCATTTTCCATATCACTATATACTTCAATTGCAATATACCAATTTTCTCTTTTGGAACTGTGTGCCTTCTCAAACATTGGATCCATATCTGCATTAAGCAATGCAACATCTAGCACTATGGGAATCAAATTCAAAACCTTACCCGAGATTTCTATTTCATAAAACGCAAAAAAATACTGTGTGCCATTTATAACAAAAGGAATGTCATCATATACATTCTGGTGTTCTAACCGAAACTTTGTGTTTACATAATTATAAAATGCGCTAGCTTCTTTTGGGTCTTCAAACACAAACATTTGACGCTTTGGTAGGCCTCTTTTAAATTTTTTCCCTTTGGTAATTTTATAATCCACTATTTTTGGAGCAATACGTAAAGGAATACACGATTGAATTGTTGCAACTACTAGAAATGTAAAAAGTGCTTTTTTCATAGTGATGGAGTAACCAATTATGTATCAAAAACTACGCCAAAAAAATTCCTTTCATCTATCTAAATAATGAAAGGAATCTCAAAATGTCTACTTTCCGTGTTCCACGTGGAACATTTGCGAAAAAATCACGTGCTTAACTCGCTATCTTCCTAGGAAAACCAATAAAACACTAATGTCTGATGGCGAAACACCACTAATTCTAGATGCTTGTGAAATTGTTATTGGCTGTATAGCGGTAAGCTTTTCTCTAGCCTCATAGGATAAAGATTTCAATTTTGTATAATCAAAATCTGCCGGGATTTTAACTCCTTCTAGTCTTAGCAATTTATCCGCATTATTTTTTTCTTTTGCTATATAACCAGCATATTTAACCTGAACCTCTGTTTGCTCCAAAATGTCATCGTCAAAATCATTGTTTGCAACAAAACTGGCAACGCTTTCCACTTGCAACATATGATCCATCGTAACCTTAGGCCTAGAAAACACCTTGAACATTTTGTCCGATTGTTTTACCAAAGCAGAACCTACACTATCCAAAATAGGATTAATTTCTTCTGGCTTAACACTTGTTTTCTGAAAAAACTGAACAAAACTGTCCGATTTAGCTAGTTTATCCTCCATTTTACGAAGCCTCTCTTCACTAGCCAAACCAATTGCATGTCCTCTTGGTGTTAATCGCAAATCGGCATTGTCTTGGCGTAATAAGGTTCTATATTCCGCTCTCGAAGTAAACATACGATAAGGCTCTTCTGTTCCTTTAGTTATTAAATCATCCACTAGAACCCCAATATACGCTTCATCCCTATTCAAAATAAAAGCTCCCTTTTCATTTATTTTCAAATGCGCATTTATTCCAGCCATTAGTCCTTGAGAAGCAGCTTCCTCATACCCGGTAGTCCCATTAATTTGTCCAGCGAAATATAAATTATCCACTAATTTAGTTTCTAATGTATGTTTAAGCTGTGTTGGCGGGAAATAATCATATTCAATAGCATAGCCTGGTCTGAAAAATTTAACTTTCTCAAATCCAACAACTGACCGTAATGCCTTAAACTGTACATCCTCTGGCAAAGAAGTAGAAAAACCATTAACATAAACCTCAACAGTATCCCATCCTTCTGGCTCCACAAAGAGTTGGTGCCTATCCTTATCTGCAAACCTATTAATTTTGTCTTCTATAGACGGACAGTATCGTGGCCCAATACTTTTAATTCGCCCATTAAACATTGGAGACCGATCAAACCCTTCTTTAAGTAGGTCGTGTACCAATGGACTTGTATGTGTCATATAACAATCCCGTTGATGCGATAATATTTTAGTGTCTGAATAAGAGAATTTACAAGGGTTTTCATCTCCAGGCTGAACCAGCATTTTAGAATAATCCAACGAACGACCATCAACTCTAGGAGGAGTACCCGTTTTCATTCTTCCACTTTCAAAACCCAATTCTACCAATTGTTCGGTAATTCCTTTAGATGCACTTTCCCCAGCTCTACCACCACCGAACTGTTTATCTCCAATATGAATTAATCCATTCAAAAAAGTTCCATTAGTTAATATAACGGCTTTAGAACGAATTTCTAGTCCCAAGGAAGTTTTAACACCAATCAGTTTATTATCCCTAATTAGTAATGAAGCAACCATATCCTGGTAGAAATCCACATTTTTGGTGTTTTCTAAGGCCGTCCTCCATTCTTCTGCAAAACGCATCCTATCATTTTGCGTTCTCGGGCTCCACATTGCAGGGCCTTTAGATTTATTAAGCATTTTAAACTGTATGGCGGACTTATCAGATATAATTCCACTATACCCACCAAGAGCATCAATTTCTCGTACAATTTGTCCTTTTGCAATTCCGCCCATAGCAGGATTACAAGACATTTGCCCAATGGTTTGTAGATTCATTGTAACTAACAAAGTACTAGATCCCATATTGGCTGCAGCGGCTGCAGCCTCAGCGCCAGCATGTCCTCCGCCAACAACTATAACATCGTATTCAGTATTAAACATATCGGTATTTATGGTTCCACGTGGAACAATTGCATCATTTCTTCTTCCTTTTCACGCATCATTTCGGTATCCGAAGTTGTTTTGTCTTTATAGCCCAAAAGATGTAAAACACCATGAACCATAACACGTAACATTTCTTGATCTGAAGTAATTTTAAATTTTACAGCATTCTCCCTTACCCTATCAAGAGAAATAAAAACATCCGCAGAAACCGTCCTGTTTTCTGTATAATCAAAGGTGATTATGTCTGTATAGGTGTCGTGTTTAAGATAATTCTGATTGATTTTAAGTAAATACTCATCAGTACAAAATATAAAAGTAATTTCACCCAATTCATGTGCCTCTTTTGAAATAACAAGATCCACCCAATCGGTATATTTACTTTCTTCTGTTAATTTAAAATCAACCTCATAGTTATAATTAATCATCACTTTTAAAATAATTCTTTACTTTATTTTGAAAAAACCGTTGCAAAGGTAATGCTTGCCTATTTAAAATCTCAATTTGGTTCTTATAATTCTCTAAAGACATAGGCTTTGTAGTTATAGGGTTCTGAAACTTATTTGTATTCGTAATACTCTCTCGTTCCTTCTTTTTTCCCTGTTTTAGACTTGCATTTTCTAATTTCAATAATTCGTGTTGTATATAATTGACTTTATCCTTGCTTCGTTGCGTAACACCATTCTCCAATAAATCGTTTTGAAAATCCTCCATAAGTTTTACCAGTTTCTTAGCCAAATACTTATCTTTATCCGAAATGAAATCCTTTAACTGTTGCTCCAATTGGTCTTTAATTTGTTGTTGCGACTTATAGATTTCATAGATTTCTTCTAGCTCCTTCTCGCTAAGACCACCTGCACCACCTTTACCTTCCTTTTCACTTTCTCCTTTTCTATTTCCTTTGCCAGATTTTCCATTCTTTCCATCTCCCTCGCCATTCTCTCCAGTATTACCATTTTCACCAGAAATGCCCTCTGATTTTCCTTTTTTTCCACTTTTACCAGCGCCCTTCTCTCCTTCTTTACCAGAACTTCCAGACTTACCTTCCTTTCCCTCTTTACCTTTTCCTTTCTTGCCAGACTCACCCATCTTTTCTTTTAAATCGCCCTGACTTTTAATTATATCAGGCAATTGAAAACCTTTGCCTTCTCCTTTGCCAGATCCAGAGGACATGCTCATTTGCATATTATCCAAAATACCCGCCAGGAAGTCAGCCAAATTATTTGAAGCCGTTAAAACATGCTTCTGAGAAGCCATTCCTTGATACAGTTCTCTATTTGCAATACGCTCAAGGGATTTATCCACATTGTAAAACACCTCTGTAATTTGTTCATTTACGAAATCTGACAATTCTGCCCTACGCAAAGACAACGCAAACAAACTATCGTCTACATGCTCAAAAATGGTTCTAAGCTCTTGTTGCTTTCTAATACTGCTAGAAATTTGAGAAACATTTTCATCACTAACATCAATGGTATTATGTAAAGTTTCTTGTTTAAAAGAAAATATAACCAAATTATCCAAAATTTGACGAAGCATTTCTGAGTCCTCTACTATGGATGAACCTCCACCACCATCAGAAGATTGCTGCAGTTCATCACTCATTTGTTTCATTTTTTTTGCAGCAGCTTTTTGACTTTTCTTTGCTTTACTACCAGCCTCTTTCTTTTCAGTCTCCGAGGATTCAGCGCTTTCCTCTTTTTTTAATTCTTCAGAAGCATTCTCTTGGTCCTTTTTAACCTTATCTTCCTTAGACTTATCCGAATTCAAATCCATAGGTTTATGAAGCTCCTTATTGTCTTTTCGTAATTCTTCAAGTTCCTTTGCCAACTTTTCAAACTCCTCATTTAAATTCTTTTGTTCTCTCTCAACATTTTTCTCTTCTTCTCGTTCCGATGCCTCTTCCTGTTTTGCAGCTAGTTTCTCAAGTTCACGAGATAATTGTGCGGCTTTCTCCGTAACATAATAACGCCTTGTAAGCTCTAGAAGCTGTTCTAAGCTACGTTGACTATTTTTTTGATTCTTAGCTACCTCTTCTAGTTTTTTCGTTAATTCATCCTTCTTAATTTTATCTGCTACCTCTTGTAACATCTTTAACAGTTCTTCATTCTTCTTAGCTTCTAATTCACGACGTTCCAACCTTTCTTGTAGCAACTTATTAAGTTTATCTTCCTTATTCCCCTTATCCAGATTTTCTTTTAGTTGTTTGCTAAACTTCTGCATTAATTTTTCTTGCTGCTCTTGCTTCTTTAAAAAATCCTTTATTTCATTCTGATCGTTAAAATTTAACTCCGTCTTCTCCTTATTCTCTTTATTAATTTCATCTAACTCCTCCTTTTGATCTTTAAAAGTATTCAAAGACTTATCCATGTCCTTAATAAGCGATTCTTGCAAAGCCAACTCCTTTTTTCGTAATTCATCGCTATTTAACAACCCGGCATTAAAAACAGTACTCTTGGTTGTTTTTCCTCCATGAATAGCATCATTGTCCCTTGTTAAAAAATAAATAGCATATTCTTTATCTGTATCTAATTTTAAACCTGACGGAAATGTGTAATAAAAACGCTTAAAATTAGCATTAGGAGATCCAAGATTTATCTTTTGCACATTGTCTTCATCATCTACAGGATAACAAACCAAATCTACTGTAACTAGCCTGTAATCATCACTTGCTTCTCCTACGTAATACGAAATATTAGGGTTTATAGAATCATTAACCTGATTCACTTCTAGCAATGGATAAGTGTCCTTTACAACTTGTAACTTATAATTTAATGTTTCATGCTTCTGTACATTCTCATTGGATGTATCAATTCGATATTCTGTATCCTTATAAATTCGTTTGGAATATTCAAAATCGTTCTTCTCATTGCTAAACACAACAATGCTATCTTCCATAGAAAGATTGATTGTCTTTATGTTATGTCCTTTGACTTTCCATGTGACCGAAGTGCCTTCTGGTAATACGGCATTACCAGTACTACTAATTATTTCAGATTTCTTTCCGATATATTTCGGATACTCCAAAAACATATTAAAATTCTGAATAACAGGTGTTTTAAGAACTCTTAATCTATATTCTTTAGAATAGATTCCGTTTGCAATAAAACGAAAACTAGTACTTGCCAAAGGCGGTGTAAAGGTATATTGCGCAACGTCACCTCTTTGCTGAAGCAAAATCTCTTTTCCTGAACTAATAAAACTAATTTGTTCTGGTCTAACGGATCCTTCGGTTGTGACCTCCACAGTAAAAGAATCTGTTTCTAAAACTTCTAAGTCGGTTGACAACAGTCGGAAAGCAAAAGGTGCAGGTGGCTCGTATGCTAAATCATAATTAACCATCCGATTATAGGATCCAAAGAAAGATTTAATATCACCCGAAATCCATATTACACCAATTATTACCAAGGGAATTAATGCATACTTTGCATATTTACGATTCTCCTTCAAATCCACCGCTTTGGTAAAACTAAAACCATCTAAACTTGCAGAACGTTGGTTAATACTAGCCATTAACAATTCTGACTGTACAGCATTACCTGAAAGATCTAATAAATTTAGAAGCTTATCGCCAACATTAGGAAAATGATTCCCAATTATTATTGCTGCCTGTTTGTTACTAATTCCCTTTTTCATTCTAAACAAATAGAATAATGGTATTGCTATGTATTTATACGCCAAAACAACTTCAAAGCAAACGAAGACAACCAATAAAATGAGGCGACCTATAGAACTAAGCCATAAGAAATATTCAATACTCAAGGTAACCAAAAAGAAAAGAACACCAAAACTTAGAAAAAGCAATATGCCCCTCACCAACATCTTGGAATAATACTTCTTGATAAATGAATTTAACTTCTCAAGGATACTCTGATAATTACTCAAAATAATTCAATTTTACACTAAGGTAGTCAACTGTAATAGCAATTGATAACAGTTGCGAGTAAAATTGTGTTAAAACAACAGACGAATAGTAGTTAAAACTACAATTCAAATAGTCAAATTCACAGGCTATAAAGTCAATTTATATAATAGCAAGCAATACAGAAACCTAAAGATTATAGCTGCTACAATCTAACTTCAAATACATTATACAAAAAAACGTACCACATATCCTTCCGTAAAATTTATTGAACTATCCCTATATAAAACAAAAGTCTGATAGTATTGTATCAATAAAAGTAGTAATTCTACCTCATTACTCTCAATTATATAATAGCTTTTTTAGTATTTTCGTAAAACAGATTTTTAACCAGAAACCCGCTGCAACCATGCCTCTTCTTATCGTTATTACAGGAATAATTTTACTATTCATTTGTATTACAGTGTTCAAATTAAATGCGTTTATTTCATTTATTCTTACCTGTCTATTTGTTGGTATTGTACAAGGAATGGAATTAGAAAGTGTCGTAAAATCTATTCAAACAGGAATTGGAAAAACGATGGGTTACCTAATTCTCATACTAGGATTTGGTGCCATGCTAGGTAAATTGGTTGCAGATAGCGGTGCTGCACAACGAATAACCTCTAAACTTGTAGCTAGTTTTGGTGTAAAATACATTCAATGGGCAGTTGTGCTTGCAGGGTTTATTGTTGGTATTCCAATGTTCTATTCTGTCGGTTTTGTTATCTTGATTCCTTTGGTTTTCACGGTTGCTGCGACAACTCGATTACCATTAATATATGTTGGTTTGCCAATGTTAGCATCGCTTTCGGTAACACATGGGTTTTTACCACCGCATCCTGCCCCAACAGGTATAGCAATTATGTTTGATGCCAGTATTGGTAAAACATTACTCTATGGTATACTAATTGCTATCCCCGCAATTATTGTTGCTGGTCCATTATTTTCAAGAACCATAAAAAATATAGAAGCAACGCCTTTAAAAGAGTTCTATAACCCTATTGTTTTAAAAGATGATGAAATGCCAGGAATAGGGATTAGTATTTTCAGTGCATTACTACCCGTAATTCTGATTGCATTTACAACACTTGCTCTTCTTCTTCTTCCGAAAAATTTTGCAGGCAGAGAAATTATTAGTTTTATTGGTAACCCAGTTATTGCAATGCTAATATCTGTTCTTGTTGCCATATACACTTTAGGATTAAAAAGAGGTAAAACCATGAAATCTTTAATGGATTCTATCTCTAATTCTATTTCTAGTATTACTATGGTTTTACTAATAATTGCCGGTGCTGGTGCATTAAAAGAAATATTGATAGATAGTGGCATTAGCGATTATATTGGAAGTTTATTAGAAGGCTCTACCATTTCACCACTTCTATTGGCTTGGTTAATAGCAACCGTAATACGTGTTTGTGTTGGCTCTGCAACTGTTGCGGGATTAACTGCAGCAGGAATTGCACTACCTTTAGTACAAACAACGGGCGTTAGTCCAGAATTAATGGTATTAGCCATTGGATCTGGTAGTCTAATGTTATCGCATGTAAATGATGGAGGTTTTTGGATGTTTAAAGAATACTTTAACTTATCTGTAAAAGACACCTTAAAAACTTGGACGGTAATGGAAACTACTGTTGGTGTAATGGGACTTGCTGGTGTTCTTATCTTAAATTTGTTTCTTTAAAGAAATCCCGTTAAAACCGTAAACATTTTTTTAAAGTAACAAACATTGTGTAACTAACAACTAGTAGTTTCGTCATCAGGATAATTAAATTACCAAATAATACTTAAGGACTCAAAATTGTTCCTCAAAAGAATCATTTTAAACAAAAAAAAAACATAATTTATGAAAGTATCTGAAAAAGTGAAAGAATTAGGGTTAGTATTTCCACCTGCACCACAACCCGCAGGAGTATATAGACCTGTTCTTGTTGTTGGTAATTTTTTATATATATCAGGACATGCACCAGTTCTAAATGATGGGACTTTAATGCAAGGACGTGTTGGTGATAACATAACCAAAGAAGAAGGAAAGGCTGCGGCAAGACAAACGGGATTAACCGTTTTATCTGCAATACAAACACACTTTGGTAGTCTAGACAAAATTAAGAGGGTCGTCAAAATTTTAGGGATGGTTAACTGTTCTCCAGATTTTATTCAACATCCTTTTGTTATGAATGGCTTTAGTGAATTAATGGCAGATGTCTTTGGGAAAGAAAATGGTATTGGCGTTAGAAGTGCTGTAGGTATGATACTTCCTGACGGAATTCCTGTAGAAGTAGAAGCTATATTCGAAATACATTAAACATATAATTTATGGAAGACCAAAATTGGTATACTATAGCAAGCACCAAAAATATTGTTACCCCCGCTCTTATGGTTTACCCAGACCGAATTGTAAAGAATATTGAAAAAATGATTGCCATAGCTGGAGGTACAGAAATGCTACGCCCACATATTAAAACACATAAAATGGCTGAAGTTATAGCACTTCAGCTGCAATTTGGAATTCGCAAATTTAAATGTGCCACCATTGCAGAAGCTGAATTGCTAGCCAAATGTGGGGCGAAAGATATTTTACTTGCTATGCAACCTGTTGCTATAAATATAAATCGGTTTTTTGAACTGATTACCGCCTACCCCAATACCTGTTTTTCAACACTTGTTGATAATTCAACTTCTGTTAAAAATCTTTCTGAAATAGCAGTAGCAAGAAATACGACCATTAATCTTTGGTTGGATATTGATTGTGGTATGCACCGTACAGGTATTGCTCCAGAAGGCGAAGCAATAGTTGTCTATAAAGCGATTATTAAAGCAACACAACTTGTCGCAAAAGGCTTTCATGTATACGATGGTCATATTCATGACGAAGACATAGAAGAGCGTAAAAAAACATGTGCTATCGCTTTTGCCCCTGTACTAGAATTAAAAAATAAATTACAAAAGGAAGGAATTAAAATTGAAACAATAATTGCTGGAGGTACACCAACGTTTCCTATTTTCGCTTCAAGAGAGGGTATAGAAACTAGTCCTGGAACTCCACTACTTTGGGATGCTGGATATGGTTCTAATTATAAAGATTTGGACTTTTTACCTGCTGCAGTTTTACTCACTAGAGTTGTAAGCAAACCAAAAACAAACTTGGTGTGTTTCGATTTAGGGCACAAAGCCGTTGCTTCAGAAATGCCTTTGCCCAGAGTTCAATTTTTAACTCCAAATAAAGCCAATCAAATTAGCCAAAGCGAAGAGCATCTTGTTGTAGAAACCGCTGAAGAATTAGAAATAGGCGAAGTTTGTTATGCCGTTCCAATTCATATTTGCCCAACAGTTTCTAAATACAAAAGTGTGCTAACCGTAGAAAATGGAAGCGTTTCTGGCTCTTGGGATGTTGCCGCACGTGACCATAAAATGACAATTTAATCGCAGCCTGTTTCTAACCTAATAATAATTCAATATCAAAAACTAAAAATATGTTTATACTAGACGCTCATCTGGATCTTGCCATGAATGCCTTAGAATGGAATAGAGATCTTACCTGGTCTGTAGAAGAAATTAGAAAAAGTGAACTAGGGATGACCGACAAACCCGATCGCGCTAAAAATACTGTTAGCTTGGGTGCAATGCGAAAAGGAAATGTTGGTCTTTGCGTTGCTACACAAATAGCACGCTATGTAAAAAAGAGTAGTACGCTTCCGGGTTGGAATTCTCCACAACAAGCATGGGCACAAACACAAGGTCAATTAGCTTGGTATAAAGAAATGGAAGCTATAGGAGAAATGGCGCAAATAACAAACCTTGAGCAACTAAACAAACACCTAAAGCTTTGGGAAAACCCTACAGATAAAACTCCCGTTGGTTATATTTTGAGTTTAGAAGGTGCCGATTCTATTGTTACTATTGATCATTTAGAAAAATCTTATGAGCAAGGGTTGCGCGCTATTGGACCAGCACATTATGGCCCTGGAACCTATGCCCATGGAACAGATTCTGTAGGTGGCATTGGTACGAAAGGTAAAGAATTACTGAAAAAAATTCAAGAGTTAAATATTATACTCGATGCTACCCATTTATGCGATGTCAGTTTTTGGGAAACCATGAAAGTATATGAAGGACCTATCTGGGCAAGTCATAATAATTGTAGAACTTTTGTAAACCATAACCGTCAGTTTGCAGACGAACAAATTCAAGAATTAATAAGTAGAAAAGCTGTTATCGGAATAGCCTTAGATGCTTGGATGATGGTGCCAAACTGGGTTAGAGGCGAGTCTACTCCAGAAAGCACTGGCTGTACCCTAGATCAAATGGTTAACAATATAGACCATATATGCCAATTAGCAGGAAACTCTAATCATGTTGGTATAGGTACCGATTTAGATGGTGCTTTCGGGAAGGAGCAAACACCAAGCGATTTGGAAACTATTGCAGATCTTCAAAAAGTACCACTTATGTTATCGGCTAAAGGATATTCTGAAAAAGATATCGAGAATATTATGAGTGCCAATTTTATTCGTTTCTTAAGAAATACTTGGGGGAAATATTGATTAATAGATATAGATTAGAAACAAGACCGCTTCGCTGCAAGAACCAGGAAAATTCTATTGCATAATTAGAGGAAAACAAAACATCTTTTGACATAACTTTACTTGGTAAAACCCATAGAATTGGCAAAAACAAAAGTACTAATCACAGGAGGAACAGGACTGGTTGGAAAATGGCTTTGCACTCGCTTAGCAGAAAAAGGATATACCGTTTATCTTTTAAGTAGAACAAAGGAACAAAACACTCCTTTTAAAGTATTTACTTGGGACTGGAAACAGCAAGAAATTGAAGTGGAAGCCCTTGAAAATGTCGCCTATATAATTCACCTTGCAGGTGCTAATATTGCCGATAAAAGGTGGACATATAAAAGAAAACAACTGTTAATCAATAGCCGTGTTGAAACTGGAAAACTAATTCTAAAAACTTTAAAACATTTACAAATAAAATCCAAAGCATTTATCACTGCTTCTGCAATAGGTTATTACGGAACAATAACTTCAAACAAAATATTTACAGAAAACGATTTGCCTGCAAAAGATTTTTTAGGAACTGTTTGTAACCATTGGGAGCAAATAGCAAATGGTTTTAATGATTTAGGAATACGTGTTGTTAAAATAAGAACAGGTGTGGTACTTACAAGGCAAGATGGTGCTTTGTCAAAAATGATTACGCCAATAAAAATGGGAATTGGTTCTGCTCTCGGAAATGGCAAACAATACCTCCCCTGGATACATATAGACGATCTTTGTAATATCTATATTAAAGCAATAGAAGACACAAAAATGAAAGGAGTATATAATGCTATTGCGCCTGATCATAAAACCAATTATGTCTTCACTAAAACCATAGCTTCTGTTTTACACAAACCTTTTTGGTTCCCAAATATTCCTTCTTTTGTGCTAAAATTACTCTTTGGTGAACTTTCCCAATTGCTCCTAACTGGAAGTCGTGTTTCATCAGAAAAAATAATTTCAGAAGGGTTTTGTTTTAAATATTCCGTACTAGAAAAAGCTTTAGAAAACTTAGTGCTAAAAGAAACAAAATAAACCAACTAGATTAACTAGATTAACTAGATTAACTAGAACAAAGTAAATATCTCTATCAGAAACGAGACCGTTTCACTGCAAGAACCAAGGTGATTTTGTCTTATCTCTTAGTTCTAAAAGTCTTGAATTTACTCTTCCAGAGGAAAAAAAATCTTATCTAGAAGAATCCAACGCATAAATAGCAAAGCTTCCTAACCAATGTCCGCCTTCATAACTATCCCCTACTATTCCCGGTAAAGAATAATTAATATGTTGGTTCGCTAAATTTTTCAAATGTGCGTATTCTGGTAAACCTTCCGCTATTTTATTTAAACTCCATGCTCTGGAAAAATTAACGTCATCTAAATGCACCATTTTTCCATCTGTTCTATCCGAAACAATTCCTACTTCTAAGCTGTAGTTTTTATCTTTTAATTGTGGCAAAAAATTATCAACCCAAACAACAAACTCTTCCTTTGGTAATACCCTTTTCATCATTGCAGCTTCTTCCAAACAAGGCGACAAAAAATCGAACCCACTAGGCTCCCAACTTATTGGACACGTCACATCGTTTTCATAAAAATTTCTTGCACTCTTTGTAATAGCGTTTACAAATTCCACATCCTTAACTGCTATGGCATAATTGTACGCAAAACTTAATCCAAAAGCCGTATTCGGATGCTCACCTACCCTAATAGGATACTGTAATTTTAGCAAAAACACTTTATACTTTTCTACAATTAATTCTGTTAATGGCTTTAAATTCTCTTCCAATTCTCTTGCAAAAGGACTATCTCAACTGTGTAATTCTTCTGCCAATTTTAATAACCATGCCCAGCCGTATGTTCGCTCCCAGGACTTGTTAAACTTTCCTTCAAAATAAGCAACTTCGGTTATAATATTTTCCTTTGTAATATGCTTTCTAAGAATTTTTTCTAATTTAGTTGCGGCATCAATTTCAGGGAATTCTTTCAATAAAAATACCATAGACCAATGGCCATGTACAGCACTATGCCAATCAAAACAGCCATAAAAAGCAGGGTGTAGTGTTTTAGGCGATTCCAAATCAGATGCGCTCCCAATACATTGTTTAATTTATTCGGGTACTCAACAACAGCACAATGCAATGGTAACTCCGCCAACCTATTGGCTTCTTCCAAATTTAAGGTTGGTGTGGTAACTATTTCAACAGTTTCCAAACTAATAGTTTGGTCCTTTTGACCAGTTTTAGATGTGTTTTCCTTACACCCTATTAAGCAAGTCATACCCAGTAATACACCCAAAAAAATTCGCATACCTTAACTATTTAACACTAAAAATACTTTGGTTAAAAACGAATCCCAAATAATTGATCAAATACAAGCAAATAACCCTAGGAACAAGCCATATATTCGACGCAAGCGCCAAGATATTAAACCCTCTGGTGAGAATAAATTTAGTCTTCTTCCCTCTATTTTCTTTCCAAACAAAACCTATCTTTGCAACCATATACATTAAATATGAGTCAAAAAGTACGTGTTCGTTTTGCACCTAGTCCAACAGGACCATTACATATTGGGGGAGTTCGTACTGCCCTATTTAATTATTTATTTGCTAAGAAATTAGGCGGTGATTTTATTCTAAGAATAGAAGATACGGATCAAAATCGTTATGTAGAAGGGGCAGAAAAATATATTATAGACGCATTAAATTGGTGTACTATTCCTTTTGATGAAGGCCCTGGAAAGGAAGGGAAATTTGGTCCTTATAAACAAAGTGAACGGAAACATTTGTACAAGAAATATGCAGAAGAACTTGTAGAAAAAGGAATGGCATATTACGCTTTTGATACTTCTGAAAAATTAGATTTTCATCGTAAAGACCACGAAGCTAAAGGAAAAACATTCATATATAACTGGCACAATAGATTAAAACTAGACAATTCTTTATCACTATCCGAAGAAGAAATTGCAGCGAGACTGGCTACAGATGAAGCTTATGTTATTCGCTTTAAAACCCCTCAAGACGAAACCTTAATTTTAAATGATTTTATTAGAGGAACTATAAAAATTGATACAAATGTTCTGGATGACAAGGTTCTTTTTAAAAGTGATGGAATGCCAACTTACCACCTAGCAAACATTGTTGATGACCATTTAATGGAAATTAGCCATGTTATTAGAGGTGAAGAATGGCTCCCGTCTTTAGCCTTACACCAACAACTATATGATGCTTTTGGTTGGCAAGCGCCGCAATTTGCACATTTGCCACTTATTATGAAACCCGTAGGTAAAGGAAAATTAAGTAAACGTGATGGTAAAAAAATGGGGTTCCCTGTTTTTCCATTGTCATGGAACGAATCTATTGGCTATAAAGAAGGTGGCTATTTCCCAGAAACGGTTATCAATTTTTTAGCGTTATTGGGTTGGAATCCTGGTACGGAACAAGAATTATTCAGTCTTACAGAACTAGTAGAAACATTTAGTTTAGAGCGCGTTAATAAATCTGGCGCTCGTTTTGATCCAGAAAAAACTAAATGGTATAATCAACATTATTTACAACAGAAAAGTGATACAGAATTAGCAAATTTATACGCTACTATTCTTAAAGATAAACTCGAAACTCTTCCAACTAATGAATACATAAGTACAGTCGTTTCCTTAGTAAAAGAACGAGCAACTTTTGTTTCTGATTTTTGGAATTTATCGCATTACTTCTTTGTAGCTCCTTCTTCTTATGCCGAAAAAGCTGTAAAAAAACAATGGAAAGAAGGTAGTGATGCAATATTAAAACAAATAATTACCGTTCTAGAAGGTATTGAAGATTTCTCTTCTGAAAATACAGAGGCAATTGTAAAACAATGGATTACAGACAAGGAACTGTCTTTTGGAAAAGTAATACCTCCGCTACGATTAGTCCTTGTTGGCGATATGAAAGGCCCTCATGTTTTTGACATAATGGCCTTAATAGGAAAAGAAGCATGTATTTCACGAATACAAAAAGCAATTACGATTTTATCTTAAACTTCTTTTCATATTCTAAAAAAGAAAACGAATAGGTTTTTACTGCATGTATACAATCTATTCGTTTAGACAATAATTAGTGTTTTATTGTAACAAATTCATACATTACAATACATATATACTACATTGTTTCGTAAATTGAGACACAAACCAATAACTAAAAAACATTATTATGGGCAACTTTTTTCTTATTCCAATAGGTCTATTAGGTCTTTTCATTTTATTTTCTTCATTTTTTGTTGTAAAACAACAAACAGCTGCAGTAATTGAACGTTTCGGAAAATTCAACAGTATTAGACAAGCAGGTTTGCAAATGAAAATTCCACTTGTTGATAAAATTTCTGGTAGACTTAGTTTAAAAATTCAACAACTAGATGTTATTGTGGAAACCAAAACTTTAGATGATGTCTTTGTTAAGCTTAAAATATCTGTTCAATTTGTTGTCATTAAAGACAAAGTATACGATGCCTTTTACAAACTGGAATATCCACACGATCAAATTACTGCTTATGTTTTTGATGTTGTTCGTGCCGAAGTTCCTAAAATGAAATTGGATGACGTTTTTGTTAAAAAAGATGATATTGCAATTGCAGTAAAAAATGAATTACAAGAAGCAATGATTAATTATGGTTTCGGAATTATTAAAACCTTAGTTACAGATTTGGATCCGGATAGTCAAGTAAAAGAAGCAATGAACAGAATTAATGCTTCCGAGCGAGAAAAAATTGCTGCTCAGTTTGAAGGTGATGCTGCTCGTATTTTAATTGTAGAAAAAGCAAAAGCGGAAGCAGAAAGTAAAAGATTACAAGGACAAGGTATTGCCGACCAACGAAGAGAAATCGCAAGAGGTTTAGAAGAATCTGTTGATGTTCTAAATAAAGTTGGTATAAATTCTCAAGAAGCTTCTGCCCTAATTATTGTAACGCAACATTACGATACTTTACAATCTATTGGTCAGGCAACTCAAAGTAATTTAATTCTAATGCCAAATTCTCCACAGGCTGGTAGTGATATGCTAAATAGTATGGTGGCAAGTTTTACAGCAAGTAATCAAATTGGAGAAGCTATGAAAAAACAAAACGATAAAAATAAAGAGTAGTACTTACTTCTATATTATTTATTAAAAAGCTCCAAATAAGAACAAGTTGTTCTTATTTGGAGCTTTTTTTGTAACAATCTAATCTTCAGTATTATAAATTAATTTGTGGAAATTAAAAAAATAATTCTATTAAAAATACATTTTTCGTTTTAATCAAAAGGTTCATAAACGACTACTAACAGAGAATTAGTACTCGCTTCTTAGAAACGTATTAACCAAAATCAAAAGCTCCTAAAAGGACATTAAGAATAAGCTCTTAAAATAGATTTTTTCGATTAAAATTTATTTTTATATAAAAAATTACTATTCTTCTATTTTTGCTGAATTTTAGCCCAAGAATCCCTTAAACCAACAATTCTATTAAAAACTAAATGTTCTGGTGTACTATCTGTATCCACATTAAAATAACCTAAACGTTGAAACTGTACTTGATCTCCAACTTTCGCTTCTTTTAAACTTGGCTCCAAATAACCGGTACTAACCTCTAAAGAATTCGGATTTACAAAATCCATAAAATCTTTGTCCTTATGTGCATCTGGTGTTTCGTCCAAAAACAATCTATCATATAAGCGAATCTCTGTAGGAATTGCATGTGCAATAGAAACCCAATGCAGAGTTCCTTTTACTTTTCTTAGACTCTCTTCCGTACCACTTCCACTTTTACTCTTTGGATCATAAGTACATTGAATTTCTATAATATTGCCATCCGTATCTTTAGTACAGCTTTCTCCTTTTATAATATATCCATTCTTTAAACGTACTTCTCCCCCAAGTTTTAAACGAAAAAACTTACGATTTGCTTCTTCTCTAAAATCCTCTTTCTCAATATATAACTCTCTAGAAAAAGGCACTTTACGGGAGCCCGCAGTTTCATCTCCTGGATTATTTTCTGCATCTAACCATTCTTCTTCCCCTTCTGGATAATTGGTAATTACCAATTTAATAGGGTTTAAAACCGCCATTACTCTAGGCGCAATCACATTTAAATGTTCTCTTATATAAAACTCCAAAAGAGAAACATCTACTACATTTTCGCGCTTTGCAATACCTATTGCTTCCACAAAATTTCTGATAGATTCTGCAGTATATCCTCTTCGTCTTAATCCTGAGATTGTTGGCATTCTTGGATCATCCCAACTTTTTACTACGCCTTCTTGTACCAATTTTAATAGCTTTCGCTTACTAACTACAGTATGACTCAGGTTTCTTCTTGCAAACTCTCGCTGTTTTGGTCGTACCTTTTTTGGATTGTATATTTGGTTCAAAAACCAATCATACAACTCGCGATGCATGGCAAATTCCAAAGTACAAAAGGAATGTGAAACTTGCTCCATATAGTCACTTTCTCCATGTGTCCAATCGTACATCGGATAAATACACCAATCGGTATTTGTTCTATGATGCGCCTTATGAAGAATACGATACATTAATGGATCTCGCATCAACATATTAGAAGATGTCATATCAATTTTTGCTCGTAAAACATGCTCTCCTTCCCCAAAGTTACCGTTTTTCATAGCTTCAAACAAAGACAAATTTTCTTCTATTGATCTATTTCTAAAAGGGCTTTCTGTTCCTTTTTCTGTTGGTGTTCCTTTTTGTTGCGCTATTTCTTCTGAAGTTTGACTGTCTATATATGCCTTTCCTTCCTTAATTAACTGTACTGCCCAATCGTATAATTGTTGAAAATAATCAGAAGCATACCTTTCGGTATCCCATTTGTATCCTAACCATTCTACATCCTTTTTTATGGCATCTACGAACTCTTGTTCCTCTTTTGCTGGATTTGTATCATCAAAACGCAAATTAACTGGGGCATTATACCGCAATCCAAGTCCAAAATTTAAGTAAATAGAACTCGCATGACCAATATGTAAATATCCATTTGGTTCTGGTGGAAACCTAAAACGTAAATCGCCTTTTTTAAAACCATTTTTAAGATCATCCTCTATAATATGTTCTATAAAATTAAGGGATTTTAAAGCTTCATTCATCGAAATTATTTAGAAGACAAATGTAGGAAAAATGCAGTAAATACCATGTACAAAACACCTTGACCATCAAATAAAACGTTTTCACAACATATTTAAATACTACTACAACATTAAATTTCTGTAGCCGCTATTAAATTACATTTTTGTTCTTAATACATGTAGTTCCAACAAACTACGATTGCTTATGAAACTAAAAAACAATTTTACAAGACTAATCGTCCTTCTCCAAATTTTCATTTTGGGGACAGCTGGAATGTTTGCACAAACGCTTAACAAACCCATTCCTGCGGATAATCCAAACTATGCTGGGAATGATCCTTGGGTAGCTGCTTGTGCTTCTAGTGGTTTTGACGAATATTTTGTCAATTTTACTTGGAACACTCCCTTGGTTGACTCTGACAACGAGTTTATTTTAGAATTATCCGATGCAAGCGGGGATTTTACCTCACCTATTGAATTAGATAAAGTTGGAAACAAAAACCTAGAATTTGATTTTGAATTTGATTTTATACTTCCAACGAATACCAAAGGAGAAAACTACCGATTTAGAGTAAGAAGTACAAAACCTGCTTTAACTAGCCCTGTTTCGGATCCATTTCCTATGTATTATGTAGATTTTAATACTGGTCCCTTAGTTAGTAAGGATGGAAATGGAACAATACCTTCTGGTGGAAAAATAGAAATCTGCGATGGTAATTCTGTTACTTTAGCAGTACACAACGTTCCTAATGCTAATACGTACCAATACAATTGGTATAGAAGTGGTACCCTATTAACTTCAGAAAAAGAATTTTCAATAACTATTTCTACCGCTGGAATATATAGTGTCCAAATTGATTATGGTGCAATTTGCTCTGGTGCATTACCCTTATCAAATTATGTAGAAATAACTACAGGGACTAGTTTAGGAATTGCTATAAACACACCTTCAAAAACGGCCTTGTGTACAGGAGAAACGGTTACTCTTGATGCAAATATTACGGGACAAGGATTAACGTATACATGGTATAAAGATAATGTTGCTATTACAACTCCCACAGTAGATGATACTACTTATACTGTTGATGCAAGCAATGCTAATTTTGCTGGTGATTACACTGTAGAAATAGACGATTCGAGTGTCTGTTTAGAACGTTCTGCCATTGTAACTATTGGTAGCGCAGGAACCTATACCGTAACTAGAGTTAATGATGCAAATATTGTAGTATTACCAAGCCAAACCAAAAACTTAAGTATAACCACTACAGCTACTGGACCAACATACCAATGGTATAAGGACGGCAGTGCCATATCTGGAGCAACTAACAATGCTTTAGACGTAACAGATGCTGGTAACTATTACGCACAAATTACACAAGGAGGGGGCTCTTGTACTACAACTATAAACTCGGATACGACAATAGTAACTGTTCCTGCTTCCTTTGAAATTATAGTAGATTATACTACTACTTATACGTCTTGTGTAAGTACCACAATTGCATTAGGTGTTACAACTATAAATGCTATTGCCGCGGATAATTCAAAAACAGATGTAACCTCAGCTATTCTTGCTGACTTTACTTTCCAATGGAAAAAAGATGGAACCGTAATTAGTGGTGCTACTTCTAATACCATTAATTTATCTAGTATTACTGATAATGGTAATTATTCTTTAGATGGTGTGCTAACAAGCTATAATGATGCCTCTAATGTACTAGCGGTGCAATTGCTTACAAACGAAACATTAACCATTACTAGTACAAGCTTAACTTATTGCACCAGTACTACTCCTATTAAAATAAGCACACCTACCAATTTAACTTCTGAAACAATAAAATGGTTAAAAGATGGTGTTAGTATAAACACAACAGATACAGAACTTACCATTACTGAAACAGGAACTTACCAATTGGTACTTACTAAAAATGGATGTGATTTAGAATCCAATGTAGTAATAATTACGCCATTAGAAGAATCCCTTATAAATTTAAATACGCCTAATAATACGGTTATTATTCCCGAAGGAACTTCTAAAACAATAACAGCAACAGGTGGTACTTCTTACCGTTGGTACACTGCAGATAATACATTAATAAGTGATACCGATTCTGCCTCTTTTACAGAAGAAGGTGCTTATATACTTATAGCCAATATAGATGCTTGTGAAGTTTCTAAAAATATTACTGTTACCTATTTAGACACCTTTAAAGTGCCAAATGTGATAACCCTTAATGCGGATGGAATAAACGACTTATGGGTGTTACCAAACAGTTACTCTAATGATTCAGAAGTAACCGTTACTATTTACAATACAAACGGAAAAGAAATATTTAATGTAACCGACTACAAAAACAATTGGCCTGAGTCTTCTATGGTCTTCCCAAAACAAAATATGGTTTTTTACTATAAAATACAGAATACGAAAGAGGTATTAAAACAAGGAACCATAACTATCATTCGCTAAAACATGCTCCAAAGAAAATTTATATATGTGTTGCTCTTTTTGCTAGCGCTAACGAAAGTTACTGCGCAGGTAGACAACCCTTTTGTATCCTATGATGTACCATCGCAAAACTTGCTTAAATACAATCGGTTTCTAATTAACCCTACCTTCTCTACCGTTAGAGAGAATAAATCTTATGTAAACTTATTACATAGAAACCAAGCAGCTTCATTTGACGATAACAACCAAGCATATTTCTTAAGCTATAGTGGAAGAATTAACGACAGAACAGGTCTAGGTCTTAGTCTATACTCACAACAAGAAAGTCTAATTAGTAACTATGGTGTTTTAGCAAATTACGCCTACGGAATAAAATTAAGTGATAAAAGTAACTTCACTTTTGGTGCAAACATATCCTATTATAATAGTGGCTTAAATAAAAATAAAGTTAATTCGGCTGAAGACGATCCTTTGTTAAATGGTTTTCAAAGTAGTTCTTTAATATCCTTTCAACCAGGGTTTAATCTTTCTTATGGAAAGTTTGACTTTGGTCTTTTTGCAGAAAACTTATTTGATTATAACCTAAAATCTAACAAATCGGTAACCGAATTCAAGGATAAAACATACTCCGGACACTTACAATATACCCATCAGTTTAAAAATAAAGATGGTATTATGCAAGAAGCTCGATTAATGCCATTGGCAAGAGTTAGAAAAGTTGGTGAAGAAGATATTGTTCTTGGCGGAAGTCTAATACTAGACTTACCTAAACTAGGATGGTTACAAACTGGTTATGATTCTTTTTATGGAGCATCTGCAGGTATCGGTTTTAACTTAAACAAACGACTTTCTTTAGGCTATACTATGGAAAAAGGCATGTCTAGCAACTTCGACAATTTTGGTGTTACTCATGAAATTTCCTTTGCTTATTCCTTTACACCAAACCTTACGGAAGATCGTGTTATGCTAGAAAATCCTAAGGAAGAACTGGTATTGAAAGAAGAGTTTCAAGAAGAAGATGCCATTGCAGCAAACGAAGAGATTGAAAAACTTAAAAAAGCACTACAAAAGAATGATGAAATCTTAGCCGAACTTATGTTTAGACAAGATTCTTTAGAAGCACACAGACAACAAGATTTGGAAAGAAGGTTTGAAATGGTAATGCAAATGGTTAAAAGCGAAACCAAAGGCAACCGACCAGATTTAGAAGAAAGAGCCAAAAAGATTTATTTCATTAACAATGATAAAAGTTCCGAAAGCTCGCAATTAGCAGAAAGTAACATTACTCCACCGCAGAAAAAAGAAACTAAATTTAATACTATAGAAAGTATAAAGCAACAAAAAGATGTTGTTGTAACAACTCCTCCAGCAAAAATTTATCCTAAAAAAGCACAGGATAAAATTCAAAATATTAGGGAAAATAAAGTTGCTGAAAAACAAAAAATTAAAACCCGAAAGTTTAAAAATTTAAGTGATATAACAGATGGTTACTACGTAATCGCTAACGTTTATAAAGGCAAACAATACCTTACTAAATTCGTGAATAAGCTTAACGAACAAGGTGTAAATGCAAACTATATAGACAATCCAAATAATGGACTTAAATATGTTTACTTAGAACGTTACAATACTTGGCAAGAAGCTGCTGATGCATATAACTCCAATTTAAATGGCACGTATAACGATGCTGTTTGGATTATGAATGTAGACAACAGCGGTTATAGTAATGAAGCTTATGTAAGCAATAGTACTAAACTAAAAGAAAAAGCTTCAAAATACGATGTAGATGTATTGCAAAGAAACGTAATTGTAAAAGATAAGGTTGCTTCTAATACTTCCGATTCTGCTCCTTCTATTGTAGAGGGTACAGATTCTGGATTCTACATAATAGCAAACGTTTTTGCAAACCCAAACAATGCCAATCGTTTTGTAAAACTATTAAACAACAATGGTCTTAACGCCAGTTACTTTATAAACCCAAGAAACAATTACCGCTATGTTTACTTAAAAAAACACAGCACTTGGAACAATGCGTTAGAATCCTATTACACTAAAATTAATGACTCTTACTACGAAGAAATGTGGATTATGAGAGTTAAATCAAACCCATTAACTTAATGAAAACAAGTTTCTTAAAATACTTCGTCATAAGCAGCATATTACTATGCTCCTTCCTAGGGTTTTCCCAAGAGTATAAGTCTTTTTCTAGAACATACCCTAATGGAGAAAAATATAGGTACCAAACAAATATTAGAGGTAATATAACTTTTATAGCTAACAATATTGTAAACAGGGATGGTGGTACTTCTAGTACAGAACCTAATGATTCTTACAATAATTTAAGTGATAGTTATACTTCTAATTATTATAATAGAGAAACAGGCGCTTACTACAATTACAATGACAGTAAAAACATGCGCTATATAGATGTGGATAATGATAACTCTACCTTTAGCTCTAGTACAGCTACCTTTAGTTTTACAAATGCTGATTGTAACCTTATTAGGTATGCCGCTCTGTATTGGTCTGCCACCTATCCTAGAGATGATACTAGAGGTGCTAGCGGCACCCCAAGACAATACCCTATAGACCAAATTAAGTTTAAAGTTCCTGGAGGAACTTATGTAGATATTACTGGTGAGATTCTTCATGATGGATTAATTAATGTAGCGGGTAAGCCTTCACTAAAAGCGAATGCTCCTTATGCAGTATATGCCGATGTTACCCACTTATTAACTGCACTACCAAACCCAGAGGGTGCGTATACCATTGCCAACGTGCCTTCTGCACAGGGTAAAGGTGGAATGATAGGTGGTGCTGCAGGTGGGTGGACCTTAGTTATTGTATACGAAAACCCAAATGAAAGCAGTAAGCTTATCTCTACTTTTGACGGTTTTGCCAGAGTTAGTAATTCTAACAGTGTAAACATTAAATATGATGGTTTTGAAACGGTTCCTACAGGCCGCGTTGATGCTACTATTGGTGTTGCTGCCTTAGAAGGTGATTATAACCTTGGCGGTGATGGCATAAGTATAAGAGCATTGGATACAGACCCTTTTCTTCCTATAGGAAAACCACGTGATAATGTTTTTAATAGTGATATCTCTATAGATGGTACAATAACAACCAATAGAATACCTAACAGCTTAAACACCTTAGGTTTTGATGCAGATATGTTCATAATGCGTAATGGAGGGAATACCAAACTACCAAATTCAGCAACAGAAGCTACTTTTCAATTTAATACAAATCGTGACCAGTACTATCCATTCTTCAACTCTTTTAACGTTGAGATTATTGAGCCAAATATTGTTCTGGAAAAGAAAGTTACAGATAATGCAGGTGTTCCTATAGATGGACAAGGCGTTCATTTTAGCGATTATTTAAAGTATGTGCTTACCTTTGAAAACATAGGTAATGATGATGCAAAAGAGTACACTATTAGAGATGTTCTACCAATAAATGTAACCTTAATAGAGGCAGATTTAGAACTTCCTGATGGTGTTACTTACGTTTATGATGCCCCAAATAGAACCATAACATTTACTATTCCAAATAATTTGGTAGCAGAAGACTACCCCCCTTCCTCTATTAAAATGAGAGTACAGGTTGCAGAAGATTGTTTCGATTTTGTGGACGCATGTACCAACGAAATTAAGAACATTGCATATTCTACCTATAAAGGAGTTACTAACGATTACCAAAGAACAGATGATCCTAGTGTCTCTGATTTTGATGATTGTGGTTTTGTAACGGCTGGTGCAACTAACTTTTTATTAGATGACCTTGAAAACTGTAATTTTAGTAGAACTGTCCTTCTTTGTGGCGACAATGTTTTACTAAATGCAGGAGACAATTTTGATAGCTATCGTTGGTATAAAGATGAAAATGGAAATGGGGTAATTGATACTGGTATAGATACTGAAATATTCGACGCCAATACCGATGGTGATTTTAGCACTATGTTAGTAGATGAAATAGGCACGTACATTGTAGATAAAATTATAGTTGCCCCGTGTAAAGGTTTCACCGAAATTATTACGGTAGAGCGTTTTGGAGCTACACAAACCAACCCTATTACTGCCTTAATTAATGACCCTACAAATACTGTTGAAGGTGAAATTGTTATTTGTGGTAACGACGGAAGTGAACTTCCTAAAGTATTCCTTTGTGGTCTAAATGATACCGAACTTATTCAGATAAACATTCCTGATGCCGATAGCATAGAATGGAGAAAACTAAACGAAACTAGCTGTGGTGCTTCTTCTGTTGATTGTGCCAATAAAAATGCAGGTTGTACCTGGGATGTTGTAGGTGCAGGTAGCGATTATATAGCTTCTGAACCTGGACAATATCGATTAATTATCAACTATCAAAACGGTTGTTCTAGCCCGTTTTATTTTAACATATTTAAAAACCCTTTAGACCCGCAACTTAACAAAACCGACTTAATTTGTACTTCACCAGGTAACATAACTATTACAAACATGCCTGCAGGATATGATTACCAATTAGTAAATGCAGTTAACAACGCTATAGTAGTTCCTTATTCTGCAAATAATGGCCCTAGCTTTGATCTTACTTCCAATGGTTCTTATACCGTAGAAATGAAACAACAGGGTGTTGTTGGTGGTTGTATTTTTAGAGTTGAAGATATTAGTATAGAAGAACGCGATTTTCAAGTAGGAATAACTACAAAAGACACGGATTGTAATGGTCTTGGAGAAATAAGTATTTCTGTACTAAATGTAGAAGCACAATATTATTACAAAATAACACAAGGAGCAAGTACCGTTGGTGTTGCTGGCCCATCTAATGATAAATTTCACTTGTTTCAAGGACTAAACGATGGCGTTTATGATGTTGAGGTAACTACAGATAATGGCTGTGTTTATACAGAACAAGTAACTATTGCAGATGCTACGGACTTGGATTTAGAAGCAAGAACATTGCAACATATTTCTTGTGACGAAGGTCAAATAGAAATGATTCCCTCTGGTGGAAAAGAACCATATTCCTATGCTATATGGTCTTTTGTTGATCCGTTAGGTGTTGGTGGCGATTTATACGCTTCTGTGAATGACATCCCTGGAAGTGCCTACGAATCTGATAAAATATTCGACATTTTAAATCCTGGTGATTACACTTTTATAATTGTCGATGGAAACAATTGTACTAGCTTTTCTAATATAGAAAATATTACACTTGTTCCTTCTGTTGATTATACAACAAACATAACTAACGAAACTTGCTTTGGATTAAACGATGGCTCTTATATTGTAACTATGAATGCTAGTAACGGTTATAACGTTACTTATACGCTTAAATATCCAGATACAGCACCTAGCCCTGGAGATCCAGCACCTACTCCTGGAGCCACAATTGAAACTAATAATTCTGGCGTATTTACAGGTCTTTCTCAAGGCGATTATGAGGTTGTTTTGACCCAAACAAAAGGTTCTGCTTCTTGTAGTTTTAAAGAAACATTTACCATTAGTGGTCCTGTTGATGGCCCTTCTGGAAATATCGCATTAGTACAAGATTATACCTGTGGACAAGATGCTAGTATAAAAGTAGAAAATGTAAGTGGCGGTTCTGCCCCTTATGAATATAGCCTTGATGGAATTATTTTTAATAATGGTCCTGGTTCTGAAGTATTTGCCAATTTAACGGAAGGTACCTATACCATTACAATTCGTGATGATAATGGTTGTACCTTTGAAACGACTTCTTCTATAACGATAGACCCTCTTAACGAGCCAAGTGACTTAACGTTTTCTGCTACGGCACCAAACTGTCCTACGCAAACCTCAGATGTAACTGTAACTGTGGTGGATGGTAATACTCCTTTCATTTTCGAAATTATTGCTCCGTCTGCAATTGCCGCTACTACTACTACAGGGAATTCTGCTAATTTTAGCGGTCTTGCTCCAAATACATATACCTTTAAAGTAACAGATAATAAAGGCTGTGCCTTTACAAAAGACTTTACTATTGCTCCTGTTGACCCTATTAATGTCGTTGGACAACTAGTAGATAATATTACTTGTTTTACAGACACCGATGGAAAAGCGCTATTTACTGTTTCTGGTTTTTCAACCAACTATAGTTATGCGGTAACTGGTCCTCAAACATTTAATGGTGCTAGTGAAACAAACACAACAATACCTTTAAATAGTTTAGATGATGGTATCTACACAATTGTTGTAACAGATGCCGTTACTAATTGTACTGCTACTGCAAGTGTTACTATCGAAGCTCCTACGGCTGCATTAGATATGACTGTTACACAAACACAACCAACTTGTACTAGTACTGGTAGTGTTGTTCTTGTTGCATCAAACGGATGGGGTAGCTATGAATACACCCTTACCAATCCGGATGGGTCTCTATTTGGTACTAATTCTACAGGTTCTTTTACCAATCTAGTACAATATAATACTTATACTGCTTTAGTGAAAGATGCTAACGGTTGTGAAATAACAAAAACTTTTGTCCTTAATGAAGCTATTGCTCCTTCTCTAGAAATTATTCCTAACGATTTGTGCTACGATAGTGCCATTGGATTAGAATTAACTGCAAACGTAACTGCTGGTGGGGATGGTAATTACCAATATAGCCTAAATGGTGGAATCTTTGATACGGCAAATGTATTTTCAAATTTAACTTCAGGTACACATACCATAAATGTAAGAGACGGTAACAATTGTACGGGATCTGCAACGATTACTATTAACCCAGAATTAAGTGTTACAGCCAATGCAGTAGCTATTTCGGCTTGTACCAATACTACTGATGTAACTATTACCGCCGCTGGTGGTGATGGTGTTTACCAATACGCTATTGTAGATGCTGGTACCACAGCTGTGGTGGGAGATTTTAATACCTCAAACACAATTACTGTTACTGGTGCTGGAGATTATGATGTTTATGTATGGGACAATAACGGTAATGCTACAACGCATTGTGATGCCATGTATACCATTACAATTGCAAAAGACGCTATATTATCTGTTTCTGCAACAAACACTTCTGTTCTTTGTAGTGGTTCTAACCAAGCATCTATTACAGTTCTACCTGTTGGTGGTTCTGGTTCATATACCTATAGTATTGACAATGGTGTAACCTACCAAACCGTTGCGAGTTTCTCCAATATAGCTGCTGGTAATTATACAATTAAAATAGTAGATAGTAAAAATTGCTCTGCTACAATACCATATAGTATTGTAGGACCAGAACCTCTAACCGCTTCTGCTGGTATTGCTAGTGATGGTACTTGTAGCGCTGATGGTAGCTCAGAAGTCCGCTTTACCAACGTAAACGGAGGGACAGTACCTTACGAATATAGTTTTAATGGAACTAGCTTTAGCTCTGCTCCTGGAGCAGATATAGAAAACTTAATGCCAGGAGATTATATTCTTAGTGTTCGAGATGCTGGTGGTTGTAGAGTTGATATTCCTATCACCGTAGAAAATGCATCTCCATTACCGGCAATGACTTCTAACATTACCTATAACTGTGATGGCTCAGGGAATGTTATCATGGCTAATGACCAACCTACTTACAGTTTTACATATAAAATTGACGGTGTGTCCAATACACCTGTCAACAACAATACATTCAATAACCTAGCCCCTGGAAACTATATTATAACCTCCAGTTTTGTTCCTACAACACCTCCAACACCTAGTAAGCTCTTGCATGAAGATTTTGGTTCAGGACCAACAATCCCAAGTGTAGAAACTTCTGGATACCATTATGAAAACCAATTAGACGACATTACCCCAAGTGGTGCTCCCATTGACCCAAATAGAAAAATAAATGACTATGAATATTCTGTTACTAGTTCTATTGTAAGTCCTTTTGGTAGTTGGTTAAACCCTGTGGATCATACATCTGGATCTGCTACGGGAAGATATCTTGTAATTAATATAGGAGAACCAATTCCAGGACTTATTATTTATAAAAAGGTTATAAACGATATCATACCTAACCAATCCTTACGCATTTCAATTTCGGCAATCAATCTTCTAAGAAGTAGTACAGGTGGATTGAACCCAGACTTAGTTATACAACTTAGAATTCCAGGAACCACAACCGTTATAGGAACTGTAAGAACGAATGATATTCCAAAAGACGATGTATGGCACGATTATGAATTTTTTGTAAACCCAGGAACTAATACCTCCTTGGATTTTGTTATCATCACTGAAAAAGTAGGAACTGGTGGTAATGATGTTGCCATAGATGATATCCTAATAGAACAAATACCGAGTATCTGTGAACGTTCTATAGACACTCCAATAGTTATAGAAGCAGGAAAAGCTTTTGAAGCAAATATCCTTTCGTTTACCAATGTGTCTTGTAATGGCCTTGCAGATGGTACTATTACCTTTGAAGTGGAAAACTTTGACCCAACTACTGGGTTTGAATACTCCACAGATGGTACTAATTTTACGACCTCTTTAACTTCTCCTGTAACTACAACTGCCCTATTTAATGCAGGTAGTCATTCTATTATCGTGAGAAGAGTAAACGAGATTTCTTGTACTAGAACTATTACAGAAACTATTGCACAACCAAATGCTCTTGTCGTTGGTGGTTCTATTACAGATGATTTTACCTGTAATAATACTGGTGCAACCATTACTGCTACGGCAACAGATGGTTCTCCTACCTATGAATTCCAATTAGAGAATAACCTTGGTACAGTAGTTTATGTATATCAAGACAGTCCTATTTTTGCAAATATTCCTGCAAATGCTTCTGGCGAAACTTATATTGTTAGGGTTAAAGATGCTAACAATTGCGAAGAGACTAGTTCTTCTATTTCTGTTGTTACACCAGATAACCCAACTTTTATTGCCACTCCTACTGCTTGTTACTCTGGTAATAATGATGGTACTATTTTAGTTACTGCATCTGGAGGTAGTGGTTCTTATCAATTTAAAATAAATGGAGGACCATGGTTAACGCCAACGCCTTCTACTGCAAATACATATACTTTTAGTTCTTTAACAAATGGTAACTACGATATTGATGTAAAAGATTCTTTTGGGTGTACTGCATTGCAACAAAATATTCCAATAAACCAACAATTAACGGCAAGCGCAATAGTAAACCCAGACCTAACTTGTTTAGCTCCTGCTTCGGTAACTATATCTGCAAATGGTGGTTCTGGAACGTATACTTATGAATGGTCCAATGATGGGGGCACAAATTATTTTGCTACAAACTTTACCGCAAATGTATTTTCAACTTCAACAGCAGGAACTTATCAATTTAGAGTAACAGATACAACAGGTACACCTTGTATTTATATTACAAATCCTGTTCCCGTTACTCCTGCTCCTAAACCAGTAATTACAGCTGTTACACCTACAAATGTATTGTGTAGTGGAAATACAACTGGCGCTCTAGATGTTGTGATAAATACCGCTATTGGTACTCCCGTATTTGTTATTAATGTTTTAGAAACAAATACAACTACTAACTATGGTACACAAACAACTGGATTACCTGCTGGTGATTATGCTGTAACTATTACGGATGACAAAGGATGTATTTCAGATCCATTTCTTGTTAGTATTACAGAACCAAATGCAATTACATATGATATTAACCTAGTGCCTATTACTTGTAGTACAACAACTGGTACTAATCCTGGTTCTATAACTGTTGAAAACCTAGCGGGTGGAACTGCTGAATACACCTATTTTTTAACAGGAAACAATGGTTTTTCTTCTAACTATGTAACAACAGCAGGAGGAGAAGATCATACATTCCCTATTTTAGAATTTGGTATTTACGAGGTTGATGTAGTTGATGCAAATGGTTGTTCTCTTAGAACAATTAATATTATTGCTTCTCCTCCTGATGATTTAAATATAGATGTTTCCGCAATGACAACAAATTGTGCAGTTGGAGGTACTGCTGTTGTTACTGTAGCTACAGCAATTTTAGGAACGGATTATGAATTTGCAATCCTAGATACCTTTACATCTCCTTATTCTTCAACATACTTTGCTCCTGATGTACCTTCTGGCCCAACAAGAACATTTACAGGATTAACACCTGGTATTACCTATACTTTTGTTGTTCATGATAAAACGACAAACTGTTATTACTTTGAAACATCTAGCGCTCCAATAACTTCACCATCAAGTATGACTGCTGCTATTGACGCAGTTGCTAATATTACTTGTAAAGGTGCTGACGATGGAAATGTTAGCTTTACAATAGATAACTTTGACGCTACTGCAACTAGTGTTACCTATGAGATTTTTAGATCACAGTCTAACTTAACAACAAGTATTACTGGATCTTCCATAGTAAATTCACCTGCAGGTCCTGTTTCGATTTCAAATTTTGCTACTCTAGACCCTGGTATTTATTATATCTTATTTAAAGAAGTAGGTGGTACTTTTAGTGGTTGTTCTATTAGCTCTGCCGATTTTACAATTACAGAATCATCTGTATCTTTATCTCTTACAGCGGCATCCCCTAAAAATGATAACTGTAACGTTAATGCAGGAATTATTACTGCTTTAGCACAAAACGGTACAGCTCCTTATACTTATCAATATTTATTAAGTACGGCTACTGCTCCTACTACAACTTCTGCGGGATGGGTAACAACTACAACCGTAAATGTAGAATCTGGTGATTATACTGTTTATGTAAAAGATGATTTTGGCTGTGTTTTCAGTGATAATATTACAGTAAACCTAGATACAAGTCCGTTAATTTCACTTGCTATTGCTGATGAGTGTACTATAGAAGGTTCATTTGATGTAGTTGTTACTTTAGATCAAGCCGGAATTTCTCCTTATTTATTAAGTGTTAATGGTAGTGCGTTCCAAAGCATTGTATTTAATGGAAGTAGTGAATATACTATCTCTGGATTAAATTCTGGAGTTCAAATAATAGAAATAAAAGACCTTAATGGTTGTGGAGAAACTGAAAATATTACAATTCATCCTCCTTTACAATTTAATGCAACTTTAACAACCTTATTAGATTGTGAAGCTGTACCTGCCAATAATGCCGAATTAACTATAGATGTAACTTCTGGTTCTGGGACTTATGAATACGAAATTATTAGATCTGGAACAATCATTCAGACAAGAGGCGCTTTACCATCAAATCCTTTTGTGTGGAATTTAGCTACTCTTACTGGAGACTATACCGTAAACATTTACGATATGGGAACTGCTTCTGAATGTTCGGAACAAAAAATTGTTAATGTCCCAATTGCCGTAACTCCTAACTTTACTTTTAACGCTACCAATGTTACTTGTAATTCTGGAAGTGATGGTACCATAGCGCTTACACAAATTGATAATGGAATTAATCCGTTAACGTATGCTATTTCTCCTGTTGCTGGTACATTTAATAGTACAACCAGCACTTTTGAAAACTTAGCTGCTGGTACTTATACTATTACTGCCACTGGTACTAATAGTTGTACAACAACTTCTGTTTCTATTCCTATTACACAACCAAATGCAATTGTAATTGCTCCTGTAGCTATTGTAGAATTTGGATGTGCTAATGGTAATAATACAGATAATGCAACTATTACGGTTACTACCGTAAATGGTGGGTCTAATAACTTTGTGCGTTACGAATTTATTAATAATGATGATCCTAATACCGCTGCTGTTGGAGATCCAATTGTTGTGCAAGATAGCCCTAGTAATACCTATACAGAAACGAACACTAGTGGTGGTAATTACACCATTAATGTTTATGATGATAATGATTGCTCGGAACCTGTTAATGCTACAATCCAATCTTTTGATAAATTAGTTAATGCTACAGCAGCCGTTACAACAGAAATTACGTGTGATCCAGGTAATGATGCTGTAATAACTATTACTGCTACCACTACAAATAGTGATGCCACTAAACTTGAGTATAGTAAAGATAATGGCACAACTTGGCAAGATTCTAATATATTCACAAGTCTTGGAATAAATACGTACAGTTTCCTTATTAGACATAAGGATACGGGCTGTGTTATTAATACCTCTGAAACCGTAATCGATTCTAAAAATTTAGACTTAGAATTTACAAAACTTAGCGATGTAATTTGTTATAACGGAAATGAAGGTAGAGTACAATATAACCTTAAAGATGCTTCTAATGTAACTTATTCAGATACTATTGTTTGGGTACTTTGGAATACAAATGGGACTCCTTTGGATTTTTCTGATGATACTTCGGTTACAGGAACTGATCCTGATGGAAACTTTATAATACCTTCTTCTACACCTGGTTTAGTTGCCGGAGTTTATTTTGTAGAAGTTACTTTGTCTAACAACCCAAAATGTACTTACACACATGCTTTTACCATTCTTGGTCCTGAAGCAGCTATTACAGGAAATACAGTTGAAACACCTATTACTTGTGTGCCTGGTTCTGATGGTATAATAGATATTATAAACGTCGATGGCGGATGGGGTGATTATACGTACTATGTAGGTACTACTGCTCCAACAATGCCAATAGTCCCAAGTGAATATGTTGCTAGTCCTAAGTTTGAAAACCTTAGTGCCGGAACTTACCAAGCTTGGGTAAAAGACAAAAATGGATGTGTGCAAATGGTGAAAAATGGTATTAATTTATCTGACCCAATTGCAATTACTGCTGTATTACGAATTAACCAAGAAAACTGTACTAATTTACAAGGAGAAATTGAAGTTACACCTGTTTCTAACGGACAAGGCAGTAACTATAGCTATCAATTAGTTAAAGGTGGGTCTCCAATAGGAGCAATACAAACAACAGCGATATTCTCTAATTTAGGTGCTGGTACTTATAGTGTAATCGTAAGCGATCAATGGGGTTGTTCTTCTCCAACGAATGACATAACCTTATATGAAGAATTGAACCTTAGTATTACGACCAATAATCCTATTATAAATTGTGCTTCTCCTCAAGGAGGAAGAATAACCGTATCTGTAATAGGTGGGTCTACAAATCTAGAGTTTATAGCTACGTATCCTGATGGATCTGTTCAACCTGCAAATTCTACCGGTGTATTCTCTAGCTTATCACAAGCAGGAACCTACAGCGTTACTGTTCGTGATTTGGATACAAATAATCCAGTTTGTGAAAAAACAATAACCAAAGTTTTAGATGCTCCTACAGCAGTAACTTTATTAGATTATACTCCTGTACATGTTTCTTGTTTCGGACTAGCTGATGGACAGGTAACTATTAATTTAGTACCAACGTCTAGTGGTGTTAATGATAATCCAATTTATAACTATACGTTATATGATGCGGCTGGTACTACCATAGTACAAGTTTTACAGACAAGTCCTATTTTTAATAATTTAGCTGCAAATATATACCAAGTAAAGGTAGAATCTCCTAGAGATTGTGAGGTGTGGCAAACAATTATTATTACAGAACCAACACAATTACTAATAGATGCTGTTGCAACAGATTTCAGTTGTAACCCTTCAAATGGTATAAATACATCTGTTATTACAGTAAGTATATTAGATGGTGCTACAACTCCTGGAACCGTTTCGGGAACTAGCCCATATTTATACAGTATAGACGGTGTTGCTTATCAAACCTCAAATACCTTTGAAATTATAGACAATGGTACACAACAAACTATTATTGTATCTGTAAAAGATGCTAAAAGTTGCCCTGCTACAGAAACAGTTGTAATAGAGCCATTAAATAAATTTACCGTGGCGGTTACCCAAATAGCAGCTATTACTTGTGCTAATCCAGAAGAAGTTTTAGTTACTATATCTGATAATGGTGACGTAACAAATACCTACACCTATACATTGTTGCCGCTTGGAAACCCTAACGGAACGCAAACAGCAACTCCAATGTATAATACAGCAGAATTCGACCTTACCGAAGTTGGTAATTATACCATCAGAGTTACGGATACAAAAACTGGTTGTTTTGTAGATACAAACCAGTATACAATTAACCCTTACGATTTAATCGAAGTAACTGCTACTGCTACATCGCAAGTAACTTGTTTCGGAACACCTACAGGCAAAATAGATATTCTAATTTCTGGATATTCTGGTGGCTATTCCTATGAAGTGTTTAATGCTATAACTGGTGTTAGTACAGGTATTACAGCTAATGTAAATACCTCTACGAACCCACAATCTATAGATGTTCCTGGCGGTAGTTTCTTTGTTCGTGTACTAGAAACTGATGCATTAAGTACTCTTTGTTCTGACGATTCTAATACTGTTAAAGTAGTCTCCCCAGACATTGTTCTTTCTGCAACAGCAAACAAAGTAGCAGACGTAACTTGTACCAATGACTTAGGTGAAATATATGTTAATCCAATTGGCGGATATTCTCCTTATACTATTCAAATTACAAACAATAGCACTGGTGTTGTAAATTCAGTAACCAATGTGTTAAGCCATACATTTACTGGTTTATCTGCAGCAAACTATAGCGTAGTTATTACGGATGCTGGCGGATGTGCTTACAATGCATCAGAAACATTAGATCCTGCAACGATTATTCAAGCGAACATATCCCAGTCACTTACCGATTTGGTTTGTGAAGGAGATACAAATGCTTCTGTAACTGCAATTTCAATTTCTGGTGGTCAGGGTGTTGGCAATTACCAATACCAATTAAATCATATCGAAGCTGGTGTTATTACCTATACCACTGGTGGACAGTTTGACCCAACATTTAATAATTTAGGTGCTGGTACGTATAGCATTACTGTTTCTGATGGATGGAATTGTGGTATTCCAACACCACAAGTTACCATTAGTGAACCTGCAAAAGTATCTAGTTCTTTAGCTCTTGCTAATAGATTAACTTGTGATACAGATGCCTCTTTAACATTAACTGCCACAGGAGGAAGCGCTCCTTATAGTTATAGTACTACTGGTACAGCTGGTTCCTTTGTTGCAATGTCTGGTGGAAATACACATATGTTTACAAATATTACTGCGAATACAACTCCATACCAATATTATGTTGTAGATCAATATGGTTGTAAGGCTATGATTTCTAATCAGATTTTGATTCAAGAAATAGCACCTATTGTTATTGATATAGACAAAACGGATGCTTATGTTAATTGTAATGGTGAAGCAACTGCTAGTATTACTGCAGACGCTTCTGGCGGATTAGGAAACTATTCTTATGAATTATTTACAGATGCAGCATTTACTAATCGTGTTCAAGGACCGGTGACAAATGTCTCTCAGGCTGTATTTAGAAACTTAACTGCTGGTAGTTACTATATTCAAGTAACTAGTGATGGTAATTGTGCACAAAGTACCGTAGAAATAGAAGTTTTAGAACCTACGCCGCTTGTCGTAGATTATGCCTTTACAAATATATCTTGTAATGGTGCAGATGATGGATCTATTACTATGAGTCTAAGTGGTGGCTCTGGAACTTACACCTATGCTATTTCTCCTAATTTAAATAAGTTTGATACGATAAGCAGCTTTACGGATCTAACTCCTGGAGATTATGTTGTTATTGCGCAAGATGTAAAAGGTTGTTTTGAAAAATTAGATTTTACTATTACAGAACCAGATTCTGTAGTAATTGCACCAACAGAAGTTCTACCAGAAATTTGTGCTGGTAGTGAAGACGGATCTATACAAATTAATATTTCTGGTGGTACTGCTCCTTATAGGACAAGTATAAATTCTAATAGTGATGCTGATTTTATAGCGGATCAAACTTCATTTACTGGACTTGCTTCTGGAACTCATGTAATTTTTGTAAAAGATGCCAATGATTGTGATTCTAACTTAATTATTGAAATTGACCCTGGTGTAAATATTAATGCAACTGTGGTTCCTGTTTATGAATGTTCAGAAAACAGTCCAACAGCCTCTGTAGGTATTACTTTCGAAGACGCTACCGTTCTACCAGATGTTATGTATGCATTAGATTCTAATGATCCAGCAAATATGGTAATAGAGCCTAACTTTGGAGATATTTCTCCTGGTGATCATTCTATAACTATTTTCCACGCTAATGGTTGTCTTAAAACGTACGACTTTACTGTAGCTAGTTTTGAACCTTTAGCTCTTGTTCTAGAACAAAACAATATCAATGAAATAACTGCTATTGCATCTGGAGGAAGAGAGGATTATATAATTACTCTCGATGGTGAAATAACTACCAATGGTAAATTCAATATTTATAGAACGGATACGTACACCGTAACAGTAACAGACGAAAACGGTTGTGCTGTTTCTAAAAATATTTTTATGGAGTTTATAGATATTAAAATTCCTAACTTCTTTACTCCTGATGGTGATGGTAAAAATGATACTTGGATTCCAAAAAATCTTGAATCCTTCCCAGAAATTATGACTATTATTTTTGACCGTTATGGAAGAGAAGTGTATAGAATGGGAATAAATGATAGTGGTTGGGATGGATTATACCAAAACACTAATCTACCAACTGGTGATTACTGGTATGTAATAAAATTACAAGGCGATAAGGATGATAGAGAATTTACAGGTCATTTCACCTTGTATAGATAATAATAAAAACCCACATCACACATTAGCACTTCATTATTAAGTGTTTAAAATGTAATAAAAAATATTTTCTAATGTGTGATGTACTATAAAATAACAATTAATTTTTCTTAAAAAATAGAAAAATTACATCCTTTATATAATGAAAATTACCAATTTATTTACTCTAGGTAAGGATAGAAAAACAATGTTTATTACTTAAAAAATGAAACCTTTATTAAAATACTAACTGTGATTTTTAATCGTTATGGTAAAGAGGTTTATAGAATAAAAATATAAGAGGCTGATTGGGATGGGGTATATCAAAAGAAATAAACTCCTTTCGGTTGTCTTTTGGTAATTATAAAATTAAATGAGGAGGCTGATGCTAGAAATTTTGTGGGATATTACTCCCTCAATAGATAAAGATAATAACTAAAAAAAATATGCGTAATAAATTGCTAATATTAATGTTTCTCCTAGGTCTAGGAGCTACAAAAGCACAAGAGCTTAACTCACCTCAGCTTTCCCAATATTTGGCAGATAACCCTTTTGTTTTATCTCCTACATATGCCGGGATAGGCGATCATATAAAAATACGTATGAACGGACTTACCCAGTGGGTTGGTATAAAAGATGCTCCAGACACTCAATCTATTGCAGCAGATGCTAGAATTGGAAATAAATCTGGTATAGGTATGTTTTTATACAATGATAGTAATGGAAATACGAAACAGCAAGGAGCTAGATTATCTTTTGCCCATCACTTAATTCTAGATCGCTATGACGATGAATTTTTATCCTTTGGTATTTCCTACAACTTTAATCAGTTTCGTATAGATATTGAAAAATTTAATCAATCTGTAACTGACCCAGACAATGCTGTAACAGATGATCGCTCCACAATAAATCATAATTTTGATGTTGGTTTTTTATATAGAAAAAATAAATTCTACCTTAGTTTAAATGCATCTAACTTATTAAATAAAGATTTATCCATTTTTAACGAAACTTATGAACCTAATAGACTTAGAAATTATTATGCCTATGCAGGTTATCGGTATAAAAAAAGTAAAAACAGTGATTTAGAAATAGAACCCTCTATTCTTTATAAACTTTTTGAAAGTGATGGAAGATCTGAAGCAGATTTAAATATTAAGTTCCGTTATTATATTCATGAAGATTATTATTATTTTGGAGCTACCTACAGATTTTTAAATGATCAAATAGGAAAACCACATTATATTGCTCCAATTATGGGGCTTAAAAAAAGTAATTTTTATTTTGGTTATTCTTACCAAATAATTCTTAACGAAATAAATAAATATACTACTGGTACACACGTAATAACTATTGGTGTAGACCTATTCCAAGGACTTAGTAATTGTAGGTGTACTTATTAAATTTTATCCCAATATTTAGATTAAGTTTGTAAAAACTATTTTTTTGTGGGTAAAATAAAAGTTAATACAATAAAAGTATATGCCTATCACGGTTGCTTAGAGGAAGAAAGTATTATTGGAAGCAATTATAGTGTAGATATTACCGTTAATGCAAATCTTAAAAAAGCTTCTATCTCCGATAATTTACTAGACACCGTAGATTACGTTCATATAAACCATATTGTAAAACAAGAAATGCTTATAAAATCTAAGCTACTAGAACATGTTGCTAAAAGGATAGTAGACCGTATTTTTCTTGAAATTAAAATGGTTACTAAAATTAAAATTTCTGTTGCCAAAATTAATCCACCTATTGGCGGAGATGTAAAAACAGTTACTGTTTGCTTAAAAGAAAAGAGAACGTAATTTTACCTTTTAGATACTTAAAAAAAGTACTACATTTGTAGCACAAAAGGCATCGTGGCCGAGTGGCTAGGCAGGGCTCTGCAAAAGCTCGTACAGCGGTTCGAATCCGCTCGATGCCTCTAAAAAAACCTTTATCTTTTTTTGATAAGGGTTTTTTATTTATCTTCTATTTTTACTAAATGTACTTATATACTTGATTCTTACACCTGGTACACTACTATTTTACTTCTACCAACTTAATATCGAAAACAAGAACAGAACCACCTGGTATACCGTTATAATTATTGCTACCATACCCTAAATATGATGGTACTAATAGAATTCCACTTCCTCCTTCTTTAAAATACGTGATTCCTTCTGTCCATCCTTTTATCACTTGTTGTAAATTAAAAGTAATACCATCGTCTGAACTTTTGTCAAAAACAGACCCATCTGTATAATACCCTTTATAAGCAACAGTAACCGATGAGGTTTTTGTTGGATGCTCACCATTTCCTAGCTCTGTTATTACATAATACAGTCCTGTACTACTCTTTTCAGCGGTTAAATTATGAGTTTTTATGTATTCTTTAATTTCAACTTCGTTTTTAGCGACAAAATCCTCTTCTTCTTTTTTCTCTTTTTCCAAACTACAAGATACTAATAGGCAAAAAACAAAGATGTTAGCAATACGATTCATACTAAGTATAATTAAAGATTAAGCCAGCAAATATAAGTAAAAGCAGGGTTTTTTATTCTTTAAAAAAAGCTAGAATAAAGAATTCGATTAAATGTATATTTATTCGTTATAGAATTTTGGAAAGGTTCTTCAAAATTGTAAATTTGAACCATGGCATTGTGGCTGAGTGGTTAGGCTTTAATCCGCAAGATTATATACAGTAGTTCGATTCTACTCGATGCCTCTAAAAAACTCTTTTATTTTATTCTCTAATTAATTCTAAACCTTCTTGAATATTTAGTTTGTCTTTTGGTAAGAAACCCTTTGTTATAAGTACCAGTCCGCAAATAACTAATATTATTCCCAACCCTTTTTTAATTCTATAAATTCTTTTTGGCGTAAGTTTAGAACGTAATTGTTTTGCTAACAATATTTTAAATAAATCTGTTACAAAATAAGCTCCAATCATTGCAGAAAAGAATACCCAAATTCTATTTGGTTCGTTTTCTAAACTTGGACCCACGACTATAATAACTCCTAACCAAAAAACAAGTACTCCAATATTTATAAAATTCAGTAAAAATCCTTTTATAAATAAGCTCAAATAATCTCCTTTGGTGGTTTTTATATTCTGAGGTCTGTTTTTTACTTCTTTCTTTAAGAATATTGTTATTCCATAAACCAAAAGAATCATTCCGCCAAAAACAAATAAACCTGGTTGGTTGCTCAAATTTTCTAGTAGCTGATAACTACTAAAATAAGCCATTACAAGAAATACAATATCTGCAATTATAACCCCAAAATTAAAACATATTGCAGCTCTAAACCCTCTTGTTGCACTCGTTTCTAAAAGCACAAAAAAAACAGGTCCAATCATAAAACTTAAAAAAAAACCTAAGGGAATTGCAGCTTGTATATCTTCTAACATCTAACTCTGTAGGTATTACATTCTTTTAATTTTTCCGCCAAATACAGTTTTCTCATCCATCTTTTTTGGATTTCCATGTACCTTTACAACACCTCCTGCTTTTACAATTGCTTTTACATAATCACTAGCAAATATTTCTGCTGTACCACCTGCATTTACACTTACAGTAGTTAAGCTTGTTTTTAAATTTTCGCCTTTGTAAGTTCCGCCTGTATTGATTTTAACATCTTGATTTGTAGAAACTCCTGATGTTGTAATAACACCACCTGAAACAACTTTTATTAACAATTGTTCTACATCAGTAGCAATTATAAGTTCTCCTCCTTCTTGCGACTTTAACTCTAATACAGTTTGTTTAATAATTTCTTCCGATGTTATTCTTGCATCTTCGTTTACATCTAATACCGCAAGTGTCTCCGTATAATACAAATCGATAAATGTCCTATAACCACTAAAAATCTTTACGATTTCCATTTTAAGTTTTAACACTCCCTTGTTGTTAACAATAGAAACTTTTCCTGTATTAACCCCTGTTATTACAGCTCTATTAACATCAGATTTTATTAAATTTATAGATAAACCATCAAAACCTTTAATTTTTGTAAACTCTTGAAGTTCTTGTGTTATTTTCTCATTTTGAGCTATTACTGATTGATAACCTGTTAACAAAACAAGTAGTAAAATTAGATTTTTCATTATTATATTTTTAAATACTATTTATGTATTGGCAAATTTCATTCCAAAATACTACTCTAAACTAATTAATTATGCTACACATAACAATAGTATTACTTAATTTTAATCTATTTTTCCTAATAATGTAAAATCTAAATGTCTTTTTTCTAAATCTGTATTTTTTACCATTACAGTAACTTTATCTCCTAATTGGTAGGTATTCTTCGTTTTCTCACCAACTATAGCATATTCTCTTTCATCAAAAGTGTAATAATCATCTTTAATATCGCGTATACGAACCATTCCTTCGCATTTGTTACTTATGATTTCTACATAAATACCCCATTCTGTTACTCCAGATATAACTCCTGCAAATTCAGAATCTTTATGGTCTTGCATAAATTTAATCTGCATGTATTTAATAGAATCTCTTTCTGCACTTGAAGCTAAACCTTCCATATTTGAAGAATGTTTACACTTTTCTTCATAACTATCTGAATTTACTTTTTTTCCTTCCTCTAAATAATGCTGTAACAAACGATGTACCATTACATCCGGATACCTACGAATAGGCGAAGTAAAATGGGAGTAATAATCAAAAGCCAAACCATAATGACCAATATTTTTTGTAGTATAAATAGCTTTACTCATAGTTCTTATTGCTAAAGTATCTACCAAATTTTGTTCTTTTTTACCTTTTACATCTACTAATAGTTGGTTTAAAGATTCACATATACTTTTTCTGTTTTTAAAGTCTAATTTATGTCCAAAACGAGAAATAATAGTATTTAAAGCACTTAATTTTTCCTCATTTGGTTCGTCATGCACACGGTAAATAAAAGTCTTTTCTGGTTTCTGTTTTCCAATAAACTCAGCAACTTTTCTATTTGCCATTAACATAAACTCCTCTATAAGCTTATTTGAATCTTTACTTTCTTTAAAAAATACTCCTTGAGGCTCACTATTTTCATTAAGAATAAACTTAACTTCAATTTTATCAAAAGAAATTGCTCCAGATATCATTCTTCTTTCTCGAAGAATTTTAGCTAACCTATCAAATGTTAAAACCGCATCAATAATTTCATTGTCTACTGTATACGCATTTTCTCTTATAGAAATATCTTCAGGTATTGTACCTTCTTTAGTTTCTATAATATGTTGTGCTTCTTCATAAGCAAAACGTTCATTAGAATTAATAACTGTTCTACCAAACCATTCGTTTACAATAGTTGCGTTAGTATCTAATTCAAAAATTGCTGAAAAAGTATATTTTTCCTCATTTGGTCGTAAAGAACAGGCATTGTTAGAAAGTACCTCTGGTAACATAGGAACAACTCTATCTACTAAATATACAGAGGTAGCTCTATTATAAGCTTCATCATCTAAAATAGTATCTGGTTGTAAATAATGAGAAACATCTGCAATATGTATTCCTATTTCGTAGTTGCCATTTTCTAACTTTTGAAAAGAAAGTGCATCATCAAAATCTTTTGCATCTTTTGGATCTATTGTTAAGGTTAAAACCTCTCTAATATCTCTTCTTTTAGCTATTTCTTTTTCTTGAATAGAAGTATCTATTCCATTAGCAAAATCTTCTACTTCCTTTGGAAATTCGTATGGTAAACCATACTCCGCTAAAATGGAATGAATTTCTGTGTTATGCTCTCCTGGTTTTCCTAAAACCTGAATAATTTCTCCATAAGGAGAATCTTCATTGGCTGGCCACTCATATATTTGAACAATAACTTTATCCCCATCTTTTGCACCATCTATTTCTGCTATTGGAACAAAAATATCTTTATACATTCTAGGATCCGAAGGGCGAACAAATCCAAACTTTTTCTGTAAATCTAAAATTCCAACAAAATCTGTTTTCTTTCTTTCTAAAATTTTTGTTATTTCTCCTTCTAATTTTTTTCCACCTCTTTTAGGATATACATACAATTCTACCGTATCGCCATGAAAAGCTCTTTTTAATTTATTGAAAGGAACAAATACATCATCGTCCATCTCCTCTATTAAAATATAGGCATTACCTCTAGAGGTTAAATCTACGGTTCCTTTATGGTAACTTTTAGAGGTAGCCATAGCTTTATATTTGCCTTTACTTACCTCTAATATTCTTCTTTTTTCTTTTAATTGCGATAATTTTTTAACGAGTATCTCTCTAGCATAAGGATCTTTTAATCCAATTCTTTCCGCTATTTCCTTATAATTATACTCTTTAGTTTTATCTTTTTCAAGTACAGTAAATATACCTCTAGTTATTTCGTTTTTGAAATTATTTTTTGTCTTATCGTTTCTTCTTGACATTAATCTTTTTTATTTCTTTTTGGAAAATTACAAATTATATTCCATAGAGGAATCATTAATTCCTTATCTAACTATAAATTCAATTTTCAAAATTTTTGTTGTTATCAACATTTATAATATATATTATTTTTCTTTTAATTAAATTTTAAAAAAAATGGTGATGATTATAGCTTGTTAATAGTTGCTATAAAATTTTGAAGGAATATTTGTTTTCAACCAATATTATTATTTATTGACAATTTATAAAGTACTTATTTTTATATTCTGTGTATATAAACCAACCTTTTATGATAATTATTAACTGTTATTAACAAGTGATATTAACAGTGTTTTTTTTATAAGTTAATTTAATTTTGTTGTTAGTTTCTTATAAGAAAGTATTGATATCTTTTTCTTAATTTATAAGAAGTACTTTTCTTTTTTAATAATATATTTTGTAGAGCACTATTTAAACTTAAAACGAAAATTTAGTAATTATATTTTATGAGTAAACTATTAACAATTTACATATTTACTAAACTCCTTTGAATACAACGTTTTGTGTACTTTTTATTATTACCAATGTTAATAACACAATGTTTCACCAAAAAACAAAGGTATTCAGTACCTTTGTTGTCAAATAACAAACTTTCAACATAATGAAAATAGCTATAGGTAATGATCATGCTGGTACAACTTACAAACTTGCAATAATAGGTCTTTTAAAGTCAAAAAATATAGAAGTTACTAATTATGGAACGGATGGTTCTGATAGTGTTGATTATCCAGATTTTATGCACCCGGTAGCTAAAGACATTGTATTAAAAACGGCGGATTTAGGAATTATTATATGTGGTAGTGGTAATGGTGCTGCAATGACTGCTAATAAACACCAAAAAGTAAGAGCCGCTCTTTGTTGGAATAAAGAAATTGTAGAATTGGCCAGATTACATAATAATGCTAATATTTTAAGTATTCCTGCGCGTTTTGTTTCTTTACCACAAGCATTAGAAATGGTAGAAACATTTTTAAATACTTCTTTTGAAGGAGGACGTCATGAAAGAAGAGTAGATAAAATTTCTTGTTCTTAAAATATGGACGCTTCTTTTGAAAATAGCTTATTACAAAAGAAGCGGATTAAAGAAACTCCTATTCGCTTATTAGTTTTACGTTTTTTTATAAAAAATAATACTGCTTTTTCTCTTAAAGATATTGAAGATGAATTGTTCTATTCGGATAAGTCTACCATTTTTAGAACTTTAAAGTTATTTGAGAAAGAGGGTATTTTGCATGGTATTATTTCTTCTGACGGAATAAAAAGTTATGCTTTATGTGCGGATGATTGTGATGGTGTTTTACATAATGACCACCATGCTCATTTAAAGTGTAAAAAGTGTAAAAGTATATTTTGTATACCTGTAGATTTAGAAATATTTAATAATTTGGATAAAGATTATCTAGTTACAGATATTCAAGTTTATATGAATGGTATTTGTAAAGATTGCAATCTAGTTGCAGAAACATAGTTTTACTTTTGATGTAAAATTATATAATGGCACATCATAATCATTCTCATGGCACTAATGGAAATAATCTTCTTTTCACTATATTTCTAAATATAATAATTACTATTTCTCAAGTTATTGGAGGACTTTTATCAGGAAGTTTAGCATTACTTTCAGATGCTCTTCATAATTTTAGTGATGTTTTATCTTTAGTTATAAGTTATATAGCTACTAGGTTATCGAAAAAGGAAGCATCAACAAACAAAACATTTGGTTATAAACGAGCAGAAATCATAGCTGCTTTTGTCAATGCTGCAACTTTAATTATTGTTGCAATTATATTGATAAAAGAGGCTGTTGAGCGATTTCTTGATCCTCAAGAAATTGAATCTAATCTTGTTATTTTGTTATCCTTATTAGGTATTTTGGCAAATGGATATAGTGTACTATTGCTTAAAAAAGATGCTACTACTAATATGAATATGAAATCTGCATATTTACATTTATTTACGGATATGATGGCATCTGTTGCTGTTTTAGTAGGTGGTTTACTTATGAAGTTTTATGGTATTTTTTGGATAGATTCGGTTCTTACTTTTATGATTGCTATTTATCTAATTTATGTTGGTTATGCACTTATAAAAGATGCTACTAAGATTTTAATGTTATTCACACCAGAAACGGTGGATGTTCAAAAAGTAGTTACTGCTATTTCTAAAATAGAAAGTATTGCTAATGTGCATCATGTACATATATGGCAATTAAATGAATCGGAAACACATTTAGAAGCACATATCGATTTTAGAAAAGATATTAATTTATCAGAATTTGACCGTATCTTGGAGAAAATAGAGGAGGACGTATTTCATAATTTTGGAATCAACCATATAAATTTGCAGCCAGAATTTGGAAGATGTAAAAGTAAACATACGATAATACAAGATTAGAATGATAGATATAAGTGTAAAGTCTTTTGATGAATTAACCGTTTCTGAACTTTATGCCATTTTACAGTTACGAAGCGAAGTTTTTGTTGTGGAACAGGATTGTGTATACCAAGATATTGATGGTAAAGACAAAAAAGCAATTCATATTATAGGAAGTAAAAAAGGGACTATTGTTGCCTATACAAGAGTTTTTAATGCGGGTGATTATTTTAGTAAAGCGAGTATTGGTAGGGTAGTGGTAAAAGATTGCGAACGTAAGTATAAGTATGGTTATGCAATTATGAAAGCTTCTATAAATGCTGTGGAAGAAAAGTTTAAAGAAAAAAGTATTCATTTATCTGCACAAACTTATCTTATTAAATTTTACAGCTCTCTTGGTTTTAAAAAGGAAGGGGAGGAGTATCTAGAAGATGGTATTCCACATATTGGAATGTTAAAATCTAGTTAGGTTTTGATATTTTTTCAAACAAAGCATTTCCAATTTTTTCTATAACACCAACGACTAGTGCATTACCAATAAAAAAAGCTCGTTTAGCATCGCTAATCCCTTGTAGTTTTGTGTGGTTGTCAGGAAACATATTTAAACGCTCTAACTCTTTTGGTGTTAATCTCCGTAGTCCTTTTTTTGTTTGTATTACATGCTTAAATCTAGAGGCAGATTTACCACCTTCTCCTGTGATTATAGTACGGGAAGCATTTTTTAAATTATCAGGAAAAGGCATATTTCCTTCGCTATAACTATACTCAAAACCTTCTTTTGTTTTTCGAACCTCTTTTTTTGCTCCTTTTAAATAGTTCCATTTTTCTATTTCTTCTTTTTGAATATAGAAGGAATTATCTACCGCTTCTTTTTGTAATACATTTCCCAAAACTTTTTTTAATCCATTATATTCTACCGTTGTTTTAGAGGTGGATACTTTTCCTTTTATTAAAATACCAGTGTTTAAAAAAGGGGATACTTTTTTGTTTTTATTAAAATTTTCGGATAGGCTGACTAAATCTTTTTCTAAAGGAATAGTAAGAGGTTCAGAAGTTAGTTTTTGTACAGGAAAAGCGTTTGCTATAACGCCATTGGTATCCATCCAGTTTTGTTTATTTGTTGCTAGAAGCGATTTATATAAGAGGGTGGATTTATGATAGCCTAAAAAGAAAATTCTTTTTCTACGCTGCGGCATTCCATAATCAGCAGCATTAATTACACGCCATTCCACAGCATAATCTAAATCATTGAGGCTTTTCAGCATTATAGCAAAATCTCTTCCTCTTTGGGATACAGGTGATTTTAGTAAGCGATCTACATTTTCTAAAAAAAGGTATTTAGGAGGATTCTTTTTTTCTTTTAGAATTCGATGTATAGACCACCAGAGGACACCTTTTTTTCCTAATAACCCTTTAGAATTATGTAGTGTGGTTGCTACGGAATAATCTTGGCAAGGAAAGCCACCAACTAAAATATCATGGTCGGGAATGTCTGAAACCGTAACTTCTGATATATTTTTATTACTATGATTTTTTTTACCAAAACGAGCTTCATATACTAATGATGCATGTTGTTTTTTTGTAGATGGCTCCCATTGGTTACTCCAAACTATTTCGAAATTATTATTTTTTTCTAGCCCAAGTCTAAATCCGCCTACTCCTGCAAAAAGTTCCGCTACTTTTATTTTATTCATTTTTCATTGGTGACTTATACGAATACTTGGTTTGTACAGGCAATGTATACAATGTATTGCAATTCGCCCAATTATCAATCATTTTTAAAAGTTTTTCAGGAAGTGACTTTTATGATATTTATCATTATATAAAAAGGTTTTACGCCCTAATTTTAGTATGAATTTTAAAATGAATAGACCATGAAAAAAAGAACGCCAATTTCAACAATAATGACAAAAGAGGTGGTAACCTTAACAAATAAAGATAGTTTAGAAACTGCGGAACATTTATTTAAAACGAAAAGAATACGGCATATTCCTGTGGTTTCTGGAGAAGCTATTATTGGAATGCTTAGTTATACAGACTTGCTTAGAATTAGCTTTGCTGATGCTATAGGCGAGGATGAAGAATTTGTAGAAACAACGGTTTACAATATGTTTACCTTGGAGCAGGTTATGGCTAAAAATTTAGTTTGCATATCGTCGGAAACAACAATTAAAGAGGTTGCAGAAATTTTATCTAAAAAAGAATTTCATGCTATCCCTGTCGTAGATAACAATAAACTTGTTGGAATAATAACCACAACGGATCTAATTAATTATTTGCTAGAACAATTTTAATCGCAGGGCGATAGCCGAATTGAGTTTAATTTACTGGAGCTTGTGTTGAATAAAAAGGAAATTACTATTTAAAACCTCCGTAGCCTTGGGTCGAGGTTATTTAGAAAAACCATAGGAAATAAAGCACCAAGCAACCCAGTATCCGACCGTGTTATTGATAGGTAAAAATGCTTGGTTATTGATGGTAGATTTTATGAGAAAATGAATCAATTATTTAATGCAATCAACTGATTTACTCCCATAAATAATACAAGTATCGCAACGATTCCGATTATTATATTTCCAGTCTGTGTAATTTTGAACGGATTAAGAAGTATAAGGATAAGGCTTCCTATTACCCAAATGAAATCTTGAATAATAATCCATAAAACAGCTAATCTACGTTGTTTGCCTATTTCATACCAAATTGTAAGTGAAAAATAAATGAGAACCAAACCAGCAATCCAAAACACAGTATTATTTTCGGTTCCAAATAAATCTGCGATTTGTCTGTTTAATGAAATCAGTATTATTCCTGAAACTGCTGATAATAAGGCGTTTGCAGCTAAATATTTTTAAAGTTTATTCATTATATATTTCTTTTTGCTCCATGATAATTCTATTTTATAATTGCTATCAAATCGTCCTATTTATTTTTTCATTTTCTCATAAAATTTTCGCCATTCCGAAGCATCATAAATCAAGTGAGATTCTTTTATCATTCCATTTTCAAGCCTAAACCATTCAGATGCTGTATTTGATTCCAATCCAGAGATAGATGATTTAAATTCATAGAATGTAGCTACCCAATTTCCATTTCCGACTGTATTGATAATTTCTATCCCAGTTATCGCTTTTCCAATTTCTTGTGCTAATTTGATGAATTCCACTTTGGAATTCAGTTCAACCATCGGATTTTTAAATTTGTAGTCATCTGCCAATAAATTTAACGATTCTTGAATTTGTGCAGGATTATTAAATCCATTTAAAAATTTTTTTACAATTTTTTGATTTGTCATAGTGCTGTTTTGTTGTGAATATGTATTAATTGCAAACAGTGTGGTCGCAATTATTAAGGTGTGTTTCATTAATCTCATAATTTCATAAATTTTTGTTATGAGACAAATGTCTTAATTATTCACTTTACTATTCTTGGTAAAAACCAAGATTTCAAATCTCAATGGTATTGATAAATTTACTGAAATTAGTAGGGTCAATTCGGAGATAAGATGCTATATCTTTTTGAGGAACCATATTAAGCAAATGTGGACTTCTCTTTACAAAATATTTAAAACGAGTTTCGGCATTAAATGCCATTAATTGATGATGTCTTTCAATAATGCCCAATAATAAATGTTCTGTAATTTTTCTAAAAAGAGTTTCAAGTCCGCGATGTTCTTTTATTAATTGAATATGTTTTTTATATGATAAACGCAAAAAAACACTATTGGTTATTGTTTCAAGGTAATACTTAGAAGGTGTTTGAGTAAAAAAAGATTCTAAAACACCACTAAACGATGGATTGTAGGCGAAAAACATAATATGCTCTTTTCCTTCATTTAAATAGTATGATTTTTGGATTCCTTTTTTTACAATATATATATAACCTTCAGTTTTTCCGGTTTCGGTAATTAAGGTTTTTTTAGGTATTCTGTATTCAGACCAATGAGAGAGGTATTCTTCAAGTACTTTATCATTTACTTTATATATGTTTGATAGAAATTTCTTCAAGGTCATTAAAATTACCGCCAGCGTTGGTTTAATGTACATAATTCTAGGAGAATACAGAACCAAATCTTTGTATTATGTCTTTTTTTTAATTCTATAATTGGGTTTAATTTCCTCTCAACAATTATTGGGATAGCATTGAAATGATAAAGTGCTGTTCCTTTTTTATGGCCCGAGGTTCTGCTTTGGGTTTTAATCAGTATTTGTTTTAAATGAGGAAGCTACAGAAGAATTAATATCGTTTAGCTCTTCTTCTGTTAAATACCGCCATTCTCCAACTGCTAAATCAAGTGAAATGTTCATGATACGTATACGCTGCAACCTAACAACATGATACCCTAGATATTCGCACATTCTACGAATTTGACGATTTAAACCCTGTGTTAGTATAATTTTAAAAGTAAACTTATTTATTAACTCCACTTTACATTTACGCGTAATACCATCCAATATAGGGATGCCGTTCCCCATAGTTTGTATAAAATCGTTGTTCAGAACTTTATTTACACTAACTACATATTCTTTTTCGTGTTTATTTCGTGCGCGTAATATTTTATTTACAATATCTCCATCATTGGTTAAAAATATAAGACCTTCACTGGGTTTGTCTAAACGACCAATAGGAAAAATTCGTTTTGGATACTTAATGTAATCTATTATGTTGTTCTTTTCTACTTTTGCATCGGTAGTGCAAACAACCCCAACAGGCTTATTAAAAGCGATATAAACAGGTTTTTCTGTTGATGCGACTATAAGCTTGCCATCTACCTTAACTACGTCTCCTGAGGCAATTTTTGTACCCATTTCTGGAACAACGCCATTTATAGTTACGCGTTTTTCGTCTATTAGTTTATCCGCTGCCCGTCTGGAGCAATAACCAACTTCGCTTAAGTATTTATTTATTCTTGTTAATGATTTTTTCATGGTAATACTACTATTCGCAAGCAAAGATACGTTAGCATTTTTTAGACTATTTTAAAATAGCATTATATTTTTTTTCATCTGCTAAAAGAGTTGCAGAAACTAGTATTGCTTCATCGTTTTTAAGGTAATAATCATATAAACCTTGGCGGTAAAAATAGCGCTTTACAATTTCACTTTCTAGTTTGTACTGTAGCTCTTTTTTATAGGTATCTAATGCGCTAATCTTACTTTTATCTATTTCTGATAGTAAATTTTTAAAGTTTTCTTGGACAGCACTATTAAAAATAGTTTTGTCATCCTCTTTCATTGCTTCAATCAATATTTTTTCGGTTTTAGTTTCATACGAAAAATCCCCTTTTGAAACGAACTGTTTAAAATCATTAAAATCCGTTTCAGAAAACTTAAAACTGCTCATTTCTGTAATTGGATTTTTGTAGTAGTAAGAAGTAGCAAAGTCAAAAACAATATTATTTCTTTCTAAAGCTTTTGTAAACGAATTACCTTTAAGAGAGTTAATTTCAATGTCTGGTAAAACACCGCCACCATCTTGTACTTTACGACCGTTACGAGTTTTAAAATCGTTAAATTCTGTAGTTTTTACTGCCTTTCCATCTTTATCTCTATTCCAATAATCTAAGGATTGGATACACCTACCTGAAGCGGTATAATAGCGAGAAATAGTTACTTTTAACTGTGTTCCGTATGTTAATTTCATAGGCCGTTGTACTAAACCTTTTCCGAAACTTCTTGCTCCCACAATTACTGCTCTATCTAAGTCTTGTAGACTTCCGGATACAATTTCACTTGCAGATGCGCTTCTGCCATTGACTAACACAACCAAAGGAATATTAATGTCCGCAGGCTGTTTTTTTGTTTTGTAGATTTTGTTGAATTTTTTTACCTTAGACTTGGTGGTAACAACAACTTCTCCCTTAGGAACAAATAAATTGGTGACATTTATAGCTTCGGATAGCAAGCCTCCTGGGTTTCCTCTTAAATCTAAAATTATCTGAGTTGCTCCCTCACTTTTTAAATTTTCTAAGGCTTCTTTTGTTTGTTGGGACGCTTTTCTATTAAATTTAGACAAAACAATATAACCAGTTTTTGCATTTACCATTTTGTAATAAGGAACTGCATCTACTTCTATTTTTTCTCTATGAATTGAAGTGGTTTTTATTTGCCCTTGTCTTTTATAAGTGATTTCAACATTGGTATTATTAGCCCCTTTTAATAGTTCGGTAGCGTTGTCTTTAAAGTCAGACACAGAAATATCGCCTATTTTTATAATCTCATCTCCAGATTTTAGTCCTGCTTTATCCGCAGGGTAATCTTTATGTGGCTCTATTATTACTAATTTGTCTTTGTAAGATTGTACAAGAGCGCCAATACCAGAATAAGAACCTGCATTATTTATTTTGAAAGCTTCAACATCTTGTTCATTTAAAAACTTGGTATATGGATCTAACCCTCCTAACATACTTTTAATAGCATTATCCATTAACTCTGCGGGATTAGTTTCATCCACATAGTTCATGTTTAATTCTTTAAAGAGTGTTGTGAAAATTTCTATTTGCTTGGCAATTTCAAAAAAATCACCTTTAAAACTAGAACCAACAACTAAAAAAGTAAGTGCTAAAACGGGAATGAGTACCTGTTTTTTAATTAATTTTTTCATGACTTTCTTTTAATATTAATTTTTTCATGACCGCTACCATACTTTTTTCTAAAGAATGAAATAGTGGTATTTCCTTACCAAGGTATAAAAACATATAGGTATAGTTCCCCTTTAGATTGTTAAAAATTAGATGCTTATTTAAGCGGTAACTTTCTCGGAGTAATCTTTTTATTTGGTTTCTTTTAACGGCACTTTTAAAGTTTCTTTTAGGTACTGTTACTCCCGTTTGAAACGTTACGCCTTCTGGTAAGTTGGTTTTTAAGTATAAAACTCGAATTGGATAAACCGAAATGCTTTTCCCTTCAGAAAACAATTGTTCTATTCGTTTTTTACTTTTTAGTTTTTCTTTTTTAGAAAAGGAGAAGTCTAGCATTTCTTTTAAAAATGTAATTTTCTTCCCAATGTTTTGGGACGTTTTATATTTTATATAGGAACTATTTGTTTTAGCAAAATTAGTAAAGTTGCTTAAAGGAATGGTATAAAACTAAAAATTCGCTTGAAACAAATATACGTTTCAAGCGAATTCCTGTAAATTATTGGTATAATACCAAGATAAACTTCAAATTTAATCGATCATTTTAAAATTCATCTGGTATAACTATTTTGTTTCAGCTTGATAAACATTATTATTCTTGTCTACATCTGCCATTAATCCAGATGGATCAATAGCTATTGTTTTAATACTACCCAATGGTTTGTTAATTGTAAATTCGTACGTAGGATGTGTCCATGCCCAATCTTCTAGAACAGTTCTTTTTAAATTTGGATATGGATTGTCTTTTTCGCCACGCATCATTCGTAATGGCGAATAAAAAGTTTCCTTTGTTCCATCAGTATAAATAACTAAAACATCTATTGGCATTGGCATTAAACCTATGCGTTCTAAAGTTATTTTTGTGTTTTCTCCATCTACAGAAACATTTTTAATTGCATAATCAATTGTGTTTGTAGTTTGTGCCCAATCTGTTAAATACCAGTCCAACTCTAGATTAGAAACTTTTTCTGCTGTTCTTTTTATATCGTTTGGTACAGGGTGTTTAAATTTGAAATCATCATAATATTTTCGAATGGTTTCCATTAATTTATCCTGTCCAATTACATACCCTAACTGTCCTAAAAACACAGACCCTTTAGCGTAGGCTGCAGCACCATAAGCAGCATTGTAGCTATACCTATCTGCATGGGTTGTTAAAGGTTGTTCTTTTCCAGATTTTACAAGGTTGTAATAACCTCTGTAGCTTCCTGCAACAGGATTATCCTTATTTCTGTCCATTATTTTATTCATACATAAACTAGAGATAAAAGAAGTAAAACCTTCATCCATCCATTCATGTTTGGCTTCATTTGTAGCTAAAATATGTTGAAACCAAGAGTGCGCCATTTCATGAGACGTTACGCCTATTAAACTATTTAGATTACGCCCACCAGTAATTAGTGTACTCATAGCATACTCCATTCCACCATCTCCTCCTTGAATTACGGAATATTGCTTGTAAGGATATTTACCAATATTTTTACTGAAAAAGGTCATTATTTCAGCCGTTTTAGGTTGTAATTTTTTCCAATTTTCAATAATTTCAGCATTATCCTTATATAAAAAATGAAGTGTAGGTCCGTTCTCCATTTTAAGTGTATCGTGTAGATATTCTGGATCAGCAGCCCACATAAAATCGTGTACCATAGGCGCTTTAAAGTGCCAAGTAAGTTTTTTTCCTCTTTGTCTTTTCACTTTAGTTCCCTTGGTTTCGTACCCATGCCCAATTTCTTGTGCATTTTGTAAATAACCTGTTCCGCCAATAGTATATTTTTTATCAATGGTGATCTTAACATCATAGTCTCCCCAAACACCATGAAATTCCCTAGCGATATAAGGATCAGCATGCCACCCTTCAAAATCGTATTCTGCCAGTTTTGGATACCACTGACTCATAGACAAAGCAACACCTTCTTTACTATTTCTTCCTGATCTTCTAATTTGAACAGGTACTTGCCCATTGAAAACCATATCAAAAGTAGTTTTTACTCCTGGTTGAATTGGATCAGCTAAGGTTACAATTAAAACTGTACCTTCTTCTTCATAAGATACAGAGGTACCATCTTGAGACAATGAAGTAACTTTTAGCAAACCAATTTCTTCTTTGGTCAAACTAGCAATTCTACTTTTACCATCTACAAACATTCTACCATCTGGATCGGTGATATTTCTTAATCGGGTGTCCATTTCACTTCCTGGCTGAAATGCATTAAAATAAAGATGGAAGTACACTCTGCTTAATACATCTGGTGAATTGTTGGTGTACACCAATTTTTGTGTTCCTGTATAGTTGTAATTTTCAACATTCATGTCTATAGCCATCTTATAGTCTACATGTTGTTGCCAATAACTAGTATTATTTTGAGCGATGCTCGAAAAACCAAACATAGCAATTAAAACTCCTAGAAAAAGTGTTTTTATAGTTTTCATTTTTTACAATTTTATAGTTCCTTTTGATACCTTTTTAGCCAACAACAAAGCATTATAGGCATTTATTATTTTCCCAGATTTTGATATCTTATTTAATGTAGATATTTTGGTTTCATCTCCTCCAAGAATTATGGTTGCTACAATTGGTGTACCAGATTGCATAATAATTTTCTTTACTTGTGAAGCGGTTAACTTTGGATGCTGTGAACGAATTAAAGCAGCAACACCTGCAACAGCTGGAGCGGCCATAGAAGTTCCTCCCATAAAGTCATATTTGTTATTTGGTAGTGTTGAATAGATTTTTGCTCCTGGCGCAAAAATATCTACATTTATTTTTCCGTAGTTAGAAAAAGAAGCAACCATTTCTGAACCATATTTGTTATCTAAAGCGCCAACAGTGATTACATTATCTGCAATTTCTGGACCATTACTAACCTGATCGTTTGGGAAATTAAGATTTTTTAAATCGTCTAAATCTTTACCATCATTTCCTGCTGCATGTATAAAAAGAACATCTTTTGAAGCGGCATATTCAATAGCATCATACACCCATTTTGCATTTGGAGAAAAAGATTTTCCAAAACTTGCATTAATAATTTTTGCACCATTATCTACTGCATAACGGATACCTAAAGCAATATCCTTGTCATATTCATCACCATTTGGAACTGCTCTCACACTCATAATAGCAACATTATTTGCTACTCCATTAGCTCCTTTTCCGTTGTTTCTTTCTGCTGCAATTATTCCCGCAACATGTGTTCCGTGACTTTCATCTTCACTTCTGCTTTGTGGGTTTCCATTACCATATTTTGTGTCTTTAATATCGTAAGGATTGTCACCAACTATTTTTCTTCCGTTAAAATCTACATTTAGGTTGTAGTTTAAGGATTCTGTAAAATGTTTAAGACCGCCACTTATTTCTTTAATAACTTTAGGAATAGAATCTTCATAAGAAAACATTTGTGTTAACACCGCAATATGCTGTTGTAGTGTTGCATCTTTTGTTTTAATTTCTCCTAAATCTTTTTTAGTATAGGTTTCTTTTCCAAGATGTGTTTTTACAGCTTTGTCTGCATTTTTTACGGTTTGTAAAATTTGCTCATATTGTTGTTTATTCTGCAAAGCAGTGGAACGTTGTTTTTCTAGATTGCTTTTTGCTTTTGTCTGCATATTAGCATCACCTAACTTTAGACTTACAATTCTGGTAAGCTCTAATTGCTCGTTATAAGACTCTCCTAAAAAGTTATATCCATGAATATCATCAACAAACCCATTGTTGTCATCGTCTTTATTGTTTCCTGCAATTTCTTTTTTGTTTCTCCAAAGAACGCCATCTAAATCTTCGTGCTTTAAGTCAATTCCTGCATCAATTACAGCAACAATTACCTTTGTCCCTTTTCGTTTACCAATGATTTCTTTATATGCTCGATTAACACTCATTCCAGGTATAGTATCCAAGAGTAAATCTGTATGACCCCAATATTTTTTCTGTTTTTCTGTTAAATCAGAAATTTTTAATGGTGTTTTGTCTATGTTTTCAACGGGAGTTGATATTAATTTAGGAGAACCGCAACTGGCCAATAAAAGAGAAGCGGCACAAACACCGATAATTGATTTTGAGAATGTATTTGTCATGTTTTAATTACGAAATTTATTAGTGTATTTGTTTAAAATAACTTCCAGCATGTTTTGCTTTAAAAGTTTCGATACTACCACGAGATTGCATGGTAACAAAGCAAGTTTTACCATCTTTACCTCCAAAGGTAATATTTGTTGGTTTTTTTCCTGTTAATATAACTTCTTCTATTATTTTTCCTTCTGGAGAAATTATTGCTATGATTCCCTTACCATATCTTGCTATGTATAAGTTTCCTTTTTCATCGCAACGCATTCCGTCTAAACCAAAATCATCAAAAACTATTAATTTTGTTTTATTGGAAATACTGCCGTCTTTATTAATATCGTATTGCCATACATTTCGCTGTACAGATTCGTTTACATATAATTTTTTACCATCAGGACTTACCTCAATACCATTGGTAGTTCCCATGTTCTCTTCTAGAAGTACAATTTCTTTTGAAGCATTTACCATCCATAAATTTCCAGTACTTTCTTTCCAATTTGGATCACTAAGATAAATAACATTAGTTGGACTAATAGCTAAGTCATTAGGCTGATTCATAGCAGGGTTATGTGCCCAGACTTCTGCAGTCTTTATTCCTTTTTTTACTGTTAATACATTGTGTGCAGCATAGTCCGCAATAAACATATTCCCTTTCTTATCAAATCGAATTCCGTTTCCTGTACTTCCTTCTGGTAATTCTAAATAAATTTTTCCTTCTCCTTCCGAATTTACAATACCTATAGTACCTTCTTTTTCAATATTTACAGCAAACAAATCGCCATTAGCATTTACAGCAGGTCCTTCTACACCTGTAGTAAATAAATTTTCTTTTGTAAAATCAGTACTGTGTTGTGGGCTAGTATTACAGCCAATAAAAATAAGAGCAATAAATGAAAATCGGTACATTGTTATCTGCGGTTTAGTTAAATAGAGATTCAAAGGTATGTATTTCTTTTAAACGTACTCCTTTTTCTGTATGTTGAAGTGTACAAATCTCATTGTGAGCATCATGTTCTAAAAATAGATAGTACCCCTGATCCGTTACATTGTTTAAAAACAGACTTTTTTCTTTGATTGAAATTAAAGGCCTTGTATCATATCCTGTAACATAAGGAACAGGAATATGACCAACAGTTGGCACCAAATCTGCCGTAAATATTAAAGTTTTTCCTTTATAAGAAATATAAGGAATCATTTGTTTTTCTGTATGCCCATCTATAAACAGTATGTCAAAGCCAAGTTCACTATTTGTTTTGAAAGTAGAATCCTTTTCTCTAGCAATAAATTTAAGCTGACCACTTTCTTGCATTGGCAATAGGTTTTCTTTTAAAAAAGATGCTTTTTCTCTTGCATTAGGATTGGTAGCCCATTCCCAATGGTTTTTATTTGTCCAAAATATTGCGTTTTTAAAAGCTGGTTCGTATCCCGTTTTTTTTAAATTCCATTGAATACTTCCTCCACAATGATCAAAATGAAGGTGGGTCATAAAAACATCTGTAATATCATCTTTATGAAAACCTATTTTTGCTAAAGAACGGTCTAAAGTATAATCTCCCCATAAGTGATAATAACCAAAAAATTTATCCGATTGCTTATTTCCAAGTCCTGTATCTATGAGGATAAGTCGATCTCCATCTTCAATTAATAAGCTCCTTGCCGCAATATCAATTAGATTATTAGCATCTGCTGGATTGGTACGTTGCCATATTGTTCTTGGAACAACACCAAACATTGCGCCTCCGTCTAATTTAAAATTACCTGTTTCTATGGGGTATAATTTCATGATTTGCAAAGTAATAAAAGAATGTTAATTTTTCTAATAGATTAAGAATATATTAGAGTTTAACAATTAATAAAAATAACCTATTTTTAGGACTTAATTTAAATGATTTGAAGAAATTAGAACGCAGTTTATCCTTAACTTCCGTAGTAGCAATTAGTATTGGTGGCATGTTAGGTAGTGGTATTTTTGTGTTACCTGGGCTTGCCGCGGCAAAAACAGGATCTTCTATCTGGTTAGCTTACCTTCTGGCTGCAATATGTATTTTGCCTGCCGCACTCTCTAAATCGGAACTAGCAACAGCAATGCCTTCTTCTGGAGGAACCTACGTTTATATTGAACGTACTTTTGGCCCTATTTTTGGAACAATTGCAGGGATAGGACTTTGGTTGTCTCTACTTTTAAAAAGTTCGTTTGCTCTTGTTGGTTTTGGCGCATACCTTTCTATTTTAGTGAATATAAATCATGAGTACACCAAGTATATTGCGGTTTTGTTTTTATTAGTAATATTAGCATTAAATATTTTTGGTGTTAAAAAAGTGGGTAAAGTACAAGTGGTAATCGTTACGTTTAGTCTAATTACTCTATTCCTTGTTTTTGCTTTTGGACTTCCAAATATTAGTCAGGAATATATGGATCCGTTTTATACGGACGGAAAATTTGGATTAATATCTACCGTTGCTTTTGTCTATATTTCTTATGCAGGTGTTACTAAAGTAGCGGCTATTGCTGGCGAAATAAAAAACCCTAGTAAGAACCTTCCAAGGGCTATGATTCTTTCTTTAACAATTATGACGGTTATTTATGTCTTTGTAACTTTTGTTTTGGTTGGTAATATTCCAATGGAAAGTTTAACAACAGATATAAGACCTATATATACTATTTCTAACATGCTCGGAGGCACTTATATTGGATATATTGCTGCTTTTATTGGGATTATTACGTTAATATCTATGGCAAATTCTGGTGTTCTTGCAGCGTCTAGATTTCCTTTCGCCATGGCAAGGCATAAGTTATTGCCAGATTTTATGGGGAAAATACACCCTAAGTATCTTACTCCTGTAGTTACCATAGTGATGACCTGTGCTGTTATGGCATTGGTTATTCTTTTTCTTGATGTGGAAAAAATAGCAAAATTGGCAAGTGCTTTTATGGTAATGATGTTTATGGCAGTAAATGGTTGTGTTATAATATTAAGAGAAACGGCAACACAATGGTATAACCCACCTTATAAATCACCATTATACCCTTTTGTTCAGATTTTCGGTATTCTTAGTGGGATTGTATTGCTTATATTTCTAGGATTTTTATCCTTTTTAGCCATTGTCACTCTTATTATTTTAGGGACAGTTATTTATTTTAGATACGGAAAAAAGACAGCCAGAACAGGTGTATTAAGAAAGTATGGGCATAGGCCAGCTTTGTACCTAATGTATAAAAGAAAAAATAAAGAGCAAAAAGGGAAATGGAAAAAGGAAGTTTATAACGCAGACTTTTTTGATGGAAAATTAGCTTCTGATGCTGGTGTTGCGGTTGCTTTATTAGGGAATGAAAATTCTCCTGAAATGTTGGTGGAAATTGCAGCAGCTATAAATAAGCGAGATAAGATACAAGCGGTGAATGTTACAGAAGTTCCTAACCAGACTTTTTTAGATGCAGTTATGGAGGATAATCCAAAAATTAATTCTCTGGCAAGAAGGTTTTCTGGTTTGGCAAAATCTAAGAATATTGATATTGATTTTGAAGGGGTAGTAACGCACAATCTTTCCGATACTATTCACGAATTAAGTAATCAAACACATTGTGATTGGTTAGTAATGGGCTGGAACGGAAGAGCGCATAACGGTATTTTTGTCAGCAACCCTATAGGATGGCTAGTATCGCATATAAATTCTGATTTTGCTCTTTTTAAAGATAATGGAGTACGACATATTAGTAAAGTTTTGTTAGCATTAAGACCAGGTAGAAAGGACAAGAACTTTGTGGCTGTTGCAGACCGAATTTGTCAATTTTATGGAGCATCTTTAACATTACTTCATGTGGTAAATGAGGAAATCGAAGATGCTAAAATCAAGAAAATAAAGGAGGATTCTGATTGGGTTTTAAGAAATGTAAAAGCAGAGAACGAGGTTATTGTTTTAAAATCGAATGATACTCTTTTAACAGTTTCACAAGTATCAGCAGGTTTCGATTTACTCATTATTGGTACTCCCGAAAAAGACAATTGGATAAGTGTTCTTTTCGGAACAGGAAAAGATAAATATGCAGAAAACTCTGCTTGTTCTGTATTGAGACTTACAATAAAAGAAACGTCAGTTTAAATTAGTATTTTAAGACCAAAAGAAAATAGATGTTAGAATTAGGAGGAATAATTATATTAGGAATACTGGCACAATGGGTGGCTTGGCGATTTAAAATTCCGGCTATTCTTCCATTAATATTGATTGGCTTGTTAGTAGGGCCCATTTCTGCGGAGTTTTTAACAGAAGATGGTCAGAAATTTATTGAACCAATTTGGAATGGTGAAAAAGGGCTATTTCCCGGACATGGTTTGTTTTACTTTGTTTCGCTCGCAATAGGAATTATTCTTTTTGAAGGTGGACTTACTCTAAAAGTTGGTGAAATAAAAAACATAGGCTCGGTAATTACAAAATTAATTACTGTCGGCGCCCTTATTACATTTATCGGAGCGGGTGTTGCAACCCATTATATTTTTGATTTAAGCTGGCAAATTTCTTTCCTTTTTTCTGGATTGATTATTGTAACCGGACCAACTGTGATTACTCCAATCCTAAGAAATGTTCCATTAAAAAAGGATATTTCAGCAATTTTAAAATGGGAAGGAATACTTATAGACCCTATTGGTGCTCTAGTAGCGGTTTTAGTTTTTGAATTTATAAGTGTTGGTGGTGGACAAGAATTTACAAAAACCGCATTGGCAGAGTTTGGTAAAATTGTTTTATTTGGCTGTACTTTTGGGTTTACTTTTGCGCACGCATTAAATTTTTCTATTAAGAAAAACTGGATTCCTCATTATTTATTAAATGTGTTCTCACTTGCCTCAGTTTTAGGTGTATTTGTATTATCAGACACCTTTGCACATGAGTCTGGATTACTATCTGTCGTTGTAATGGGAATGGTTTTAGGAAACATTAATGCTACTTATTTAAAAGAACTCCTGTATTTTAAAGAATCGCTTAGTGTATTGCTAATATCTATTCTGTTCATTCTTCTGTCGGCTAATATTAATATGGAAGATTTAGAACTAATTTATAACTGGAGAACAGTAGCTTTATTTGCCGTGGTAATACTTATTATTAGGCCTTTAGGTGTTTTTGTGAGCTCTAGAGGATCTACACTTAAAACAAACGAAAAGCTATTTATAAGCTGGGTTGGACCAAGAGGAATTGTAGCAGCAGGAATTGCTTCGTTATTCGGATTAAAATTAACGCAAACAGGAGTTGTTGGTGCGGAATATATTACTCCATTAGTTTTTATGATAGTACTGGGAACGGTTTTACTAAATGCTACTACAGCTAGAATTTTTGCCAAAATTGTTGGTGTTTTTCTTAAGAAATCGGAAGGAATTTTAATTATTGGTGCATCAAAAGCTTCTTTGTTAATTGCAGAATACCTTAAAAAGAATGATAGACATGTTGTGTTAATAGATAACAATGCGAGTAATATTGAAAAAGCAATTGAAATGAAATTAGATGCTTTTGTTGCAGATATTTATGCAGATAGTTTAGCCGATAATATTGAGTTGAATGATATTGGGTATTTAATGGCACTTACAGGTAATTCGGATATTAATAAATATGCTATAGCTAAATTTAAAAATAAATTTGGAGAAAATGGCGCTTTTCGTTTGGTAGACGCAGATGAAATGAATAGTTCAGAAAACAACCCAAAAGAGGGACTATTTTTCCATACAGATGACTTTATTAAGCTAACCGAAATAGCTCGAAAATATAGTGCAATTAGCGAGATTGCTATAGAGAATAAGGAGCACTACCAATCTTTGATAAAAATAACGAAAGAGGATATAGATATTTTACCTTTATTTTTAAAAACTCCGAATGGTGAATTGTCCATTATACCTTCTTATAGCGATGCTATTAAAGACACAATAGAAGGATATCAATTGGTTTATTTAGGTAAGAAATTTACTATGGAATAGAGATTTTACCTTGAATATAGTTTTAAAATCACACTCTTTATTCCCTCCAAAGAGTGTGATTTCTCGAGATTCTATCACAATGTCATTCCCGTGAAAACGGGAATCTAAATAGTATAATTTCATTTTTAAACGGTAAAATAACCTTTATTATTCTGCATTTAAGATTGTTCTTTTCAATAAATAACCTTACTCTGTTATTACATTTAAGACAATAAAAGAGAATAAACCCACTTCACCCTTTTTTTAACCTCTTTTAAAAGAACGTACTTTAAATAGGAATACTCTGGTTCTATTTTTGTTAAATCAATCAAAAATCGAACTGTAATGAAATTTAAATTAGCAGCAATCATATTCGTTTTAGGCGCTAGCACAATTCTAGCACAAAACAATGTAAAAGGAACTGTTAGCGATCTAGAAAACATTCCCTTAGCTTTTGCAAATATTGTTTTGTACGAAACAGAAAACAAAAAACCGGTTACAGGAGCAATTAGTGACGGTAATGGAAACTATCAGCTTAAAGATATTGCAAACGGAAACTATTATATAGAAGCTTCTGTAATGGGATTTAAGACAAAGAAAACGGATGCTTTTCAATTAGAAAAAACAACAAAAGAACTCAATTTTAGCCTAGAGGAAGAGACACAGTCTTTAAATGAGGTTGTAGTAAAAGGAAAGAGACCAGTAATTAGGCAAACTGCTGAGAAACTTATTGTAGACCTAGAGAATTCAGATATGGTTAATACCAATCTTAAGGACGTAGTTAAAAAAGTTCCTGGGATTATAATGACTAATGGAAATATAAGTTATGCGGGACAAGGAAATATCCGAATACTAATTAACGGTAAGACTACAAATTATATGGATACCGCTACTTTATTAAAGGATTTACCCGCAGATAATATTGCTAAAGTAGAGCTTATTCAACAGCCTGGTTCTGAATACGATGCAGAGGGTTCTGGGCCAATATTAAACATTATCCTGAGGAAGAATGTAAATCTTGGAACACATGGAAACATTAGGTCTATGGTAGGTTATGACAATAGGTTTGAATACAGAACAAGTGCTTCTATTGCCAGTTATAAAAACAAACTTAATTGGGAAGCTTATGCCGGATATTCTAAATCTACTTATAGAGAAGATTTAATATTGTCGCGTAAAGTTTTGGAAAAAACGTATAGCCAGACTTCAATTTCTCCTTTTGCTCCGGTGTCATTAAACACTAGTGGGCGATTAGATTATTTTTTAAATAATAAACATTCTATTGGTTTAAGCGCAAGAAGATTGCAAAGTGATTCCGATAGAACGTCTGCTAATAGCACCAGTATTTTTAGTGGAAATACAGAAACAAAACTGTTTACAGACAATAGGTTTAATAGAGAAAGAATTACCTATACTTTGAACCCGTATTATGAATTTGATGATGAAAAGAATAGGCTGACTTTAGATTTTAATTACGTGAATTATTCTTACGATAATGAAAATAATTTATTCAAAACCAAAGAATCTATTATAGACTATGATAGTAGGAAGTATTTTCAAGAAGCAACCTATAAGATATACACTTACAAAGGGGATTATAAGAAAAATGTTAGCGATGATTTTTCTTGGAGTATAGGCGTAAAATATTCAGATGTTACGTCTAATAGTAATTTACGTTCTTTAATAGAAGATACAAACGGCGAATTTCAGTTTCAGCCAGATCAAAGCAATCGTTTTATCGTAGATGAAACAATTAAAGCGGCATATTCAAAAGTTAATTTTAAGGAAGGTAAATGGTCCTTTTCTGGCGGATTACGTTGGGAAGAAAGTGATACTAAGGGTTTATCCACATCTACAAATGAAGTTAGATCTCGTAAAATATCTAAGCTATTTCCTAGTGCTAGTATAAGCAGAGAAATAACAGATGAATTAGGCGCAAGTTTTGCATATAGCTATCGTATTCGTCGCCCTTCTTATAGTTCGTTAAATTCCTTTGTATACTATTACGACCCTTATACTTTTGAAGAGGGAAACCCCAATTTGAAACCATCTTTTACGAATAGCTACCAGTTTAATCTAACCTATGAAGGGCAGCCATTTTTTAATGTAAATTATAGAGAAACTTCAGATATTTTATTCGAGATAATTTCTCAGAATGATACCTCAGCAGAAACTTCTAGATCTATTATTAATCTTGCAGAGAACAAAAATTGGAGTTTAAGTTTATTTGCTCCCTTAAGTTTTATAAAAGGTTTGGATGGGTATACAGGAATTATAGCGAATCATAACTCCTATGTGTCAGAATCTTTAACCCCAAAATTAGATTTGTCTAAATGGAGCGTAACCTGGTACACTAGTGCAGAATATGAATTACCATGGGAAATAAATTCTGAAATTTCAGGGTTTTATACTTCGGGTGGATTAGAAGGAATTATAGAATACAAATGGCTTGCTGGATTAGATATTGCTTTTAGCAAGAAGTTTTTAAAGGACAAATTAAAAGTGAGTTTAGAATATGAAGAGTTAATAACTAGAGCATTTCATGGCGAGGTTAAGTATGCTAACGTAAATGCTAATATTACCTCTGACTGGACAAGACATAATGTATATTTACAATTCAACTATAGTTTTGGTTCTAAGTTTGGTAAGAATAAAGACAGGGGGAATGCATCAAAAGAGGAGCAAAATAGAATTAAGAATAACAATTAAATTCTAAATGGATACAAGGTTAAATAAATCTGATTATATAATTTTAGCCATTTTTTATGGTGTTTCCGCCATTATAAATTGCTATTCTTATTACTTGGATAAGAATGATTTATTAGAATATCTTGTAGACATACCTACTATTACTATTACTTCGCTTTGTACTATTTTGCTCTTTATGTATTGGTTAATTCCAAACTTTATAGTAAAACAAAAGAAGTATTTTCTTTTTGCTTTTTTTGGACTTATTATTTTGATTGTAAATGGAGGTGTTGATTATGCTGTTGGGTTTTGGTCAGGTGGTGGTGATTGGAGCAAATTCCCTACAGGAGTGCGTTTTTGTTTGGCTGCCATTTCTGTGGGTTCTGAAAATGTTGGTTTGGTTTTTGGAATAGTCTTGGCTAAGAAATATTTTGAAGGGCAGACGCAATTTCTGACCATTGAAAAACGGCAAAAAGAAAACGAATTAAAGTTATTACGATCTCAATTTGATCCGCATTTTTTATTTAATAACCTAAATACATTAGATGCATTAATCGATAGTAATTCTGAGAAAGCCAAAGAATACATTAATAGATTATCTCTTATATACCGGTATTTAATTCAGACAAAAGATGCTGAGGTAATGGAGTTATCTAAGGAGATAGATATGGCAGAAAACTATATCTTTTTATTACAAACACGTTTTGGTAATGATTATAATTTTGAGATAGACATTAGCAGTTCTGTAGAAGATAAATTTATACCCACAGGGGCTATACAAACTTTATTGGAAAATGTGGTAAAACACAATAAAACAATTACAAAAGAGAGTATTAAGACTAGTATTATTATAAAGGAGGATTGGTTAACGGTTACCAATACTAAATCAAAACCTATTACGAATAAAGATTCTTTAGGCACAGGTTTGGAAAATTTAAAGACACGTTATACCTTGTTGAGTGAGGAGAAACCTAGGATAAAAGAAACTGATACAGAATATACTATTTCTATCCCAATAATTAAATTAAGCAGCTAAAATGAAGGTATTACTATTAGAAGATGAAATACCGGCAAGCGATAAACTTATTAATTATTTAAGCAGTTTTTTTGTAGACGAATTTAAATACGATTGGGCACGTTCTATTAGTGAAGGAAGTCGGTTTTTAACCAGTAATAGTTACGATCTTATTATCGCAGATATTCAATTGTTAGATGGAATTTCTTTTGATTTGTTTGATAAAATTAATGTAGAATGTCCAATTATTTTTTGTTCTGCCCATGATGAATATTTGTTTCAGGCTTTTAATACTAACGGAATTGCTTATATCTTAAAACCATATACAAAAGATGATTTTGAAAAGGCATTAGATAAGTACCAAGCTTTATTTAAACAAGGAAAGTACACTGCGCTTAATGCTACTTCCATAAAAGCTTTGAAAAAGGCGTTAAATGAAGAACAAACACAGTTTAAGAAACGTTTTGTTATTAAACGACCTAATGGCATTCAGTTATTAAATGCCATAGATATAAGTGTAATTGAAGCTTCTGGAGACTTTTGTATTGCCACAGATAAGGACGGCAATAGGCATCCTATTTCTAAAAGCTTAGGGGAGATTAAAGATCAGTTGGCTCCCAAACGTTTTTTTAGAATTAATAGAAGTCAAATAATTCAAATAAATTATATAACCACTATAGAAAACCATTTTAAAAATAGACTGTTAATAACAGTGCAAGGCACTAAAGAAAAAGTTATGACAAGTTCTTCTTCTACTGCTGAATTTAGAAAATGGATTGAACAATAAAACGCTAAACTTGAATTTAAAAACTTAGTCGTTTAGTTTTAAAACAGCCATAAATGCTTGTTGAGGTATTTCTACATTACCAACTTGACGCATACGTTTTTTACCTTTTTTCTGTTTTTCCAAAAGCTTTCTTTTACGAGAAATATCCCCACCATAACATTTGGCAGTAACATCTTTACGCAATGCTTTAATGGTTTCTCTTGAAATTATTTTTGCACCAATTGCAGCCTGAATAGGAATATCAAACTGTTGTCTTGGAATAAGTTCTTTTAATTTCTCACACATTTTTTTACCAATGTTTGCGGCATTATCGGCATGTATTAAGGCAGAAAGTGCATCAACAGGTTGTGCGTTTAATAAAATATCTAATCTTACCAATTTAGAAACACGCATTCCAATAGGGGTGTAATCAAAAGAAGCATACCCTTTAGATACTGTTTTAAGTCGGTCGTAAAAGTCAAAAACAATTTCAGCAAGAGGCATATCAAAAGTAAGCTCTACACGTTCTGTTGTTAAATAGGTCTGATTGGTAATAAGTCCCCTTTTTTCAATACAAAGAGACATAACATTACCAACAAAATCTGCTTTTGTAATAATTGTTGCTTTTATAAAAGGTTCTTCAATATGGTCTACAGTTGAAGGATCTGGAAGGTCAGACGGGTTATTTACAATTAATGCATTTTCAGGGTGCTTTCTAGTAAAAGCATGGTAACTTACGTTAGGAACCGTCGTTATTACGGTCATATTAAATTCGCGTTCTAATCGCTCTTGAATAATTTCCATGTGTAACATTCCTAGGAACCCACAACGAAAACCGAACCCTAGTGCAGCACTACTTTCTGGTTGAAAAACTAAAGAAGCATCATTTAATTGCAGTTTTTCCATAGAGTTTCGAAGTTCTTCAAAATCCTCTGTATCCACAGGGTAAATACCTGCAAAAACCATTGGTTTTACATCCTCAAAACCAGAAACTGCATTTTGTGTAGGTTTGTTTGCATCGGTAATAGTATCTCCTACTTTTACTTCTCTTGCATCTTTTATTCCTGTAATAAGGTAACCAACATCTCCTGCTTTAATAGATTTTTTAGGCGTTTGTGTAAGATTTAATGTTCCTACCTCATCTGCAAAATAATCTTTATCTGTTGCTATGAATTTTATTTTCTGTCCCTTTTTTATTTCACCATTTATTACCTTAAAATAGGTTTCTACACCACGGAAAGTGTTGTAAACAGAATCAAAAATTAACGCTTGTAAAGGTTCGTCTACGTTTCCTTTTGGTGGAGGAATACGTTCAATAATTGCGGATAAAATTTCTTCTATTCCAATACCTGTTTTTGCCGATGCAGGAATTACTTCTTCCGCATCACAACCTAATAAATCTACAATGTCATCTGTAACTTCTTCTGGGTTTGCACTTGGTAAATCTACTTTGTTTAGTACAGGAATAATTTCTAAATCGCATTCTAATGCTAAATAGAGGTTAGAAATTGTTTGCGCCTGTATACTTTGGGCAGCATCCACAACAAGTAATGCTCCTTCACAAGCAGCAATAGATCTAGAAACTTCATAAGAAAAATCTACATGGCCTGGAGTATCAATAAGATTTAAGATGTATTCTTCTCCTTTATAGGTATATTCCATTTGTATGGCATGAGATTTTATGGTTATACCACGTTCTCTTTCTAAGTCCATACTATCCAGTAATTGATCTTGCTTTTCCCTATCTGTAACGGCACCCGTAAATTCTAATAATCGATCTGCCAGGGTACTTTTCCCGTGATCAATATGGGCTATGATACAAAAATTTCTTATTTTCTTCATCTACAATTATATTACTTGTGCTGCTTTTGTTATAGTTATTAAGAACCTATTAACTTGTTTTTTGTTTTTGGCAAAAAACAAGGTTACCTAGATATAGGACTACCCTAGTAAAGCAAATGCAAAGATAGCTTTAATTTGGAGATTCTATTTTAAGGTTTGTACATAAATTACAAGGAGTCATTTCATCGAAAATATTAAGAAAGATTACTTTTTTTGTAAAAAAACCCCACATAATTTCAGTAGTTTTGAAAACTAACTTAAACTAAGTGAGATACTTACTTTCTTTTTTTGTTTTTCTTTTTTTTGCGCCCTTTATCTTACACTCACAAATCTACGAGGTATCGGGAACCGTAAAAGATGGGGAAAACACTACCGTCCCTTATGCTAATGTATTTATATTACAGTTAGCAGATTCTACTATTATAAAGGGTTCTTCTGCCAACGAACAGGGTTTTTTTGTAATAAAAAACGTATTGCCAGACACCTATTTTTTAAGAGCGAGTTATATTGGCAAGATGTCCAAATTTGTGCCTATAGATGTGAAAAAAGATGTAAATATTGGAACTATTATTATAGCGGATAATATAGAAAGTTTGGATGAGGTAGAGATTATTGTTAAGAAACCAACAGTAAGTAGAAAGGTAGATCGTTTGGTATTTCATGTAGAAAATACCGCTATATCTGATGGAAATACTTGGGAGGTTCTTAAAAAAACACCTGGGGTTATTGTTTTACAAGATGAGCTGCAAATACGAAACCAAAGCGCAACTATTTATATAAATGATAGAAAAGTGTTATTATCTCCTATAGAAGTGAGAGATTTATTGGAAGGATTTTCTGGTGTAAATATTAAATCTATTGAGGTTATTTCTAATCCACCTGCTAGGTATGATGCAGAAGGCGGACCAATATTGAATATCATAACAACTAAGAATTTAATTCCGGGATATAAGGGCAGTATTAATGGCGCTTTTACGCAAGCTATTTTTTCTAAACATAGGTTTGGTACTAGCCATTATTTTAAAACCAAAAAATTAAATGTATTTGCGAGTTATGGTATCCGAAAAAAGAAAGATTTATATAAGGATGATAGCCATGTAAATTTTATAAATAATAGTAATTCAGTTTTTTCTCGTTGGAAAACAGATTATGAGAAAACCACAAAACTTTTGGGGCATAATGCAAATGTTATTTTAGATTATACAATTGATAACAGAAATACAATAAAATTCACTTCGAATTTGGCATATACGCCAGATAAAAAGTATAGAAACACATCTAATGTAGACATGCGAGATGCACAAATGCAATTAGATTCTACATTGGCCTCAGCAGGTAATATTGATGGAAATAAAACTAATTTGGCATTTGACCTTGCTTACAAACACAAACTAAAGAAGAAGGGAGCATCTATTTCTATTAATGGCCATTATACTTCTTTTAATATGGATGAGGAGCAAAAAATTTCTTCAGATTATTTTAATTCTACTGGAGACTTCATGCGTAATTTTAGTTTTCATACGAATGCAATTCAGGATATTTCTATAGTTACTTCGCAGTTAGATTATGTAACTCCAATAGCACAGGCAACTATGGAAAGTGGTGTAAAATATGCGGGTATAGAATCGAATAGTAAAATAGATTTTTATAATTTAATAGGAGGTAATAGAGTCTTAAATTCAGCTCTTTCAGATAATTTCACCTATGATGAAACGGTTTTTGCTGCCTATGCTAGTATGGTTAGAAACTGGGACAAATGGTCCTTAAAGTTGGGTCTCCGAGGAGAATATACAGATGCAAAAGGAATTTCGAATGTTTTAGGAATTACAAATTCTCAAAATTATTTTGAACTGTTTCCAACATTCTATATGTTGCACACGCCTTCAGAGGAACATAGTTTTTCTCTTAGTTATAGTAGAAAGTTAGAGAGACCGCGATACCAAGATTTAAACCCTTTTAAGACATTTAGAAACGAGAACGATTTTATTGTAGGAAACGCGAATTTAAAACCGAATTTTAGCCATAATTTCAATTTTAATTATACCTTAAAAGGAGAATATTTTTTCGATTTATATTATCGAGATAATGGCAATTACATAAGTGTTATTAATTTTCAAGATAACCAAAATAGAACTATAAGGGATTTAAGTCAGAATGTTTTGGAAAGCATTTCTTACGGCTTAGATTTTACCTATAGCAAGTCTATTACAAATGCATGGTTTTTATATATGTACACCTCTGTTTTTTTGGAGAGCGAAACTTTTTTGGCCGTTGAAAGCAATAACGTAAAAGCTACCAATGCTATTAAAGGATTTTACGGATACTTAGCTAACTATATAACACTTTCTAAAGATGGCTCTTTTACAGGAGAGCTAGCAATTACATATTTGTCTGGAAACATTCATGGATCCTATACTGAAGATTCTACTATGGCATTAAGTCTGGGATTACGTAAAACACTATGGAATAAAAAAGCAGTTATTTCTTTAGCTGTAGAAGATTTTTTAGGAATGGCAAATGGGAGGTATACGTCTAAATATTTGAATCAAGACAATGCACATTTGGCAGTTCCAGAAAGTCAGTATGCCCGTGTGGGTTTTACGTATAAATTTGGAAATTTTAAATTAAGCGATAATGATAGGGGAATAGAGAAGAAGGAACGCGATAGAATCGATTAACAAAACGAACTATTATGTACATATTTACTAGCATGCGCTTTTTCTTTTGTTTTACCAAAAGGTACTTATTGTTATCTAGTTTTTTCTTTTTTGTAACGGCAATAGCTGCTCAAGAATTTAAAATTTTTGGTGTGGTTAAAGATTTAAAAGGAGAAACCTTGGAATATGCAAATGTTGTTCTTTTAAACGCGAAAGATTCCACTACAATAGAGAAAGGAACTACAACAAATGAATTTGGCAAGTTTACTTTTAAAGAAGTATCTAAAGGGATTTACTTTATTGAGGCTAGTTATATTTCAAACAATTCAATTAAGAAAAAGATTCAATTTATAGACGATTTTGATGCAGGTATTCTTACCATAAAAGAGAATGCACAGGAGCTAGAAGAGGTGGTTATTCACGCTTCCCTCCCTACAGTAGAGCATAAAGTAGATCGATTAGTTTTTACTATTGAAAACACTGCCTTAACCGATAGTGATATTTGGGATGTCTTAAAACGAACGCCAAGTATTCTAATAATTCAAGATAAACTTACCATAAAAGGAAGTATTAATGTTACTGTTTTAATAAACGACAGAAAAGTGAATTTACCTAAGTCTGATATTATAAATCTATTATCAGGTACAGCAGCAAATAATGTAAAAGCTATTGAAGTTATTACAAACCCTCCCGGTAAATATAGCGCAGAGGATGGCGTTTTGATTAATATTAAAATGAAGAAAAATTTAGTTGCTGGTTATAATGGTATGGTTTACAATAGCTATAAGCAAGGAGTTTTTCCAAAACATACTGTAGGAACGGATCATTATTTTAAAGGGAATAAAACAGGTTTTTCTGCCAATTATAGTTTCACCAATAAAAAAGATATAATTAGGTATACCGATATTACGAATTTCTTTCAGAATGATGGGACTACGGAAAAGTGGACAGCAGATCAAGCGTATACAAAGCGGCAAAAAAAACATATTTTTAGTGCTTTTTTTGATTATGAAATGGACGAAAATAACCGCCTAAGTTTATCTACTATAAGTTCTTGGAACCCGAAAGGAGATAGGTTTCATAACACAAAAACTACGATTGAAAACAACAATAACATTCTAGAGTCTAGTTTTAACACATTGAATAATGCAAATTCAGAACTATTAAATACATCGTATTATTTAGATTTTAGGCATAAATTGAAGAGAGAGGGAGCAGAACTTTCTTTTAATTCTCACTATACCTTTTATGATAATTCTCGAAAACAAGTTCTTGAAACAGATTTTCTAGATGAAAACGGAGTGCCTACAGGACAAAATAATTTTTCTACAAATTCTAACCAAGGAATAAATATATATAGTGTACAAGTGGACTATAATACACCATTTGGGAAAAAGTCAATTTTTGAAACTGGAATTAGGTATGCTGGAATTAATTCTGAAAACACAATAGAACAGGAAGGATTTGATAGAGACCAACCTGGAATTAACCCTACAGAGGTTGGTGAATTTAAATATGATGAGGCTATTTATGCTGCTTATTTAGGATATAGTACAAAATGGGATAAATGGCGACTTAAAGGAGGGTTAAGAGGAGAATATACCCAAACAGAAGGAGTATTAGATACAGAACAGAAAGGGACAGAGAATAATTATTTTGAACTTTTCCCATCATTTTCTTTGCAATACACCCAAAGTAAAAAACATAAATTTAAGCTCTATTATTATAAGAAAATTACTAGACCTCGGTATAGTTATATAAATCCATTTCAGTTTTTTCAAAGTAATAATGTTATTGTAGAAGGCAACCCGAAACTTATTCCTGCTACACGACATTATCTTGCAGGAGGGTATATTTTTGATCGTGCTTATACGGTGGAGTTATTTTATCGAAATGAAAAAAATCCTTTTAGACAATTATTGTTTCAAGACAATACGTCTAATTTGCTTCGATTTATTTATGCGAATATAGAGCGCCAGCTTTCGTATGGTTTGGACATTAGCGTGAGTAAAAATTTCACTAATTTTTGGAACTCTTATTTGTTACTTTCTATTTATAATGGAGAGTACAAATTTACAGATCTAGATTCTGGACAAAAGTTAGTAAACGGCGCTACCGCTTATTTTTTACGAACCAGTAATAGTTTTACTTTTTTAAAGGATAGAAGTTTAAATCTGTATATAGATTTTTCTTATTACTCTCCTACGGTTGTGGGAAACTATAAGCATGCTAGCACATCGGAATTCGGTATTTTTTTGCGTAAAAGAATTTGGAATAAAAAGGGAAGTATCTCTATGGGGCTAGCAGATATTTTTAACAAAAAAAATATTTTTAATACTCGAAACTTTCTCAATCAAAACAATTCTTCTTTGGTTAGAAGAGAAAACAGAATTTTTTCTTTAGGATTTCGATATAAATTCGGAAATCAAAAAATTAGAAATAATAAAAAACGGAAAAGGGTTACTGAAAGAAATAGGCTGTAAAGAATCTTTCTAATATTGGTTATTATATTTTGTAATTTTGTCAACTGAAAAAATTATAAGATAGTGCCAAAAATAGGAGACATACAATTGCCAGAGTTCCCGTTGCTTTTAGCACCGATGGAAGATGTGAGTGACCCACCTTTTAGAGCGCTTTGTAAAGAGCAAGGTGCAGATGTGGTGTATACAGAATTTATTTCTTCTGAAGGACTTATTCGTGATGCAGCAAAGAGTGTTATGAAATTGGATATTTATGAAAAAGAACGTCCTGTTGGCATTCAAATTTTTGGAGCGAATTTGGAGTCTATGCTTCGTTCAGTTGAAATAGTAGAAAAATCCAACCCAGATATAATCGACATTAATTTTGGATGCCCAGTAAAGAAAGTTGTTAGTAAAGGTGCTGGTGCTGGGATTTTAAAAGATATTGATCTTATGGTGTCTTTGACCAAAGCTATGGTAGAGCACACCAAACTTCCTATTACTGTAAAAACTAGATTGGGGTGGGATACCGATTCTATTAAAATTGTGGAGGTTGCAGAACGTTTACAAGATGTAGGCTGTAAGGCTATTGCAATACATGGCAGAACTAGAGTACAGATGTATAAGGGAGAAGCAGATTGGGCACCTATTGCAGAGGTTAAAAATAACCAACGCATGCACATACCAGTTTTTGGCAATGGCGATGTAGATTCTCCGGAAAAGGCATTGCTTATGAAAGATAAGTACGGACTTGATGGCGCAATGATTGGACGCTCTAGTATTGGATATCCATGGTTTTTTAGAGAGGTAAAGCATTTTTTTAATACAGGAACACATTTAGCGCCGCCAACTATGGTAGAACGTGTAGATGCTGCTCGTCGTCATTTACAAATGGCAATTGATTGGAAAGGCGAAAAACTTGGTGTTTTTGAAACTCGAAGACATTATACCAATTACTTTAAAGGAATACCAGATTTTAAAGAGTACCGAATGAAAATGGTTACTAGTGACGATTCTGCGGATGTTTTTGCAGCCTTTGATGAGGTATTAGATAAATTCTCGGAGCATGTTTTTAGGTAGTTTGTAGTAAAACAGAAAGAAAAGAGATTGTTCTGCTATTGGTAAAGAAGAACTAGAACAGGAAACAAAACTTATTTTATGCAATTAACTTTTTAGTAATTCTGCTACTTGCAATTTTTGAAGCGACAATACCAAGAACAACTATAGTAGCTAATACTATAAGAACATTTATGAATTTGTATTCTACAGGAAAAGCTAAAGAAGGTGTTATTTTAACCCATTCAAAAATTAGCTGCGACCAGATAAGTAAAGAGGCAAATACAAGACCAATAATACCACCAATAGAAGTAACTAATATTCCTTGAACAAAATAAATTCTTCGAAGCTCTTTTATAGTAGTCCCAAGGTTATACAGGGTTTTAGAGTTTTGTTTTTTGTCTAAAATCATCATAATAATAGCACCAACAACATTAAAAAGCGCTATAATTAATACCAAAGTGAAGATAAGATAAAGCGCCAAATTTTCTGTATTTAGCATCTTATGCAAGGTGCTGTTTAACTCTTCTCTATTTTTTATAATAACCTTGCCGTTGAAAAGGTGTTGTAGTTCATTTCGAATAGCCGTTATATCTGCTGTCTCACTTAACTTAAAATTTATTCCAGATATTTGAGTGCTATCTTTTTCTAATAGTCCTTGCGCCATAGCTATATTGGTAAACACATATTTTTTATCTAAATTTTCTTCTACAGAGAAAATACCACTGGCAACAATAGGAACCTTATTATATAATTTTGTTTGTTGTGAAATAGAGCCTTTACCTGGTTTTGGCACTAAAATAAATAGTGAATTTCTATAATCATTAGGTATTAGGCCTAAAATTCTGGCAACACCAATCCCTACTACACCCTGGCCATCTTTAATAGACCAATCCCCATAATAAACAGTACTGTCAACTGCTGTTACTAGCGTGTAATTCTCGTCTACCCCTTTTATATAGGCTACATGAGGTTTTTGTTTGTAGGTTAAATAGACCTGTTCTTCTAGCTCTTTGGAATAGGAAATAATACCTTCTATCTGACTTAATTTGTCTTTTTGTTCGGTAGAAACGGAAAAGAACTTTCCACTTGTAGGTAGCGCTTTTAAATCAGGATCAAAAGAATTACTAAACGATAAGCTAAATGTTTTTAAACCAGCAAAACCTGAAAGCACTATAAAAAGCGCAGCAGAACCAATAACAATAACCAAAAAAGTAACGGCATTTATGATATTAACGGCATTCTGACTGCTTTTAGACCGCACATATCGTTTTGCTATGTAAAAGGGAAAATTCAATCTTATGTCAGTTTTCTTTTATCTAGCATATCTCTATCGTCTATTGGGTTATCTTTTCTTTTTAAAGATTTCTCTAAGTTTTCGATATAATCTAAAGAGTCATCAATAAAAAAGAGTAACTCTGGTACTCGTCTTAATTGGTGCCTAGTTCGTTGTGATAAATTGTGCTTAATTTGTTTTTTGTTGTGGTTTATTCCTTCTAATAATTGGTCCGCATTTTTATGAGGAAAAAGGCTTAAATAAATCTTTGCAATAGATAAATCGGAGGTAACTGCTACTTTACTTACGGAAATTAAAGTTCCTTTTAACCCACCATCTGTTGCTGCTCGTTGCAAAATATCTGCAAGATCTTTTTGTATAACTCCAGCAATCTTCTTCTGTCTCTGTGTTTCCATACTGCAAAAATACGATTTTATTGGTGAAACACTAGGGTTGTTCAAGATGTTGTAATGTAAATTGTAAGAAGGAGTTGGGATAGGAATAAGTCAAGAATGTAAATACAAGAAATTATAGTTAAAAATTTGACAGAGAGAACTATATATTAAGAGAGAAGAGCTGTTCCCAACCAGAATTAATAGTAACTAAGATTTACTGTTTTGGTTGACTTTATGTGAAGTGTTCCCCATATTTAATGTTTAGTCCCAAATACTAATAAGCAATAGTGTATTTTTGATATACATGATAAACACCGCACCACCAGATGAAAAAAATTGAGCATATAGGGATTGCTGTTAAAGACATTGAGGCTTCCAATAGCTTATTTGAGAAGTTGTTGGGAGAACCTAGTTATAAAATAGAGGAGGTATTGTCTGAAGGCGTAAAAACCTCTTTTTTTAAAATAGGCCCCAATAAGATAGAGTTGTTAGAAGCGACTACGGATGATAGTCCTATCGCAAAATTTATTGAGCGTAGAGGGGAAGGAGTTCATCATATTGCTTTTAAGGTGGATGATATTGTCGCCGAAATTGTCCGTTTAAAGGAGGAGGGCTTTACCGTTTTAAATGAAACGCCTAAAAAAGGGGCAGATAACATGTTGGTGGTTTTTTTACACCCCAAAAGTACGAATGGAGTTTTAGTAGAATTATGTCAGGAAAATATAGAATAAGAAGGTTGGAGTTTTTATTTCTAAATACGGTTTTTATTTTTTCAAATCGATTCACCACATATTCAATCTTTTAGTAGCAGTTTCCGACTTAAGATTTTTATCTTTTATTTTTTTTCAAATTCTCTAGGTATAATTGCTTGTTTGCGATAAAAATAAGTAGTAATATTGCATCCGCAATTTGCGAGTCCTGAACTCATTTTTAATTTCGGTTAAAAAATCGGAGTATAAGGAATGGTCCTATAGCTCAGCTGGTTAGAGCACCTGACTCATAATCAGGGGGTCCATGGTTCGAGCCCATGTGGGACCACTAGCAAACACTAAGCCTCAGAAGATTTTATTTTCTGAGGTTTTTTATTTGCACTCAGTTTGCACTCAAACTTGTGCGTATTGCCGTCATGAAAATTCAGTCATGCTCTTTACATGACAAAAAACACATTAAATCAAATTAGTGAAATCAAATTGACCTATACAAGAAGGGTCAAGGCGAGCGAACGACCTAAAATATCTTCTTCAGAGGATGCCTACTCACTCTTTCGGGAAAATTGGGATGATATGACGATTAATCTTTTTGAGGAGTTTAAAATCCTTCTGCTTGATACCAATGGTCAATGTATGGGTATTGTGCCAATTTCAAAAGGAGGGGTTTCGGGAACGGTTGCTGATAGTAAATTAATTTTTGCATCAGCTCTTAAAGCACGTTCTACATCGATAATTTTAGGGCATAATCACCCGTCAACTAATCTCAAACCAAGTCGAGCAGATAAAAACTTGACAGAAAAATTGGTTGCTGGAGGGTGTTTTTTAGGCATCCCAGTATTAGACCATATTATTCTAAGCGATGAGGGCTATTATTCTTTTGCCGATGATAATTTAATACATTATCCAAGTCCTTAATTAAAATTACACTGGTGGTTTATGACTCTTAATAGAAAAATATGAAATATATTTGCGCATTAATGTTGAATCTCTATCTTAGATTCAATTAAGGCATAATATTTGTAAATCAAATAAAAGATAAAAATAATATATATAGAAAAACAATAATTACATTATAATAACATAAGCATTAGCTAACGAATTCCACTACAATAGAAAACTGGTAATTTTTAAATTGAGTCGTGGAAGACAAGGCGCTAGTGCCTGCGGTAAGGCGTGGGCTTAGTTGCTGTCTTTGACTCAAGGTATACCAGTACCTCTATTGTAAAAGGCGCACTAAGTTTCACGCTATTTTTTTGCCGCATCATGAACACCAACACTTTCCACATTCGCGACCCCTAGAGGTCATTTTTCAACCTCCTTCATATCCCTTTGAAGCTGTCCTGCTGTGCACAAAATTTATTATTAAAACACTTAAAAATCACAAAGAATGAAACAATTAATTTTTGGGTTAAAAAAGACCCTATTAACTTCTTTTATGACCTCACTAATTTTCCTGTCCTGTAAAGATGCTAAACCTCAAGTTTATGCTGATAGCGAACAGGCAGTAGAGAAACGAGTAAAAAGTAATTTTGAACAATATCTTCTTGGTGCTAGCAAATTCTGTATTGATGAAGATTATCAGAGTTATTTTGGTGAATATCGTGATATGACACATCTTGGGATGGTATCAAAGAGAGGTAATTGCTGTACAGCCATTGTCAATGCTCCCTTTGTCAATCCTTACGAGCAGTATCTCTATATGTTTGATGATGAAGATGGAATTGTCAAAAATATGGCGAATCCTTTTGAGTTGAAAAAAATAAGAGAAAACCTTAAGAGCAAGATAGCTCAAGTAAAGAAGAAAATTGAAAAGGTTAATCCTAAAAATCTAACCTATAGAATGGTCTCTAATATTGAAAAATATGATTTTAATTCAAATCAGTTAATGGTAAGGGGACTGGGGAAAAATATTGCAATGAATTTAAATAAACCATCGACTAGTTTAGTCATGATTGATGTGGAAAATGTAAGTTACACATATGGAATCCCACTATCACCTAAAAAAGCAGAAGAAGTATTTAGCTACTATGGAGGCAATGAGACCTATAGGAAAAGACCGGTCAATTGTCAAATTACGTATCAACTCGTAAAATCAAAAACCTACAGTAAGCGATTTGCCGCCATAATAAGTAAGGTTGAAGTTTTTCATCCTGAAGGCTGGCGCAAAAAAATCGGTGAAATTACTTTTTAATCATAAATACTTAAAAACATGAAAACATTTATATTAAGCACAAAATTTTTAATTCTTATTCTTACAACATTGCCTTTGGCAATGTGTTCAAGCGATGATGATGGAGAAGCTGAAATATCTTTTGAGCCTATTGAAATTACATTTACAGAAGATTTTTTCACCGATTGTAATGAAGTGAAAACAGTTAACGATGTTAGCCTAAGTATTAGAGCGCTATCTGTGAACGAAAAGCCTGGGTTTGTTGAAGAAGGAGAAGCTTGGGAAATACCAGAATGCACTTGGCGTGATTATAGATTAAGTGAAATTCCAAATAGCAGTAACCATCCTTGGAGAGGTTCTGTACGCCTATTTATGGGCTTTTATGACTGTTTAGAGATAGATATAAGCAAAATTAAAGGAGCATCAAAAGTTACTTTGTCAATTGATGACCAATGTAACATAAATTCTTTCACAGCGAATTTATATGAAGGTTCTTCTGTTGTTTCTACAGAAGGCAATAAATTATATAGAGCAATAGAGGATATTGTTTTGGATAATATAAATGATAAATCGACCAAAATAAGGGTCTGGGCATGTGAAGGAAGTATAGGTAAAATTACGATAGAATAAATCTTAAAAAAAGACAAACTGAATTATAACAAAGCCTACTTAAAAAGTAGGTTTTGTTGTTTAACGACTGAATCCACGGTCTTGTTGAATATCTTTCTTATTTTCCTGCATTTGCTCTTCTTTAAAATCCCATCTGATTTTATCAAAAGCTTGTTGTAATCTGTCAAATGTTTTTTCTTCCTTCGAGTTTTCAGTTGTTTTTACAGGCTCTTTTTTTTTGTGACGTATCTGTTTTGTTTCCCTCTTTTCTCTATCCTTTAAAACCTGCTCGCGTCCTTTTTCGATAAAAACGACAAGCTCATCAGGTTTGAATTGTTTATAAGCATTAATTTGTTCTCGTTCCTTATCCTTATCAAAATTTGCATAAATCGCTTTCTCTATTTTTTTAGCGTTTTCCTTCAATTTATCTCGGGTAATTTTTTTAACAGTAAGGTCTTTGCTTTTATCGAGCGTATGTTTTTTTGGATGGTATTTGTCATTTGACGGTGTTAAGTGCGGTTCAGGAATAGTATAAGACCCTTTTGCTTTACCATCCTGTTCAATTTGTCTACGTTCTATCAAAAGACGTTTAACCTCTGGCATTTCATTGACAATTTCCCTTAAAACCCCATAATTTATTGACATAAATATAAATTTGTTATAAAATACAATAAATTTATGGAGACACAAATGTCAGATACTTTCCTTTTAGCATCTACCGAAGAAGAATTAGAAGAATTTTATAAATCTGAAAACGTTAAATTCAAAGATAAAGCAAGAGCATTACTTATTAGAGAATTAGGTTTTGAGCCAGATTTAAGAATATCTATGAATTCTGAATTAATGATAAGAAGCCAATTAAAAAAATTCTCCGAAGGAATAATAAATCAAAACGCATTGAATAGTGAAATTGAGCTATATAGTAATGTAACTCGCAGTATGATAAAGAGATTTGTTCCAGAACAATATCATTTTGTTAAAGACCACAAGGATAGTTCAGATATTCCAAATGGGGTTACTGAAATGACTGATAATCTCACGATGTCATGGCAAAGATTTGAAAAAGAATATCTTGTAGAAAATGTTGAATTTAAAGATGAAGCTAGAAGAATTTTGACAAAGGAGCTTGGCTTTGAGCCTAATTTAAGGGTTTCAATCGGGGTAGAATTATTGTTAAGAAAGACATTAAAATGGCGAGCAGAAGGTGGTTTGTCTGATGAAAAATTTAATTCTCGCATTGAGTTATATGCCAATACAACCCGAAGTATGATAAAAGATTTTATCCCAGAACAATACCACTTTGTTAAAGACCATAAAGATGGTTCAGATATTTTAAATGGAGATGGTTAAAGGGGGCTAACGTTCAAAACCTCTTTTTTTCTCGTATTCTTCTTCCTGTTTTTTTGATAGTTCTAACTCCCGTTTCATTTCGGCAAAAGCATCTTTTAAGTCAGGGGCTAATTTTTTAAAAACATCGTCATTGTCTTTAAAATCTCGCTGTAGTTTCTCATATTGCTGTTGCTTAAACTCTGCTTTTATCTTCTCAAACTTAGCGGTTGTTTTGCCAATTTCGTCTTTATCCAAAATATCAAAGGCATTTTCAACAAAGGTCTTTTTCTCACGCGATAGTCTTTTTTCCAAATCACGGGTGATTGATTTTTGTTGTTCCTTTTCTTTTCCGATTTCCTCTGCTTTGGATAATGTTTTTAAAATAGGGTGTAGTTTCTTTTCAACTGCCTTTTTCTTTTCGCCTGTAAAACGCATCAATGAATGAATTTCACCTTTCTCACTGACCAAGACAACACCTCTGCGACCTTGTGCTAAATCAAATCCTGCTTTTTTGAGTTCAGATTGAAGTTGTTTAGGGTCTTGCGTTTTCTTATAGATTTCAGAAATACGAGCCTTTAACTGTTTGGGGGTATAACCGTCTCGAATGGTTTGTTGACGCTCGTTCATGCTCTCCCAATTCTTATTGAATTCGCCTTTTATTTGTTGATGCCCGAATTTTTTTTCGAGGTCACGCCCTAGTTTTTTATGGATGTAATAATCGTTTTTAGTATCGATGACTTTGCCCCGTTCAATATCGGTTCTCTGCCAGACAACGTGCATATGGGGTCGTCCCTTTTTCTCGTGATAGACAACAGCTCTAGGTTGGTTGTCCAGACCAAGACGTTTTTCCATTTCATCCACAGCGTATTGCCATTTTTCGGGAGTCATGTCCTCACCCATAGCAGGGTTGATTTGGGCATGGTATAATCCTGTTTTTGCCTTGGTCATCTTGGCGGCAAGTTCCATGTCTTTGAGAGCTTCATGTAGGTCTTGTGTGGCGGTATGCTTCAACTCCACGATAACGACACGCTCATTATCCGTCTTGAGCAAATGCGTAGCCAGACCACTGCCACCTGACCGTTTGCCACCTTTACAAATCATGTCCCAAGGCTTGGCGGATTTCTAAACGGATGGCTTCAACCTTTTTGACAAGCTCTTGACCAATAACTTGGTCGGTTGCAGTGCCACTATTATAATGTTTGGCAATCTGGTTGAGGTTGTTGCCCATCTTGCCCCAAGAGGCAAGGAGTTTGACAAGCATAGCGGTATCAATGGTCGGTTGCAGGGGCTTGGATTTCATGGCGGATTTTCGGAAGTAATCGGCGGCGGTCAACCCCGCTTTTTTACAGCGCAAAAGGTATTCGGATTTTTCCTCTTTCGTCATTCGAAATTGGACAAGCTCGGTGCGCTTTCTTTTTTCACTTCTTTTTTTGCCCTGCATTATAAAAACTGTTTTTTACTTTTTGGGAGGATTAAACGGACGGGGCTTGCCCCTCCTTTACAAGAGTGGCGGTATTACCGCCCCATACCTTGCATACACTCCCTTATGGTCGCTTTGATGATTTTATAAAGATACATAACATTTCATAGGAAAAAGAACTGGTAAGATTTGGGGGGTATTCGGTTTCGCTACGCTTCATCGTTTTTTTTATTCCTTTTGTCCATAATAATCTTACTTCATTTCCAAAAGACTTGTTAAAGCGGTTAATTTCAGTAAATTGATAGGAGTAAGGAATAACATCATAAAAAATATGGGAATATTTGACTTTTTGAATCAGAAGAACAATAAATCCAAGGGAGAACATCATATACCTGACAAAAAGAAATCTACTTCTTTTTTTAATAGCTATAACCCTAAAAATGACCCTTATCATTCATGCAACAATACAATTTCTCACAATAAAGAGTTTCTAGCTGCTATGTCGGTCAATTGGGAGAATGCCAAAGCGTACAAAAGAATTGATATTTTGGAAAAAGGTATTCCTGAAACACTTGCTAAAGTTGACGAATTAAAAAAGCTAAAGCTACATTGGAAAACAAATCCAAATACCACAGACCAAAATGTGATTGATAAAAATATTCGCTATTACGATATGGCTATCAGTTCATTTCTTACGACAATTCACCAAGCAAAATTGGCCATTAAAGAAGCCCAAATTTGCCTGAAATACCACAATATAGAATCAACAACAATAATTTCCAATGGAAAGAAGAAATTATTATAGAACATGAAAAACGCATTTCATGTAGGGTTGCAAATCATATCGCTTTATATTCTATCTATAGGTATATACGAACTGTGGTTTGATATTTTTAATAATTCCTATAACGGTGTTCCACCAAATAGAATTTTAATTTATGTCTCCAATTTTGGTTTTGTCCTTGCCAGTTATCTAGTGGCACATGAGACAGGGAAACGTCCTTTATACGCTCCTTATATCGGATATGGGGTTTTATGGCTTGTTACCGCTATAAAGGCGAGTTACTTCAATGAGCTTGTCCAAAATGATTTTGAGCAATTTTCTTTAGCCTATTATGAAGAGTTGAATGAATTCGCCTTTCCAATCTTAAAAGGAATAGGGATTTATATCGCTCCAATTGTAGTCTTAATTCATTTTGCTCTTAAAGCTACCAATAAACAAAAATCGTTTTTACTCAAAATAGGTAAGATAGGAGTCAATATTTTATTCTTTAGTTTGGTTGTGGCTTATGTAGATTTTCTAAATAGCTTTTTTGGAATACCTGAATCATTCCCTATATCTTGGAGTGGATTAAAACTTATATTTTTTGTTGGTTTGGGAACTATCGGATTGGTTTTTTTATTGGGTAAGGGGACTTTATCTGGGGCATGGTACTATTTTAAAAGAGGATACTACCCTATTGCTGTCATTACTGTTTTATTTGTTGGTTTATACCTTATGCTACTGCCCTCTTGGGATAAGTTGGAAGCTAATCAATTAGCTATTGAGAAAATCGAAGTCATTAAATATAGCATGCATCTTATAGCAATAGTTTTTTTCTCCCTTATTGCCATTGGACTTGTGATTCTTTTGAGAAGATCCTCTAAAAAGAAACCATTTAATCCTTTATCTGATGCGTGGCATCCTGACCATTATGATGCAGAACCTTTGCCGGAGTTGATATCTGCGTTACGGGCAAATTTACAAACGGGTGATTTTGAAAATATTATGAAGACAGTAGAATCAGGAATGCATGATTTAAATGTTAAAAAAAAGAAACTGGAAAGAGTTTTAGCGAAGTGGAAAACTGTTCAAGGGGCATCTCACAATAATGAAAGCACAGGCTGGCGCGCCAATTATTATTCAAAAGAAACATTAGCGAATTATGAGCGGATAATTCTGGATAAAATAGCCTATATAGAAGATACTTTAGTTCAATGCAATACGGGGCTAAATGACCTTATAGATAAGGCAACAAAGCATAAAGGGTTTGCTAAACCTATTGATATTGCTGATTTTGATGGTATCAACACAACACCAATAGAGAATATTAATAAGCAAATAGAATAACGAGGTCTCAAACGCACCAATAGAAATGAGTTTGTGTAAAAAACACTATTTAGGAACATTAAAAAAATAAAAGAATGAGAGGGGTATTACTAGGGTGGGATACAAATCAAGCTATAGCATATGATAAAGATGCCCATATTTTAACAATTGCTCAGTCTGGGGCAGGCAAAAACACAAGTGTCATTATGCCTAATTTGTTGACCAATGCATTTAAAGGGTCAAAAATCATTCTTGATTTAAAAGGCGAAAATTCCGCCGTATGTTCCTATTGGAAAAAGACTGAAAAGGGTGGTCAATCCTATCGTCTTAATCCATGGGGGATATTCGATATGGAATCAATAAGGTTTAACCCTTTTTGTACTCTTGATGCTTATAGTGATACACTTTATGAAGACTGTACTGCTTTTGCAGAAGCTATAATCCCAGAAAAGATTAAACAGGGCGATACCGGCGAACATTTTGATGAAATGGCACGGGAATTCATAGCTTCTTTTCTTATGTATCTAGTAATATTAAATCGTCCAGTAGAAGGAAAACTTTTGAAAGAAGTTACTCCTGTTAATTTATATGATGAATTGATTATTAGGACATCAGAAGTTGAAGACCTTAAAGCTCTAGCAAAAGAAATGGGAGAATTATTACATCCTGACCCCTATATAAAAAGAGCTTTACAACTTTCTTCAATAACGCTTAAAGGAATAACTGGTGGTGGAGATAATGGAGAATTTAGAGGGATAAAGACAACATTGTCTAAAGCATTAAAAAGTTTTAAAAGTAAGGTTTTAGCACAAACAGTTGATACCACTCGGGAAAAATCCTTGGCAATTATTGATATGCTTTTCCATGAAGGTAGAGATAATAATGATTTATACATTTCTTTCCCTCAGTCAGAAATGAAGACGGCTCGGGTGTGGTTAAGGTTAGTCCTGACGGCATTTATAAGAGATAATATTAAAAACCCGCCTAATAGACCTGTTTTATTTGTGTTGGACGAATTCCCACAATTAGGAACGTTCAACTTGATTAAGGATAACGCCGCTTTCCTAAGAGGGTATCATGTCCGTTTTTGGTTCATTGGGCAAAATATCGGACAGTTTGAAACCAATTACGGCAAAGCAGGGATGGAAACTATTTTTGAAAACTGCACCGTAAAACAGTTTTTTAATATTAGCGACTCTACGGCTCGGTATGTCTCACAGAAATTAGGAAAACAATCTATTATCATCAAAAACCTCGGTACGATGGAATATAGGAGCACCCATGTAGAGGATGTGATGAGCCAAACCGAAATTGAGCGGACTGATATGGTTATCAATTTTACAGGGAATAACCCTGCTTTTTTTACAGTAAAACGTCCCTATTATAAAATTCCTGAATTAGCTATAAATGCTTTACCAAACCCATTGATTCATGGCTTGCCAGCATTTAAAAAAGAGGTTGTTAAATACCTTGATTTTGATAAATAAAAGATAAGGTACTATTTTATCTCTATTGACCGAACTTTATATCTTTATGAGGGGTAACATTGATACCATCAATTTTAGCAATTTTGTCAATCGTTAAAAATGCATTTTTGGACACAAATTCTCCACTATTTGGGTCAAGCATAACATTCTTGTATTCTTCTATTTGAATAAGTCGAAGGGCGTGTTTATTAATAACGGTAACTTCCGCCTTGTTGACCGCAAAAAAGCCAAAATTATTCTTTCTGTCCAATTCTTTTATTTCACCTAAAGATGTAATAGGGTCTCTATCCCCAAGGATAGTCGATTTTCTTAACCTTGTGTAAATAGTGTCCTCATCCTTGAGGATTTTTAAAACACCACGTTGAGGAAAACTTACAATAGTAGAATCAGGACTGATTTGGCTTACATCTAAATTGATATTGTATGTCTTAAAGACCTCCTCCCAATAGTCTTTTTTATTGGTAGCGTTAGGAGCTAAAGGACTTTTGCCAATTAATTTATTTTTTTCAAACATGTACAGGATTATATTACATAACCCTGTACATTGTCAAGTAAAATTATCGACTAAACCCTTTGCCTAACCCCTTATCTTTATTACGTTCGTTTTCTTCTCGTTCTTTTTTGATTTTATCAAAGGCATTTTTGAGGTCTTTGTCTTTGGATTGAGCTTTGGATTTATCCTTTATTTCAATTTTAGTTGATTTTCCTTTGGCAAAACCTTGTTCCTTATCTTTTGCATGTTGCTTCATGCCTTGCTTAATAACATCCATATGATTTTTAGAGATGTTCATTTTTGCCAGTTGTTCCGACTTGAGCTTATCAAGCGTTTCAGCTTTCAAGCCTGTTTCTTGGGAAATGGAATACCCTAGATTAAATTTTTCTAGGTATTCTTTGTCGAGTGTTAGATATTCTTCTGCCATATCTTAAAAAGTTTCACGGGCGTTGGTTTCTAAATAATCATCAATTGAGCTACGGTCATAGACAATGACCCGCTTTTGCGGTTGGGAAAAACGAATTTTTCCTTCATCACGTAATTTCTGCAAAGTGGTTTTAGAAGAAATATTAAGCAAGCGCATCGCTTGCGTACCATCTATCCATTTAAGCGGTTCTTCTTTTTGTTGCGTACTGATATGTTGGACAACCTTATCAAAAAGATTGTAAAACGCTTCTTCTTCCAAGCAAATAACTTCCATAGGCAAAAAAATTGTACCTACAATATCCGAAAAATTATTGAGGATAAATAGAATGAAATTTTATCACCCTGTTTTTTGTTAGGGTGGCTTTTAAAAAAAACGCCCTAAAAAAAATTAGGGGAGATGTCTGATAGATATACGCACATGGTTATTAGGTAGGATTACGCACTGTTTGGTAGGTTGAGTTCTCCCTTAAAGTAATGGAACATAAGAGCGCGCACAGATACATACGCACAGCACATAATATAGCTCCTACCCTTATGCAGGATGAAATCCTGCAAGCCCCAATCTTACCAAAACTAATACTATGAAGTGCGAGGGGATTAAAAGAAACAGAAGCCAACTCTGGTAAAGAATGGCTTCTGCATTTAGATTTAATATTCGCAAGCAAACATGGTTGTCAGGACACGCCTTGTTTTTGAAAGGTCGGCAGGGTCTTCACTGCCATATTCGTAATTGGTATCATAATAATCAATTTTCCAAAGAATATCTTGGGTATTATGTTGAAACTTGCCCATATCATGTTCACCATGAGGGTTATTATTCTCATTAAAATCATCGAACTCTTTTACTTTGAGCATGATTTCAAATCGGTCAACTTTATCAAGAACGGAAACCCCTTGGCTCATCATATATTTGCCAAGAATTTTTATATCATATGGATTAGAGTTGCCTAAATCCGCACGAAACGCATCATTATATTGCGCTATAATTTTTGATTTATCAGTCATTTTATTCTCCTTATTAAAGAATAAAGGGGGCAATGCCCCCTTTAGGTTATGGTTTGGGTTGAGGTTTTGCATTGGATGAGTTTTCATCTTTAGGCTTGTTTTCAAAGGCGACAATATCATCAAGGGAGATATTAAAGCCGTTATCCTTTTCATGTTTCCAAGCTGCGCCGACACGAAGGCGGATAGGGCTACCATTAAGATAGTTGGTTACAAAGAGGGTATGTGTTGGGTGCTTACCCTTGGGTTCATTTGTTTTCGTTTTATTGGTCATCGTCTTTTCCTTTTGTTTGACGTTTTGGTTAATGCCTGACCAAGACCAAGAAGCATTAAAGATTTTGTCCTCCCTCACACGGTGGTGGTGCGGGCAAGGGATGGATAAAATCTTCGCTTTTTGGCACAGGTTAAAAGGCTTGACCAAACCGATAGCGCAAAAGGAGGGATGACGGATACGCACCGTAATGAAATGAGGAAAAGGATTAAATGACACATAGGGGATAAAGCCCACGATGCGAATGACGGTTTATTCTAGTGCGTGTTTTAGAAGCCTAGAAAAGGTAATGATGCTTTTTTCATCGAAAGGCACGCTATGATTAGAATGTACCAATGTAAAACATCAGCCCAAGCAAAAAACTATTTCCGTGAAGCTCTTTCCAAAGCCGATTATTATATTGAAGGGCAGGAAGTAAGTGGACATTTTCATGGGAAGATTGCCAAACGTTTAGGGCTTGAAGGTAAGCCAATTGATAAAAAATTGTTTGAGAGTTTCTGCGATAATATCCACCCTAAAACTGGAAAACCCCTCACGCCTCGAATGGTCAAGGATAGGCGGGTCGGATATGATATTAGTGTCCATTGTCCGAAATCTGTCTCCATCCTAATCGCGATGACCAATGATGAAAAGGTACAACAAGCCGTTAAGGAAAGTGGGCATGAAACAATGTTGGAGATTGAAGCGGATATGTTTACTCGTATTCGCAAAAAAGGGCAGTATGATGACCGCCATACAGGAGAAATGCTTTGGTGTGATTTTACCCATTCAACAGCCCGAGCTGTGGATGAAAATTCAATTCCCGATATGCACAGGCACACTCATTTTTTTAGTATGAATCTGACCTACGACCAAGTAGAAAAACGATATAAGGCAGGACAGTTTTATCATATCAAGAAAAATATGCCCTATCATCAGGCACGGTTTCAAAAACGACTAGCGGATAAGTTGGGGGTTTTAGGTTATGATATTCGCAAGACCAAAAACGGGTTTGAACTGGCAATTATTCCCCAAGTGGCAATCGACCATTTTTCCAAACGGACAAATCATATTGGACAAGTGGCACGGGAAAAAGGCATTACGAACCCTAAAGAACTTGACCAATTAGGCGCACGGACACGCACAAAAAAAGATACGTCTTTGACAATGCCGCAGTTGCAAAAACTATGGAGCGAGCAATTGATTGAGGCTGAAATTGATGAAACGGCAAAAATATTACCTAAAACCACGGATGAAAGTTTAACACCTGAACAAAGCCTTTCGTTTGCTATTCATAAGTCTTTTGAGAGGAATTCGGTATTGAGGGACAGACAGATTTTAAGCCAAGCCTATCAATACGCCGTGGATAATAAGGATGTTTCACTTGATGAAATAGACGAAACCTTAGAGAAAAATGATACGGTTTTTAAAGTTAGAGTTGGTAATGAAATATTTTGCACAACGGAGCTTGTCCATAGGGAAGAAAAAAGAATGGTCAATCTGGCCAGAGCAGGGATTGCCAAAATTGACCCAATACAAAAGGAATTTGATATAGCCCGTTTCAAACATTTAAGTGGGGAACAACGCCATGTTCTCCGTCATGTTCTGACCAATCAAGATTTTGTAACAATGATTAAAGGCGGCGCAGGAACGGGTAAGACCACGTTGCTTAAAGCAATAGTGCCAGAAATTGAAAAATCGGGATTGAATGTATTTCTGTTTGCTCCAACAGCAGAAGCATCAAGAGATGTTCTTAAAAATGAAGGTTTTGACAAAGCTGATACGGTTGCCCGTCTACTGACCGATAAAACTATTCAAGACACCATTAAAAATCAGGTTATTTGGGTCGATGAAGCAGGGATGCTCGGCGCAAAAGATACGGTGCGTATTTTAGAGATTGCCAATGATAATAACGCACGGGTTATTTTTGTCGGAGACTATAAACAACACGCATCCGTTCAACGTGGTGATGCCATGCGGATTTTACAAAAAATTGGGCATATACCTTATGTTTCTCTTAATACCATTTACCGCCAGAAACAAAAGGATTATAGGCAAGCTGTTAAAGAAATCAGCGAAGGTAATATCAACACAGGATTTTCTCTATTGGATGCACAAGGGGCTATTCATGAGGTTGAACACCAAGAAATAAATCAAACTCTTGTCAAAGATTATTTAGATGCAAGGCAAAATAGAAAATCAGCTTTGGTCATTACACCCACCAGAGTGAATACCAAAACTATTAATCGGGATATTCGAGAAGGATTAAGGGCAAGTAAGAGATTAGGTAGCCAAGAAAAGAGTTTTACCGTTTTTGAAAGCCTCTATCTGACAATGGCAGAAAAACAAGATACTCGCCTATATAAGCAAGGGCAGGTCATACAGGCACATCAAAATCTAAAAGGAATAAATAAAGGTTCAATTCATAGGGTCATCAGTATTATCAATAAGCAGATTATTATTGAAGATAAGAGCGGTAATCATGAAATCCTGCCAATCCATAAGGCAAAGGATTTTGATGTTTACCGCCCCAATTCTATTTTTCTAAGTAGGGGCGATGAAATCCGTATCAATAAAAATGGTTTTGATAGACAAGGTAAGCGGCTTAATAATGGTACAACCCTAGTTGTTAAAGGATTTACTAGGGAAGGGAATATTAAAACGGTGAAGAAATCCGCAACAAAGACGACCTCGTTTCTATTGGATAAAAAGCATGGCAATTTTGATTATGCCTATTGCACGACCTCATATAAGGCACAGGGAAAAACTGTTGACAAAGTAATAATTTCTCAACCCGCCGTGACTTTTCCTGCCAGTAACCAGAAACAGTTTTATGTATCCGTCTCACGGGCTAGAGAAAACGTTACCATCTATACCGATGATAAAGACGCTCTATTAAGCCAGATTGATAAATCAGGCGACAGACAGGGAGCTATGGAGTTGGTTAGGTATAATACTAAGATATTATTGCACAAAAGATTATAAGATTTGTGGTTAACTAATCTTAATATTCAAACGAGAAAACAACATTAAAATAAGACTTAATAAAGACAAGGTGATTCCAGGTAATGCTTTACTTAATTCGAGTGTTGCATCTTTGTAGGTAAATTTAATTGTAGAATCAGATTCAATCCCTTGATAGATAAAAATGCATCCAACTACCAAAGATATAACAGCTATGACATATTTCATTATAAATATTTGGTATTCCTTTTTAATGAGGCTCTTTAAAACTTCAGGATTCAAATCTTTTGATATGTCAAGTTTTTTTAGGCTAGAACCTTTAGGAAACATCGTATTATCGATTAAAACAAGTTAATTCTACTTGAGCAACATAAGCCCTTGAATTTTTTTCTTTGGTTTCGAATTCTGTTTTAATTTTTTTGAGACCAGTAGCTAATTTATGGTCAATAGAAGCAGATTGATGAAAGGTAAGAGTTTTTACTTTCCCTTCTTCTTTCATCGACTTTATAAGCAGCGAAGCGCGACTAACTAATTTTTCCATTGAGTATGAACTCCTTTTAAATTACTTGCAAAAGTATAAAATATTTCATTACCAAAGTCAAATATTTGATATTTTTTATTTGGACTCTCTTCTTCGTCCGATAAATGTGTATTATTTATGATGAGGTGTCTTGAGTTTGTTGCAAAAATTAAATGACCAGTTAGACCAGATTCAGTAGCGTCTACAGCAATGATACTTTCTACTTTTTGTTCTACGGAAATCATATCGCCATTAATAATTTCTCCAATCCATATGAATTTGGGCATTGATTTATCAACAATTATAGCCTTAAATTCATCAGATATTGACAAGGAAGTTACAATATAATTTTTATATGACCTACTTGAAGCTAAAAAAAATCTGTAGATGCTGTTCTTTTCCCCTCTAAATTTCACATGTTTAGTTTCAGGGTCTGTTTCAAAATTTTCAATTATCGTGTAGAAAAATTTCTTGAATTGAAAAGCATCCAGATGAACTTTTGAATATAGGGGTACAATAAAAGATTTGAATTGATATAACTCCTTAGTTTTGGAATTAAAAATAGGTTTATCATAATCTATCATTTTATATGGAGGGTGATTATCATCCATTACAAGTAAATCTTTAAAAATGGAAGAGAAGATATATTCTTTATTAGAGCTTTTGAAAATGCTTTTCTTTTTTTTGTAAGAAAGGTCATCTTTTATATCTTTTCTTCCTATTATAATTACCGCATGATGGCTTTTAACACTGGATAAAGTTGCTATTATAGGGATGCCTGATTCTATATAAATGTACATCAATTCCTTAAATTCATTTGTTTTGAAGACATCAGAAGACCTATTCGTATCATCACAAGAATATACAACGGTGCCAAATCCCATTTTTTTTAGAACATAGGAAATGTTTTCTGTTGGCAAACCATTTGTGGGTAATTGTCTTTGGTAGCTTTGTTTTGATAATACTTTTGCTACTTGAGACGGAAGTATAGTTGAATATTCAGAGTATTTATTGCCAAAATAATCGAATAAATTAATTATGGCTGCTTCAGAGCAACTAATAGATTCATTATCCTGACTACAATAAGGAAATCCATGAATTGTAAACTGTCTCCCATTTATCAATACTTTTTTAGAGCTAAGACAACAGACAAAATTATTGTTTTTTAATGCTCGTGGATTAATAAATGAGTGACCAATGATTCGGTATGTTGTTGGACGCAAAGAAATAAAACCTAAAAAATAATCTTCTATTACATTATTTTTAATATTACTAAAATAATTTTTGACATCTAATTCTTCATTGAAGAAAGAAATTCTGATAGAATTTTTATCATAATGGTTATGTTTTTTTGAAAAGAAACTGTAATAAGAATCTCTATGAAATTTATCTACATAGGGGTATTCGATGAAACAAACAATATTGTCAATTAAAATATCGGCAATTGGTTTTAATTGTTCAGTAACTCTTTCTCTATCAATTCCAAAAATAGCCTCTGTGAATTCAGGAACTAAGGATGTCAATTCAGATTTTGATATAAACTGGGTAAAAAGCATATGACCAAATATACATAATATGTTAGTTCTTTGAAATAATTAAAACTGTGTTGATTACTTGTAAAAATCTTTTGGTAAAAATAAAAACCAATTTACATTTTCTAATAAATATCATAAGCTTAGATTAAGTAGCGTTTCAGGTTTTTAAAATTTCTTGAAATCTACAAGGGTTAAGATGCTTTTGAGCAAACATTAAATTGCTTTTAATAACTGAAAATCAGAAACCGATTCACATTTGATATGTTAGATGCTATAATGCTAACCATATTGCTAACCACGAGGGTATAGCACAAAGTGTTAGGATACAAAAACGTTGAAAAAAGTGGCTCCCCGCGCCGGACTCGAACCAGCGACCCAATGATTAACAGTCGCTTTCCTGTGCGTTTGATGCCACATTATGTTGCGTTAAGAAACCATCCTAACATTTTGAACATATTAAACTTTTATGTCAGGAAGGCTTCATAATGAAGTATAACAATTCACAAAATAGTAGCACGATTGCTAACCACTATGCTAACCAAAAATGTCAAAAAAGATTTATAAAATTCACTGATTTATCCATTCGGCATTTAAAACCATCATCTAAAAGAGTTGACTATTGGTGTCAAGGATTATCAGGGTTTGGAATAAGGGTATCTCCTAAAGGAACAAAAACATGGTTCTTTCTATTCAGATATCGAGGGATGCAAAAAAGAATGTCATTAGGAAGATATCCTAAGACACCATTAAGTGAAGCAATCAATAAATATGGTGATGCAAAAAAAGCAGTTGACCATGGGTTAGACCCGTTATTTCAAAAGCACACAGGGGAAAAGGAAGAACGCGATGAATTAATTCTAAACGAATTGGTGGAATACTACCTTGAGCATAATAAAAAGACGGGTAAAAAAAGTTGGAAACAAGAAGAGCGTAATTTAAGAAAGTACCTATTACCTGACTTAAAAAATAAAAAGATAAGCCAAGTTGCTCCAAAGGATTTATCTAAGATATTCCACAATATTATAGTTGTACGAGAAGCCCCAGTAGCGGCAAAAAGGCTTTATAGTTATATCAGACGGTTATTTAATTTTGCCGCCGATATGGGGTTGATGAGGCGAAGGGATAATCCTTGTTTGGATATTAAGCTCAAGTTTCCCAATAATAAACGTGAACGCCACCTTAGCCCTAAAGAAATTTATCTGTTTTGGAATACTCTTGAAGATATACTAATGTCTCCCATTATTCGACTTGCTTTGAGGTTTTTAATCTTAACAGTCGCAAGGTCAGGAGAAGTTCGAGAGATGAAATGGTCAGATGTAGATTTAAAGGGTAGAATGTGGATTTTACCAAAAACTAAAAATGGTCGTATGCACCGTGTTTATTTGGGAGACTTGGCAATTCAAATTCTAAAAGAAGCACGAGAATACACATTAGGGAATGGGTTAGTCTTTGGGTCAACTAGACACTTTAAGACTTGCGGAAAAAGATTAGAAGATTTAGAAGTGCTGAGCAGTTGGGCATTATCTCAACCTATTCGGCGACACTTTGAGATGTTCAATATCACAGAAAAATTTTATCCCCACGATTTAAGAAGGACAGGGGCTACAATGATTGCAGGTTTATTTGGGAGAAGAGATTTTGCGGCGTTGGCTTTGAATCATACAAATCAAGATGTAACAGATGTTTATGACCAGTATGGATATGATAGAGAGAAGAAATTAATGTTAAACGCTCTCAACAAGGCTGTTGAAGTAATTATTAATAGCCCGAATGTTGAGAGCGTTCCTAGTTTTGATGAATTACGAGAAAAAATTATTCAGTCTGTTCAGTCTCCAAATCTTCATCTAAGGCAGGGGGTTGATAGCCAGTTGGATTTTCAAGCCAGTTTTTCAAGTCCAGTATCTTATAAGCTTTCCTACGCCCATGATGGGTCAAGGAATGGAGTTTAGGAAAACGTCCTGCTTTTCGTTCCCGATATTGAGTGGTTTTATCGAGTGTCGTTGCTATTTCTGCTGTTTTGATGGATGCAAAAGCATTTATCTCTAACAGCAACCCAATCACGATTTCCTTTTCTTGGTCTGGGTCAATGAGAATGACACCGTTATTTTCAATGGTTTTCATTTGGTATTTCCTTTTTCGATTTTGGTTGGAAAAGGAAAATAACCAGAGATGTCACATTTTAAACACGCACCGAAATAGGACTCATTTATATGCTTGAAATACAATGATGTTTATTGACCATCAAATCTTATTTACTTATGGAAATGTTATTATGGTGCGTGTACGGTTCAGGCTTAATACTTTTTAATATATCCATAACCATACAACAAGAAAGGAATAAGCTATGAATAAAAAATTTATCTATCTCCCTAAGACAAGGACAGATTTTCTACATGATATTGTAAAAGCAATGGTCAAGCGAAGGATTGAGCTAGGCATAACCCAAGAGGATGTCAACTATGCGTTGAATGTTGCTGACCGTCTGGTTAGCAAATGGGAGTGTGGGATACGAACCCCTGCGTCATTTAGTCTTTATTGCTGGGCAGATGTATTAAAAGGACGGATTGTATTTATTCCTAATGATAATGACTCTTTAATAACCTCAACAGCTAAAATTTCTGCTAATGATAATTCTTTGGAATGCGAAACGATTGCTAATGACAACAGGTCAATTTCTACTGTTAAAAAAGAAAATATAATATAATAATAATCACTCATAAGATTACTATGAGGGATTATTATTTTGAATAATTTAATTGAGAGTGTCTAAAATATCGAATGAGCAAAATGAAAATAAGAGGCTGTCTAAAGAATCCAGACAGCCTCTTATTAAAAAACTATTTCCAAAATAACAATTTTTGAAACCAACTCTTATTTTCAAGTTTTGTTACCGAAGCAGTTTCTACTTCTGCATTACCATCATCCAAATTTTCAGACTTTTTATTTCTATAATATTCTTGTCTTTCGGAATTTTCAATATTTCTGACCTTGTGAATTGCCTCATCAGACCATTTCAATGACCACTCAACAGCACTATTAGTAATCCAATAGTGCGATTTACAATCAAAACTCCAATTACCAACAGAAGGCTTAAGAGAAATTGACTCACCATCATATAACAGTTTCCATCCTGTTGGGTGCAATGGTGTATTAACCTCCTTACCACATCCACAAGCACATTTATGAATGACCGATTTATATTCTAATGAAATATACATCACACCTTCTTGAATGACATCAGGCATGAATTCAACAAACTGATGTTTAAGTCTCATTATTGAAAATGGTATTTACATTAACTGAATAATTACTATCATACTCCAATCTTTGGTCATTGAAGAAGCCATAGTACTTCTTCCATTTAATCACAGCAAAGAGGGCGTTTAAATCATTCAAATCAGCTATTTGGATGTTGGTTTTGTAATCATCATTTTCTCCATTAGAGAAGCTTACTAATCCATTGTAAACATGCTCTCTTTTATCAGGAGTGCTCAATGTTGTTCTTACAATACCCATTAACTCGTCACCTTCCCTTTCAATACCAAGACCACAATCAATAAATGGAATATTTAGAACTTCTAGTTTCTTAAATATCTTCTTTTTGATTTCACCAACATCAATTGCGATAAAAACAAAATCCAACTTATTTAATAAGCCTAGATTAGTCTCATTGATGTAAACCGCATGAGGAATAATACTCTTATGCATTTGAGAGTAAACTTCCGTAAAATATTCAACCTTAAAAACATTTAAGTCAATTCTTTCCTTGGTAGTTGCCCCAGGTGCTCTAAAGGCATTATGCTGCTTAAACTTGTCTCCATCAAATAAATGAATTTCTCCAACTAAAGTTTTTGCCACTTTATCTAGAATATAAGAACCCGTGCCTCCTAAACCAATAATTCCTATTTTTAATCCTGATAGCTTATCATTGACAGCATCAATTTCGGCTCTAGAAGAGTTAGTATCACTATAATGCAATACTGAATCTTCTTCCTTTGCCTCTATTACTCTTCCGGTTCTCGCTGTTGCCTCTGGAAAATAATGTTGAGCTTGCCCACTAAGAATATTAACATACGTTGTCATTTTCTCATAATATGTAGGATACATTGGGTTTGGTTTATGGGAAAATAAAAGGTCTATTACAATTCCATTTCCTAAATCTTGCCTACTACTATTGTTAATTAGTTGACTCATAGGGTTACCATCAATACTGCATGGTGTTTCTCCAATGAAATAAACAACATGAGTATTAGGTCTTGGAGTTGACACGTTGGAAACCAACGTGCCATAAACCAATTCCTTCTTTGCATTCAAATAAGGAATGCTATGTATTAAGAGAAAATTTCCAACTATCTCTACTTCATAATCATCATTACGAAGCTCTTTAATACCGAGACTATGATTTGTTTGTTTCAGTAACATTGAATATCATTTTATTTTTTACTGAAACAACATCACCTTTAAGCATACTGCCTTCAGGTTTACTCGGTACACCATTAATGTAATTTACGGTATAAATCACATCAGGATTAGTAGAAACCTTACCATAAGCAAGTGCTACAACATCTTCAAAAGATATTGTGTTTTTCGACCAATCTTTCGGTTTACTATTTACAATTACACATTCAATTACTTCCTCAATTTCACAAGAAACAAAGCAAGAATTTTTAGTAATTGCAATTTTATGCTCTACATCATCTTTATAAGTAACCTCTACTCCTCCTTTGCGAATTTCTTTTAGGTAGTATCGGTCGGAGTTAATACCAGTTAAGGTCATAATCTCTTTAGGTGTCATAAGGCACTCTTCAACTTCGTAGTGCTTATTATCAACTTTGATTGTAAGCTTTTTATAAGGTCTAGCCCTATAACCTTCAATTCCCGCTGTTTTTAAGTTAACTTCTTCATCAAGTTGAATAGGTGTAAAACCTTTCTCGTTGATTCTGTAAAGCAACTCGTAATCCTCAACAGGAGTTAAGCTTGCAATTGATAATAGGTCACGTCCAGTTAGTTTAGATTCGCTGGATTCAAATCGTTTGTTGTTTATTTTAAATGTATACATTATGTATAAATTTTTAAAGTTATACCCAATTCAGGTTTGAGCTCACCTCGACCCATCTCCCTTTAAAACAGTTTGAGTCAGGTACTATTCAGACAAAATATTTTGTTAAAGCACCTGTTTTGACTAAAAAAATCATTACATTTGTATAACAAAATAAAGGAACCCTTTGATGGTGATAAAGCCTCAAAGTATAGTTGTGCAAACTTATATTCCTTAATAATCTATAATCCAATTTATTGTTGTCGCAATAGATTGGATTTTTTTTATCTCTTTATCGGCGTCTAATTTTAAAGTTAATAATACAAAGATAATGAAAAAACCATTACACTTATTTTTTTTGATAACATTTTTGATAACTTTTATTATAAACAAATACATGTAAGTTAATTTGCAAAAACAAAAATATTATTTTATATTTAATGACATTAAAGCTGATTACAAAAGTAAAACTAATATGGCAATAAATTTAAAATAGTTATTAACATGTTGTGAAAAATTAAAAGTTAATAACTATATTTGTAAACTGATTAAAAATCAAAATTTTATTATGCAAAGCAAAATCATTCACCCAGGTTTCACACTTGATAAAATGCTGAATGAAAGAAGTTTAAGCCAACGAGATCTAGCCTCAAGAATTGACGTAGCTCATTCTTTACTCAACAATATATTAAAAGGCAGTAGGAACATTAATGTCCATATAGCTATAGCTCTGGAGTCAGCAGGATTTAAACAAGCTGACTATTGGTTAATGGAACAAATGAAATACAACTTATATCATGCTGAAAAAGATAAAGATGTAATTAAGAAGAATAATAGCATAAAAATTTGGAATGATATGGAAAGAATTTTACCTCTTTCTTTTTTCAAAAAACAAAGTATTGGAATAAATTCATCTGATGATGTGGATAAAATCTATGAAATTTATGGTGTTAAGGACTTTAAAAGTTTAGAAAAAAGAATTGAAGATTTTAATCCGACATATTTTAGAAAATCATCAAAATTTGTAGAAAACAAGAACAATGTGATTGCTTGGTCATTGTTAGCAAAGCATAAAGCAAACAAGGAATCTGTTCCTACCTTTTCTCGTTCTAATGAAAAACATTTGCTTGATGAATTAAAAAACTGCTTTTATAAAAAACAAAATGTAGTTGAGAAATCAAAAATAATACTGAATAAATATGGCATAAAATTTTTCCCGTTAAGTCGTCCTCCTCAAACACCAGTAGATGGAAAATCATTTATGTCTGGTAGTAATCCAGCGATAGTGCTTTCTTTAAAATATAAAAGATTGGACAATTTTGCTTATACTCTGTTTCATGAACTTGGGCATGTGTTTGAACATTTAACTAATCCAAAACGACCAGAATATCGAGATGAGGAATTTTTTGTTAATAGTTCAAATACTGAAATAGTAGAGTTTGAAGCAGATAAATATGCTAGTAATAATTTAATTGAGCAGAACTTGTGGAGTGATTTTATAACATTAAACAATGAGTTTACTGATAGTATAATTTTGAAATTCTCAAAAAAATATAAAATACACCCGGGTATAGTAAGAGGACGTGTATGTTTTGAGCATAATGAATATTATAGAAAAAGAACAATTATAACAACTATGAATAAGCTTGAAGTAGAATAGCTAAAAACTGTTTCTACTAACCATCTTCAAGAATGGAAGCGTTATAGTCATCCAATTTCCTTTTTGAAAGACTATCAAGATAGACTTGTGTTGTTTTTAAGCTGTCGTGACCAAGCATTTCAGATATAGCCGAAACAGGTATACCTTTGTTATTTGCCAATGATGCGAAGGTGTGCCGACTAACATAACTGGTTAGATTTTCGTCAATACCCGCCATTTCTGCCAACATTTTAAGTTTCTTATTATATCGCTTTCTTGCTCCTGCTAGCCTTTTGTATTGTTTTCCCAATTCGTCGTGTATGAGAATAGGAAAGACAAAATCATTCTTTTCTTTTCCAGAAGTATATAAGGCTAATATCTCCAGTAAGGGTTCATTGATTTTTATATCATAGGGTTTGTGTGTTTTCTTTCGCTCATAACGTATTCGACCATCCACAACATTTTTAATCTGTAAAAAAGCCAAATCAATGAAGGAAATCCCCATCATATAAAAACTCGCCATAAAGTAATTTCGAGCATGAAAACAAAGGTGCTTTTCAGGGACATGAAGCTCTTTAATTTTATTGATGGAATCCACGCTAAGTGTTCTTTTCTTAGTTGGGGTAGTGCGTATCTTGTAATGGTCAAAGGGATAGTGTTCTTTGGTAACATACCCTTCTTTGATGGCTTTGTTATAGATTGCCCGAATGGTTCGCATATAAACAGCTAGACCGTTTATTGTATTGCCTGCCGCTAAAAAAGAAGTATCCATTCTTTTTAGAAAGTCATAATTGACTTCTGACATTAAAAGCTCGGTTTGATTGGTAAACCTGTACACATATTTTTTTACATCTAGGTAAGATTTTGCTGTTCCGTGTCGTTTTGCTTTTATCAAGCTTTCAATTAAATTATCCGTGAACGTAAAAAAAGAGATTTTGGATTTAGAGCTAGTAACTCTATCTCTGACTTGACGGATGGAAAGCGTGTCCAGTTCTCCAGAATCTTCCAATTTTGTAATAACATTGATGGCTTCTGCTTTTTTCTTTTCAAAAAGGTTGTTTAATCTCGTAACAGATTCCGTTCCTTTAAAAGTTCCTTTGATTTTTCGATTTCTGTTATCCCAATATTTTTGGTGGATGGCAAAATCAAGGGAGAGGGGAAGTGTTTTTCTATTATGACTTAACCGCAAAATCATTGGGTAAGTTTCATCCTTCTTTTTTCTTCTTTTGTCCAAGGAAATAACGATATTAGTAGGCATATAGAATCTATGATTTTAAAATTTGCACTCAATTTGCACTCAGATTTTATACTTTAGTGGTTCAAGTTGTACTCACCTGAATTGTAACTATCTGAATAACAATCAATACAAAACTATTAAAAACATATTGAATCAAAAAACTGCCGTCTCATAATCAGGGGGTCCATGGTTCGAGCCCATGTGGGACCACTAGTAAAGATTTAGCCTTAGAAAATTTTATTTTCTGAGGCTTTTTTATTTACACACAAACTTGTACCTATTGTCAGTTCAAGGATCAAGTATAATTCAAGTTAAAAGTTATAGATTTTTTTATATTATATATAAAAAATTCAATACAAAAAATCTTATTATTGCAATAGGGAGATAACCGGCGTTTTACCTTTGCGAAAATTATAACCAGTCATTTATACTGTGTTAGTTGGTAATTTTCCGGCTCTCCCTTTTTTTTATTTTTTAGTGTTGAAGGTGGGAACACTTTATATGTAACGTTTTTAGGGAACAAATTAAAGAAGAAAAAAATTGGTCTATTTGTCTAAAAACGTCAAGTTTTACATGTGAGCATAAAATTTAAGTTTTGTAGCAGAAATAAATTGCATTTTTTTATTTGGACAGTATGCTATAAAAAATGTAATAAGGATTTGAAGAGAAAGTACACAAGTAGTTTATGTCTAAGAAGAACCTAATAGGAAAGAGTAATACCTTTATCTAAATAGTAAAGAATGCAATCTTAGAATGCATTAATGGTTAAACAATAATTATGAAGAACCTAGGTATATTTTTGTTTTACGCTGAAGTACGGGCATAAGTTTTTTCGTTGTTTTTTTGTTTAATCTCTGAAGGGCTTTGTCCGTATTCTTTTTTAAAAGCTTTGCTAAAGTGAGCCAGGTCTTCAAAACCTGTTTCTAAACAGACATCGCTAATGTTATTAGTAGTTTCTATTAATAGTTTATAGGCCGATTGCAAACGCTTTTTAAGAATCCATTTATGAGGTGTTGTTCCAAAAGTAAGTTTGAACTCTCTTCTAAAAGTGGACATACTCCTCCCAGATAATATTGCCAATTTTTCTAATGGTACTTTTAACAAATAATTGTTATTCATAAACAAATGCAGATCAGCTCGTTTGGCCAAAGAAAATTCTTTAAATATAACGGCTAATTCTGGCTTAGAACCCACAATTGCTTGTAATGCTTCTGTTATATTAGCTTCTAATTGAATTGGGTTAATGTTTTTTTTATAATCTATCGCCTGATTAATAGTTTCAATAACGTTTTGTAATTTTTGAGTAGGAGCAAGTTCAAATATTCTTTTACTGGTAGGTTTTAAATTTTTATCGAACTTAATATTTGCGATAACTTTTCTAAGAAAATGATCAGGAAGAAGAAAGGCACAAGATTTTATTTGATTTTCTTCTTTAGTAAAAGTTTTGGAGTAGTGAAGGTGGGTGTATTTACGCACCAAAAAAAAAGTTCCATTGGTAAAAGTATGTGTTTTGTTTTCATAGGTTAACTTTGCCATGCCTTTTTCCATATAAGATAGGATATTGTATGGATGGTATATTTCACCTGTCAAAGATTTGTCTTTCTCAAACTCGACATTGCATGAAGCGGCAATTTCTAGATTTTCACATTCAATAAATTTGTACCCCTTTTGTAAACCCTTTATTTCAAACTTCTCTTGTTCCATTTTACCTCTCTTCTTTATTTTCAATTCACTTGCCTAAAAATACAATTTGTAGGAATTAAAAAACACAAATAAGCATCAAAACTGTAAACCTTTTCACAAATAAATGAATACCTGTGGTTTACAGAATTGATGCCTTTTTAAAAGCTTACTTTATTATATCTGCGATGTGTAATTTGGTATAAAAGAAGGCAATGTTTTATTGTTTATTGGAATTAGGAGAAACAATACATTCTGACCTTCTGTTTTTTTGATTTTCGTCATGGGTACAGTTTTTTAAGTCATTACAATCATGTAACAATTGGGTTTCCCCAAAGCCTTTGTAAGTTAATTTGTTGGTGTTGACTCCAAGTTGTATGAGATACTCCATGGTACTCTTTGCCCTTTTTGATGAAAGTAGCAAATTGTACGATTCTGCTCCTGAAGCGTCTGTATGAGCGTGAATTGATATGTGTGTTTCAGGAAATTTCAATATATAGTCAGCAACATGTGATAGGCTTACCTTACCAGCAGGGCTTAGGGTATGTTCGTTTAATTTAAACAGTACTGGGTCGGTATTCAAGTATTGAATCAAATTGGTTCCTACAGCAGCCATTAAAGCTGTCATTTTCAGTGTTAAGTTTGTATTTGACCTACTGATGGCCATAGTAAAAGGCTCATCTGCACTTTGAAAACCTTCTTTTTTTGTGATGATTTGGTAAGTGCCTGATTTATATTTCACATCAAATTTGAACCTTCCATTGTCATCCGAAATGCTTTTTCCGATTATCTTAGAATTGCTATTAAATACTGTTATAGTTGTATTTGCCAGTGCTTCGCCATTTTTAATGTTTCTTACAAAACCCTGAATAGGCTCGGAGTATTTTATTAATAATGGTATTGTTTCATTAAAACTATAAATATCATCATCTCCCTGGCCTCCTTCGCGGTTTGAAGAAAAATAGCCCGCTTTATTTTTTTCATCAATTATAAAAGCAAAATCATCTGCCTTGCTATTAATGGGTGTTCCTATATTTACAATACAATATTGTTTTTTGTCGTTCAATTGTGTTGCGAAAACATCTAATCCGCCAAGGCCTATTTGTCCGTCAGAGGCAAAATATAGTGTATTCGATGCCGAAACGAACGGAAAAGTATCGCGCCCTGAGGTGTTAATTTCTGATCCTAAATTTATTGGTTGCCCAAAAGTGCCATCTTCATACAATTCTACACTAAAAAGATCGGATAGACCAATTGTGCCTGGCATATCAGAGGCAAAGTATAGTTTTTTTTCATTGGGACTTAAGGCAGGGTGCGCTACCGAGTAGCCATTTCCATTAAATGGAAGTTCTTCAATTTGCGACCATTTACCATTCATAAACCTGGACCGGTATATTTTTGTCCTGTTAAGGCCATCTTTATCTCTAGAAAAATTACCGTTTTTAATACTGTTGCGTGTAAAATACAAGGTTTTTCCATCTTTTGAAAATACTGTTGTAGTCTCTGGAGCTTTTGTATCTAGCTGTTTCGAAAATTTGGTAACCTTTAAAGATTCCGTTTGATTATTTACAGTAGTAACATACAATTTGTGAAACGGTTTATTGTCTCTTTTATTCAAATTGCTTGCGATTAAACCGCTATCTCTGGCCGATGCAAAAATTAAACGATTTTTATTTATGGACGGTGCAAAATCTGAGGCGTTAGAATTCAACGCCATATTTTTAATAGCAACCCTACCTGAGTATTCCGATATCTGTTGTAAATAATCGGGCATGGCAAGAAACTTTTGAGCTCTTGAATCTGATGGGTTTTGTTTACTGAATTTCACCATCAATTGGTCAGATTTTTCATATTCACCCAAAGACTTTAGTGACATAGCATACCGAAAGATATATTCGTCATTGGTCGTAACGGTTTCTAGCTCAAATAATTTTTTATACCATGTTGACGCAGCTATATAATTTGCACTATAATAATAGGCATCTCCCAAATTTCTAAAAGCTTCTTCAGACGTATTACCTTTGTTTATTAAGCGTTTGTATCGAATAATGGCATCTGTATAAGAACCTTGGTTAAAACTATTTTCAGCTTTTTTTATTTCGCTTTTCTGAGCATTGCTCAAAAAGCATAACATCAGAAAACTAATGATGCTACCTTTTAATTTATTTTTCATTGGATTGTTTTGTTTTAAAAGAATCTTGCATTTAGTACTTTTCTATGACGTGACCTTAGCTCAAACCGTAAGAAGAATTCAAAAGAACCATCGTTAAATTGGGTGCCTCCAAGTTCAGAGGTCTCACGGTCATAGGCCATTCCTAACATAAAACGATCGGAAACCTGAAAGCCTATTAGGGCACTTACTGCAGCATCCCAACGATATGCCAAACCAAATGAAAAGTTATTACGATATAAAAAATTTGCAGAAAGGTCCGCCTGGAGGGGAGCTCCTCCTGTTGCTTTTAGCAACAAAGAGGGCTTAAATTTAAGATGGTAATTAAAGTCTAATACAAGTCCAGAAATCAGATAATACTCCATTTCTCGTGTCACTAAATAAGAGCTACTGCCCGTAACTGTTTTAAAATGTTGGGTTTCCAAAAAATTGGGCACGGAAAGACCGACATAAAAACTATTGGTATGATAATAGACGCCAGCTCCAAAATTGGGAGAGAATTTTTTATCGATGTCGCTATCTTGATTTATAAGAAGGCCAGGATTATAATTTCTCAATTTTGAGAGGTTGATATCTAACAAATGCCCACCTGCTTTTATACCAAAAGAGAGCTTGGCCTTATCCGATACTGGAACGGTATATGAAAAGTCAACATCAAAATAGGTGTTTTGACTGGTACCGTTCCCAACTTCATCATTTACAAGGGAGAGTCCTAAGCCTACTCGATTTGAAACAGGTGTGTTTAAGGTTAGGGTCTGGGTTGTTGGCGCTCCATCGACGCCTGTCCATTGTGAACGGTATAAGGTTGTAATACTGAAAACACCTCGTGAACCTGCATAAGCAGGGTTCACCACCTGAGTATTGTACATATATTGGGTGTATTGTGCATCCTGTTGGGCAGTTGCAACTCCAAAAGAGCATGCCAAAAACACTAATGTTATAATTTTTTTCATCTGCTTATTTTTATTGCTTTTATTCGGTTATATATAAATACCCTGATTTAGTTTTAGAAGTTTTTTCATTCGAGTATTGAATGATATAGAAATAGACTCCAGTTGGCAGACCTCTTTCTTTATTCAAAGTCTTTTTTGAATTTGAAATTCCTTTAAAGACATTGGTGTTGTTGTCATACCCACTGATGTTAAATACCTTTAAGCCGTTCCTGTTAAATATGTCGACGGTATTATCAGGGAAGTTTTCAATATTGACAATTTCAAAATAACCACTAGCAGCACTTTTTGACACCAAATCATTTTCAATGGTGATTGTATCAGTATCATATCGTTTTTCTCTATAGTCCGGAATACCATCACCATCTGCATCTGCAAAATCGTTACGATTATTGGGATCTGTTGGTGGGTTACCGTTTTCTTCTACATAATCTGGTACACCATCGCCATCACTATCTCTAAAGTCGTTCTGGTCGTTTGGGTTTGTGGCTGGGTCACCATGTTCTTCTATATAATCGGGCACTCCATCTCCATCAGTATCTGGAAAATCGTTAGGATTGTTAGGATCTGTTGGCGGATTGTTATGTTCTTCTATATAATCAGGTACACCATCTCCATCGGTATCCGTAAAATCGTTTGGATTGTTTGGATTAGAAGAAGGACTCCCGTTTATTTCTGCATAATCGGGTACACCATCCCCATCAGTATCCGTAAAATCGTTTGGATTGTTCGGATCTGTTTGCGGATCGCCATGTTCTTCAATGTAATCGGGTACACCATCGCCATCAGTATCCGTAAAATCGTTAGGATTGTTCGGGTCTGTTGGCGGATCGCTATGTTCTTCGATATAATCGGGTACACCATCCCCATCGGTATCCGTAAAATCATTTGGATTATTTGGACCTGAAGAAGGACTACCGTTTATTTCTACATAGTCGGGTACTCGATCCCCATCAGTATCCGTAAAATCGTTTGGATTGTTCGAATCTGTAGGTGGATTGCCATGTTCTTCTATGTAATCGGGCACTCCATCGCTATCAGTATCCGTAAAATCGTTAGGATTGTTTGGATCTGTTTTCGGATTGCTATGTTCTTCAATATAATCGGGTACGCCATCGCCATCGGTATCCGTAAAATCATTTGGATTGTTTGGATCTGAAGAAGGATTCCCGTTTATTTCTACATAGTCGGGCACACCATCCCCATCGGTATCCGTAAAATCGTTTGGATTGTTTGAATCTGTAGGTGGATCGCTGTGTTCTTCTACATAGTCGGGTACGCCATCACCATCAGTATCCACAAAGTCATTTGCGTTATTAGGATTTGAGGAAGGATACTCATTTTCTTCAATATAATCGGGTACACCATCGCCATCGGTATCCGTAAAATCGTTTGGATTGTTTGGATCTGTTGGTGGGGCATCAGAGTTTTCAACCACATCGGGCACTCCATCATCATCGGAATCTTGGGGTATAATGACCTTGGCCAAGGTGAAAATTCCAAATTTGTTAATTGTATTTTTTGAAGTAACCGTGTGGTTGGCCGCATCAATTACACCACCTTCATCTACCCATTTGTTTAAAGCAACATCCCAACGTACAATATGCAGTAAAGCGGTATTGGTTAGAATCTCATTGGGTGTGGTAGTTGTGTTCCATGCTATGGTAACAACGGCACTGCCACTACCTTGTAATTTTTCTAATTGCCAGTACTCGGTTGTAGCAATGTCCTTTATTTCCGAATCTTTTTGATTATGTGGGTAACTACCATTGCTATTCTCTGGCATATATTGAGCAGAAAACAGGGCATTTGTATCCGTATTATTTTTAAGGGCTACCGAATGGTATTGCCCATTACCTCCTACAGGAAATATAAAATCAGCATTGCCGATTTTTATTATACTACCATTAATATGGCTTTGATCTCCTACATTGCTATGATTCGCATTGGATTCAAATGTCAGTTCTCCTCCAAAATCACGATTGTTTAAAATACCATTGGTAAAATTTACCTGTTTGCCAACCAAAATATCCGATAGTAATTCGTAACCAGCAATATTCGAAAATGTTAGGCGCGGTATTTCTAGCAAGGCTGTCCCAGAAATACGCTGAATAACACTACCCGAAAAATTAGTGATAGATTCATTAGATAAGAGATTATCGAAAGTAAAACCACCATTATTGATTAGGTTTTTCTTTAGATGTACTGTGCCATTGTTGCTTAATATTCCAGTGCCTTTATTGGTAAAGTTATCTGTAAAAACAATGGTTGTGTTTTCTGTGACCGTGAGTGTGCCTTCGTTGCTAATTTGGCTGTGTGCAGACAGACTACCGCCTAGGAGTAACGCCAGTAGTCCTCTTTTATATATACAGTTCATATTTATTTTTTGTGATTGGAATTTTTAGTAGGTGTCTACAATTGTGTAAAGTTGATAGGCTCTGTTTATTGGGTTGGTTTCAATATCTCCACCACTAGAAATTGTGTGTGTGTGATTACCATCCCCAGAGGTACGAGGGTAACCGTCTATACGCCCTCCTCCATCAGCCGCTGACGAGCCACCATCATTATCGTGAACACTTAGAGAATGGCTATGATATCCATTAGTGCTCGTCCTAAAAGCAGATGTTGTTGGCCGTGCGGTTCGGTAATTTTGGGATAAACCCTCTGTAGCGGCATTTCCTCCATTATTACGCAAAAACATACCCGAAACATCAGCAGGGAAAACAATATCATTACCTACAATAAATTCAGGGTATTGAGTTGCCCATAATGGGTAATTTACCGCTCCATTGGTTATTGTACCTGGGGTTACGGCTAAATAACCCGCTGCTTCCGTCTTTCCCGTTTTGGCATAGACAAATTCCCCAACTCGTTTAGAAACGGGCGTTACCCATTCAGGGGCTGTAGCTGCTGCATTCATTTGCAAATATTGACTTGCAGTACCTTTGGGTAGACGAACCCAATCTGCACCATCATGATACATAACATCTCCTGCTGCTTCGCTAGCCAAAGAAATATCGGAACCATCTACAGCATTATCTGCTATAGTAAGCACGCCTGTATTTGTAATGGTAGCATCACTACTTAAGGTTTGTGAAACTGCATTGCCTGTTCCATCTCCAATAAAAATTGTACCATCAGCTAAGGTTTTATTTAATTTGGTGTCTTCTAATACCTTTCCTTGGTTGGCAGATAAGGCATTTTCGAAACTTGTACTTGTTAAAGTATTGGTAATGGATATTTTATCATCCAAGACGGTTATTTTATTCCACTTGGTATTGCTCCAATAATAATATCCTAGAGAAAGACCATTACTGGTATTGGTATTGTAGACCAATAAACTTTCTACATTACCATTGGCAATGGTAGTGACATCTGTATCTGAACTTAGTGTTACCTGAGGGATCAATACTCCCTTATCTGTTGCCACAACTTCTAATTGTGCAGAGGGGTTTGTACTTGCGGTTCCCACACCAAATTGTGCAAAGGAATAACTGCTACTGAATAGAATAATAAGCGATAGTAATTTAATTGTTTTCATTTTTGTTTAATTTTTTTATTAAAATTTTGATTATTTAATTTTTAGTGTATTCCATTATAACATGTGCAGGAATGCTACCAAGATGATAACCATTTTTAGTTAATTTAAACCTTCTTTGAGCGCCGTCTCCGTATATTCGCCAAGACCAGTTACCACCAGCTCCAGCAGAATTCGATGAAGCTGCTGATCCACCTTCGTTCATGGTGTTATTGTAACCTGCAGTTGAATTAGCGACCCCTGTTAGTCTAACTACTTGATCTACTGGAGCCATATCTGCAGAACTTATAATAATAGTTTCATCTGCCGTTGCAGCTAGATCAAATGTCCATACACGCTCATAAACTGGTTTACCATCTATCCATTTTCTACCTGTTAGTGTTTCTGTTGTTGAATAGTCAGCAGTACCAGCATTAGCATCTACATACGCTTTTACACTTTCTGCACTTGGTACATTAGTTGCTGTTCCGCTTGCAAAAGTATCATCGTCTATAACGGTGGCATCTGCTGGGTTTATTACAGTGGTTACATTTACTGAAAGTTGCTTTAATGTAAAGGCAAAATTAGATAATGTGCCCGAAGCCGCTTGTTTCTTAAGAACCATTTTAGAGCCACCCAGTGCTGTTACTGAGAAAATTATTGCTTGTGTTGTACTAGATATTGTTCTCGGTGCGCCCGAGCCTGTTTGTACTGGCGCATCTAAATGAGATAGTTCTACGCCATCAAGGAAAACCCCCGTTTCGGTAAGCAAAGTGCTACTAGCCCTAACATTTGTTATTGCTTCGTAGGTACCTATTGGTAGGTTTAAAGAAAACCCATCAGCATCAATTATATTATTTGGGTTAAAAAGTCTATGCGTACTAGCTGCTGACCCCCATATTGCTGCCCCATTAGATCCACCAGTATCGGCCAATGTACTATTAATTAGTAAAGGGTTTACACTAAAATTTATCAATCCTTCTGTAACGCCACCAGACTTCCACTCTGGAGCCGTAGCCCCTGTGTTCATAACTAAAGATTGGTCAGCGGTTCCTTTAGGTAAGCGTACCCAATCTGTACCATTAAAATAGGTCATGTCGCCTTCGGCTTCGCTCGCTAAAGAAATATCGGTACCATCTACGGCATTGTCTGCTATAGCAAGATGGCCATTGTTTACTAGAGTAGCATCTCCCCATAGTGTTCGTGATTCTGCATCATTTAAACCATTACCAATAAAAAGGTTAGCACTTGTTAAGTTCTTATTCAGCTTGTTATGGCTCAATATTCTCCCTTGGTTGGCAGAGAGTGCATTGGCGGTACTCGTAGAAGTCAGTACATCTTCAACGGTTGTATTGGCATTATCTACATATTTTTTGGTAGCAGGCTCATAGTCTGTATTAGGGGTAAAGGCTGTTGTATTGTCTAATTCTAGTACATTACTTTTCTCAGCCTTGCTTCCTTGAAGGGTTTTTCCTTGTTCTGCGGAAAGCGCATTGGTAGTTCCGCCTGTGGTAAGGTCATTAACAACTGTTGTTGTGGTTCCTGAAGTTTTTAATGTGTTCAGAGCAACGGCATCAAATAGAGTTGTTGACATTACCCCACTTACGGATGTTGTTGCTACTGGAATAACAGCATCTGTACCGTCAGATGAAACAATTGTTCTAGCATCTGTCGTTCCTGTGATTGTTAAATCTGTATCTACATTAGTAACCTTTGCTGTGTTTAGACCAATTGCTGTACTACTGGTATCAACCAATCCTTTTAAATTTTTTCCTTGTTCTGCTGATAAAGCAGCTGTAGTACCTCCCGTAGTTAGGTCATTTACAACTGCTGTATTTACCAAACCATCTACTTTTGTTTTTAAAACATCTGTAAAGTCATTGGCAGAAAGTTCTTTGCCCGTTACTTTATCTACTTTGGTGCCTAATGCTGTTGTATTGGTAGCAATACCACTAATATTTTGATCACCAGTATTGGTGTTAGAAGTATTGGCAATAATGCCAGCTTGCACAGTTGTAATTCCTGTTTTTGCAGTATTTACATCTACCAAGCCTTTTAAAACTTTTCCTTGGTTAGCAGAAAGTGCTTTGATAGCACTTGTGCTTGTAAGATTGTTTGTTATGGCTACAACGGCAGAAGCAGACGTAGATAGTTTGTTCCATTTAGTATTGCTCCAGTAATAATAACCTAAAGAAAGTCCGCTTGCTGTATTTATATTATACACCAATAAACCCTCTACGTTGCCGTTGGTAATGGTGGTAACATCAGTAACCGAAGTTAAAGATATCTTTGGAATCAAGATTCCCCTATCTGTCGCGATAACCTCTAATTGTGCGGAAGGGTTTGGGTCAGTTGTTCCTATACCTACTTGGGTAAAGGAATAACTGCTGTATGTAATGATAATAATTTGTGCTAATTTTAATAGCTTGTTTTTAGTAAGCTTGATGGTATTATTGTCCGTTAAAACAGTTGAGGACTGTTTTTTAAACTCCGAAGAGGTATATGATAAACCAAGATTTTTTGAATAATAATTTAGTAATGAACTCAAGTAATTGAACCTCATATTAAAAGCAGAATGATTGCTTTTATTTTTACATTGGGGTTTTAATACTTCTACGCTTGTATCAAAATACAGAGACGTATTTTTAGAGCTGCCTTTAGGCTTACTTTGAAATTGTTTTCTTAAGGATTGAAAAGTCATATTAGCCGATTTCGGTTATATAACTGGTAGTAATTTTCGCACAACAAACATAGAAGAGTTTTAAAAGATGAAAAGTACTTATGTTGTGAAACTAGCTTTTTTAGAGTATGAAAACATCAATTAAGTAGGTCATGAATGACACAGGCTAATTAATTTCGATGTATTAGTTAAAACTATGAGTAACCAGCAACGAATCGTTTTCCCATAGATCCTTTCCATTTTTACGAATTCTAGATACTCCCTTACGAATTCTAAAACACTTACCAATAGACTAACAACTCGCAATAGATTTGATAAAAAATAACAATCATGAAAAATCTATTTGCCATTCTAATTTTTAGTAGTATTCTGTTTGCAACAGCGCAAGAGAATCAAAGCCCATATCTATTGGTGTCTAATCCAGACGCTATTATTCCGTTAAAAGCATCCAAGACCCAAGTACATATATCTGGAACAATTGCCCATGTACAGCTTACCCAAGTGTACCATAATCTAGGAGAAACTGCTATAGAAGCTAAGTATATGTTTCCTCTTAGTATTCAGGCTGCCGTACATAAAATGACAATGAGAATAGGAAATCGTACGATAACTGCCAAAATTTTTGAAAAGCAAGAAGCTCAGAAAGTATATAAACAAGCATTAAGGGAAGGAAAACGTGCTGCAAAGTTAGATCAGGAACGTCCCAATATATTTCAAATGAGTGTTGGAAATATTATGCCGAAAGATGAGGTTACAATAGACATATATTATACCGAATTATTGGTGCCAGTACATGGAGAATATCAGTTTGTTGCTCCAGCTGTTGTGGGACCACGATATACCGGAGAGAACTCCTCCAAGGAAACTGTTTTTAATACGCCTTATACTAAGGAAGGAATAGCAGATACTTTTGATTATTTGCTTAGTGTGCAAATTAATGCTGGTATTACGATTAAAAATGTTGCCAGTAGTTCCCATAAAATTCAAGTTGATTATTCCCATCAAAACAAAGCAGAAGTTGTATTGTTAGACAGTAATGTAAATCCAGCAAATAGAGATTTCATATTAAATTATAGTCTGCGAGGAAATAGTATTCAAACGGGTTTATTGCTCTACGAGCATGAGGAGGATAATTATTTTGTATACCTAATGGAACCTACAAAAAAGGTACTATTAAAAGACATTCCTTCTCGAGAATATCTATTTATTGTGGATGTTTCTGGCTCTATGAACGGATATCCTTTGGAAGTTTCTAAATCTTTGATGCGTAATTTACTGTGTAATCTTAGACCTTCAGATACTTTTAATGTACAATTATTTGCATCGAGTTCTACAATGTTTAGCCCGTTTCCTGTGGTTGCTGAAGACAAGTATATTGAAGCTGCAATTCGTTTTCTTTCGGAAGGTCAGGGTGGCGGAGGAACACAATTGTTAAGTGCGTTAAAAAAAGCATACGAACTCCCAAGACAAGACCCTACAAGTGCACGTTCTATGGTTATTATTACGGATGGCTATGTAAGTGTAGAAAAGGAAGCTTTTGAATTAATTAGAAAGAATTTAGACCAGGCGAATGTATTTACTTTTGGTATTGGCTCTAGCGTAAACAGATACCTTATAGAAGGTATGGCAAAAGTATCGCAGAGCGAATCGTTTATTGCAACAACAAAAGAGGAAGCTCTAAAAGTGGCGGCAGCTTTTAAAACCTATATCGCTAGTCCTTTGCTTACTCAGATAAAATTAAAAGCAAAAGGATTCGATATTTATGATGTAACTCCTAGCAGTATTCCAGATGTTTTTTCTGCCAGACCTGTAGTTGTTTACGGAAAATATAGAGGGAAACCTCAAGGAAAACTTATACTAACTGGGTACCAGGGCAAGAAAAAGTTTAAGCAGGAGTATAAGGTAACGTCTAAAGATTTAGACAGTACTAATACTGCATTACGGTACTTATGGGCACGTAAAAAGATAGAAATTCTAGACGATTATAAAAAACTGTTTTATGAGGATGTAAAAGAAAAGGTAGTTTCACTTGGGTTAAAATACAACCTACTAACCCAGTATACCTCTTTTGTTGCTGTAGATGAAACTATAGTGAATAAAGATGGGACTCTAAAAACAAGTAAACAGTCTTTACCAATGCCACAGCATACTACCAATATGGCTGTAGGAGCAGCTGCAGAAATTAAAGGAAAAAGTAATTTTAAGAAGTCCTATGTTTTGCTAATAAAAGGGAATGAGAACTTAACGAAAACAAACAAAAGAAGCCTTAAAATGATGTTTAAAGCAATTTACTCAAAACTGGTAAAAAAGTACTTACTGCTACATGCTGAATTGCGCTTAAAATTTGATGCAAATGGAGTACTCTTAGGCGTAGAAGTAAAAGAGAATAACATATGGAAATTGGATAACAAATTAACTACAACGTTTTTAAACAGTGCGGTAAAATTAAAGACTAAGGTGCATAGCCCAATAACTATATTAATTAAGAGATAAGTAAAATTTAGTGTTGTTTTTTTAAGTTGGTTGGTGAAGGTCTTCTGGAAATAAATGTTTCAGGAGACCTTTTTTTAGAAAAGAGTATAGTTAGAATACCCAATATAACGAATTCTAGTTTATTGGCTACGGATACTAGAACGATTCAAATAATAGTGGGGTTTGCGCTTACATTTGAAGTAGTTACAGGTAGTAGTTTACCAACATATTTCATATTCATTTAAATATTTTCATATCATGAAAAAAGTAAAAAACAGTATTTTAATTTTAAGCCTATTTGTATTTTCTAAGATGTTTTCTCAGGAGGCTCCTGAAGTGCGTTTTAGCACCATGGACGATCAGATACTAACAGAAGAGGTTGCTTATGAGTACCTATTGGCAAACCATGTTCGTTTAAGAAAAGGACCTTCTATATCCTCTAAAAAAATTACGACATTAGATATAGGGACAAAAATGAAGGTTTTAGAGCAAAGCAAAAATACAGAGGAAATTAATGGTATAAAAAGCAGCTGGTATAAGGTGCGAATTGAAGATAAAGAAGACGGTTGGATTTGGGGCGGATTCATAGCTCAAAATTCTTTTGGGAGTATTACCAATTCTGAAATTAAATTTGTTTTTGGCTATGAGAATACTGGAGAAAATGAAGCGGGGGAGTTTGAGGAAAACTACCAAATAAGAGCCTTTAAAAATGGTGTGCAATTGGATAAAATTGTATTTAAATCATCCACTATTAGCTATTGGCAAGTGAAAAACATAGGAAATAAAGGCATCTATAATGTGGAAGATATTATTAACTTATATATTCCTTGTAATGTGGCCTATGGATGCGAATCTGGAGACAGTTATATTTTTTGGAACAACAATAAATTTTTCTATGTAGCCGATTTATTAGACTGTGAAAATGGAGAGTTTAGTGAAAGCGAATCTCTTGTTTTTCCTTCAGATATGGATGGAGAAAAAGGCGTGATTATTAAGAAAACTAGCAAAGTTGTAGACATGCGTATGCAGGAATCCGATAGTACAACAATTAAAAGAGAGGTTATAAAAACCTACTATAAGTGGGTAGGTAACAAATTAGTACAAACAAATAAAGCACCTAGTGTTTTAAATTATATGGTGGTTTCTAATTAAACGAAATGACTTCATTTATTTATATCTCAAGCTCGATTTTTAACCATAGCAGATAAATAGTATTTGTTTATTTGTTATCGAGTTTGGGTTTTTAAACACCAATATCATGAAAATAGTTATTTTATTGTTTTTTACAGTTTTTTCATGTGGTAAAAAAACAGATTCAACTGAAAATGTAGAAGTGAAAATAGAGAGAAATGCAACCCAACAATCTATTGTTTTTATTGCTGGTTTTGATGAGGGTAAAAACACCTATTACACCAATGCAGAATCTTACTTTAGAACAAAAAATATAACGGTAGTAAACAATCAATTTTCCCTAGAGGAAATTCTTTTATGGTTAAACCAACATCAGTATAAAAACTATAAAGAAATTCATATTGTTAGCCATAGTAATCCATGGCGAGGAATGTCGTTAAAGGCAACCGAAAATGGCGAACGAATCACTTTAGAATCTTTACTCAAAGCCAAAAAAAATAAAAATCTACCAATGCTGAAAGCGGGTATTATAAACAATACAAATTTAATTTTTCATTCTTGCGGATTGGGAGAAAATCAGGCATTGGTGCGTCAATTAAAATCGGTATTTACAGCAATTAAAACGCCTAAGGTTTATGTTTCTTCCTTCTTTAACATCTTTGGCGGGAATATTGCTACACATTATTTGGCAAAACCTTATTACGGATATTACCCTACAGCAGAATCACCGGGACCATTGCAGATTTCTAAAGAGCTTAAACAGCAATATCCTAAAGTTGCTATTGATTGGTTTAGGGCGCTTAAAAAAAGAAAACCTATTAAAGAGGGAGATGTTTACACCTATAAATTTAACATACCAATTTCTTGGGAATTTACATTTGAGGAAGGGACAGTTCTTCCTAAATTCACAAACAAGGAAGCGTTAATGGATTGGGTTTCTTCTAACGAGATGGCTGCTGAAGCATTATATAAACTAGGTATTCCTATGGAGAAATACCGATGGAAGAGTCAAGTAAAAGGGAATACGCTTTATATAAAAGGAAAGACAACAGTAGTATGTGTTATGCAACCACTAATGGAACTAAATGACGATACAACATATCGTTTTCCACAGTTAAAAGATAAAGAACTGTACCATTTATTTTAGTCCATTCATATATTTGTTGTAAACTAGTATAATCTATGTTAAAACCGATGCGAGTAGTTACTTATTTTGTTGTGCTTTTCAGCTTTTTGGTTGGTGGAGTATTGGTTGCTCAGAACAATCAATTACAGGCATACACATTGGAAGACGGTTTGCCTCAATCGCAGGTATATGACATTGTTCAGGATTCCATTGGCTATTTATGGCTGGGAACTCAAGGGGGTGGTTTAGCTCGGTTTGATGGAGAAAATTTTAAGGTTTGGAAAGATGTAGATGGACTTTTATCGAACTATATTCACAGCTTATATGCTACTAAAGATTCTCTGTTTATTGGCAGTAAACAGGGGATTACTATTAAATCTATAAAAGGCTTGACTTCCATAAAAAGTCCACAAATAAATAAAATTATTAGGATTAATAATCATATTTATTTAGCGACAAATAGGGGTGTTTATAAGTATACAAAGGAATTTGGTTTAGAGAAATTACAGCTTACAACTGGCATAGATAAAAACCGTATAAATGATATTGTTTATGATGGGGCTCATTTTTGGATAGCTACAAATAGAGCTTTATGGAAACTGTCTGAGCTAACCGAGAAGCCTTCATATATTTTAAAGGTTGAAACCAACGATTTTACAGCGCTGATTGTTACGGAAAAGGCTGTTTTTGCAGCAACTTTTACCGATGGTATTTTGATTTATGAGTACGGAGATCCAACGAAAGAGTTGCTAATTAGAGAACCATCACGAATTCAGAGTATGGTTGTGTTAAATACCACAGAACTTTGGGTGTCAACACAGAATGAAGGTGTGGTAATTATAGACATGGCAACTTACGATGAACAAAATAGGTTAGACAAAAAAGTAGGTTTAAAAGTTCCGCATATTAGAAAAGTAATTAATGACCAACAGGCAAATATTTGGATAGCGTCTTCTGGAGGCGGATTCTATAAATATTTTCAGAATAACTTTAAACATTACAATAAGCAATCTGGATTAAAAGGCAATCGTGTATATGCCGTTTATGCTGACAAAGATGCTATTTGGGCATCTAATTCAGAAGCAGGACTAGTAAGAATAGATTCCTTAGGAATTCAACTTATTCCGCAAAACCCACATTATGCAAACACAAAAATAAAAACAATAACAGCAGATAGTAAAGGAAATATTTGGGCAGGAACAGACGGAAGAGGTATTCTATTTAGAGAGCTTTTACAAAAGACACATATAAAAATAGATAGTACAAACTTTTACGAAATACAAAGGGATACGATTATAGAAAAGTATGCAAAAGATCATTTTTTAGATACAGATAGCGGTTTTCCCTCAGATTGGATTCGAAAAATACACATAGATAAAAATACAATTTGGGCAGCAACCTATTCTAGTGGGATTGTAAAATTCACGTATGATGCAGCAAAAGATAGTCTTGTTATACTAAAGAAATTTGGAAAGAAGGAAGGAATAAAGGATCTCTTAATACGAGATATGGAGGAGGATTCTAAAGGTAGAATTTGGTATGCTACCAAAAGGGGACATTTGGGGTATATTCAAGAAGATACTGTTACACATTTGGATTCAGTTTTAGAACAATCTGTAACAATAAATAGCATCGTTTTTCATAAAAATAATATATACTTAGGTACAGCAGGCAGTGGTATATGGTGGTCTGATAGTGAAGCGAAACAGCCCTTTAAAAAATTAACAAATCCAAAATTTCCGTTTTCAAATAATTGCTACCAACTTATTTTTGATGCAGATGATTATTTGTGGACAGGAACAGAAAAGGGTGTTTATAAGCTAGAATTAAGTCAGGCTAATACTATTGAAAACGTTTTTCATTTTGGACGAAATGAAGGGTTTTTAGGAATAGAAACTTGTTTAAACGCAGTAACACAGGATGCGCAAGGAAATTTATGGTTTGGAGCAATCTATGGTTTAACAAAATATGAGTCCGGAGAAATAACAAAGACATCTCGAATTCCAAAAGTACATTTTGAAACAATTGAAGTTGGACGAAAAGTATTAGATACAATTCACCTAGAAGAATGGACAAATAATGCCAGCAAAATATTGCAATTAAATCCTACGCAAACCCAACTTACATTTACCTATAGAACAGTTGCTATAGACCATCCTAATGCAATTCAGTATCGGTTTAAGTTGAACAAAACGGAATGGAGCGCTTGGTCTTCTGTAAATACCCAAAGTCTTATAGGGTTGGGGTATGGGGCACATTCTTTTATAGTGCAGTCTCGAAATTTTAGATGGGAAGAAAGTACACCAATATCTTTTCAATTTTTTATTGAGAGTCCATTACGTCAGAAAGCTTGGTTCCAATGGATGATAGTGTTTTTAGGTGTTGTTATTTTTGTGGGAATAATGATCGTGTATAGAAAGCGAGTAAAGGCAGAACAGGAACGATTACAAATGAAGAATAACCTTCTTTCTCTAGAGCATAAAGCTTTGCAGTTACAAATGAATCCACACTTTATTTTTAATGTGCTAAACGGAATAAAAGGAATGGGAATACAGAACCCTGATAAAATGAATACGACTATAAATAGTTTTGCGACCCTACTTAGAGAAATACTATACAATTCTCGTAAGGATGTTATTGCCTTAGATCAGGAAATAAAAACGCTTCGAAATTATATTGAAGTAGAGCTGTTAATGACAGAAACACCATTTGATTATTCTATAACTGTAGCAGATGAGGTAGATGAAGAAGAAGTTTTAATTCCTCCTATGTTGGTACAACCGTTTGTAGAGAATGCTATTCGTCATGGTATTCTAAAAGGAAAAAATATGGGAAAGTTAAGCCTCCAATTTTATAGTTCTGAAACGTTTTTGTATTGTAGAATCACGGATAACGGAGTTGGAATTTTTAAATCCCAACAAGCGAAAAAAGGTACAGACCACCAGTCTATGGCACTTAGTGTAACTAGAGAACGATTGGAATCTATATCTGGAAAAGATGCCTTACAGATAAAAGAAATACGTACTGAAGATGGTAGTGTAGATGGCACCGAAATTACGTTTAAAATACCATTATTAACAGATTATTAAAACACTATGCTTACAGCTATTATTGTAGAAGATATGATGGATGCTTTGGAACTTTTAAAAAGTGATATAACTAGTAACCATCCAGAGATTGAAGTTGTAGCTACAGCACAAAGTGTTGTAGAAGCAGCTAAATTATTGCGAAAGATAACACCAGATATTATTTTTTTAGATATTATGTTAGGTGATGGAACTGGTTTTGATATACTCGAAATTTTTCCAGATTTAAAATCTAAAATTATTTTTGTTACGGCTAGTGATGAGTATGCAATTAGAGCATTTAAGTTTGCGGCAATAGATTATGTATTAAAACCATATGCTATTGAAGAGCTTTCAAAAGCTATTGCAAGAGCAAAAGAACAACTGCAACCAAATAAAGAACGTTTGGAGATTTTAAAAGAGACCTTAGCCGCTCCAGAAAAGAAGCCAGACAAGATATCTTTACACACTCTTGATAAAATTATTATTGTTAGTCTTGATGACATTGTTAGGTGTGAATCGGATAGTAATAATACTATTTTTTATACGCAAGACGGACAGAAAATATTTGTAACCAAGACTTTAAAATATTTTGCAGATATGCTAAAGGGCTATCAGTTTTTAAGGGTACATCAAAGTCATTTGGTAAACCTGCAATACATTAGTGCCTTTATAAAAACAGATGGTGGTTATTTATTGTTGAAAAATAAAAAAACGGTACCTGTTTCCGTTCGTAAAAAGATAGAAGTAATTGCTCTGTTAGATAAAATGCATAGGTAAATATTCTAATTTACTTTTGAGAAAATGGTGTAGTAATGGGAAATGTTTTTTGGAGTATTTACTTTGGTATATGCCATTTCCATAAAGCCCTCTTTTTCAAAAGTGATTTTCAAAGGTGTTATAATAGCTAAGCTATTATCCATGACTTTTGTTAATTTGAAAACGTACTTTTCTTTAGTGATTTTCTCCCATTTTCCATCAGGTAGAAATGTAGGGTCTATAATACATTTATTGGGCTGGTCTTGAATGTAGTTAATATAAGTAAGCCTTCCATTTTTCTGAAAAGTATATTGGTAATTTGTGGGACAGTAAATTGTTTCGTTTTTAACCTGGCTGCCGTCTTTGCTAACCGTGTATTCTTTTACGCCTTCCCATTGGCCAATAATGGCTTCTTTATTAGATACGTTAGATTTAATTTTAAATACGGAGTAGGTACAAATTACGATTAAATTTAGGCATAGTAATGCAATAGACTTTTTCATTTTGAGTGTGGTTAGTGTTTAGTAAAAGCCCTACTATTGGTTAGAATAGTAAGGCTAGATAATTCGAAATAAACTAGTTAATGGTTATAATGATTCGAATCGATAATAGAATATCAACAACCGTTCCACTTTTTTGGAGTTAGCTTTTTTTGATTCTATAGTATGGGAGAGGTACTATCGTTTGGACATAAAAAAACCCCAACTTATTTTAAAAGTTGAAGTTTTTTTTAATGTTTTAAAAGATTTTAGAATTTCCACCTTACAAAGGCTTCCATTGCTGCGTAATGAGACATTCCTAATTGGTCATATAAAATCGCAGTTTCACCATTTCTATCTTCTGCACGTTGCCAGAATTCTCTACTGTCTGCGCCTTGGAAAACAACACCATCTTTTTGAGATTGGTGCTTAAAAATACCATGTCTTTTTTCCAACACTTGGTCAGGACCCATTGGTACTGCCATTTCAATTTCATCAATACCCCATTCTTGCCAAGCGCCTCTATATAGCCATACCCAGCAATCTTTCATAAAGCTTTTTGTTTTAAGTCTTTTTACTGCTTCAAAAATAGCATCTAAACAAACTTTATGCGTACCATGTGGATCAGCCAAATCTCCTGCTGCATATATTTGATGTGGTTTAATTTTTTCAATTAAATCCATAGTTAACTTAATGTCTTCTTCTCCCACAGGATTTTTTTCAATAGTACCTGTTTCGTAAAAAGGAAGATTCATAAAATGAATTTGTTCATCTGTTAGCCCAACAAAGTGACTTGTAGCTCTTGCTTCTCCCTTTCGTATTAAACCTTTAATAGATCTAACCTCAGGAGTATCAATCTCACTATCTTTTTTGTTTTCTAAAAAGGACGCTGCTTTTTCGTAAATGTTTACAGCTTCGTCACTTTTAATATTAAATCTAGAATTGTAATCACAAACGAAACTTGCAAAACGTAAGGCTTCATCATCTGCTACTGCAATATTTCCAGAGGTTTGGTATGCAACATGAACTTCATGCCCTTGCTCGTGTAATCGTTTAAATGTGCCACCCATACTAATGATATCATCATCGGGGTGTGGACTAAAAATTAATACTCTTTTCTTAGCTGGTTCTGCTCTTTCTGGTCTGTTGCTATCATCGGCATTTGGTTTTCCTCCAGGCCAACCTGTAATTGTATGTTGTAACTGATTAAATATTTTAATGTTAATGTCATATGCTGGACCTGAATCTGCTAGCAAATCACTCATTCCATTTTCAATATAATCTGGATCGGTAAGCATTAGGATAGGTTTTTTTAAATGTAGCGCTAATCCTAAAACTGCTTTTTTGGTTAATTTATCTGTCCATTTTACTTTTTCTACTAACCAAGGTGTACTATACCTAGTAAGTTTAGAAGCAGCTTCTTTATCCGTAACAAAAATAGCATTACCGTGTTCCTGTAGGTAAGAGGCAGGAATCTTACTGGTAACTTGCCCTTCTACAGAAGCTCTAATAATATCGGATTTCTTTTCACCCCATGCCATTAAAATTACCCGTTTGGCTTCCATTATTTTTTTTACTCCTAGTGTAATGGCAGTTCTTGGAGTTTTGCTTAAAGTACCAAAATCACTACTTGCAGCAACTCTTGTAATATGATCTAAAGCAACTAATCTAGTTTTTGAATTTTGCAAAGATCCAGATTCGTTAAAACCAATATGTCCGTTTCCTCCAATTCCTAATATTTGCAAATCAAAACCTCCTAATGCCTTAATTTTGGACTCGTAATCTTTACAATATTTGGAAATTTCTTCTTTGGATAAAGTCCCATCAGGGATATGTATATTTTCAGGAAGAATATCAATATGATTGAATAATAATTCTTGCATGAAACGCACATAACTATGTATAGAATCTGGTTCCATTGGGTAGTATTCATCTAAGTTAAACGATACTACATTTTTAAAACTAAGTCCTTCTTCTCTATGTAAACGTACTAGTTCTGCATACAGTCCCTTTGGAGAAGAACCTGTAGCTAAGCCTAGAACACAAGATTCGTTTTTCTCTTGCTTTAATTTTATTAAATCTGCTATTTCTTTCGCAACAGCTTTTGATGCAACAGCAGAATCTTTAAAAACTACGGTGCCTATATTTTCAAATCTTTTTTCAAACCCCGTTGCCTTATCTACATTACTTTTTAACATTGTCTACCTTTAAATTTAAAAATTATTTTTGGCTTGGTGCAGTTTTAAAAATACACAATACATAAATCTATAAAAGATTATTATGAAGTTATGGCCAATAATTAAAGAATAACCACCATTATCTGGTAATTTATAGCAAATATGCAACTATATGGCGAATTATAGTCCTATAGAAAGATCAAATTGCGGTAAAGAATTGTCTATTTTTCATTTTGCTAACAATAGGTGCTTTTTTTTGTCATCTCCTCAATTTTTTCAAGAATGATTTTCTAATTGAGAATAGCGAGTTATTTTATAAACTGTTTGGATGATTCATAGAAAAAATCAGTAAGTTTATAAGGATTACTAATTAAAAACTGTAGCAATGAAAAATAGATTAAGAAGTATTATCCTTTCCTCTTTTTGCCTGTGTTGTATATCCCTTAAAGCTCAGAAGAAAGAAGCGACTAATGTTGTTTTAATCACATTAGATGGGTTTCGTTGGCAAGAATTATTTACCGGTGCTGATGCAAAATTAATTGCAAATAAGGAGTTTACACACGATTCTATTTCTCTTAAGGCTAAGTATTGGCGAAATTCTCCTGAAGAAAGAAGAAAAGCTCTACTACCTTTTATTTGGGGAGAGCTTCTTGAAATGGGACAGATACACGGAAACAGAGTTCTAGGTAGTAAAGTGAGTTTGACTAATAAGAAGTTGTTTTCTTACCCAGGATATAATGAAATTTTGAGTGGACTTGCAGATGACGAGCGTATTGATAGCAATAACAAGTTTAACAATCCAAATAAAACTGTTTTAGAAATAGTTAATACAAGTGCTAAATATAAAGGTAAAGTTGCTGCATTCGGAAGTTGGGATGTATTTCCTTTTATAATAAATGAAGAACGAAGTGGTGTGCCAGTAAACGGAGGCTATGAAAAAGCAACTGAATTACCATTATCAGAAAATGAAGTGCTGTTAAATAAACTGGAAGGTCAAATTCCAGAACGGTGGTCAACAGTTAGGTTTGACGCATTCACACATCATTATACAATAGAGTATATGAAAAAAGAGCACCCATCTTTAGTATATATTGCTTACGGAGAAACAGACGATTTTGCACATGAAGGAGAGTATGATGCTTATTTAAAATCGGCTAATAATACAGATAGTTTATTAAAAGATTTATGGGAGTTTACACAAAGTGATTCCTTTTATATGGACAATACAGTTTTTATTATTTCTTCGGACCATGGTAGAGGAACAGAACCGATAGAAACATGGAAACATCATGGTAGTGATATAGTAGGAGCAGATCAGGTTTGGCTAATGGTATATGGGAAAAAAGTAAATCCTTTAGGGGAGGTTGCTAAAAAGGAACAATTATATTCTATCCAAATTGCACCAACCGTATTGGATGTTTTAAATATAAAAATTGATACGGAGGTTATGAAAGGAAAACCGATATCTATTTTGAAAAAATAAACTCGAAAGTCTAATTTGATACAAACCCAAATTGCTAATAGTGTAATTTTCACCATTAAAATGTTTCAATTCGTAAAATAATTGGGATTATTAAACTTAAAAATCGGAAATATCCTGAAAAATAATATCTTTAGAGCTTAACCAATTGCCAAATTATGGAATTAAGCACTTTAGATTACACATTAATTATAACGTTTTTCTCAATTACCTTGGGTATAGGAATATATGTTTCTAAGTCGTCGGGTAAGAATTCTACGGAGTTTTTCCTTTCAGGAAGAACAATGCCTTGGTGGCTTTTAGGAGTTTCTATGGTAGCTACAACCTTCTCAACCGATACACCCAATTTAGTATCCAATATAGTAAGAACAGATGGAGTATCTGGAAATTGGGTATGGTGGGCAATGTTACTGACTGGTTTGTTAACCGTTTTTGTTTATGCAAAATTGTGGCGAAAATCTAATGTAAATACCGATTTGGAGTTTTATGAAATGCGGTATGGTGGCGCTCCTGCTTCTTTCTTACGAAAATTTCGTGCTATATATTTAGGGGTATTGTTTAATGTAATTACAATGTCTGCTGTAACCTTAGCAGCAATTAAAATTGGTGGAGTTATGTTAGGGCTAGAACCTTGGCAAACCGTTGTTAGCGCAGGATTAGTAACCGTTGTTTTTAGTGCACTTGGTGGTTTTAAAGGTGTAATTTATACCGATTTTGTTTTGTTTTTCCTTGCAATGGGTGGTGCTATTGGAGCAGCCTACTATTTGGTGAATATCCCTGAAGTTGGTGGAATTGAAGCCCTAATGGCACATGAAAATGTAAAAGATAAATTATCAATATTACCAGATTTTAGTAATACGAAAGCAGTAATAACATTGTTAGTTATTCCTTTGGCGGTACAATGGTGGAGTTCATGGTATCCTGGCTCAGAGCCTGGCGGTGGGGGTTATATTGCGCAACGTATGTTAGCAGCTAAAGATTCTAACCATGCTATTGGAGCAACCTTCTTTTTTAATATTATGCATTATGCATTGCGTCCTTGGCCATGGATTTTAGTTGCTTTGGCTTCTATAGTTGTTTATCCAGAGTTAAAGGATCTTGCTGCAGCGTTTCCAAATATCCCAGCAGATAAATTGGGGCATGATTTGGCTTATTCAGCAATGTTAACGAAACTACCAAGTGGTTTATTAGGTTTGGTTTTAGCGTCACTAATTGCTGCATATATGAGTACAATCTCTACACAGTTAAATTGGGGGTCTTCTTATATTGTTTTTGATTTTTACAAACAACAGATTAATCCAAAAGCATCTGAGAAAAGATTGGTGGCAGTTGGTAGAATAGCAACAGTTGTTTTAATGGTTTTAAGTGCTGGTTTGGCCCTAGCAATGCAAAATGCAATGGAAATTTTTAATTTGTTGTTATTGTTTGGTGCGGGTACAGGTTTAATATTTATCCTAAGATGGTTCTGGTGGCGAATTAATGCTTGGAGTGAAATCTCTGCTATGTTTGCTTCAGGAATACTATCAATAGTTTTAAAAACAACAAGTGCTGGGGATTATTTATTTGCTCCAGAAACAGGCGTATTTCCAGATTGGGGAGAAATTCCTTTTGTTGTTTTAGTAACAACCATCATTTGGTTAACAACGACATTCGTTACACAGCCGGAAAGCAAAGAAGTATTGAATAGTTTTTATAAAAAAATACAACCAGGAGGTCCAGGATGGTCTAAGGTTGTAGCAGATGCAAAAGCAGATAATATTGAGATTGTAGACGCTAATGAAAAATGGAGTGTTCCTTCTGGGATTACTGCAATGTTACTTGGTTGTGTTCTTATCTATTCGTGTATGTTCGCAACAGGATATTGGATTTATGGAGATACAAATTATGCATTAGCATTAACAGCTACGGCATTTGTTTCTGGATTTTTACTTATTAGGACATGGAATAAAATGAAAACTACAGCACTATAGTTTTAAACAGATAATTTTTTAAAGACACCTTAAGTATCTCGTTGTAGGTATTTAAGGTGTTTTTGTGTTTAATTGGTATTATTTTTTCATTTTAATAACGAATCCTGTGATATTTATAACAGGAAGAGTTCAATGGCACAAAATAGTATATCTTTAAGATTCAACCTGAAACCAATCGCATGAATAATAGAGTACAATCCGTAGATATTTTTAGAGGAATTACGATAATCTTAATGATTCTCGTGAATACACCAGGCACATGGTCTAGTGTTTATGCGCCGTTTTTACATGCCAGTTGGCATGGGTATACACCAACCGATTTGGTGTTTCCATTTTTTCTTTTCATCGTGGGAATTTCCATTGTTTTTGCTTATAAAGACAAGGTTGTAAATAGTGGAGTTTATAGAAAAATAGCAATTCGCAGTTTAAAATTAATTGGTCTTGGGCTCTTCCTAGGCGCTTTTACGGTTAGTTTTCCATTCGTAAAGAATTTTGTAGATATTCGTTTTCCTGGGGTGTTACAGCGTATAGGAATTGTATTCTTTTTTACAGCAATATTATTTATTAATTTTAATTGGAAAGTCCTCCTTGGAGTTTGTGTAGCTCTGTTGGTAGGGTATTGGTTATTTATGGGATTTGTTCCTATTAATGGTTTGGAACCTACTTTTGATAGAGCAGCAAATAACTGGGCAAATTTTATAGATTTAAAAACCTTAGGTACACATATGTATAAAGAGGATTTTGATCCAGAAGGATTGTTAAGTACATTACCTTCTATAGCAACGGCTCTTTGTGGTGTTTTTACAGGATTAATCTTGAGGTCTGCTCGTGAGAAAAAAGAAATTTTACTAGTGAGTGTTGGACTTACTCTATTAGGTGTAGGTCATCTTTGGGATTTAATATTCCCAATAAACAAAGCATTGTGGTCTAGTAGTTTTGTGTTAGTAACTGCTGGGTGGGCAAATCTTGTTTTAGCATTGATTTACTATATTTCTGATGTCAAGAAAATATCTTTTGGAAGTGTATTTAAATATGCTGGTGCTAATGCTATTACAGTTTATTTTTTATCAAGTTTTATCAGTAAACTGTTTTATTCAATAAAATTTGGTGAGACATCTATACATGGTTGGCTATTCGATACAATTTATACGCATGATTTCTTAGCGCTAAAAACATCCTCATTATTATACGGATTGTCTGTAGTTAGTTTTTATGGATTACTTGCTTATATAATGTACAAGAAAAAGATTTTCATAAAAGTTTAGGTATTGAAAATTGCTCTTAGGCTCGTTATTATTGTATTAAGAATTTTTAATTTCCATTATTTTTGCAACATACTTTCCAATAACATCAAACTCTAAATTGACAACGGTTCCTTTCTTATATCTATTAAAGCCTGTGCTTTCATAGGTATAAGGAATAATAGCAACACTAAAAGTATTTTTCCCTGAATCTATAACAGTTAAACTTGTACCATCAATAGTTATAGATCCTTTTTCTATAGTTACATTATTTAGAGTGCTATCGTATTCAAACGTAAAAATCCAACTCCCATCTTTTTGGGTAATGTTGTTGCATATTCCTGTTTGATCCACATGACCCTGAACAATATGTCCGTCTAATCTAGACCCAAGTATCATGGCACGTTCTAAGTTTAGAATGTCTCCTTCTATTAAATTACCCAGACTGGTTTTTTGCATTGTTTCTTCAATAGCTGTAACAGTGTATTGCGTTCCATTGGTTTTTACAACAGTTAAGCACACGCCATTATGTGCAATGCTCTGATCTATTTTTAGTTCAGAAGTGAAGGAAGAGTCCATTGTAATGTGTAGATTACTGCCTTCTTTTTCTAGTTTTATTACCTTGCCTAAAGTTTCAATTATTCCAGTAAACATGTGTCGTTTAATTTAAGTAATTTTACACGGTAAATTTAGACATAAAAGCAACAGATAGCATGCGAGAGAGCACAAAAATAAAACTAGGAATTTCTATAGGCGACCTTAACGGTATTGGAGGTGAGGTAGCACTAAGGACATTTGAAGACTCCCGAATGTTAGATTTTTGTACACCAGTTATTTTTGCATCAAACAAAACGGTTTCATTGCAGAAAAAGATTTTAAATATTGATATTAATTATAATGGCGTTCATGATTTGTCAAAAGTAATAGACGGCAAAGTAAATGTTGTAAATGTTTGGAAGGACAACCCAAGAATAACATTTGGAAAGGAAACACCAGAAGGAGGAGAATACGCTATTAAGTCACTAAAGGCGGCAGTAGAAGCATTAAAAAATGGCGATATAGATGTGCTTGTAACGGCTCCTATTAATAAAAACAATATTCAGGCAGACGATTTTAAATTCCCTGGACATACAGATTATTTGGCTCAGGAGCTAGAAGGAAAGAGTCTTATGTTTATGGTAACAGATAGTTTAAAGGTAGGGTTACTAACAGATCATATTGCTGTAAAAGACGCTCCCGCTGCAATTACTCCAGAACTTATTAAGGATAAAATTGAGACTATTGAAAATTCCTTAAAAGTAGATTTTGGAATTTACAAACCGAAAATTGCACTACTTGGTATTAATCCTCATAGTGGTGATAATGGAGTTATTGGTAATGAGGATGATGAAATTCTTAGACCAGTAATTAGAAAAATGGCAGAAGAGGGGCATTTGGTATATGGGCCTTATTCAGCGGATAGTTTTTTTGGTTCTGATGGTTATAAAAAGTTTGATGCTATTCTTGCAGCGTATCACGATCAAGGGTTAATTCCGTTTAAAACATTATCTTTTGGAAATGGTGTGAATTTTACTGCAGGATTAAATAAAGTACGAACGTCTCCAGATCATGGGACTGCTTATGAAATTGCAGGAAAAGGCAAGGCAGATAATTCTTCCTTTAAAGAAGCGGTATTCACTGCTTTACGCATCTTTAAAAACAGAAAAGAGCATGCGGAACTAACGGAAAATCCTTTGAAAAAAGCAAAGATTCAAAAAGAAAGAAATTATAATAGAAGAGCAAATACCCCAAATGGAAACTAATTTTTTCGGAGTTCTTTATTTTATATAAATTTTTTATATCTTTGCACCCGCCTTTGTATGAGGTGAGTACTTTAAATGGTGTTTAACATGATTAAGCTTAAGGAATATACTATTCCTTTCTCAGGATTAAAACAGGGAAAGCACGCATTTGAGTATGAGATTGAAAACATGTTCTTTGAATCTTTTGGATATAATGAATTTAACACTGCTAAGGTAAAACTAAAGGCAGAATTGAATATCATAAGTACAATGATGGAATTGGAAATCGTTGCAAATGGCATTGCAAATATTAATTGCGACGTTACCAACGAGCCTTTTGATCAGGATATTGATACTTCAATTAAACTTGTAGTTAAATTTGGAGAGGAGTATAATGATGAGAATGATGAAATTTTAATTCTTCCGCATAGGGTAAATGAAATAAACATTTCGCAATTCATATATGAAATGCTTGTTTTAGCAATTCCAACGAAAAGAGTGCATCCAGGAGTTTTGGATGGTACTCTAGAGTCAGATGCTTTGAATAAGTTAGAAGAATTACAACCAAAAGAAACAATAGATACTAAAGAAGATAATGATCCCAGGTGGGATGTTTTAAAAAAGTTAATATAATAACGGATAAATAAGTTTAATAATGGCACATCCTAAAAGGAAGATTTCCAAAACCAGAAGAGACAAAAGAAGAACACATTATAAAGCTGTTGCTCCAACAATTGCAAAAGATCCTACTACTGGTGAGATGCACTTGTTTCATAGAGCACACTGGCATGAAGGTAAATTGTATTACAGAGGACAAATTTTAATTGACAAAGTAGAAGAAGCGGTTGCTTAGTCTATAATTTGTTAAGGGAAGAATATAGCTCTCACTTTTAATAAAGTGGGAGTTTTTTGTTTAATGTGAAAAAACTAAAAATAAGTGGTTTTTGGGACTAAAGTCATAAAAAATCATTATTTTTCGACAGTTTTGATGCATTTTTTAATGTTTTTGACGAAAAAACGATTTTAGTATGAGTAAAATATCAGCGGCAATTACAGCCGTAGGGAAATATGTACCTGATTTTGTGTTGACTAACAAAATGTTAGAAGGCATGGTGGAGACTAATGACGAATGGATACTGTCAAGAACGGGTATTAAAGAACGTAGAATATTAAAAGAAGAAGGTAAAGGAACTTCCTTTTTAGCTATCAAGGCTGCCGAAGATCTTATTCAAAGAAAAAATGTAAATGCATCAGAGATAGACTTGGTAATAGTTGCTACTGCAACACCAGATTTAATGGTAGCATCTACAGCGGCGTATGTAGCAACAGAAATTGGCGCAGTAAATGCTTTTTCTTATGATTTACAAGCTGCCTGTTCTAGTTTTTTGTTCGGTATGTCTACTGCAGCGAGCTATATAGAATCTGGTCGTTACAAAAAAATACTTTTAATAGGAGGAGATAAAATGTCTTCTATAATAGATTATAAAGATAGAGCTACTTGTATCATATTTGGAGATGGCGCAGGAGCAGCACTATTTGAACCTAATACAGAAGGGTTAGGATTACAAGATGAGTACCTTAGATCTGATGGTATCGGTAGAAATTTTTTAAAGATGGATGCAGGTGGATCTTTAATGCCAGCTACATTGGAAACTGTTAAAAACAGCAAACACTATGTGTACCAAGACGGAAAATCTGTTTTTAAATTTGCGGTTTCTAATATGGCAGATGCTGCAGCTGAGATAATGGAGCGTAATAATCTTACAAATGATGATGTACAGTGGTTGGTACCACATCAGGCAAATTTGAGAATTATTAGTGCTACGGCAAATAGAATGAATATTGATCCTTCTAAAGTTTTAATAAATATTGAAAAATACGGAAATACAACTTCTGGAACGCTTCCTCTTTTATTAGCAGATTTTGAGCATAAATTAAAAAAAGGAGATAATCTGGTTTTTGCTGCCTTTGGAGGCGGATTCACTTGGGGCTCTATTTATTTAAAATGGGCATATAATTCATAATCGGAAAAAACAGTATAAAAAAATCGAATTCCATGGATATTAAAGAAATTCAAAGCTTAATTAAGTTTGTAGCTAAATCTGGAGCCAGTGAAGTGAAACTGGAAATGAAAGATATTAAAATTACAATCCGAACTGGTGGTGCAGAATCAGGAACGGAAACAACGTATGTACAACAAATCCCAATGGCGCAAGCACCGATAGCACAGGTAGCGGCTCCAGTACCGACAGATGCACCAGTGGCAACAGCAAGTACGGAAGAAGAAGAGGATTCAAAATACATAACTGTTAAGTCACCAATTATTGGTACTTTTTATAGAAAGCCATCACCAGACAAGGCTGTTTTTGTTGAGGTAGGCGATATAATTAAAGAAGGAGATGTACTTTGTGTTATTGAAGCAATGAAGCTTTTTAATGATATTGAATCAGAACTTTCAGGGAAAATAGTAAAGGTATTGGTAGACGATTCTTCACCCGTAGAATTTGACCAACCATTATTTATAGTAGACCCGTCATAACTAATTCTTAACTATTCGGTTGGTTAAGGCTTGTTTAATTATTGCAAAGCCTTTGAGACCAGTTGAAAATGTAAACTTCAAAAGTTATGTTTAAAAAAATACTTATTGCCAATAGAGGCGAAATAGCACTCCGTATTATTAGGAGCTGTAAGGAAATGGGCATAAAAACTGTTGCCGTATATTCCAAAGCTGACGAAGAAAGTTTGCATGTACGTTTTGCAGATGAAGCGGTTTGTATTGGTCCAGCACCAAGTAGTGAGTCGTATTTAAAAATTCCAAATATTATTGCTGCAGCGGAAATTACAAATGCCGATGCCATTCACCCAGGATATGGTTTTTTATCTGAAAACTCTAAGTTTTCTAAAATTTGTGCAGAACACAATATAAAATTTATTGGAGCTTCAGCGGATCATATCGATAAAATGGGAGATAAGGCAACTGCTAAAGAGACTATGAAAAAAGCTGGCGTTCCTACAATTCCTGGATCGGCTGGATTATTGAAAAATGTTGCCGAAGCCAGAAAGCTTGCAAAAAAGATGGAATACCCTGTCATGATTAAAGCAACTGCTGGTGGTGGTGGTAAAGGAATGCGTGCCGTTTGGAAAGATGAGGACATGGAAGACCTCTATGATAGCGCGGTTCATGAAGCTACAGCTGCCTTTGGAAACGGAGCTATGTATATGGAAAAGTTAATTGAAGAACCTAGACATATAGAAATTCAGATTGTTGGTGATCAATATGGAAAGGCATGCCACCTTTCAGAAAGAGATTGCTCTATTCAACGTCGTCACCAAAAATTGACAGAGGAAACTCCTTCCCCTTATATGACGGATAAACTTCGTAAAGATATGGGAGAAGCTGCGGTTAAAGCTGCTGAATTTATCCAGTATGAAGGCGCAGGAACTGTAGAATTTTTGGTAGACAAACACCGTAACTTCTATTTTATGGAAATGAATACCCGTATACAGGTAGAGCATCCAATAACAGAACAGGTTGTAGATTATGATTTAATTCGGGAGCAAATATTAGTTGCAGGAGGAGTTCCTATTTCTGGAAAAAATTATTTTCCAAAATTGCATTCTATAGAATGTAGAATTAATGCAGAAGACCCATATAATAATTTTAGACCATCTCCTGGGAAAATAACTACTTTGCATACGCCAGGCGGACATGGAATTCGTATAGATACACACGTATATAGCGGATACACCATTCCTCCAAATTATGATTCTATGATAGCCAAGTTAATTACCACTGCACAAACCCGTGAAGAAGCAATTAATAAAATGAAACGTGCTTTGGATGAATTTGTAATTGAAGGAATTAAAACGACCATACCTTTTCATAGACAGTTAATGAGCCATCCAGATTATTTGGCTGGTAATTATACAACTGCTTTCATGGAGAGTTTTGAAATGGAACCAGAAACGGAAGAGTAATTTTCACGTTAACAGATTAAAATACAATAGATAAGCTCCAACAGATGTTGGAGCTTTTTTTATGCTTATTTTAGTACAATGAACCTTAGCTATTGGGAGTATAAATCTTGGTTATCTAATATTGATTATACTATTATTGGTAGTGGTATTGTTGGTTTAAATTGTGCTTTGTCATTAAAAGAGCGATTTCCAAATGCTAAAGTACTGGTGCTAGAAAGAGGAATTTTACCACAGGGAGCAAGTACAAAAAATGCAGGCTTTGCTTGTTTTGGTAGTATTTCTGAAATTGTTGACGATTTAAAATCTCATTCGGAAGAGGAGGTTGTAGAATTAGTACAGCAAAGGAAGGATGGGATACAGTTATTACGGAAAAATCTTGGAGATATTCAAATTGATTATCAGAATCATGGTGGACACGAAGTATTTATGCTAAACCAGTACAATTTGTATGATAAGTGCTTACTAAAAATGGATGCTGTAAATAAATTGCTACAGCCTATTTTTAAGAAGAATCCTTTTGTTATAAATTCTAATCAGTTTGCGTTTAAAAATATTTGTGAGAACTACATAACAAATACATTCGAATCGCAGTTAGATACTGGTAAAATGATAATTTCTTTACTAAATCTGGTGCAATCAAAAGGGATAACAATTTTAAATGCAATTACAGTGGAAGAGTTCTCAGAATCAAACACAGGAGTTTCTGTTAAAACAAATCAATTTGAATTTGAAACAAAACACGTATTGATAGCCACAAACGGATTTGCATCGCAATTAATACCGGAAAAAGTAGTACCAACTAGAGCGCAAGTTTTGATTACAAAACCAATAAAAAATTTAGCTTTAAAAGGAACTTTCCATTTGGATGAAGGCTACTATTATTTTAGAAATGTTAAGGATAGAGTCTTGTTTGGTGGGGGTAGAAATTTAGATTTTAAAGGAGAAGAAACAAGCTCTTTTGGAGAGACCAATCTTATTCAAAATAAATTGGAGGAATTACTTAGAGAGACTATTTTACCAAATACGCCCTTTGAAATTGAGTCTAGATGGAGCGGAATTATGGGAAAAGGAAAGCAGAAAAAACCAATAGTGAAACAGCTTTCTAATCGTGTTTTTTGTGGTGTTCGTATGGGTGGAATGGGTGTTGCCATTGGCAGTTTGGTAGGGAAAGAACTTGCTGAGTTGGTGTAAGAAGTACTTATGAAATAAGGGAAGTTTTAATAACCAGAGAGGTTTGTGTTTTGTAATCTATAATTGATAAAAGATGCAAATTACTGCCTTGTTTTTTGTAGTTTCACCATACCAAATTAAGATACAGCAGCAATGAAATCATTTAGAATAAAAGAAATTAATACTCTTCTTAAAGGAGAATTGGTAGGAGATACGGACCAAGTAATAAATGGACCAGAAGAGTTGGAAAAAGCATCTGTAAACCATATTACTTTTATAGGAAGCCCCAAGTTTGTTCGTTTATGGGAATCTTCAAAGGCTTGTGCTGCTATTGTAAATGATAATTTAACTATTGAGCCAGGTGAAAATCGTGCGTTAATAAAAGTTAAAAATGCCGATTTGGCAATGGCAAAATTACTGGAAGAATTTGATCCAGGACCGCCTGAGCTAAAAGAAGAAATTCATACTACAGCTATTGTTCATGAATCTGCTAAAATTGGAGTTGGTTGTAAAATTGGAGCCGGTTGTTATATAGGGAAAGATGTTGTCCTAGGAGATGCGGTAGTTCTGTACCCGAATGTTTCTATTTTTGATGAGACGACTATTGGGAATAATACCATAGTTTGGTCTGGTACTGTTATTCGGGAACGTTCTGTTATTGGAAGTCATTGTATTTTTCATACGAATGTAAGTATTGGTGCAGATGGCTTTGGGTACCGCCCTAGTGATGATGGAAGAGGCTTGGTTAAAATACCGCAAATTGGGAATGTAATCATAGGTAATTATGTAGAAATAGGTGCAAATTCTGCTGTAGATCGAGCAAAATTTAGCTCCACCATTGTTGGGGATGGTTGTAAAATTGACAATTTTGTTCAGATTGCGCATAATTGCATTATGGGACGCTCTTGTATTATGGCTGGGCATAGTGGTCTTGCAGGTTCAGTAACCTTGGGAGATGGTGTTATTATTGGCGGTAGTGCTTCCATTAAAGATCATACAACTATACATTCTGGTGCAATTGTTGGTGCTGGTTCTGGTGTAATGAAAGATGTACAAGCAGGTAAAACAGTTTTAGGGTATCCTGCAATGGATTCTAAAGAAATGATTAAGCAGTGGATAGCAATGCGTAAACTAGTATAAATTTGGATTGTTATTTCAGTAAATTATGGTCAACCCTAAAAAGCATACCCTAGTTGCCCTTGGCTACCTTTTAGTAATAGCTTTGTTAGGTGTTTTTTTACGATTGTTTTTTGTTGTAAGTATACCCGTAGACTACAGATATATAGTACACTCTCATTCTCATGTGGCATTGTTGGGTTGGGTATATACAGGATTAACAACGCTTATTTATTGGCAGTACTTGGTTAAGGCAGAACAAGCCAAAAAATACAGACGTATTTTTATAAGTACTCAGATAACTATTATAGGAATGCTTGTGGTATTTCCTTTTACAGGATACGCCCTGTTTTCTATTATATTTTCCACTCTTTTTCTTCTTGTCTCTTATTGGTTTCTTTGGTTCTTTTTGAAATATACAACGTCAGAACAAAAAAGGACAAATGGGTACAAATGTATTAGGCTAGCTTTGTGGTACATGGTACTGTCTAGCATTGGCCCATGGGCTTTGGGTATTATAGTAACTACATTAGGAAGTGGTTCGGATTTGTATAGAAACGCCATTTATTTTTACCTGCATTTTCAATACAATGGGTGGTTTATTGTAGCTCTTTTTGGTATTTTAATTCATGTGTTGGAAGAGAATAAGATAATGCTTTCCAAGACCTTATTTAACCGTTTTTATTGGACCTTAAATAGCGGTGTTATGTTGACTTATTTTTTATCCATTTTATGGATGGAACCTCATATGTTATTTTATGTTTTGGCTGGTATTGGCGCAGTTTTACAAGTAATTTCTTTTGGGATTTTATTTGCTAAAATACACAGATTGTGGGGAGTTTTATCAACGCATTTTTCAGGTATAGTTCAGTTTATTTTAAAGTCCGCAGTGTTTTTTTATTGTATTAAACTAGTAGCACAATTTATGGGAGCTATTCCATATTTTGCTACATCAGTTGCACAAAACAAGGACTTTGTTATTGGCTATATCCATTGGGTTTTTTTAGGAGTAATCAGTGTTTGTGTTTTCGGTTTTCTTAGTTATTACAAACTAATGAAAATTTCAAAAAGGGAATTTATAGTGTACCTAGTTGGATTTTCACTTACCGAGGTATTAATTTTTTATAAGGGTATAGTACTTTGGCTTGGATTTCCTTTATTAGAAAATTATTTTATGCTGTTGTTTATTACTAGTGTATTTTTTTTATTAGCAATAACGGCTATTTTTAGACGTCAATTTTTAACGGAATAAAACTGATTTTCACAGAGTATCTTATTTTAAAATATTGAACTTTCATGCCTTTTGGTGAAGAAAGGCATGGTATGAAAATATAATTGTAGTAATTTTACTAATAGCTCATTTGGCTACTCCTAGGTACATCCAAATACCATTCTCCTTAATAAATGCAGATTTTTCATGGGCAACTTCTACTTTTCCGTTCTCGTAGAAATAGGCGTTGAACGTTACTGTTCCTTCATAATCATTGACGCCACCTTTTACGATTTCCAAGATTTCTAATCGAATCCAACTCACAGATTTTGACCAAGAAACAATAGATTTCATTTCTTTTAATTGGCGTGTATTAGAGTGGTGACTTTTCATTAAATAGTCTCCATCTGCTCGTGTGAAAGCGGTATATCTAGAACGCATTAACTGCACTGCTGTTTGTATAGATTTCATGTTTGTATGCGCAATTTTACAGCAAAATTCATATCTTTTATCGGTTCCGCAAGGACAGTTCATTCTTTGTGATGTAATGGGTTGTTAATGTAGTATTATCAGACAGGAAATTAAAAATCGTTTTTCTGATTATTTTCTTCTTGAGATTTTTTAATGATTTCTTTTAGGCGTTGTTTACGCAATTCCTTTTCTAGCTTCAGCTTGTTCTTTTTTTGATTTAAAAGTTTAGTATGTTTCGCTTTATTGACACGGTTTTTAATTTTTCCTTTCATATCAGTAATCGTTATAAGAATAAAAATACTATTTTTTTGGTTTCAATCTGGAAACAGATATGCTGAATATTTTCCAATTTGGAAAAAAACACCAATGTAATTGCTTGTAATTTATATAGGCCATGAAAGTGTAGTAAATTATTCCAAAAGATAGAACTACTTTGGGTTTGTCAACAAATATGCTGCCTCCATGATTTTTTCATCTCGTTTATCATTGGTGTCTTGGAAAACTTTCTTCATTTTTAGAGAAGTCAAATTTAACCTTGACAAACTCGTTTTTAATTATTCTCATTTAAATGTTTAGCTAGGTATACACCGGTACTTGCACAAGCTTGTAATAGATATCCGCCAGTTGGAGCGTCCCAATCTAACATTTCACCAATGCAAAACTGATTGGACATCTTTTTAAGTTCAAAATTTTCAGAAATTGCATTTAAATCAATTCCTCCAACTGTAGAAATTGCTTTGTCAATAGTTGCTATATTTATTATTTCTAAAGGAAAATTTTTGATGTTTTTTGCTAACGATTCTGTGTTTAAATATGCCTTTTTAGATAGGTTTATTTTTAGTAAATCTATTTGAGATGTACTTAGCCTGAGTTCTTTTTTTAAGACCTCAGTAGTATTTCTGTATCTAGATAACTTTATTTTAGAATAAACATTTTCTAACGTTAACGAAGGTTTAAAATCGATAAAAACGATTGCTTTTGAATCAGTATGCAGTTGTTCTCTAATTTGTGGACTTAGTCCGTAAATGGAATTCCCTTCTAATCCAAATTTAGTAATAACGGCTTCTCCTTTCTGAATAATGTTATTACAAGAAATAGTAATATTTTTTAATGGAGTTCCTTCGTGTTTTTGAATAAAATTAGATTCCCAATTAATTTGATAGCCGCAGTTTGATGCCCGAAATGCTTTTGTTTTAATCTTCTTTTTAGAAAAATTATTGAGCCAGCTTCCATCAGACCCAGTAATTTTCCAGCTTCCTCCACCTAAAGAAAATACAGTATAATCTGTTTGTATTGTTTCGTTGTTAATAATTGGATTGCTATTATCGTCCCAATCAGAAAAAGTATGTTCATACTTAATTATAATTCCTTTTTCATCGAGAAGTTTTAGAATTGCATTTAGCACTTCAATAGGTTTAATGCCTTCTTTTGGATATACTCTTTTACTACTTCCTATATATGTTGGAATTCCAATTTTATTGAGCCAATTTCTAAAATCAGTATTAGTAAAACTAAGTAGTGCTTTGTCTAAAAAATCATTTGGCGTATATCGCTTAATAAGCTGTTTGATTGGTTCTGAATGAGTTAAATTAAACCCGCCTTTGCCTGCAACTAAAAATTTACGCCCAGAGGTTTTGTTCTTTTCATAGATGATAATTGTAAATTTTTCAGCATCTAAAAATGCAGCCAATAAAAAAGCTGATGGCCCACCACCTATAATAGTAATTTGTTTTTTCATAAAACAATAATAGTTGTTGTTACTACATTTTTATTAATAGTTTAATACAGCTATAGCACTTTTTTTGCCTGTTGTGTATTTTAAACTGAAACATAACCAAGCTAAATGTACAACGCGTTTTTTTCTAGTTCTTTTTAATTATTTTTGATGCTCTTTTTTTAGACAGCTACTGTTTTGTAGCTTCATAAGTGACTAAAATTAATTGTTTAATTTTTATTCAACCTATTTCAAAACATGATCTAATAAAAAACTATTGTTAGTAACTGTACAAGATATTCATAAATAATTAGATGAAAAACAAATTACCAAGTACTGCTAAATTTATGTAAAAATGCAATTCGAGGTATAGAGGTACAAAAAGCACTCTAAATAAAATTAGATTTAACGCCTTACGAAAAAGGAACAATAGGATTAAAATAACATGCAATTCAACAAAGCTACCCCAATCATCTAATTTTGTTTAATCACCTATAGTTCTGTACCCAATAGTACTACAGAATCACTAAGGAAAGATAAAAGAAAATGACTGTATATATGGAGAGTTTCATCCGTAAATAAACATCCGGGTATCACCAGATAAATTTACTACTATAAAAGATTCTGGACAAAATTTAAACAAGACGGAAAACCTGATGGAACTCCTTTAGATATTTCAAACTTGTGTAAATTTATTTTTGTGAATTACAAACCAGTACAAGGAGCTTACTTAGAAATTAGCTATGTAGTACTAGGAAATTTTGGATTATAAAAACACTACTTATTTTGTTTCAATATGGAAACAGGAGTACTGAACTTTTTTCCCAATTTGGAAAAATTCCAATGCAATAGCTTGTACTCTATAAAGGCCATAAAAGTGTAGTAAATTAATCCAAAACATAGGGCGACTTCTGGTCTGTCAATAAACAATCCACCTCCATTATCTAGGGCATTATAGCCTGATGCTTCTAGAAACTCAGAGGTAAGTCCTAATGAAGGAATATAACCTTCTGCTATAACTACGGCAATTAGAATAAAGAAGTAACTAAGTACTGCAAAAAGAGACATGGCAATTGACCTTGCTTTTAGGGAAGGGGATACATCGGAAAATGCAAATCGCATTCTATTAAAAACTACAAAAAGATAGGTGTATAGAATAATATTGCTCTCAGGCATGCTCATATTAAAAGCCAAGGCAAATATGCTATATATGGGCACCATTATATAGAACGATATTTTTTTAGGCATAAGAGACATAAAAATACCAGAATGTACCATGATAAACTCAAACGCCATTAATATAGCCAAAGTGCTAATTAATTCAGCTTCTTTGGTTTTTGGACTGTTCCAGATAAGATAGTATTTTACAGCAATGATACAATGCATGAGCATTCCTGCGTACTCGAATTGTTTATCGTATTTTTCAATGATTTTCATACGTACTAGAACAAGCTTTTAGAAATAACGTTCTACATTGAGAAATACTATAAATGCTCCTAAATAAGTTTTATATAGCAATTTCCTTTTTATTTCTATATAAGTGTGAGGGATTAAACCCGCGGATTATAATAACACCTTCTTCATTAAGTTTTTTAAATATTTCTATGATTTATTTACCTTGTTTGTCATTAGTATCGGACAAAACTTTTTACGAGGTAACCAAATGCAGTGCTTATGGTTTTTCTCCTATTGTTATAAATGCAATATTTTTTTTATTTAAGCAAAAAGCTAACCATTATTAACGTTTTAATTATTAATGATCTACTAAATTTGTAGGGTAATAGGTTATTAATTAAAAAAAACAGATATGGGAACAATAAGACTGGGAGACGAAGCTCCAAATTTTACGGCAGATAGTTCTTTAGGAACGATAAATTTACATGATTATTTAGGGGATAGTTGGGGAATTTTATTCTCTCACCCAGCAGATTTCACACCTGTTTGTACAACAGAATTAGGAACAGCAGCTAAGTTTAAGGACGAATTTGATAAACGTAATGTAAAAATGATTGCACTTAGTGTAGATGGCGTTGCATCACATAAAGAATGGATAAAAGACATAAATGAAGTGCAAAACACTACGGTTAATTTCCCTATAATAGCAGATGAAGATAAAAAAGTATCTACATTATACGATATGATCCATCCAAATGCAGATAACAATTTAACGGTTCGCTCTGTTTTTATTATTGGTGCTGATAAAAAAGTTAGATTAACGCTTACCTATCCTGCGTCTACGGGTCGTAATTTTTATGAATTATTACGTGTAATAGATTCATTACAATTAACAGAAAACCATAAAGTAGCTACACCTGCCAATTGGAAAAATGGAGAAGATGTAGTTGTGAGCCCTGCAATTACAACAGAAGATGCAAAAAAAATATTTTCTAAAGGAGTAGAAGAGATAAAGCCATATTTAAGGATGACACCAGATCCTACAGTATAATTTGCGGCTAATTTAATAAAAGAGTTTGTTTAAAATATGTCTTTTAAGTAAACTCTTTATGTTTTTAAAGGTTACTGTTTTTTTATTTCTATAATTGTTCTTTGTAATAATGGCTCTTACTTTTACCATGAACAAGGCATCATTTGGTATTACAATAGGACAGGGTATAGTCGTGCTATTAGAAATACTATAGACAAGTTAGAAATTATGGTCTATACTTTTCTGCCGTCTAATAAGTGTATTGTTCTAGAACCATAAGCAGCATTTTTTTCGGAATGCGTAACTTGGATTATAGTAACACCTTCTCCATTAAGTTTTTTAAATATCTCCATGATTTCTTCGCCCTGTTTGGAGTTTAAATTCCCAGTAGGTTCATCTGCCAAGATAAGTTTTGGAGAAGAAATTAAAGCTCTTGCAACACCAACTAGCTGTTGTTGTCCGCCACTTAATTGACTTGGAAATAATTTTTGTTTGCCAACAATATTAAAGCGATCCAGCATATCTGCTACCAAGGCTTTTCGTTCTGAAGAACTATGTTTTTTGTATAGCAAAGGCATTTCTAGATTTTCATAGACCGTAAGTTCATCTATTAAATGATAGGCTTGAAAAACGAAACCGATATATTGTTTGTAAAGATTGGCTCGGTGCTTTTCTTTTAAATTATGGACAGATTCTTCCAAGAAATTATATTCTCCTTCGTTAAAACCATCTAACATACCAATGACATTCAGCAGGGTGGTTTTTCCCGAACCTGAAGGTCCCATAATAGAGATAAACTCTCCTTCTTCGATATTTAAATTAATATCTTTCAAAAGAAATACGCGTTGGCCTCCTGAATTTATCCACTTAAAAATATTATTTAGTTGTAATAGCATATATAAGTATTTGATTCTTTAAAATTAATAAAGAAATATTGTTTTATTCTGTTCTTAAACTTTTTACTGGATTCGTAGAGGCAGCACTTATAGTTCTTCCTCCAATGGTTAAAAATGCAATAAGGCAGGTTAAAAGTCCTGCTGTTACAAAAAACCATATACTTAGGGATACATGAAAGGCATATGCTTGCAACCATTCACTCATCATATACCATGCTATAGGTGTTGCGATAACAAAAGCAATTCCCACCAATTTTAAAAAATCTTTGGTTAGTAGTATTGTAATTGAAGATACACTTGCACCTACCACTTTACGAATACCTATTTCTTTGGTTCGTTGCGCAACTACTAGTAAAGAAATAGCAAGCAAGCCGATGCAACTTAACACAATACCTACAATAGAACCACTTGTAATAATAGTTGCCATTACCTTTTCTCTAGTAAAAGTACGATCTACGTTTTCATCTAAAAAGGAACCTTGAAATTCCGCATTTGGTTCTATTTTTTGCCAAGCAATTTGAATTGCCTCATATGATTTAGCAATGGCAGAAGGAGCTACCTTCACATAAGCGTAGTGTAAACTCCATTCCTTGTTTATAAAAAAAGTAAGTGGTTCTATACGCTTATTCAACCCTTGAAAATGATAATCTTTTACTACACCTATTACCGAATAGTTTGTAGAATCATTCAGACTAATACGAGCTGTTAAGGGGTCTGGCTCATTTAGTTCTTTCGCCATTGCTTCGTTTATTATCAAACTAAGATTATCTGCTTTATATTCATAATTAAAAGTACGCCCTGCAACCAAATCTAAATCTAGTGTTTTAACATAATCATAATCTACTACGAGCATATTGGTAGATACGCCATGCCCGTTATAATCAAACCCCCATTTACTAGTAGATGTACTACCGTCTTTTCCTCTGCCCAAATTGTTATCCGCCCCAGTTATACTTAAAATGTTTGGATTGGTTTGTAACTCATTTCGTAATAGCGCTATAGTTTTATAACTATCTCCTTTTCCGTTTAAAGGAATAGAAATTACTTGCTCTTTATTATAGCCCAAATCTTTATTGCGCATGTATTGCAATTGCCCTTGTAATACTAAAGTGCTACTTATTAAAATAATGGCTATAGCAAACTGAATTACAATTAGCGCATTACGGACACTGTTTTTTCCAGTAGCTTCCATTTTTCCTTTTAATGCCTGTAAGGTTCCTAGTTTACTTAATAACAAAGCTGGATAGCCCCCTGCTATGAAAGTGATGGTCATAACTCCAATAAAAAATCCTACAAGTATAAAAGGCTCCGTTACATCTGCAAAAGAGACCTCTGTTTTAAATAAAGTCTGAAAAGGCTCCAGAAAAAGATAGCTTAAGAGAACACCAAAAGTTGCGGAAATAATAAACACAAAAAAGCTTTCTAACCAAAACTGAACAAATAATTGCCCTTTTACAGCTCCCAAGGTTTTTCGCATGCCTATTTCCTTAAGTCGTTTAGAACTGGCAGCAATACTCATATTTATAAAATTGGCACTTGCAATGAATAATATTAAAAAGGCTATACCCAAAACTAAATATGGAAAAGTTCTACTAACCGTTGCTATACCGTTTGCATAAGATACGAATGGAATATCTTTAATAGACGTTAAATGCAATTGCTTAAATTGTCCATTGACATCTGCTTGTGCACCATCTCTAGTTAAGTTTTCTATACTGCTTACGTAATGCAAGTTGGTGAAGTCAACCGTGTTTTTTTCAAATTGTAATGGAGTTACACCTTCTTCCAATTCTAAATAAACTGGGTGGTTATGAGCGTTCCAAACTTCTTTATTTGGAGCATACTCTGGATGGTTTTCAAAAGGAATTACTACATCAAATTCAATACTGCTCTGTGAAGGTGTATTTTTTAATAGTGCAGAAACTGTAAAAGGGTGTTCTTTTTTATTTAAAAGAATAGTTACTGTTTTCCCAACAGCATTTAAAGAACCAAATAAAACCTGTGATGTTTTTGCTGTAATTGCTATGGTATATTTTTCTTGAATAGGTTTTTCTCGGTTGCCTTCAATAACCGGAAAACTGAATATAGAAAAGTACTCCGGGTCTACAAATTCGGCATCAAAACTTACTTCCTTGTCTTGATATGTAATTAGAACACCGCTACTTATTGCTCTAGAAATATGTTTTACACCAGGCACTTCATTTTTTAATGCCGTAGCAAATGGTATGGGATTAGATGTGCTTATTTCAGGCCCTCTTGTAGTTTGGTTTGTATAGTATACTTGGTAAATAGTATTCTTTTTTTCATGAAACTGATTATAAGACAATTCAAAAAAAGCTGCCATGCTTAAAAGAATAGCTACGGTAAATGCAACCGAGAGACCAATAACATTTATACTAGTAAACACCTTGTTTTTAACTAAGTTTCGCCAAGCGATTTTAATGTAGTTTTTAAGCATATTTCTGTTGATTAAAGTTACTCACTTCGCAAAGCTTTTACAGGATTCATACTAGCCGCTCTAAAACTTTTCCACCCAATAGTAACAAAAGCAATTAGTAAGGTTAATAGTGCTGCTAAAGCAAATACCTCCCATTGTATTTGAATATGATAAGCAAATCCTTGAAGCCAATGGTTCATTAAGTAATAGCCTAATGGAAATGCAATTAAAAAAGAAATACAAACCAGTTTTATAAAATCTTTGGAAAGCATTCCTATAATTTGAGCAACAGAAGACCCTAAGACTTTACGGATTCCTATTTCTTTAAATCGTTGTTCTGCTGTGAATGTCACTAATCCGAACAAGCCAAGACATGCTACAAAAATAGTGAGTAACGCAAAAATGCGTAAAATTGAGCTCATTCTATTTTCTGTTAAATAAGTGGATTTATAAGATTCATCAAGTAGACTATAACTAAAAGGTTCTGCTACATTATAGCTATTCCAGATACCTTCAATAGTGCTAATCAAACCTGCCATTTCACTTACATTTGCTCTAATAATTAATCCGCCATACGGATTGTTTAGCATAATAAGAGGGTCTATTTCTTGTCGTAATGAATGAAAATTAAAATCTTTTACTACGCCAACAATAGTTAGGTCTTGTGGAGTGTCACCAACATGAATCGTGATTTTTTGGTTTAGAGCGTTATCTCCAAAACCTAATTTTTTAACGGTAGTTTCGTTTACAATTGTATTTAAAGAATCGGAAAATTCTTTTGAAAAATTTCTTCCTTTTACAATTTTCATTCCCAGAGTAGGAATGTACTGCTCGTCTATATTATAAATATTAGTGCGCCGATCAAATATATTATTTATGTAAATTCCACTCATGTTTACGTCAGAATCACCAGAAGGAACAAAGGACGCCGTAGTAACATTGGAAACTCTAGAATCATTCAAAATCTGATTTTTAAAAGCATCTTTGTTAGTGCCCAAAAAATAGGCTTCCCGTAATACTAATAATTGTTCTTTGTTATAGCCTACATCTTTATTTTGAATGAAAGACATTTGTTGTTGTACAATTAAGGTTCCTAAAATTAGTCCTGCAGAGATAACAAATTGAAAAACAACTAATCCATTTCTAATTCCCTTAGTTTTTCCTGTGCCAGTAAATTTACTTTTTAAGGCTGAAATAGGATTAAAGGACGAAATATAAAAGGCAGGATACCAGCCTGCAAATAAGCTGATGCATACTAATAAAAGGAATATGCTAAGAATGATTGTTGGTCTTAGTAAATAAGATATTTGCAATTCTTTCCCAGATAATCCATTAAATAGTGGAAGCATAAGTACAACAAGAAACAACGCCAATACCATAGCAAATACGGTTGCAATAAAGGATTCTGTTAAAAATTGTCGTACTAGTTGGTTTTTATTTGAACCCAAGACTTTCCGCACGCCTACTTCTTTTGCTCGTTTTGTAGCCGATGCTGTGGAGAGGTTCATAAAGTTAATACAAGCAATAAGCAACATAAACAACGCAATTGCGCCAAAAATATAAACCGTTTTTAAATCGCCTCCTTTTTCAAGTGTACTGGCGGTAGAGAAATCCGATTTTAAATGTATATCCGTTAATGGCTGTAAGAACAATCCCAAACTACCATCTTTAGTAAATTCTGTGAAAGACATACCTACCTCAGCTTTCATTTGAGGACCCATATGTTTTTTAACAATAGCAGGTAGTTTGGCTTCTGCCGTTTTGTAATCAACTCCTTTTTTTAATAAAAGATAGGTGTGGTAACCAGAATCCATCCATGAGGTATTGGCGGCATCTTTATAGGTTACCATAGAAGCAAATAAATCAAAATGAAAATGGGTATTGTTTGGCACTTCTTCAATGATTGCCGTTACGGTAAATTGTAAATCGTCAATTTTTAAGACCTTACCAATAGGGTCATTGTTTCCAAAGTATTTGGTTGCTTCTTTTTGTGTAAGTATAATGGTATTGGGTTGGTCTAAAGGGGCGATTTTATCACCCTTAATAATAGGCAAAGAAAAAACTTCGAAAAAATTTGGATCTACATAAGCGAATTTTCCATTTCTGTACGAGCTGTTTTCATAAACAATTTTGGGAAATCTTTTACTTCTTAGGCGTGTGGCTGCCAAGATTTCTGGAAACTCTCTCTGTAAAGTTTCTGCCACAGGAGGCATTACAATTGCCTCTTTTATATCTTCTCCGTTTATAGTTGCTTTAAAAACAACACGTACAATTTCGTTTGCTTTTTCATGGTAACGGTCATAACTAAGTTCGTCAATTACAAATAGGCTAATAATAATACAAGAGGCAATACCTAGGGTAAGGCCTCCTATATTAATGGAAAAAAGCCCTTTGTTTTTAAGGATGTTTCGCCAGGCAACTTTTAAATAACTTTTTATCATGATTGTTCGCCTTTATTCTTAGAAATATTGATTGATGTCATTAATGAAGACCGAATTTCATGCCAAAACAATAAAACATTTATAATCAATAAGTTGCATCGCGTTCACAATTGTTTTAAAACAATAAAGTGTAAAAATATTGGACACTTACTGTAAAATATATTTACAGACAACATCTATTGTGGGTTTACTTAAATTAGTATCGTATTATTCATCTCGCAATACATTTACAGGGTTGTTTGTTGCGGCTCTATAACTTTGCCAACTTGCTGTTAGTAAAGCTACAATTAAAACGGCAAGTCCAGCAATGCCGAAAATCCACCAATTCAAGGTTGTTTTGTAAGCGAAATTGGAAAGCCAGTTGTTCATAGCAAACCACGAAATGGGGACAGCTATAATAAAAGCAATGCCAACCCATTTTAGGAAATCTATATTTAGCAGCGCTAGAATTTGTAAAATTGTAGCCCCATTTACCTTACGAACACCAATTTCTTTTTTACGCTGTGCACAAGTATAAGAAGTAAGTCCGAACAGGCCTAATGACGCAATAAAAATAGAAAGCATTGTAAACAATTTAAAGGCACTATTGAACTCTTTGTCATCTTTGTATTGTGCTTCAAATTTTTTATCCAAAAACTCATAATTAAAGGTACTCTCTGGAAAAATCTGTTTCCATTTGCTTTCTACTTTTGCAATGGCAGCTGTATAACCTGAACTTGTAATTAGAGCCTTGTTAAATTTCACTAATAAGTTAGCACTACTATTATCATGCAATATTACCATTGGTAACATTGCTGTTTTTAATCCAAAATGATGGTGATTCTCAATAATACCAGAAATTACCCAATTGCTTCCAAAAAAATTCACTGTTTTATGGATAGCGTCGTTTGGGCTTGAAATTTCCAATTCTTGCATTGCAGCTTCATTTATAATAATGTTTTTACTTCTTCCTTGAGCATTATCAATAAACTTACTCCCTGAAATAAATTTAATATCTAACAGGTCAAAATAAGAACCGTGAACAGCATTGGCATAAAAAATTGTTCTGCTATTATCTTTTCCATTAGGCAGAACAACTCCCACGAAAGAACCTAAATTATCATAGGAATCTCCAGGGTAAGTTCTTGCTCTACAAACACCTTCAACAAAGGGAAGTTTAGATAACTCTTGCTCTAAAGTTTTATAATCTTGTCTTATTAGGGAGTCGGATTTGGCAACTAATACTTCCCCATTAAAAGCGATTATCCTATTCAAATCGACTCCTATCGGCTGGTTCTGTAAAAAGGAAATTTGTTTGGTTACCGCCAAGGAACCAATTAGCAATACAATTGTTGCAAGAAATTGCGTTATAATAAGCCCTTTTCGAATGTTTAACCCTTGGGAGGAAGTACGAATTTTTCCTTTTAAAGCTTTGGAAGGAGAATAACTACTTAATAGAAATGCAGGGTATAAACTAGCAAGTAGTATTCCTAAAAAAACAAAACCAAGAACAGGTAATAGTTCTATTACGGTTGCCATTTCTAAAACCAAATTATTGTTTGTACTGGTATTGTAAAAAGTGAGTAGGGTAATGGTTAATATAATAGCTATGACAATAGCTATTATATTAAGAATAGTAGATTCTGTGAAGGATTGAACTATTAATTGTGCTCGTTGTGCACCAGCAACTTTACGTATGCCTATTTCTTTTGCACGTTCCAAAGATTTGGTAGTAGATAGATTAACGTAATTAAGCCAGGATAATATTAAAATGATAAATGCTATTGCGGTTAGAAATTTCACCCTACTAATACTTCCATTTGTTTCTGCTTCATAAGGTTTGTTAGAGTGTAAATGAATTTCTTCTAAGGGCTCTATATTATAACGTTCTTCGCCAACAGCTTCAAAATATGAGGCAGCAACCTTATTTTTTAATAAAGCTCCATCAACATTTTCACCCACCTTTAGATAAGTGAAAAAATTACAATGGCCCCAGTTTAATTTTTTTTCTTCATCGGATGCTATCCAAGTATTATAAGTTGGGAAAGAGATTAAAAAACTAGTTTTCATATGGGTGTTCTCTGGGATATCTTTTAAGATTCCTGAAACTTTTAGAGTTACTTCTTCACCTAAATAAAAAGCAATTATTAGTTTGTTTAAAGGATTTGCATCACCAAATATTTTTTTAGCTAAAGACTCCGTAAGAACTATTGTATTTGGCTCTTTTAAGACCAGTTCTTTTTGTCCTTTTAAAAGTGGATAGTTGAAAATAGTAAAGTAAGAAGCGTCTGCAATTGACCCATTAATGGCTTGCAAGGTTTTTTCATTGTATTTAAAACTAATTTTGTTTAATCGATGTAACCGCACATAGTCAATAATTTCAGGAAATTCTTGCTGTAAAGTTGGCCCAATAAGATTAGGTGTTTGTGCATCTGAAGCTACAAAAGTATCTCCCTCTAGGGCATCCATATATACGCGATAGATATTTTCTGACCCTTCAAATTTATCATAACTACGTTCGTTATTTACGTATAACATTAGCAATACAAAGGATGCTATTCCAATGGCTAAACCAACTATATTGATAAGTGAATACAGCTTGTTTTTGGTTAAATACCGTAATGCTATTTTAAAATATAGTGTGTACATGTTTTTTGTTTTATTCGTTTCGTAATGCGTTCACAGGATTTGTTGTTGCTGCTTTAATACTGTGAGAGCTTACTGTTAATTCATCATTATTTTCACTCACTTCTTAAACTTTTTACAGGGTTCATCAGCGCCGCACGTATCGATTGAAAACTAACAGTAAACAGGGCTATTAGTAAAGCAGCGACACCTGCAATTAAGAATGTTTCCCAACCTATATTGATACGATAAGCGAATGTTTGAAGCCAATCATTCATTAACCAATATGCTATAGGAAAACCAAGGACAAGGGCAATCATCACTAATTTCAAGAAGTCTTTGGAAAGCATTTGTGCAATATTCATAATACTTGCCCCTAAAACCTTTCTCACTCCAATCTCTTTTTTACGTTGTTCTGCTGTAAAAGCGGTAAGGCCAAACAATCCAAGACATGAAATTAACATCGCTAAGCCTGCAAAATATTTTGATAGCTCAGCCACTCGTTTCTCACCTTCATATAAGGCTTGATAGTTATCATTTAAAAATTTAAAATCAAAAGGCGCACCTTTAATAAAATAATTTTGATAAGCTTCTTTTACTCGCTCAATAGCGGTAGCCGTATTGTTAGGTTCAAGCCTGACCATAATGTTAGATGCAAAATTGTTGTCATCTAATTTCATAAAAACGGGCATGACTTTATTGTACATTTTATCGACGTGAAAATCTTTGACTACGCCGACAATTTCTTTGTCTTCTCCCCAAAGAGATATTACTTTTCCAATAGGGTTTTTCATGCCCATTTGTTCAATAGCCGCTTCATTAAAAATTATTTTTTCTCGCTCGGCCTTGAAATCTCTTGAAAAGAGTCGCCCCTCTTTTAGCTGCATTTGCATGGTTTCGATAAAATCATAGCCTCCTGAGATTTGAGCGAATTGCGCATTTTGATTTTCATTTTTCCCTGCCCAATTTACACCCGTTGTAGTTCCAAAATCTGCCATCATGGTATGTCTAAAGTTCGATGCGTTCACCACGCCAGGTGTATTTTTTAGAATTTGTAAAAAGCTCTCGATTTGGGCAACGCTTAATCCTCCCGTACCACCAACTGTATTCATATTCGATTCTAAAACCCCAGAAGAAAACCAAATAATCTGTTCTTTGTTAAAACCTAGATTTTTTTTGTGTATAAAACTCATTTGTTTATAGACTATTAAAACGGATGCTATTAACACCACAGCGGTGGAAAACTGAAATACTACCAAGCTTTTTCTAATAAAATGACCTCCTTTGTTCTGGACTAGTTTTCCTTTTAATCCATTCAATACAGAAAGACTAGAAAGGTATAATGCAGGATAAATTCCAGCGATAACTCCTGTACCTATTGTTATAGAAAAGATTCCTACAACTAGTTTAGTATCAGGAGCTAATACCATTTCTTTTCCAGAAATAACATTGAATTGAGGTAAAAATAATGCAACCATAAACAATGCGAATACCATTGAAATAGATGCTGTTACAAGTGATTCTGCTGTAAATTGGATCATAAGGCCTTTTCGTTGTGCCCCTACCGATTTTTTAACTCCAATTTCTTTGATTCGGGTAGAAGCTTTTGCCGTTGCCATATTGATGAAATTAATACAGGCAATAATCAAAATTAAAAGTGCAATCAATGAAAACAGATAAACGTATTCTATTCTTCCTCCAGAAACCACTCCATTTTCATAATTGCCGCGCAAATAGCGTTCACCATATACTTGTGCGAAATAAGTCTCTGGAAAATTTTTACCCTTTGTCTGTAAGAAGCCTTCTATCTTATTATTAAATGAATTTAGTGAAGCATTAGACTCTAAAACGGCATAAGTCATTAGGTCGCTGTTATTCCACTCGGTAAGGTCATCATTCTGAGCAAGAAAAACATCCATATGGAACACCGCATCGAATTGAACAGTTGATTTTTTAGGAAGTTCTTTAAAAACCCCTGAAACTGTATACGTTCCTCCATATTCGTCATGTATCCATTCTATCGTTTTACCTATAGCATCAGTAGTTTGAAATAGTTTTTTAGCTATTACCTCAGAAATGACTACACCATTCGTATTGGCAAGAACTTGATTAGGGCTACCATGTATTAGTGGGTATGAAAAGATGGAAAAATAGTCCTTGCTCGCAAATTGATTGTTAGAGCCAAAGAATTTATCACCCCCATCAGTAAGTAAAAATTTCTCTCCTTCGAACCACGAATTGTCTAATACAGAAACCGTTTGTTCTACTTCAGGAAATTCATTTACTAAAGCTTCTGCTAAAGGCCCTTGTGTAATGTCATCAGTTTCGATACCGTTTGCAGTAGGCAGGTTTTGTAATATTTGAACCAATCGATCTCCTTTTTCGTGAAAGCGATCAATACTTAATTCGTCCATTGCCCAAATCGCAATGAGTAAAGCACATGCCAGGCCGGTTGACATACCTAAAACATTTATCACAAAAGTACTTTTATGCTTTCCTATGTTTCTGAAAAATAGGTTTAGATTATGTTTTAGCATAATTTCTAGGTTTTTGAATGCTGATTATTTTATACCCACTAGTGGGTTTAATACCGAGACGCTTGCGTCGAAATATAAATGGTTCATGTCTTAATTAATGCCTCTGAGCTTGCCTGAAGGCTGATTATTTTTATACTAGACCTAAAACCTATTTCACATTAGACACATTTGCCGACCCCGAAGTTTTACTATGTATTTTTTCAGGGTTACCCTTGTATTTTAAATAACAAGAACCTGAAACTCTTGCGTTTATTGACTTATGTACTGTAATCTTAACATTTGAAGAACCTGAGCCCCTAAAGTCTATCGTATCTACTTCTAAATCATACCCATTTATCTTTGAAGAGCCCGAGGAAGTTAAGTTCAAAGTTTTCGCGTTTCCTTGCAATTTCATATTGCTTGAACCAGAAGACTGAACAGTTATCGATCTAGCTTCAATACGCAGATCTACAAAGCGCGAGCCAGAGGTTCGTATATTAAAATGGTCGCTTTTAAGTATTTTACTACTATATAGTTTACCTGAACCTGAGAGTCGTATTGCGTTAATACTTTCAACAGGAATGGTGATCAAAACCCGTTCATTTCGTGACGGTCTGAGGTTTAAGTTCTTTCTCTTTTTTATGGTCAGCGTACCATTGATAACTTTGGTTTCAATATGGTCTAAAATATTATCTTCTCCTTTTATAGTTATGGTTCCTTCGTCACCTGCAACCAATGCTACTTCAAAAGGTCCTCCGACCGATATACCACTATATTCTTGTGTATTTATCGTTATGGTAACAAAATTACCGTTGCCTTTAATTTTTTTATTTCTTTGTGCATTTAAAGATAGGAAGCAAAGAAATACGAGTACCAATGTTATTGAGTTTTTCATTTTCTGTTTCATTATATCAGATTTTAAATGGTTCGAGGACTAGGTATTATTATTAGGTTAATTTATCATCTTGTTATACTAATTTTTAGTCTGAATACCAATGTATAACAATCTATGTTCTTTACTGTGAGATAGCTAACACCACCTGATAGCAACTATGTTGTTCTTTTAATCGATTTCTATGCCAAAATCACATTCAACTCAAAATCAATGTTTTACTAGTTGTGCTAAGATATTATTATATTTTTATGTAAAATAATTGGACATTTTTTGTCCAAGTATTTTACAGTATTTATTGATACGTTATTCTTCTTGAAGGGACTCTACTGGGTTAGCCATAGCCGCTCTAAAACTTTGCCAGCTTATCGTTAGTAACGCAATTGCCAATGTCAAAACTCCAGCCAAAACAAAAACCCACCAATTCAATGTTGTTTTATAAGCAAAACCTTCGAGCCATTTATGCATTGCGTACCACGAAATAGGTACAGCTATAAGAAATGCTAGAATCACCCATTTCAGAAAATCCTTATTTAACAGTGATAGAATTTGTGAAATTGTTGCACCATTTACTTTTCTGATACCAATTTCTTTTTTTCGTTGTTGCATATAATAGGTAGACATACCCAAAATGCCCATGGCGGAAAGGATAAAGGATAGTAAGGTAAAATAGCCTATAATTTTTCCTGTACGTTCATCCTTTTCATACCATTGGTTAATGGTATCATTAACGAAGGTGACATCAAACTCAGCATTGTCAATCAAATTTTCGTAGGTAGCTTTTATTTTGTTGGCTGTCTCAAAAGCAGCATTTTCATTGACTTTTAAGAAAATATCCCCTACCTGAAAATCAGCGGATTGCTGACGAATCATCAGAGGGCCTATTTTATCTCGAAGCTCTTTAAAATTAAAATCTTTGACAACCCCAAGAATAGGTATCTCATTTTTTCCCATTTTAAAAGAAACAGCATTGTCAGTTAGACCCAGATCCTTGATTGCCGTTTCATTCAGGTACATTCCATTATCAGAGTACGCCACATCTGTAGTTTTTACTTTTATATCAAAAACCTTGAAAAAAGAAGAATCAACTGCAAACTCCTGAAAACTCAATGATTTTCCGTTACTATCAAAGGTCTGGTTACTTCCTCCGCTCAAGGGGCTTTGCCAAGTTAAGGAAACATCATCTACTCCTGAAATTTGTAACAGGGCATTTTTTATCACATCTTTTTTATCGATTGAACTCAAATAGTCTAAGTGTACAATATTATCCTTTTGGAAACCAAGATTTTGATTACGCAGAAAATCGGTCTGTTTTAGAATAATCCAACTACAGGCTAATAAGGCTATTGTCAGCGTGTATTGAAAGGTGATAAAAGCTTTTCCGTATACGCTTTTAGACTTAGTTCTAAAACTGCCTTTTACAACTTCTATGGGTTTAAAACTGGAAATCTTCAAAGCGGGTACAATTCCCGATAAGAAACCGATTAAACCAAATATCCCAATTAAGATGATTAGGTTTGTAAAGTTCAAACTATCATTAAGAGACAATCGTGTATTCAATAACGAATCAAAATATGGCTCCACTACTTTTGCTAATAGAAGCGATAACGCGACCGCAACAAAGCATAAAAAAACGGATTCCCTTATAAATTGAAGAATCAATTGTGTTTTAGTGCTTCCTAGCAATTTTTTAATGGCAACCTCTTTTCCTCTAAATGTTGATTGAGCAATGGTGAGGTTAATGTAATTACCCACCGCAAGCAACAAAATGAGCAGCACAATCATCGATAACACCTTAATTAATGTTTTGCTTGTACTCTTGGTTCCACTTCCTTCTTTTGAACTGTAGTAAATCTCTTTTAAGGGCGTAAATTCTACTGTGTTGGCCCAACCCTCCTTATACAGCCAAAAATCCTTTTTGAATTTCTCAAGTATTTCAGGGGCTTTTGAAGGTAAGTTTGAATTTACTTTTGCCAAAAAGTAAATACTTATTGAGCACCAACCATATCCCTCCATTAAATTTTCAAAATTATATATCTTTTTAAAAGCCTTTAAGTTGACCAAAGCATCTTGTTTGACAAAATGGGTGTTTTCTGGAAAATCGTCCATAACACCCGTGACTGTAAATTTATGATCCGTATTTAAGAAAACTGTTTTTCCGATAGGATCATTCATTCCGAATAATTTTAAGGCTGTTGCTTTAGAGAGTACAATGCCGTCAGCGGTTTGCAATACTTCTTTAACCACACCTTTAACTAATCGAAAAGAAAAAATTTCAAGAAATGAGGCATCTACTCCTAAATAATCGAATTTTACTTTTTGGCCATCTGCTACGGATATTCTGCCAGACGAATTATAGACTCTGGTGAAATCTTCTATTTCAGGAATACTATTTTTTAGGTCTACCGCTATGGGTGGTGAAAAGTCGACATTTTCATTTTCCAATCGATATATTCTATCCTTATTTATGTGAAAATCATCGGCCGAACGTTCATTCTGAATATAGACACTCAAAAGCAAAATAAACGTCAGCGAAATGGTAAAACTCAAGACAGTTATAAAAGTGTAAAGCTTGTTTTTTAGAAGATGTCGTATGTATGTTTTTAAATATACCATTTTTAAAATTTTTTTTAAGTTTTCCCTTTCTAATTAATAAGAACTACTCAGACCGTAAACTTTTTACAGGATTTATTCTCGCAGCCTTTACAGCTTGATAACTAACGGTTACTAATGCAATAACAATAGCAGATGCACCAGCAATTAAAAAGACTGTCCAGCCTATATCTATACGATAAGCAAATTCTTGCAACCAATTTTGCATTAACCAAAATGCTAGTGGAAACGCAATTACTAAGGCAAAGACAACTAGTTTTATAAAATCTTTGGATAACATCTGAGTAACGCCCAATACACTAGCTCCTAATACTTTTCTCACTCCTATTTCTTTCTTCCTTTGCTCTGCTGTAAAAGCTGCCAAACCAAACAATCCTAAACAAGCAACGAAGATTGCTAGCAAACAAAAAATAAGTCCAACTTTTGCAATCTTCCGTTCTTGTGCATACAATTGCTCCATATTTTTATCTAAAAAAGTATATTCAAAAACCGATTCAGGAATAACCTTGTTAAATGTTGTTTCTAATTGTTGCATTGTATTAGAAACAGATGCACTATTAAATCGTATCAGCATATAAGACTTTCGTTCACTTTTTCTATTATGAAAAGCATAGGCACCTATAGGTTTATGTAATGATGCGAAGTTAAAATCGTTTACAACACCTATGATATGCGAATTAGGACCTAATTGCATTTGTATTTTTTTTCCTATTGCTTCTTCTGGAGTATATCCTAAATAATTAATGGCTGTCATATTTAGGACTACATCTACAATAGTATCTCCTAATTGTTTTACAATTGGGAGGGTTTTGCCTGCCAATAGTTTTAATTGTAATACATCTATAATATTGGCATCAGAGACATTCGTTTGAATATATTTTCCATTTTCATAATCCTCATCTATATATATGGAACGACCACTAACCCCTATTCCAGGAAACCCTTGTGCCATGCCTACTTCTAATACCGAACTTATTGCTTTTAATTCTTGTAATAATGCCGTTTTACTTTCTTTTTTTTCAATAGCTCCTGTAGAAATTGCAATTACGTTTTCTGGAGTATACCCTAAGCTTTTATCTTGCATATATTGGAGTTGCTGGTACACAACTAACACCCCAACAATTAATACCACAGAAGCCGTAAATTGTAGAATTACCAGTCCTTTTCTAATTGTAGAATTACCTACCTTCCTATTTTCAAGTTTTAAAATTGAAATTGGCGTAAATCTTGATAAATAAAAAGCAGGATAAGAACCTGCTAATAGCGTAGTAAATATCCAAACAGCCGTTATACCTATTAAAAAATCGATACGAATTAAAGAACTGAACTGTAGATTGCCACCTGTTATTGAATTAAAAACAGGTATGACTATAATAGTCAATACAAAACCAATACATAAGGCTAAAAATGTTATTAAACCTGTTTCTGCATAAAACCTAAAAATCAAATTTTTTGAAGAGGCTCCTAATGTTTTGTTTATACCTACATCTTTTCCTCTTTTTTGAGAGCGAGCCGTCATTAAATTCATATAATTAACGCAGGCAATAAGTAAAATGAGGACTCCTAAAAAGGATAAGTTTTTTATTTCTTGAATATTTCCTACCCGTGAGGAATAGGAATTAGAATAGTCTGAAGAATATAAATGAATACGATTTAATGGCTGTAGCGATAATGTAAACCATTGATTTTCTTTGTCTACATTTTTATCTAAAATTTGTTGCAGCTGACTTTCTGTAGAAGATTTTAGAACATTTTTTTTTAACTGAATATACGTCTCAAAACTAGAATTACCCCAGCTTGGATTTTTAAAAAAATTGGTGCTATTAAAGGAGGCGATAGCATTACAATCTAAAGTACTGTTTTTCGGAAAATCTTTATAAACCCCTGTAACTTCTAATTCGTCCTCATTATCTATTTTAATAGTCTTACCAATAGGGTCTATATTTCCAAAATACTTTTTGGCAGTACTTTCAGATAATACAACAGTATTGGGCCTCTCTAAAACAGTCTTGGGGTTCCCTTTAAGAAACTTTGTTTCAAAAATAGAAAACAGTTCTGGGTCGCACCAATAAAGTCTTTTTTCTAAAAAATTATTTTCATTAGCATTTATAAAAGCAGCTTCTCCAAAGTTATGTTTTAACATTCTAGCAGCATACTTTACATCTGGCGCATCACTTTTTAATGCAGGGGCTACTGCTGCGGGGGATGTAGAATAAGTTTTGTCATCTCCATTTTCTCCAGTTGTATTTACCAACACTCTATAGATAGCATTTTTATTTTGATAATGCATATCAAAACTTTGCTCAAAAGTGATAAATGAAAAAAGTAGCATAGCAATAGTAAGACCAATGGAAAGGCCTAAAATATTTAAGACAGAAAACATTTTATCTGTTTTTAAATTCCGCCAAGCGATTTTAAAATAATTTCTGATCATGATGGTAGTTTTTTGATTCCAATTACTGTTCTAGGATTATTCCGATCGCAAACTTTTTACAGGGTTTACGATGGCTGCTTTAATACTTTGATAACTTACCGTTAAAATTGATATGGTAATTGCCAAAGTCGCTGCTAAAACAAAGACCCACCAAGGAATTTCTATTCGGTACGAAAAGTCTTCTAACCACTTATTCATAACATACCAACCTATGGGTAAAGCAATCAAAATTGCAATGCCTACCAATTTTAGAAAATCGATAGAAAGTCTATACGTAATTTGAGGTATACTTGCGCCTAATACTTTACGTATACCTATTTCTTTAATGCGTTTTTCTGCGTTAAAAGCAGCAAGACCAAACAGACCCAAACTGGCTATTAGAATAGAAAGAATAGTGAAAATGATAAAAATCTTGCCTAAGCGTTGTTCTGCTTGGTAGGTATTATTAAAAGATTCATCCATAAAATAATAGTCGAAAGGTTGTCCTGGAGCTACTTTATTCCACACGCCTTCAATCTGTGCTATGGAATTATTAAAATCTCCTGCATTTAACTTTATCGCCATTGCCCCAGCGAAATCACTTATAGAAAGACTCAAGGCTCCAATATCATCTCTGAGTGATGCATAATGGAAATCCTTGACAACCCCAATTACGGTACGCATATAGGGGTTCTCTACGCCAATATCAGAGGACATTCGCATTCCTAATACTTCTTGCGCTGGTTTTCCTATTATCGCTAATGCTGATTCATTAATTATCATAGCCGTAGAGTCCGTACCAAATTGACGGTCAAAATCTCTACCAGCAATAATTTTCAAGTCAATAGTAGCTATATAATCATAATCTACACCCCAAGTCTGCATTTGTACAATATCTTCTTGGTTTGTAGTTCCTTCTTCAAAAAATCCGCTATCGCTTCTACTAGAAGGGGTTGGGTAAAAACTACTTAATGTTGCTCCTTTTACATTCCCCAATTGCTGTACTTGCTGCTTAAAAGACTGGCGTTTGTTTCCAATACTGTATACGTCATTTACAATCAATATTTGCTCTTTAGAAAAGCCTAAATTTTTGTTTTGAATAAATTTTAGTTGCTGATATACTACTAAAGTACTTACTATTAAAAAGACTGAAATAGCAAATTGAAATACGACTAGTGAATTTCTAATTTTACCACCACCTATACTATTTTCACCACTTCCTTTAAGCACTTTTACAGGAATAAAGTTCGACATAAAAAAGGCAGGATAACTACCAGAAAATAAACCTAAGAATACAGTAGATATAAATAGAATTAACCAAAAGAATGGGTTTTCATAAGGAATACTCATTGTTTTCCCAGAAAGGTCATTGTAAAAAGGTAATGCGATGGCAGCAATGATAACAGCCATTACTAGTGACAAAAAAGCGACAAGACCAGACTCTGTTAAAAATTGCTGTATTAATCCTGCTCTAGTAGAACCCAAAGTTTTACGAACACCTACTTCTTTGGCTCTTTTTAAGGAACTTGCTGTTGATAAATTCATAAAATTAACAGATGCCAAAACGATAAGAAACAATGCAATAAAAGAGAGGATATATACATTTTGAATACTGTTGTTAGGACTTATCTCCGCGACTCTATTTTCGGAAAGATGAATATCTGTCAGAGCAACTGTACTAAAATTCATATAATTGCCTGATGCAGCAAACTGCTCTTCGGTTATTCCAGGGAAAAATTGTTGTACTCCTGGTATTACATGACTGCCAACAATAGCCTGCAAAGGGGCTTGAAAATCTTTACTATTTGCTTCAGGAATTAGTTTAACATAGGTTTGAAAGTTGTTGTTCACCCAACTGTTCACCCATGCGTCTTCATACCCTTTCATGGACATGAACACGGAATAATCTCTTAGAAAGGAATTTAAGGGCAAATCTTCTAATACACCAGTTACCGTATAGGTTTCGTTATTATCTAATACAAGACTTTGTCCAAGCGCATTATCAATTCCAAAATGTTTTTCTGCTGCTGTTTTTGTCAACAATAAAGTATAGGGAGCTTTTAACGCTGTTTTAATATCTCCGACAATTAAGTCTAAACCAAACATTTCAAAAAATGTATCATCTACATAAGTACTCTGCCTCTCTTTAACATTAAGCTCCGTTCCACTTTTTTTAATAAGCACTCCACCTTGTGTTCTAAATCGTGTAGTTAATTCTACCATAGGGATATCACTCTTTACAGCCTCTGCCATAGGCGCAGTGAGCACAGCCATTTTCGTTGCCTCACCGCCAAATTTTAAATCCACATTTAATCTGTGAATCCGGTCGGAGTCTGTAAACATTTTATCATAACTAAACTCATCGTAGATATATAATGAAATTAATAACACACCTGCCATGCCAATAGCAAGTCCAAAGGTGTTTATGAAAGTGAAAAATGGTTGTTTTTTAAGACTTCGCCACGCTATTTTTAGATTGTTTTTAAACATGATAGTATATTTTTAAAACCTTTTAAAATTGATTTATTCTGTTTTTTGATTTTGAATATTTTTCGTTAGTTTATTTTTCTGATTATAGCTTCGCCAATAACCAAACCTTTACGTACTTCTGGATTTCCCTGGTAAGCAACTGTAGCTTCTCCATAAGCAGTTACTTTTAAATGATCGGAAACGGTAAAACGGAAGCTGCCTTCGCCATAAGCTGTAACCTTTGTACGCCTGTTTTTTACGCCCAAAGTGTTTATTTTACTTTCTCCATAAGAAGTGAATTTTTGACTTTCAATACTCCCTTCCTTAATTTCTAAATAACTTTCTCCGTAAATAGTTGTGTGGAGCTCTTTAAAATCTACATTATTTAAATAAACTTGTGATTCCCCATATATTTTTAAACGGAATTTATCCGTTTTCAGAAGACTTTCACAAACAAAATTTTCTTCTCCTCTAAGGGATAATTCTTTTAATGTTTTGTATGTGATTATTGCCGTTACCTGTGTGCCTTTATAGATAGAATGAGTTCTCTCTCTTCCATTTTCATAATGCTTCTCTGTTTTGGTAGTTGTTTTAGCACCGTCTAAATAAACCCAAAGAGTGCCGTTGTTTACTTCAATATTTATTTTATGATTGGGTACGTGGGAAGTTTCAATAGTAACAGATTCCTTATCTCCCTCTTTAAAAGTCACAGAAATATGTGGACTTACGATTACTTTTTTAAAAGATTTCACAGAAATAACACTGGACTGTGCCCAGGTGTTTTTTCCGCTTAAAAGGATAAACATTAGAAGAGAAAAAGTTTTTAACATAATCCCCTTACTTTTTTTGCTGCTTGTTTTTTGATCGTTTTTCATGATGTTCGTTTTTTTGATGTTACTCTGTTCTTAAACTTTTTACTGGGTTGGCCAAGGATGCTTTTATAGCGTGAAAACTTACCGTTAAAATTGTTATTGCCAATGCACCTATAATCGCCAATGCGAAGATTTGCCAAGAAATTTCCACACGATATTCATAATTCTGTAGCCATTTATTCATAAAATGATATGCAATAGGAATCGCAATGAAGCAAGAAATGGATACAAGTAGTATAAAATCTTTAGAGAGCATCTTCCAAAGATTCATCAATGAAGCTCCTAAAACTTTCCGAACCCCAATTTCTTTGGTACGTTGTTCGGCCATAAAGGAGGCTAACCCAAATAGACCCAGACAACTAATGAAAATAGCTAGCAATGCAAAAAAACCTACTAGTTTACCAATACGAGCCTCATAGGCAAACTTTTTTGCAAATTCCTGATCTAAAAATTTATAGTTGAATGGAACGGCAGTTTCAAATGTCAAATAAATTTCTTTTATTTTTTCGACAGCCTTTGAAGCTGAAACCAAAGGATTTATTTTCACATTAATTAACCAAGGTCGATGTGCCTGTTGTACAAAAAATGCTGGTTTTGCTCCGCCGTAAGGAGATTGGTTCATCATATCATCAATTACACCGACAATGTGATATTCTCCTCCTCCCCATCCAATTTTCTCTCCAATAGGATCTTCAAACCCCATATATTTAACGGCAGCTTCATTTATTATAAAACCCGTTGAATCGGTTTTCATTTCCTTTGAAAAATCCCTGCCCCGCGTAATATTCCAATTTATTAAGTTCCCAAACTCCGTTGTTATACGCATTGTATAAAATTGGTCGGTCATATTTGGGTCTTTACCACGCCACTCAAGACCTCCATTAGTATTGTATATATCTCCAATATAATGATCAGTTGCGGCAACTTCTAGGGCTATTCCACTTCGTATTAATTCTTGTCGAATTACATCAAAGTGTTTATCAATTTTATCCTCTTTGAGAGAAAATGAAACAATACTGTTTTGGTCGTATCCTATTGGGCGTTCTTTGGCATAATCAATTTGCTGGTATATGATTATAGTGGCTATTACTAGAACAACTGAAATGGTATACTGAAAAACCACTAGAGTTTTACGGGGCATACTTGCCGATTTACCAGATTTAAAATTTCCCCTAAGAGCGTTTAGCGGATTTAATGAAGCTAAATAAAATGCAGGATAACTCCCGGCTACTAGACCCGTAACCAAAACTAAAAGTAATCCGATGAACCAAAACATACTATTGCCAATAGGTATTAGTAACGTTTTTTCGGCAACCTCATTAAAAATTGGTAGAAATATATAAGATAGACCAATCGCAAGGACAAAAGAAAAGAAGGAAACTAACATAGATTCCATCAAAAACTGTGAAATTAATTGTTTTTTAAACGATCCTATTGTTTTTCTTAATCCAATTTCTTTGGCTCTCTTTTCACTTTGGGCGGTCATCAAATTCATAAAGTTGATACAGGCTAAAAGCAATGCCAACAGGCCTATTATTCCGAATAACCACACATAGTATATTCTTCCTCCCGTATTAACTCCATTTTCAAATTGAGAGTAGAGATACCACTTGGGCATAGGGTGAAGAAAAACTTCTGCTTTATGATGCTTCTCCCTTCCTTTTACATTGTCAACTTTTGCATTTATGATTGCGGAAGAAGTTTGAGTCATATCCGTATTCGGGGCTATCTCGGTATAAATTCTGAACCAATTATTTCCCCAAGACAACCATTCAGGTAGGGTTTGCTTATAAAGCTCCCAAGAACCAATAAAATTTAAATTGGCAAATTCTGAGTTTTTTGGCAGGTCATCATATACACCAATAACTGTAAGTGGAGTTTCATCATCGAATTTTACAATTTTTCCCACTGCATTTTCATCTCCAAACAAGGTGTAACTCAATTGTTTTGAAAGTAATAGGGCATTAGGGTCTTCTAGACCACTACGTGTACCTTTTATTATATTCAGATTAAGAATTTCTGTTATTCCCGATTCGGCAAAATTTCCGTGAGAAGTTATTTTCTTGTCTCCAAACTGCAATAAATAATCACCACCCCAATTAGTCAAGGCGACATGGTCAAAGTAGTCTTTATAGGTAGTCTTTAGTTCATCGGCAAGTTGTAACGGCAGGGTTTCGCTAGAAAGAATCTCGCCATTATACGTTTGATATTGCATGACTTTAGCCACACGGTCATAGTTTTCAAATTGCTTATTAAAACTTAGCTCATCGTATATCCAAAGGCTTATAATCATGGCAACGGCCATTCCTAATGCAAGGCCGCCTATGTTAATAGCCGAATAACCTTTATTCCGTTTTAGGTTTCGCCACGCTATTTTGATATAATTTCTAAACATAACATTCGTTTTTTTGATTGCTAATTATTCCGTTCGTAAGCTTTTTACTGGGTTTACATTTGCTGAAGCAATAGTCTTAATACTTATAATAATCAATGCCAACCCCAACATTACTACGCCACTGAGTATAAAGACCCACCAGCTCAAAGTGGTCTTGTAGGCAAAATCTTCCAACCAATTATGCAATCCGTACCAAGCAATGGGAGCAGCAATAACAAAGGCAATGCCTACCAATGTTAAAAACTCCTTGCTTAGCAACAGGTTTAATTGTGCCAAAGAGGCACCAAGTACCTTACGGATGCCTATTTCTTTTGTACGTCTCTCCGTATTGTGTATTACCAAACCAAAAAGCCCCAAACAACTGATTAGAATGGCTAGCCCAGTTGACCAGTTTAATAAAGTGGCCATTTTTTGTTCTTGTCGATAAAATCTTTTTAAGGACTCGTCTATAAAGTGCAATTCCATATCCGCTTCAGGATAAATGGCTTTCCAGATATTTTCAATTTTAGTTATTGTCTCTGGCCAGATAGCTGTGTTTTTGGCTTGAATGGATAAATGGGCTGTATTAAATTGGATATGCTCGCTACGATATCTATCGCCCACAAGAGCCATAGGTTTAATGTCCATTTTTAAGGAACGTTGGTTAAAGTCTGCTATCACCCCAACAATTGGGTTTCGTTCCTCATTTACCATCAAAATTTCACCAATAGCATCCGATGGGTTTTCAAAGCCCAGTATTTTTAAATAGGTCTCATTAATTACATACTCATGTATAGTGTCATTGAGACGATCACGACCGGCCAATAGTTTTAAATGGTACAAATCCAAATAGTTTTGGTCACCATAAAGCAGCTCCAAACTGGTTTGTATTTTTTGATTATCATTAAAATACGTTATTGTGGTAGAGGAGGTGCTAAATGATGCAGGGGGATTTCCACCTAAACTGGTGTTTAATATCTGCGGTAATGCTTCGACCTCCTTGATAAACCGTAAACGTTTGTCCATAGAGTGGTCTTGCCATGGCATTCGTATAGACGCAACGGCTTCTGTTTTAAAGCCCATGTCCTTGGTCATTAAATAATTAATCTGCTTACCCACCAAAATGGTGGCTATTATAAAAATTTGCGCGATTACGAATTGAAAAACAGTTAAATACTTTCGCAAGGGAGTTTTATTGGTGTCTGATAAAACCTGATTTTTAAAAATGGAAACGGGTTTTAGAAAAGAGAGTACTAAAGCTGGGTAAAAACCAGAGAGTATTGTAACCACCAAAAGTAGTGCAGCCATTGAAATTAGTACCACAGGGTTTTTAAAAAGACTAAAACTTACTCCTTCTGGGATGAAACTGGAAAATAATTTGAGCAACCAAACGGATAAAAACAAGGACAATAACGTTGCTGTAATTGTGAGTAAAAATGTTTCTCCCATAAACTGAAACACCAATTGTTTTTTAGAGCTCCCCAAGGTTTTTCGTATACCAATTTCTTTGGCACGTTTTGTAGCTGTGGCAGTGTTTAGGTTGATGAAATTAATACAACCCAAAAGCAATAAAAATAAGGCTATAAAGGACAAACTAATTAAAACACTTTTACTTGCTTGAACGGTACTATTGTTAAAAACCCCATAGTTGGCATTAAAATGAACGTCACTTAAAGGTTGTAAATGGAATACCCTTTTTTGTTTAAATTCAAGCATCCAAGAATCTACATGTTCCTTTGCTAGTTTGTTTAAATACTGCTGTAGATTTTGGGTTTTGCCACCAGCAATCATTTTTATAAATACTTGGGTGCTTGAATTTGTATTGCCCCATTCCTCATTAAAAACTTGGTTTTTTGCCCCAAAATTAAGTGCAGTTTTAGGGGATATAAATTCCTGAAAAATTAAATCAGTCCGTTCTTTAAAATTGGCAACAATCCCTGTTACTTTAAGTGGTATAGAATCGTTATAGATTAGCGTTTTTCCCAAAATTTCCGATGGAGATAATTTTGGGAAATATTTAGACGATCTAGTATTTGTCAATACTACTTCATTGGGATTGGTAAGTATTCCATTGGGTGTTCCTGCCAACCATTCGTATTTAAAAAGTTGAAAATAGCTTTCATCAGCATAGATAAGATTATCAAGGTTTTTAAAAGTTAGACCTGCCTCCTTATTTTCAATTTTAAAGGGATAAGCGTCAAAGAATGCACTTACCAGTTCAATATCTGGCATACTTTCTTTAAGCGCTTTTCCTAGAGGAATGGGAACGCCTCTATTGTAAAAAGCCCCTTCGGGTGACGAGAAATTTGTGGTAACTCTATAAATACGGTCACTATCTGGATGAAATTTATCGAAAGTTAAATCGTAATAAACGAGTATGCCAATAACAAAAGAGGCACTAAAACCTATAGATAAGCCTATAATATTAATTAAAGAAAACACTTTGTTGTTCCAAAGATTTCTAAACGCTATTTTAAAATAATTTCTGATCATAACATTCGTTTTTTTGATTGCTAATTATTCTGTTCGTAAGCTTTTTACAGGGTTGGCTAATGACGCCTTTATAGTTTGAAAACTTACGGTTATGAATGCTACTGTGGCAATTGCTAAAAAGGGTAGTAGAAAAAAGGACCAATGTAAATTTATTCTAAAGGCATACTCTTCTAACCAGCTTGTTGTTGTTAACCATGCTATAGGAATAGCAAGAATAAATGCAACGCCCAATAAAACTCCAAATTCTTTATAGAGTAATTTTAAAATGCTAAGAATAGAAGCACCTAGAACTTTGCGTATGCCTATTTCTTTTTTTCGTTGTAGCGCTGTAAATGACGCCAGTCCAAAAAGCCCTAAACAAGCAACTAAAATTGCTAAAATACTGAACAGTCCAAATACTTTTCCGAAGCGTTGGTCTGCATTATATTGTTTGTTATAATGGTCATCCAAGATGAAATATTCAAAAGTGTTCCCAGGAAAAAAAGCATCCCATTTAGTGGCTACTTCGTTTATGGTTTGTGCTAGTTCATTCGTACTGGTTTTTATAGAAATATAGCCTCTAACACTTGGAAATAATCGTAGAATCATTGGGTCATACGATGCTTGTAGAGATTCTTGATGAAAGTTGTCTGTTACCCCAACAATGGTATATTGCTCTCCCCAAAAATCTATCTCTTTTCCTATAGCTTCCTCAGAACTGGTAAAACCCAACTGCTCTATTCCTATTTTGTTGAAAATTACGGAAGAAGGATCCGCTCCAAACTCTTCTGAAAAAGCACGACCTGCTATTAGTTTTAAATCAAATAAATCTAGGTAATCATAATCTACACCAATAATTCGGTACTGTTTTCCTTCTGTATCTTCTTGGGTGGTTAGTTTTATTCCTCCTGCATTCCAACCAACTTCACTTCCGGGAATACTGGTAGATGCAGCTATGCCTTTTATAGGGGAATAGTTTAACAATTCTGCTTTTAAAGAAGACATTTTGTTAGTAAAGGTTGAATCTGTAACAATTGGAGGTGCAATTACTAGCGTTTGCTCTATGTCTATACCAAGCGATTGATTTCGCATAAATTGAATTTGCTTATAAACCGTAAGTGTACCTACAAGTAAAAATAGAGATGCAGCAAATTGAAAAACAACCAAAGATTTTCGCAATAATCCACCTTGTTTTGTACCTATCATGTTTCCTTTTAAAACATCAATTGGTTTGAAACTAGACAATACAAATGCTGGGTAAGCTCCAGATAAAAATACACCAACAATAAATAGACTTGAGAGTCCTATCCAAAATCTATTTTGTGAAAATAATGCATATGAAATTTGTTGTCCAGAAAGAGTGTTAAACGCAGGGAGGACAATAACTATTAATAATAAGGCTAGCACAATAGCTATACCGTTAAACAAAGCAGATTCAAAAAAGAATTGCATTATTAATTGCTTTCTTTGGGAGCCAATTGCTTTTCGAATGCCAACTTCTTTAGCACGATTAATTGCTCTGGCTGTTGCGAGGTTTATGTAATTAATCCACGCAATAATTAAAATAAAAAAGGCAATACCCAATAGAAGATAGATAGTTTTACCATCATTATTTGGAGAAGGTTCCATCATATAATTTTCTCCCAAATGAATATTGGTCAAAGGTTGTAAATTGTAGGTTACAGCTGAGTTGTATTGTCTTAAATGATCTCCATTATTTTCTTCAACAATTGAAATAAATTTTGCTTCTACATTGGTGGGGGTAACACCTTCTTGCAATATTACATAGGTTATACAACCATCAGAATTCCACCACATTTCGGGGTTTGAGTCCTCTGTTGTATTCATAGATACAAAGGTGCTGTACGAAGCAAGGAAGTTTGGTTGCAGTTGTGAGTTTACAGGCATGTCTTTAAACACGCCTGTAATTTTATAGGTTCTTCCTCCACTAATTGGTAAATATTCTCCAACAACATTTACGATTCCAAATATTTTTAGGGCAATGGATTCAGATATTGCTGCGGTATTGGGTTCGTTTAATACCGTAGCTGGATCTCCATGAAGTAGAGGATAGGAAAATAGTGTAAAAAAAGATTTTGACGCAAAAAACACCTCTTCAATTTTTAGAAGCTCATTTTTTGTTTTTACGACAATATCTCTTGTTTCAATTACTTTTACATAGTCTTCTATTTCAGGTATATGTTCTTTAAAGGTATTTCCCACAGCGAATGCTCCTGCAGCCCATTGTGTACTCATTTTACCGTTATTATAACGATTTTGCTGTACTCTATAAATACGATCTTTTTTGTCATGGAAATTCTCATAGCTTAATTCAAAATTTACATAATGAAGAATTAGAAGACATGCAGCTATACCAATTGCTAACCCACCAATATTTATGCTGGAATATGATTTGTTTTTAGTTAAGTTCCGCCAAGCTATTTTGATATAATTTCTAAACATAACATTCGTTTTTTGATTGTTAATTATTCTGTTCGTAAGCTTTTTATAGGGTTTGCTCTAGCGGCTTTTACCGCCTGAAGGCTTACTGTTAGAATTGTAATGACAAAAGCACTTAGGCCGGCAAGTAAAAACACCCAAAACGTTATAGGAGTTTTGTATGCAAAATCGCTAAGCCAACTAGTAATTAAAATATAAGCAAGAGGTGATGCAATAAGAATAGCAATTCCTATTAGTTTCATGAACTCTGTAGAGAATAAAAGAACTAGCTCGGATACTTTGGCTCCTAAAACCTTTCTTATGCCAAGCTCTTGAATACGTTGTTCTGCAGAAAAAACAGCAAGTCCGAATAACCCAAGACATGCAATAATCATTGCCATTAAAGTAAAGAAGTTTAACACAGTTCCCATGCGTTGCTCAAGTTGGAATGTGTTTTCAAAATCTTGATCTAAAAAGCTATACTCAAAAGGAACCGATGGGTCAATTTCTACTATAGCCGATTTTACACTTTCGACTACGGACTGTAACTGCTGGGTGTTCTGTATCATTTCAGCATTTAAGCGAAGGGAATAATACGACTGGCCTCCACCATAATCCCAAACCGTATTATTTTGATGGTGAATAATTATCAACGGATCAATATGCTGTTTTACACTATTGAAATTAAAGTTTTTAACAACTCCCAGAACTTCAAACTCATCTTCACCCCCTGATGCTAAAGCAATTATTTTACCTGTCGGAGAATTTGCAGCAAAACTGTCTAGATTACCCCAACCTACCATTTTAACAGCCTCTTCATTTAAAATCACCTTGTATTTGTCGTTAGGTCGAGAGCTATCAAAATTTCTTCCAGCTACAAGTTCTAGCCCCAATACATCAAGGTAATCTTCATCTGCTCTTATATTTTTAAATTGAAATACCTCATTTTCTTTAAGTGTTTTATAGCGATCTCCTGACCAGATATTTGGAGGTACTCCAAAAGATTTTCCGACATTGAGGAAAGCTGGATTCTCCTTCAATTTGGTTTTTAATGCTTCCGTATCAAAACCTAATTCCTCTATATTATGAATTTGTAGAATATTGTTTTTTGCGAATCCAACATCCAAAGTAGATGCATAGACTAATTGTTTATGTACAAAGAATGCACAAATAATCAATGCTATTGAAATGGTAAATTGGAATACTATCAACCCATTTCGGATATTCTTCCCTTTAGAACCAACACTTAACTTTCCCTTTAAGGTTTCAACAGGTTTAAAGGAAGAAAGATAAAATGCGGGGTAACTTCCTGCAATTCCACCCAATAGGAGTACAAATAAAAAAATTATTCCATAGAACAATGGGCTATTTAAATAACTGACTAAGGAAATATCAGTTTCTGCGACTGTATTGAATATGCCTAGTGAAAGATAAACAACACCGATAGCAAGAATTGTACTTAGTAAAGTAAATAATACCGATTCTATTATAAATTGTTTTATGAGTGCTGTACGGCCAGAGCCTAATACTTTTCTAACTCCTATTTCTCTTGCTCTTTTTGATGACCTTGCTGTAGAAAGGTTCATGAAATTAATACAAGAAAGTACCAAGACTAAAATACCAATTGCGCCGAATATTGTAATGAAACTAGGGTTTCCCGTAGGGCCAAAAGAGTGGTTTAAAGGCAGACCAGATTTATAGATTTCTTTTAGCGGTTGTGCAACCAACAGCCATGTATTACCTTTTGTAAACTCTGTAAAAGTCTGATTAAAAATACGCTCCGTAGTTGGAGGAGCCCATTTTTTTGGTAATGCTTGTAATTTCTTTGCTAAAAGATTACTAGATGCATCTTTATGAAGTAATCCGTAGGTTGAAAAAGTAGTCCATATCCATTTCCAACCATCACGATCTAGTTGTGCTTGATAACTGTTCATTGAAATCAATGCGTCAAATTGAAGGTGTGATTTCGCGGGAATATCTTTAAACACACCTTTTACGGTATAACTTCTCCAAGACCCATCGTATTCTTTTATCTCAACTACTTTATCGATAGGGTCATTTTCACCAAAATAGCGCGTAGCAGTTTCTTGCGTCATTAGAATACTCATCGGCTCATTCAATGCTGTTTTTGCATCGCCTTGAAGCATTTCAAAAGAGAATATATCTAAAAAGTTTGGCTCCGCTGCGGCAAAGAAATTTTCTTTGAAAAAATTACTTGTGCTTTCACTATTACCATAACGAATGGTTTGTGATCCTATTCCCATCAATCTGGTTACCTCTTCAAACTCAGGGATATCTTCTTTAATTGCAGTAGCCACATTGGGTCCCGTACTAGCGGCAAGGTCATTAAAATCTCCCCAAATATTGGATTGATTGATTCGATAAATTCGATCCGAGTTTTTATGAAAAGTATCATAGGTAAGTTCACTATGAATATATAGTCCGATAACAAGACATGTACCTACACCTATTGTCAATCCCAATAAATTTAAAATCGAAAACTGTTTTTGCCTCACGGCATTTCTCCAAGCGATTTTTAAATAGTTTTTATACATGATTGTTGTTTTTTGATTCTAATGTTTTTTACAAGATTATTCTGTTCTTAAACTTTTTACTGGGTTGGCAAGGGCAGCTTTAACCGATTGTATCCCAACAGTTATAGAAACAATTAAAAGCGCTAGTAATCCACTTAAGGCAAGCATCCACCATGTAATTGAAATACTATAGGCAAAACTCTGTAGCCAATTGTTCATTACCCACCACCCTAATGGTATCGCAATACAACTAGCCAGTACAACTAGAACTATAAAATCTTTTGAAAGTAACATTAGTATTTTAGCAATACTAGCACCTAATACTTTGCGGATTCCTATTTCTTTTACTCGCTTTTTAGCTATTAAGGAAATAAGACCGAACATGCCTAAACAAGAGATTAAAATCGTAAAAAAGGCAACAAAATTTACTGTTTTTAAGATGCCTTTTAACAAATCGTACTGGGAATTTACTTTAACAGCGAGTAGTTCATGTTCAAAATTTCTTCGAGATTCTATTTGTGCAAAATCTTTTTCTAATTCTTGCAATACCTGCTTTTCTTTGCCAGGGACGATTTTTAGCATTAAATAATTGTTGCTGCCTAATCTCTGTTTTCCCTTATAAAAATGAACCAGTGGTTCTATTGGGTTTTGCATATCTTGGTAATGAAAATCTTCTGTTACGCCAACTACTTTATAACTTTCAGAAGAGCCTTTGTAGTTTAATCGTTTGTTGTGAAGATTTGTCCACCCAAAAGCTTTCATTGCTTTGTTATTGATAATAATTGAATTGCTTTCTGTAGCGCTTAATTCGTCTTTAAAATCGCGACCAAAAGGGACTGAAATATCTAATGTTTTTAGATAATGAGCATCGGTATTTGCATAGCGAATTCGAAGTTCTCTGTTGGTTTCTGTATCTACCAAAAGGGTATAACTTCTAAAATAAGTGCTAGGAACCATTTGTGTTGTAGAAAAATCTAACACTGCTGGGTTTGTTTTTAATTTATCCAGAATTACAGAAAACTTAGATTCTGCTGTCTCTGGGTTTTTATAGGCTAAATTTATTTTGGCTGCTACTATATTTTCTTGGGTGTAACCAACAGGGGCATCTTGCATAAAATCTATCTGCCTATTTAATACAATAGCAACACAAATAAATAAAATAGCCAGTGTAAATTGTAGTGTAATAAAGGCGTTTCTAACAATAAAATTATTTTTAGCTGCATCTATCTTACCTTTTATAGCTGTTGCTATTGGTAAAGAAATGTAACGTAGGGTAGGTATGATACCAACAACTAAGGCAATGAACGCTCCTAAACCTACATAGTATAAAATGAAAGGATAATCTTTTGGCATTCTTAAAGAAATATCTCCGAAATCCCCACCAAAATTTTTATTAACTTCTGGCAATAGGACTAAAAAGAAGAGAATAGAAGAGCTTATTAAAGAGATAAAAACAAGGATTCCGTTTTCAATACAAAATTGTTGTACGATACTTATTTTATTGCTCCCTAGTATTTTTCGCACTGCTAACTGTTTTGTCCTATCGTACATTACAGAAGAGTTGAGGTTTAATAAATTAACCAAGACAATAAGTAATACAAACCCGATAATAGCAATAGAACCTTTGATTATAATCTTAGCAATAGGAACCATATCTTCTCTAAAACCAGTATAGGGCATTAGTTTTATGGTTTTTACTTGAGTTGGATCTGTATAATTTTGTTTTGCCAAATCTAATATCTGCCCTTCTAATTTTTGTATGTCCGTATCTGGTCTAAGGCGTAAAAAGCTTCCTGAGAAAGTGTTGCCCCAATCGGCATACTCTTTAAATGCAACATTGTCGGCCAATAATTCTGTACTCAATAGAACACTAATCCTCAAAGAAGAATAAGGACTTAGAGGTTCTAGAACACCAGCAACTTTTAAACTTAGTGTATCATTAGAGATTATTGTTTTTCCAACAGGATTAGTATCTCCAAAAAACTTTTCACTTACGGTACTGGTGAGTACAACATCGTACTTATTTTGAAGTGCCGTATCTGGGTCGCCATACTTTAAAGGAAGGGTATATACTTTTAAAAAATCTGGTTCTACATAATTTGTTGTTTCTTCTTGTATTTCTACATCTTTATACGATAGCCAAGGTACATTCCAACCAAAGGAATGGGTTGCAGCAACAATATCGGGGCAAGACGCTTTTATTTTAGCTAAAAGCGGATGTGGGGTTTGTGCATAATCATGACCAGAAGTTGTAAATGTTTTTAAATAATAAACTTCTTCCTCTTGTTCTATAAAACCATCTGCATTGTAATAGGCATAAACAACAAAAACCAATGTCATTATACAAGCTAAACCTAGGGTTAAACCTGTTAAATTGATTAAAGATAACATCTTGTTCTTTACTAAATTACGGTATGCCAATTTGATGTGATTCTTAAACATGGTATTGGTTTTTATTTTGGTTTATTCTGTTCGTAAACTTTTTACAGGGTTTGATCTTGCAGCTTTTATAGCATGAAAGCTTACCGTAGCAACTGCGATGGCAAGGGAAATACCTCCTGACAGGGCAAAAATCCACCAACTTATCTCTATTTGGTACGCATATTCATTAAGCCATATATTCATCACATACCAAGAAAAAGGGGTGGCAATTAAAATGGCAATTAACACCAATCTCATAAAGTCTTTAGATAAAAGCATTACAATACTAGAGACCTCAGCACCTAAAACTTTACGCACACCAATCTCCTTTGTTCGTTGAACCGCGCTATAGGTTGCCAAGCCCAGAAGGCCTAAACAGGCAATTAGAATAGCTAAAAATGAAAAAATGGCAAAGAGATTTTTAAATTTGATATCTGCCTCGTATTGCGAGTTAAAAGACTCGTCTAAGAAACTATACAAAAAAGGACGATGTGGTACGAGTTTAGCCCATTTTTGTTCAATATGGTTTATGGCTTGCTGTATATTGGTAGATTCGACTTTTAAGGAAAGGTACTTTCCATGTTGCGAGTAACGCAAAGCTAAAGGGGCCACTTTTTGATGAAGGGACATATAATTAAAATCTTTAACAACACCTACAATGGTTCCTTCTCGTCCCCATTGTTCAAAACGTTTTCCGATAATATCCGATGGATCGGCATAGCCAAAACTTCTAGCGGCAGATTCGTTAACAAGCATTGCTCCAATAGAATCTGTCACAAAATCTCTTGAATATGATCTTCCCGCTATTACTTCTATTTCATAATGCGGAATGAAATCAAAATCAATCTCATACAGAAAAGGTGAAAAATGTTTCATATTGCCTTCAGAAGTTTCTATTTCTGTCCCCGCTGCAGGAAAATGACTTCCTGGTACGGTACGGGAACCAGCAGCCGAAACTACTTCAGGTAGTTTTAGAAACTCACTTTTGATGGTTTCCATATTATCTATTACCTCACCGTCCCAATTAAAATCTATAACTAATTGTTGCTTTCTATCAAAGCCTAAATTTTTGTTTAGCATATATCCTAATTGGAAATACACGATAATTGTACTAGCAATTAATGCAATGGAAAGGCTAAATTGAAATATGACCAATCCTTTTCTAAGACTATTTCCTTTTTGAGATGTTCTAAATACTCCTTTTAAGACACTAGAGGGTTTAAAATTGGAGAGAATAAAGGCAGGGTAACTTCCTGCTAATAGTCCTGTTATTATAGCCATTCCAAAATAAGCAGACAGTGTAAAACTGTTAAAAATATCAGCAGATAAGAATTGCTTTCCTGTAATTTCGCGCATTCCAGGGAGACATACCATTACCAATGCCAATCCAATTAATGAGGCGATAAAAACCATGAGCATAGATTCTCCAAGAAACTGATAACGCAATCCTTTTTTATCAGCTCCAATTGCCTTTCTAACCCCTACTTCCTTTGCTCTTTCTAAGGAACGTGCCGTGGACAGGTTCATGAAATTAATACAAGCAATAATCAAAATAAATAATCCTATTAGTGCAAATATGTAAATATTGGAAAGACTACCAGTAATTCCTGGTTGGCGAGCAGCTTCGGAATTTAGATAAACGTTTTTTAATGACTCAAAGGAAAGGTTATAGTAATATTCATCATTTTCAGATGGTCTATTTCTTTCTAAAAACGCTGGCATTTTTGCCTGAAATAGCTCCTGATTAAAATTGTCAGAAACCAAAAAATAAGTATAGAAATCAACATAGCCCCAAGCTTCAAAAATTCCTGGATTTGTTTGATAAAAAGAACTCATAGACATGAGTACATCAAATGAAAAATGTGAATTAGGGGGTATATCTTTCATTACTCCTGTAACCGTATAAATGCCATCGGAAGCCTTGCCACCAATGCCATTGATGACTTTTCCCATTGGATCTTCGTTTCCAAAATATTTCTTTGCCGTACTTTCTGTTAATACAATAGAATGAGGAGCTTCCAAGGCTGTCTTTGGGTTTCCGGAAAGTAAGGGCCAACTAAATACGCTGAACACCGTTTCATCTACGTAAAAACAGTTGCCTTCTTGAAAGGAACGGTTGTTATAATCTAACAAAATCTCTGACCTTCCAGAAAATTGAACCTTCTCAACTACCTCAGGGAAATCTGCCTTTAATGCTGGTCCTACGGGGGCATTACCCCAGACCTGACTTTCTTCTAATTTGTCTTTACTATGATGATGAACTATTCTATAAATATTAGCTTCCTTTTCATGATAGCTATCATACGAAAGTTCATTTTTTATAAACATAGATATTAAAAAGAAACAAGCCATTCCAATAGCAAGTCCCCCAATATTAATTGCTGAATAACTCTTGTTTTTTATAAGATTTCGCCAAGCAATTTTTAGATAAATTTTATACATGATTGTGTTCTTTGACTCTAATATTCTTACAAGATTATTCTGTTCTTAAACTTTTTACAGGGTTTGCAATAGCAGATTTAATAGATTGAAACCCTACTGTAATTAGTGTTATAAACAATGCAAAGCCACCTGCTAGTAGAAATACCCACAATTTAATAGCTACCCTATAGGTAAAGCCTTCTAACCACCGTTGTATAAAGAAATATGCAATAGGAGATGCAATAACAAAAGCAACAAGTACAAGCTTTATAAAGTCTTTAGTAAGCAATTGTACTATAGAATTAATACTAGCTCCCAATACTTTACGAATTCCTATTTCTTTTTTCTTTTGCTCAGCTACATAAGAAACCAAACCAAAAAGACCTAAACAACTAATTAGTATTGCTAGAATGGTAAAAACTATTGAGATTTGCCCTAAACGCTTTTCTTCATCATAAAGTTTTTCAACTTCCTTGTCTACAAATACATAATCAAAAGGAACATTTTTTACATGACTTTTCCATTGCTGCTCTAGACTTGCTAATAACTGACTATAGTTTTTTGTTTCCGTTTTTAGAAATAACCAATTGGGGGAGTTTTCTTTGTGAACAAAAAGTGGTGCAATTTTTTCTTTAAGAGATGCAAAATGATAATCTTTAACCACACCAATAATTTCATTCTCATAAGTTTCATCCCCATAACTTTGTATAAGAATAGAGCTTAAAGCGTTTTTCTCATTAATATTAAAAGCCTTTAGTGTAGCTTGGTTAACAATAATTTGACCTGTGGTATCTACTGCGGTAAAATCCCTTCCTGTAATAAATGGAATATTCATTGTTTTAAAATAACCATCACTAACACCATTACGTTTTACAATGGTAGTACTTTCGCGGTTTCCACCTGGTAGATAAAACCCATTGTCGGATAAAACTATTTCTGATGGCGCGTAATTACCACTAGATACATTTAATACCCCTGGGATATTTAAAAACAAGGTTTTTAACGATTCAAATTTACTTGATGCTGCGTCTGTACCTATTCGTAAGGCCAGTAGGTTGTCTTTTTTAAAACCAAGATTTTTACTTTGTGTAAATCTAAATTGTTGCGTTATAATAATAACAGTAACAACCAGACTTATTGAAACCACAAACTGAAATATAACTAAAACTTTTCTAAACCCTCCATTGTTAGACTGTAGTATGGCACCACTTTTTAACGCCTTAATAGGTTTTATAGAGGAGAGAATAATGGCTGGGTATATACCTGCAACCAGTCCTGTAAGTACTCCTAAACCTAGTACTAATCCGCCAATTTCCCAGTTTAACAAATCCTGGTAAGTTAAGCTTGCCTGTGTTAGCTTATTTAACAGAGGAAGTAGTAGAATTGTAATAGGTACACTAAGTACTATAGTAAATACGGAAAGCAATAATGATTCTCCCAGAAACTGCCACATTAAGCTTTTTTTTCCTGCACCAACCACTTTCCTAACCCCTATTTCCTTGGCTCTTTTGCTTGCGCTAGCGGTACTTAGATTAATAAAATTAACGCAAGCTACAAGTTGAATGATAAATGCTAAAGTTAATAAAAAGTAGAGGTATTTAACGTTTGAAACTTCATGAATCTGATTTTTTCTACCTGCAGAATACAAGTGAATATCACTTACTTTTTTTAGCTGTAATATTTTACTATCCATTCCCGCATTAGAAAGGTCTTTAGCTCCTCTGTCTTGTATAAAACCAGGGAGTTTTTGTTGTAGTTTTTGTGCATTTCCGTTTGGTACTAATTTTACGTAGCTATAAACAAAGTTATTTGTGGCAAAATTTTGAAAATTTTGGACAAATGTTCCCATTCCAGGAGTACTCATACTCACAATATAATTTGGGTTTAGGTGGGATTTCTCATTTGTTTCATCAAAAACACCTTTTACGGTTAGGGTTTGTGAATTTTCGCCGCTTCCCCATATTACAGCTTTGCCTAACGCATTTTCTTTGCCAAACATTTTCTTTGCCAGATACGAAGAGAGCACTAATGCATTAGGCTCGTTCAAAGCAATCTCCTTATTTCCTTCCAAAAACGTATAGCTAAATACGTTGAAGAAAGTAGCGTCTGCAATATATGCCCTAGGTTCATAGTAGGAATCCTCACTCCCTGCAGCACTAATTAAATTACTATAGAAAACATCTGTAAGAACTACACGGGTAGCTTCTTCTATTTCTGGAAAATCTTCTTTAAGTGCAAAAGCTATAGGTGGCGATGCAGCCCCTGTATCAAAATTTTCTTTCCCGTCTCTTTCAATAATGGTTTCAACTCTATGGATAGATGCTGCATTCTCATGATGCTCATCATACCCTAATTGTGCAAAAACATACAATAAGATGGCAAGACAACTAACCGTACCTAAAGTAAGCCCAAAAAGATTAATAAATGTTTGAAGTTTATTCTTTGTAATGGCTCTCCAAGCAACTTTTAATTGATTTTTAAACATGATATTTATTTTGATTGATGATAAACTCCTATTGTTTTACACCTGCGCCTCAAAAGGTTTATTCTGACTCTCGGTTACAATCTGTCCATCAAATAAATTAACAACTCTATGTGCATAATGTGAATCTCTGTCGGAGTGTGTTACCATAACTATGGTGGTGTTTTCTTGGTTTAGCTCTGTAAGTAAGTTCATTACTTCAATACCATTTTTAGAATCCAAATTTCCTGTTGGCTCATCTGCTAAAATCAGTTTTGGTTTAGTAACAACGGCTCTAGAAATTGCAACACGCTGTTGTTGTCCTCCTGATAATTGTTGTGGAAAGTGCTTTTCTCTATGCGCTATTTTCATACGCTCTAAAACTTTCATTACCCTTTCTCTACGTTCAGTTTTCTTCATTTTAAGATAAATTAATGGCAGCTCTACATTTTCATATACAGTAAGCTCATCAATAAGATTAAAGCTTTGGAAAACAAACCCTAAATTCCCTTTTCGTAACTGTGTTCGCTGACTTTCTTTTAATCCTGCCACTTCATGACTTGCGAATTTGTAACTCCCTTCTGTTGGGTTGTCTAACATGCCAACAATATTTAATAAGGTAGATTTACCACAACCAGATGGCCCCATAATAGCAACAAATTCTCCTTCTTTAATGTTGAGGTTTACATTGTTTAGTGCTAAAGTTTCCACTTCTTCTGTTCTAAAACTTTTTTTTAGGTTTTGTATTTGTATCATTTTTTTCTTTTTTTTCTTTGTTGTTGGTATTCCTTTATATAATAGATAGTTGTGTCGGTTGGTTGTTACACCCAATACTTTTACTTAAGAACAATTCTATCCGCATCGCCAAAATTGTCATAGTTAGATGTTATTATTTGTTCCCCTGCTTTTAGACCTTCTAAAACTTCGTAGTATCTAGAATTTTGTTTTCCAATTCGTATGGGTCTTTTTATTGCAAATTCCCCAGAAGTATCTACTACAAAAATCCATTGTCCTCCGGTACTTTGATAAAAACGACCTTTAGGAAGCAATAAGGCATCTGATGACTCTCCTAACTGTAATTTTATATTGTAGCTCTGTCCAGACCGTATAGTTTCTGGTTTTTCTTTTGTAAATACCAAATCTACTTTGAACTTTCCGCTTCGTACTTCAGGATAAACCTTACGTAAGCGTAAATCGTATTGTGCATTGTTACGTTCAAAATTTGCAGATAAATCACGTTTTACGCGATCAATATAGTGTTCGTCTATAGCAGCTTCTATTTTATAATCTGTAAGCACGTTTATTTGTCCAATACGTTCTCCCTGACTAATACTTTGTCCTATTTCTGCGTCTAAAAATCCTAATTGTCCATCTGAAGGAGCGCGTACATTTAGTTGGTCTAAACGTTCATATACCATAGAAAGGGTTTTGTTCATTCTGGTAAGATCGGTATTTAAACTTGCTAAGGATGTGGTTCGCATTTCCTTGTCCTGTTCTGTCTGTAATTTAATAATATCGTATTGTTTTTGCGAAAGCTCGTAATCTTCTTTTGCCGTTAGGTATACTTCCTTAGCTATTAATTCGTCTTTATATAAAGCTTTATTTTGCTCAAAATTTCGTTTCAGCTTTCGCAATTGATATTCTGCATTTGCTAGGGATTTACGACCTTCAACCTGTCTTGAATCAAAAGTTAATCGCGTAGATCGCAAATCGTTTTGCTTTAAAGCTAAATTACTTTCACTCTGTAATATTTCTTTATAAAGACTTCTGTTTTCAAGGGTTAGAATAATATCGCCCTTCTTCACCATAGCACCTTCTTCAATTAACTTTTCGGTTACACGACCACCTTCGTAAGCGTCCATATATATTGTTGCTATAGGACTTACATTACCATTTATAGTAATATAATCATCAAACTTACCTTGTACCGTTTGTGTTATTGAAAGCTTGTCTTTTTCTGTTCGAAAAGTGTTTACAGAACCGCTTGATACCATTTTCCATCCCGCAAAAAGAACCAATAATCCTATGGCAATATAGCCGTAGTGTTTTGGTCGTAATCCTTTTTTCTTTTCTAGTTTAATATCCATTATTTTTTCTTTTTGTATTGTGTGCTTTTTATTTTATTTCGGTTTTGTTTTATTCTAAAGGAATTAACAATATGTAGTTTTTACTAACATTATGGAATGCTATTAAATATTGGTAATCCTTTATAAAAATCGAGTGTTTTCGATTTCACTTTTAATCGTAAGCCTACTTGTAAATTTTCGTTTTGTGCATTTGCGGCCAAGTTTTTAGATTGGTATAAATCTAATGCGCTGATAAGCCCTTTTTCATGCTTCTTTTGTGCAATCTTAAAAGTTAGATTTTGCGCTTTCATTCTTTGCTTACTTTGTTCAAATTCTATTTGTAATGATTTATAATCTTGCACCAATTGTTGTATTAACTGGTAAAGTTCTTGTTTTTGGACATTCACCTGATTTTTTGCTTGTAACAATGCTATTTTCCTCTGTTTTACATTAGAACGTCCAGACCATTTGTTACTAATAGGGATGCTTAAAGATACACCTATGTACCTTGAAGCATTATCCTTTAACTGTGTTTCAAAAGGAATGATACTTCCTGTGTCATCGGTGTTGGTTTCAAAATACCCCGTGCCATAGCCAGCAGAAAAGCTTAAAGAAGGATATAGTGCTCCTCTGGCAATTGCAACTCCTTTTCTTGCAGCTTTGGCTCTTAATTCCTGTGCTTTTAAAATAGGGATAAAACTTGTTGCTTTATTAAAAATAGTATCTGTATGAACTTCTGAAATAGAATTACTGTCTGTAGCTTCTGTTAGCGCTATTTCTAAAGTAATTGTAGTAGCTCCTTCTAAATTCATTTCCTGAATTAAATTAAGTTTAGAAGCCGCTAATTGATTGCTACTTTGTGTAACGGCTAATTTGTCTGTAAGTAAAACGGCTTCGGCTTCGTATAAATCGGCTCCGGCTTTCATTCCCAATTCTATTTGACGCTGAACAAGGTCATAATTAGCCTGAGAAATTGTTTCTTGTTCTTTGGAAATCTGCAATAAACCTTCAAAGAATCGTATGTCATAATAAGCCGACATGATTCTAAAGGCCAGAAGGTATTTTTGCTGTAATACTTCTTCTTTTGTTGCCTTATAAATGAGTTTTGTGGCAGCAATAGTATTTAGTTTTTGAAAGCCCTGAAACAAACTTAAAGAAGAATTTAGCGAATAGTTATTTATGAAAAAATCGGTATTCGTATACCCACCAGTATCTGGGTTTACAGACCTACCAAATCTTAAGTTATAGGATGCATTTCCGTTTACGCTTGGTAGAAGGTTTCTAATAGATTGCCGGTAGTTTTCCTTGCTAGAATCCTTAGTATATCTAGAGTTGTTTAAGTCTAGGTTATGGGTAATTGCATAGCTAACACATGCATCTAACGACCAATTTTCTTGAGAAAATAGAGAAGTAGTAACTGCCAGGAATAGTAAGGTTAAAATTTTAATTTTTAAAGTCATAATATATATGGTGTGCCAAATACTATTCTATTGCCGTGCCATAAATTCAATTGGCTAAAAATCAATTAGTTGTAGTGTAATTGATATTTTATGATTACAGAAGTGTAAAATTATTTTACAAATAATGTCCAACTATTTTACACTTTTTATAAAGACTGATTTTGGATTTGTATATTTAATTGTTGAACTTATTTTAACAGTAGCAGTTTTAAATTGATTTTTTCTATTTATAATATAAAACAAGTTCTTAGTAAAAGGAATCTTTCTTAAATACTATTATTATGATTGATGGGAATATACTTGTAGTAGATGACAACAAAAGTGTATTAAGTGCATTAGAAATTTTGTTGCAGTTTGAGTATAAGAGCGTTCAAACTATTTCTAACCCCAACCAACTTCCGTCTTTCCCAAATTTGAATTCTATTGATATTGTACTCTTGGATATGAATTTTTCTGCGGGTGTAAATACAGGAAATGAAGGTTTATATTGGTTGCGAGAAATAAAGAAAAAGACTCCGAATATGGCGGTTATTATGATGACTGCCTATGGCGCTGTAGATTTGGCTGTTATGGCATTGAAAGAAGGTGCAATTGACTTTGTATTAAAACCATGGAATAATGAAAAATTATTGGCAACGGTAAAGTCGGCTTATTTGTTGCGGAAATCGCAGAAAGAGGTGCATAAATTAAAGGAGAATGAGAGTAATTTAAAACAACTTATTAATCAGGATAAGAATTATATTATTGGTACTTCTAAAGCGCTGACATCGGTTCTTAACCTTACCAGAAAAGTAGCAAAAACAGATGTAAATGTTTTAATTACAGGAGAGAATGGCACAGGAAAAGAACTTATAGCTCGTGAATTGCATAGAATGTCTACCCGAAAAGAAGAAGTTTTTATTGCTGTAGATATGGGGGCATTATCCGAAACTCTTTTTGAGAGTGAGCTTTTCGGACATGTAAAAGGTGCCTTTACAGATGCGAAAGAGGATAGAGCAGGAAAGTTTGAGGCTGCACATGGCGGGACTTTATTTTTAGATGAAATAGGAAATTTATCCCTAAAGACCCAAGCTAAATTATTGTCTGTAATTCAGAACAGGGTATTAAATAGAGTCGGCTCTAATAAACCTATACATGTAGATATTCGTTTGGTATGTGCCACCAACGGAAATTTGGAACAGATGGTTAAAGAAGGACTGTTTCGCGAAGATTTGTTATATCGTATAAATACCATTCATATTGAGGTTCCTGCATTGCGAGAAAGAGAAGGGGATGTATTAATTTTGGGAGAATTTTATTTGAAAAAATTCGCATCAAAGTATGATAAGATTGGTTTGCGGATGAACAGTTCTGCACAAGAAAAATTAATGGAATATAATTGGCCTGGAAATGTACGGGAACTACAGCATACTATAGAAAGAGCGGTAATACTTTGTGATGGTAATGTATTAAAACCTACAGACTTTTTATTACATAACAAATCGACATTATCTTTTGGTAATAGCCCCGTTAGTTTGGATGAAATGGAAAAACTAATGATTAAAAACGCACTAAATACCCATGAAGGTAATTATAGTGCAGCAGCAGATGAACTTGGTATTTCTAGACAGACATTGTATAATAAGTTAAAAAAATGGGAAGCAGATGGGAAGTAGAAATCTCTATGTACAATTGGTTATAAGGGTATTGTTACTTGTAGCAGTAACTTTTGTTATGGTTTTTCTTTTTTTTAAAAACCAGTATGTATTGTCTGGTATCGTATCGTTGGTATTAATTTCTCAAACATTTTTTTTAATTAAATATGTAAACCATAGTAATCGTAAGATTGCCTATTTTTTTGAAGCAGTAAAAAACGAAGATTTTTCACTTAGGTTTCCTGAATATGGGAATGTAAAATCATTACAAGAATTAAATCGTAGCTTGAATATGCTTAATGATATAGTTCAAAAAATGCATTTGGAGAATCAGGCACAGGAACAGTATTTTCAGGAAATATTGAAGCAGGCCAATATAGGAATCCTTACTTTTAATGCAGAAGGACACATCCTTTTTTCTAACCCTACGGTAAAAAAATTATTAAATAGAGAGCCACTTAATCACATAAAACAATTGGCGCAGGTGAATCCTGATTTGTACCAATTGTTTGTGGAATTAAAACCTTTTGAGCAAAAATCTTTTCAATTAACTAATGAAAGAGAGAAAATTCAACTGGCTATAAAATCAACACCAATTACGTTAAGCAAAAAGAAGTTATTATTGGTTGTTATTCAGGATATACACAAGGAACTAGATGAAAAAGAAACAGATTCTTGGTTGCGATTAATTCGGGTTATGACGCACGAAATTATGAATAGCATTACACCAATAACATCTATTTCAGAATCTATATTAAAGTACTACCAAACAGATAAAGGTCTCGTTTCTCTTGATCAATTTTCCGAAGAACATATAAAAAATACAGCAAAGGGATTAACCGTAATTAAAGAACAGGGAAATGATTTAATGAGTTTTGTACAATCCTATCGAAGTTTTTTAAATGTACCAGCTCCAGACAAGAAAATTGTACTTATTCAGGAATTGTTAGAGCGTGTAAAAGTACTAATGGAACAGGAGGGTATATTAGGAAATAGCACTTTTGAAATTTCTCAGGCTCTAAAAGACATGGAGTTGTTTGTAGATGAAAAGCAAATAGCACAAGTTTTAATTAATTTATGTAAAAACGCATTACAATCTTTGGCTATACAAGAAGAAGGAACGCTTCGTGTTTCAGCAGGAAAAGATAGTGAAGGGAATAGTTTTATTGAGGTATGGGATAATGGTCCAGGTATTTCTGCTGAAATTATTGAGGAGATTTTTGTGCCATTTTTTACAACTAAAAATACAGGAACGGGTATTGGACTTAGTTTATCAAAACAAATTATGCGCCTGCATGGCGGTAATTTAAAGTTGAAGTCAATTCCTAATAAAGAGACCGTTTTTAGTTTGGTTTTTCCTAAGTGATTTTTCTGGCTCTTTTTTGTCATCCTATTGAAAAAAGAGATCCAAAAATAATGACACATAGATTCCTGTTTTGACAGGAAAAAAGGTGTTTACCTTCAATAGGACGATTTTTATAAGCTCATGATTTATATATTTGGATTATGACAAAAAAGTAGGATTATGAATTTAAAGTAATGTTGGTAGAGTTATTGCAAAGTGGAATTGTAAAAGAATCACTTATAGGTGTTTTTTGGTGCTGACAGACCGGATACCACCTAAAGAAA